>JAHDXO010000010.1:0-173689 GCA_023382975.1 Pirellulaceae bacterium
GGAACGTCTGCCGAGACTGTTTGGCCAGGGCAAAGAGCGGATCGACTTTCGCCACATGATCGACTCCCTGATCCGCAAGCCGGGCGCGTTTGTCAACTATCAATATGTCCACCGCATGTACCCCACCACGCGGTTTCGGATGGCCTACGACCAGTTGCTTTCCAGGCACGACGAGCGGGGGGCGGTCAAGCAGTACCTGAAGATCTTGCAGGCCGCCAAGCAGGAAGGTTTGGACCTGGTGGACGACGTGCTGCGCTGGTTCCTGGCGGAAGGCAAGGCCATCGTCGTCCAAGGAATTCTGGACGCGGTCCAAAGCAGGCAACCGATCCCCGAGCCGACGGCGGTGACCGTCGAGTCGCCGGATCTGGACGTGTTTGATTCTCTCCTCTCACACAAGGAAGTGTACGATGAACAGACCACCGAGACCGACGACCACGAAGTCGGCCAGTCCCGCGCGAGCCTCGAAGAAACCTGTCGCGTCGACGCCCAGTTCGCGGCCTACGACCGACATCGAGAAGCTGTCGGAGCAACTGAAGGCTTTGCGTCTGCCAATCTTTCGCGAACAGCATCCGCTGGTGGCGGACCAGGCGGCGCGGGAAGGCTGGACGCACCTCCAGTTCCTGGCGGAACTGACGAGCAAGGAATGCCAAGCCCGACACCAGAACCGGATCGAGCGATTGATGCGGAACTCGAACTTGTTGGCGGGAAAGACCTGGGAACAATTCCGCTGGTCGCGTCTTCCGCTGCCGGTGAGACAGCAATTCGAGACCCTGCGCAGCGGCCGGTTCCTGGACCGTCAGGACAATGTGCTGATCTTCGGGAGGCCCGGTTCCGGGAAGACCAATCTCCTGTGTGCCTTGGGCAACCAACTGGTCCGGCAAGGCCGTTCGGTCTGCTTCACCACTTGCCAACTGCTCGTCCAGGAACTGTTGCGAGCCAAACGCGATCTGCGTCTGGAGCGGCTGCTCAAGGCACTCCGCAAGTACGAGGCCCTGATCATCGACGACCTGGGCTATGTCCAGCAGAGCCGCGAAGAGATGGAAGTCCTGTTCACGCTGTTGGCCGAGCGGTACGAACGCGGGAGTGTGCTCTTGAGCAGCAACCTGCCGTTCTCCAAATGGGAGCAGATCTTCAAAGACCCCATGACCACGGCCGCGGCGATCGATCGCTTGATCCATCACTCCGTGATCATCGAGCTGAATCTCCAGAGTTATCGACTCGAAGAGGCGCAGCAGAAGAAGAACGCCCCAGCCGCTTCGCAGGAATCAGAACCTGGCTCCGAACCATCCTGAATCCCGACTTTCGCTCGGACCGTCTAATTGTCGCTAAAGAACACTGCTAATTGACGCCGAACAGTCTCGGAAGTCGCGTTCGTTGAATGTCACATCGACCAACGACAACAGTCGGTACGATGAACCTCGCCGCGAGCGCAATGCGGCAACAAGGACATTGGTATCGAGAACGATTGGTGGACCCGCCATGATAGTATGGTATCGTATCCGCCACCGCCGGCGATGTCAACCGTCCAGCCTCATGCGATACAGTCCGAGGACGGCTGGCGGCGTGCGGTCCCACTTCCTCTCGCCGAACGACTGCGATCACTCCGCGGCGGCTCATGGTCGCCGCTTGACTGCGGCGTCGCAGCCAACGCAGGCCCATCTGCATGGCCACGCGGCGCACCTTCGCCCCAAACTTCTTCTTCGCCGTTCGAAGTCCAATTCACCTTCCTCGTGGCGATCGTCGGACCAATCGCAGCCCGTGCGGCCTTTGACGCGGTTGCCGGTGTTGCCTTCCAGCGTGAACAAACCTTGGGCAGGATCCGAGAGTCACCAAACTTCGGGGCTCAATACCGTGTACGGCTGGACAGCCAATCCAGTCCATTCATCCTTGGGCCCCGTCTGTGTACGCTTCAACGCGCCTGTTGCCCGACGCGCTGCAACGCGCGATACCGGGCTCGTGGCTAACGACTACCCAGGCGGGGTTTCCACCCGCTCGTCCTCAAACCACTTCCAGTCCGCACGTTCACCGCTTGGTTATTCGGCCGGGTCCTTGAAACAGTCATACGTAGCAATGACGTTCTTAAGTTTTATTTCTACGTAGTCCGCAAAAACGAGTGCTTCTCGATCGCCAACCGAATCTCCGTCGCAGTATTCGAGAACCTTCTTCAATGCGGTTTCGACGTTTTCAAAATCATGATTGAGAAAGCCGTCGTCCAAATTGAGCGCGTTGCGGACTGCGAGAATAAAGTCTTGAACCCCTTGCACGTATGCCTTGGGGGTATCTTTCCGTTTTTTCTCAATGTCGGAAACGAGCCTTCCAAGTTGGTAGTAGAACTGCGTGGGGATAAGTGACGTGACACTTTCATCGGACATTGTGGTAATCCTTTCCTTGTCAACAAGACGTAGGGAACTTCTGTTTTAGGAGGCACGAGAACGAGCGTGGCGATGTCAGCGGTTGGTACCGGTGATCTGCATTCGCTCTTCAACCGAGGGACGCAAACTGTTCTCCGTAAAACTCGATGTGTTGGTTGGTTTCTAAGAGGCGTACCTCCTCAGCGTCGACGTTGAGCCGAACGACCGCGGTCAGCCGGCGGGGACGCTTGACCTTACCATCACCTAGCAGCCTTACCCCGCTCGGCTGCACACCTTTGTTACACGTGATCACCTCGACGTGTGAAGTCGCGCAGCTGGCCGATCAGGAGCTTCATTTCTTCCGGAATCTCGTCTATCTTCATCGCGTCAATTATGCCGGTTGGTGTCACACTTATCTGATGCGCATCCTGCAGCCTTCTATTCACGTGACTCAGGGCGTCCTTCCCGGGGAGCATGGCCAATCGCATTTCAGTGGTTTTCCAGTACTTATTGAACTCACGCAATGCCTCCTCATTGTACAGTGCCTCGTTGCTCCCGGTTCCGCAAGCTCGTTCGTATCGACGTCTGTTCGCGAGGTACTGTGCGAGAACGTATTCTTGTCTTTCTACAGCAAACTCTTCCAGTACTTTGTGGGCATCAAATCGAAACTCCTGCCTTCGCCCTGAACGTTTGCAGCGATCCGAGTGGTTTCGCGCCGCCGCACGATTGACCGCATCTGGAACCAGAAGGAAGTTCTCGATCTCTTTCCGCTGGTGTATGGAGACAAAACAACAAACAGTCCTACATTCCTCTTCAATTGCCTTTCGCTCGGCATCGCAGCGATAATCCCGGTCCAGAATAAGACCACATCGAACGGCGCTTCCTAACGTTGTTTCCATGCCGTGCTTTAGGCTCTTCACCCGCTGCGGATTGAAGCCCTCGACTGG
The DNA here is from genome assembly GCA_023382975.1 of Pirellulaceae bacterium. Taxonomy (GTDB): domain Bacteria; phylum Planctomycetota; class Planctomycetia; order Pirellulales; family Pirellulaceae; genus SKKK01. The sequence continues at coordinate 3,299 of JAHDXO010000010.1, forward strand.
GACGACGGCAAAATCGGACCGATTACCAACCTTGTCTGCCCCAAGTTTCTGGGCCAATCTGCTTATGACTTGGAAGTCCTTTCCTTCGACAAACACAACCGCTCTTGTTTTTGCAAGCTGAGTGAGAATCGGATTTAGGTTCGAGCCGAGTACGCGAAAAACGTCCGATAACTGTGATGGATCCTTGATTCGTCGCGCGGACGCTCGTCGCTTATCGATCAATACGATATCATCCGGCTCGGCCTCGGTGATAATCTCCGTTGAGTGCGTCGCCATAACAATGTCCGGACCGAGATTTCGTAGGAGTGCAAGTAGTTGGCGCTGCAAATCCGAGTGCAAGTAGATGTCGGGCTCGTCAATCAGAAATAGTGAACAGTCGGCGGATTGAATCACGTGAGTCAGCATCTGGCACCAGACCTGAAAACCAAAGCCAGCCCAAAATATCTCGCGTGGAATTCGTTCCTCTGGGCAGAACATGAAGAGCTTCGGCTTTCCGTCGCCGTATTGTACCTCAGGAGGTTGGATGTCCATCCCTGGCCAGGTTCGGACCAGAGTCTCTCGAAATTCTTCGAAGCGGTCCGGGTAGTGATGCCATATGTTGCGGAAGTTGCGAGACGCGCTGTAGTTGAATAGTGCGCGTCTCGCAGCGTCCTTGTCAAAGAGCAACTCGTTGTGCTCTACGGGGCCGAGTATAGGGGCGAAACCAATCCGGCAGTTGAAATGCTTGCGAAATGTTGATGGGGAAAGACAGGGACGCTCGGACTGCGGGATCAAGGTGCAAGAACCTTGGCTGGCAATGAAGATTTGAAGTGAATTCCCATTTGAAAGGCGAAATCTAACGGTAGCCGGATGTGCGTCGTCGTAGTTGTAGAAGAGGTTTTCTTCGGCAATCGCGACCTCATTGACGTCGATGCGGTAGCCGTGTGTAGGTCCATTTGGGCCGTCGACACGCTCTGGCTTGCGCGAATAGGCCTTCCGCAAGCCCATTGCTAGTATTCGAAATGCCGCCAAGACAGTTGACTTGCCCGCGTTGTTTGGGCCGACAAGAACGTTGAAGTGGCGCAGCTTCAGTGTGAATTTGCGCAGCGCCTTGAAACGCTCGAAATCGATTTTGACGAATTGGTCCAGGTCGGACATCTGTCTACTTAGTTTAAACGTAAAGGTTTCTATCCCGCAGGCTCCCGGAGAAATGCCTTTGCGTCGGTGGGTACGCTTTCCGGGAGCCTGCGGGATAGAAAGTAGTTGGACTCCAGCCGCGGAGCTGCGGCGGCTATGCAGTTTGTTTACCGCGGCACCGTCCGCACTTCAGCACGGTAACCGGCCTCGGGTGCGGAAGTCAAGTACCAGAGTGCGGGATTTCCCGCGATTTCCCGGCGATCGTGGCCCCGAACGGTGCGGACAGGATATTCGGGCAACCGCACCTGCGGCTCGCGCGTTATTTGACACGGGATCTGTCAGATAACGCGCGAAAAACGGGCGAATCGCGGCGGGCATGGCCCGCCCAACACGCTGAAGCGTGAACTCCAACAAAGCCCGATGCCCCGGCTTTTCCATGAATTCACGCGTTGACAGGCGTGGGCTCACGCAACTCCGCTCGCCGGGGGGAGATGAAGCGGAGGATCGTAGCCGAATTCGTGAGAAATTCGGAATGCTCGCGAATCATCCGAATTCTCACGAATTCGGCTACGGAAATGCTTCACGGCGCTGCGAGGATCTTCACTGGGGTGATGCTGATGCCTCGATCGGAATGGCGGATCGTTCGGCGATCAGGACGGGCGAGTCGTAGATCGGAACCTGCCGGAATACGGTGCCCGTGTCGTCCCCGTCTACCAGGGACGGATCGATCTCGAAGACCTTGCCGGTGCGCAGATCGACCCAGACGGGTTTTTCGAAACGCAGGCCGGCCAGCGCGACCGTGGCGAGTTCGGCTTGGCTGTTCTTGCCCGGCGTGTCGCTGGCCCGCCACAGGGTGACCACGTTCTTGCCATCCTCGCTTCGATAGGCGAAGACCGCGGTCGATTCCGGTTTCGCCACGTCGGCTACTGCCCCTTTGAAACCGGTGATGCGTCGGAGTGAATCGTCGAACACGGCCGTCAGGTTCTGGACGGCAAAGTAGCCCTCTTTGCGGTGCGCGACGGTCTTGTCGTCGTTGATCGCCAGCAGACCTTTGGTATTCCGCCGCGACGTGTATTCCATGTCGCAGATCGCGAAGTAGGACGACGGGATGTCGCGGGCTAAGTCGCCGAGCAGCCGCCGCAAAGCCCATTTGGCTTGGCTCTCCTCGGTCCAGTCGTTATCGGACAGAGCGCCGAACGAGCCACGGGCCGAAGGCGTGCCGTTTTCGCCTTGACGCAGCGTGATCTTCGGCGAATACGATTGCACCAGCTCGCGCAGTTTCAGGACGGCGGGATAGCTTTGATCCGGGTTGTACGAGTACGGGTGGTAGCTGAGTTCGTCGATCAGATCCAGCTTGCCTTGCTCCTTGACAATGTCCAGCACCTCTTTGACCCACGGCAGCTTGATCCCGGCCATGGCGAAGCCGACGATCTTGGCATCGGGTTGCTGGCGGCGAGCTGCTTCCGCGGTGCGGATCAGCAGATCGGCGTACCGTTCGGCCGTGTTGGCCCCGCGCAGGCCCGGTTCGTTCCAGATCTCCCACTGGTCGACGTGCTCTTTGTACCGGTCGACCAGCGCGGCCACGTAGCGGTCCCACGCCTGCAACGCTTCGTCGCTGGTGGGAATTCCTTCGCCCAGTCCCGTGCCGCCGCCACCGGGATAGACCGGATTGCCGTAGCAGATGCAGACCCACGGCTTGACGCCCTGCTTGACCATGTCCAAGACGATCTCGTCCATCCACGCCCAGTCGTACTGGCCTTGGACTTTCTCCGTCTTGGCCCAACCGCTCTGGATGCGGGCCGCTTTGACGCCCAACGGGCCCAGATGCTCGCGCCAGTTGGCATAGATCGTGAAATCGCGGTCCATCGTTTCGGCACCGACCGACCAGTTGGACGACGCGATCTCTCGCGCGTGCCGCGGACGGATCTTGCCGATCGACCGATAGCCCTCGCCGGGCGTGCCGTCAAAGGCGGTCGCTTCCGCAGATGCCTCCGCTGCGCGGATCGGATTCGACGGATTGAATGACCAAGCCATGAACACGGCACCGGTCAGCAGCAACAGCGTCGCGGGCTGGGACTTTCGAATGGACTTCATCGTGAGTTTCTCCTTGGTTCAAATGAGACAGTAAATGGGGCCGACAGCCGGTCGAGAATCCTGAAAACGCGAACGCCAACCGAGCGAGTTCCTTTCAGTCGAGTTCCGGGCGACGTTCGAATTGGGAAAAAACATTGCACTGGTGCAGCGACATCGGATTCAGGCGATACGGTCCTTCGAAGCCGGTGTCTTTCAGCATGTGAGCGATCAGCGCGATCGATAGCGGGTAGAACCACGATCCGAGCATGATGTGCGTGCGGCCGGGGTCTTCGTCGCGATACTCGGCGACGACGCTGGTCTGCCCCGGCTTCCAGATCCAATGCGGGCGCGACTTCCAATCGGCCGGCGCGCTGTCGCGCCGGTGCAGCAGCCAACCGCAGCCGTCGGGACTCTCGTGCATCAGGGCATGCTGCAAATAGCGCCGCGCGGCCGCGTCGAGATCCTCGCGGCGGTAGTCGGTCAGCTCGGCCAGGTTGGACATCATGTACGCGCCGTCGAAGTCGGGACAGTCGGAACCGCCGGGCCAGAACGAACCGTCGTCCAACTGGCACGCCAGCGTCGAATCGACGGCCCGCTCGATCGCGCGCAGCGGCCAGCCTTGGGCGAAGTAAATGGGCGTGACGTGGATCGTGCCGAACAGAGCGTTGGGCAAATCGGCGCCGAATTGGGTGCCCCAGAATCCCGTCCGTTTGTCGAACACGTCTTCCAGCGCGGGCAGCATGCCGTGCTGCATCACGGCATCGACCTGATCGGCGCCGAACCAGTCGCGGGCAGCCAGCAAGGCCGTGGCGCAGGCCAGCACCTGGTTGCCCGCCGCCCACGAGTTGCTCCAGTCGTAACGCTTCACCCAGCGGTTCAAGGCCGTGGCATCCAAGAGCGGCTCGATGAACCGCAGCGGATGGCGAGGCGGCTGGTTCAGCAGCCGCAACGCCCACAGATGCCCGCGCGTGCTGTGCCAGTACGGCTCCATCGCCTCGATCGTCATCCGCTGGTTTCGTGCAGCGGGATCGTGCGCAAAAAATCCGTCCTTCGCTTGGCCCCGGCTGATGTAGTCCGCCCAGGCCTCGCGCACCTCCGCGGGTAGCCGCTCGAGTTCGCCGAACAGGTCCAAGACGTGCAGCCCGTGGTACGATCCGTAGAAGCTCTCGTCGCCACCCGGCTCCTTGCGATACCGGCCGGGTTCGCCGCCCAACTTCATCGCCTGAACGAACCGCAGCGAAGTGGTCTTCACTCGCTGATAACCGGGCGTCTCGTCGGCAAACATGGGTTGTGCGGTCATCGCGGCTCGCTTTCATCTCGAAGAAACTGAAACTGCCCGTCCTGCTCGGTCAATCGCCAACTGCGGCCATCTCGCTCGTCGCGCAAACTCGCGATCAGAGGCATTTCCCTGGCGACCTCGAGCGACCAAGCGGTGTCGCCTCGCGAGATGCGGAACGACGTCCCGCACCGCTCCGTCGTCCAGCCGTCGATCAAGCCGTAGTCGTCGACGGTCAGGGTATGGACGACCAGCCGACTGGTGCGCGGCGCCGGTTCGATCCAGCGGAACAACCGGCCGCTGCCTGAACGGCCCTCGCCCAATCGATCCGGCTCCGGATGGTAGGCATCGTGGACGAAGCCAGCGATCGGCCCGTTCAACTGGCCGTCGCCGCCATGCACGATCTTCAGTCCGGCCAAGCCGCGGCGCAGCACGATCGTGCGGCCGTCGGCCACGTCGATCTCGGACGCTTCGTCGCGCCGGTTGAGCAGCCAGTTCCAGATCGTCGTCACCGGCTGCGCAGCGCGGATGCGGTCGATCACGAACAGCACATGCGGCCCGGCCTGCAGCCAAAACCGCGAGAATTCCTGCAACGGCGGACCATACAGATCGGCAGCATCGGAACCCGCCGCGGTCACCTCGTCCAGCCGTTCCAAGAGCAACCGTCGCCCTCGCTGCGGCACCGGCTCGCTGACTTTCCCGTCGACGATCCGGCGGCGCATGGCGACGTTCGATTGTTCCAGCAGCGTCGTTTTGGCCAAGTCCTCCTGCAACCCCAGTTCGTCGCGGGCGAGCAGGAAGGTACACGTGTTGTGCGTTTGGCTGGCGCTCTCCAGCCCGTGAATCAAATTCCGGTAGCAACTGTGTCCCGGATCGACCAGCAGCCGCTGTTGGTTGTGGACCAGCAGGAAACTGTTCAAGTCGCCGTGCAGATGCCCGGGGCCGTGCAGCGGCTGGCTACCGCCTTGGATGGCCAGCACGGTGCGACCATTCCAGCCGTCGCGGACGAACATATTCCCGTTGGAATAGCCCGCGACGGACGGCAGGTTCGCGTCGTCGGGGGAACATGCCGCGGCGCTGTGAACCAGGAACCGCAAGGTCAGAAATCCCCAATCGTTGCGCAGCCCGAACGTGGCGAGGTTGTGCGGACGTTGGTCCGGGACCGGCGCGTAATACGTATCGAACAGCCAGCGGGCCAGTCCGGCCGCGTGTGGATGAGAATCGCGACACCGCGCGGCCACGTACAGCAGGACATCGCCCGAAGGCCGGAAGGTCGCACCGCAGTCGTTGAAGTTCACGGCCCGCGCACGCGGCGCCGCATCCCAACCCGCCAGCGGCCGGGCGTACAGCATGCTGTGCGCCATCCACGGCACCAGGGCCGCTTGTGCTTCCGGACCGGCAACGTCCAAGTCCGGCGCGGCCGCGTGAATCGCTTCGTAGGACATCATCAAGGCGTAGGCCAAGTAGTTCGCGTACTGCAACGATTCGGCGTAACAGCCATCCGGCTGATAGGCTTGGACACCGATCAATGTCTCCCGCGCGGCCAGTTCCAGCATCGGCCGGTCGCCTGTTGCCGCGGCCGCCGTGGCGACTCCGGCTACCATCACCGAGCGCCAATTGGCCAAGTGCTGGTTCCGCTGGAGCCAGCGGTGGCAGAGCAAGATGCCTTTGGCTTGCAACGTTTCACGCAGCTCAGCCGCTTCCTCCGCCTTCAGCGCGTCGGAGGCCAAATCCAACACGGCCGCCAGAGCCCAGCAGAGATGGGCCGTTTCGAGGTGCCCGCATGCGGGCTGTGCCGCGTGATCCCGATACCACGGCCCCACCCAGTCCGCTTCGGGGCGTCGCGCGATGGACAGACTGGTGTCCCGCAGCCAAGCGGCCAGCTTCTCGGTCGGCTGCAAGGCATGCATCATCGCGGCATCCGACAGGTACTCTGCCGCCGGATACCACCACTCGGCGTCCTCGCCCAAGCCCAACAGCCCCGGCGATCCCGCGCGACGCGCGACCCGACTGGCCAAAGCGGTCCAGAACCGGCCAACCAGCACGTCGCCGCGCTGCCGTGCCTCGAGGATCAGTTGCCGGTCGGATTCGGTGAGAAAAAGCTGCATGTTATTCGCTTCTCGTAGAAGGGAATTCATTCCGTTCGTGCGTTAGGGGCTTCGGTCGCAGGTTGCTTGCGCCATGCGCGCATCTTGGTAGGTTCCGAGCGACGATCGGGGTCGGATCGGCTTCGATGTTGACTTGGTCGTCGAGCCGCGTTCGGCGCCCGCGACCCACTTACGAGCCGGAATTCTCACGAATCCCGCTACGGTTGTGCTAAAAATAGCCGCCGCGGGCGACGACCTCGGTGGGCCTCATACCGCTGCGGACCCAGTCCTTGATCTCGACCTCTTTGTTGACCAACTGCTCGGCGGCGATCAACACGTCGGCGGCGATCTCGCGGGGAATGGCCAGCACGCCGTCGATGTCGCCGAAGATCCAATCGCCCGGCCGCACGATCATTTCGCCCATCAGAATCGGCTTCTGGTAATGGTACATGCGGAAGCGGCCGAGCATGCCCGTGTTGCAGCGGTACTTGCAGAATACGGGGAACTGCTGTCGGAGGATGGCGTTGGTGTCGCGGATGCCGTTGACCAGGGCCCCGCGGCAACCGGCTCGGATCGCCGCCATCGTCATCACCTCGCCCCACTGCGACGTCACCCGGTCGCCGGTACAGTCCCACACGACGACCGAATCCTCGTGCAGCGCTTCCAGCATTTGGGCGCGCAGCTCGAATTCGCCGTCGGTCGTGATGTCCGGGCCGCCTTTGACCGTGAACGCTTGGCCCGCCAGCATCATCTCGTCCCGCAGCGGCGCAAAGTCGGCGGGCAACGAGCTGGAATGCATCCGGTACTTGAATCGCAGCACGTCGTTCACCGCGCCGGTGAACAATTGCAGATACCGTCGGCGCATTTCCGGCACGGACAGGGTGGTCTCCGCGGCCGGTTCCGCAGGCGCTTCGTGATTCATGGTCGGGTCACTTTCGGAAGAAGGCGATGTTGTCGAAGTTGATCTCGCGGATCAACACGTGCTCCGGCTGACCGATCACAAACACGATCACCTCGGCCACGTCGTCCGCTTTCAAGAACTTTTCGCGCGGCACCGGACGGTCTCCCCAGTAGTCCGTATCGACGGGTCCTGGATTGATGTCCGTGACCTTGATCCCTTCGGCCAGCACTTGGTCCGCCACGCCGCCGCTTAGTCCGCGGGCGCCGAACTTCGACGCGCAGTAGACCGGCGCCGTGGCGTTGGTCCGCTGTCCTCCCATCGAGATCACCGTCAGGATGTGCCCGCTCTTGCGCGGCCGCATGATCTTCAACGCTTCGCGAGTGCAGAGGAAGACGCCCTTGACGTTCGTATCGAACATCTGTTCGAACTTTTCCAGCGGCGCCTCGGACAGATCCGTGGTCGGGACGCCGAGACCCGCGTTATTCAACAGCACGTCGACCGTGCCGAACCGCTCGACGCAGGCAGCGAACGCGGCCTGCACGGCCGATTCGTCGCGGACATCGCCGCAGAACACCGCCAACCGGTCGGACGACGCTTCGGCAGCCAATCGGTCGAGTCGCTCCTGGGTGCGGCCCATCGCGAACACCTTGGCTCCGTGTTCGAGCAGCTTCAACGCCGCGGCGCGTCCAATGCCGCTGCCCGCCCCCGTGATGACACAAACCTTCCCGTCGATCTCTCTCATCAGAAAACCTCCTTCGTTGAATTTCCGCGAACGGCCAGCAAACAAAACGCGCCGCCCAGCATGACGCACGCCGATCCAGCGGCGAGGCCGATCATCCCGCTGGATTGCCGGATACTGACCAGACTGACCAATACATACAGCAAACCCACGACCAAAAAGGCGATTCCGAACAACAGCAGCAAACGCACATGCGTCCTGGAGTCGACCGTCGGCTTGCCGTCCTCGGCGATGGGCGTCAGCAGTCGTCCGAAGAACTCGCGTACGACGGCTTCTCGTTTCGCGTTGGCCCGCTGGACGAATCCCCAACCGACGAAGATCCCGACGCTGGCGGCGACGGTGGCCAGAATCGCGATCTCCCAGCGGGGCGCCGGGAATCCGGCGAAGTCCGGCAGGCCGGCTGCGGCGGCCCACGGCAACAGCCGTTGTTGCAGCGGATTCCAGAAGTTCAACACCAGTGCCAGCGCCGTGCCGCCCGCGATCGCCCCCACCAGCGCCGCGCTGTTCGGCCGCCGCAGCCAGAGTCCCAGCAGCAGCGGGATCGCCAGCGGAATCGCCAGGATGCCGGCGAACAGCTTGTTCGCCTCGAAGGCGCCGCCGAGTCCGGGGATTAGCAGCGCGCCCAGCGTGATCCCCAGGCCGATCAGCACCGTCAGAATCCGCCCCGCCCACAGCAAGTGGCCGGCACTGGCTCCCGGCGCGATCAGCCGCTTGTAGATGTCGTTGGTCAGCACGCCCGCCATGATGTTGTACTCGGAGTTCAACGACGACATGGTCGCCGAAAACATGGCCGCCAACATCATGCCCAACAAGCCGGTCGGCAGCAGCGCCGACGAAATCGCGACATAGGCCTCTTCGGGATCCGCCAGGTCGGGAAGCACGACCCGCGCCGCCAACGGCGGGATCACGAACAACACCGGGGTGACGAAGAACAATGCGCCGCTGAGCCACGCCACGCGCCGTGCCGCTCGTTCGTCGCGCACGCAGTACAGACGCTGGATAAAGGCCCAGTTCGAGTTGTACTTCAGCGTGATCATCAGATAGTACGCCAACAACCACAGCGGCACGCCCTTCGGACCGTTGAACCAGTGAAGATGCTCCGGCGCGGCAGCCGCAATTCCTTGAAAACCACCGGCCGCAGCCAATGACAGCGGCACCAGAATCAAGCTGGACAACAACAGCACGACGAACTGGATCGTGTCCAGCACCGTCACGGCCCACAGTCCCCCGATCACCGTGTAGAAGGTGATGATCAAACCCGAGACGATGATCGTGGTCTCCAGACTCCACGGGATCACCGACGATAGAAACACGCCGATGGCGTACATGCGCACGACATTGTCCAGCGTGCGCATCAACAGTCCGCTCCAGGAAAAGAACTGCCTCGCGCCCCGGCCGAAACGCACTTCCAGGTACTCGACCGGCGTCGTCAATTCGGCCCGCCGCCAGCGATCCGCGAACAGCGTCGCGGCCACGATGCAGGGCGGCACCGTACACCAGATCACGGTCAGGGCGACCAACCCGTCGGCATACGCGATTCCAGCGTAGGCGACGAAAATGAACGCGCTGAACATGGACATGTAATTGCTGATGCCCGCCACCGGCCACGGGATCACGCCGCCACCCTTGAAGTAGCCCGACATGTCCCGCACAAACCAGCCGAAAAAGACGCCCACCCCGGCCATCGAGACCAAGTAAACTGCGAAGACGAAATAATCCAGAACCTGAACGTTTTGCATATCACCGCTGGACAAATGAATTCCACATTGTAAAATGCAATCGTCACAATGCGGAACTCAGTGTAGCGATCCCGGCCGACGTGTCAACCCAGCCTCGATGCACCGCGAAGACAAACCATGATCCAGGTCATCCACCGAGCGTTTGATATCTTGGAATTGTTGGCCAGCCAGCCGGAGCGGGTGTTCTCGCTGGGCGAAATTGCGGAAGCGGCGGAACTGAATCGCGGAACATGCAGCAACATTTTGAAGACGCTCGCCGCACGCAGCTACGTGACTCGTTTGAGCGGGCGCGGCGGCTACCACCTTGGCAGCATGGCGTCGCCGTGGGAGGGCCAGGCGGCCCAGGACCGCGAGTTGGCCGCACGGGCGAAACCCGTGTTGCAGTCCCTGACGCGGACGCTGAACGAGACCAGTCTGATCGGCGTGATTCGGGGACGGAAACGGGTGACGCTGGAATCGGTTGCCTGCGACCGCGACCTGCAAGTTCGCGCCCGCCAGATCCGAGACGTTTACGAGACGGCGTCGGGGCGGCTGCTGCTGGCGTACCTGCCGGAGGAGCAACGATCCGCGTTTGTCGCACGCACGGGACTGCCGTCACCGGGCGTTTGGCCGGGCGTGGGCACCATGGACGACTTGAATCGGGCTTGGGAACAAATCCGGCGGGACGAGTTGTCGCAGAGCCAATCGCTCGAGCACATCGTCGGACTCGCGGTGCCGATCCGCCGCGGCGAGCAAGTGATCGCCAGCGCGAGCGTCTACTTGCCCGAGGCACGCTACACCCCGGATCGCCGGGAAGAAATCGAAAGTGCCCTGCGCCACGCCAGCCGCGAGATTTCGGAACGGTTGTTGCCGCAGTCTCCGAAATACTGAACCTGCCCAGAGACCCGCTTCAGCAGCGGGTTGCGGGCGGAAAATTCGTTTTACCGCCCCGAGCCGAAGGTGATATAATTCTGATGAATCGAAAGGAGGTGCCTCATGTTGGTCTCTCGTAGCGAACCGCTGCATTGGGAGATTCTCAAGTGGATCGCCATCTTCGTTCTGGCTGCGGCCACCGCGATCATCCTGGCAAGCTGAATCGACTGCTGTGCAGTCACGCGACCAGACGCCGGGAATAGCCGGGCCAGGGCAGCACGGAGTTCTCGTCGTCTTCCTCGTCCCGCGGCGAGCTGTCGCAGTCGCGGCAAGCTTCGCTGGCGCGCTGCATTCGAGTTTCGAAGTCGCGATAGCTGGAGCGCTCGAACGCCGCCAGCAGACGCCCGGCCAGTTGAGCGTAGGCGGCGATACGGTGCGGGCGAACCAAGACCGACGCCAGGACATGCGCCGCATGGGCCGGCAGCGTAATGGCGCCTCCCAATTGGTCCCGATGTCGCCAGAACACGCGTTCGGCACAGCGCCCCGTTTCAAATTGGCATGGCGCGTCGAATTCCGTGCTCGTCGCGGTCAGAACCGCCTCGGGCTCAATGGCGCAACGAAATCCCAAGCGGTGCATCGAAAGGCCCAGATCAATGTCTGCGAACCAGGGGCCGGCCTGAGGGCAAAATCCTCCCAACGCCACCACGACGGACCGCCGATAGAAGGCTGCCATGCGAGCGGGACCGACAATGGTCCGGCGCAACGTGCGTTTCGCGCGGCTTAGTCGCATGCCTGCCCCGTGGACAATCCGACGCCCAGCCACCGAGAAGCGAAGTCCTGCGGACAGGATGCGCTCCTTATCGCCCGCGTCCAAGACCAAGGGCGCAATCGCCGCGATTTCGCGGTCGCAAAAACGCTTCAGGGCACCACTGGTCCAGCCTTCCTCGGCCAGAATTCCCGGTTGCAGCAGGTGAACGATTTCCCCCCGCGCCGCTTGAAGTCCCGCATTGACTGCCTGGATCGCGTCAGCATTTCGAGCGATCGGGACGAAGGCCACCTCGTCGCTCAGGTTGTACGGATCCTCGTAGCGTCCGGGGTGAACAACAAGCACCTCGCAACTCGCGGGGCGGTTCTGCAACACCGAAACCAGCGTATCCTCAAACAGTTGAGGATCACCCAGAAGAGGCACAATGATCGAAAGCCGGTACACTGCTATCACCTTCCTTGGTTCGGGCAATCGCGAACGATTCACCCGTTAGGCGGACTCGCCACCAGAATCCTTCTCGTCTAATTTCGACCGATGCGCAGGAAAAAATTGATCCGATCGTCGACATTCGGCCCTTGCGCAACAAAAAAGGACGCCCTTCGAATTCCGAAGGGCGTCCCAAGTGAATCCGCCGGGCGTCCAACTGGGAAGATGGCCGCCAGGGATTGCGAAGACCTCGCTAATTACGGCTCAAGGAGTCGTCTTTGAGCGAACCGCTCGAGTCGCTCTTCTCCGCGCGACGCTCCGCTTCGCCCACGACCCGTACGGCCATCACGAGTTCCTGGGGAGCGAAATACTTCTCCGTGTAGCCGTTGCTCAGCTTCACTCGGTCCTTCCGAGCCAGTTCGTCCCAACTCAGGCCATCGGTCAAATGCCAAGCAGCCGCCTGAGCGATATTTTGGGAAACCTCACCGCGACCGAGCATCTTGCAGACCTCGGCCACCAGCTTGTTGTCCGTAAACGAATCGATCGGTCGGATCTCATAGGTAACTCGCGGGCTCGGGTCGGTCTTCCCGTGTTCTAAGCAGACGGTGGGCACCTTGATCTTGCCAACTTTGCCGGGCGCGACGTTGAACATGCCGCCTCCCATTCCCATTCCTCCCATTCCTCCCATGCCGCCACCTCCCATGCCGCCCATGCCGCCACCCATTGCTTGCTGCCCGCCGCCACCTCCCATGCCACCCATGCCACCCATGCCACCCATACCTCCCATGCCACCACCACCGAACTGAGCAAGCACAGGCACGCCGGCAAAGGCATCCGGCAGCTTGATTGTCAGCGGCTGCTGACCCTTGTTTTCGATCAGCACATTGGCCTCTCGGGCATCTCGGGGAATCAGTTTCACCTCGATCTGCCCCGCCTGCATGGCTTGGAAAAACTCGACTTGCTGTGCGGGGGCAACGGCTTTTTCCGCAGCAGTCGCCACGAACGGTAAGCCGAACAGCGCAAACAACACAATCACGACACTGGAACGCTGGACGATAGACAAGCAATTCATGTTCCGGATCTCCCTTATTTCTCGCATTCCGCCAGCACATCACGCAGACGCACCTTTGGCGCAGGCCCCTATCCATCAAACATAACTGCTGACAGCGGAAATTCCAACCATATTTTTCGGTTCATGCCGAAGCCCGAGGACGCGGGTTTGATTCTGTCGCCAAAAATGCCGCCAATTGAGGGTTTTCGCTATGGCACCAGAACGAGGCGGATCGCAAATCGCTTGAAGCCCAGCCCGACGTGCCAGAGGGGGAAACCGCCTCGGTCGCCAATCACGGTTCGACCGTCATCAGATATTCGATTACGTCGGCCACGTCCTGTTTGCTGAGTTGTTTTTCGAGTCCCTCGGCCATCAGCGACAGGCCCGTGTTGATCATCTCGTCGATGTTCGTGCGCAGCACAGTTTCGGTTTGCCCTTCGCCGCGGGACAGCGTGATGCTGGTGGCCGTCTCCGACGCGATCATGCCGGTGACTGAACGACCGTCGGCGGTGACGGCGATATAGTTGGCGTAGGCAGGATTCACTTCCCGGTTCGGATCCAGGACATGGATCAGAATGCCCTCCCGGCCCCGCGTTCGAATGGCCAACAGCGGCAAACCCAAATCGAACCCCACGTCTTCCAAGCGATGACAGGCCGAGCAATCGCGTTTGAAGACCGCTTTCCCTCGCAGACGGTCTCCGGTCAGCTCCAAGGCGTCGCGATAGGCGGCCACGGCGTCGTCGCGGCGTGCGAGTTTGACGCCGCCCAGCAAGGACTCAGCGGTTGTGCGGATCGCCACGTCGGGATGGTTCAGCAGGAACGCCACGCGTGCCGGGTCGAGTTGGTTGGGCTGAATGACCCGGTCTTCGATGGCCGTCAGCAGGGCTCGGATGCGCTCGGGCCTGGCGAACAATGCCTCAGCGGCCTCGCCTCGCACGGACGGACTGAACCCAGGCCAGGCACGTACGATCAGATCGGCCACCTCCGGTTCCTGGAAGCGCCCGAGCGTCTGCACGGCAGCGATCTGCACCGACGCCGGCTGGCTCGCTGACAGCAGGTCGGGCAAGACGTCGTGCGCGACTTGGAACGGCGCTGTGGCCAGCGAGCGAACGGCTTGAACCCGCACGGCTTCCGGCTGATCTTCATCCCCGGCGATCGTTCGTGATTGCGCGAGCATCTCGGCCAGCAGCGTTCCGGCCCGGGATCCGCCATCGGCGCTCAAGCGTGCCAGCAGCGGGTTCTTCGCGCCGGCCATGCCCTTGGTCAGTCCGGCGACCACGGTCTTCGACAACGATGTCTCCGTCGGCCCGAACAGCTCCAAGGTGCTCAAGACGTCGGCGATTTGATCGTCAAGGTTCTGCCAACCGGCCTGTTCGGCCAGTTGGCCAAGCAAGACGCGCCCCGCGTCGGAGGCCCGCCAATCGCCGTCTTTGGCGAGCATCGAAAACAGCGGCCCGGCCCGTGCGGTACAGGAACTGAGCACGGCCATCCGCAGCCACGGGTCGGCTGCGTCGCGTCTTGCGATCTCCGCCAGAGCGTCGGTCGCAGGCATTCCCGGCAGTTCGCCAAGAGTGAACGCCAACTGGTAGCGCACCCGCAGGTCGGGGTCGGCGACCAGCGCGCACAAACGGGCGCGAACCGCTGGCGCCTCCTGCTGGATCCGTTCGGACAACCGCACGGCGTGCTCGCGGACTCGCGGATGATCATCGTTCAGGCCGGCCAGCAGGGTCTCGGGCGTCAGTGCGTTCAGGCCATCCAAGACGGCCATCGCGTGCATCCGTCCCAGCGGCGATTGCGATTCAGCCGCCATTTCCACCAGTCGCGGGACCGCCTGACGATCCTGCCGCTGGTACAGCAGGCGGCTGGCCGTGTTGCGATGCCAGAAATTGGGATGAGCCAGCAAGTCGATCAGTTGTTGAGTGGTCCGCTCGCCCAACTTCGCGGGCGGCGGCTGGTGAAATCCTTCGCGAACGATGCGGTAGATCCGTCCCCGGTCCTTGCCGGCGGTCAGATCCAGATGTTTCTTCACCGATGGCGGAACCGCGTCGGGGTGCTCGTACAACTCGCGGTACATGTCGGCCAGATACAGATTGCCGTCCGGCCCGTTGGTGAATTGAATCGGCCTGAACCAGATCTCGTCGGAGGTAAGAAAGTCGTGGCCAACTTCGGTGCGGTGGGCGGCGAATCCGACGCTGTCGGGTTCCAGTCTCATGCGGACGCAAAGGTTGCCGGAGCCTTCGCAGACAAAGCCGTTGCCAACAAACTCGTCGGGCCACGCATCGCCCAGGTAGACCATCAGGCCGCAGGCGCCCGTGAAGTACCCGGTCGACTTGCCGCCGCCTTCGACCGGTCCGGAGAACGCGCCGGCGACCCGCATCTCGATACGGACCTCGCGCCACGGTTCGGGCGGACTGGTGCGGTAAACCGCCGCGCCGCTCTTCCAGATGTTGATCCGCGACGCCGGGGCCGCCAGAAAGGGATTGCGAGCGATGTAGCGGTCTTCGTACATCACCATGTCGCAGGGGTTGCTGTTGGACGATTGGAACTTGCGGCCCCAGGCATCGAATGCCATGCCGAACTGGCCGCCGCCGCTCTCCAATCGTAGTTGGCCCGTGCGAGGCTCCAGACTGAAGTCGCGGCCCCGGGACTGGACTGGCTCGGCCACCGCGCCGTGCTGGCGTTCCCAGCGCACGGCCCGCAGCAGTCCGCCCGCGGTGCTGGTCATGCCGTGCAGGCGGTTGTCGAGTCCCCAGCGAAGACTGTTCGGCAGGGCGTTGGGGTTGCTGGTCTCGAAGCCGGTAACCACCAGTTCGCGCACATCCGCCCGGCCATCGCCGTCGGTGTCCTTGAAGTACCACAGATCCGGTGCGGCGACTACGAACAGTCCGCCGTCAAAACACGCCAGTCCGGTAGGCCAGACCAGCTTGTCGGCGAATACCTGGCTGCGGTCGAATCGTCCGTCACCGTCGGTGTCTTCGAGCATCGAGACGCGGCCTTCGGGCGATCCGAACTGCGACGTCCCGCCCTCGGCATACGGGATCATCTCGGCCACGAACAGCCGGCCGTTCTCGTCGAACGCCAGATCCACCGGATCGGCCAGCAGCGGCTCGGCGGCCACCTGCTCGATTCGGAATCCGGGCGGCAGGTGAAAACTGGCCAGCGAATCCGCCGGTTCGCGCGGCGGAACGCGTCGTACTCGATCGCGGTAATCGGCGGATGGATCGACCTTCTCCACGTAGCCGCCTTGCCGGATCTCACTGGGGGGCGACGGCGTATTCTCCTGGGCCGCAGTCGCCGTCGACAGCAGCGCGACGCACGTGACCCAGCACACGGTCTTCGATACGAGACGAGGTGTCATGCGGCGGATCTCCCGAAGGCGAGGTTGGCGGCGCACCTGAATCATCGGCGGCCGGCGGCGACCGGGGCGGGGACGTCGAGCGAAGCCGCATCGGCTCGCGGCTTGGCGCGAGCCGGGACCGCTTTCTTCTTCTGTTTGACTTGCGGCTTGCGGCGCTGGTCCGCTTCGTTGCGTTTCTGTTGGACGTAGGCTTCTCGCACCGCCGGATCGTCGCGCTGGCGAAAAACGTCCAGCATCGGATCGTTCGTCTTCGCCATCCAATCTTCCATAGCCTTCCGCAGACGGGCCAGTTCCGACTGGTGTTCGGGGGCATCGATCAGATTGACCAGGCAATCGGGATCGCCCTGGATGTCGTACAGTTCCTCGACCACGCGGTGCTGGTACAACGCGTGGCGGACAGCGATCTGTTCGTCGGTCTGCGCCAGTTGCGCCATGCGGCGGTACGTAGGCGTGCCGGTGGTCGCGGTGGCCATGATCCGAGTGCCGTTGGACCAAGGGTTGAACAGGTACAGCATCCGCTGCGTCTGGATCGCCCGCATGGGATCTCGCGAGCCGCCGGCGTTTTCGTTGTACTCCTTGACGACCAGATCTCGGCCGTCCTGCTGACCGCCGCGGAGCAACGGCGCGAACGAGCGACCGTCAAGACCTTGAGGATGGGGGATATCAAGCACGTCCAACAGCGTCGGCAGGAAATCGACGGCCGACACCATGTGCCGGTCGTCGCTGGACTGGGCCGGGATCACGTCCGGCCAACGGAAGATCAGCGGCGTATGGGTGCTGTGGTGATACAACTGGGTCTTGGCGAACGGCAAGGGCATGCCGTGATCGGACAAGAACATCACCAGCGTGTTGTCGGCCTGTCCCGATTCGTCCAGCACCCGCAGGATTTGTCCGACCCCGTCGTCCGCACGGCGCACCGACGAATAGTAATGGGCCAATTCCTTAGAGACCACCGCATCTTCGAACAGGAAGCCCGGGATCGGAACCTCGTCGGGCGTAAAGACGCGGGACGGCGTATGCGGATCGGGAATCGTCTCGCCTCGCCCTCCTTCGGCATGGAACGGCTTGTGCGGATCGGCGATGTTGATCAACAGACAGAACGGCTTGCCCGCTTCCTTGGCCGCCTCGATGCCGCGAGCGGTCGAGACCCCGTACGAGACCGGGTCTTTGACATGTGCCCGGCTCCCGTCCGGCAAGGTGTCCAACACCAAGTCCCAGGCGTAGGGATGGTAGGGCGTCGAGTGGGATACCTTGTGGCGGATGGCCGTGAAGTAGCCGGCCTGCTTCACCAGATCCACCAGCACCGGATAGCCGGGGTTGGGCACTTGGTAGAAGCCCTCGACTCCATTGTTGTGAGGATAGCGACCCGACCACATCACGTTGCGGGACGGCATGCAGTTTCCGACTTGGACATGAGCGCGCGTGAAACGCAATCCCTGGCTGGCCAGACGGTCGATATGGGGCGTCGTGTCGGGCAATCGGCAGCCGAAGGCGCCGATCGAGTCGGCACTCATGTCGTCCACGGTAATCAACAGCAGATTCAGCTTGTCCGCCGCACGGGCCGACGTCGGTGGAACGCTTGGCAGCAAGAGCAGAACCAGCAAGAGGGAAACAGGTTTCATGATGTGACTCCATCGAAAGGATGACGAAAACGTGCTCCGCCAGGCATCCGCAGGCATGGCGGCCGCACGGCCGTTCGACGGCGGCAAGTTCCTCGGGGGACTCGACGGTCCGCGACGGTCGATGTCAAAAACTCCAGATCCACGGGGCCAAGGAAACCGCGACCACGCCCATCGCGATGTTCAGGGGGATTCCGATCCGAAAGTAGTCGCTGAAGCGGTATCCGCCGGGGCCGTAGACCATCAGATTGGTCTGGTAGCCGATCGGCGTGGCGAAACTGGCCGAGGCGGCAATCATGATACAGGCAATAAACGGCATCGGACTGACGTCCAGTCGCTCGGCCGTGTTCATGGCGATCGGGAAGACCAGCGCCGCGGCGCCGTTGTTGGTGATGATTTCCGTGAAGAACGTGGTCGTCAAATAAACCATGGCCAGCGCGGCCCACGGATGCTCGCGCACGACGCTCAACAAGAGCAAGGCCAGTTGCTCGGCCGCCCCGGTCTTGTCCAGCGCCTCGCCCAGTCCCAGCGCCGCCGCAATGACCAGCAGCACGTTCCATTCGATCGAGCGGCGCGCCTGGTTGGGCGAGCAGCAGCGCAGCATCAGCATCAGCGCCGCAGCCACCAGCGCCGCGTTCAGCATCGTCATCCAGCCCACCGCGACCACCAGCACCATTCCGGCCAGGATCGAGAACGCCCACGGCGCCTTGTCGAACTGGCGGGGCGTCGAGTTCTCCACTCCGCTGACCAGATAGAAGTCGCGGGAGTCCTTTTGCCGCGGGACAAAACCGGCGTGCGATTCGATCAGCAACGTATCGCCGGGCTGCAGCTCGATATCGCCGATCTTGCCCTGCAGACGCTCGCCATTGCGGGCCACGGCGATCACCACCGCGTTGTAGACGTTGCGGAAACGACCTTCGCGGATGGTCTTGCCGACCAGCGGGCAGGTGTCCGAGACCACGGCTTCCACCAAACAACGCTGATGGCTGGGAGCGTCCAGTTTGAACAACTGGTCGGGCACCGGCTCGAATCCTTGCTGGTTGCGCAAGTCCCGCATCGAATCGATGTTCCCGACAAAAATCAAGCGGTCGCCGGCCCGCAACACCTCGCGCGGAGACACGGCCGACAGCACTTGTTCGTCGCGGATCAGTTCCGCCAGGAACGCCCCGGGCAGATGACGCAGGCCGGCCTGCTGAATCGTGCGGCCCGCCAGACCGCCGCGCGAGCTGACCTGCAACTCCAGCGTGTACTCGCGCGGATTCTGAAAGACCTCGTCCAGTGTCCGGCGTTCGGGCAGCAAGCGGCGGCTGAATAGCAGAATATAGCCGATGCCGAACAAGGCGCAGGGCACACCGAGCTTGGTGATTTCGAACATGCCCCAGCCGTCCGACTGGTAACGCTGCTGCACCATGCTGTTGACCACCAGGTTGGTGCTGGTTCCGATCAACGTGCAAATGCCGCCGAAAATCGAGGCGTAGCTGAGCGGAATCAACAACCGCGACGGCTGGATGCGGATTCGACGGCACCACTCCGTCACGATCGGGATGAACATCGCGACCACCGGCGTGTTGTTCAGAAAGGCACTCAGCACCGTGACGGGAAGCATCATGCGCGCCAACGCCACACCCAGCCGCCTCGGCCGCCCGAGCATCTGCTGGGACATCCACGACAGGCCGCCTGTTTCCTGCAACCCCGCCACGACCACGTACAGCACGCCGACGGTGATCATCCCCTGCGAACTGAAACCCTTCAAAGCGTCGCCGGGCGTCAGGACACCGCTGACCAGCAACACGGCCAGTGCCCCCAGGAACACCACATCGGACGCCAATCGGGTGAAAACGAGTACGAGAAACGAGGCGACGATCACTGCCACAGTGAGCCACGCCTGCCAAGGTATTTGAGCTAAAACGATCGGGTCCATCGACAGCAGTCAACTCCGCAAGTAGAATCAATGATCCGTGGCACCGGTATCAAGATCGCCGAGCCACGGCTCAGTTTAAGCTATCAGGGTTGACTGCGGTAGATCAGTCGATGTCTACCCCGGACGGCGGAACCCGAGGTGCAGCAGAAATCCACCCAGAAGCAGCTTCCAAACGGGCGGCGCCGCCAGCAGGCCGAACAAGGCTTGGCCGGCTCGGTCGACCAGCGGCACCAGTCCGCCCGCCGCGACGGAATCCGCCAGTCCCCACCGAGCCGACTCGACCGCGTGCAGCAGATCGCTTCCGCCGTGCAAGACGTTCAGCAGCAGCAGCGTTCCGCCGATCATCAAAATCGATCTCATCGGTCTGCCCGGTTCTTCATGTCTTGTTCGAGAAATTCAACCTCCGCGCAAGAGCCAGACTCCTGCTACTAAAAAATAGCCTACAATCGATTCGAAACCGCTGTCTTTTGCGGCAGAATCGGAAAAGACGAACGGAAGTCTTGGGTGATTTGACGAACAGGACGGTTGGGCGTGCGTCATCGGTTCTTTCGACCTTGGGATCTCGGGAGCGGGCGATGGGACTATCTCGGGCAGCGATCCGGTTTCTGATGCGCGAGCATCGCCGCGCGCCACTTGGGCCCCGGCTGCTGACTTTGGGACGTCTGTGTGTCTATGTCGAGTTGCCAGAGTTGCGGGACATCTGCCGGCGGGAGGGGGTGTCGCCAGCCCAGTGGCCTGCTGAAATGCCCACAACCTCGAACATTCCAGCCTGGCGCGGCACGAAGCTGGAAAAGAACATCAGCGATGTTTGTCTGTTCGGCACGATGGGCATCCCCACGGTGCAGGCACTGGACTATTCGGATTTCGAAGGCGCGGAACGAATCTGGGATCTCAACCAACCCATTCCGGACGACTGGGCCGAAACATACGATACGGTCCTCGACTCCGGCACGCTCGAACATGTGTTCGATGTCCGCACCGCGCTGAGGAACGTCAACCGAATTCTCAAGCCGGGTGGCCGGATCATCCACATCGGGCCGTGCAACAATTACGCGAACCACGGCTTCTACCAATTCAGCCCGACCTGGTATTTGGACTACTACGGAGTCAACGGCTACGCCAACATCCGGGTCTGGGTCGCCGAACAGACATCGCGCAATTTCGAATCGAGCGACTGGAACCTGTTCCCGATCGATCCGCGCCGTCAGCCAGTGGTCATGACGTCCCGCCGCCGTCTGCTGGTTGCTGCCATCGCCGAGAAGCGGGCCGATTCGACCGTGGACCGGATCCCGTCGCAGGCCTATTACCAATCGCTGTGGCGCGAGGAAGAAACGGGAACGTCCGAGTCGGCGGGCGAGGGGATACCAACGTCCTGGAAGCGGCGGATCAAGAACCTGGTCCCCTTGCCGGTGCGCCATTTCGTGCGCACCCGCCTGCTGGGCGACGACAGCGTCCGACCCTGGGGCAGCCCCCACCGCGACCGCTTGTAAGCAAGGACGGATTCCGCCAGGGGCAGAACGGCACCATTGCGATGGTGTAAGTCGCGTCCTCCGATGTCCATCGTCTCAGCTCGCTGGAACTCTCACCAGCGCCCCGGTGGCTCCAGGACGGGCAACGCTCGGGCTGATAAATGCCCACGGCTTGTCCGTGGGATAATCGTAGCGACGAACGCGAAACTCCCACGGACAAGCCGTGGGCATCCAATTGCCTAGGCCGCGTCAAACGCTCGACATTTATTTCTCGAACGGTGCTTTGTGCTTGCGCTGGCCTCACTTCAGCAGGGCGATAAAACCGGCTTGCTCGAAATGCTTGTCGCCGGTCAGCGCGTCCGTGATGCCTTTACAGCCACTGCACTCGATGCCGCTGCTAGGCCTAGCGGGAACTTGTGCAGTACAACGAGGCCGCACGGCGAGGGTCTCCGAAGATCGCCGAAACCGCCGACCGACGGTCTCCCGCGGCATCGGAGACCTTCGGTCGGCCCTGGTGGCTCGGCCAAAGACCGGCCACCGCGCGGGGCGGTCGATGATTCGCCGGGGACCGCCTCGCCGGCGTTTGCCCCTACGATTCGATCGCATTCAACTCGCGTGAGCGATGATGTATCCGGCTCGACGCGCGTCTTCGAGCAACACTTCGTCGGTGTCCGGCGTCGCCCGAACCAAATAGACCTCGATCGGGCTGCGCGGGTGGCTTTCGCCCTCCAGGAGCACCACTGGATGGCCAAAGCTACGTTCGTCCGTCAGCAAGGCTGACAGCCAACTCTCGTCGCTCGGCAAGCGCACTTCGACTGGCGTCTTCATGGCCGGCCCCTTCTGCATGAGTGGGTGGAATGGGGTAAAGGCGGGCAGATCTCTTTCATTATACGCCCCACGGCCCGCTGTCGGAGAACCGCCTTTCCGGGCCAATTCGTCTTGGTCCGCACGAGTTAGCACCGGCCAATCCATTCGCGGCCTGCCGATTGCGTCAATCGCCAGGGGGCGATAGGATCGAACAACGAAACTCGACACGACAACGGAACGGATGCAGGGAACAAGTGCCTATTTGTAGCGACCACATTGTGGTTCGTTTCGGCTAGAAAGGGCTGCATTTTCCCCTCTCCTGGAAGCCGGGCCATCAGATTTTCGATCAGCGGGGAGCAACACGACAACATGAAATTGACGGTGACCGAGGATGCCAGCGTTTTCGAGGAAATCGCCGGCTGGATTCGCGACCGCGACGCTCATGCCGAGCACCATTTGGCCTTGATCGATCAGGCCGAAGCGGCGTTGGCGGCGGGCCGTCGGGGGGATGCGTCCAGCCGCGAACTGGGCGAACGGATCGAGCGTTGGCGTTATCAATACCTGCACGAACATGCTGTGGAATTGACGTGGCAGGATGAAACGCTGGTCGATGCGCTGGACGGATTGGCAAACCGGTTGGCTGGACGTCCATCGCGGCCACCTCGCAGCACGGGCCGGGCGATCCGCGATGCCTCGCTGGATACCGATTCCATGCGCGAGGCGATCGAAATGACCGACCCGTGTTTTCCGATCGAGCGATTGATCGATCGCGCCCGATCGCTGACTCGGCGGAATTTTGCCACCGCCGGCACGGACGAGACTGCCGTTGCGTCTTCGTTACCGGCGAGGCATCGCATGCTGGTGTACGCTCCGTTGTACGTTTCGAACGAGTGCGTGAATTACTGCACGTACTGCGGGTTCCGCTATCCGTTGGACATTGCGCGGCGGCATCTGTCGTGCGACGAGGCGATGGAACAAGTCCGTCTGCTGCGCGGCCGCGGGTTCCGGCACGTCCTGGTCGTCGGCGGCGATTTCCCTCGTCTGACAACGACCGGCTACTACGCCGAGATCATTCGGGCGATGGTAGCCGAGGACGTCGTTCCGGCCGTCGAGATCGCGCCGCAAACGACGCAGTCCTACGCCGCGCTGGCAGCGGCCGGCGCATGCGGTGTGACGTTGTACCAGGAGACCTATGACGAAGGCCGGTATCGGGAATACCACGAGCGCGGCCCGAAATCCTCGTATCATTGGCGGCTGGAGTCGCATGACCGGGCGGCCGAGGGCGGCATGGCGCGGCTGGGGTTGGGGGTGTTGCTCGGACTGTCCGATCCGCGCCGCGATGTGCCGGCCATGATGCGGCACGGGGCATATCTTCGGGACCGTTTCCCGGATCGGACCCTGGCGTTCAGTCTGCCGCGCATCCACGCCGCGCCGGACGGATTCCACGTTCCATTTCCGGTGGGCGACGAATCGTTGATCCGCTGGTACTGCGCGTTGCGGGTCACGTTTCCGCGGGCCGAATTGGTGCTGTCGACGCGGGAATCGGCCTCGCTACGGAACCGATTGGCCGACATCTGTATCACGCAGATGAGCGCCGGCAGCTCGACCGCGCCGGGCGGGTACGATGAAGGCGAGGAGCATTCGGGCGAGCAATTTCCGGTCTCCGACCATCGCTCGGTTGCCGAAGTCGCCCGCTGGCTGGACGACAACGGCTTCCGCGCCGTCTGGTCGCTGGACAAGGCGTGAACTAAGCAATCCGTAGCCGAATTCGTGAGAATTCGGGTCTTGATGGTTCGATCCGAACTCTCACGAATTCGGCTACAAGAGAGGCACAGGCTGGCAGCCTGTGCTACGGGCAAGGTCAGACGCCTCGGGCGGCTTTGATGTCTTCGAAGTCGCGCAGATGGTAATCGATGCCGACGTAGTCCAGGACGCGGCACAGGCTGCGCAGGGCCACCCCGAATCCATCCGGCCCGCTGAAGCCGCCAAACTGGCCGCCGCCTTTGACGTGCGGCTCCATGTCCAGGAACACACCGGGGATGCCGCGTTTTTTCAGTTTCCGTTCCAGACGCGGAATCAAATCGCGGAAATCGCGGAGGATCGCTTCGTGGCCGGAATGCCCGAGATCGGCGGGCACGAAGTGTTTCAGGGCTTCCTCGTCGACGTGATCGGTCTTCTGGGCCGGATGCGGATGGCGGTAGTCCTTGATGTGCAGCCACCCGAGGCCGGGCTTCATCACCTCGTAGTGCCCGAACGTCTCGTCGGCCGAACAGCCTTGCGTGACCACGTTGGCCCCGTCAAAAATCAGAACCAACGCAGGATGGTTCACCTGGCGGTGGATCGCGGCCAGCAGCGGGCCCGTGTGCCCCACCAGATTCGCCTCCAGTTCCAATCCGAACGTCAGATCGCTGCGGTGGCAGAGTTCGGCGATTTGCCCGAGCTGATCGACCACTTGCGGAACATGCTCCCAGGCATCGGTGCCGCGGGGGTGATAGAACGAGAAGCCGCGGATCAGTTTCGTTTCGAAGGCATGGGCCAGCTCGCACGCCTTGGCCACATCGCCGTTCAGGTACTTGTCGAACGGGATGTAGGCGTTGCGCGTGCCGTCCTCGACGTCCAACAGTTTGACTTTGCCGATGGGCGACCCGATCGACGACACGTTCAGTCCGTACTTGTCCTGCTCGTGACGGATCTTGCCGATCTCGGTCTTGGTCAGCTTCATCACGTTCTTCACGCCGCCGCCCGCATCGATGAACCGGATCGTGTAGTATTGCAGTCCCAGAGCGGCGAACGCGCAGAACTGCTGCTCGGCGGTCTTGTCGTTGGCGGATTCATCGGCAAAGCCGGACAGGATGACGGAGGGGCGGTCGGACATTTCGGAGTTCCTTTGCTGCCAAGGATAATGGTCGAGTCTGCTTGAACCGGACGCACGCGGTCTCGCGAAACGCCACGCGCCCTATTGTCGGAACCGCGTGTTGGCCTTGCAAGGGGTGTGCAGCGGGCGGCGAAACGGTTGCCGATCGGGGTTGCGGTCTCGCCGATCGGCTCGATTGGGTGTAGACTGAAACACCCGTGGTCGGACCGCGAACGTTGCCGTCAGTCGTCTTGCTCCTTTTTCCAAACGCCGTGTTCCATGAAGCGTCGAACGCTCACCAGAAAGTCGGCTTCGCGTTGGGCGGTGCTCGTCCTGCTGGCGTCTTTCCTGCTTTCCTGCTACCTTCCGCTGCGCGGCTTGGCGTTCCGCGACGGGTACGTCAGTCCCTGGCTGATCGTCGCTGCCGTCGGGTACGTGCTGGCCGTCGGGCTTTGGCTCCAGCGGCGATGGACTCGCCCGTTGGGTCTGGTGCTGTCGGCGGTCTCGATCGTGCTGACCGCGGCCGGCTGGCTGACCGCAGGGTTTGCCTGGTGGCAGCCGGTGGTTCTAGGGCTGTTGCTGGCCTGCGTCTGGCAGTTTCTGCGGTGTCGGATCGGAGCCGACGAGGACGACGACCGGTCGCACTTGTCCCTGGTCCTGCTGTTCCGCGAACCGGTCTACTTGGAACCGGATTCGCTGGCCCGGATGGCATCGCGGGCGTGGGACGCAGACGTTCAGGTGGCCACGGAAGACGACGCGGACGAACCGCTGGGAGCGGAGCAAGAGCGATCGCTGCTGGTCGGCGAATCGCCCTATTTCCTGTTGGCACACCCGCCGGGACTGTTCGTGATCCACAACGTGGACGATCCGTATTTCGACGATCCGGACGCGGTGGCCGAGTCGGTGCGGGAGATCCGCGTCAGCCAGGCGATCGAGCAGCATCGGGCATGGGTCGCGGTGGACATCGTCCAGTGGTTCGGAGAAGACGACGCGACAGGCAGACGGCTAGGCTACCGGATGATCGCCCGACTGCTGGCGGAACTGGCCGACGAGAATTGCTTGGCGGTCGTCGAGCCCATCGACGGCCGCGTGTTTCTGTACGACCCGACCACGGAGGAGAAGCTGCGCAGCGAAGACCCTCTCGAAGCGCTCTGCGATTGGTACTATCCGCCCGTGCTGGCCATCGAAGCGGACGATCCGGAGTTGCAGGCGGCGGTCAACGAAGCCCGGCAGCGATGGCCCGAGTTTGTGGCCGCCTTCGAGTCGCGCCACGAGGAACACGGCGGCGACGATCCGCCGTTCCTGGTCAAGGCTCCGTTCACCGACGGCGAGCATGTCGAGTACATGTGGGTGCGGGTGACGGGCATCGAGAACGACGTCGTCTACGGCGTGCTGGAAAACACCCCGGCCAACGTGCGTTCGGTCAAGGAGGGGAATCGCGTGCGGGTGCGACTGGACAACCTGAACGATTGGATGTGCATCCTCGACGGCCAACCCGCCGGCGCCTTTACCCTGCAAGTCCTGGCCAAAAAGTCCCGGAAAGAGGACCAACAAGATTAGTCGCGACCCACGAGATCCGCGACTCGCAGCGGACCAGATCCAAGGATCATTCGTTGCACAACGCGGGACGCTGATCATCCGCGTACGGGCTTTGCAACGCGCTACTCGCCCCTTGAACGTTGCTCGGAACTTCTCGCCGGAAGCGGGACCGCGGAAATACAAGACCCTATCGCCAGCCCCAAGCCCGAAGTTCCTTGTTCCGGTTTTCGCTTTCGCCGCGTTCGCTGGACTCGTCGTACGCTCCCTCGGGCAGCGTGCGGGCGCCGGGGCGGTAAGTCACCGCGACTCGGCGGTTGGTGCCCAGGAAATTGGCCTCGCACTGCTGGACGGCGGTTTGCAGCAGTTCTTCCGTTTGCTGCTTCAGCACACGGTTCATCCCGATGGAGATCGAGTACTCCACATCGAGCGGTTCGCAAAGCCGGTACAGCCAGGGTTTCGCGTAGCCAGCGTCGGCACGCAGGCGGATCAGGAAACCAGGAAGCTTCGCCCGCAACGCAGACACCACGCGCTGCAAATCAACACCGACCCCCAGTGCCGGCTCGGCCGTTCCGTGCAACAACACGGGCAGCGCGACGAGATCGTTCTCGGCGCAAGTGATGGCGCGAACCAGGTATTGATACTGCTGGTAGTGACCGTGATAGAAGATCATTTGTTGTTGACCATGCGCGGGATCATCGAACACATCGACGTCCAGCGTCACTTCCCGGGGACGCTCCTCGAAGGAATTGACGAAGCGATCGAGGTAAAACTCCTCCAACCGCAGCAGGGAACGCGGAGTGACGGAGTTTTCGAAACGCGAGAGCGTGGGCTGGCTGGCGAGATCCTGGTGGCGAGCGGTCGGCCAGCAGCTTGAAGACCGCGTCGTTGCGCAAGACATCGTGATCATTCTGGTCCTCGTAGCCGGCAAGGATGCCAAACTCGCGACTGCGCACCATTTGCAGAATCGAGTGATCGGGATCGCGGCGCGGATCATCCAATTGCCGGGCGAAGCCTTCCGTCAGGCCAAGTTTCGCGTCCCATTCCCCGAAGATCAGCAAGCCCGCGTCCGTGGAGAGGTGCTCCTCGACGGGCTCCACGCAAACAGGTTTCCCGAGAAGAAACCAAACGACAACTGCCAAACACCATGCACCATCATCGCGAGCCTCCAAGCGTCGAAAGAAGTTGGTGACCTACAACCACTTCGACGCTCTTGGACGCTCAAGAATACCATCCTTCATGAATGATCCGGGCCCGGGGGGACGAACCTTCTTTGCCGGAACGGCCCGAAGGGTGCTGCGCAGGGAAGAGGTGCTTACCCTTTCTCCTCAAGGTTCGAGCCAGTCGAGCAGTTGGTCGGGGCGGTCGACCATTCGGCTGGGCGAGTGGTGGGCGAGGAGCGTGTGGGTGTTGATTCCCCAGGTGACGGCGGCGGCGTCGATACCGGCGCGCCGCGCGGCGGTGATGTCGCGCTGTTCGTCGCCTACATACAGAACCTCGTGGCCCTTCAGCTTCGTTCGCCTCAGCACCTGACGCAGCGCGCGCTGTTTTCCGAGCAGGTGCGAGTATCCGACGACCAATTCGAACCACTGCTCGGCGCTGTTGGCCTGAAGGCACGTGCGGATGTTGTTTTCCGAGTTGGACGACACGATCCCCAAGCGGTATCCGCAGGCATTCAGACGTTCGAGCACGTCCCCTATCCCGGGAAACAGCCGGATTTCGGCCATCTGGCCTTCTTGGCGGTGGACGATGGCATTGCGCAGCGCGGGCAGCTTCCACAAGGAAATGCCCTGTTGTCGGAGCCACTGGACCGGCGATGCGTCGCGGATCGCTTGGACATCGACGATCGGACGAAGCCCGAACTCGGGCGCCAGATCGTTGAAAATCTGCAACAGCCCGGGCAGGGTATCGGCCAGCGTACCGTCGAAGTCCCAGAGGATCAGCGAGTAACGCATTCGGCTCTCTCCTGACTCGCATCACGGCGAGCCGAAGGCTCCGTGACATCGAACAAGACTCAGTCGTCTACGGATTGCCGTTCGACGCGGACGCCTGCGGTAGTCTCACCGCGGTTCTTCAGGCGGCGGGACGTTCGTAGTGCTTGTCGGCGGGGACGGCTTGCATCAGCATTTCGATCAGTTGCTCGCTGCCCACGTTGTTCGCCTGCGCGGTGTAGTTGCCGGCGATCCGGTGACGCAAAGCTGGCTTGGCTACCGCTTGGACATCGGCCGCGGTGGCATGGTAGCGTCCGTGCAGGATGGCGCGGGCCTTGGCGCAGGTGACCAGCGTCAACACGCCGCGCGGGCCGGCGCCCCAGTTGACCCACTTGTTGACGAACTCGGGCGCTTCGGGCATGCCGGGGCGAGAGGCACGCACCAGGGCCCAGGCGTAGCCGAGCACCTGATCGCTGACCGGAACGCGGGTGACCAGCTTCTGCAGCCCGATGATCTCGTCGCCGGTCATGCAGGGCTCGATCTGCCCCAGCGTCCCACCGGTCACCCGGCGCGCGATGTCCCACTCTTCGGCTCCGCTGGGGTAATCGACTTTGATGTACAGCAGGAAGCGGTCCAGTTGGGCTTCGGGCAGCGGGTAGGTTCCTTCTTGTTCGAGCGGATTCTGCGTCGCCAGCACGAAGAACGGCGCGGGCAGCGGGTGCATGTGGCCGCCGGCGCTGACTTGGCGCTCCTGCATGGCTTCGAGCATGGCGGCCTGCGTCTTGGGCGGAGTGCGGTTGATTTCGTCGGCCAGCAGCAGGTTGGCGAACAAGGGGCCGGGCAGGAAGCGGTACGCCCGGGCGCGCGTCGCCGGATCCTCCTGGATCACTTCGGCTCCCGTGATGTCGCTGGGCATCAGGTCCGGAGTGAATTGGATTCGTTTGAAGCTCAGATGCAACGATTCGGCGAGCGAGCTGACCAGCAGCGTTTTGGCCAGGCCCGGCACGCCTTCGAGCAAGGCGTGTCCGCGGGCGAACATGGCGACCAGCACCTGCTCGATCACGTCGTCCTGGCCGACGATCACTTTGGAGAGTTCCGCTCGGATGCGGTCATAGCCTTGTTTGCACTTCTGGACGGCAGACAAGTCGTCTTGGTTCAACGCGGGATTTTCAGTCATCGTCTCGTTCGCTCCAGTTTCAATCGATGCTTTCGAAAT
Source organism: Pirellulaceae bacterium (assembly GCA_023382975.1). GTDB lineage: Bacteria > Planctomycetota > Planctomycetia > Pirellulales > Pirellulaceae > SKKK01. The sequence goes on from JAHDXO010000010.1 coordinate 33,036, forward strand.
AACGGCGTAATCGTTCCTCGTAGCCTCGCGGCGGCGCGCGGCGGGCGCTGGCGCGGATGGCGTTGCGCAGAGTCGGCGGCAGCTTGGCGAACCACGGTTCCTCGCGCAACAAACGCTCTTTCAATTCCGCATCGGCATTGTTGTCGGCCGTGCGGCTGTCTCCTTGTGCTTCGGGCGCCATCTGAAGGGCTTGGTCCGAAGGCGTCTGGTTGTCGGGCGTCTCGCCGCTGACCGACACGCCGCCGGACGAGGTCATGGAGTTGCTCTCACCGGGAACGGGCGTTTCGGACTGTCCTTCGCCCGACGGATCGGCGCCGTCGGGTGGCGAATCGCCGGGTTGGGAACCGCCGGGCGATGTGCTTTGGCCGGCCGCCTGGGCTTGGGCCAGAGTCTGAGCCGCTTGGGCCATCGCTTGGGATCCGGCGATCTGCTGTGCGGTGACCTCGGGGGAACTCGGGACGAAGCCGGTTCCCAGCGGCGCCGGCGTTGCGGAGGCTTGGCCGGACGAGCCGGGTTGCGCTTCGCCCGCCCCGGTCGGGCTTTCGCCGCTCGGCTGGCCCTGTCCCTCGCCGCTGGCCTCGCCCGGTTCGCCGGCGGTCATCTCGCCCGCAGGCGTGTCGCCCTGTCCTGGGCTGGCGTCGGCCATGGGGATCACATCGCCCGGCATTGGCGGCAATTCGGGAGCGGGCGCGCCCAGGTTCAGTTGCGACGCCGCCTCCAACCCTTCGCGAATCGGTTGGTTGGCGACTTGTGCCTGGCCGGAGACCTGCGCCGCGCCTTCGCCGGTGGCGCGTTGAGCCTGGGCGAACTGTTCGGTCGCGCGTTCCAAAGCCGTCGCAGCGGCGACCTCGACTGGCGAGGGCGCCGCATTCTCGTCGCGGTCAGCGAACGATTCGAGATTGGCAGCCTGCTCCGCGATCGTCTCTCGCGCCTGCTGCTGCTGTTCGGTCATTCTGCCAATCGCCTCGGCGATGTCCCGGTCGCGTTGGATCTGTTGCTGGCGGGCTGCCAGGCTGGCGGCGGCCCGTTCCATCGATTGTTGGACCTGCTGCTGAGCCTGCGGACCCTGGGCCGGTTGCTCAGGTGCGGTCTCGGCCCCTTCGCGGGCGGCTTGTTCCGCACGGCCGAGCGCCGCGGCGGCATCCGGGCTGACACGCGATGCCTCGCGAGCAAGTTGCCCGGCCTGTTCCGCTTGGCTGGCCAGCGACTGGCCCTGTTCCGCTCCCATTTCTCCGATGGCTTGCTTCAGTTGTTCCGCGGCCTCGGCCAGCGCTGCTTGGGTTCGGGCTTGAGCGTCGGAAGCCGCGTCGGCGTTGTCGGCGGCGATCGCCTGTTCGGCTGCGGCGGATTGATCGCGCGCGGCGGCCAGCGACTCGGCCGCTTGGGGCGAGCCCGATCCAGCCAGTTCCTGCGCTTCGCCCGCCATGCGGCCCACCCGCTGCTGGGCTTCCGAGTCGGGCGGCCCGGCGGGGGCTGCCGCGGCCTCGGCGACTGCTTGCTCGGCCGCTTCGTTGGCTTGGTCCAACGCCCGTTGGGCTGCTTGGCGGGCGGCTTCCGCACGAGTTGGACTGCCTGCCAACGTCTGTCTTGCTGCCTCGGCAGCGGCTTGAGCGGCGTTGCGGAGCGATTCCGCCAATTGGCCGTCGGCCTGCCGAGCGAGGTCGGCAGCCGCTTCGGCCACCTGTTGTTGACGCGCCGCAGCTTCGAGCGGCGTGTTCGCCCGCCCCTTTGCGAGTTCATCGGCTGCGTCTTGGGCCGATTGCTGAGCCTTAGCGGTGTCGGCCACTTGCCGAGCCATCTCGGCCGCTTCGGCGGCCGCCGCGCGGCCCGAGGCCCGTTGTTGCTCGGCCTGAGCTCGACCCACCGTGTCCAGCGCCTGCTGCAATCGTTGCAGTTCCGCCGCGGCATCCTGTGGCTGGTCGGCCAACGCTTGTTCGACCGGTTGCTGGATCTTCGCGACTTGCTCCAACTGCTGGTCCGCGACGGCGACCAACTTGTCCGCCGCCTTGGCCACGTGCTCGCGCAGTGCCGCCGCCGCCTGCTCCAATTGGCCGGCCGCTTGTTCTGCGGCGCGCGCCGTTTCCGCGGCTTGCGGTTTCGAAGATTCCCCCGGCGTCTGCCGGGCGTTGTCCAATTGCTCGGCCGCACGGGCGATGGGCTGACCGGCCTGCTCGAGTTGCTGAGCGACATCGGGCGCCGCCGCGCGGACGCCTTCGGCGATCTTCTCGGCGACCGTCTTCACCTCGGCCTGCTCCTCGCCCAACTCGGCTGCGCGCTGGGCCGTCAGGCCTTGTTCGTCTGCCGCGGTTTTCGTTTCGCGGGCCAGTTCCCGTTCACTTGCAGCGGCTCGTTCCAGGGCTTCCGCGGCCCGCGCCAATTCGCCGATCTCGACCGCCAGTTGACGGCGTTGGGTGTCGGCCAACTGCGCTTCGGTCTCGGCCAGCGCCCGGCGAATCGCCTGCTCGGCGCTGGCCGCCGCTTGCTGCCGGTCCGCGGCCGCTTCCGGGGCGCTGTTCTCCATCGCCTCGACGGCTTCGGACACGGCTTGTTGGGCATCGTCCAAACGCGATTCGACCGCCCCGGGCAGATCTTCGCCCTGCCGGGCCGTCTGGGCGGCTTGGTCCAAGGCGTTGGCAACGGACTGTTGCTGGGGCCGTGCTTCTTGCAGCGCCTCGGCCGCTTTGTCCGCGACTAGCTCCTGTTGTTGGGCAAGCTGTTCGAGGCTCTCCTTCAGTTGTTCGAGCTGCTCGGCCTGCCGGGCCAGTTCTTCGGCGGTGCGGTCGGACTGCTCCTGCTGAAGTGACTGTTGGAGCATCTGTTCGAGTTCCGCCAGGCTGCCGATCACTCGGCCCTGTTCGGCAATCGCCTGCGGTCGCTGCGATTCGAACAACTGAGCCGCCGCTTCATAGGCGGACGCTTTGGCTTGTTCCAGCAATGTCTGGGCATTCGGCATCTCATTCAACGGTTGGTCCAATTGGCCGAGCGCCTTGTGAATGTCCGCCTGTTGCTGGACCAACTCTTCGATGCGCTCGTCATCCAAGGGATCGGGCTTGCGAACCTCTTCGCGGACCTGTTGTTGTTTGTCGAGCAACTCGCGAATCAACTGCAGAGCGGCTTCGCGATCCGAGCTGATCAGGCCTTGGGTTTCTTCGATTTTCTCCAACAGCGCCCGCAGTCCGCGCAACACGACCCGCTGGCTCTGAGCCGCTTCGTCGTAGCGAGAAGCTTCCAGTGCCTCGCCCGCCCGGTCCAATTCGACGCCGGTCTGCGCCGCCTTCAGGATGCGGAGCCCGTCGGCCGCGCCTGCGCCCACTTGGCCACCCCACTGGTTGACGTCGGCGAGCGTTTCGACCAGCACCAGAAACAGTGATTTCACGTCTCGCTGGTCCTGCACATTCGAGAGCACGGCCGATTCTCGTTCGTCTTCGGGGCGCTCGTTCAACTTGCTGGTCACGTCGAGGGCTTTGTCTTCGAGCGCGATCACTTGGCGGACCTGTGCCGCCAGTTTGGCAACCTGCAATCGTCGCAGCAGCTTCTGACGCTCGGCCATCAACCGGACCACCACTTCGCGGATCTTGCCGCGGGCCGCTTCAAACCGTTGCAGCCGTTCGTCGCGAGTCCCCTGCTGAGCCTCGACCAGCAATTGGACCACCGCCTGCATCTCGGCATCGACCAGCGCGTCGATGTTCTGGCTCATGGCGACGATCTCTTGGTAGATCGGGAGATCCACCAGTCCATTCTCGCGCAGTTGCCGGATCTGGATCTCGAGCACGCCGGAGACCAACTCGCGGGCCAGTTCGCGCGCCCGCTGTTGAGTCTGCTGTTTGGCCCGCAGATCCTCCGGATCGACGCCTTTGGCGAATTGAGCGCAATGCAGCAATCCAACGAAGCCCAACATCCAAAGAAATCGAAGTGGTCGCGATCCCGTCATGGGATGTCTCCAGAGGTCAACCGGTAGGAAGGTAACCGCCTGCCGCGTACCGGCGAGGCAGCGTCAGAAATGGTACAGGCACTTCGCGTCATGCGGAATGAGCCTGCTGAAGAATCGGCTCGATGTCGGCCCACGTCTTTCGCGCGGCAATCGCGTCGGTCAACTCGTCCAGCGCCTCATCCGGCAGTTCGCGCACTCGATCTGCATCGGCCGGTGAGAACTCCTGAAAAGCTGCCGACAACAGACGGATCAACGTGCTGGCTTTCCCAAAACGCTGCCCACGCTTCTCGCCACGTTTCTCACCACGCTTCTCGCCACGTTTTTCCAAGTGTTCAAGCAGTGTCATGATATTCTCCTTGACGGGCTGGAACTCGGCCTGGATGGACTGCAGTGCCTGTCGCACTTCCGACTCCTGATCTCGCTCCGTCACACTCATCAAGTAGTATAACGCACGCCGCAGTTCCCTGCGAAGCCGCTGGGGGCTGAACTTGCGGCAGATGTCGCTCAAAATTGTCCGAAACCGAATCCACCCCATCGGTTCGTTTTCTCCCACCACCTTCAGCAGGGCCAATGCGAAACGCCCCGCTTCCGTGCCCTTGAGTCCATGCTCGTCCAACGATCCCAGTTCCACCATCACCATCCGAAAATCGACCAGGTACGGTGCCAGGATTTGGCGAGCCGCCTCGGGCAAGTCGTATTCGCTCGACAGGCTTCGAGACCGGTTCCATGTTCCGCTTTGAAGCAACACGACGGTCAGAATGCTGGGCAAGGGTTCGCTGTTCGGCGTCTCCTCCAGTTGGCGACTGATGTAGCGATGCAGTTGCCGAGGAGTGGTGTAGATCACGCGTTGCTTGTGCTCGAACAGGAACGTGATCCGGCGAGCAACGGAGTCCCCGATCAAACGAACTGTGAACCGCAAGTCCGCGAAATCTCGCTGCAGCTCGTCGGAGACGAAATGAGGAGTCTCCAGACGCAGCGTCCTCCAGTCGAACAGGGCCGATACGTCCGCGGGCAAGTAGCTGCGGAAGAACGCTCGAGCCTGCGGGATCTCGCGAAAAACGCTTTGAGCGTACGCATCATGCGGATTGCCGACGGATTCCGTCTGCAATGGCTGAGCGGACATGGCGAATCCTCTCCAGAACTTGGGGCGATCGTCGTTTCCTCGACAAACTGCCGCGTCTATCGTAACGGGCCGACCGTGGTCGCGACAGGGACAGCCGCAGTGGGCGAGCCATTCGACGCCGCGTTCCCGATAGCCAGATGAACGGCCATCCGATGATTGGAAGGGTGCAGCGGGATTGTTGCATTCCGAGCCGCATTGGTACACAATGCGGCCTTTCGGACAGCCGTCCATCGTTTCCCGATGGGCAAGGTTGTGCGAGTGTTGAAGGACGATCGCCATGAAACTTGCCGTCTGCAACGAGACCTTTCAGGACTGGCCCTTCGAGAAGGCGTTTGCTTTCGCGCGCGAACTGGGATACACGGGCATCGAATTCGCTCCGTTCACCATGAACAAGAACGTTCGCGAGATCACGGCTGCTCGGCGGCGGGAAGTCCTGCGGCAGACCGAGGCGGCAGACTTGGAAGTGGTCGGATTGCACTGGTTGCTGGCCTTTACCGAAGGCTACTATCTGACGACTCCCGATGCCGAAGTTCGCCGCAACACGTCCGAGTACCTGGGCGATCTCGCTCGGTTTTGCCGCGACCTGGGTGGCCGGGTCATGGTTCTTGGGTCGCCGAAGCAACGCAATCTGCTGCCCGGCGTTACTTTGGACCAGGCGATGAGATATGCCGCCGACGTCCTGCAGCACGCGATGCCCGTGTTGGAGGAATGCGGCGTTGTGATGGCGGTCGAGCCGCTGGGGCCGGAGGAAGGCGATTTTCTGCTGACGGCGAAACTGGGGATCGAGCTGATCCGCCTGGTCGATTCGCCTCATTGCCGTCTGCACCTGGACGTGAAAGCCATGTCGAGCGAATCGCGTCCAGTCCCGGATATCATCCGCAGCAGCGCGGCGCACTTGGAGCACTTCCATGCCAACGATTCCAACCGCCGCGGCCCGGGGATGGGCGATGTCGATTTTCTGCCGATCCTGTCGGCGTTGAACGAGATCGGCTATCAGGGCTGGGTCTCGGTCGAAGTCTTTGACTACACACCGGGCGTCGAAACGCTGGCCCGGGACAGCATCCAGTATCTGCAACGCTGTTTGGCCAAGCTTCAGCAAACCTGACGATTCTTCTTCCCCGGCTTGGTTGTGCGAGCAGCGGCATCCTCGATTTCATTTCACAGACGATCGCGTTCAGGGAGGGGCAAATGGCAAGAAAGAAGAGCGACAAGAAGAACACTTCGAAGCAGCGGTCGGCAGACGATTCGGGGTTGTCCGCCGCGGATCCGTCGTTCGGACCCCGATTGATGGAAGAGGCGATGCGCTATTTCATGGGCCAGCAAGCCATTCCGGACGCTCGCAGCCCGGCTCTCGCTTCGGCGGAAAACCTGGTGTATCAGGCGTACGAGACAAACGATCTCGAACTGCGAATCAGACTGGCTCGGCAAGCGATCGAAGTTTCTCCGGATTGTGCGGAAGCCTTCGTATGTCTGGCCGAATTGGCGCCGAGTGACGAGGACGCTGAGGCGATTTATCGGATGGGCGTCGCGGCGGGCGAGTCGGCCTTGGGAGGCGCCGACCACTTGGCCCGTTACGAAGGACACTTCTGGTCGATCCTGGACACGCGACCCTATATGCGAGCCCGCTACGGCTTGGCTTGCGCTCTCTGGGCCAATGGCAAGCGGAACGAGGCGATCGCGGAGTGCCGCGCGCTTCTACGGTTGAACCCCGGAGACAACCAGGGCGTCCGCTACATCTTGTGTTCGTATTACGCGGACACCGGACAGGACGACCTTTGGCAGGAGTTGCTGGACCAATACCCGGACGACGCGTCGGCCGACTGGAGATTCAACCGAGCGTTGTTGGCATTCCGCCGCCAGGGCGATTCGCCCGAAGCCTGCGAGCTGCTGCGGCAGGCTCACCAAGCCAATTCCCACGTGGCATTTTACTTGCTGGGCAATGCTCCGTTGCCATTGGATCCGCCTGAATTCATCGAACTCGGCGGCAAATCCGAGGCCGTCTCGTATGCCGGACAATTTATGACCGCGTGGCGGAACGCTCCCGGATCATTGGCGTGGTTGCGGCAAACGCTGCGGGTCGCATTGCTGCAAAGGGAGTCGGGCAAGAGTACCTCTCTAAGGCAATTGATGGCCGAGGTCGCTGAGTTGCCGCAGAGCGCGGGCGAGGTCTGGCAGGTTGACGTGCGTCGCAGCGAGCTCTCGCTTCCCGCAGATCCGACGGGTAAGCCACCTTGGATTCTGATCGTCACCTGTCCCGAATCGAACGGCCTGCTGGCGCTGGAAGCGATGGACGCGGTCGGACAACCCTCGGCCCACGAGACCCTGCTGCGAATCCTGGCTCAGATGCGCGATCCCCGCGAGCACGAACCGCACCGGCCCGCGTTGCTGCAACTGCGGCGCAAGGGATTCGTCAAGCAATGGCAACCGAAGCTGGAGAAACTGAATATCGAGTGCCAGCACGTGCAAGAAGTGGAACATGTCGAGTATGTCCTGGCGCGGCTCAACACGATGAATCAGCCCTCCGAGGGCACGGCGGGAAGTTTGCAGGATCACGTCGGCGAATTGGCGGATCTGCCGCTGGAACCCGGCGAGGTCTGGCAGGCCGACGTCCGGCGTCTGTCCACTTGGGTCTCGGAGGATGGCGTCCCCCAGCGTCCCTGCGCCGCCATGGTGGCCAATTGCACGGAAAACTTGATCCTAGCTCAGCAGGTCAGCGTCGGCGAACCGCAACCGGAAATGGTGCCGAACGCCGTTCTTGCGGCGATCCTGACGCCGGCGATGGGCGAGCGGCATCTGCCGGGAACCATCGAGGTGAATTCCGAGGAGGTCCGCCAGCTTCTGACGCCGCACCTTGGGTCGCTGGGCGTCGAGTGCTGCGTCGTGCCGGCACTGGATCAATTGGACTTCATCTACGGCGAAATGGAGCGGGAACTGGCGTCGCCGGACGAAATGATGGCCTTGATCGATACGCCGGGCGTTACCCTGGACCATGTAGCCGGCTTCTTCGATGCGGCGGCCGAGTTCTATCGACGCCAACCCTGGCGGCACGTCCCTGCCAGCCAAGTGATCCGGATCGATTGCAACCGCTTCACTAGTGGCACTTGGTATGCCGTCGTGATGGGCCAGTCGGGAATGACGCTGGGATTGGCCATGTACGAGGACTTGGAACTGCTGCGAGCGATTATTCGCGACGAGGAGAACACGGATCGGCGCCATGCCGGGATGTCGGTGATGTTCGGCGAGGCGTTCGAGATTTCGGCTCGCGATTTGAGCGCGGCCGAGAAGAACGGCTGGTCGATCGCTGGCCCCGAGGCTTACCCGATCATTCTGCGACTGAACCCCGGCATCGCTGTGCGCCCCCCGCTGCGCTGGGAAATGGAGTTGGCCGAAGCCTGTCTGCGCGCGATTCCGGCCTTCCTGAACCGCAAGGCACGAACCGGCGAGGCACGCATGGCTGTCCCGACCGCTGCCGGCGAGTTGGATCTCACGCTTCGCTGGCAGGATTGAAGCCCGACCCTGGTCAGTTTTCATAAGGGTGCGGATGGACGACCAGTTCGATGCGGCGGTTGCGGGCTTGGCCGGCTTGCGTGGCGTTGCTCTCCAAGGGTTGGTTTGGCCCTTGGGCGGCGATGTAGAATTGACGAGCGGGCAGTCGATTGCGGGCGGTCAATTGGTCGAAGACGGTCATCGCTTGCGAGTTGGATAGTTGATGACTGCTGACGCCGGCATAGATCGGCGTGCTGTCCGTGTGGCCCTCGATGCCGATGACCTGCCGCGGATAATTCTTCGCCAATTCCGCGGCTACTCGGTCCAGGATCGGAAACGCAGTGCCGACCACCTGGGCGGTGCCGGGCGCGAACAACTGGTCGGCGGGCAGCTCGATGCGCACCACGTCGCCGTCCAATCGTGTTGCGACTCCCTCGATCTCGATCAGACGCAACTCTTGCCGCAGGCTGTTGTTCGCCGTGATGATCGCACTGCCGCGCCGCGTGGTGGAAGCCTGCAGGTCCTTGAGTGACTTCTCGGCCTGCTCCTTGGCGACTTGCAGATCCTGCATGCGTTTGCCGGAGTCTCCCAATTGCTTCTGCAGCAGCCCTACCTGTTCGCGGAGCAAATCAACCTGCTGTCGCGATTGGGCTAACTGGGCGTGCAAGTCCCGGTTGTTGGCGTCCAGTTCGCTGGCGCGCCGTGTCAGGTCGAACGCCTGGGCTTGGGCCGGCTGCGCCGAAGCAGCCTGCGGCCAAGCGGCCGGCTGGGGTGATAGATAAGGATTCTGATTGCAGCCCAAACCGCCAGCCATCACGCAAGAAAGGGCGATGCTGGTGAGTCCGATTCTGACGATCTTGGCGAAGGGTTGATTCGCCATCCTGGAGAGCCCCTAGATTACGTCGGTTTTCGAGCGGCGGGATAGTAGCAACCATGGAATTCCCCGACAAGATCAGATCGGCCCCGCGGAGAGCGTCTAAGTAGAAAAGCTGCTTGACTTTGTTGTTTCCGATCTGTCATGCTAGACAAAGCCGCACGGCCGTCAGAAGGGGCACGTCTTTCCGAGGAGATTCCGGAGATGCTAGCACGACAGACTTCCGCATCGGATTTCTTGCGCAGGTTTTCTCGATCCGTGTTATCGATTGTTCTCTCCGTCGTTTTGGTGAGTGTCGGACCGGCTCCCTTGTTGGCTCAGCCGGCGCGCGACGCCGAGGCACGTCTCGACGGGCACTTGGCCGCGGGCGAGTTCGCACCGGCACTTGTCTTGGCCCAGCAGATCCCCGATCCGGATCGTCGAGATCAGGCCTTGGCACGCATCGCACAAGCTCAGGCCAACGGCGGAATTCGCCGGGCCGCGCTCGAAACGGCCGGGTCGATGAGCGATGACCGAATGCGCACCACGTTACTGGATGCCGTGGCCGGATACTCGCCGGGCCCGGCGGCCCGCGGCGGCGGTTCGATGGCCGACTTCGACACCTTGATCGATTTGATTACTTCGACGATTGCACCTCAGTCCTGGGATTTGGTCGGTGGTCCCGGCGCCATCGATTCATTTCCAGGCGGGGTGTATGTCGACACCGTCGGTTTGATGAAACGGCTGCCGGTGCGGGAATCGTCGGCTCTGGTTCAGCTTCGCCAGATGTCGCAACCCGCCGTGGGCAATCAGAACGCTCGGCAGCCGAGTGCCTTGCGCAAGATCTCGTTGACGCGATTGGAGAAACAGATCCAGTTGCGGTGGGCCAATGGGCAGGCGCCGACGGACGAGATGCAATGCCTGGCTGGGCTGGAGAAGCTGCGGTATGTGTTCGTCTACCCGGAAAGCGGCGATATCGTCTTGGCGGGGCCCGCGGGCGACTGGACGCTGGACGCCGAGGGACGGCAGGTCAGCGCAAGCAGCGGACGGCCGGTGCTGCAATTGGACGATTTTGTCGTGGTGTTGCGCAATGCGATGGAAGCGGGCGGACAGTTTACCTGCTCCATCACGCCGCGACGCGAGAATCTGGCCGCAGCGAAAGCCTACTTGGAAGAGACATCGAAAGCCCCGCTGAAGCCCGGCCAAACCCAGTCCTGGCTGAAGCAACTGCGGGATCACATGGGCGAGCAACTGATCGAAGTTGCCGGAATCGATTCTCGCACTCGCGTGTCCCGGGTGATCGTCGAGGCCGACTATCGCATGAAACTGGTCGGCATGGGGTTGGAGGACGGGGTGTTCGGCGTAACCAGCTACCTGGATTCCATTCCGCAGGGCAAGGCGGCGCCGATGAGCGTCCTGCGGTGGTGGTTCACGATGAACTACGATGCGCTGCAAGCGACGCCAGCGAGAGATGCGTTCGAACTGCGGGGGCAAGGTGTCAAAGTGCTCAGCGAAAACGAAATGCTGAACGAGCGAGGCGAGCGCATCCATACGGGGCAATCGGACGACTTGAACTCGCAATTCGCTCAGAGTTTCACCAAACATTTCGAGGCACTGGCGATCAAGTATCCGATCTACGCCGAACTGCAAAATGTCTTCGACCTCGCCCTGGCCGCTGGATTGATTGTCGCCGAGGACCTGCCAGGTCAAGTCGGCTGGCACATGCCTCATCTCAGCCAAGCGCAGCGTTACCGAGTCTCGTTGGGCACAGCACCGTCGACGGTCCAGACCGTGGTCAACCATCGCGTCAGCCAAGGTCGGAACATCGTTGCCGGCGTGAGCGGCGGCGTTTCGGTCAACAGCACTCCATTGGTCAGCAAAGCGGCGATCCGCATCGACAACTACGGGGCGCTGCAGGCCGAGCACACCGGCGCGTGCCCCAAAGACTTGCCTCCGGACGCTTGGTGGTGGGACTGAGTGCGGAACGGGCACGACTTGTGGCTTGCCATCTTCGTCGCGGTGCGTTCTAATGCACCGAAGTATCGATCTTCTTTTATGGGTTTCCGCCCATCTCGTGCCTTTGATCAAAGGGGAGTTGTCGACCATGCAGAAACCGAACACCCATTGTCTCGATTGCGAAGCGGAGAATCTCCCGCGTCGTCAGTTCCTGCGCATCGCCGGCGCCGGGACGCTTGCGGCACTAACCGCACCCAAATTGTTGCGGGCCGATCCAAGTCCGGCGGCGGATGCGCGAACACCTGAGACGCTGGTCAAGACGCTGTTTGATTTGCTGAGCGACCAGCAGAAGCAGACGGTTTGCTTTGCGTGGGATCACCAGGACCCGCAGCGAGGACTGTTGCGGACTCGCGTCGCCAACAACTGGCATGTCACTCCGCCGTCGATCGACAGCCAGTTCTTCACCGACGACCAGCGCGACCTGATCCGCGCGATCTTCGAAGGGATCATCCACCCGGACTGGCATGCCAAGATCGACAAGCAACTTCGAGACGATGCAGGCGGGTACGGCAAGGAACAGAACATCGCGATCTTCGGCGAACCGGGCAAGGACAAGTTTCAGTTCGTCATGACCGGCCGACACATGACGCTCCGGTGCGATGGCGATTCGGCGGATCACGTCGCCTTTGGCGGTCCGATCTTCTACGGCCACGCGGCGGAAGGCTTCAACGAAAAACCCGACCATCCCGGCAACGTGTTCTGGGAACAGGCGTTGGAAGCCAACAAGGTCTACGAGATGCTGGACGGGCGGCAGCGGACGCTGGCGGAAGTGGCTCGCACGCCTCGCGAACAGGCCGTCGGGTTCCAAGGCTCCGAGGGACCGTTCCCTGGGATTCCGCTCAGCGAAATGACGGCCGACCAGAAAGAACAGGTCCAGAAGACTCTGCTGAAGTTGATCGAGCCGTACCGCCAGTCCGATCGGGACGAGGTCGTCGCGTGCCTCAAGAAGCAGGGCGGACTTGACGCTTGCTCGCTGGCCTTCTACACCGATCGCGATATCGGCGAAGACCGTGTCTGGGACAACTGGCGTCTGGAAGGTCCGTCCTTCGTCTGGTATTTCCGCGGTGCGCCTCACGTCCATGTGTGGGTGAACGTTGCGGACAGCCCGAGCGTCAAACTAAACGCCTGATGCCAGGGCCACGCCGGAGCGGAGTGCGAAATCGTCTCATCCGCGCGACGATTGCAGGTCGGCAAGAAATTCCGCCAGCACGTCCTGGCTGACGTGCGGCATGACGACGACGTGGGCGAATTTCACGGGCTTGTCGTCGATTTCCAAGTGCATGGTCGCGAGCGAATACTTCTGGACGATTGCGTCTCCCGGGCTCCGAAAGTAGACGGTGTTCGACAAGGGGTTGGCTCGCATCGGCGACAGGTGCGGGAAGTGGGTACGCAATTGCTCCCACAGATAGGCGGCGTTCTTCAACATCTGAATTGCCTGCTCGGTCTGCTGAGCCAGTGCGGGGGGCGTTGCGAAGTAGTAGAACTCCGCTGGCTTCACGGCGTCGCGGGAGCAAGTGATCGTTCCCGGAACCTGGTGAATGTACTCGGGATTGTGAATTTCGCTGAAACGCTCCGTAAACTCGTCAAAGAGGCTCTGCTTCGTGATGAACAAGCCGGCGGGCGAAGGAAAGCCGAAGAACTTGTGACAGGAGACCGCGATCGAGTCGTATCGCCCGGAATCCGCGGTTTTGCCAGACCGGTACGAGACTGCCGCCGCATGCGGAGTGAACGGCAGATAACCGCCGAACAGCGCGGCGTCCACATGCACGTAACTCGCATGGCTTCGTAGCTGCTGCTGAATCAAGTCGATGTTGTCGATGGCTCCTTTGAACGTCGTTCCCACGGTGGCGACAACCAGTGCGGGGAAGTTCGCGTTTTCGGTCAATTTACGGCCGAGGTCGCCCGGGTCCATTCCGCCGTCGGGCGACGTCCTGACGATGACTGCTTCCAGCCCTAGCAGGTCTCGCAAAACGGCGACCGAGTAGTGGGCTTCGCGAGTAAAATACGCCTTTGGCAGGACACCGGTGCGAGATTGCAGGACGGTCCTTCCCATGTACATGCCGTGCATGTTGCTGTCGGTACCGCTGTGCGATAGGAAGCCCCACGTGTCATCGGTGGGGAAGTCGAACCGCTTGCCGAATACCAGAATGGTCTCGCGTTCGAAGTCGTGGGTGTTGTATGGAATCGGGCTCGTTTTGAACGGGTTGCCGACGTTGTTGAAAGCAAACGCGTCGATTCCTGCTTGGAACAGTTCCCTGCGCCAGGCAAAGAACTCCTCCGGCGGATCGTTCATGTTGATCGGGTAGCCCAGCACGCGGTACTTCAGGTGCTTGCGACTAGCCTTTCGCCCCAGTGAATCGGCGAATCGATCCGAACCGTGAACCGATCGAGTGAGAAAAGGAGGCTGGCATCCACTGGACAAGGCCAGCATCCCGATGCCGCCAAGACCCAGAAAACGGCGACGAGAAAACATGGTAGAATCCTCCGCAGACGGTGGAACGGACATCGACCGTACCGTGGCCGCAGCGTCCACTCGATCGAGGAACGTCGCGAACCGACCACGACGCGGGCTGACTGCTTCCTCTATCTGAATTCTACCGAGCCGAATTCGCTTGGCGAATCATCGCGCGACAAATGGGAGTTCCAACGGCCAACAAGTGGGTGCCGGATGGTTGAATCGGCCTTGGTCAGGAATACTCGCGGCGGGAGAAGACGACCATACCGACCAAGAGCAGGCCGAGGGCGAGGCCGATCAGGATGGTTTGCGCTGTATCCGCGGCGATCGGCTGAAAGATGGCCGCCTTGTGCGGTCCCGAACTGGAAACGCCCAGCGGCGCCGCCGCGTCGAATAGCAGACACTGGGCGTAGAACGTGATCGCGATCCGTTTGATGATGCCTGGCATGTTGCCCAGAAATACCTCCAGGAACAAGGCGTAACCCAGCGCGACGATGGTCGCTCGGCGAAAGAGCGCGCCGAACAACTGAAACAAGCCGACGTAGGCCAGCGTGGCGAGCAGAACGGCGGGCCACGCGACGGCGACCGCTTCGCGGCCCGCGGGCCCTGCGGCTTGGCCCAACACGTACAGGCCGCCGAGCGTCCAGATCAGCGTCAAAGCCAACGCCGCAATGTACTTGGCCGCATAGATCAACGGACGAGGCAGCGGCGTGGCCAGCAGATAGACCAGGGTGCCTTCCTCGCGGTCGCCGGCAATGCCGACCGTCGCGTAGCCCAGACACGACATCGGCAGCAGGAACGCGATGTACAGCGGCAGCAGCACTCGGTTGACGAACTCCGACGGCGGCCGGTCCCCGCGCAGCGACCAAGCGATGCAGGCCAAACTGACCATCACGAGCAGCAGCAGGCTGACCATCGTCTGACGCGACCAAACCATGCGCCGGACGGCGGTCAGGGTGAGTTGGAATGCGGCAAGGAATGTGGTCATCAGGGGCCCTCCGCGTTATCCGTGCCGCGAGGCATGCATCAGATAGTCGAACACCGCTTCGGTGGATGCGTCGAGTATTTCGAGTCGCATGATTTCGAAATCGTCCTGACAGGCCAACTCCGAAAATACCGGAAAAAAGTCCTTTGGCGGACGGACTTGCACAACCAGGCTGTCGTCGCCTTGCATTTCAATAGCATGCACAGTCGGAAGCGTTGCCAAACGGGCAGCCAGCGCCCGCGGCGCGTTGCAGGCCACGCAGACCTTCAAAGGATGATCCGCCAACATGTCCCGCACTTCTGCCAAGGTGCCGGAAGCGATCAGTCGCCCGCGAAAAAGGAACAGCACCCGTTCGGCCAACCGGTCCATTTCGTCCAGGATATGACTGGACACCAGCACGGCCTTGCCGCGGGCCGCAATCCGCTGCAGTTGTTCGAGCAGTTCGATGCGGCCGAGCGGATCGACTCCGTTCAACGGTTCGTCCAGAACCAGCAAGTCCGGATCGTGGATCAACGCTTGAGCCAGCTTGATCCGCTGACGCATGCCCTTCGAGTAGCCCGCCAGCGGGCGGTCGGCTCGGTCGGTCATGCCGACTTCGTCCAGCATCTCCTCGGTGCGCTCGCGGGCGATCCGCCCATGCAGGCCGTGCAGGCGGGCCATCAGCAACACGAATTGGCGGCCGGACATTTCTTCGTAGAACGCATCGGCGTCCGCGCAATAGCCGATGTGCGCCTTGGCGGTCGCTCGCCACGCCTCGCGTCCGCAGACTTGTACTCGCCCCAAGGCGGGCCGCAATTGACCGGTCAGCAACCGGATCAAGGTGCTCTTGCCGGCCCCGTTTGGTCCGACCAGTCCGGTGATCCCCGGCTCCAGCCGCAACGTCACGTCGTTCAAGGCCATGACGGGGCCGTAGAATTTCGAAACGCCGGTGAATTCGGCAACCATTTCTTCACCGCCTTACTCGGGGAAGTACCGCCAGCAGGCAGACAACGGACACGCCGGCAACCACCGCCACGGCCCACGGCAATAGCAGCAGATCACGTTCGGCGGTGACGGCGCCGAAACACCAACTGCCGAGCAACCGGATATTTCGCCATAACATGAGCAATTGCCAGCGTCGATCGTCGAAGACTTCGCGCAGCAGGGCCCCCAACGCCGGCAGCAGGACAAATACGCAGGCCCAGCACATCACCAATGGAACCGTGCGGGGGAACCACGACGCCAGGGCGAATAACAATAGGCTGAGCACCAGAGCCATCAGCGCTCCGTAACCCACGATGCCCACCGCGATTCGCCAGTTCTCGCGGAAGTAACTGGTCGAATCGGTCAACAGGCCGTATTCGGCATACAGAATCAGCGCCGGGACCGTCGTGGTCAGCGACACGACCAGCGAGATCGAGAGCAGTTTGCCGATCACGTAGTGACGTCGCGCGATACGGCGGGACAGGTAAAACGTGAGCCCGCCGTGCCGGTAGTCGCCGCCGACCAGCAGTTCGCCCGCGAACGCGAGCAGCAGCATCGTGACGGTTCCTTGAGCGAACATGAAATCGCGGAACGATTTGCCTTCGCCCGTCATCGAGGTCAAGACGCGGTCGACGAACTGCGAGATCGCCGGATTCTCCGCGCTGACCTGCGCCTTGAGATAGATCGTCGCGAAGGCGAACAGGAAATTCAGCGCGGCCAGCGCCAGCAGCAACCAGAACAATTTCTTGCGCACGATCAACCGCACGCCGTTGGTGGCCAGCGGAAGACAGGCCATCCAGGCGGGACGCAACCGCTGCGACCAACCGCGATAGGGTGATTCCATCCTGAGAAGTCTACTCTACCAGCGGCGTGAACGAAAGACCGAGGTCAAGCTGCTCGAAAATGTCGGCGTCACCCGGGGGGCTCGTCAGGCGGCCTTCTTCAACACGGCGTACATGTTGTCGTTCAAGGGGAACTTGTCCAGCCATGTCTGTCGGTACACCGTGAATCCAGCTTCCGTGGCCAATCGTCGCAACGTGTCCGGAGTGAAGTAGTTGACGTGATCCGGGAACCGAAATCCACACCATCGTCGGCCTCGGGCGATTCGATTCCAGCATGCGTAATTCGGCACTTTGAGAACGATCATCCCTCCCGGGACAAGGCTGTCTCGCAGTTGCTTTAACAGCCTCAAGGGCTGGTAGTCGTGTTCGAGAAAGGACGCCATGATCGACAGATGGATGCTTTGCGGGTTCAGTCGAGCCGTTCCGTCCATGGCGTTGGCGCAGATCACACGGCCACCGAGCGGGCCAAGTCGTTCTCGGCAGAGGTTGGCAATCTGCGGGGACACTTCGATCCCGACAAGTTCGGTTCGTCTCCCGATACGCTCACATCGCTTGTAGACCTCCTCCAGGAACTTTCCAGGACCGCAGCCAATGTCCAAAACAGAAAGTGTCTCCGATGACTTGTTTCGCCGAAGAAGTTGCAACGCAAGAGAAACGACTTTGTTTCGCGAGGGGAACATGAAGGTGGCAGCGCTCCTCGCCAGCGCCGAAATATGGGAAACTACCGGCTCTTCGGCATCTCGGCGATTTCTTTCCATCACCGAGATTCTTTCCCACGCAAACTCAGTTTCAAGTTTCTTGTAGTCGGGAGGGTTTGCCAAGAAAACAAAACCCGTTTTCCGGCAGCGTACGACCGTCCATGAATCTCGGCCAAACGTGGTCGTATCAACCGAAGTGGGCAAGTCAAGAATCGGGCAAACATATTCCGTCATTTTGTCATCCCCTAGGTTGTTTCATCATCGCTTTACGGCCAGCAACGACTTCGGATGGCATACACGATCACCAAACCGTCGGTCGCACGAGGATTGAAAGCGATGCGTCGAAAGCAAATAGGTCGCCTCACGTCGTGGATCACTTTGTGTTGGCTCGCACCATCCGCTTGACGATCACCTGACGAACCACACGCGGCAGTCTCAGCATGTGGGGCTGCGACATGTGTTGAAGAATCCCGCGGTCAAGGCCCACGTTCTGACGTTCGATCGGCTGCCAGGTTTCCAACTCATCCTGGTCTACTCCGATCGCCTTCAGCAAACTGGTTCCCGGCCCCAAACGCGTGCCGGTGTCACTTTCGAACTCGAAGGTCAGCATCCGCATGCCAGCAGTATCGGCAATCCGCCCCGCCGCCTCGCGCAAGGTCGATGGACTCGCGAATTTCGGCAGGGCACGGAACTGCGGAAATGGCATGGCAAGGCCGCGAGTCTTGACCAGATGGCGATACAGGCTGTCGACCCAGCGCTGCGTGTCGCGCAGGTAGAAGCAGAGCACGAATTCGATGTCCGGTTCGGCCTGACACACGCAGGAGAAGATCTCACCGGAGTTGGTGTAAATTTTGGAATCGTCCCGGTTCGACGGAATCCGTCCCAGCAGGTTCTCGCACGAAATCAGCCAAGTTGCGGTCTCGTCGGCATGGATGCGAGCGCAAAACTCGGTCCATGCGGCCGTCAGACGATTCCGCGACCCGCGACTCGGGCGACGGTCGAACGCCTTGCACATTTTCTCAAGAGTCAGAAGCTCCGCATCGCTTTGTAAGAAACAGTTGATTCTACCGCCAAGGCGTTCGCGGTGGCGGCGAATCAATTCCTGAACCGATTTGCTGCCGGTCTTGTGAAAGCCAAGGTGCAGATAGACCGTCTTGTTCATGAGTTCGATTTCCCTATTGAACGGGCGACGAGTTTCAGGCTTGCCGGTTCGGGATTCTGTATGTACCGCGGATTACTGTCAAGGCGAATCGGTGATTGGCCTCAAGCCTCAAGGCGAACATCGGGCAGCAATCTGGGCAATATGCGCAAATATGCGGTCGGCCTTGCTGCCTGCTTCGGCCAGGAACGTGTTCAGACGGTCCAATTCGTTGTCCGAGAATGCGAAGTCCTCGGGCCGTTGTAAGGCCGAGCCGATTTCATCCAAGGAGATTTGACGTTGCTTGGATAGGCCAGCATCGTCCAGCAGAGCCTCGATCTTCCACGAATTCGAGGCCACGGCGGCAAAGGGGGTGCGAGTGATCATCGACAGGCATACCGAATGAAAACGCCCGGTCAGGTGAAAGGCACACGATCGCAACTGCCGCAGATACTCCTGCTCGTTCTCACATATCACTTTGGCCGGTTGCTTCCACGAGAGCGTTCCGTTGTACAAGGCGAAGAGCCACCACATGCCGATGGAGTGAAACACTCCCGAGCGAGAGGCACCGCTCGTGTTTGCTAGCCGTGCTACCTTCTTGATGGGGACGTAACGCAGATTGCTGGCATTGCTGCTGTTGCGCACCAACGCCCGCCGAATGTTCAAGCGAACCGAGTCGCCGAGCACGATGCCCTGACGATCGATGGCTTGTTTCGGCTCGAATCCTGAACACAGCGACAGGTCGGGCAGGAACTCGATGTCTCGCCCCGTCGCGGCACTTAACGCTGCAGCGCTGCGAGAATCCCGCGCCACGAGGTATGACATCTTTTTCAAGTAATCATTCCACGAGGTCGGGTTGTCTTGATAGAGCGCATTGACCAGAACCACCGGGATTGCCCGGCATGCTGGGTGATCCACCACCTTGAGCAGGTTCTCGCCGTGCGGTCTGCCGTGATGGAGTGTCCCCTCGCCGTTGATGACCACCAGATCGGACTCGCTCAAGTGCTGCAGGAACCTCCGGTCGTCCCACCAACGGTGTCGAACGACGCTCGTCGCCGCGACGTCGATCCCGTGTTCGCTCAGCTTGGTGCAAAGTGTGCGAACAACACGCGCGCATCCATGATGGTTGCTAGCAGTGGTGTCGTTCAGGAGCACCGCTCTTTTGTTCGGATTCATCGCCAACATCCCAGCGTGTCGGTTGCTTCGTGCCTTGATTCGTCTTGCCAGCGGACCTTGCCATAGTTACTATCCCGCCGTCATTTGCGTACCAAGCAGGAGGCCACATCGTGGACGATCGTCCGCTGGGTGAAAGAAGTAGAGTATTCTTCGATCTCGTACAACAGCGGATTGGACAACAACTTCCGCAAATTCGCCAACTGCGCCATACGCGGCGACCGAAGGCGGACGGCAGCTACGTCACCGACGCGGATCTGCTGGTCGAAAAGGTGCTCTTCGATCTGATCGAGGGATCGTTTCCCGAGGCAACGATCGTGTCCGAGGAACGTGGCACCGCGCCGCCACTGGTTGCCCAGGACACGCACGACGACCTGGTTGTGGTGATCGACCCGATCGATGGCACGGAGAACTTCACTTCGGGGCTGCTGGAATGGGGAGTGTCGATTTCGGTCTATGCCGGTCCGCAGCACGTGGGTTCCATGCTCGGGTGCCCCGAACTGCAACTGTGGCTCCGCACCGGACAACCGATCGAGAGATCGACGTCTCGGATTCGAGGATTGTCGTCGTCATTGCGAAAAAGCGATTTGCTGCAGATCGAGGATGGGTTGGAATACCGCATCCTCGGATGTTGCGTCTACAACCTGTTGAACGTGGTCCGCGGGGCGTTTCATTCGTTCGAGAATCCCCGAGGCGCTTGTTCGTGGGATATCCTTGCCGGTCTCAATCTCGCCGTCGAGCATGGGCTGATAGTCAGCGTGGAAAGCCAGGAATATGCAGGACAATATCTCCCACCAACTCAGAAGTATCGCTTCAAAATCGAACAGCGACCGGGTGTTCATCATCGGGAAGGGCCCGAGCCTGGACGTGGTTGATTGCGCGGCGTTGCCTGCGGGCGTGGTGATCAATCTGAATGATTCCGAACGCGTGCGCGCCGGAGACCTGGGCGTTTTCAGCGCGAACTGGGTGCGCCACAGTCTGCAGGAAGACGGCTTTCGGTGCGGATTCTACTTGGCCGGCAAACCGCTTCCCGCCACCGTGCCGCACGCGTTGCTCCCGCCGATCCCGATCGAGTTGGACGACGAAGGCTTGAGCATTCTGCGACTCGAGCGAGAAGAGTTCTTCGACGAGCCGCTGGTCCTGCTCAACGCGCTGAAAGTCGCCTTGCGCATCGCGCAGTATCGCGAAGAGCCGATCGATGTCTATCTCTTGGGCTTTGACTTCACGACCGTCCGCGGCGCGTTGTCCAAGAAAGCAGGAGCCGACTTCTCCGGCGCCGCCGACAACGAGCGCGAGGCGATGATCGCCGCAGCGGAGCGGGGTTTCCGCCAATTTGTCCATTTCTTTCAGGCAGGCGACCGGCTGCGATTGCACCATGTGGGCGTCAAGGACTACAGCGATCTTTCCCCCGCTTCTTTCAACCGCCGACTCTGCGGGATCGGGGCCGTCCGGGGCGCTCGTCCTATCGACTTGGCCAATCCGGACCGCGTTCTCGTGGTGGCCGAGTTGACCAACAACCATTTGGGCGACGTCGATCATCTGGTGGAGATGATCGAGCGAGCCAAAGAATCGGGCGCGGATCTGATCAAGGTGCAAAAGCGGGATGTGGACACGTTCTACACCGCCGAGCAACTCGCAAGCTTCTATTGGTCTCCCTTCGGAACGACGTTTGGCGACTACCGTCGAGGCGTCGAATTGAACGACGACCAGTTGGATCTCCTGGACGAGACGTGCCGCCGGTGCGAGATCGAGTGGTTTTCGTCGGTGCTGGACTTCCCGTCGTTCGAGGCGATCCAGCGGTTTGAGCCTCGTCTGCTGAAAATCCCCTCGACCATTTCGAACGATCGCGAGTTCCACGCTCGGCTGGTGGAACGCTACCGGGGCGGCGTGGTTGTTTCCACGGGCTACACGCCGCAGGAATACGTCGACTACGTGCTCGATACGTTCGAGGACAACGAGGTGGTCTATTTGCTGCACTGCATTTCCGCCTACCCCGCACCGAGGCAAGCGTGCAATCTGGCGGTGGTCCGGTTCTATCATTCGCTGGGACGGCAACATCGGCAGATTCTACCGGGATATTCCAGCCACGACCTCGGCTCGCTCGGCTGCATGCTCGCTGTTGCCGGAGGTGCCAGGATGGTGGAGAAGCACGTCAAGCTGGGCGACACCGAATGGATTCACTTCGACAAAGTGGCGCTCGATCTAGCGACGGACGAATTCGCGAAATTCGTCCACGATGTGCGCGTCGCCGAAGAAATGACCGGTTCCGAAATCAAGCGGGTATTGGACTGCGAACACCATAAATACCATGTAAGGAAGGCTGCATGAACATCTATGCTATTGTTCCGGCCCGGGCGGGATCGAAAGGAATCAAACAGAAGAATATCCGTCCGCTGGCCGGACGGCCGTTGATCGAGTACTCGATCGCCTATGCTCGCAAACTGCCCGTCGATCGAGTGATCTGCTCGACCGACAGCCAAGAGATCGCCGACATCGCGGTCCAGTGCGGGGCGGAAGTGCCTTTTCTGAGATCGGCCGAGGCGGCGGGCGATACGGCAATGGAAGAGCACATTCTGCAGGACTTCTACGAGAAGCTTCCGGCCGCGGGAATCGCGACGCCCGACCTGCTGGTTTGGTTGCGTCCGACGTTCGTCTTCCGTTCGCTGCCCGCCGGTTTGCGATGCATCGAGCGGATGGTCCGCACGCCCGCGATGACCGCGTGCCGCACTGTCTGCGAATCGGAGAGCCGTTTGTATCGCCGTCAAGGTGACTGGCTGCTGCCGGACTTTCCCGATCATGGCGGCAAGTCCATGATCCGCCGTCAGGACGTTGGAACTCGCTTCAAGGTCTTCAGTCTGGACGTCTTTCGAGGCGGCAACTGCACTCCGTATTTTCTGGGCAACAGTATCGGTTTCGAGGTGCTTCCCAAGATCTGCGGCATGGACATCGACGACGCAGCGGACTGGATGATCGTCGAGGCGTTGGTCAACTCGCAGGCGGACGGCTTGCAGGAGTTTCTGCACGCGGCACCGTCCGGCGGCAAGCCTCGTCTGTGGACCGAAGCCTCCGCGACCAACGCCGCTTGACGAGGCCGGAAGTCACTTCGAAAAGGCAAATGGACGCCGAGGCGGATCGAGACGTTTGCGAGAGGAGTAGAAGTCCCGATGTTCAATCATTGGCGAGTGGCTTGGTACGACTGGTGCTGCAAACGCCGGTATCCCGACCTTTACGAAGATGCCTTGCAACACCGCCGGCTCGAGACCTTGCGCGACAAGTTGGGTGGTCCAAACGTCGCTATCGTTGGGAATGCCCAGTCGGTATTCGACGTGCCGGCGGGCGAGGAGATCGACCGCTGCGATGTGGTCATTCGCATCAATCGGGGCTTCGTCACTCGACCGGAATGTCAGGGATCGCGAACCGACGTTCTCTGCTTGGCGACGGAGGTCGAGCAAGCTCGAATCGATGGCGACTTCGGATCGCCGGAAGTAATCCTGGTGACCCCGCGCCGCTGGACGGTTGGCCGAAAGATGCTCGCGTCCAGCGAGCGGCTGACCTGCTATCCGCTGGACGCCTGGACCGATCTGTCGCGGCAACTCGGCGACCGCCGTCCTTCGGCCGGACTGATCGCGATCGACATCGCCTTGACTTTCTTTGGCGGCAAGACGGTCAAGCTGTTCGGATTTGATTGGAAGGCTACCAAGACGTACTACTCTCGCAGACAACGCTACGGCCAACACGACTGGGCAGCAGAAAAGCAACTCATCGCGAATTGGGCAGCCGATGGGCGAGTTATCCTGCCTCCAAGGCTGACACCAGAAGAGATGGTGAAACGGGTACCCGATCGTTGTGAAACCCCGGTAGCGGGCATCATTCACTGAATTCTCACGAATTCGGCGCCCCGCATTCTTGCCTGGACGACGCACTAGGCTGCTTCTGGTCTCTTTTTGTCAAACGCCAGAGTCATTGCGAGGACTGTGAGCAGGGCGAGTACGAGGGCGGCTTGCCAGAGCTGGAGTCGGAACTGGGAGCCGAATTGTAGATCAAGCTCCAGTGGTGCGTTCTGGGCGACTTGCACGCTGCGGCTGAAGGTGTAAACGGCGCCTTCTTCGGGCAGACTGATGATGATCGCCTGCGGCGCAGGTTCGGTGGTATGCTGATGCTGGACCAGGCGGGCCGCGATTTGTTGGAGCACGGCATTGTCTTCGGTGGTGTTGCCCCGCAACAGTTGGCTGAGTTGCTGGGGCCGAAAATTCAGTTGATCTTGCTGAAGCACCGGATTGTCGGCCGCCGCCTCGCGGAGTTGTTGGTTGTCGACCACCGCCGTGTCGTTTCGGCTGTTGTCAAGGTAGAGCCGCTGACGGCGAGTATTGAGGCCGACAATCGCCTGTTGTGTTTGCAGGTTTTCCAACTGCACCCGCGCGTCTTCATTCGAGGCGGCGTCCAACGCGTATTGGTTGGCGACGCTGTTCAGCGCCCAACGGGCTTTGGACTGTTCGCCGGCCTGGAGAAGCTGATTCGCTTGCTCCAGAAGCTGGGCGGCGTGCTGGGCCTGGACTTGCCGTTTGCCGCTAACGCTCGTCAGGTAGGCGTCGCGGTCATAGTCTTTCTGGTTCGTTTCCTGCACCAGTTCCAGATTGCCATCGTTGTCGGTCAACTCGAAACCCTTGGGAGTGACGACGTTCCATTGGACGTTTTCCAGGGGAACATTCAATTGAGGGCTGCTGAGTTTCAGCTTTGTCAAGCCATCGCCCGTGAGCGAATAGACGAAGCGAACTTTCGCCGTACGGTCGTCGATCCCCGGTAGAATGTAGAACTGCCAGGCATTTGCCTTCCCTTCCTGGCGGATCGAATGCACGCTCTCGCCGTTGACGAAGATGCTGAACAGCTCGCCGCCATCCGGCAGGCCGACGCTCAGACTGCTCCGCTGAATGACTTCCATGGTCAGTTCGACCGCGGTCAATTGATCGCCCGTCGGCGACAGGACGGTGGTTAAGGAACCCGCGGCCACACGCAACTTGAGCGCATCGGCCAGCGAATGCCGTTTGGCGTGGACTTTGAGTGCCTTGTCCGGCGCGACGGCGCGCAGGGCAAGCGACGGTGCGGTGCGGTTGCCGGCCTCGCGGAGCGTTTGGGGGACGGTGTTCCAGTCGGCCCGCTGCCAGCCCTGCGACAGGGGGTCGTGCTCCAGCTCGAGTCGCCCGCCGGCGCGGACACCGAAGAAGTACGAAAGCTGCCGGGCCTCGGGGAATGCAGCCGGGCTCAGGATCTCATCTTCGTTTTCCCGTTCCCCTCGCCGTTCGTATTCGATGCGGAAGTCGATTCGGCCGACCACGCGTCGGGTGAACTGAATCTCCCAGGTGTTGGAATCCGGGGCCGTTCTGACCAGATCGCTGACGACGTCGCCGCTGGCCCGCAGCGTCTTGATTTCGTCTTCGTTGGTGATCGGGAGGATGATCGGCAGCTTGCGGATCGAAGCGTTTTGTACAAGGAAACTGGCAATCAAAGCGGACCGGGTCTGGCCTTCGCGCAAGGTGACTTCGTGCAGCACCTGCCCGGTCACCCACGGATCGAGTTTTTCAATCCCCAGCACCAGCTTCCAGTCACGCTGCAACAGACGGAAAGCCAACGCGCCCTGGGCCTCGCCGCCCATGGATCGCGGATCGGCCTCGGAGGCGTTGTGCCGCGACACGGTCCGCAGCCGGATGCCGGTGGTCGGTCTCACGACCAACAAGCCGTTTTGTCGAGTCGCTTCGTTCAACTCGAAACGCGGTATCTCCCAATCGGCGACGTCGCTCGGCGATGCGCCGGACAGTACGAGCGAGAAGGTCTGCTCGCCGATGGTCTTGCCGTTCAGGTGCAGGATAATCTGCCGCTGGTCGCCTTCGCTCAACTCGGCCCAGTGACGCAGCGCCGGGCCCGTAAGCGACTCGACCTCCAGCCCGTCAGGCAAGGAGAAGCTCAATTGAAACAAGCCGGCCCGCGTAATTTCCGCGGCGAAATTGACGGCCAACACGACTCTTTCGTCCCCCAGCGACAGCACCTGCTTGCTGACGACGCGGACCTCTGGTTCGACGGGCGTAACGCGCAAGGCCAATTCCCCGCCCTCGGCGCCGTAGCGATAGACGCGATGCAAGACCGCTTGCTGGTCGGCGATCAGCCCGGCGTCGAAGTCTCCCAAGTTGACGGTCGACATGTCTTTCGATTCCAGCGTCTCGGGCTGGGCGTCCGGGCCGAAGGCGACCGCGACCAGACCGACTTCGCCATTCGCGGCGGCGACCGTCAGCGGAGCCAAATTGACATCCGCAGGCAGCGGATCGAGGCTGCGTTGCGTGTCGATCAAGATATCGAAAGCCTGCGACTGAGGCGGCTCGATCTCCAGTTTCAAACCGCCGCTATCGGCGTCGAACTGCCAAGAACCAACCGGCCCGCTCACGTCGCTGACGGTCAGGCCTTGGGGAACCAGCACGTTCAATTCCGATACCTGGCCCTGCGAGGTGCGGAGGTGCAGACGATGACGACCGTCGACGACGCCGGGACCGGGTAGATAGAGGTTCGAACCTTCGACGAAGAACTGCGTCTCCTCCATCGAAACGTCGCGGGCTTTGGGTCTCAGCACCAGAGTTGCCTTTTCGGGCCCCAGCAAGACTCTTACCTGGGTCGTCTCGCCGGCTGCTTCCACCGATTCAATGCGAACGGCGGTGGGGCTGTGGACTTCCCAGCCGGATTCGTCGTAACGGACATCGATTTCCTGCACGGCGGCAGCCCCGGTCAGCACAGGGACACCTTCGATCGGCTTGAGCGTTTCCAGCCGATACTCGAACGTGACTTGGTACTTGACGGCCGCCGCCGGTTCGGGAGCTTCCGCCGGTGCGTTCGGTGGATTGGTGACCGGGATACTGATGATGTACGCCAAGCCCTCGCCGGGGATCTCTCGCTTGGTGAGCCGCAATCCCGCGCCTTCGAACTGCGTTAGCACGGCCGGCGCTCGGAGCAGCAAAAACCGGTCGCCCGGTTGCCCGGACAGTTCGATCGTGCCGCTTGCGTTCAGACGAGATTCCTGATGGGCGATCTGCCACTGCTGCTTGGTGGAGTCGGCTGCTTCAAAACCTGCCGGAACGGTCGCCGAGCATGGTCGCGAGTGGGACGAGAGCAGCAGCGCGAGCAGAATCACCGTCGCCGCGGCCGGGGCGCCGGAACTGCTTGGGGCCGCTTCTCTTCTCGCCCTTCGTCGTGCAGCGCGTGCGCCGAACCAGTCACCAATACTTCGCATCCAGTTCCAAGCGGAGGGGACAAATAGCAGGAACAAGATCGCCAGAGCAAGCAGGGCATAAAACCACGGAGCGGCATCGCCCTGGAAAAGCACTCCCAGGGCAATCGAGAGCATACCGCCGAACCGGATGAGCGATTTGAACCACGGAGTGGACAAGGCAAATGACCAAGCGACCGCGGCGATGCCGCCCAGGAAGGCACCCAGGCCGCGCCAGGAGAGATAGGTCTGCCACCGCGGCACGCTCTCCACCTGGAGTTCTACAGCTTCTCCGGCGGAAATAACCGGTAGGCTTAATTGCAGGGGCGTTTGCGCTTCAATCTCGTCCCAAGCCATTTGTGCCGTTGCAATGGTCGCGCTGATGGCAGCCGCCAGACTGAGCAGCCCCAGAAGACGAAAGAACCCCTTCTTGCCGCGTGCCCAGAATCCGAGGCCGGTACACAGACCGATCGCCAACAGCGAGACGATCCCTCGTTTCGCCACCCAATCAAATCCGGATGGCCGCAGCACGGGCACGGGGGGAGTGACCGTGCCGCCACTTGGCAGCAGAACGTGTTTCTCATCTCCAAGGATCGTCCATTGTGTTTTCAGCACCGGGGCAAAGACGACCGGCAAGGCGAGCTGCGGACTGGCCCCGACGACGGCCGGCTTGCCCAATCGCAGACTTACCTCGACCGGGATATTGGGATCCGTGCCGCCAGGCAACGGGATGATGGTCGCGTCTTCCGCTTGCCGTGCAGTGACGGTCCGGCCGTTCACGGCAACCTCCCAAAGGCGTACGGGGTCGCCGGGCAGCTTGATTCGGAGCGTGCCTTGACCGCGGGATTTCACGTAGTAGAGCACGTCGGTGACCAGTTCGCCGTCCGGAGACACGCGGCTGTTGGCTTCTGAGAATTCAACCACCTGCGTCACCGTCGTGCCCGGTTGAAACCAGTCCACTTTCAGATCGAGATTGAACGGACGCTCGGTGTACTGCCAGGTTCCCAAAGGCGGCGCCGTGCTGAGCAGGCGGAACTCGGCGGGTAACTCCAGCGGATCGAGAATCAGCATGTTCTCCGAGATCGATACCGTGCTGATTTCGACCTGCATCGGGCTGACCACCTGGAGGTAACCTCGCTGGCCCTGCACGCCGATGGGGGCGATCAAACCGGCCTGGAACGTACCGTTATCCTGAGCGGGCTTTTCTTCGAATGTCACCAGCAGGGTGTAAGGGCCCATCACCGGCTGATGAAGAGAAACGATCAGTGTATCGCCCTCTCTGCGCCAAGTACGGATATCCTGGCCATCGACGATCACATTGCCCAAACTCTCGGGGACATTGATGTTCCATTCCGAGACCGGCGCCCCGGTGACGAAGTAATTGATCAGTGCGCTGCCGTAGACCGTCTCTTGGCTCAGAGAATACAGGTGAAACACATCGGATTGCACGCTTTGGTCAAGCCGTTCGATGTGCATCGTGGCCGACCAGCCTGGTTCACGGATGCGAAAAGCCTGTTGGAGGTTGGCTGTGGGCTTGGGAAAGTAGGACAGCGGCTTCTCTACCAGTAAGTCTGTCTCTCCCACGGCAATCCGAAAGCCAGGCGCGCCGATGATGCCGATATCGCCACGCACCGCCTTGGCGCCCGTAGATTCGATGCGGGGTAGAATCCAATCGGCTTCGGCCGCCGCTTCGCTCTTCTCCAGATGCAAGACGACAAGCTGGCGCCCCGCAACGTCCTGACCGAAGATCACCTTCAAATTGCGGCGACCATCGGCGACTTCCGAAGCCGCGATGTAATCCGCCACGCTTGTGCCCGTGACCGAGACGACGGAATAGTCGGCAGGAATGCCGAAACTCCACTCGCGGATCGGCGCTTCGCGGACGTCCAGTTCAATATCCGCCAGGATCACGCGATCCGTTTCGGTCAGTTGATACAGTACCAGTTCCGAAACATTGACCTCGGGCTGGATGCGATCGGCCGCGACTGCGAAAGCGTAGTCGGCGGCGGGGAAGCGATAAACGAAGATCTGCCGCGCTTCGATTGCGTTGCCGGGGAATTGTTCGGGGGCCAATTGGCTCAATCCGCTCAGACCGGCTGGCTGGAGTCGTACGGAACCCAAATTGGAAAGCCGCAGATAGCCCGAATGTCGAATTGCACCGACAGGATTCAATCGCAAGCCTTCGACTCGCACGGGAAACGCATCCAACGGCGTCTGGCTGCGGACGTTGATTTGACTTGCGTCGGCAATCGGCTGGCTTAGGGTTACCTCCAACTGGCGATTCTCTCCCTCGCCGCTGACTTTCCAGGCGACGATGTTGCTACCCTGGACGTCGAGGATTTCTCCGGGGCCGTGCAGCAGCATGCTGAGCGATTTCAGTTCGCCTTGGAGAACTTGGAAGTCGATCCGATGATCCTGACGCAGCAGGCCTGCGCCAACGCTGGCCTCGATGTGGCCAGTGGTTGTGAAGAAGAGTTTTCCCTCGCCCGCTTTGCGCGCCGTTTTCCACTGCAGTCGGGCACGGCCGGTGGCCGGCAAGAATCCCAACCATGCGTCAGCGTTTCGCAGCGGCACGACCGCTTCCTGATCCCGATGGAACTCCAGGTCTGCATCGAGTCCGTTCAGCGTCAAGGGAACAACGGCGCCGGCCGCAACGGTGAAATCCAGACTGTGCCCACCCGCTTCGAGCGTCGACACCGCGGCGACAAAATCGAGGGTCACTGCAAACGTTCCCGCTTGCGGAAACACGAGTTTGTAAACCGGGCGATCTGCGTCGGTGGACAGACGCAGCCGATAGTTGCCGTCGATCGGCATCTGGCTGACAGCCGCATTGCCGGCAAGGATGATGATCTCCGCATTGGCTTCGGTGACTCGGGCCGAACTGCGAAGCTGGAATTGCATCGACTTGCCACCGGCATGCAGATCGCCGTCCAGCTTGGTATCGACCAATTCTACCGGAGCCGGCGATACGCCGTTGCGATTCAGGAAAAGCTGGATTTGGCCGCCCGTCGCGGTCTGAAAACGGGTTGCCTTGTCGCCCACGTCGAGCGGCATAAAACCGGTCGCGATCTTGACGGCGCCCTCCACGTCGGGGGCGTAGTTAATGCTCACCTTCGATTCAAAGCCCACCGATTCCCCTGGGGTCAAGTGCGTTAAGTCGACCAAAGCCGGCAGCTTCAGTTCGGGAGAGCGGAGCTTGATCACGGGTTTCAACTCCGTGACGTTTTCCTTGAGATGCAGATCAAGGAACCGTTGGCCGGCTTCCTGCCGGACGGACCACGACTGAAGATTCGCGTCTTGGACTTCGGTCACGTCGCCATCACCGTTCAATCCAAAACTCAAGGTCTTCGCCTTGCCCTGGATCACCTTGATCGTCAATTGAATGACTTGATCGATGTGTTTTGGTCCGACTTGCGCGGTAGTATCGGCGCTGGCGGTGTAGAACACCGACGGCTCGGGGAGCTTTCCGTGAGCTGCGACGATGATGGTCCCCGTGCCGTCCTTGCCAATAGAACTGCTGACGCTGGCTTGCTCAGGTTCCGCCTGGGAAGGAATGCTGGCTTGGTCGGATTCTTCCTGAGCGTGACAACGAAGACTCATCAGGCTCGTCGCCCCGGTGAATCCGAGCAGGAATATTGATGCGAAAACGGTCAGGGAGTTTCTGGACATCGGGCATGTTGTCGCGTTCATAAAGGGATGCTCCTCGGCATTCGTTTTCTCACGTCTGGTCTTGAACATCGTTCGACGGAGGCAAACTTCGCCGTGACGAGCGATGTTTGTCTGAATTGGAATCTTCTATTCCCCGGCCAACTGCCGAGCTTGTTGAATCATCTGATAGAGCTGTTGAACCCGATCGGCAGTGCGATCTTGTTGTGGTAATCCGGCGATCAGATCGGACAACGTTCTCAGATCGACGGTTTCTCCCAGCGGTTCGCCGCGGAGTCTCGCCGCCAACATCGCAGCCGAGGCGGCGACACGCAGGGACGGCGCGGCTTGATCGATACGCGGAGCGGTGGATTCGTAAGGGATGGGCCAACGGTGTTCGATCATCTGTCCCGTCGACAGATCCTGGAACCGGACCGACACCGAACCGACATCCCCTTCGCCGTCGGGTTTCGCCTCGAACTGATACATCGCCACGCCCGCCTCAGCAGCCGCCATTTCGGCCGCGTCGACGGCGTCGTTGCGGAAGTCCTCTTGGTTCAGGAGGTGCTTTTCAAAACCGAGCAATTTGTAACGGCCAACCCGCTGGGGATTGAATTCGACTTGGATCTTCACGTTCTTGGCCGACGGGCGCAGGGCGCCTGCAATCTGGCGGGCAAAGCCGGCATCCGCGGCTTCCCAGGAATCCAGCAGGTAGTACCGGCCGTCGCCTTGACGAGTCAGGGCTTCGAGTACTTCATCGTTCAACCCATCGGCGCAGATCCCGGCCGCATCGAAGGCGATGCCCGCGACTCGCATCGTTGCGATCATTCGCGACAGGCTCTCGGGGTTGGCGTCGCCCAGATTCACGGCACCGTCAGTCAGCAAAATGATGCGGTTTTGTGCGCCGTCGGTCTGTTGCTCCTTGGCTTTCTCGAAGGCCAATTGCAGGGCCGCTTCGATGTTCGTGCCGCCTTCGCTGGGCAAGTCGGCAATCAGTTCCAACAACTGCTGCGACTGACTTCCACTCACTTTGTCAGCCAGCAACCGTGGCTGACGGGCGAAGCTGATCAGCGTGATCTGGTCGATCGGTTTGAGTTGGTGGGCCAGCAGGGCAAAGGCGCGACGTACGGTCTGCGGACGATCGCTGCGTTCCATCGAGCCTGAGTTATCCAGCACGAAAGTCAATCGGAGCGGCGTACTGCTCGAACGTCCGGCGGCAGCGGTTCGCATGGAGATGCGCAACAGGTTCCGCTGCTGCAGGAACGGATGGACGGATTGCTCCAACCGGCAGGAGACCTTTTCACGCTGGGTTGGCATCGGGTCGCCGTAGTCGAAAGCGTTGACGAATTCTTCGATGCGAACCTTGGCCGCTTCCGGCCACTGGCCGCCAGCCAATGCCGCTCGGGCCAGCTTGAACGAAACGTCGCTCAC
Organism: Pirellulaceae bacterium; assembly: GCA_023382975.1. Lineage (GTDB taxonomy): Bacteria > Planctomycetota > Planctomycetia > Pirellulales > Pirellulaceae > SKKK01. The sequence continues at coordinate 65,021 of JAHDXO010000010.1, forward strand.
GTGCAGCGAGAACGTGGAGAAGGCTTCCTCTTCGGCGGAATTTTCATCGAGACCGGCGGGGGCCGCCAATCTCTTCGTCAGCGCCTTTCCCTTTGCCTCCGATCCACCCTCTGGCATAGGAGGATCATGTAGGTACCGATGGCTCTTGCCTGGGACAGACAGGCGTTGCCGCTGTAGTTTGGTTTCCTCCTGATTCGGTTCCTCTTCCTCAAGCAACTTCTGACGTTCCTCGGTCGCCGCCCGGTTCTCTTCGGCCAGCATGCGTCTCGATTCGAATTCGGGGATTCGACGACCTGATTCGCGAATCGCCGATTGAACCTCATTGCGCAACTCGGCACGAGCGTCCGAATCAAGGTGGGTGTTCTGATCGACCGCCTCCAGCAGCAGTTTCAGGTCGCGCTGGGCTTCATGTGGATTGACGCCCAACATTTCGCGGGCATCACTCAAGTTCGCCCTTATGTCGTCGTCATCCTCGATCACGTCTCTGTCAATTTCCAAACTCTTGTGGAGATTGCTGAGTTCGGCCAGTCGTTCAAGGCGATCTTTCGCGTACTTCTCCGTGGCGGCCTCGCTGCCTATGGTGACCTTGGTTGGTCCGTCGGATTCCTCTGCTGCAGAGCGTTTGGTCCCAAAATCCTGCTCGACATGCTCGAAATACCCTTTTGAATCCAGAACTTGGCCCCCACGCTCGTCTGGTTTCGCGGGTGCGTTTTCTGGCTCGCCAAGAGGCTGGCCAATTGCAGTACCCGTCACGGGCAGCGGCACAACCGGGACATTACGGCGGTCGGGAACAATGTTTGGCGTTAGCGCAATCTCCGCCTCCGGCTCCGGCATCTGAATACTAAACGACGAGTCTTTCGCCAGCCCGGAAGCGTCATGCCGTGTGATGACATCCGAACTGGGCATGGCGAGACGTTCCTTGACCGCTTCTTTCTGGAGCCCATCAATGACCGTGAGATCCTCCATGGTCTCGATTTTCTTTCCCGAAAACTGGGGCTCCGTGGTGGGGGCTGGAATCGAATCCGCTAGTTGGCCGGTCTTGCGCCAGTCATCTGCATGCACCTCGCCAACTTCCTCTAGCCCGGGCGCCATCCAGGCATTCATCTTGCCATCGCCGGCCTGCGCGTTCCCGCCGCTGTTGGCCTCGATTCCGGCATCTGCCACGATACGGTCCGGCTTTTCTCCAGCAGCCAGCGTATGATCCGCATTTTGAAAGAGCTGGCTGCTCTTCAGCCGTCGCTCTGATGATCGAACATCTCGCGAATCGATGATCTGCCCTGGGAGCACGGTGAGTCTATTCGCCACTCCATTTTCCACTGTAGACGAATCGCCCGAGCCGGCCGCTCTTGTACCCGCGGCCTCTTGCGTTTCATCTCCGCTTTTCGATTCGCCATAACCATAACGCTCCATGGCCGCCGGACCAGCCGATTCGCCGGCTGCTCCTTGTTCACTTTGTCCCGCGACCTGCCTTTTGATTCCGCCCAGCAGCACCGTCCCCCCGTCGGGTACGCTGATCGTCGATCGAACCTCCCCAGCCGGACCCGAAGTGTTGCGATCGCCGGAGTCCGCCGCGAGCATGGGAAAAGAAAGTCCGCCGCTGACCGGCTTCCCCGCGGCGGGTTGCGGATCCGTTAGACGCTCACCGTCTGCATTCAGATCGAGTGCAAAATTCCTCTCGTCTACGGTAACGGCTCCCGTAACGCCGGCCTCACTATTGACCCCAGCCCCGAACATGAAACGTCCGCCAGCAACACGATCTTGTTCTCTTCCTTCACGGCGTCCGCGCGACGTGTCCGCTCCCGGTGGCAACTTGAACTCAGATCTCGGCGGGAAGTACTGTACATCGTCCGCCAGGTAATCGGGCCTCGGCAGAGCCCCGTCCCCATCAAGCGTGCCGCGAATAGCAGAAAGGGCGGATCTCGAGTTCTCTTCGTAGTCGAAATCTGCGACTGCCGCCGGTTCTGCTGGTTGAAAAGAGAGATAATCGTCCTCAGCCGTCCAGCCTGTCGCACCGTTCCACAGGGTTATCTTGCCACGCTGGAGAGATTGCTCCCCCCTGACAGCCCGCTGACTACCGGAATCGAACGTCTTGTAGGTGTCGTGGTAATTCTGCATGGCAAGGGCCAACTGCTTGAGCCGTCCGTTCGAATCGCTCATGGCACCGCCGATCCATGCCGGAATCGTCATGACTGCCAACAAACCCGCGATACCGACCACTCCCGCAATCCCGGTCAAGTTCCAGAAAAGACTTTGCCGTACCGGTCTTCGTTCTTCAGGGAGAGTCACCGTGGAAGCATGTTCCGCCGGATGTTCAGTCGGCGCTCCGCTAATCACCGCCAGTACCGTGTTTCGTTTGTCTGCCGCCAGTCGCCAGTCGTCATCTTCCGGGACCGACTCGCCCGTCGCCACGTCCCGCAGGAGGCCGTGCACGTCCTGGATCTGTTCCTTGAACGCTGCCAGGTCCGGCCACTCTTCGATCAACCGCTGCAGTTCCTCACGCTCGAAATCGGACGCTTCGCCCAGCACGAGCGCGACGATGCGGGCTTCCAGTTCCGGGTCGGTCCAGGGATTTTGCTTTCGCGATTCTTCTTTCATGACTCTTCATCGATTCCGCGTGAACGCAGTTTGTTGGCCAGCTCTTTCAGGATATGGTGTAAGCGGTAACCTACGTTGCTGACGGTGAGGCCGGTCCTCGCGCTGATGTCGCGATACTTGAGGTCCTCGAAGTACTTCAACTTCACCAGTTGCCGATCAGACTCGCCCAATTCCTCCACCAACTGTCGCAGGGCTCCCGTGGCTTCCACACGGAGCATCATGGCCTCCGGCGACTCCTCTTCGGCACTGAGGGACTGCACTTCGGGATCGTCACTGTCGATGACCTCCCGCCGGTTGTCGCGGACGTAGTTGTAGGCCCGGTTGCGCACGCTGCGGAAGAGCCACGCCCGGGGAGCATCCACGTCGTCCCAGTGCGCGTGCAATTGCAGAAAAACCTCCTGCACGATTTCCTCCGCCACAGAACGCCGGCCGACCAGGGAAAACGCGTATCGCAGCAGGGGAGTCTCCTCGGCGTCAAACAGGGAGCGCAGCGTGAGTTCACTCACATCCTGGTTGCCGGACTGGTTGACTCGGGGAGTCGGCTGCAACATGAATCTTCTTTTCGCTGCGATTATCAGTTCCAAATCGAGGCGAATTCATCCTCTCACCAGGAAAGAACCGCCACGACCCGATTTATTAGACGTTTTCCCGGTTTTTCCTGACGAATGATCATGGGCGGCCGCTAAGACCCGCACCGCTACGAAGCTCCGCCGCGTTGCCAGCCGGTTCTTCCGGGAGACGGTGGTTGCGGCGGCCCAGACAGAACGCGGACCTGCACTCAGCAATCCGCTCGCCGTCGCATAATTCAAGAATGGCCGTCTGTGCGTTTTCATCGAGACCTCGCGGTCATTGTCAACTGCCAGTTGCCGGTGGAGCGGGCATGGAGCATTTCCAGCTTCCAATGTTCACGATTCTAGCAACACTCCGGCGGAAAGTGTTCGCGCCACATTCCGATGGCCATTGGAGATCGGCGTGCAAAAGGGGCCCCGATCGGGAGGATGATCGGCGCGGAAAGTGGATCCACCGTAACGGTCTCACGACGATCTGTGGATTTGGTTCCACAGATTGTTCGGGAGACGAAGGATGCTCATGGTGGAAGATTACGGAAGGATTCGGAGGGCTCATCGGGATGGGATGAGCATTCGCGAGATCGCTCGCAGGTTTCATCATTCTCGACGCAAGATTCGGGAGATCCTGCGGAGGGGCCAGGTAGATCCCCAGAAGTATACCACACGGGTTCGTCAGGGTGCGCCGAAACTGGGTGCTTTTCACGGGATCATAGACGGGATTCTGCAGCAGGACGAAGACGCACCGCCCAAGCAGCGTCACACGGCGATGCGAATCTTCGAGCGTTTGCGTGATGAACAAGGTTACCAGGGCGGTTACGATGCTGTCCGCCGGTTCGTCAAGAAACATCGCCAGGAGCAGCGTGAAACTTTCATTCCGCTGGTTCACGACGCCGGCCAGCGAATGGAAGCTGATTTCGGGGAGATCGCCGTGGACTTCCCCGACGGCCGTTGTAAGGTGAGTTTGCTGATTCTCAGCTGGTCGTATTCCAACGCAGCTTTCGCCATCGCTCTGCCAACGCAGCGGACCGAAGCGATTCTGGCAGGGATGTGTGAGGGCTTCGAGTTCTTCGGCTGCGTTCCATTGGAAGTGTGGTGGGACAATCCCACCACGGTGGCCACCGCAATCCTGACAGGCCGAGAGCGGAAGCTCAACGAACGTTACGCAGCGTTGGCTAGTCATTTCACCTTTGATCCGTTGTTCTGCATGCCTGCCAGCGGCAACGAGAAGCCGAGTGTGGAGAACCGGGTGAAAACGTTGCATCGCCGCTGGGGCACGCCCGTGCCTCGGGTTGAGGGTATGAACGAGTTGAACGCGTATCTCCGGCAACGTTGCCTGGCGGAGATGAGTCGCACCTGTCAGGGCAAGTCAGCCACGATCGGTGAGCGTTTCCAGGCCGAGAAGGCGGCAGCACAGGCGTTGCCGAGCCGACCTTTCGAGGCTTGCGTACGTGCGGAAGCGAAAGTGGACAAGTACCAGTTCGCGCGGTTCGACAACGTCTGCTACAGTGTGCCGCGTCGTTGCGCGTTTCAGACGGTGACGGTGAAAGGGTTCGTGGACCGCGTGGAGATCGTGCATCAGAACACGGTCGTGGCGACTCACGTTCCGAGTTACAGCTACGATTTCTCGGCGTGTCCCTCGGTCAACAAACAGAAGGTGTTGGAGCTTGGGCGTTGCGACTGGATTTCGAGACGCAAGAACGTCTGCCTGTTGGGCCAACCGGGCACCGGCAAGACACATCTGGCCGTAGCGTTGGGGTTGTCAGCATGCCGCGCTGGTATGCGGACGAAATTCGTCACCGCGGCTGCGCTAGTGAATCAGCTGGAAGCGGCCCAGCAGCACTTCGGTTTGGACCGACTGCTGAAGCGTCTGGACAAACTGGATCTGCTGATCGTGGATGAGTTGGGATACCTATCGTTCAGCCGCAGCGCCGCCGAGTTACTGTTTCAGGTGTTCGCGGAGCGTTACGAGCGTCGTAGCCTGTTGATCACCAGCAACCTGGCGTTTGGCGACTGGGGTCAGATCTTCCAAGGTGAGCGGATGACGGCGGCGTTGCTGGACCGTCTGACACATCACTGCGAGATCTTTGAGATGAATGGCGAAAGCTTCCGATTCAAAGAGTCGATGAAAGAAAAGCGTCTGTCTGGCAGTTGACCTCTCCCTCGACGACACCCTCCCCGGTCGTCGGATTTCCGGCCAGGTGGGTCCCAATTCCGCGCCGACACGGGCCCCTTTTGCACGCCGATCTCCAGATTTTGATGCGATGGCCGTGCTACGCGGCCCAGTTCAACAGGGTTCTATCGCCCATCGCTCCGCAACAAGCGATCGAGCCCTGAAATCCAGCGGAAAACGATGAATTTCGGGCAGTTTTCGTTCCTGAGTGAGCATTGTTACTGGGAGCCAGAATTATGACAAACGACATCAAAGATGGCTTTACGTCTGCCGACAATCCATACGCTTCGCCGTTGAGGCAGTGGATTTATCGCTATCTGGACCGAGAGTTCCCGGTCGCGAAGACTTATCGTTCGGATCAAGGTGAGGAAGCCGATATTCAGAAATTTGAGACTTGGACACAATGCACCCAAAGGAAAGACAGGGCAGACAAGTTCAAATACAAGTACCTGCCGGACATCTGGGCAGGGAAAGCCACGTTCTCGACATGCACATCTTTCGTCGCAATTTTGGTGACCAGGATTAAGCAACACGGTGGTGTCAAAGGAGGTCCAGTCTTTCAGACGTTCAACCTATCGCTTAACAAGAAAGGTTGGAACACCTATCCAAACGCAGAAAAGAGTCCCGAGGTTGGAGATATTTTCGCAGTCGGTTCACCGTCAAATATGAAACACGTAGGAGTTATCCTGAACTCAGTTGGGAAGTTATGGATAACGGTTGAAGCAGGCGGAGGACTAATCGGACAGTATCAATCGATCACACGTTCGGGCTGGCATCCTCCTAACCCAGGCATTTGCGGATGGATCGACATTGACGAGTACTTTGATACCTGGTCGGACAAGAGCCGCACGTAACAGACCTCGTTCATTCCGATCAGGAAAGTGGCCGTGAATGATGCCTTCTTCCATGAATGGAATTTGATTGGGACTGGACGCTGCTTCATCAAAATTGGGCTTACGAAGGATTCCTCTCGCTCGCTCGTCGGACTCTGGTAATTCCTTTGTGTGGCGGACCCATCGCATTGAGATCGGGATATCTACCCAGATCGCGTGCCCCGCTGTTTGACCTTGAGCAGACGCATTACAAGGACCGCAAGAAGAAAGAAGCTTGCGAGCATGACCAGACAGATGCCGGCGACTTGATCGTCCACGCCGGCGTGAAGTAGGCCGAAAACGCGGATCGGGATCGTGGTGACTCCGGCGGGAACCACGAGGATGCTGCAGGCCAGGTCGCCGGTGGCCACCGCGAAGGCGACCAGCCAGACGGCCAGCAACGAAGCGATCCGCGGCGGCACGGCGATCCACCAGAATTGGCGCCACGTTCCCGCGCCGTCGCAAGCCGCTGCATCCAAGACGTCACTGGCGATGGAACTCAACACGTGCCAACCGAACAGAATGGTGATGGGCAGCGTCCGCACCAACATCGCCAAGACCGGGGCGAACAAGGTCCGGTCGTACAGCCAGATCAACCCCGGCGGAAAAGGCCGGTCCAACAACCAGATGATGCTCAATCCGATCAGCGGGCCCGGGATGGCAAGACCGGTCGCGGCGATGGCCACCGCCGGCACGGATCGCCAACCGCCTCGGCGGGCAAGCCACGCCAGAGGCAGCCCCAGAGCGACGGCTGCCGTCGCTGTGACCGCGCCCAGCACAGCCGTCCAGCCAAACTCTTCGCCGTACCTCCAAGGAACCGCTGCCACCGTTTCCCAAAGTGCGGCGATCGTCCACAGCCGCTGACGCTGGCCATCGTCAATCTGGACCGTCACGCCCGCTTTGTAGACCAAGTTCCCCAGCGGCACGGCGATAAGGAGCAGCAGGACGCCCGACTGAGCAATCACCATCAGCCATCGCCAGCGTCCAAGGCGAAAAATCCAAGGCGGCCGCGGCGGCGTGCGGAACGACGGCGCGAGCGAAGCCGCGACCACGAATCCGATCACGACCAACCACGTGACGGCCACCATGCCCGGCAGCACCCGCATCGCGCTGTCGGACAGATCGTCACCCAGCGCAAAGCCGGTGTACAGCACCTCGGCGTAAGTTCGCACCCGGTACAAATCCGTCACCGTCATCTCGGCCGCCGTTCCCAGCAGCACCCACAAGGCCGCGACCGCCAGCGCGGGACGAAGTCGTCGCAACGTCACGTGCCACAACACTTGTCGGGCCGTGCCGTCCAGCAACGCATCTTCTTCGAGCGACGCCTCGACATGCCGCGCGGCGGCGGCGACCAACAGCATCACCCAGGGGATCGCCGCCATCGCGTGGATCCAGATCGCCGCCCGCCAACCGGCAAGCCACGGCTCCGCCGGGCTGGATTGCACCAATGTGTACCAGCCGATCTGGCCGAATCCCGCGTCCCAAGCGGCCGCGGTCAGGTACAGCGGGACGAACAGCAGGGCCAGCAGCGCGGGCGTCATCGCGCGACGGCCCGGCAAATCGGTGCGAGTCAGCGAAATGGCCAGACATGTCCCCAGCGGCACCGCGATCAGGCACACCCCAAGGCTCAGCAGCACCGTGTTCCGCATCAGTACCCACGGCTGCGGCTCGCCGTACAGCCACCAAGCCGTCAACCCCGCAGCGGTTGCGGCGACAAGGATCGCGGCGGCGATGGTGTTCCTACTCATTCGTATTCACCCGTAGCCGAATTCGTGAGAATTCGGACGACATCCACACTTGCCTGCCTCACCCCGTTCCCACCTGAATCTGCCGCAGCGCTTCGTAAGCCGCCACCGCGACCGAGCACGCCAAATTCAAGCTCCTCGCTTCTTCTCGCATGGGAATCCGCAGACATCGCTGCGGATCCGCCTGAAGCAGCGACGGCGGCAGTCCCCGCGATTCGCTGCCGAAAACCAGGACATCCCCTCGTGAGAATTCCGCCGCGGTGTAGCACCGCTGCCCGGTCTTGGTCATCAGCCACATCGGCCGGTCCGGCAATCGCTGTTGAAGCGTGTCCCAATCCGCGACGATCTCCCAATCCAGATGCTGCCAGTAATCCATCCCCGCGCGCCGCAGACGCCGCTCGTCCAAGCGAAAACCAAGCGGCCGAACCAGCCACAGTTTCGCATCGACCGCCACGCACGTCCGCCCGATATTCCCCGTGTTCTGCGGGATCTCCGGCTCGAACAACACAATATGCAACAGATGTTCGTCGAGCATGGGAGTGGGTACGCGGAAGTAGGCACGTGGGGTTGTTCAGAGAATAACACAGTGAAGCATAGAACGGCAACCCTCCAATAGCATCACGCTAACTCTTGAACACAAATAGGAAGCTGAGCGATCTAAGTTGGGTCGTGTTCATGTTGTTGCCAGACACTTACTCCCGTTTCTGCCGCACGATCCGTAAACCTTCCCAGGCGGAGAGGATACCGTTTTCACGAGCCACCGTCACGCGGAAGTACGCTTCCATCGAGAACAGATCCTTAGTGATCAGTTTGGGGTCATGGTCACGGATCGCATCGAATGCTGCAACGAAGAATCGCCGCCAAGCGGATGCCGTTGCCACAAACGACTCGGATTCCAGCACGGGCAGCAACGCAGTCAGGCATATCGCTCGCCGGCGGATCAGCGGATCGGATGAGTTGGTGAGTTCTACCCATCGGCGGCGTACGTTCTGACCGAAGATGGATACCGCGTCGCCGGTAAAGGGAATTTCCAAGTTCGGAGGGAAGTCGTCGCCAAAGTCCCGTGCGAGGTCGCGGGAAAGGGCGCTGGCGCGGGCGTAGTCGCGGGCGCGGGCGTAGTCGTAGTCGTAGTCGAGGGCGAGGTTCAGGTCGGGGTCGCGATCGAGGGCGCGATCGAGGGCGCGGGCGAGGGCGTAGTCGAGGGCGGGGTCGGGTTGGAGGTCGAGGTCGAGGGCGAGGGCACGGTCGAGGGCACGGGCGATGGCGCGGGCGAGGTCGGGGCCGAGTTCGCGGGCGCCGCCGCCTCGGACGTCGTAGTCGCAGGCTTGGGCATGGGCGTATTCGCGGGCGCGGGCGTGGCCGAATTCGCGGGCGTAGTCGTGGGCGAGGACGAAGTTGAGGTTGCGGATGAAGTTGCGGGCGCGGGCGCGGTCGGATTCGCGTTCGCAGACGCGGACGCGAAAGACTTGTAGGACTTTCCGGCAGGGAACATTCCAACCTGTCGCTTTGATCCATGCGTCGAGCGACTCGATAATCCGCCCTTCTACATCTGGAGTCGTAAACCAGCCATAGTAGGTGAGCGGTACTAAAACTCCATCGGAATGGCATCCGTTCGCGAGCGTTGCCAAATCACCAGGAGTCGGTAAGGAATGCGACCATTCGGGAAAACGCTCGTTAAGCCACTCGCAGTAACGCTTGCCGTCCTTCGCTCGGACTCCTGCAATCGGTTGCTCCCCCGTGCCTCGGAACCACTCTTGTTTCCAATGCATGGGAAAGTAGTCAGAGCATTCGCGCGGTTCCAGGCTCAACAAAAACTGCTGATACTCCGCTTGTGACACCCAACCGCTCAACTGCCGTTCGTTGTCGGCATTTAGCAGGTGGAATCCGCCTTCATGGTGATGCCACAAGAGTGCCTCGGCGGCCGGCTGGAAGATTTCCTTGTCCGTCGAAGCCAGGGCATTGGTTAGAGCCTGATCGAGTCGCTCGCGCACCGTTGGGCTCAAGCTCGGCTTCTCCGCATGGACAACCAAGGCCAAGGCCAAGGCGGGTGGCGATGCGGCGTCAAGTGCGGCGCTTACGATGGGACTGGCGTCGCTGGCTCGGGTGGCGTACAGCAACAGCGTCTCCCGCCACCAACTGTCGCCGACTTTCGAACCCCAGTCGGTCGGCGCGACATCGGGTCGCTGCGCCCACAAATCGGCACACAGGTACTCCTGAAAACTCAGATGAGCGAAACTCCACAGTCCGGGCGTCAGCTCCAGCAGCAGACCACTGCTCTCTTGCAGGCGGTCCAGGAACGAAGTCGCCTCGGATTTCGCGACACCCAAGAGAGACAGAGGCTCGGTGATCACGCGAACGGTTTCCTCCGTGTTCAGTTCCTTGATGTGCTGCTCCATCATGTGTCTTGCCAGATGGCGAAGCACTTCCAGTTTCTGCTCGCCGCGATGCTCGTCCGCGATCCCCTTCGTTTGCCGCCAACGTTCGAGCAACACCTGGCAAATCTCGGCGTACAGTTGGCCCCGACTGCCCGGCAGAGCGCCGTGGTAACGATGCACCATGCATACCATGGTCAGCAGCAGCGGATTCCCCGTCAGCACGGCCAGTCGCGGGTTGTCCGACAACCGGCCGCGGAGGTCTGCAGCATCCCGGCGGGCACGAGCCCGCACATCGGCGTTGTCCCGGTTGCCGTGGCTCACCACTTCATTCGCATGGCACCATTGCTCGATGAACCGACGGGTGTCGTGAAAATCGAACGGCTGGACTTCCAGAACATGAGCCCGCTCCAAGGGTGCCGCGCGATACCCTGCAGGCCGGGCGGAGACCAGCGAAATCCCTCCAGTCGCCGCAGCCTGGGCGATCTGTTGATCCAGCCATGCCGACACCTTTTGTCGCTGCGATACATCGGCGACCTCGTCCAATCCATCCCAAAGGAGGATACATCGTCCGGAACGGATTCTCGCTTCGATCCAGCCTTTGGGGAAACTTACGTTCAGACCGTACAGATCTTCCTTCAGGATTTTTTCGAGGATCTTCGGCAGCGGTGGCGGTCTATCCTTGGCCAGTTCTCGCCACACCTTGCGCAACTCGATGAAGAACGGCACGCGGCCCCGCATTTTCTTCCGCCACTGGCGATTGCGAGCGTAGGTTAGCAAGACATGTTGCAGCAGAGTCGTCTTACCGCAGCCTGGGGCCCCGATGATGGCCAGCGCAAACCCGGAACGTAGGGTGCGCAGGTGTTCCCAAAAAGATGCCCGCCCGTGAATTTCGCGAGTCACCGGGTTCAGATTCGGTTGGTTCAGATTCACATCGCCGGTGGCTTTCAAGTCGACGTACACCTTGTCGAGATCCAACCGGTTGGCGTTGATCAAGCCCAAACCTTTGTCGTTGAACAAACCATAGGCGCGCCGAACCTCGCGCAAATAGCGCCCGGTGAAACCCGGCGACCATGCGCGCAACCATCCCGCGATTGCATCCCTGCCTCGCGCTGCAACATCCGCCGCTTTGCGCGGCATCGCGCGCAACACGTTTGCTGCACCCCGGACAGCATCGTCTTCGACCTCCTTCCAGACCCTGATCGCAAAGCCACTTACGAACAGCCACGCAGTGGCGAGCATGGCCGATGTGATCGGACGATCCGCGATCTGGGTTTTGGCCAACACGGCTGTGACGAGCAACGGTGCCTGAGCCACCGTCAGCGTACCCAGGTACCTCAGCTTCGAAGTGTGTTCACTGCCAGACATCTCTCTCCAATCCGAGAACGTTGAGTCAGCATTCCACAAGCAGCCAGACCGGACCTCCTGCAATTCGACCCGGCCGTCCGAAACCGCCTTCAGACAGCGATCCAACGCGGTCCGATTGTATTCCGAGGTTCGTCGAGTGGGCTAGTGGCCTCGAATCGGAGGTGCTGCAATGCCTCGCCATCGCCACAGAACCGTACCCCTCGATCCACGCGTTCCCAACGTTCCGGATCAGGGTGCCGAACGGCTCGGCTGGGCAGAGTCGCACTTGTTTGGATCTGTCCGTAGCTGCTCGATTAACCCCGCTTCATCCAAGTTCAGGTAACGGTAACTTTGTGGAGGATGAAAACCAGGCCAAACTGCGCGAAGTTCCTGGAGCGTTGCAGGACGTTTGAACCGAACCGGATCTGCTAATTCGATTCCGATGGCGGCCTCGCTCCCTGCGAAGTATTCGTCGTATTGCTGCCGGTCGATACCCGCCTCGCTGCCCACTGTCATCCATAGCATGCACGGAGTGCTTTGTCGAACCGCAACAACGCGGACAATGCCCACAAGCTCGCAACGGGGCTTTGTAGCGTAAACGGCGATCATGTCACCGGATTGAAGCCGCGGTTTTCGTCGTCGCAATTCGACACGTTTTTGTCCCGCAAAAATCTTGTCCACGAATTCCGGCCGGATGGAAAGAAGCAACATGGCTAGACTCCCTGCCCCTGTGGTTTAGAATTCAATCCGCTGGCGTGCTGATAGATGGCGAAAAACGCCTCGTCCGAAATACGAGTAGCGGTCTGAAACTGCGATCGTTGCCCGTATCGTTCCAAAATCAAGTTGGCTTCCTGAAAGCTCATGGGGTGCGAAAGTGGCTCGGTGTCGGTAAAGCCGATGCCCATAATGGGGCGCTCGCTGCCCCTGGCCTTCTGCCGCACGTCACGCCACTGATACACGCCCAAGTGCCGGAACCTACGGTATGTGGTTATCGCTGGGCCGATGACACGTTCGGTCATTCGCGAACAGGCCCGAATGCGACGGCTTCCCGGCCAATTGTCGTCCTGGCTTACGTACCAAAGAATTCGACCGCAATCGACGGTCGGTGGGCCAGACGCTGCCTTGTAGTACGCCGATTCAGGATTCAGAAGAAGATCCGTCTCGTCGTCCAGGAGCGGGCGGTTCCGCAAGTCGATGTCGAACAGGTCGGCCGCCCATCGAGGATCGATCGGAATGACATACGATTCGACAAACTCCGCAACGACTTTGCCTGGCCAGATGTGATGCTCGAACTCCAGTAGTTTGCTGGCTTCTTGAGCTTTAATAGCCGCATTCAGGTTGGCAATGAGGCCTGTGGCAAGTTCCTCTGGCAAAAACCGCTGTTTGGCGAGTTCAGTCAGGCGACGACGGATTCCATCGGCTGACCAGATTCCCGGCAGGCAGAGTTTCCACCATTTTCCACCGCACGACAGAAAACCGAGATCCCGGAGTGCATCGGAGAACTGTTCAGTCGCTACCACATCGTCGAAACGGTAGACCGCAGCACCGAAGCTTGCCGACTGGCGCTGGATATCTGCCAGGAGGAAGCGAACCAGAGAACGTCCCAAGCGGGTGTCGACGATTGCGCGGTCAAGGCGAAAGCGTGCCAGAGAGGCAGTGATCTCGTCGCACTTCTCGACAACGTAGAAGGCGAGAGGCTGACCTTTCTTGTCGGAAACCTGTCGAACTTCGTGGGTGGCAGGGTGGGCGATCGCCGCGTTCACGCTCGCACGAAAGGAAGCGGGCTTTTCGTCCTTTCGAGGGTCGATGAACGGTTCGAAGCGAAACTGACTGGCATCCGTCAGATGTGTCCTGACAACGCCGGACCCTTTCAGTTCCCGTTCTTGGTAGTCGCGTTCGTTGATCAGAACGTCGTATTCTGTAATCAAGTCTGCCGGACGACCAACAAGGAGTCCGGTGCTGTCGTATATTTCGTCCCGCTTGGCTAGAATCTGCAGGTCACGCGTTGCGAAAGCGTCCGCTCCTCCCGCTATCGCGTAGGCCAAATGCCTGCGATCTGAGAGATCCTGGGCCGTGGTGGGCAACCCGAGTACTTGGGAAACGAGACGTTCCGCGACCGTTCGATCACTGTCTTTCGCACAGATTCGTTCCCAACGTTGGGCTTCGCGAACCAACGCTTCTTGCTCGGACTGATCTGGACCGCGTCTGATATCGTTGAACAGTTCGTCCGTGATGCATAGTTGTGTTTCGGCAGCAAGCCAGTCCTCGAGCAAGCCGGAGGACTCCGCGTGCTGTGGCCGTTCAGGTCTGACCAAGTCAAGATAAACGTTGGCATCGACCGCTATCTTGAGCGATGCTTCATCGGTGGCCAACGCTGCGAAAAGCGGCATCGGGTCGAGTTCTCGCCGGAACTCCGTCAGTCTACTGCCGGACGCCTTCTTCCCCGGTTTCTCACGAAACGCGACAAATCCCAAACGATGCCAAAGATGCCAAGCGGGAAAGTCGCGTCGACACCACAGTCGAATTCTGGAAGCATTCTTTGCTCGTGCCACCAGCGATTCAATCAGGCGACTTGCGATTCCCCGACCGCGATAGCCTTCATCCACACAAAGGTGCGTTATTCGGATCTCGTGCCTGCGATTGCGGAAAAAAACAAGATACCCAGCTACGTTCTCGTCAACTCTTGCTCCTAGGATCTGCTTCTTCTCCGCCCGTTCCCTGAACGCTCCGTCCGTCAAGAAACCGAGTGTTTCACTGTTACGTCGCCAGATCACCTTAACCTGCCGCAATTCGGCGGAACCTTGAGCCACAGGTTCTACAACGACTTGTTTCGATCCTGATGTAGCCATGAAATGCCGACTCAGCCAGTATGATGGTCAAATTTCCTAAACCTCGAAACGAATGGCACGAACGTCATGCCTTCCAAACCGACTACGGAAGGATGCTCCAATCTCAGATTTCAAACCATAGTCCATCTAGCCTGGGTTGCGTCGATCCGTGAACCGTAAGACGGTAACTTATCGGTATTTCGAACTTCCAGCAACATTTTGTTCATGAGCCAACCGGATGTCCGATCAACGTCAACCAACGGCCAGCGACAGCGTTTTCGACGTTATGCACGGCTCCTACGATCGGCTCGGAACGCATCATGCTGCATGGCTTCATGTTTCTTGACAAAGAACAACTCTCGTGAACGTTCAAGCACGAATTTGGCATAGCGATTTGGCGTCGCCCGCCGCCTGCGAACATGTATTCGAATGCGAGCTGCAAAGGAAACGATCCCCCGATCTATGTTCCTCCGTGTCTGACATCGCTACGATTCTTCGCTGAGAACCACGGTCAGCGTTTCGCCTTCGCGCAGGGTCAGTGGTTTCTTCAGGCGGAGTTCCAGGCGGCGGCCGTCTTGGCGGTGTTCGGCTTCGAGCGTTTGTGGCCCGCAGGTCAGGCTGACGCCGCGGACCGGTTGTCCCTCGGGCACCTCGAAGGCGAGCGACTGCAGGTTCAGTTGTCCCCAACGCACTTCGATGCGTTGAGTCTGAACGACGGCCTGCCGCGTTTGAGACAAGGTTCCCCAACCTTCGGCTGCGGTAAACGCGGCGCGGAAGTCGTCGGGCGTCATGCGCGGGGCGAATCCGATATGGCCGCGCGGCCCGTCGTATTCGAAACCGCACAGTCCGAGAAACACGCCGTGACTGGCCATGCCGCGGGCGTAATGGTCGCCGCATTCGACTTCGTTCCACGGATTGTGCTTGGCCGGATGATACCGCTCGTGGACACCACGGCAAATCGCCAGAGCCTCGGTCACCATGCCCTCCCAAGCCATGTGGCCCGCAACTTGGTACTCGATGCCCGTCCAGACTTCGTCGCGGTAACGGACGCCCCGAGGCAGATGCGGCGAGTGCGGCCACGTACATGTGAACAAGCCCGCCTCGCCGGGCCGCGCAAACCAACGCTCGGGCGGATGCGCCTCGTTCTGCGGGCCGACGTCCGGCGCCCAGTTGTACCGCCAGATCGCCTGCAATGCCGACCGCACTTGATCGCGAGGGTAGACGTACCCCAAGCCCACTTGGTGGGCCCAACCTTGTCCGAACAGTTGATCGGCCAAACAACCGTCGCCGTACTGGTGCTCGGGGTGCTTTTCCAGATCGACCTCTTGGATGAAGTACTCCCCGTTGTACAAACGCTCGACGCTCAGCCGGCTGCCCGCGGCGAACAACCGTCGGCAGCGGGCGGCAAAATCCTGGTCGCCCATCGCGGTCGCCATCGCGGCGCCTGCCTGGAGAGCCGCCAGGTACAGCGAGCCCACCATGGTGTTCGGGCCGAAGAAATTGATGTCATAGGTGTTGTGCTGCGAACCTTCGAGCAATCCGTTCTCGTCGGCGTCTTCGCGGATGAGGAACTCCAGCGATTTCTTGATCCGCGGCCAATGGCGTGCCAGCAACGAACCGTCGGCCGAGCACAGGTGCTCGCGGTACGCCTTCAGAATCGTCCCGGCCTGGCCATCGCCGGCCCACATGTTCCAGCCTTCGCCGCGGAAGCGGATCATGCCGGTGTCTTCCACGAAACCCGCGTCAGGATGGTAGTCCTGCATCTCTCGCACCGAGCGTTCCAGCCGCGGGAACAGGCGGGCCATCGTGTGGGCGTAATTCCAGACGTGGGTGCAGGTTCCGTGGCAGCAGCCGACACCTTCCCAAGCCCAGAAACGCCCGTTGGTCCACCACTGGCAGGTCGATGTGGCCAAGGTTGACGCGGTCGAGATCAAGCGATCCAGCAGCCAGTGCGGCAGAGTCGAGTCGTACCAAGTCGCGTGCCATCGCTTGGTCTGGCCGATGAGCCGATCCGCATTTTCGGCCAAGTAGCCCGCCACGTCGGCGGCGCTGGCCAACCGGTTGGCGTAGAAGTTGCCGCGTTCTCCGCCGCGCAACGGACGATTCGGGAAGCACCATGTCACGGCGAACGTCACAGTCGCCTCCTGCCCCGGTTCGAGCCGCAACCGCTTGGCCACCGCACCGACCAACGGATTGCCGAACGGCCGTTGGGCGTCGGGCGGCTCGGCGGACCAATCGGCGCGGAATACGGCTTCGGCTGTCGTGCCGTCCGGCAACGCAGTAGCGAGCAGCGGCTCTGCACCGGCATCCAACAGTGCCAACGCCATCGAGCCGAAGTCCGGCTGAGCTTCCAACTCGCCCTCGACCGCGGGCAGCGGCTGGTCGCGCAACTGGATCTGGTCGATGTTGACGTGTCCCCACGGTCCGGACTCGGCGTCGACGATCTCGATCCGGGCCGTCTTGTCGCGCAAGTCGCGGACATCCCAGTTGTGCCATAGCAGTCGCTCGGCCTGCTTGCCCGTCGCCGTGCGGACAACGCGGCCGTCGACCACCAGATTGATGCACGTCTTGCCGGCATGGTTGCCGCCGCCGATCAGGAAGCTCAAGAAATCGCGTTCGATCTTGAAGACCGGCGAAGTCAATTTGCCGTGCAGCCGATCGTCGCCGCCCAGGTAGGTATTGACCAAGCCCCGGCCCAGGAATCCGCTGACCGGCTGCTGGCGCTCGAGCGTGCCGCGGGCCGGCTTGCTGCCGAACGCCTCGCCTGCCACTTGCCAGTCGCCGTAGTCATCGCCCTCGAAGTCGGCCAACACGATCGGTTCCCGGGCCGCGGGCGGTGGATCCAAGCGAATGGCCGTGCCCGAGACCAGGGCCAGTCCCGCGCCGCGGACGGCGTGGTTTCGGCGCGCCCCGTACAGTCCCTGGCTGCTGTGCAAGCACACGGCGTTCTCCAACCAACCAGCCAGCAGGACGTCGGCCGGTGTCTTCGACGGGTTCTTGACGGTGAACTGCAGGACGGTCGCGGGCAGCGCGGAATCCTCCTCGTTCAACGGGATGAACGGCGAGAAAGCCTGCAATTGCACTTCGATCGGAAATGCTGGGTCGCGGTAATCGACCGTGCCGATCGGATACTCGCCGCAGAACCGCAAATCGGGGAAACCGGCGATGTCCAGCGTTCGCTGGACCGTCGAGCCGCCGCTGCTCGCCTGGATCGCAAAACCTTGTGACAGCGGTGCTTCCGGCTGACGCCCCAGATTGTAGCTATCGCGTCCATACCCCGTGAAAATCAACTGGTTGAAGATGTCCCAGTGAACCAACCGCCCATCGCCCGCCAGGTAGAGCTGACCGGTGCAGAGTCCGCCGACAGGCATTCCGATCGTCTCCAAGTCGGGGCCTTGATACCAGGTGGATGCTCCCTGAGCCGACAACTCGGCAAGCCAATCGGCGTGCAGCTTCTTGTCGGCCGGGACGAAGTGGTCGCTGACATCCGACGATTCGAACGGCCCAGCCACGGCGGTCAGTCCGGAGGGTGCCGCCGAAAGGGCCGCGGCACCGAGCCCCGTCCATTTCAGAAACGTGCGGCGATCCCAACCCCCGCAGCCGTCTCGACGAGCGACGACGGGCAACTCGGTTTGCGGAAGACGGTTCGGAGGGACTTGGCTCATAGGGCAAACTCCTTGGCATCGGGTGTGGAGACCGCACGTGTTTGTCGACCAACGTCTGCGTCGCCGCGAGGAAGCAGCCAGCGGATCGAAAAAAACTGCCGAAAACCTCGCGATTCGACACGCACAGCGATTGGCAACCGTGCGGACTTGAGTATACTGAGGATTAGAGCAAGGAAACAGATAGAAGCGGGTCCGCAGGTCATGGTGGACGAGGACGGCTGCGGTTCCCGTGGGACGAACAGGCCACGACGAGTGAAATTCGGACAGCCCGAGAGCCGCTGAAGCGGCGCGAGATTGGGCGGTGTCCGACCTACCTGCCCGCCCCCGCACGGGGTCCCTCCCGCGAACGTGGAACCACAGTCGAAAATCCGTGTGCTTGTCGCACGAGTTGTCGATCCTGCGCCGCTCGATCTGCGAATCGAGGAACCTGATCTTGCCGCATTGTAGGCTTTCGATTAGTTTCCCCGGCTCATTTTGCTTCGCTCGGTGATCTGTCACGGATTCGCTCAAGCGTCCCGTCCAGAACACCGACAGTAATGGATTAGGATTGCGTCCGGGTAGAGGGTTTCGAGCGTTCGAGGAAAAGAGAGATGTCCTACACGTTGAAGTTGGTCGATTGGCGGGATCACCAGGGAATGAGCCATCCGGAGTACCAAAACAGGCCGCTGTGGCAATATGTCGACGGCCCGTTGCAGTACCCCACGCGGACGGAGGCCGAAAAGGCGGCCGAACGCGCTTGGGTCGAACCGGATTGCAATGGTGTCGCGCCGGTGTGTGTCGTCACCGAGTGCTGATCTCGGCAACTTTGGTGAATTCTCCCGAGCGATCCGCGGGATCGCTCGGGAATCTGCAGCGCGATCAATAACGCCCGTGGTAGCCGGGGTTGCCGTCGCCGACGGCGGTGCGGTTGGCTTCGAGCGTCGTTTGAGTGGCTTTGCCCTTGCTTTCGATAAACAGCAACGCGTCCACGCGGTTCGATGCTGGCAGGGGCACCCCGGGAATCGTGGGCATGGGAATTCCCAGCGGGCCCATCTTCTCGCCCGTGGGAGTCGCGACCACTCCGCACCCCAGCAACAGAACTTGATTGGCCGGCCAGCGGAAACGCTCGTGCAACCGCCAACTGACGACCTGCGGCACCTGGATCTGGACGCGTTGCGTGCCGCCGGCCAGTGACGGGATGTCAACCGCGACCGGCAGCAGTTTCTCGATCTGGTCGATCTGGCATTTGATCACCGCGTCGATGATGGTCCCATCGACGGAGATCAGCGGGCTGAACTGCAGCGAGTAGCCTTCCTGCATCTGCCCCATCTCCATGTCGTGGCCGGGCCAGAGATCCTGGCGCATGCGAATCGAGCGAACGTAATTCTTCGGGGTCAGATTCGAGATCGTGTGAGCCTGGCCGTTGTGTACCATCAGGTTGGGCGAATTCAATTCGCGAAAATCGGTGCGTTTCCGCAATTGGCCCATCAAGACGGCCGCGTTTTCCTTGGACAGCAACCAAGCCTCGACGCCCGGCGCCTTGACGTCCACCGGTTGCAGCAGCGGCAAGGCGGACGTCCGCCAGTTGGGGCTGCCGATGCTGACCATCTTCAGACCGAATGTGTGCGCATCGGCTTGGCTGCTGATGAACCGGTCCACGATGTCCAGCACCAGTCGCTGCATCTCGGGGGTGTGGTAAACCAGCAACTTGTCTTTGCTTGCACTCAACAGACCCAGCGGATGCGAGAACCAGATCTCGGTGCCCGTCTCGCGCAGGATCCAGTCGACGACCGCCTGTTCCGGCCGTTCGGTCGTCGTGACTCGCGACGTGTAGGGACTGATGTCGTACTCGCGCCAAACCTGGCCCTGGTCGTTGGGCAGCGTTCCCGTGCCCTTGTTTACCTGGGTGATCGACGACTGGATCGCGGCACCGTCGTTCATGGCGGTCCGGATCGGCGCTTCCCGTTCGGTAGCGCGCCGCCAGTCGCCGTCCTCGGGGTTCGGTTGAGCCGCCACAAAAGGTGCGAGAGCGAGCACCAAAACAAGCGAACTGGAAAATCGCATCAACATTTCAAGCCTCCCTGCTTAAAACGGGCCGTTGATCGGCTGATTCGCGCGTTCGAAGTCGAAGTCTGCGGAACCAGCGGCCGGGAGTATACGAATCGTGCCGCTGCGTCGCAAGACAGATCGGCCGCTGCCGACGCTAGCATGGCTGAAGCCGCGAAGACGCCTATGCCGTGGCCGGTCTCTGACGGAACCATTCGGTGGACCGAAGGTCTCCACGATCGCGGGATACCTTTGGTCAGCCGTGTCAGCGGGGTTCGGAGACCCTCGCCGAGCGCGAGGTCGGAATTCCCACGATTCGCTACGAGGTCAGTCTGTCAATTCGTCCCATGCTTGCAGCGCCGCTTCGACGCCGGATATGGGGGCCTGGCAGGCGAAATTCTCGCAGACGTACACGGTCGGCTCGGCCGCCAGCATTGTCTTGCCGCGGAAAGCCGGCTCCAGAACTCCCGCATCGCCAACGCGGTCCGGCGTCCGGCAGGCGATCAGATGGTTCGGCTGATAGCGGCGCCGCAGATCGGCCAGCACCTGGGCCGTGTCGCCTTGGCGCGGGTCGCCCAGTACGACGATCTCGCGCATCGGTCCGACCTGCATGTCGGCGGCGATCAGCATCTGGCCCATCGCCGTCGGGGCCCGCAGCATCAAGTCGGCGGACGATTCGACGACCGCGCCAGCGGCGGCCAGGTAATCCGCGTTGCCGCACAGTCTGCCTAACCGCCCCAACGCCGTGGCGGCCATCGCGTTGCCGCTGGGCACGCTGCTCTCCAGCAACTCCTTGTTTCGCACGATCAGCGGCTCGTGGTCGTCGGCCGTGAAGTAGAAGCCGCCGGCAGGATCGGAGAAGTGCCGCAGCACGGTGTCGGCCAACTGCACCGCCGATTCGATCCATGCTTCGTCGAAATCCGTTTGGTACAGACTGACCAGCGCATTGATCAGGAACGCATAATCGTCCAGATAAGCGTCGAACCGCGCCCGTCCGGCACGCCAGCAGTGCAACATCCGGCCATCGGGACGACGGAGTTGATCCAGCAGGAACCTTGCCGCTCGGGCCGCCGCTTCTTGATAGCGAGGTTCGTTCAGGACGCTGGCGGCACGGGCCAGCGAATCGATCATCAGCGAATTCCAACTGACCAGTATCTTGTCGTCCTTTCCGGGACGCACTCGGCGGTCGCGGACGGCGAGCAGCTTGCGCCGCGACTCGGCCAGTTCTTCGCGCAACGGATCGAGATCCCAGCCCTTCAGCTTGACGCATTGTTCGATGGTCTTCGGGAGATTCAGGATGTTCCGGCCCTCGAAATTGCCCGCCTTGCTGACATCGTACACGTAGCAGAACCGTTCAGCCGCATCCCTTCCCAGAACGCTGTGGATCTCCTCGGGAGTCCACAGGTAGAACTTGCCCTCCTCGCCCTCGCTGTCGGCGTCCTCGGCGCTGTGGAACCCGCCCGTGGCGTCGGTCATGTAGTTCAAGACGTAATCCGCGGTCTCGCGCACAACGGCCGAATAGTGCGGATCGCCCGTCGCCACGAAGCCGTCCAGATAGGCTCCGGTCAGCAAGGCGTTGTCGTACAGCATCTTCTCGAAGTGCGGCACCAACCACCGCTCGTCGACGCTGTAGCGGGCAAAGCCGCCGGCCAGATGATCGTAGATTCCGCCGCGCGCCATCCGGTCCAGACTCAACCGGACCAACTGCGTCAGCTCGTCGCGGCGCCGGCGATGCGCCAGTCGCAGCAGGAACTGCAATCCCATCGGATGAGGAAACTTCGGTCGGCTACCGAAACCGCCGTTCTGGTAATCGAACGCCCGCTGCAATTGGGCCGCGGCCGCTTCGAGCAGATCGACCGTCGGCTGGCGGCCGCTCGCTGCGTTCGCTTCAGGCTCTTGCAGCGACTCCGTCAACCGGGCCGCCATCTCCTCGGCCTGTTCGCGCCGATCGCGCCACGCTTCGGCCACGGCGGAGGCGATCTGCGCGAAACCGGGCATGCCCATTCGCGGTTGCGGCGGCCAGTACGTGCCGCCGTAGAACGGACGCAGATCGGGAGTCAGGAACATCGACATCGGCCAGCCGCCATGCTGCGTCATCCGCTGAACGGCGTCCATGTAGATCTGGTCCAAGTCGGGCCGCTCCTCGCGGTCCACCTTGATGCACACGAAACGCTCGTTCAACAGCGCGGCGATCCCGGCGTCCTCGAAGCTCTCGTGCGCCATGACGTGGCACCAATGGCAAGCCGAATAGCCGATCGACAGAAAGATCGGCTTGTCCTCCGCCTTGGCTCGCTCGAGCGCCTCCGGGCCCCACGGATACCAGTCCACCGGGTTGTCCTGGTGTTGGAGCAGATACGGGCTGGTTTCGCCTGCCAAACGATTGGGCATGGAACAACCTCTTGAAGACGGATGGATGGATCGATGGGCGGTGTCCGTTCAGCGGAACGTCTCGTCGACGCTGGGAAACGTTCCCTGACGCACGTCGTCGCGGAACTGGGAAACCGCCTGGTGAACGAGGCCCTTCAAGTCGGCGTAGGGCCTGACGAATTTGGGCACGTAGCCGCTGGTCAAGCCCAGCAAGTCGTGGACCACCAGCACTTGGCCGTCGCAATCCGGCCCTGCTCCGATGCCGATCGTGGGAATCGCCAGAGCGCTGGTGATCTTCGCGGCGATTGCCGCCGGGACACATTCCAGCACGATCGAGAACGCACCGGCCTGCTCGGCGGCCTGGGCGTCGGTCAGCAGTTGCTGCTCGTCCCGCTGCACCCGGTATCCGCCCATCTGATGAACGTTCTGAGGCCGCAGCCCGACGTGAGCCATCACCGGAATGCCCGCGGCGGTCAGCGCGGCGATCACTTCGGCCTGGGCCGCGCCGCCTTCGAGCTTGACCGCCTGGCAGCGGGTCTCTTTCAGAATCCGGCCCGCCGCCGCGATGGCTTGGTGGTGTCCCAGATGCGTGGTCGGGAACGGCATGTCGACGATCACCAGCGCCTGCTGGACCGCGCGGCCGACCATCTCCGCATGATAGATCATTTCGTCCAGCGTCACGGGCAGCGTCGTCGAGTGGCCTTGGACCACCATCGACATGCTGTCGCCGACCAGAATGCCTTCGATGCCGGCCTCGTCCAACAGGCGCGCCGTGGGAAAGTCGTACGCCGTCAGGACGCTGATCTTCCTTCCCGCTTGTTTCATGGCCCGGAAAGCCGGCACGGTGATTCGCTGCGATTGGTTTGACATGGCAACAATTCTGATCGTTGACGACGAAGCGGGCAAGTGGTGGCGACCACGAGCGACGATCGGGGCCGGGTGTGGTATCATCGCGGCATGGTCGCCCGAAGACCGGGCTGCCTGCCGATGGACTGTCTACTTCGTCCGTTTTTCCCTGTCTCCAAGGAGCATGCACATGGAATCCGGCATCAATCGTCGCGCGTTTGTGGGAACTGCTGTGGCTTCGGGTGTCTTTACCATCGTCCCGCGGCATGTGCTGGGCGGCGCGGGTTACGTCGCGCCGAGCGAGAAGATCCGGCTGGCACACATTGGCATGGGAACCCAGGGATTCAGCGAACTGGGCGGTTTGCTCGCCGAGCCGCAGATCCAGATCGTGGCGGTTTGCGATCCGAATACCGACAGCAACGACTATGTGGAATGGGGCAAGAACAGCGTCCGCAACCGCATCCGTTCGTATCTGGGCGATCCGTCGTGGCGGGAGAACGTCAGCGGCGCTCCGGGCGGACGAGAAGTCGGCCGGTTGGTTGTCGACACGTACTACGCGAAGCAACGCAGCTCCGACAAGTTCAAGGCGTGTACGGCCTATGCCGATTTCCGCGAGTTGCTGGATACCGAGAAGGATCTGGATGCCGTCAAGATCATGACGCCCGATCATCTGCACGCGACGGTGGCAATCGCCGCGATGAAGCGAGGCAAACACGTAATGATGCATAAGCCGATCGCCAACCGCTTGGCCGAAGGACGCCGTGTCCTGGAGACGGCCCGCGAAACGGGCGTCGCCACCCATCTGTTGGCCTATGGCAGCGGAGCGGGCAACGCCTGGATCGCTCAGCAAGTCAAGCAGGGCGCCATCGGCACGCTGCGCGAGATCCACAACTGGACCAATCGCCCGGTGTGGCCCCAGTACACGCACGTCCCGCAGGACAAGCCGCCCGTTCCCGCCGGCTTCGATTGGAACCTGTGGCTGGGTCCGGTGACCGACCGCCCTTATCATCCGCATTTCACGCACACGGTCTTTCGAGGCTGGTACGACTTCGGCGGCGGCTCGATGGCCGACATGGGCATCTATAGCCTGTGGCCCGTGTTCACCGAACTGGAACTGGGCGTCCCCCACACCGCCGAAGCGTGGGCAACGCACACGTGCGAGATCGTCGATCAGGTCAGTCGGACGGTCAGGAACGAGGCCGCGTATCCCGCCGCCTGCGCGATCCGGCTCAAGTTCGCCGCGCAAGGCGACCGGCCCGCCGTGGATCTGTTCTGGTACGATGGCGGGATGAAGCCGCGTCTGCCGGACGTGGTCGAGGCGCACAACGTGGAAATGGCGCGCGAAGGCATCTTGTTCGTCGGCGACGACGGCGCCGTGCTGGCCGATTTCCGCGGGCAGAATCCGCTGCGGTTCGCCAAGGGCCAGCGCTCGCCCGTGCCACTGGAACAAGTGGCCTCGGATTCGCGACGCGCCGCTACCGAACCCGCCCGGCGTCAGGGCGGATGGATCGAGGCGGTGACGGGGGGCGAACCGTCGCCCGGCAGTTTCCTGAACGCCGGATCGATTACCGATGCCGTGAACTTGGGAACCGTCGCGTTGCGAGCGGGCAGACGAGTGGTCTTCGACAGCCAGGCGATGCAGATCACCAACGCCCTGGATGCCAACCGCCATTTGACCCGCGAGTATCGCCAGGGCTGGGAACTGTAGTCTTCGGCAGGCAGCGAAAAACAAGGCCGACCCATCGCCCGCAGCGACGTAGTTGGGAACCCGAAAATCCGGTACGATAGGTGGCGATCCGAGGATCAGGGGGCGAAGTCGGAATTCTCACGAATTCCGCCACGGGGAACGAACGACAAGGAGAAATGCGATGAGACCATGTGTCGGCCGATGGGCGAGCGTCTGGTTGCTGGTGGCCGCGGGCGGTTTCTCCACGCGAGCCGGGGAGGACGGGGCGCGGTTGGTGTCCGACGAGTTTCAGGAGAAGCTGGCGAAGGTCTCGGCCCAGTCCGTACGGCCGCCCGAGGCACTGGACTTTGAGCCTCAACAGGCTCGGTTCGTGCGGGTGGCGATTCACGAGACCAGCGGCAACTCGCAACCGGGAATCGACGAACTGGAGATCTACGGGCGCGACGGCGACGAGAACCTCGCGCTGGCCGAACGCGGCGCCGTGGCCAGCGCATCGTCGGTGCTTCCCGGGTATGCGATTCACCAGATCAAGCATCTGAACGACGGCCGCTACGGGAACGACTTCAGTTGGATCGCTGCCTCGCGCGACCGTGAGTGGGTGCAAATCGAATTGCCCGAGTCGGCGGCCGTGGGGCGAGTGGTCATCACACGCGACCGCAGCGGCAAGTACCGCGACCGCATCCCCGAAGTGTTCGAAGTGCTCGTTTCGCAGGATGGCCAGCAGTGGCGCTCGGTTGCCCGGCGAGACCGGTCCGGAGCCAACCGGGCTCGCCGAATCCCCTATCTGCAAGTCGACCGGTTGCCGGAGCCGAACTGGACTGGCTTCCTGCAGTACGCTTTCCTGCGCGAGCGTGCCACATGGAGCAGCATTCCGGCGGACGATCATCTTTCGCCGCTGCTGACCGATCGGCCGGCGGTGCCGGGCGGCGAGCCGTATTGGGGGCGGCTGGTGCGTCGGGCGCCGTTGGAACGTGTGCTCGTGCTGTTGGACGAACTGGTCGAGCGACTGGACCGGCAGGGGCTGGATGTCAGCGAGGAACGCAGCCAGGCGGCCGAGTTGCGGCGGCAGGCGGCGGAGAATCCCGATTCCCCGTCGCTGTACTTGGCGGCGCGGCTGGCCAAGCGGGAGTTGTTCTTGCGCGACCCCGCCCTCGCGCCGTTGGAGCGGATACTGTTTGCCAAGCGGCATCCGTTCCTCGAATCGCACAACTACAGCGAGCACCTGGACGGCATTCTGGAACCGGGTGGCGGTGTTTTCGTGCTGCACATCCCGCGGGACGGGCAAGGCCGCTTCCGGCCGGACCTCGCCCGCGTCCAACCGCTGTTCGACGGCAGCGAAGGCATCGTTCGCGAGCCGGTATCGGATTTCGAAGCCCGCAATATCTACTTCGCCTACCGGCCCGACAAGCCGCTGGTCGAGGGCTGGGCATCATACTGGCATATTTACGCCATGCGGGCCGACGGATCCGGCCTGCAACAACTGACCGACGGGCCGTACCACGATTTCGACGCGGTGTGTTTGCCCGATGGCGGCTTGGCCTTTCATAGCACGCGCTGCAAGGTCCGTTTTCTCTGCTGGCGACCGCAGGCCTACGTATTGCACCGGATGGAAGCCGACGGCAGCGATATCCGACGGCTGTCGTATGCCAACCTAAGCGAATGGAAGCCCTCAATGATGCAGAACGGCCGCGTTCTGTGGACGCGATCGGAGTACCTGGACAAGGGCGCCGACTTCGGTCACACGCTCTGGTCCATTCGCCCTGACGGCACGCATCCCGAACTGGTTTTCGGAAACAACACGCCCAACTGTTACAGCCAAGCCCACGAGATTCCCGGCACGCACGAGATTGTCTGCACGCTGATGTCCCACGGCGACCATCAGGGCCCGATCGCTTTGATCGACCGCACCAAGCCGATGTTCGACACTCAGGCGATCACCAACATCACGCCGGACACGCGTCCGCACTACCAGATGAGCCGCTCGCACCACGATACGTTCCGCGATCCCTACCCGATTTCGCGCGACCATTTCCTGGTGACCCACAATCCTGACAACCAACACAACTGGTGCCTGTACGTGGTCGATCGTTACGGAAACCGGGAACTGCTGTATGTCGATCCGGAGATCAGCAGTATGCACCCCAGTCCGCTGCGAGCGCGTCCGCGTCCGCCCGTGCAGGCCAGCTCGCTCGACGAGCACCTGGCCCAACAAGGACTGGGCGAATTCGCCGTTCAGGATGTCCACCAGGGATTGGGGTCCGCGGTTGCACGCGGCCGCGCGAAATATCTGCACGTCGCCGAAGAGGTTCCTCCCACGCTCGACTTGCTGACCTGCGGGCAGTACCGCGCGGACCATCCACCGTTCACCGACTTCTACGCCTCGCCCGTCCATCTGGTACACGGGCCGGCGACCAGCTTCGAAACACGCACGCCGAACGCGCTGCTGGATCCGCTGCGCACCAATCACAACTGGTCGGAGCGCGTGACGGAAGTGGAACCGGGACGGTATCGCGTCCGCGAATCGCAGGGTTGGCCCAGTTACGTGGCCAAGGCGTCGCTGGGCACGGTGCCGATCGCCGAGGACGGATCGGTCAACTTCGTGGCTCCGGCGGGCAAGGTGCTGTATTTCCAGTTGCTGGACGAAGACTGGAACGAGTTACAGCGGATGCGAAGCGTCATTCAACTGCAGCCGGGCGAGCGGCGAAGCTGCATCGGCTGCCACGAGGACCGGCACTCGTCCCCGCCACGCGACACAGGCTCCGCCCTGTTGCAATCGCCGCAGCAATTGGAGCCCCCGCCGTGGGGCAGCGCCGCGTTCGATTACCAACAGGTCGTGCAACCGGTGCTGGACGCCCGGTGCGTCCAGTGCCACGACGGCAGCCAGCCGGGACGCTCCGATCTGCGCGGGACGCTCGACGCGGGGCGCGTGCCGCTCTCGTATCGCTCGTTGATCCAGGGCGGATGGGTTCACTATTTCGACTTCACCTACGGCATGCGGCATTTCAAAGCCGAACCGCTTTCGTTCGGGACGCTGCAAAGCCGCCTGTGGACGGTGCTGGCCGACGAGCATCACGCGGACGTGTCGCTGGACGAAGCCGGAATGCGAGCGATCAAGACCTGGATCCATCTGAATTGCCCGCTCTGGCCCGACTACCTCTACCGCCCCGACCGCCCGGCTTCGCAGACGGCGCAGACGCCGTGATCTCGTCGTCGGTCTTGGTCGCAGGGTTGGCGGCGCGATGCGGGATCTGAAGCTGCTGGAATTCGGACGGAGGCCGGGTTCTCGATAGCCCGCTCTGCGGGTATACACATGGCGAAGGAGATGCAACGGATGTCGGATGCCTTGTTTTCGGTGGAAGATCAAGTCGTGGTGGTGTCAGGCAGCAGCCGCGGGATCGGTCGCGCGATCGCCGAAGGTTTCGCGGTTCGCGGCGCCCGCGTCGTGATCACGGGACGGGAGTTGGCGACCTTGCTTCAGACGGCCCGCGAGATCTGCCCGGCGGGTGGAACCGTGAGGCCGATCGTCTGCGATGTGGCGGATTCGGCGGCGATCGGCACTCTGGTCGAACAGGTCATGGACGAGTTCGGACGCACGGACACGTTGGTCAACGTGGCGGGCGTCAACCGCCGCAAGCCGGCGCTGGAAGTCACCGAGAGCGACTACGATTTCGTGGTGGACATCAATCTGCGGGGCGCGTTCCTGATGTCACAGGCGTTCGGGCGGCACATGGTCCAACGCCGCAGCGGCAGCCAGATCCAAGTCGCCTCGCTGAACACCGACCGGCCGTTGAAGAACGTGCTGCCGTACGCGGTCAGCAAAGCCGGATTGGGACACATGACGCGCGCCTTGGCGCTGGAATGGGGCGAACACGGCGTGCGGGTGAATGGCCTGGCGCCGGGTTTCGTGCTGACCGATCTGACTCGCCAGTTGTGGGCCGACCCCGCGATGCTGGCCTGGGGAGTGGCCAACACGCCTCAGCGCCGACTGGGCCAACCGCAGGACATGGTCGGCGCCGCCATTTTCCTGGCGTCGGCCGCGTCGGCCTTCATGACCGGCCAGACGCTGTACGTGGACGGAGGCTTTACCGCGGGCTGGGCGTGGCCGATTCCTGGCGGCCAGGGGAGAGTGGAAGCATGACCGAGATTTCCTCGATGCGTGTGTTTGTCACGCGCCGCATTCCGGCCGCCGGACTCGATCGGATCGTGGCGGCTTGCCGGGCCGAGATTTGGGACGGGCCCCTGCCACCGCCGCGCGACGTGCTGTTGGAGAAGGTGGCCGGTTGTCACGGCATCGTGACGCTGCTGACCGAGACCGTCGATGCCCGGTTGATGGACGCGGCGGGACCGCAACTGCGGGTGATCAGCAACTTTGCGGTCGGCTACAACAACATCGACATCGCCGAGGCCACGCGCCGCGGCATCCGGGTCGGGAATACGCCGGACGTGCTGACCGAAGCCACCGCCGACATGGCCTTCGCTCTGCTGATTTCGGCCGCGCGGCGCATCGTCGAGGGCCAGCGGTACGTACTCGACGGACATTGGAAGACGTGGGAACCGCTCGGGCACATCGGCCAGGATCTGAGTGGCAAGACGATCGGCATCGTGGGCATGGGGCGGATCGGTTTCGCTTTGGCCCGGCGCTGTTTCGGCGGCTGGCAGATGCGCGTGCTGTATCACGACCGGCAGCCGTGCGAGCAAGCCGACCGGGAGCTGGCTGCACGGCAGGTGGACTTCGAGACGCTGCTGGCCGAGTCGGACTTTGTGTCGGTCCATACGGACCTGAATGACGCGACGCGCGGCATGTTCGACGCCACCGCCTTTGCCCGGATGAAGTCGTCGGCGGTGTTCGTCAACACCGCGCGGGGTTCCATCCACAACCAGCGCGATCTGCACGACGCTCTCCGCGACGGACGGATCTTCGCCGCCGGACTGGACGTGACCGATCCCGAACCGCCCGACGCCGACGATCCGTTGCTGCGTCTGCCCAATTGCATCGTCGCACCGCACATCGCCAGCGCGACGGTATCCAGCCGGTCGGGCATGGCCGAGATCGCCGCCGACAATCTGCTGGCCGGTCTGCGCGGCGACACACTCCGCTGCCGGGTACACGATTGATGGCGGAGACGATGGCGACCAAGACGACCCAATCCGGCGAGCGTGAAGCGCAACTCATGAACCCGATGTCCGAACATACCGAACCTGACCGTGCGGAAGATGCTTGGCTGGACGAGGCGGATGCGACCGAAGCGGCCGATCGCGCGGCGCTTGCCTGGCGGCGCGAGCACTTCATCCCGCTGCGCAAAGCGGAATTGGTCCGCGTCTTGGCCGACCAGGCCGATGACGATGCTCGGCGGGAAGCATTCTTGCAGCTCTGTGCGCTGTTGGAGGCGATATTCCATTACGAGTATCACGAGTGTCTCGAGGCACTGAAGCGTCTCTATGCGCCGTTCAATCCCGATTCGGTGACGATCGAACTGCACACGCCGACCGAAGAGCAGCGTGAGGCGGCCATTCCGGAACTGTTCGACCGATTCCAGCATCTGCTCCAGCGGGCCAACTACCGCCATCTGTCGCACGCCGAGATCCAGCGCGTGGTCGGGATCGCCAGCGACTGGGGCGTCCGATTGCAGGTCGACTTCGACCGGTTCGACCGTCTGGAAGTCTTCGTGCGGGGCGATACATCCGAGCATCGCGTTCGCAAGCGTTGGCGGAATTGGTATCGCCCGGAAAACGTCCAGGTGGCTATGTACCAGCGGTTGGTCGTGATCTTTCGGTTGCGTGAAATCGACCGACCGGACGACAGCACCGAGGGCGTCGATCGTCGCTGGGTCTACGTCAAGATGTTCAAGAACATCCCCAAGCAGGATGTCGACATGCTGCTGCCCTGCTCGCGGTTCAAGATGACTCCGCTCGATCTGTGCCGCGTCATGCTGCCGACCCTGTCGGGGCTGGCGATCGTGGTCGTCCGGGTGTTTCAGGGCGCGCTGCTGCTGGTGTTCGCCGGGGTGTACGGCATGTTGGCCTTTCTCGGCCTGGTGGGCGGGACGATCGGCTATGCGGTCCGATCGGTGCTGGGCTATTTCCGGACCAAGGACAAGTACCGCCTGGTGCTGACTCGCCGCCTGTACTACCAGAACCTGGACAATAATGCGGGCGTGTTGTTCCGCGTGCTGGACGAGGCGGAGGAGCAGGAGTTTCGCGAAGCGATCCTGGCGCACGCGCTGCTCGACCGCCGTGCCCGTCCCGACGGCTGGGACGCCGAACGGTTGGACCGCGAAGCGGAAGCGTGGCTGAGCGACTTGCTGGGGTATCCCGTCGATTTCGAGGTCCACGACGCATTGGAAAAGCTTCAGCGACTGGGATGCGCATCGTCCACCGACGATGGACGCTGGCAGGCGTTGCCGCTGTCGGAGGCCCTCGTGGCGCTCGACCATCGCTGGGATAACCTCTTCCGCCACGCCCCGCCTTCCCCGTAGCACAGGCTGCCAGCCTGTGGCCAGCTCTCCCGCATCATCTTCCTCCCGCCATCTCCGTCGGCTAAACTGGCCCTGGGATTTTCGACGAACCTTCCAACCCTTCTCCGGAGCTCCGCACCATGAATCGACATTCCTGCCCTGTTGCCGCCGCTGTTCTTCTACTGTTTTCGGCGTCCTGGTCTCCGGCTGCCGAACCGGAGGCGGTTCCCGTGTTGCGGGCCGGGATCATCGGGCTGGACACTTCGCACGCCGTGGCGTTCACTCGGCTGTTGAACGCGGAGAAACCGCAGGAAGCGTTGGTCGGCTGCCGGATTGTCGCCGCCTATCCCAAGGGCAGCCCGGACATTCCCAGCAGCGTCAGTCGCGTGCCGAAATACACCGAAGAGATGCAGCAGTTGGGCGTCGAAATTGTCGACTCGATCGACGCGTTGATCCAGCGCGTGGATGTCGTGCTGCTCGAGACGAACGACGGGCGACCGCATCTGGAGCAGGCGCTGCCGGTATTGAAGGCCCGCAAGCCGATGTTCATCGACAAGCCGATCGCCGGCTCGCTGGCCGACGCCGTGGCGATCTTTGAAGCGGCGCGGAAATACGAAACGCCGGTCTGGTCCAGTTCGTCGCTGCGGTATACCGAAGGCGCGCAAGCGATTCGCAACGGCTCAATTGGCGACGTGCTGGGCTGCGATGCGTACAGCCCCTGCTCGCTCGAATCGACGCATCCGGACCTGTACTGGTACGGCATCCACGGCGTCGAGACGTTGTTTACCGTCATGGGCACGGGCTGTGAAGCGGCGGTTCGAGTCCAGTCGCCCGACACCGACATCGTGGTCGGGCGCTGGAACAACGGACGGCTGGGCACGTTCCGGGGCATCCGCAGTGGCAAGAGCGGCTACGGCGGCACGGCTTTCGGCACGGGCGGAATTCAACAGATCGGGCCCTACGGCGGCTACGGCCCGCTGGTCGTGGAAATCGTCAAGTTCTTCCGCACGGGCCAGCCGCCGGTCAGCGAACAGGAAACGTTGGAGATCTACGCCTTCATGAGCGCCGCCGACGAAAGCAAACTCGCCGGTGGCGCCGAGATCAAACTGGTCGATGTCCTGGCCAAGGCCCGCGAAGAAGCTCGCGGCAAATTGCCGAAGGACGACCAACGGTAACCGCGGACACTACGAAGCGTACCGGTCATACCGTTGCTGGATCGACTCGCGAGCGGGCAATTCGCCGGCCGTGATGTAGAACTGGTAACGCAGCACCAGCGACTGGCCGCGGGCCAAGTCGGCTTTGGCAAAGACGCCGAAGCGCCCATAGTCGCGGTACGCGGACCAGACGCTCTCCTTGGGGTTCTGTGGATGGTTCATCTGCACGACGCCGTACGTCTGATCGCCCAGCACATAGCTCAACGCCGCCCAAGGCAAATCCTTGTCGCGGCGCGGGTCGTTTCCCTCGGCGGGAAACAGGTAGCGGGTTTGAGTCCTGTCCAGTTCGTCCGCCGGTCGGTAGTGGACACCCGCATGTTCCGGGTCGCCGCCCAACTCGGTGTCCCCAGCGAGCGCGGTCAGCTTCGAGCTGACTTCGACGCACACCAAGGCCGGCGCCTCGACGGCTCGGAAAACGAAAGTCCGCTCTTCCTCGATCAGCCGCTGGCCATCCTTCGTGCTCCAGACGACCAGCGAGGTGAAGCTTGCTTGATCCGCAGCGGCTTGTTGACTGACGAAACGTTGATGGGCTTGCACGTTGGTGGTGCCCCAAAGATTGTGCGCCTTCCCATCGACCGTCAGGCGGCTGAAACCAGCGAAGATGCCGCGGTGATGAGGATACAGACCGCCCGGCCCCTTGGTGATCGGCTGCTTGCCAGCGGCGTCCATCACGTGCAGATAGGGCTTGGCCGTGTCGTCCAACCGCTGCGGATCGAACGCGGTCATGTAACGGGCGACCACGCGGCCGTCGAAGGCCACATCCAGATGCTGCCCCGGTTGCTCGTGCAAGGCGAATCCCGCGTCGGCGGCGGTCGCCGGCGATGCCGTCACGGAAACAGAAAGGGTCAGCAGAACGACGATTGCGACCAAATGTCGGATCAAGGTCAACATGAAGGATCTCCCGGTTGCGTGAAGGTTGGGAAATGTACCAGTCGTAATTTCATCGCCGAATCCGGGATTCCGGATGTCGGACGGAGGGTCCGAATCCTCACGAATTCGGCTGCGAGGCTTCGTCTCTCTGCGTCAAGGCCGCGAGGCATACTCGTCGTAGTGTTTCTGGAGTTGCTCGCGAGCCGGTAGTTCGCCGGTCATGACGATGAACCGGTAGTCGAGGGTAAGCGTTTGGCCGGCTGCGATCTCGGCCTTGGGAAACGCACCGAAGCGGCCGTAGTCGCGGTAAGCGGACCACACGGTGTCCTTGGGATTCGTCGTAGCGTTCAACTGGACCACACTGTACGTCTTGCCCTCCAGCACGTAGCAGAGGGCGGCCCAGGGCAGATCCTTGTCGCGGCGCGGGTCGTTGCCGTCGGCGGGGAACAGATACCGACTCTGCTTCCTGTCCACCTCGTCCGCCGGCCGATACTGGACGCCGGCATGTTCGGGATCGCCCGCCAGCACGACGTCACCGCCGACGGCTTTCAACTTGGACGTCACGTCGACTTTCACCAATCCCGGCGCATCGACGGCGCGGAACACGAACGTGCGTTCCTCCTCCAGCAGCGTTTGGCCGTCCTTTGTGTTCCAGTGGACCAGCGAGGTGAAGCGGGCCTGATCCGCCCCGGCCTGTTGGTCCAGAAACTTCTGATGAACCTGCGGGCCACCACTCATGTGCCAGAGATCGTAATTCTTGCCGCCGGCCGACATCCGGTTGAAACCGATGAAGATACCGCGGTGATGCGGGAACTGGCCGCCGGGCCCCTTGGTGATCGGCCGCTCGCCAGCGGCATCCATCACGTGCAGATAGGGCTTGTAGGTGTCCGTCAGACGCTGGGTGTCGTGAGCGAGCATGTAGCGGGCCACGGTTCGGCCCGCAAAGGTAATGTCCAGATGCTCGCCCGGCTGATCTCGAAACGCGAACCCCGCGTCCGCGGCCCACACGGACACGGCGCCCGTCAACCCGACGAATAAGATGGAACAACAAACGAATCTAGCGGCGGTGTGCAACATGCGGCAACTCCTGGGTTGGACCGTCAAGCAACGGCGATAGCGGTGCAGTGGTGAGAATCGGGCAACCTTTAGTCGAAGGTTGTGATCGAAGTATGCCACTATACCCAGCCGGAACGCCGTACGCCAGTAACCGGTCGGCGAGGCTCTCAACGAAACCAGCTAAGCATCGTTCGAGAAACAACTGTGGCCTCGTCAATGTAGCCATCACACGCCGTGGGATGATCAGCAATAAGCACTGGACCGTTATTTCTGGAGCGATGCTATGGGTGCGATCCCTCGAACCAACTCGTTGAGACAGGGCCAGCCTTCTCGTGTTTGGCGACCGTCTCGGAGATGTGCTTTTTCTGGGTTTCCAGGATCTCGCGCATCGCGCGGCTCTCGGCCTGCCCGCGCTCGGTCAGCTTCTTCTCGGCATCGGCCGCGTACTGTTCGCCCCGGGCCGTCAGGTGGGGCAGGAGCCGTTGGACGTCGTGTGCGGCGGCGGCTTGAAGCTGTCCCGTGACGACCTTGGTCACGCGGCTGCCGGTTTTTGGCAGGATGAGCGTGCTATCCCCGGCCCTTGTGATTTCGACCTCGGCCGCCTGTGCAACGGCCGCATCGAACGAATGGAATTCCCTGGCAGACGCAACCTGGACAGATCGCTTCGTTACGCTTCGCGACGGGCGAAGATCATGCCTCGTGGGGTTCCTTGCACGTCCGTGTACTGGTCGATGCGGAATCCGAAGCCGATGAGCACGTCGATCAGTCGGCCTGCCTGCTCCCGCTTGGGCCGGTCGCTGTGCGTGTGGTATTCCATCGCCAGCCGGCCGATCCGCCGGGCGATTTCTGAGGGCATGTTCTCCACGATCTCGAACTCGGCGCCCTCGCAATCCAGCTTGAGAAAGTCACAGCGCTCGATCGCATAGCGCGCAAACAGATCCTGCAACCGCACGGCTTCCACCGTTTCGCCGCGGGACGCATTGCCGGCCAGCGGGCGGACGATCGTGTGGTGTCCGGAGCCGAGCGGACTGAGGTAGACGGTTGTCTCGGTCGCGGACGTTCCGACCACGGCGGCCCGCAGGGGCGTTACGTTCGACAAGCGGTTCCGTGACACGTTCTCGCAGAGCAACCGGAAGTTGGCCTCGACGGGCTCGATGCTGACAACTCGGCCTCGCTTCGCCCGCCGACCGGCGTCGAGTGCCAGCGCGCCGATATTGCCCCCGACGTCGACGACCGTGTCCGATTCGCAAATCTCGTAACCCGGTGGGCTGTAGGCACGTTCGACGATCACCTCCCGCACGTAGTGTTCATCGGCCTCCAGACGCCGCACTCGCACATCGAAGCCCGCGACGCGCAGCGACTTGGTCCGCCAGCCCAGGCGGATCAGCGTCCGGTCCAAGACCGCGGCGGCTCGCGTGGGCAGACGACGCTCGACGAATATCGCCGTGCAACTGCGCCGCAACCAGCTTCCGGCCGGTCGCGGCGGCGGGGCGACGGTGACAATCGTGGGTTCCATGGACGTTCCCATGTCTGGTTACCAGTCCACGACCGAGCCGTCGTCGGCGTCGTAGGTTTCACGATTCCGCCAATCGTGGCCGATCTTATCCGCCAGGGCGTCCTCGTCCAACTCGATGCCAAGACCCGGCGCGCGAGGCAGCTCGACATAGCCGTTTTGGACGCGGAACGGCTGCTTCAGGTAACCGTGGCCCAGATTGACTTGTTCCTGGCACAGGAAGTTGGGGATTGAAGCGGCCAGTTGGATACCGGCGGCCAGTGAGATCGGTCCGAGCGGATTGTGCGGAGCGATCGCCGCGTAGTACGCCTCGGCCATGCCGGCGATCAAGCGGACTTCGGTAATGCCGCCCGCGTGGCACAGGTCCGGCTGCAGGATCGAAGCGGCGCTCTTTTCCAGGATTTCGCGGAAGCCCCATTTCGTGAAGATTCGCTCGCCCGTGGCGATCGGCAGATGGGTTCCCCGGGCGATGTCGACCATGGCGTCCACGTTCTGGCACTGCACCGGTTCCTCGATGAACATCGGCTGATAGGGCTCGAGCGCCTTGATCAGCACCTTGGCGGTCTGCGGGCTGATCGCACCGTGAAAGTCGATCCCGATATCCGTGTCGTCGCCCGCCGCTTCGCGCAACGCCGCGAAACGATCGGCGGCCTGGGCGATGAACCCGGGCGTTTCGACGATCCGTGCGGGACGCGTCGTGAAAACGCCTGTCTTGAACGCCGTGAATCCCTCGGCGCGGCGATTCCGCACGTCTTCGGGCGTTTTCACATGAGCATACACTCGCACTCGGCGCCGAGTCGGGCCGCCCAACAGTTCGTACACTGGCACGCCCAGCGCTTTGCCCTTGATGTCCCACAGCGCCATGTCGATCCCGCTGATCGCGCTCGTCAGCACCGGACCGCCGCGGTAGAACGCATGGCGGTACATGGCTTGCCAATGGTGCGTCACGGCGCGCGGGTCCTGGCCAATCAGGTATCGCTCCAGTTCTTTCACGGCGGTCGCGCAGGTCAGCGCCCGGCCTTCGACGATCGGTTCGCCCAACCCGGTGATTCCGGCATCCGTGTGGACTTTGAGAAACAGCCAGCGCGGCGCCACCAGCACCGTCTCCAACCGCGTGATGCGGATCTCCCGGCCCGCGCCCAGCATCTTCTCCGCCGGTCGCTCGCTGGCCGGATCCTGGTACGGATCGCTGGCACGCGGCGTTTCCTCGGCCGCTCGGCCGGACGGGCCAAGCCAGGCGGTTCCGGCACTTGCCACAGCAGCCATCAGGAACGAACGCCGATGTCGGCATACACCGCCGCGAGACGGATCGGCAAGATCGCACATGGTTGACTCCCTCGTTACGAGAATTGGCCTGGCGCCGCTTCCGATTCATGACTTTCCCGAATTCGGCGGCGGAGAAGCGGACGTTTTCGCGCTCGGCCAATCACCGAATCATACACGCACGAACGGTACAGGGGGAGAGCCGCGGACGAACCGACACGGAGCTCGATGGCTTCCGTCCAATCGACGCGCCGGCAGATCGGCGCGCCAACGAGTTGAACCCGTCCGACAATTGGACTTGGCCGATCGAACCACCGCATGTCACAAAGACTTCGCTACTGGAGCTTTGGACGAGATTTCGATCTTGTCGCGCAGTCCTGGCACGACCGCCGTGTCGTTGGCGGAATCGGTGTGCGGCGACATGCCATCCTCACTCGCTCATCGGGTTGTTCCGCTGCGCCGCCTTGAGCTTCTCGATATCTTCGGGGGACAACTGCGGGCGGTCCACCTTGATCGTCAGCTTGTTCAGCTTGGCGGTCAGGGGAAACGGCGGCTGGTAGTCGGCATCGTCCACGCCCGTCAGCGTGTCCGAGCCGATGTCGAAGCTCTCGTCCCATTGCAGGATCATGGGCAGCGTCTGCGGCATTTTGATGGTCTGCACAGCCTTGCCGTCCACCTTCAGCGTGCCGGTTCCGCTACGGCCCAGGCCGCTCATGTTGTTGAAGGCGAGTGTACCCACGCCGAGGCCGTCGTACGCGAAGTCGAATTCGATGGTGTGCCGGCCCGGCGTCAGTGCCTCTGGGCCCTCCCACTTGATCCGCTTCAGGTCGACGAGATTCCAGAGAAACACCGGTTTGCCCTTCAGCAGGTAGAACCCGTAACCGGCAAACCGACCACCCGACGTCAAGATCATCCCTTCGGCGCCGCCCGGCGGAACGTCGATGTCTGCGGTGATCGTGTACGAGCTGTTCAGGATCACCGGTGAATCGCCTTGCGGCAGGCCGACCATGGGCCGGGTATAGACGAACTCCGCGCGGCCCGCGGTGATGTTGGGCCGCGAGGCGACAATGCGGCCGGCCACCGAGGCGTCCATCGGAAATACCTGGTACTTCTTGGCTTCCTCGATGAACATCTGCTTCATCTGCTGCACCTTGTCCGGGTGCTTGTCGGCGATGTTCTGGGATTGGCTGAAGTCGGTGTTCAGGTCGTAGAGTTCGAGCACTTGGTTGTTCAGCGGGTCGGGATTGGCGGGGCCGAAAGCCTCCCACGGAGCCCGGTTCACCTGGGTGCTGAGCAGCCAGCCTTCGTGGTACAGGGCCCACTGGCCCAACATCTCGAAATACTGGGTCTTGTGTCGCGACGGTGCCTTGGCGGTGTTGGCGTCGAAGGTATACGCCAGGCTTGTGCCCTCGATCGGCGCTTGCTTGATCCCGTCGACGTATTCGGGTGCCGCGATTCCGCAGACCTCCAGGATCGTCGGCACGATGTCGTTGACGTGGCAGAACTGCTCGCGCAATCCGCCCTGGTCCTGGATGTGGCCGGGCCAGGAGACGGCCATGCACTGCCGAATACCGCCGAGCTTCGAGGCATTCTGCTTGAACCAAGTGAATGGCGTGTCAAAGGCCCAGGACCAACCCGCGGACATGTGATTGTAGGTCTGTTCGGTGCCCCAGACGTCGTACCATTTCATCTGCACGTCGACGGGCATCTTGTTGATCCCGTTGAAGAACGCGACTTCGTTGGGCGTGCCGAGCGGGCCGCCTTCGGCGCTGGTGCCGTTGTCGCCGTTGATATAGATGATCAATGTGTTGTCGAGCTTGCCCATGTCTTCGACCGCCTGGACCACGCGGCCGATTTCGTAGTCGGTGTACGCTGCATAGGCGGCGAATACCTCCGCCTGCCGAATGAACAGCTTCTTCTCGTCGGGCGTACAATCGTCCCAGTTCTTGATTGTCTCGGTCGGCCAAGGCTCCAGCGTGGTGTCCGGCGGGATGACTCCCAGACGCTTCTGATTCTCGAAGATGCGCTCGCGCAGCTTGTTCCAGCCGTCGTCGAACAGGCGCATGGCTTGAATCTTCTCGATCCATTCCTTGGTCGGGTGATGCGGCGCGTGCGTGGCGCCGGGCACGTAGTAGCAGAAGAACGGCTTGTCGGGCTGGATTTGATTGATTTCGTGCAGGTACTCGATCGCGTCGTCGGCCATGCCGGTGACGAGGTTCCAACCGGGCTTGCCTTCGAAGGGATAGATCTGAGTCGTATT
The DNA here is from genome assembly GCA_023382975.1 of Pirellulaceae bacterium. Lineage (GTDB taxonomy): Bacteria > Planctomycetota > Planctomycetia > Pirellulales > Pirellulaceae > SKKK01. The sequence goes on from JAHDXO010000010.1 coordinate 104,740, forward strand.
GCGGAACAGATTCGGCTGCCACTGATTCGCATCGCCGCCGACGAAGCCGTAGAAGTAGTCGAAGCCCATGCCGATCGGCCATTGGTCGAAGGGCCCGACGCGGCTGGCCGAGTACGTCGGCGTGTTATGGTTCTTGCCGAACCAGGAGGTCGCGTAGCCGTTGTCGCGCAGGATACGGCCGATGGTCGCCTTGTCCTTGGAGATGATGCTGTTGTAGCCGGGGAAACCGGTGGACTGCTCTGAAACCACGCCAAAGCCGGCCGAGTGGTGGTTGCGGCCGGTAATGAGTGCGGCGCGCGTGGGCGAGCAGAGCGCGGTGGAGTGGATGTTGTTGTAACGCAGACCGGTTTTCGCGAGACGGTCCATCGTCGGCGTCGGAATGACGCCGCCGAACGTGCTCGGTACGCCAAAGCCCGAGTCGTCGGTCATGATCAGCAGGATGTTGGGCGCCTGCTTGGGCGGCACGATGCGCGGCGCCCACCAGGCCTGCGATTCCAATGCACCCTGCTTGATGACGCCGCCGAATTCAGGGTCCGGGGCCGGCAACTGCTTGCCATCGATCGTCGTCGTCGCGCTCGGCGAACCGGGCACGCCGGAGGTCTCCTGGGCTGCGACCGGTGTGGCGACCTGCAAGAAAAGACTTCCGACCAACACAAGGGCCACAAGCCCGAACGTAAGGCGGAGAAACAACGAAATGCGTTTCATTTTCTGGAACTCCGTAGGGAAAGACGGTGGGGCGAGCTGCGCCCATCAATGACATGAAGCGGACGACCGTCAGAGCGAGTTCCTGAGCGAAGCCCATGCTCAGGAACCCGCGCTGACGAAATCTAATTGCCGGAATCCGGCTGCTGAAGTCGCACCAACAGCCATTGCTCGGTGCGATCGCTGCCGAAGTGGATCAGGCACGGGGCTTCGTCCTTGGTCAAGTTGTACAGGCCGGTTTCGACGACGCCAGTCTTGTTCTCACCCACGGTAAAGGCGACACGCTGCGTTTGCTTGTCGGCCGAGCCTTGAATCAGTTGGGTCTGGTTTGTCGCCGTATCGGTGTAGTTGCCGCGGATCACCCCTTCCTTGTTGATGGCCAGTTGAATGGTCACTTCGGACTTGGTCTGGCCGGGCTTGGTCAGAGCGAACACGCCTAGCGGCAGCCAGTCACCGTCGGACGGGGCCTCAGCTTTCGCACCCGTGGCGGCAAGATCCGCAGCCTGGCTGTAATACTCCTCGGCCGAGCCCTCGCTCTCGCCGTTGACGTACACGTTGTTCTCGTCGTACACGACGTTGTTGCCATAGTCGTAGTACACCGGCGGCACTTCGGCGTAGCCGCAGTAGGTTGCGGCGTTGGCCCAGGTGCAGGCCGTCCAACACGCGCCGGCGGTCCAGCCCGCGGCAAACCATGCGCCGGGATGCTGGGCATACCAGCCTCGACCATAGACATCCCAGTGGGCGTAGCTGCCGCGAACGGCCACGGCCGACGTATAGCGGCCCGATGGAGTAACGCGAACGAGTCCAGCGGCCACGCCGCCCGCCGGTCCAACCGCGACACCCCGCGCGGCAGCACCACCGACGGGACCGCGAACCGCACCGCCGGCGGCGACTCCGCCGCCCGGCCCCACGGCGACGCCTCGTGCTGCGGCACCGCCGTCAGGCCCACGAACTGCGCTGCCTGCCGCGATGCCCCCTCCGGGACCCACGGCCACACCGCGGGCTGCCGTGCCGCCGCCCGCGCCCTGCACGCCCCCGACCGCGGCGGCGCCGCCTTGCGGACCAACCCCGACCGCGCGGCCCGCGGTGTTCCCTTGCGGCCCCGTGATTGCGATGCCTGCCGCCTGACCGCCGCGTGGTCCTTCCTTCGTGCCGTAATTGACATCAAAGTTGTCACCGGAGAACTGGCGACCGCTGCTCAACCCGTGCAAGCCGCCGTCGGACGGCAGGCCCAGGAAGCTGTTGAGTTGGCTGCGACTGGGCGTCGAAAATCGATCGCCGCCGAGTCCTTGAGCCCCCAAACCGCCAGCGCTAAGACCGCCGGGCCCAAGCCTTGAGGCACCTTCCCCGAAACCGCTGCCGCCAAATCCTCCTCCACCACCCAGGCTACTCGGACCGCGTCCGGCGCCACTGCCCAGACCACCACTGCCAATCCCGCCGCTCAGACCACCGCCGCCGAAAGCACCGCCGCTCAAGCCGCCGCCAAAACTGGGACCGCCGCCGGGGTTGACACCACCAAAACCATGCCCGCCCCCAGCACTGAAGCCGCCGCCGAAACCACCACCGCCGATGCCACCGCCGATGCCACCACGACCTCCGCCGCCAAAACCGCGGCCCCAGCTATCGGCCGATGGCAACAATAGAGTCGCGATAGTCACCGCCGTGAGCAGGTATTTGCGAGTCATCGTGAAGTCTCCAAGCAAGATAAGTTGTTCTGTTGCATCCGAAAGAGAGTACGAACCCGGGCCTATTCCGCCGGTCGGCGCTTGATCACAACCTCGTTGGTATCCGGCAACGGAACATCTCCCAGGAACCGCCGCACCGACTGCCACGCGTAGGCGTTGTCATCCAGGCGAGTGAGCCGATTGACGGCCGTGGTGGAGATCCCATCGCCGGTGGTTCCGGCGACCTTCGCCTGCCAACCGCCCTCGGTCGGAGACCATACGCCGACGGCATGTCCTCCGTCGGGGCTGAAGTCCCACGACTGGACATGGCCGCCCTGGGCATTCCAGCCGATCCATTGCACTCCCGATGTCTTCGTTCCGTCGAGTTGCGTCGTGGTATACCGCCGCTCGATGAAGCGACCGTCAACCGCCCAGCGGCAGACGGATTCGGTCTGCACGCCATGCTCCTCCGCAACCCAGGTCCCGATCAACCAGTGAAGATCGGCAGCACTGCGCACCGCTGCCGGCGTCTCGATCGCGGTGTCGCGCACCGATGCCATCCACCACTTGCCGTTGTCTTTCACGTGGACGACCGTGTAGCGGCTGGCGCCCCCCGCAACACCGGAGCCCGCTTTCACGCTGGCCAGTCCGTCTTCGATGGCGGTGTTGGGGCTCACCAGCCGCAGCGAGTCGATGGCGATCTGGATCGCAGCGCCGGGATTGCCGGTGAAGAATTCGGCATAGCCCTTTTCGATCGCCTCGCGACCGGCGTAGCGGCGTCCGCGATCGTCGATATACTCGCCGTCCTCCGTCCACAGCGCCGCGATTGCCTTCGCGTCGCCCTGGTTGAAGGCCGCCACAAAGGCTTCGGAGCCCGCGCGAATGGCGGCCAACTCGGGCGAGGATTCCTGTGGCTCCGCGGACGATTCGCTACCAGGCCGAGGCGAATTGCTCTGTTGATCCTGGCCAAGGCAGAAGGCCGATGAACATAGCACCAGTAGGATGAACGTCGTCTCTTTCATCGTGTGTTTCCTTTCTTCAGAAGCAACTCGACGTACGGCGAAGCAGCTCGCAATTCCATGCCTGCCGCGATGGAGTCTCGCAGCAGTTCCGCGCACGTCCGATCGACCGACTGCAGTTCCGTCAAGTCCAGCGCAGCAGGACCCTCCACATCGCGGAAAGTCCGCACCAATTCCTCGGTGTCGTCGAGCAACAACCGGCCATCAATCTTGATAACCGTTGTTCCACAGACCGGGATCGTAGTGATGCGGATGCTCATGGTCACCCGCTTCGAGCAATCGCCGCGCCAATTGGCACGCGATCCAGGAAGCACCACGTAAACCATTTTACTACTTCAACTTACGGCAAAATCTTCGCTCGTCGAGCAGTCTGCGACTCCTGATTCCCCGGTGCAAGAAGGGGCGAATCTGCCCCTTGTCCTTTGCCCCTTGCCCCTCCTTCTGTCACCAAGTAGATTTGCAGGGGAACATCGCAAGTTCGACTATTCGAGGTGAGCGGTGGGCTTGAGCTCACCGGTTTTCCAAATCTGGCGAGCGGTGGGCGTGAGCCCACCGGTTTTCCCCAGGGTTGGGATGATATCACCCCAGGAACCGGTGGGCTCACGCCCACCGCTCGCCAGAGAGAAGGAGAAGTCCTTTGATGGGCGAAGCAACGACCCGGCAGCAAGCGGCGTTCGACGAATTGATCACGGCGGTCCTGGCCCGTTTTGCCAGCGGCACCGCGGCGGAGGTCGAGTCGCACGTCCAAACCAGCCTGCGGGAAATCGCCGAGTTCGTGGGGGTCGATTACGCATTCGTCGTCCGCGCATCCGAGGATCTTTCGCATTGGAGCGCGGCATACGAGTGGTGCTCGCCCAACGCCCGGAGCCAATCGGCGAACTACCAGAACATCCCGATGGGGACGTTTGACTGGAACGAACGGGTGCTGCTCGCCGGCGAAGTCCTCTTGATCAATCGCTTGGAGGACATGCCGCAGGAGGCAACAGACACGCGGAGGCGACTCGAGTCGCTGGGCTTCAAGTCGACGCTCCAGGTGCCCACGCGGGGGCCGGGCGGCCGGATCAGCGGCTGCATTGCGCTCAGTTCACTCGTGCGGGAAATGGCCTGGGTGCAGGCCGATGTCGCGCGGCTGAGGCTCGTGGGCGACGCCATTGCCACCGCCATCGAGCGGGCCCGGGTGGAGGAAAAACTCCGCCAAAGCGAAGCTCGATTCCGAGCGACTTTCGAACAGGCCCCCGTAGGAATTGTGAACGTCGCACCCGACGGCAGACTGCTGCGAGCCAACCAGCGATTCTGCGAATTGCTGGGGTATTCGTACCAGGAGGTTCTCGGCCGACCATACGCGGACTTCACCCACGCGGACGACCTTCGCGCCACAGCGGCCCTGTATGACAACTTACTCGCAGGCCGAGATTCCATCCGCTCCCTGGAGAAGCGTTACCTGCGCAAGGACGGTCAGGTCATCTGGGGAAACCTGACGCTGTCGCTGCTGTTGGACGACAGATCGGAGCCACAATTCGTCGTGGCCGTGATCGAAGATATCACGGCTCGCAAGCAGGCCGAAGAGACGTTTGACGCGGTGCCCGATCTCATCTACGTGGCCGATTGCCATCAACGCGTCGTGCGTGCTAATCTCGCGACGGCCCGGCGGCTGGGAGTCCGCCGAGAAGAAGTGTTGGGGCGATTCTGCGGCGAGATCATCCGTGACGACACGGGCAATCCCGAACTGCCATCGCATAAGCAACTGGCGGCCGACGGACGGCCGCACGAGTTCGAAACGCACGGGTCCGGCCTGGATGGCGACTTCCTGGTGTCGTGTACGCCGCTACACGACGCGCAAGGGAGATTGACCGGAACGGTCCACGTGGCTCGCGACGTGACCGAGTTGCGACGGTCCGAGGCAGCTTTGCGCCGGGCCCACGACCAGTTATCGCAACGGCGAGCCCTGGTCGCAGCGGCGTCGCTCGACGGTGTTTGGGAATGGGAAGCCTCGTCGGAGCAGGTTCAGTACTCGGAGCGATTCGCCGAGTTGCTGGGTTACGGCGCCGCCGAAGTGCCGCACACGCTGGATTTCTTCCGCAGCATCCTTCATCCGGACGACGCGAAAACGCTTTGGACCGCCGTTGACCGCCACCTGGAACAGAGTGCTCCCTACGATGTCGAGTGCCGCCTGCGGACCAAGACCGGCGATTATCGTTGGTTCCGGACGCGCGGCCAGGCGCAGCGCGACACGGAGGGCCGACCGACCTGGATGGCAGGGTCACTCCAAGACATCCACCAGCAGAAGACCGCGGAGGAAGACCTGAGAAAGGCGCTTCGCGACGTCCAGGAACTCACGCAGCAACTGCGGGCGGAGAATGTCTATCTCCAGGAGGAGATCACCAATTCGCTGGGATTCGACGAGATTGTCGGCGAAAGCGACGTGTTGCGGCGGGTCCTGACGCAGGTCGAGCATGTCGCCGGCACGGGCGCGAGCGTGCTGCTGTTGGGCGAGACGGGAACGGGAAAGGAACTGCTGGCCCGCGCTCTCCACGAACGCAGCTCGCGCAAGCAGCGTTCCCTGGTCAAAGTGAACCTGGCCGCGTTGCCGTCCAGTCTGATCGAGAGCGAGCTGTTCGGTCACGTCAAAGGAGCCTTCACGGGAGCCATCTCGGACAAGCTCGGGCGATTCCAACTGGCCGACGGCGGCACGCTGTTCTTGGACGAGATTGGCGAACTCGATCCCGAACTGCAGACGAAATTGCTGCGGGTGTTGCAGGAAGGAGAGTTCGAACGAATCGGTTCCGGCGAGACGATCCGCGTTGACGTCCGCCTGGTAGCGGCCACCAATCGCGACCTGCACCGCGCGATGGAGCAGGGGAATTTTCGCCGCGATCTGTACTACCGCCTGGCCGTGTTTCCCATCGAAGTCCCGCCGTTGCGGCTGCGGCGGGACGACATTCCGCTGCTTACGTGGCATTTCATCGGCAAGAAGCAGGGCCGGCTGGGAAAGGCCATCCAGCACATTCCCGCCGACGTAATGCGGGCGTTGACCGAATACGACTGGCCGGGCAATATCCGCGAGTTGGAGAACGTCGTCGAGCGAGCCATGATCCTCTCGTCGGGCGCCACCCTGAGCTTGCCCGATCCGCTCAAGCCGCTGGTGCGCTCCACGCCCACTCCTACCACGGCCCGCGAAGAGATTGGTCGTGACCGAATTCTCGCCGCGCTCCAGGCGAGCCGCTGGAAGATCAAGGGCGCCGGCAATGCCGCCGAGCGATTGGGATTGCAGCCCAGCACCCTGCGTTACCGCATGAAGGTCCTGGGAATCCGGCGCCCCGACTGAAGACAGACCGCTCGGCGATGAACCCGCGAGAGACGCAACGGTGACGGCTGGAGACAACCGGCGGCGGGCGGCTATAATCACGTCGCACGTTGCCGGGCAGGCGGCTGAGTGGCGGCGAGTGGTTTCGCTCCCGGCCGAGTGTGCGGGAATCGGTGTTCGGATCGAGAGAAAGGTGACGTCCATGCATGGGGACCAGGCGATTCAGGCGTTGCGGGACGCGCTGCGTGTCACGCCTCACAATATCCCGTTGCGCACGCACTTGGCGCGTTCGTTGGCAGGATTGGGACGATTGGACGAGGCCGAGCAGGAGTTTCGCGGCGCGCTGGCGGACGCACCGGACGACGTGGCGGTCAAACTGGGCCTGGCCGACTGCTATTTCCGCCAAGGCAAGGACGGTCAGGCGCTGGTGATCGTCGAGACGCTGGCGGACCGCCGCGATGCGCCGGCCGAGGCCAACGTGTTGTACGCACGGCTGCTGGTCCGAGAAGGACGGATCGCCGACGCGGTGGCCCGCTACCAACTGGCCCTGGAAGTCGATCCGGCGGCCGAGGACCAAGCGTTGAGCGCCCAACTGGGCATCGGCCCGCAGAACCGAGCTGGCGAGGTCTTCGAGGGCCGTGTCCGCGAAGCCTGGGGCGATTCGCCGTCCCGCGAGTCCGCTACCGAAATCGAACGGCCCCAGATCACGTTCGCCCAGGTAGGCGGAATGGACCAGATCAAGGAAGAGATCGCCATGAAGATCATCTTCCCGCTGAAGCATCCCGAGATGTACCAGGCCTACGGCAAGACGATCGGGGGCGGGATTTTGATGTACGGGCCGCCGGGCTGCGGCAAGACCTACCTGGCCCGCGCGACGGCGGGCGAGATCTCGGCCGGATTCATCTCGATCGGCATCAGCGACGTGTTGGACATGTGGGTCGGCTCCAGCGAACGGAACCTGCGCGAGTTGTTCGAGCAAGCGAGGGCGAACACGCCGTGCGTCTTGTTCTTCGACGAAGTCGATGCGCTCGGCGGCCGGCGCAGCGACATGCACGGCGGCGGCGCCCGCCAGACGATCAACCAGTTTCTGGCCGAGATGGACGGCGTCGATCGATCGAACGAAGGCGTGCTGATCCTGGCCGCGACGAACGCCCCCTGGCACGTCGATCCGGCTTTTCGACGCCCCGGCCGTTTCGATCGAGTGCTGTTCGTCCCGCCTCCGGATCGTGCAGCCCGGGCGGAGATCCTGCAACTGCACTGCCAGGGCAAACCCCAGGAGGCGCTCGACTTTGTCTCGCTGGCCGCCAAGACCGACCAGTTTTCCGGAGCGGACTTGAAGGCCGTGGTCGACGCGGCGGTCGAGGAGAAACTGCGGCAGGTGATCAAGACGGGCCGCCCCCAGCCGCTGACCACCGCCGACCTGGCCCGCGCGGCCAAGTCGTTGCGGCCGACCACCCGCGAATGGTTCGCCACCGCCCGCAATTACGCCTTGTATTCCAATCAAGGCGGCGCGTACGACCCGGTGCTGGAATACTTGAAACTGAAGTGAATCCACCGATGGAAAACCCGCATCTGAAGCGCGGCCTGCTGCTGGTCCAGCAATCGCGGCATGAATTGGCCGAACAGGAATTGCACCTCGCGCTGGCCGACGATCCGAACGAACCGTTTGCCCACGGTCTGTTGGCGCTCTGTCTGGTCGCCCGCAAAGCTTTTCAAGAGGCGACGTCGGAGGCCCAGCATGCGATCCATCTGGCCCCCGATTTGCCGTTTGCGCACCATGCCTTGGCGGTCGTGTTCTACGAACGCAACCGTTTGCGCGAAGCCGAAGCGGCGATCCACGAGGCCATCATGTTGGACCCGTATCGAGTCGAGCAGTTCGGTCTGCTGGCAGCGATCAAGTTGGGACAGCGGCAATGGCAAGCGGCGCTCGCAGCCGCCGAACAGGGCTTGGCCATCGATCCGGAAGACGCGGAATGCATCAACCACCGGGCCCAGGCCATGAACAAGTTGGGACGCACCGTGGGCGCCGCCGAGGCGTTGGAGAGCGCCTTGGCTAGGTCGCCGGAAGACGACGACGCCCACGCCAACATGGGCTGGACGCGACTGCAACAGGGTCGCGGCCGGGAGGCGCTGGAGCATTTCCGCGAGGCCCTGCGACTGAATCCGGAATCCGACTCGGCACGCGCCGGGATCGTCGAGGCGTTGAAGAGCCGCAACCCGATCTATCGCTTGATGCTGGGCTACTTCCTGTGGATTTCCCGCCTGTCGCGCCGCGCCCAGTGGGGTGTCGTGATCGGCGGCTATGTGGGCTACCAGTTCCTCCGCGGATTGGCCCGGACTGCGCCCGATCTGGCGATTTGGATTCAGCCGCTGCTCTGGCTCTACATCGCCTTTGTCGTGCTGACGTGGATCGGCGTTCCGGTGTTCAACCTGCTGCTGCGACTGAACCGGTTCGGGCGGCTGGCGCTGTCGCGGGACCAAATCGTGGCGTCCAACTGGGTCGGCCTCTGTCTGCTGACCGCACTGCTGCTGTTCGTGATCGGAGTGATCCTGAACGACTTGGGCGTTCTAGCGATTGCCTTGATGTTCGGCGTGCTGGTGATCCCGGTCTCCGCCACGTGCCGTCTGCACCGGGGCTGGCCCCGAAACATGATGGCCTTGTACACCGGTGGCCTGCTGCTGTGTACTTTGGGGGTGAGTGCAGCGTTGTTGCTGACGAAGGAGGCTGGCGACCTCGCCGACCGGATGCTCGATCCCCTGGTCATGATCTTCGTGGTCGGCTTCCTCGTATCGCAATTCGTCGCCAACGCCCTGGCCCACCAACGGCCCAAGTACTGAGGAAAGAGCCTGTCGGACTTTCGGGCGGTCCATGCCGTCGGCACACGTTGCCAGCATCCGTTACAATCGTCGGGGCGTTACGTCCTCGAGCCGCGGGAATTGTCGGGAGGGTCAAATGAAGTCGGTTGCTATGTCTCGGCGTCGTGTCTTGAAGGCCTTGGGTGCGGCCGCCGCGGGCGCTCTTGTCGCTCCGGGGCGATCGTTTGCCGACGTGGTGGAACGCCGACCGCGGCACCATCGAGTCGAGGTGCTGGTCGTGTCGGAGGAGTTCGACGATCGTCGCTACTTGGCGTTTCCGGCGTTGGTCGATCTGGGCGACGAGGTGTTGGTCTCGTTCAAACGCGGTTGGTCGCATGCGTCGGATCCTGGCGCGACGTTGGAACTGCTGCGGATCGATCCGGCGACGGGCGTCGCGTCGCGGCCTCAGACGATCGCCCGACTGGACGATCACATCATGCAGATGGGCGAGTGGGTGCGGTTCGCCAACGGCCACATCGCCAACTGCATCGATGCGCAGCGGAAGGAGAACGGTCTGGCGAGGGCCGGCTTGCGCGTGGTCCGTTCCACCGACGGCGGCAAGACGTTCGGGCCGGTCGAACGAGTCGGCGTGGTGGACGGCGTGGAGTACGGTTATGCGTTCGAGGCGATCGTCGAGCAAGATACGACCTGGATGCTCGCGATGACGTTCGCCAATCTGACCGGAGGCCGGTCAGTGTATGCGCCGCGGCCTCATGCGGGTTCGGTGGATGTGATCCGTTCGGACGACCACGGGAAGAGTTGGCATTTTGTGCGGAACCTGAGTCACGAATTCGGGGACGTGCCGATCAATGAAAGCACGTTCGTCCGCCACGGCGATGGATTCCTCGTCAGCACCCGCGGCTACGACGACCGGCAGCGAGTCCATCTGACCGATGCGTCGTTCCGCGTGCTGCGTCAGACGGATTTGACCGCCGCGCATCCGTTCATCACCAGCCACATCGGGCGCCCGCGTTTGTTTGCCCGCGACGGGAACGTCTACCTGCTGGGTCGCAACTGGCCACCCCCGCCGCGGGCGATGCAGCTCGGCCTGTTCCGCCTGGATCCCGACACGTTGAACGTGGCGGCCTATTCGGTGCTGGACAATGCCGAGCGGGCAGCCGTGTTCGACGGATACTATGCCATGCCGTACTTTCGAACCTCGGGGGCCGAGACGATGATGTACGTCGTGACCTACCAAGGCGTCCGGGGCCAGGCAGCGCCGGACATCGTCCGCCACGAGTACCGATGGGACGAGGTGAAATAGTCCGCCGCCCTTCCGCCCGATCAAGCACACCCCTGCGAGGAAATGGATCATGCGCTCTTTGCCACTCCCCTGTTGGACAATCGTTCTGGCTCTCGTTGTGGTCGCTGGAAACGAAATGCTCTCGGCTGACGAAGAACCTTGCACCTACTACATCGACGCGACGGACGGCGACGACTCGGACGTTGGCACGTCGCCCGGCAAAGCGTGGCGTTCGCTGGCCAAGGTCAACAGGGCGACGCTGCGGCCAGGCGATTGCGTGCTGTTCCGCCGCGGTCAGACTTGGCGCGGGCAGCTTGTTCCGCAGAGCGGCGCCGACGGACGGCCGGTCACCTACGGCGCGTACGGCGAGGGCGACAAGCCGCTGCTGCTCGGCTCAGCCAATTTCAGCCGGCCCGACGACTGGCAATCGGAGGGCGAGGCGTTGTGGGCCACCACGCCGGCCCGCTTCGACGCGCGGGAAACCGTGGCTGATCTGAACCACGACCGTTGGTCGTTGCACCGCGAGGGCGGAGCCGACTGTGCGATGACCCGCCCGGCTGAGGCAGCTCACTACCGCATCGTGTGCAAGAGTCCCGGAGAGAGGCGGAACCACCTCCAGTTCAGCGCTGCCGGGCTGAGCGTCCGCGAAGGCGAGGATTACCAATTTACGTATCGAGCTCGCAGTTCGAAGCCTTTCCCGGCGGCGGCGATCGCCGTCATGAAAAACGGGCCGCCCTGGACCGACTACGCCCCTGCCGTGACGTCGCCGGCGCCGATCGGCACCGACTGGACCGAGCACACGGTCCGGTTCCAATCGCAGCACACGGCCGACGATGCGCGGCTGACCTTCTTCCTGGGCGGCGCGATGCCGGCCGAGGCCGTGCTGGAGTTCGAGCCCGGAACGTTCGTACGGGCGGAATGCAGTCAGCCGATCCCACTGTCGGTCGACGTGGGCAACATCATTTTCGAACAGTTGGAGCCTGGACCCGCGGCCGGCGGACGCGGGACACTGTCGGTCGGCGTAAAGAGATGGCAGGTTGCCGATCTGCGGGACGAGGGCGACTACTTCTACGACAACCAGCGCGGATGCGTGGTGCTGCGCGCCGCGGCCAACCCGGCCAGCCGATACCGAAGCATCGAACTGGCGCTGAAACGTCACATCATCAGTCAGGGCAACCGCGGGCACATCACTTACGAAGACCTCGCCCTGCGCTACGGCGCGGCGCACGGCATCGGGGGCGGCAACACGCACCACATCACCGTCCGCCGTTGCGACATCTCCTACATCGGCGGCGGCCACCAATTGACCACGCCCGACGGGCGGCCGGTGCGGTACGGCAACGGCGTCGAGTTCTGGGACTCAGCGGCCAACAACCTGGTCGAAGACTGCCGCCTGTGGGAGATCTACGATGCGGCGCTGACCAACCAAGGCAGCGGCGTGAATGTCCAGGAGAACATCACGTATCGGCGGAACGTGATTTGGAACAGCGAGTATTCGTTCGAATACTGGAACCGACCGGCGGAGAGCATCACGCGGAACATCGTGTTCGAGTACAACACGTGCGTTGACGCGGGCTGCGGTTGGGGGCACGACCAGCGTCCCGACCGCAACGGTCGCCACCTGATGTTCTACCACAACCCCGCGGCGACCAAGGACGTCATCGTGCGCCATAACGTCTTCTCGAACGCCACCCACAGCATGCTGCGACTCCACGGCGAAGACTGGGCGAGCGGCTTGGTCGTGGGCGCCAATGTCTGGCATCAGCCGAACGGCCCGATCTTGCTGTGGAGCTCGGAGTCGATCGCGGCGGACGGCCTGGAAGCCTTTGTCGGGCAGCACGGCCTGGGCGGTCCCTGGCTGTTGGTCGATCCTCAATTCCAAGACCCGGAGCGTCGCGACTACCGACCGCAGCCCGACAGTCCCGCGCGACCGTTCGGCCGCTGGGCGGAACCGCAGCCATGAATCTGCGGAAGTAGTCTCGGACGCGATTCCCTGCTAGAATAGCGACCTTGACGTCCGGTACGGGGCCGGGCAGTGCGATGAGTTTTCTTGGGAGTGCAACGATGAGATACTACACTTTGGGCCTGATCCTGACCGCGTTTCTGATGAACGCCGTCGCCGGCCAGCAGGCTGTCCTGGCGGCCGACGAAGACGGATTCAAGAGCCTTTTCGATGGAAAAACACTCGAAGGCTGGGAAGGCAAGCCGCAGTTCTGGTCCGTCCGCGACGGTGCCATCGCGGGTCAGACGACAGCGGAAAACCCCACGAAGGGAAACACGTTTATTGTCTGGAGAGGCGGCAAGCTGGGCGATTTCGAACTCCGCTTGAAATTCCGCCTTGTCGGCGGCAACTCGGGCATCCAATACCGCAGCGTCGAGATGGATGATTTTGTGGTCGGCGGGTATCAGGCCGATTTCGAGGCCGGCGACCGGTACAACGGCATCCTGTACGAAGAGCGCGGGCGCGGCATTCTGGCGCTGCGAAATCAGAAGGTCGTGATCGAGGAAGACGGCACGAAGAAGGTTGTCGGCACCACCTGTGATGAGGATGCTCTGGTCGCCTCGATCAAGAAAGAAGACTGGAACGAGTACGTGATTATCGCCAAGGGCAACCATTTGGTGCAGAAGATCAACGGATTCGTCACGGTCGAAGTGACGGACAACCAGGAGTCGAAGCGGCGAATGGAGGGGGTTTTGGCCTTGCAGTTGCACGCTGGCCCGCCCATGTTGGTCCAGTTCAAGGACATTCAACTGAAGAGTCTCTAACAGGTATTACGAACCTCCTGGCATTCGGGAGCCGGATCGGCGCCAATCGCCTGTCCGCTCCTTGACCGAATCGATCCGGCGGGCATACACTAGCCCGCTGGTTTTTTGGGGGGCTGGTAAACAAACGGGGAGAATCGAATTGGCTGTAACCTCCGTCATCGGCTTGCAGTGGGGCGACGAGGCCAAGGGCAAAATCGTCGACTTGCTGACTTCCAGATTCGACATCGTGGTACGGTATCAGGGCGGCGCGAACGCCGGCCATACCGTGGTGGTGGGTGACCAAGTCTACAAGTTGCACCACATCCCGAGCGGAATTCTGAACCGGGGAGTGGTGAATATCGTCGCTCCCGGTGTCGTGCTGAATCCGCCGACGATCTTGAAAGAGATCGACTCGCTGTTGGAGCGAGGGATACCGGTGGCGGAGAACTTGAAGATCAGCGACCGCGTCCACGTGGTGTTTCCGTGGCATATCGCCGAGGACCGGGCGATCAATGCGGCCTTGGTGGGCGGGGAGAGCATCGGCACGACGCTGCGCGGCATCGGCCCCTGCTATCGGGACAAGTATGGCCGCTCGAATGCGATCCGTCTGGGAGACATGTATCGACCCGACTTTCGCGAAAAAGTCGCCTCGATCGTCGCGCTCAAATCGCGGCTGCTGTCCCAGTTGGGAGACAACGAGGACTTGGACGCCGAGGCGATTTACGAGGAATTCTCGGGCTACGCCGAGCGGTTGCGTCCGTACGTTGCCGAGACGACTCATTATCTGCATGACGCTTTGGAAGCGGGAAAGAACGTTTTGTTCGAAGGGGCTCAGGGCTCGCTGCTGGACATCGACCATGGCACGTTCCCTTTCGTGACCAGCAGCAACAGCTCGGGCGTCGGCGTCTGCGGCGGTTCGGGCGTGCCTCCGCGGTGGATTCAGCGGGTGTTGGGAGTGGCCAAGGCTTATACGACGCGAGTCGGCGGCGGGCCTTTCCCCACCGAATTGCACGACGAAACGGGACAGCGGATCCGCGACCTGGGCCGAGAATACGGAACCACGACGGGTCGACCGCGCCGCTGCGGCTGGTTCGATGCCGTGGCCGTTCGCTACACGGTCCGGCTTGGCGGGGTGGACGGCTTGGCGATCATGATGATGGACGTGCTCAGCCATCTACCCGAAATCAACATCTGTGTCGCCTACGAATTGAACGGCCAACGGATTGACCGCTTCCCCGGTCATGTGGACGACCTGCGGTTGGTCAAGCCGATTCTGGAAACCCTGCCAGGTTGGCAGACGGACGTCTCCCAGGTTCGGCGCATCGAAGATTTTCCGGCGGGTGCCCGCCGTTATCTGGACCGCGTGGCGGAACTGGTGGGGCGTCCCGTGGACGTGGTGTCCGTCGGTCCGGACCGCGAGCAGACGATCTTTGCTGACAGCACGCTATGACAGAAACGGTCGAGTCAACTCGGGCCACGACCGACGCGTTCGAGATCCATCGAGAGCGGCGGCCTCGCCATATCGCCGTGATCATGGACGGCAACGGCCGCTGGGCTCAGCAACGGAATCTGCCGCGGATCGAAGGTCACCGGCGCGGCGTGGCGAGTGTGCGGACGACGGTGGAAGAATCGGCCCGTCTGGGCATCGAGCAGTTGACGCTGTACTGCTTGTCCAGTGAGAACTGGAAACGTCCGCGGCACGAGCTGGACTTTCTGATGCATCTGCTGGAGCAGTATTTGATCGAGGAGCGGACCGCGATCATGCGCAACAATCTGGTGGTCGATATCATCGGCCGCCGCGACGGCATCCCTGACCGCGTTCAGGAGGAGATGGACAAGACGATCGGCATGAGTGCGGGCAACACGGGCACGCGGTTGTGCCTGGCGATCAATTATGGCGGTCGGGCCGAAATGGTCGACGCCGTGCAACGCATCGCCCGCTTGGTGGCCCACGGTGAATTGTCGCCCGATGAGATTACGGAAGCCTGCATCGCTCGCCATCTGTACACCGCCGGCATGCCCGACCCGGATCTGGTGATCCGGACGGCCGGCGAGATGCGAGTCAGCAATTTCCTGCTCTGGCAGATCAGTTATGCCGAGTTCTGGGTGACTGACCGATGTTGGCCCGAATTTCGTGCGGAAGATCTGCACCAGGCGATTCGAGACTTCGCGGCCCGCGACCGGCGGTTCGGCGGCTTGCATCCGATCGAGGAGGAACTCTAGGTGCTGCGCTGGCGTCTGTTGACCGCGATGCTGATCATCGCTCCCCTGCTGGGCCTGATGGTCGCCGACTACCGCTACCACTTCGGCGCTCCCGGCATTTGGCTGGCCCCTCTCGCCGTGTTGCTTTCGATCGCCGCCGTGGCTGAAGTGCTCGACTTGTTTCGAGGCAAGAACTTGCGGCCTTCGCCGTGGAGCGTCCATGCGGGAGCCCTGTTGGTCGTCTTGACGGGAATGGTCCCTTTGGTTTGGGGTCTCAGCGGTGCTCCGTATCCGGGCGACTCGGAAATCGGCCGATTCGGCTGGTCCCTGTTGGCGCTGCCGATGGCCAGCGCGTTGATTTTTGTCGTCGAGATGATCCGTTTCCGTCAACCGGGCGAGTCGGTGGTCAACGTCGCGCTGGGGATCTTGACCGTGGTGTACGTCGCCGTGCCGGTGAGTTTTCTGGTGGGGTTGCGGCTTCACGGAGATAACGCTTCGGGGATGGCGGCTCTGGTCTCGCTGGTGCTGATCGTCAAAATGTCCGACACAGGGGCCTATTTCAGCGGACGCTGGCTGGGACGCCGCAAGATGGCGCCCCTGATCAGCCCCAAGAAAACGATCGCCGGATTCGTAGGCGGACTATTGACCGCCGCCGCCGTTTCCTGGATTTTCTTTGCATTCGTCGCGCCAAGCATCGTCGGAGCGGCACACGAGGAGACGAGTCTGGCGGGCGCTTTAGTCTATGGATTGCTGATCGGCCTAGCGGGCGTGATCGGCGACCTATCCGAGTCCCTGCTCAAACGCGACATGGAACGCAAGGACAGCAGTTGCTGGATGCCCGGCCTGGGAGGCGTCTTGGACGTGCTGGATTCCCTGTTGTTTGCAGCACCCGTCGCCTATCTCTGCTGGTTCCTGCGACTGGTCGGTCCTTGAAGGCATCTGTTCAATCCTCCTCCGGCTCACCAGAATGGCTGATCAGATTGGGAAGACGCAACGGTTTCCATCGCGCGTGTGCGGTGCGTGCGGCCAGTGCCCAGAAACTCGAACCCGCGAGAGCCTACCATGACGGAATCCCCGAAGAACCAATCCTCGGACAATCGTGCAGAATCCTGGCCCAACGGCCTTGGTCGCCGCGAATGGCTGGCCTACTCGGCGGCCTTCGGTGCGGCCTTTCTCGGTCGACAGGGACTGAGTGCCGAGTCCGAGGCGCCGCCGTCGGCCGCCCCGCGTGCGAAAGAACAATCGCCGCCGCGCCGTTACGACATGAAGAAATCGATCAATTTGTGGGCGTTCCCCTATCCGGACCAGATGTCGCTGCGCGACTGTTTTCAACTCGCCAAAACGGCCGGATTCGACGGCGTCGAGATCAATTTCGGACTCGAAGGCGAATTTTCCGCCGAATCGACGCCCGACGAGTTCCGCGCGATCGGGCGGTTGGCCGAGGAGGTGGGAATCGCCATCAGCGGTGTCTGTTCGTTCTTGTACTGGCCCTACAGCCTGACGCATGCGGACCCCGAGCGACGGGAACGGGGACTTCAATTGGCTCGCCAAATGATCCAGGCCGCCCGATTGGTTGGCACGGAGAATCTGCTGGTCGTGCCCGGCGCCGTCTATGTGCCGTGGTTGGACGATGTGGAACCGGTTCCGAACGACGTCTGCGAGCGTCGAGCGCGCGAAGCCCTCGAAAAACTGCTGCCCGAAGCCGAACAGGCCGGAGTCTACCTGAACCTGGAGAACATCTTCGCGAACGGATTCTTGTTCAGTCCGCAGGAAATGGTCGCCTTTGTAGACGCATTCGATCATCCCCGTGTGCAAGTCCACTTCGACACCGGGAACATCATGCAGTACCAGTTTCCGGAGCACTGGATCCCGATTCTTGGCCAGCGGATCAAGAACATCCATTTCAAGGAGTGGGACAAGCGGACTCGCGAATTCCATCTCTCCACGTTCCGCACGCTGCTGGACGGGACAACGAACTGGCCAGCAGTCGTCGAAGCGCTGGACCGCGTTGGGTATCGCGGCTATTTGACTTTCGAATACTTCCACCCCTTCCAGCATTTTCCCGAGGCGTTGGTCTACCAGACATCCGACGCCCTGGATCGTATTCTGGGAAGAAAATGAGACCCCCCTGTTTACTGGCAGCCGGGAAACCTTTACGAGCCGCCCGTGGAGCGGTATATTCATCGCAGTAACAAATCACCAATTTAAGTCACGTGTTGGCGGCGAGTTTAGTATGAGCGAATCGAAGTCCCAAGATCACTGGAAGGCCCTGGCCGAGCTACTGGATGTCAGCGTGCCCGACGAACCCGAGGAGGCGCCGGTCACGCAGGAGGCCGAACCGGAGACCGCGGCGGGAGTTGACCCGCAAGCCGGTGTCCCGGCGCCGACAGGCGACGAATCCTCGGAAGAGACGCCCCTGGCACCGCCAGCTTCGCCGGCCGAGCCGCCGCGACCGCCGGTTCCGCCCGCACGATCGCGCCCCGCGCCGCGTCCGCCGGCCCCTCGTGCTGACGCCAATCACTGGCGCGGACTGGCAGGCGCCTTGGGCATCGAAGTGCCTGACGAGGAAATCGAGGAAATCGAGGAGGTCGAGGAGGTCGAAGAGGCGGTCGTCGAGGCGGAATTGGTGGCCGAACCCGAGCCGGTCGTTGAGCCCGATCGAGTGGCAGCGGAGACGGACGACACCGAGGAAGACAGTGCGGCTTCCGATTGGAGCGAACCCTCGACGCTGCAGCCTGCGCAAGAGAGCATGTCCGATTGGCTGAATCCCGTCGTCGCGCCCGATGTCCAGGCTCAGTTCGAACAGGCCGTGTCCGACACGGAACCGCCGCCGGAGCCCCCGGCTCCGCCGAAGCGATCGGTCCCCTCGCTGTTTGACGACAAGTCGATCTCCATCGATACGCCGGGCGTCCTGGACCGAATCTTCGAGGCGGATTCGGACGAGGAACGGCGTCCGGCGATTCCTGCTGGCTTCGAAGAGCGCGAGGCGTTTTCGGAAATCGACGACGATCTGGACGAGGGCATCGACTCGTCGCTCGACGAAGAAGACGATGAGGCAGGGGACGATGCGGAAGAAGCGTTGGGTTCCGCCGCAGAATCGCAGCCGGCCGAAGCCGAAGGGGAGGGCGACGAACCTCGCCGCCGTCGTCGCCGTCGCCGTCGCCGCAGAAAGCCCGGCAAGAGCGACAGCGCCGATGCGGCAACGGCCGAACCCGACGCCGACTCGCAGCAGGACGATGCGCCGCGGGAAGCAGCCGCAAGCGAACATGACCTGGAGGACGAGTTGCACGACGACGTCGATGACCATGACGACGGTCACCACGACGACGAGGATGACGACGAACTGCTCACGCTGGGCGTCAAGCACCGCAAGATCCCCACGTGGGACGAAGCCGTGCAGGTTGTGATCTCGGCCAACATGGAATCGCGTGCCAAGAACCCCGGCAACGGACCGCGAGGTCGCGGACGCGGGCGCGGTCGCCGGCCGTGAGCGGCAAGGCAGCGGAACATGGTCGCGGCGAGTGGGCAGTCTTGGCCCTGGCGATGGTCCTTCCGTTGTTGATCACGCTGCTGTATTTTGTTCTGCTTGCGTCGGCCGACACTTCGTGGCAACGAGTCGCCGCGATCATGGGCAAGGGCGTGCAGTTCGCCCTGCCGATTGTCTGGGTCGGACTGATCTGTCGCGAGATGCGTGTTCCGCATTTCTCGACGAGTCGCGGTCTGGCCGGCGGGTTCGGGTTCGGGCTGCTGGTTCTCGTGCTCATGGTCGTGACCTATCAGCACGTCCTGCTGCCGCGAGGTATCTTTCTTGCGGCCACGGGCGAGATCCGCGCCAAGGTGACCGGACTGGGCGTCGATTCTCTGGCGGCTTATGTGGCGTTGGGAGTTTTCTATTCGCTGATCCATTCGCTGCTGGAGGAATACTACTGGCGATGGTTCGTGTACGGAAGGCTGCGGCGACATGTGAGCGTAACCGCCGCGATCACCGTTTCCAGCCTGGCCTTCGCGGCGCATCACGTCATCTTGCTGGCGACCTACTTCGGCTGGCTGTCGATCTGGACCTGGCTATTCTCGTTGTCCGTCGCGGTGGGGGGCGCGTTCTGGGCCTGGCTCTACCAGCGCAGCGGATCGCTGGTCGGTCCGTGGCTCAGCCATCTGCTGGTCGACGCGGCGATTTTTCTGATCGGTTACGACTTGGTGAGCGATCTGTTGACATGAGATCATGAGCCGCGACCATATCCATTTCGTCACCGGGCGTCTGGCCGAACATGCCTTGCGGGACACCGTCGCGCGGCTGGCCGAGCAGGTGGGCTTCGATTACTCGATCGGCGTGATGCCGATCACCGTGGCCGCGTTGATGACTCCGGCATGGATCGCCAAACGGCTCGAACCGCCTCCGGAAACGACGCGCATCGTCTTGCCGGGCTATTGCGACGGGGATTTGGAGCCGGTTCGCGCGGTGTGCCCGGCGTCCGTCGAGTCGGGGCCGAAGGATCTGCGGCAACTGCCTGAGTATTTCGGGCAAGTCGGTGGCCGTGGCCACGATTACGGCGGCTACGACATTGAGATCCTGGCCGAGATCAATCATGCTCCGCGCCTGAGTCTGGACGAAATCCGCCGCCAGGCGCGGCGTTTGGCCGACGATGGCGCCGATCTGATCGACATCGGCTGCGAACCGGGGGATGCGTGGCCGGGCGTCGCCGATTGCGTGCGCGCGCTGCGAGCCGACGGCCATCGCGTGTCGATCGACAGTTGGAATCCGGCCGAGGTCGGGGCCGCGGTGCGTGCCGGGGCCGAGTTGGTGCTGTCGGTAAATTCGGCCAACTGCGAAGCGGCCGTGGATTGGGGGTGCGAAGTCGTCGCGATCCCCGACGATTTCGCCACGCTGGCCGGTTTGGATGAGACCGTCGATCGACTGGCAGCCGCCGGAGTGCGTCTGCGGATCGATCCGATTCTGGAGCCGATCGGCTGCGGGTTCGCGGCCAGTCTGAATCGCTACTACGAAATCCGTCGGCGGTATCCCGACGCCGAAATGCTGATGGGCATCGGCAACTTGACGGAATTGACCGACGCCGACTCGGCCGGGATGAACGTGTTGTTGCTGGGCATCTGCCAGGAACTGGGCATCCGCAGCATCCTGACCACCCAAGTCATCAACTGGGCCCGAACCAGCGTCCGCGAATGCGATCTGGCTCGTCGCCTGGTGTGCTACGCGGTGCGGCACGGCGTGCCTCCGAAACGGCTCGAACCACAACTGGTCCTGCTGCGCGATCCGAAAGTGTACGAATACGGACCCGAGCAACTGGATCGACTGGCCGCGGAAGTCAAGGACAAGAACTACCGGGTTTTTGCCGAGGGGGGCCAGGTCCATTTGATCAACGCCGGAACGCATCTGGCCGATGCTGACGCATTCCGGCTGTTTGCACAGTTGATGTCCGCCCAGCCGGATCGCCTGGACGCTTCACACGCCTTTTACCTTGGCTACGAGATAGCCAAGGCCGTGACTGCGCTGACGCTCGGCAAAGAGTATCGTCAAGACGAAGCTCTGGATTGGGGCTTCCTGACCGTGCCTGAGGAATCCCATCGCAATCGGAAAGGCCCCAAGCCGTAAGAACCGGGCGACGAGCTTGGAGCATCGCGCCCCGGAACTGCATTGATGTGACCCTGGTCAACATCCTCGCCTTCGACCTTGGTGAACCAGCCCTTGACAACCTGGGAGCGCATGCCGTTGTCCGCCGTCGGCCCTTACATCGAACAACTGCCGGAAGTGCCCGACGTCGAACAGGCGTTCCTAGCGCTGGCCAGCCGTCCGCACTGCCTGTGGCTCGACAGTGCGCTGCGCGACCCGCAACGGGGTCGATACTCGTTTCTGGCGGCCGATCCGTTCGAGATGATCGAGGTTCCCGCCGATGGCCGCGACGGATTGCGCCAGTTGGCGGCTCGCTTGGACCTGTATCGGACCCCTTCGCTGCCCGATCTGCCGCCGTTTCAAGGCGGTGCGGCGGGACTGTTCGGGTACGACCTGAACCGCAGCCTGGAACGTGTTCCGCCGCCGCGGTTCGACGAATTCGGGGTGCCGGCGTTGGCGATCGCGTTGTACGACGTCGTGCTGGCCATCGATCATCGATTGGATCGGGCGTGGATCATCTCGCAAGGCTTCCCGGAACTCGATCCGCAGCGGCGATCAGAACGGGCAACGCAGCGGGCCGCCGAGTTCCGCCGTTGGCTGACATCACCCGTAGCCGATTGCACGAACGCGACCGTGGAGTTCAACCGTCCCAGCGCCGACCGCCGCGTCGTGCCTCGGGAGGCATTGGCGCCCCAGTTCGCCGTGCCCGGGCCGGACGGCCTGACCAGCAATTTCGCGGCGGACGATTACCGCCGCACCGTGCAGCGAGTGGTCGACTACATCCGAGCCGGCGACGTCTTTCAGGTCAATCTCGCTCAGCGACTGCTGTTCCCCGAGCAAGACGCCGCGCCGTCGTTGTACCTGCGTCTGCGGCGCCGCAATGCGGCTCCTTTTGCCGGCTACTTTGACCTGGGCGAGCATCAGATCGTCAGTGCGTCGCCCGAGCGTTTCCTGTCAGTGCGTCAGGGCCGAGTCGAGACGCGGCCGATCAAGGGCACTCGCCAGCGGATGTGGCGCCCCGAGGCGGATCTGTACGCCGGCGCGGAATTGCAACAGAACGAAAAGGACCGGGCCGAGAACGTCATGATCGTCGACCTGCTACGCAACGATCTCTCGCCCGTCTGCCAGCCCGCGAGCGTCTGCGTCACCCAGTTGTGCGGCTTGGAAATCTATCAGTACGTCCAGCACCTGGTCTCGGTCGTGACCGGGCAGCTTCGGGACGGAATGACCTCGCTAGATCTGCTGCGGACCGCGTTCCCCGGCGGTTCGATCACGGGAGCGCCGAAGGTGCGGGCGATGGAGATCATCGCCGAGCTTGAACCGACCGCCCGCGGCGCCTACTGCGGATCGCTGGGCTACCTTGGCTTCGACGGCACCACGGACCTGAGCATTCTGATCCGCACGATTACGGCCGGGCGAGGCTGGTGGCAACTGCCCGTCGGCGGCGGGATCGTCGCGCAATCCGATCCGCAGCGGGAGTACGAAGAAACCGGGCACAAAGCCACCGGCCTGATCCGTTCGCTGTTGTGAGTCCAGTCGGTGCCCGGGACTCTTCCGCGTGGGCGTGTAAGCGACGGCCGAGAAAAAAGTGTCAGGAGTCATTTGTGCGAAGCACCCGGAGGGCCGGTTCCCGGCAAATGACTCCTGACACTTTTTTTCTCGATCTCTCACTCCGCTCCGACGATGCGGAGGTTGGTCGAGAAGTAGGCGGGCGAGTCTTCGGCCGGGTACTCGGCCTCGGCGAAGACGGCGGCAAAACGGTCGGGGGTCCGCTCGATTTGGAAAGAATGCTCCGCTTCTTTCCGGTCCATCGGAAACGACCGCCATTGAGCTTGCCGGAAATCCTTGGTCGCTGCGGTCGCCATCCAAGCGACGATGCGGCGGGCGGGCGGATCGGAACGGACGGTCAGGCGGACGTGCGTCTGGCCGTCCTCGTAGTTCCATGTGAGTTTCGGCAGCGGTTGACCCCGGACGACTCGCTGGTGCAGGGCGTTCAGGCTGCCGAAGACGCGGCCGTAGTCGCGGAGACCGTGGGCGTTGTTGGGAACGTACAGGATGTACTTGTCGCCGACCAGGCCGTCCCAATACAGGTTCAAGGCGTCGACGGGCCAGTAGGGATCGTTGGTGCCCAGGATGATCAGCTTTGGCTGCGTCAGCGCATCGCGGTAGCAGTACGGATCGACGATCGCGGCCAGCGATTGCCCGCTTCCGGACTGGAGTTTGTGGTGCAGTCCACGCCGCGTGTAGTCGCTGATCTGACTGGACGGCTCGCCCCAGGAGGCTTCCTGGTGCGCCATCTGCGGACCGACGTTCAACATGTCGATGACCATCGGGGCCAGCGCGGTCACGCGGGAATCCACGGCCGAGGTCAACCACGTGGTCCAACCGCGTTTCGAGGCGCCGGTCACCGTGAACGTTTGCAGATCCAGCGACCAATCGCGGCGTGCGAACTCCTGCGCCGCGTCCATGCCGCGGACTGCGCTCTTGACCATCGGCAGCAGCAGAGGCCATTCGGCATCGTTGGTCCGCAGGTACTCGTCGAACGTGTAGGCGATCGCCGCGTCTTCGTGCTTTCCATCGAAGATCGGCTGGTGCGGCACATGCAACAGGACCACGACCGGCGTCTTGAGCAATTCGGCCAGCGAGACATACAACTGAGCCTCGCCCGGCATCTTGCCCGAACCGTTCTCGAGCTCGTCTCGCCAACTTCCGCCGCTGATGAAGAGCAAGGCATGTTTCACGTCCGCAGGCGCCGAATGCGGCTTGATTACGAACACTTGGTGTTTCCAGACGACGTCTCGCCAAGTTTGTGACGTCAGAATCAGCTCGGCGTACTCGGCCGCCAGCACCCGACCCGTCCGCTTCACGGTCCAACGAAAACTGGTGTCGGGCTTGGCCACATAGTCGGTCAGCGGTTTCCGGACGGTGTCGTCCTCTGCGGCATAGCTAGTCGGACAAAGACAGAACGCGATGGTCGCCACGATCGCAAGCTCTTTCATGGGTTGCTCCGATGTTTCACAGCCGTTCCGGGTCAGAGACACAATGGTCAAATCTCGGTTGGCAGGATCTCGAACGGTTGGCAAAGTATACCGACATTGTCAGCCGAAGACCAGCGCGAAACCGACGCGAGGCCGATCGAGCGAGCGAGCAGAATCCGAGGCATATACTCCCGCCTTCGTCGGCGGGTGGACAGATATCGAGCGGTTCGCTACCGTGCTGGCGAACGGACATCCGGGAAGGGGACGTTCGTACGCCTTCCGTTTCCTGGTCACCGACCGTCCTTCTGGTGCAACATGGCATGGATCGAAGCGATCGCCGTTGTCTTTGGACTGCTCTGCGTTTGGCTGAGCATTCGGCAGAACATCTGGTGCTGGCCCACTGGGCTGGTGCAGGTCGTTCTTTTCTTGGTGATCTTCTACCACGCCAAGCTGTACTCGGATCTCGTGCTGCACGGGATCTATGTCGTCCTGCAGGTCTACGGATGGTACTCCTGGCTGCATGGCGGCAGCGATCGTGGGCCGCTCTGCGTGACGCGATTGCCCGTCCGCGGGCTAGCTGGGTGGGTGGTGGCCGCACTGGTCGGCACAGCAACGTGGGGGACGGGAATGGCGACGTTTTCCGATGCTGCCGTGCCCTACTGGGACGCTTTCACTACAGTTGCAAGTCTCGTGGCGCAGTGGTTGCTGACACGAAAACGGCTCGAATCGTGGTACTTCTGGATCGCCGTGGATATCGTCGCGATTGGTGTCTACTGGTACAAATCGCTCTTTCTCACGGCGGGACTGTATTTCGTCTTTCTGTTCATGGCAATCGCAGGGTTCCTGGTTTGGCGGAAATCGCTGCTGACTGGGCTTCAGGATGAAAGTTCCGATGAAAACCGGACTGACGTTGGGGAAGTTCGCTCCGTTCCACAAGGGGCACCAGAGGTTGATTGAGACAGCGTTGGCGCAGACCGATCACTTGATCGTCATCGTGTACGACGCTCCGGAAACAACCGGTGTCCCTCTTCCCGTCCGCGCGGGCTGGATACGTACCTTGTATCCGAACATCGACGTGCTCGAAGCCTGGGATGGTCCGGTTCAAGTCGGTGACACCCCTGAAATCCGCAAGATTCACGAGGAGTATCTGCTGAGATTCCTTGCCGGTCGCACGGTTACCCACTTTTTTTCCAGCGAATTCTACGGCGATCACGTGAGCAAGGCCCTGGGCGCACAGGATTGCCGCGTCGATCCCGCGAGATGCACCGTTCCCGTTTCTGGGACCGCGATACGGAACGACCCGTTTCGCCACCGGGGTTTCCTCGCGCCGGAAGTGTATCGCGACTTGATCATTAAGATCGTTTTCCTCGGCGCACCCTCGACAGGCAAGACGGCGCTCGTCGAGGCTCTGGCGGCCAAGTTCGACACGACATGGATGCCGGAGTACGGGCGGGAATATTGGGACAAGCACCAGCAGGGTCGGCGGCTGACACTCGAACAATTGGCGGAGATCGCCGAGGGGCACATCCTGCGGGAAAATGCGCTGACGCTTGATGCGAACCGGTATCTGTTCGTCGATACCGATGCCACGACGACGTACATGTTCTCACTCGCCTACCACGGCTGCACCGATCCGCGGTTGGCCGAATTGGCCAGTTCGACAGTCCAACGCTACGACCTTTTCTTTCTGTGCGGCGATGAGATCCCCTACGAGGCGACATGGGACCGGTCGGGCGATGCGGCTCGAAAGGTCTTCCAGAAGCAGATTCGAGCGGACCTGATTCTTCGTCGGATTCCCTTCATCGATGTCGTCGGCTCGCTGGACGCACGAATCGCGACGGTCGAACGAGTCCTTCACCGCTACGAGAAGTACGATTCCGTGGCGAACCACTTAAGCCGGATCTAGCGGCAACGAAAACGCCGCGGAGGCTTCTTGCGATTGGGCCGCCGCGGCGTGTTGTGGGGATGGTACAAGCGATCCGGTGTTAGGCGAACGGATTGAAATCGCCGGGGAACACGATCGGGTACTGGCCGTTTGCATCGGGCATGATCGGCGGATCGGAATCCATCGTGTAGCCTTCGATGCCGGGCGCTTCGTCTCTGCCCTTGGCGACGGCTTCGTCCCATTTGATGACCCGGCCGCTGTACGTGGCCATGCGGCCCAGCACGGCGGTCATGCTGCTGGTGGCGCCGAAGTGACCTTCGTTGTACGGCGTGTTGTTCTTGATCGCTTCGTTCAGCGCGTAGTGTTCCTGGTCGTAGTCGCCGAACTTGAACTCCAAGCCGCCGACGTCAGTGATGTCGCCACCGGCGGTCATTCCGCCTCGCCCCTTCGTGCCGAATGCGTATTCCGAAACGGCGTTGAAGGCGTTCCGCACGTGGCGGCACTGGCTGTACATCTTGGTGCCGTCGGGATAGGTGAACTCGACGAAGTGGTGATCGAAGATCTGCGTGCCGCCGGGGTTGTCCTTGCGCCGCACTTCGCCACCGCCCATGCCGTTGGCCTCGACCGGATGGGCGTTCTTGGCCCAGTTGCAGACGTCCAGGTTGTGGATGTGCTGTTCGCAGATGTTGTCGCCGCTGAGCCAGACGTAGTGATACCAGTTGTTCACCTGCTTGCGCATCTCCGACCAGCCCTCCTGCGGGCCCCGCCACCAGATGCCGCCGCCGTTCCAGTAGGCTTGCAGCAGGATCAAGTCGCCGTACTTGCCGTCGTGGATCTCCTGGATGCCGCGGACGTAGCCCTTGTTGTGACGACGCTGAAGACCGACGCCAACCTTCAGGCCCTTTTCGTCAGCCATCTTGTTCGCTTCGACCAAGGTGCGGTAGCCGGGCGCGTCGATGCAGCAGGGCTTCTCCATGAAGACGTGTTTGCCGGCTTCGATCGCCGCCTTGTAGTGCAATGGGCGAACGCCAGGAGGCGCGGCCATGATGACCATGTCGATTCCGCTGTCGATGGCCTTCTTGTAAGCGTCCCATCCGGAGAACACGCGGTCGTCGGGCACATCCACCCGTTCCTTGAATTTCGGGTTGTCCCGCCAACGTCGGGCGGTCCCGGAGGCATTGCCTTCGAACGCATCCGCCACTGCCACCAACTTGGTGTTTTCGGTCGCGCTCAGCATGTTCTGCACCGCTCCGTTGCCACGGCCCCCACATCCGATCAGCGCCACTTTCAACTGGTCGCTGCCTTGGGCGTGGGCCATCCGGGCGACGGTCAGGTTCACGCCGCCCGCCAAGGCGACGCCTGCCAGGGTTGTGGCAGAACCTTTCAGAAAACCTCGCCGCGATTCGAACTGTCGGTCACTCATTGCTTGAACTCCTCAATGCAGGGCTATAAACGATTGCCACCCCGGCCACGCGCCGGATACGGCAAGCAGTGCGTCGGCGGAACGCTTCGAGACTGCGGGAAAACCAGGACTGGCATATCGCGGCCAGCCGAATTCCCCGGGAACGCAACAGGCAGGTCAACGACGTTCCGCTCAGGTGGGAGGCGGTCTCTCGGAAACTTCAGCCAACTGGCCCCCATCATCGGTCAACGGCGATGCCCCTGTCAATCAGGCGCGCGGCGAGCAACAGCTTTTTTTCTTTCGCCTGCCTCAACCGCTAGGCCAACGCCTCCAGCGTGCGGCCCACCAGCGGATTGTCCGCGCCCCGCGATCCCAGCAGCATGTAGACGGTCGATGCCAAATGAGCAGCGCGCCAAGCGGGCGAGACCTGCTGGAAATCTTCAAGAACGGCCGAGCTGAACTTGTAGTCGTGCGAGCCGCGGCCCTTCAGCGACACCAGTTGTCGGGCCTTGCGGACAAACTCCAACGCATTGGGGGTGGCCTTCGCGTACGCCAACGTCCGCTGCGCCGCCGATTGCGGGTTGCGGCCGATGTCGGCAAAAATCGCTTCGACCATCGCCTCCGGCGGATCGTTCGTATCCGCAGCTTCCAACTGATCGATCCGCACCTCTTGCACATTGCCTCGTCCCTGCATCGCTTGGCGGAACATCGGCAGGAAGGCCAGATTCTGCAGCAGCAACAGCCGTCGCGTGCGGTCGTCCGCCGAGGTCGTGTACAGATAGTACATCGCATTCGAGGTGGTCGATGCGTGCAGCGCAACGATCCCCGGCTGACGCATCAGCAGTTCGCCCGATCCGACGAACACGGCGTCCCAGAGCGATTGGGGCGCAACCCCTCGGTTCAACAGGTCGACCGCCAAGCGGCACACGTCGTTCCACGAGTCGCGGCGCAACGAAGCCAGCAATTCGCCCGTCGCTTCGGCATCCAATCGTCCCTGGGTCCAGTCGGCGCGGATGCGGGTGGCCAATTGCTGGTTCTCCCGCCACGGCCGGTCGGCCTCGTAGTCGTTATCCGCCGGATTGCCTTCGCCCGAGTGGTTCAGCAGTGCGTATGCCAGCGACCGCAACACCGGCTCGGCAAACCGCCAACCGGAGACTTGCAGCGTCCGCCAAGCGTTGGCGACGAAAATCGCCTTGTGGCCGATCGAGCGGAAATCGCGGCCGCCGCAGCGGGCGAAGTGTTCAAAGATGTGCTGCGCCCCTGCGTGGCGGGCCAGCGACGCGACGGCGGCATCGGCCTGCGCCTCGTCCCACCGCTCCATCGCCTCGTCAAACGATGCCGAAGCGCGTTCGGCGGGGGGCACCGCCGGCTCGTCCACCGGAGCCATGGTCCAGTCGCCTTCGCGCGCGTCGTCGGCCTGCGTCGCTTTGAAATAGTCCAGCGCCCAGAAGATCGGCAGCCAGCGGTGTTCGTCGGCGCCTCCGAGGCTGGCCAGATGAGCCGAATGGACGACCAGCACACTGTGGAACTTGAAGCCCACGCTGGGACGGGGCTGAACGTTGCGCACTCCGGCCAACTGCAGCGCCGTGAGGATGTCCTGATACGCCAGTCCTTCGCGGACGCGAGCGGCCATCTGTTCCACCAACCGTTCGCGAGGCGTATCCTCGATCATCCTCACCAGCGGCTCGATGTCCGCTTCCAGCGGCACGATCTTTCCCTGAGTGGGCGACTCGGCGGCTGACACCGGGACCAGGCCTACGGTGTTGCCCAAGCGATTCATCCCGGCCAGTGCCGCTGCGGCGGTCGTCGTCTGAAAGAATCCGCGGCGAGTGAATGGACTCGACATGCGATTGCTCCCATAATAAGTTCGAAGAAGAGGAAAGCGAACACTTCGCCGAGGCCCGCGAACTGGCCCCGCTTCTTTACTGTAGGGAGCAGCGGTCGAAGCCGCAAGCGAGTCCGAGTTGATATTCACAGCCTGACCCTGGAGATCGAGATGGATCGCAGAATGTTTCTTGGGGCTGCCGCGGCGGCTTGGACGGGCGCGGTTGGACGGACGGCTTGGGGCGGCCACGCGGTAGACGACGGTCCCGTGCCGATGTTGCACGCGAGCGACCTGTTCCGCCCCCATAACGACCCGGACGATCACTGGGACTTGGCCTGCGTCTACGCCCTGGCGGCGCAGGGACGCGTCGATCTGCGCGGCGTGCTGATCGATTTTCCTCAGCCCGGACGCAACAACGATCCGGACGTCCAAGCCGTGGCGCAGTTGAACTATCTGACCGGAAAGGCCGTGCCGGTCATGGTCGGCTCGCCGCGCAGGCTGTCGCCGGACGAAGCTCGCCGGCCCGAGGCACGCGGTGATCTGCGCGGCGTTCGGGCTTTTCTGGACCTCCTGCGGCGGTCCGACCGGCCGCTCGTGATCAGCGTCTTGGGCTCGTGCCGCGACATGGCGATCGCCGCCGATCTCGAGCCCGAGTTGTTCGCGGCCAAGTGCCGGGCGGTGTATCTGAACGCCGGTTCCGGTACGCCGAATCCGGCGCTGGCCGAGCGTCTGGAGTGGAACGTGGGCTTGGACCCGGCCAGCTATGCGGCCATGTTCCAACTGCCCTGTCCCGTCTACTGGATGCCCTGCTTCGAAACGCTTCCCGAGACGGGACGCCCGTTCGCCGTGGCTCGCTACGGCACGTTTTACCGCTTCCGCCATGCCGACGTGCTGCCCGAGTTGCCGGATCGCTTGCAGAACTTCTTCGCGTTCATGTATCGGCACGGTCCCCACTCGCGACGCACCGGCGGTACGGCCGACGGTAGCGTCCAGTGGCTGCAGTCGTTGTTGGGACCGGTGGATTTCAATACGATCCAGCAGCAGGCCAATCTGTACCGCAACATGTGGTGTACCGCCGGGTTCCTGCATGCCTGCGGACTGACGGTGACGCGGACTGGCCAGATCGTTGCCAGCAGCGCCGCCGCCGACCCGGTCTTTTCGTTCGAGCCGGTCCGCGTCGAATGCACGCCGGGGGGCGTGACGCGCTGGGAACCGGCTGCTGACAACGGATCGCGGTATCTGTTCCAGACGCGGCACATCGAGGAATATCCAGCGGCGATGACCGCGGCCTTGAAGACCCTGCTCGGCACGCTGTCCGACTGACCGCTCGTGTTCGGACGAGGGTCGCACTCGCGGTCACAGGTTGTACAATGCTAGTCGGATGTCGCGGATCGCGACGACCGGCAATCCCACACCCAATCACCCTACCTCAGCAATCTGGAGACCCGCGCGATGCAAAGACTGACCCTCGGTTGGATCGGACCGCTTCTGCTCACCCTCTGCTCGACCGGTACGGCACAAATGCTCGACCGGACGGATTCCCGCGTTCAGACGACACTCACGACCGGCTGGCAGTGTCTGGGAACGATTCGCCCCCGGAGCGTCGGGGAAATCGAAGCTGGACAGAATTGGGCGTTGGGCTGCGAAACGCTGTGCCGCGATTACATCTACTGGGACACGTACAAGGACTACGTCGTTCCGCTGGGAATCAAGACGATCCGATT
The DNA here is from genome assembly GCA_023382975.1 of Pirellulaceae bacterium. Taxonomy (GTDB): domain Bacteria; phylum Planctomycetota; class Planctomycetia; order Pirellulales; family Pirellulaceae; genus SKKK01. The sequence goes on from JAHDXO010000010.1 coordinate 135,918, forward strand.
GCAGGGCGGGTGGGCCAAGACGGAGAAGGTCCAGGGCGTCTACGACTTCGGCTGGCTGGATGAAGTCATTGACGACGCACTTTCCAAGGGCCTGGAAATCTGGCTCGAAACGGACTACGGCAATCCGATCTACGAAGGAGCCGGGACGGCCGATTTGGGCGCCGGTTTTCCCACGTCCGAGGTCGGCTTGGCCGCTTGGGACCGCTGGGTGGAAGCGATGGCCACTCGGTACAAGGGCCGGGTCCAGAAATGGGCCATGTGGAACGAGCCGGATATCGGCGTGAAAAAGACGCCGGAGATGATCGCCAATTTCAACATTCGCACCGCCGAGATCATCAAGCGAATCATCCCGGATGCCAGAATCGGAGCGTTGTCGCTGGCTCGGATCGATCCCAAGTTCCTGGACGATTGTCTCAAAGTGATCGCCGAACAGGGCAAGCTGGGCTTGTTCGAGTGGCTGATCTACCACGGATACACCAAGAACCCGGACGACGCCTACAAGAACGTCGAAGCGATGAAGGAGGTCGTCCGCAAGTACGAGCCGCAGCTCAAGATGTGGCAGGGCGAGAACGGTTGTCCCTCCGAGCGGGCCACGCGGTTCGCTCTGTCCGGACACGACTGGTCGGAGTTGACTCAGGCCAAATGGAACACCCGCCGGATGCTCGGCGATCTGGGACACGACTGCATCTCGTCGGTCTTTACCATCTGCGACTTTGACCACACCGGTCGCGAGATCAACCGCAAGGGACTGCTGAAGATCAATGACAAACGCAGCCTCGCCAAAGTCAAGATGGCCTACTATGCCGTGCAGAACGTCGTGTCGTTGTTCGATAACCACTTGGTCCGCCAGCCGGATTACGCCTGCACCATCGAATGCGAGCAGCCGATCACTTGGTTCGCGTATCGCCACGCAGGGGCGGGAAGCGACGTACTGGTCTTCTGGAACGGAACGTCGTATCCGGTGGACACCAACGATACCCTGCCGGCCACCATCCGCATCACGGGCGGCAAGTTCTCGGATCCGGTCTGGGTGGACATGATCACCGGCCGGATCTATGCGATCCCGGAGGAAAACAAGACCCTGACCGACGGCAACTTGGTCCTGACAGGCATTCCAACTTACGATGCACCGGTCGTTATTACCGACCGGGATCTGGTCCTGCCGCCACCCGTTCCACCAACCGACGCGGGTGGCCGACAGGAATGACCGGCTTGCCGCGTCAAGAGTCGCATGCATCCAGATCGCAGATAAGCTTGGCGAAGCACCTGTTCGGCAACAACATTGTAGGGCGGAGTTTGCTCCGCCCAAGCGGATTGTTGTAGGGTGGAGTTTACTCCGCCCAAGCGGACTGAAGGCCGCTCTACAACCCAATTGCGGAGTTATTCTTGGACAAGTGACAATCGAACGGCGGGTCCAACTCGTTCGACACGGGCCGCCGGAACTCGCCGTGCGACCGGCAGCCTCTCCGACTCAATAGACCGAATCTGGCACTGACCGATGAAGACGCCAGGAAACCACTTTCCATCAGACGAGGATGAACATGTCGGATCTTATCAACCGAGCAAAAAGGGCAATAACGCTGGCCAACGATCTCTCGCTGCCGAAATGGCAGCGGCCGGAACGGGCACTGGAAGCGTTTTCAGGTCTTGACCTTTCTGAGCTTTGCGACGATGTGCAAGAGCAATTCGAATCAGGTCTGGCCGGCGTGAATCAAGTACTGGCTCGATACTCCTTGAAGGAAGGAGACGACTTCCGGAACATCAGCGAGGTTGATTTACAGCAGATTCTTGATCTGGTCGATCGAGCGGCGTCGAACGCCATCGAAGCGGAATTGGATCGAATCGTCAGTGAACTCGACGCCGGTGTGAATAAGTTGCCCGTGGAGGGAATTCTGGAGACTCGCGAACATCGCGATCTGATGATTCCGAAACTGATCGAGATGCTTCGAGACGATACTGCCGCCGCGCGACTGGGAGACTTGCCGGAGGGCAACTCGCACTTCTTTGCCATTTTCCTGTTGACGGAGTTTCAGGCGGACGAGGCGTTTCCCGTCATCCTGGAAGCGTTCTCGTTGCCCGGCGAGTTGCCATTCGATCTGTTTGGCGATGCGGTGACGTCGATCCTGGCGCAAATTCTCGCCCAGTTCGCTGGGAATCGTCCCGAGGTGATGGATGCCATGATTCGCAATCCTGAGCTGAATGAATACGTGCGTTGGGAGGCAGCCCAAGCCTACGTCCATCTAGTGCGCGACAACCTTATGACGCGGGATGATGCCGTCGAGCGGTTGAGGCAACACTTGTGTTGGGCGGTGGCCGAGCGGGACATGGAGATCACCGGTTGCCTGATAAGTGTCTTGACTTCGTTTGCGCCCCGAGAAGCGATGGCGGACATCGAGGAAGCCTACCGTCTTGATCTGGTCGAGACCTTTATGATCGATCTTAAAACGGTCAAAGACAGCAGTGTCGAGGGCGACGAGCGAGTACGTAAAGAACTTGCACGATGTTCCGAAACCGGCATCAAGGACACGATCGAAGAACTAAAGCACTGGGCTGCGTTCACGGAGAAACCGGCGCCGCGGCCCACGCCCCTGCCCCCGCTCGTATCACGCCCTGATTTCGCAGCGATTCTGGAGCCGAACAAACGGGTGGAGACTGTGTTGTCGAAGGACGGTCCACGTGTCGGACGCAATGCCCCCTGCCCGTGCGGCAGTGGGAAAAAGTTCAAGAAGTGCTGCGGCTCTCGCACGCAACCGGATTAGCGCCGCGGAGAAGAAAGATGTCCATCCCAAATTTTCGCGCCGTTCCGCATTTCCGCGACTTAGCGATTGAGTCCCGGCGGCGAATCGTACTGAGCGAGGCTTCCTGACCATGCGCGACGATTGTCCTCCGCCCGATGCACCGACAACCGTGGCGAGTCTGCCCGGCGTAGCCCCGCCTGGGCGAGCCTCCAACAATGGCCGTCGCGTCTTCTTGGCCATCGTTGCCGTACACGGAGGACTGTCGCTGGCGACCGGCTTGGCGGGACGAATCATGGCCGACGCTGGGCCGGCCCGTCAGTGGCTGTTCGTGGCTGTTCTCCTGGGACTTCCCTTTAGCCAAGTCTACTTAATGGCATTTTGGGTCGCTTTCAGTCAACGTCGCCTCGCGGTTCGCGTGCTGGTTGGCGCAGTGCTCGTCGTCTCGTCTTGGTTCTTCGTTTTTGGGTTGATCGGCGAGGACATGCCCGGCGATCCTTGGGTGCCAGGCATCGCGATGCTTGTCCAATTCACGGCGGGCACCGTCTTATTGGGAGGAGTGCGCGCGGCAGCACGGTTGCGTCTGGCAAAGCTCTCCAACGAGAACGCTGCGGTACCAGCGGGACCGCTCCAATTCGGCATTCGTCACCTGCTGATCACCACCGCCCTCGTTTCCGTTGTCTTGGCAATTGCACGAGTGACTCTGCCAAACCTGACGATCGCCGGAGGCGAGTTGATGGCGTTCCTGTTGTTTCTCGCCTGCAATCTTGTTCTCTTCTTCCCGCTGTCGCTTGCGATGCTTATCCAGCGAGGTTGCGGCTGGGCAATCGTCGCCTCGGCTATCTGGACCATTTGCCTCACGCCGGTCGAGTGGATGGCGTTTCATGCCTGTGGATACGACGACCCGGAGACCCGTTTCTGGTGGTCGGTGAACGGTGTCCTCTGGGGTTCCTTGGCGATCAGTCTGCTCATGGCCCGTTTCGCCGGCTGGCGTCTGGTACGTTTTCCTTCCTCTCGCTCCGCCATAGCGAAGTGACCGAACCGGACACCACCGGAACCGCGTGTGCCCTGACTCTGCCTCGACTTCCGGGGCGGTCTCGCCGACGGCCCAAGGTGCGGTCGTACGAGGTTGAACCGGCGCGACTGGAAACGGCGCTAGCCCAGTCGGCCTTCGGCGTGGAGTAGTTCAGCGATCAAGACCGCGCCGCCGGCAGCGCCGCGCACCGTGTTGTGGCTGAGCGCGACGAATTTGTAGTCAAACAGGTTGTCCTCGCGCAAGCGACCCAATGCGACCGCCATCCCGGCCCCCAGGTCGCGATCCAATTTCGTCTGCGGCCGATTGTCTTCGCCGAAATACTGCAAGAACGGTTTGGGAGCGGAAGGCAGTTCGAGCGCTTGCGGCTTCCCGGCGAAAGCCGCCCAACGTTCGAGGATCAGATCGGCCGGCGGTTTCTTCTCGAAGCTGACCGAGACGGCGGCCATGTGTCCGTCGGAGACCGGCACGCGGATACACTGAGCCGACATGACCGGTCCGTCGGCCGGCACGATTTGGCCGTTTTGGACGCTTCCCCAGATCTTCAGCGGCTCGCGCACGCTCTTGTCTTCTTCACCGCCGATGTACGGGATGATGTTGTCGACCATCTCGGGCCATGTGGCCAGCGTCTTGCCCGCCCCAGAGACCGCTTGATAGGTGCAGACGACGGCTCGAGTCGGCCGGTGATCGGCCAGCGCATGAAACGCAGGGACGTAAGGCTGGATCGAGCAGTTCGGCTTGACCACCACAAACCCGCGGCTGGTGCCCAAACGCCGTCGCTGAGCCTCGATGACGTCCAGGTGCTCGGGATTGATCTCCGGCATGATCATCGGCACGTCAGGCGTCCAGCGATGGGCCGAATTGTTCGACACCACCGGGCACTCGTGTTTCGCATAGGCATCCTCCACGTCGCGGATGGCCTGCTTGTCCATGTCCAGTGCGCTGAACACGAAGGCGACTTCCTGACTGAGCGAATCGACCGCCTGCACGTCGACCACGGTCAGGTCGGCGACCTTCGCCGGGATGTCGGCCGGCATGGCCCAGCGTCCCGCCACGGCGTCGGCATACGTCTTGCCCGCCGAACGCGGACTGGCCGCGACCGCGACCACTTCGAACCAGGGATGATCGCCCAACAAATGCACAAACCGCTGGCCCACCATCCCGGTGGCACCTAGAATCCCGACACGCATCTTTTCCATCGCTTTTCGCTCCGCCTTCGTTCGATTTTCAAATCACACTCTCCGCTTCGCTCGACCTCGTTTCCCGCGTCGAACCGAACCGCGAACATCCCGGGACGCAGGGCGAGACCGCGAGCACTTGGGCCGAAATTCTAATCACTGATCGGCAGCGCGTCCAGTTACAGGCAGATTTTCCCCCGATTCTGCCGGGGACCAAAGCACCTCGGACAAATCCAGTCCTTGCGGCCTACTACTACGAGTCCGTTGCCGGTTTTCCGATTGACTTATCGGTCGGTTGCATGAACTCGGGCGTGGTGACTCCCATCGACACGTAGATGCTGATGAAGTTGTCGACCGACATGGCGACCGGCTTGACCTGATCCACGGGAACGAACAGCAATCCGCCCCCGAAGGGAATCGGCGCGGTCGGGATGATCACGACGTAATAATCCTGCCCGTCGATCTGCAAGGGGTCGGGCGAAGGCATCAAGGCCAGGACGCCCGGTCCCTGGCGGCCGCCGAAATAGCAGAACACGACGCTCATCGCTTTCAGTTCGGTTTCCTCTTTGTGTTCGAACATGCCGACCAGTTGTTTCAAGCTGCCGTACAGGCTGCCGATCACCGGGACGCGGCGGATCAGGTGGTCGAGCAGGCGATGATAGAGGCGTTTTGCGCCCAATTCGACCAGCAATCCCAAACCGAACAGCGCGACCAGCACGACGATCCAGCCGGTCGCGTAGGCCACGATGCCGTCCGAACCGAATTTCAGTCCGAGAGCGGCCAGCGTGCGGCCGACGAACGTCGCTGGCCCAAGATAGTCGGTCAGGAACGTCGCCACCCAAACGACGATGGCGGCGGTCAGCACCAGCGGCAGGATCGCCAGCAAACCCGCGACGAAGTACGCGACGAGGCGGCGCCATCCGAGAGTAATCCACTTCAGCATTTCGGGCTCGCTAGAAAATCGGTGCGGTTTCCGCGGACAAAGACTTGCTTCCGCCGATCGGCAGTAGTCACTCCAGCGAATTCTACCGCGTCGGGCGCGCAGCTTCTACGGAGGTTCCCGCGCGGGACCGGGTGGGCAACGCGACGACGTTCGACTTCATTGATTTGGGCGAGGACAGCGTGCCCGACGCGCTTTCCGAGATGGTCGAACCGGGCGGGCGGACCAAGACGTTCGCGTACAGCAGCGGACAGTTGCAGACGAGCACGGATTTCGCCGGACGTGTCACGGCGATGACTTACGCAACTCGCAAGAAAAAAGCTACCGGATTTGCAAGTAGCGGTAGCTCATTTCTTGCGAGTTGCCTACGACGGGGCGGGGCGGCTGACGACGGTCACCCGGCCGGATCCGGTCTTCCAGGCCGAGACCTTTCGCTGGAGCGACGACTAGTGTCAAATGTTCTTCGCCGTTCTTCAATCCTCTGTATCCACACACCCTAGGAGCAATCCGATGAGTCAGACGACCAACCAAACGGCATCGCGCCGCGAATTCTTGAAGGACACGGGGCGCATTGCCGCGGCGACTTCGCTGGCTGCGGCAGCCGGCGCCTCGCGCGTCCATGCGGCGCAGGACAGCACGATCCAAGTGGCCTTGATCGGCTGCGGCGGCCGCGGCACGGGCGCAGCGCAAAACGCCCTGTCGGTCAAGAACGGTCCGATCAAGCTGGTCGCGCTGGCCGACGTGTTCGAGAACCGTTTGAAAGCCAGTTACGGGGCGTTGTCGCAGCGGTTCCCCGATCAGTTCGACGTTCCGGAAGAGCGTCAGTTTCTCGGCTTCGACGGCTATAAGAAAGCCATCGATTGCCTGAAGCCCGGCGACGTCGCGATCTTCGCCACGCCGCCCGCGTTCCGCTGGGTCCATTTCTCCTACGCGATCGACAAGGGCGTTAACGTCTTCATGGAGAAGCCGGTCACGGTCGACGGTCCGACGACCAAGCGGATGCTGGAACTGGCCGCGAAGTCGGTCGAGAAGAACCTGAAATGCGGAGTCGGCCTGATGGTGCGGCACTGCAAGGGGCGCCAGGAGTTGTTCAACCGCATCCAGGACGGCGAGATCGGCGATCTAACCGCGCTGCGCGCGTACCGCATGAGCGGCCGGTCCGCCGCCGTCGGCCTGCCGCCGGAGGGCATGAGCCATCTGATGTACCAGATCCAGCGCTTCCACAGCTTCATCTGGGCCAGCGGTGGTGTGTACAGCGACTACTACATCCACCAGATCGACGAGTGCTCGTGGATGAAGAACGCCTGGCCCGTCGAGGCCGCTGCGCTGGGCGGACGCCACTACCGCGAAGGCTACGTGGATCAGAATCTGGACACGTATTCGGTCGAGTACACGTATCCCGACGGAGCCAAGCTGTTCTACTACGGCCGCAACATCACCGGCTGCCACAACGAATTCGCCAGTTACGCCCATGGCACGAAAGGTTGCGCGATCATCTCGACCCGGTCGCACCATCCGGGCCGAGTCCGCACGTTCAGCGGCCAGAAATTCGAGGAAGCCAACCGGCTGTGGGGACCGCCGGAAGAACCGAGTCCCTACCAGTTGGAATGGGACGATCTGGTCGCGGCGATCCGTGAAGACAAACCGTACAACGAAGTCGAACGCGGGGCGATCGCCAGTCTGGTGACGTCGATGGGCCGCATGGCTGCTCACACCGGCCGCATCATCACGTACGACGAGATGCTGAACTGCGAGCACGAGATGGCGCCGATGGTCGACCGGTTTACCGCCGACTCCGAAGCGCCGCTGCTGGTGAACGCCAACGGGATCTACCCCATCCCGCAACCCGGCATCATCACCAACCGGGAATACGCCTGATCTCGTCCGCGACTGCGGCAAAGAAGAGGACTCTGCGATGCGAAACCATGCCGTGCGATTTGTGGCCTGTTGGATTTCCGCGCTGACCGTGTTTGGGCTGGTGCTATCAAGCTTCGGCCAAGAGGCGGGCGAACCGAGGATCGCACCGGCACCGGGCATCCATGCATTGGAGCCGGTACCGTTTGGGGGGCGGGTGTTGTACGTGGATCCGGGCGGGGACGACGCTTGGTCGGGAACGCTCGCGGCGCCGAACACGGGGCGGACGGACGGGCCGGTGGCGACGGTCGTTCAGGCACAGCAGATCGCCCGAGGCGTCAACGCCGAAGGGATCACGGCGCCGATCATCGTGCTCTTGCGCGAGGGCACATATTGGCAGAATCGGCCGCTGGTCTTCACGCCGGAGGACTCGGGCACGGAGGCGTGTCCGGTCGCCTACGCGGCCTACCCGGGCGAACGTCCGGTGGTGAGTGGCGGTCTGCCGATTTCCGGCTGGAAGCAAGACGGACATCTATGGCGGACCAACGTTCCGCCAGCATGCACGGGCGCCGTTGGCCGTTTCAACCAGTTGTTCGTCAACGGCCAGCGGCGTACCCGCGCCCGCACCCCGAACCGGGGCGAATTTTTCCGCACCGACGGACCGACGGTGGCAGGCGGAAACCGCAGCTTCTATTTCCACGACGACGACCTTCGGGAGTGGAACCGTCTGCAGGACGCGATCGTCGTTGTCTACCATTCGTGGGAAACGTCGATTCACCACATCCGCTCGGTCGACACCGAGTCGCGCAGCGTCCTGCTGCGCGAACCCGCGCCCTGGCCGATGGGCCGTTGGCAGCGGCAACAGCGGTACTTTGTCGAGAACGTGTTCGAGGCCTTGGATGAACCGGGCGAATGGTATCTCGACCCGGGCGCGGGCACGCTCTACTACTACCCGCTGCCGGGCGAAACGCCGGAGACGGTGGACGCAGTCGCTCCGGTCGTCACTTCAACACTGGTCGAGATCCACGGCGATCCGGCCAAGGAGCAGTACGTCGAACATCTGCATTTCCGCGGCATCGCCTTTCGCCACAGCAACTCGAATCTGTTTCGGCTGCGCAATCCGGGGCAGGGCGAAATCTACCAACCGGGACTAATCCACGCCCAGGGGCTGCGTCACGCGAGCATCGTGGATTGCGAGATTGCCCACACGGGAGCCCACGGCATCTGGTTGGCATCCGGCTGTACCGACAACCTTGTCCAACGCTGTCATCTCCGCGACTTGGGCGGCGGAGGCGTCTATCTTGGCGGCGGCTGGGGAATCCACGATCAGTTCCCGGCCGGGAGCAACACGGTCGACAACAACCTGATCCACGACGGATCGCACATGTTTCGCGGGGCCCACGGCGTCTGGATCGGCCGAAGCTCGCACAACACGGTGACGCACAACGAGATCTCGAATTTCGATTACACGGGCATCTCCTGCGGTTGGTCGTGGGGCTTCCAGCCGAGCAGCGCCAACCATAACATCCTGGACTTTAACTACATCCACCATTTGGGCAACGGGGACGGATTGGGCGACATGGGCGCGATCTACACGCTCGGCGTGTCGCCGGGGACCACCGTGCGCCACAATCACATCCACGATGTATACAACTATGCACATGTCTCCCACGGCTCGGGCATCTATCCCGACGAGGGCAGTACGGGCATCCTGATCGAGAACAACGTGGTGTACCGCGTCCGCAACAGCCCGCTGTTCATGCACTATGGCATGGAGTGCATCGTCCGCAACAACGTTCTCGCGCTGGGCGATGCGGGCCAACTCCGCCGCTCGCGCGAAGATGTGCGCTGCCATTACATCGCGGAACGGAACATCGTCTACGGTGGCGCGAACACGCGGATGCTGGACGGTCCATGGAAGAATGGAGACTGGCAGATCGGACGCAACGTGTATTGGAGCACAGGCGGCGAACCGACCTTCGCGGGCATGGATTTCACGGCCTGGCAGGAGCATGGCAAGGACCAGGGCTCCATCGTGGCCGACCCGCGTTTCGTCGATCCGGAACGATACGACTTCCGATTGCAGCCCGATTCGCCCGCGCTGCGACTGGGCTTCCAGCCGATCGACGTCGAGCAGTCCGGACTGTACGGCGATCCGCGGTGGGTCGCGCTGCCGAAGAACTATCCCAACCGGGAACGCAACGAGATTCCGCCGCCGGTCGAAGTCCCGCTGGTCATCAACTTCGACTTCGAGGCGGACGAGCCGAATGCCGAACCACTCGACGGCAGCATCGTCAAGGGCGAGAACGGCGCGGCGGTACTGGTTTCGGCGGATGCGGCGAGCGGTGGCACTCGGAGCCTGAAGTTCATCGACGCCCCGGATCAGCGTTACGGTTGGACGCCGCATGTCTACTATCAACGCACGTATGCCGAGGGTAAGGTCAAGCTGGTGTGGGACATGCTGAACAGCGCCGAGGCCCCCGCCAGCTTCTTCATCGAGGCACGCCAAATCGAAACCGGGGCGCCGTATCGCGTCGGCCCCACGGTCTGGGTGTCGCCGGACGGTGCAGTGACTGCCAGCGGACTGCCGGTGGGCACCATGCCGCTTGGCCAGTGGGTGAATGTGTCGATCGAGATTGCGCTGGGCGCCGAGACGTCGGGGACCTATCGCTTGACCCTCTCCGTGCCGGGACGCGAGCCCGTCGTCAGGGAAATCCCGTACCGGAGCGAGGGCTTTCGCCGCATCGATTGGTTGGGCATCTGCAGCAACAGCCAGACGGCCACGATGTTCTGCATCGACAATTTGAAACTGGGCACCGAGGAAGAACTCGCCCAACCGCCCAAACGCCGTCCAGCGCGTTCTGCGGCCCGCGCACGCCGAATGCCCGCCGAACCACCGAACGACCAGCAGCTTGTCGGGCATTGGGCGTTTGCCGAAGACAATGACTACGTCGTGAAAGATCAATCGGGCTACGGCAACGACGGCGAGGTGTGGGCGAGGCTCGCCACCGGCGCATTCGGCACGGCGCTGCATTGCGACTCGGCCAATACCCATGTGGCCATCGAGGACCACGATAGCTTGCGCTTCGGCACCGGCGATTTTTCCATCGATTTCTGGATCTGCCCGACAACGCTGGCCATCGACCAAAGCGACGCCCGCCGCCGCTTGATGTCCAAGAACGACCATCCGCGCACCTGGTGGGTACTGGACATCACGCCGGCCGGCAGAGTGAGCCTGGAGATGGCGGACAGCAACCGGATCAGCCGCGTGAGCCGCACACAGGCGGGAATCCCCGAGAACGCTTGGAGCCATGTCGCCGTGGTCGTGGATCGGACGGGGCGCCAAGTTCGCTTCTACCTGAACGGCCGACTGGATAGCGCCCATGAATTGCCCGCGAATTTCACCGGTGCCCTGGACGTCCCGGCGGAGCTGACGCTCGGTTCCACTTGGCAACCCTTCATCGGCCTGCTCGACGAAGTGCGGATTTTCAAACGCACACTGGACGAAGCCGAGATCAAGGCCGGCTACGAACGGGAGAAGGTCCGCCGCACCAGCGCGGAATACCGGCTGGTGGAGTGAAACCAAACGAGCCTCGGTCGCGGACCGGTTTGGGTTCGCTTTAGCTCTCTCGTCCCGCAATCGGCGAGCGCCAGATGGGCCGGAGTTGGTCAAGGGGGAACGGGCGGCGCGTGCCGGTTTCTTCATTGCGGAAGATCACGGCAAAGGCGCCGGCGCCGATGCGCTGCTGGGGCCAAAGGCGATAGCAGGGGAAATCGGCCAAGTGGGATTGAAACGCAGCGAGGCGCGGCACCGGCAGCGGCCGAAGCTGGGGAAATTGCTTCATGAGCCAGACGGCGTTGTTCTCGTTTTCCTTGCGGGCGTAGGTACACGTGAAATAGGCGAGGTAACCGTGGGGCGCGACAACGCGGGACGCGCAAGCGAGAATGCGGCGTTGGCGATTGGCGTTCATGTTGATCGTCGCCGGATGGAAGCAGCCGGGCGAGTCTTTGCCTCGCGCGATCAATGACTGGCCCGAACACGGGGCGTCGACCACGACCAGGTCGGCCGACTGCGGGCAGGTCTCGGCCAGGATCGAACTGTCGCGAGACAGCACGGCCGCGGGCCGAATGCGGCAGCGTTGCAGGTTCGAGATCAAGGCCGCGGTGCGTTTGCCGATGACTTCGTTGGACAGCAACAGTTCCGGCTGCAACAGGCGCCAAGCAAGAATGCTTTTGCCGCCGGGCGAAGCACACACATCCACGACGGTTGCGGGCGGGTCCACGACAGCCTCCAGTACGCACGCCGCAAATACCGACGAAAGGTCCAGGCAGTAATAGGCTCCCTGCTGGTGAAGCGGATGCTGGCCCGGGCGGTCGCCGAACGGCACGCGGTCCACAAACGCGGGCTGCCAGTCGTAGCCGGGCAGGATGCGGAACGGGAACGGGGCAGGTCGATCCAGCAACCAAACCAGGGCTGGATCACAGGCCGCGGGCGTCCGTAACGCCTCGATAAACGCCTCGCGGGCATCCGGTTGCTCGAACAGTCCGGTCGCCAGTTTCTTCAAGTTGTTTGAGACTAAAAACATTGACCGGACCCGAGGATTCCTCTATCTTGTGGCGATTGTAGCCTATTTCCGTCTTGAGATCATGTTCCGAAAGGCTCGGGGAAAACGATGAGTATTGGCGAGAGTGCCGGGCTGGACTTTGCGACGCTCCGCGGACGGGATTATCCCACGATTCGCCAGTTTACCGTTTTTCTGGAGAACCGGGTCGGCCAACTTCTCGAGGTGGTGCGGCGTTTCGAGGGCAGCAGCGTACGGATCGTCGGCTTGTCCATCAACGACGCAACCGAGTGCGCGATTGTCCGCTTTGTGCTCAGCCACCCCGAACAGGGGCGCGAGATCCTGGAGCGGGCTGGACTGTCGATCATCGAGACGGATCTGATCTGCGTCGAGTTGCCGAGCGGTTCGCAGCCGCTGCTGCAGATCTGCTCGGCGCTGATCCAGGCGGAAATCAATATCGTCCAGACTTACCCGCTGATCGTCCACCCGCATCATCAGCCCGTGCTGGCCTTGATGGTCGACAACATCGAAGTGGCGCTTGAAACCCTGGACAGCAAGCGGTTCGTGCTGATCAACGAACGGGATTTGGCGGAACGAGCCGAGGAGTAATCTCAGTCAACATGGCCATCAACGTTGTTTGTCCAGGCTGCAAGAAGCGGTTTTCGGTCGACGATAAATTCGCCGGCAAGCAGGGGCCGTGCCCGAAGTGCAAGACGGTCATCAAGGTTCCGGACAAGACCGAAGAAGTCGTGATCCACGAGCCGGAGAGTTTCGGCCCCAAGGACACGAAGGGCCGAGCCGTCCTGAAGCCGATCGCGCGCAAGGAAGCGAAATTCTCGCCGGTGCTGGCGGCGGTTGCCGGGATATCGAGTCTGCTGGTGCTGGTCGCCGCTTGGATGCTGCGCGGCCAAGCATCGCCGCTGCTGCTGGGCATCGGCGCGCTGGTGCTGGCGCCTCCGCTGGCTTGGTCGGGCTATGCGTTCCTCCGGGACGATGAATACGAACCGTTCCGAGGCCGCGAGCTATGGGTCCGCGTGGGTGCGTGTTCGCTGGTGTACGCGCTGCTCTGGGGGCTGATCCCGTTGATCGCCGGTTATGGCCTGCGACTGGACGAGCTGGAATTGATCCACATGGCCTTCCTGGCCCCGCTCTTGATCGGTTTGGGAGCATTCACCGCGTACGCCAGTCTGGATTTCGACTTCGGAGTGGGCGCCTTGCATTACGGCCTGTATCTGACGGTGACCGTGGTTCTGCGTTTGGTCCTCGGGTTGTCGGCGATGTGACGGCCGAGGCGCAGATCGTCCAGCACGACCTCGCGCTACCCCCTCGTTCCTGAATCCTCCGTTGCCCTGGACGGCTGCCTTGTCCTGTCCGACACCTGCGACTCGCATGTCTCTCGCAATCGCTTCACGTCCGACAACCGGAGCGGTCCCTTGTTCATTTCAGTTTTGAAACGATTCAGGCCGATCTTTTCGACAATCCACCCCTTCGTGCATCGTGGGCTCCTTGATGAAAGGTCGCGATCGTGAGTCGTTCGTTGAGTTTGGTCCTTCCGGTCTGTAACGCCGAAAAAACTCTGGCGGAGAACGTGCAGCACTTGTTCGAGGTGCTGAACGATCTAACCGAGAGATTCGAAGTGTTGCTCGTTGACCAGGGGTCCAGCGACCATACGCTGGACGTGGCTCAAGACCTAGCGGTTCAGTATCCTCAAGTCCGACTCGCCCGTGGCGAGGCCGCGGATCGGGACTTCGGTTCGATCGATCGGACGCTGGCTGCAACGACCGGAGACATCGTCTTCGTCCAGACGGGCCATGACGGAGTGCGTCCCAGCTCGCTGCGGCAATTGTGGCAAATCCACGGAAGCGATGCGGAGGCGGAACAGGCCCGGGTGCGACCGCGACGGTTGCCGGGACTTCCGCGACGGTCCTCCGAGCAGCCAGCCTGTGCCGAGATCGGCGGGTTGAAGATGATTCGGCGCAGTGCGGACGACCGCGGCGAAGCCTGAGCCACTTCCGAAGTGGGGATTTGATTGACCTGGTGGAAGAGGGTCTTGGTGAAGTGCCTCGATCCGAATTCTCACGGATTCGCCCACGGTCGGCCGTGGTGCAATCGGGTACGATCGGAATGAACGGGAGCGTCGTCACTGGGCATAAGCTTTCCCGACAAGTCTCGACATGTTGATCACGGAAACTAGAATGATCTAGCCGATTAGCAATAGAATTCGGGTTCCTCGGGTGACCGTGTCTCATTCGAGGGGATGCCAGATTTCCAGAGACTCGATTCGCGAGGATGCCGTTTTACCATGTCGACCGCTTCACGTCGCGTTGTGATCACCGGTGCAGGACTGGTCAGCCCGCTGGGCAACAGCAAGCAGGCGCTCTGGGATGCCCTGCAAGCGGGCCGCAGCGGTGTGGCGCCGATCCGATGCTTGCCGTCTGAAGCCTTGCCGTTTCACTGTGCGGCCGAAGCCTGGGATTTTACCGGAAAGATCGAAGACTTCGGCGAACTGACGGCCGAGCTGAAGCGGACGATCCGCAAAGGCCTGAAGGTGATGTGCCGCGAGATCCAGATGGGCGTTGCGGCCGCGCAGTTGGCCCTGCAGGATGCCGAGCTCCGGCTGGGGGGCTACGATGTGGATCGAACCGGCGCGGTGTATGGTTCCGACTACATCATGACCGATCCGCAAGAATTCACCGAAGGCGTGCGGCACTGCTTGAACGCCGACGGGCAGTTCGATTTCCGTCGTTGGGCAGTCGATGGCCTGTCCCAGGTGACGCCGCTGTGGTTGCTGAAATACCTGCCCAACATGCCGGCCAGCCACATCGCGATCTACAACGACTTGCGGGGCCCGAACAACTCGGTCACGCTGCGCGAAGCCTCGTCGAATCTGGCCGTGGCCGAGGCGTATTGCACGATTCAACGGGGTAACGCCGACATCATGCTCGCCGGTGCCACAGGAACCCGGTTGCACCCGTTGCGCACGGTCCACGTCGCGTTGCAGGAGGAAATCGCCAGAAGCGACGGAGCACCGCAGACGCTCAGCCGTCCCTTCGACCTGCACCGCCAGGGCATGGTGCTGGGCGAGGGCGCCGCCGCGATCGTGCTGGAGGAGCTGCGTTCGGCCGAGGTCCGCGGAGCGACGATCCTGGGCGAGGTGCTCGGATACGGCTCGTCCGCGGTGATGGATCGGGCAGGCAAGGGCGACACACGTCAGGCGTTGGAAAACGTGATCTTGCAGACTCTGGGGAAGGCTGGCGTCTCACCCGCCGACGTTGGGCATATCCACGCCCACGGCCTGTCGACCAGGTATGACGACGCGCAAGAAGCCGCCGCGATACACGCCGTCTTTGGAACCGATGGCCAGAACGTTCCGGTCACTGCGGCGAAGAGCTACATCGGCAATCTGGGCGCCGCCGGTGGCATGGTCGAATTGATCGCCAGTTTGATGGCGATGCGACACGGAACACTGTTTCCCATCCTGAACTTCGAAACCCCCGACCCAGCGTGCCCGATCCGAGCCGCTCAAGGCGCCGGTGTTTCGCCCGGCAACTGCGTGCTCAACCTGAGCGTCACCCCTCAAGGACAAGCCAGCGCTGTCCTGGTCCGAGCCGCGTAACAGGGTTGCCGCGGTGGCCCGTCGCCATGATGCTACGGGTTGAATCGGAGCGATAGTGCGAGGAATCACCGGATTCGAACTCTGGGCAACAGCTTGTTGCTTTCAATCGATTTCCTGGAGACCGACGCGAGCGAGTCAGGGCTTCGCAGGCTTCAGGAAGTGTTCGAAGAACTGGTAGAGTTGCTCGCTGGATTCCTCGGTCGGGCTGTGGCCGGGGCGGTTGGTCATGGCGACTCGGTTCTCGTAACCCAGCAGACGGTTGACGGCGACGGTGTGCTGCAAGGCCGACCAGCGTTGCGGCGGATCTTCGGCGCCGCCGGAGACCAGCATCGGGCGGGGGGCCATCAGCACGTGCAACTCGTGCAAGTCTCGGCCGGTTTCCATCAGCATCCGGTAGGGGCCCGTGCGGGGATTGTCGTCGGTCGGAACGCCCGGTTTGCGAGTCCGCTCGGCCTCCCAGCCGATGTACCAGGGCTCCCAATAGTTCACGTTCGGCCGCTTCTCGTCAAACACGATGCCCGGATCGGAATACGCCGCGCAAGCGAACCGCTCGTCCAAGCACGAAGCGAACAACGCCCATTTGCCGCCGAACGAATGACCGACGATCCCAATCCGTTGCCCATCGACCTCAGGCAACGCCGCCAGCGCGGTGTGGCAGTTGGCCGCGATGTAGGCCAGACTCGAAAGCGGCTGGCTCCGCGGGCTCTCCTGCTTCGTCCAGTTGCCAGGCCAGCCGATCGACAGGCTGACGAATCCGCGGCGGGTCAACTGGTACCCGAAGTCGCGCAGTGCGCTCTTTTCGCCGAGTCCCGCGCCAGTCTCCGGGTCGTAGTACACGACCAACACCGCCGGATGCGGCCCGTCGCCCTGCGGCATCAACAGATAGCCTTCGATACTCAGGTCCATCGCGGCGGGCAGTCGTACGCGGCTTTGCCTGAAGCCGTCGCGCCCGACGCTCTCCAGAACCTCGATCCTCGGCCGCTCCAGCAACGGCGGCCACGGGCCGAGCGTCTGATGCCAGAAGCGAAGTAACTCCTGACGCCGCTGCCGCCACTCCTCGGGCGTGGTCACGGGCCGCCCGTCATCGAACACCAGCGGCGACCGGTACCGTTGGACGTCCAACTGCAATCCGGCCGGCGGCGCAAAGAACGGAGCGATGTCGACGACCGTCTCCGCCTCAATCGGCGGCTCGGCAGCGCGGATCGGGTTGGCAAGCAGGACGAAAACAACCGCAGTCAAGACGAACGAAAAGGGCTTCATGGTCGGTGGATCCTTTCAAGTTGGGGAACCGCAGAACGAGGAATGTCGAAAGTCGAAGGGAAGTCGAGGAGAGGGCTTCCTCTGCCTTCGACATTCTGCGGTTCCCTCGATTCCATCGGTTCGCGATCACTGGTGCCAGGGGCCGACGAAGGGCTCGTAGTAATGCTGCCATTCGCGGCGGAACCAGACGGGCGACGAGGGGAAGCCCTCCTGGCCCAATCGGTCGACGGCGACCACATAGTAGCGCCGCGTGGACTTGCCGGCCGTCGGATCGGTAAACGCTGGCTCGGCGACCGGGTCTTCCATCAGACGTGAGACGGGATCCTTGTCCCAACGGCCATCCATGCGGTAGACGCGATACCCGGCAACGGCCTGCGTGGGGTCGGCCGCCCATTTCAGTTGGCACGCCGTGCCGTCCTCGCGGCTGAACAAGTGCTGCGGCGACGCTGGAATGGTACACGTCGCCGGCGACGGACCGCTTTCGGCGTCCGAATCGCCGACAACGCGAATCCGGTACGCATAGACGCCCCAGCGGTACAGCCGGCCGCCGACATCCAGTTGGTCTCGATGCATCTCACGTTCGTAGACCGGATCGCCTTCGACAACCTGCGGTCTGCTTAGATCGATCTGCTGGTCGACGAACGAAGTTGACTGAATCGGCGTTTCGGTCAATCGTTGGAACGGCCCGATGCGGTGGATCGCACCGACCGACGGAGAGACGAGCGACGGCGTGCGGGCCTTCAGCCGTCGCAGTTGGTCCTCGCTCCACACCTCGACCACCGCGCGTTCCACGTGGTAGCCGCGGACGGCCGGAATCGCGGGTGCGAGCCAACTTACCTCGACGCGGTCAGCAGCCATGACCGAGACCACGACGTCTTCGACGATGGGCGGGCCGTCGCGCCGCTTGGGCGAGGGCAGTTCGTAACCGTTCTGCGTCTCGGCGTATCGATAGGCCCACACCTGCTGTTCCCGCGGGTTGCCGAGGCAGTTTTCCAGAATCGCCAGATTCAGTTCCGGAGCGAACACCAGGTTCCGCGTGCGGTTGCCGCCCGCGTCCGGTTCCACGGCGGGGTTCATGCGCGTCCAGCGGTTGGCGCCCGCGTCGTAGGCCCACGTCTGTAGTTCGTGACGGGCCTGGTCCTCGTTGCCAGTAGTCACCTTGACCAACGCCAGGACGACGCGATGGACCGGATCGTAGGTCAGCACTGCGTCGTTCTCCTTGGTCGGCGGCATCGGATCGGGCCGCATGTCCCGCCACTGGTTGCGGGCGACGTCGTAGGCCCACGTGTGCGCGTCGTCGCTGAATTGCGATCCGAACAGCACGTGCAGCTTGCGGGCCGCGTCGTAGGCCATCGTGCCGCCGCTGCGCGGTTCAGGCTCGACCTCCGGCTTGGGCCATCGCCACTCGTTCCGCCACGGATCGTAGATTCGCGTTCCCTCGTGGCTGCCTTCGCCGCCGAACACCACGACGACTTGGTGGTCGCTGTCCCACGACGCACTGCGGTACGGGGCCATGCGCGGGGTCGGCAGCGGACGCATGTTGCGCCAACGATTGTTCGTCAAGTCGTAAGTCCAAACCGAGGAGTCGTTCAGGTAAAGCTCGCGCTCCCACTGCCAGCCGTGGCTGCCGCTGAAAAACGGAAAGCGGATGTAGCGCTGGATCGTCGGGTCGTAGACGTTCTGCGCGTTGCAGCACACTCCGGGCGGCGACGTGTTGGGTTCCTTCAGCGTCCACACGGCAGTGCGTGGATCGAAAGTCCAAACCTCCGCATGCTGTTCGCCTCCGCCGCCTTGATTGTGGCCACCGTAGCGAACGAGCAATTGATGGCGATTATCCCAGACGCACGCGCCTTCGTAGCCCAACCGCGGGGACACCGGGCCATCGGGCAGCGGACTGAGTTTGACCCAGGTGTTCGCCGTCTGCGAAAGGATCGGCGACGGTTCGGCGGCGGTTGCCCCCGTCTCGTCGAGCAAGGATGCGATTTGCCCCAAACCGATGGCCAGGGTGAGGACAGAAAGCCAAAGCGGAGATGGCGTTGCGTGGCGCATGATCGAGTTCCTCCGTAGGGACCGCGGAGCAGAGAGACGACAGCTTCGACCGAATGCATCGGATATCGTAACGCGGCCCGCTGCAGCACTCAAGCAGGATTGACACGCGGGGTGCATCCGTTGAACAATCGCAGACGTCTCGAGATGCGATTGAAATCCGTACCGCGACAAACCGAAGGGAAGGGAGCCATGAAACCAAAACGAACGCCGGCGCGCTGCTTGGGTGCGGTTCTGATGACGGCGTTCGTGTTCGCCGGGAACGCGGGGCGAGCGACTGCGACCGACGATGCGATCTCGCTTGACTGGCAGCAATTGCCGGACCTTCCGGACGAACTGGGCGTGGCCGGGCCGTTCGTCGGCGTCCACAACGGGGCGCTGATCGTTGCCGGCGGAGCCAATTTCGCGCGGCCGGTTTGGGAGAGCGACAAGCGGTGGCACGACGCGATCCACGTCCTGACCAAATCGGGCGACGGGTACAAGTGGATTGACGGCGGTACCTTGCCGCGAAAGATCGGCTACGGCGCCGCGGTCTCGACTCGCGACGGTGTGCTCTGCATGGGCGGCAACGATGCAGAACAGACGTTTCGCGACGCCTTTTTGCTGAGTTGGGACCGTGAGGCCGCCCGGATTGTCCGCACCGACTTTCCGCCTCTGCCACAGCCGTGCGCTCACGGGCAAGCGGCGCTGGTGGGCAACACGGTCTATCTGGCGGGCGGCCAAGGCGGCCCGAGTCTGGGCACGGCGATGAAGAACTTCTGGGCGCTGGATCTGTCGAAGACGGCTCAGCCGGGCGCCTTGGTCTGGCAGGAATTGGACGCATGGCCGGGCCCGCCGCGGGCTTTCAACCTGACGGTCGGCCAGCACAACGGGTACAACGATTGCATCTACGTCATGAGCGGACGGAGGGAGGCGAGCGGCAGCGTCGAATTCCTGAAGGACGTCTGGGAGTTCACGCCGCGGACAGGCGCCTGGCGGAGGCGTGCGGAAATGCCGTGCCCGGCCGTGGCAGGAACCGGCATCGGTTATGGGCAGAGCCACATCCTGGTCCTGGGCGGCGACGATGGTGCGCTGTTCTTCAAAACGGACGAACTCCGCGACCAGCACCCCGGTTTTCCTCGCACCGCCTGGGCATATCACACAATCACCGATTCCTGGGCGTCGGCCGGCGAGACGCCGCAGAATCTGGTGACCACCGTTCCCGCGATGTGGGACGGGCGGATGATCGTGGCCAGCGGCGAGCTGCGACCTCGCGTCAGATCGGCCTCGGTATGGAGCGTCAAGCCGATCGGACGACAGCACGGTTTCGGAGCCGTCAACTACGGCGTCCTGTTCAGCTATCTGGCAGCGATGGTCGGCATCGGTGTGTACTTCGCGAACAAGAACAAGAACACGGACGACTACTTCCGCGGCGGCATGCAGATCCCTTGGTGGGCCGCCGGTTGCAGTATTTTCGCCACCATGCTCAGTTCGCTGACTTTCACAGGCCTGCCCTCCAAGGCGTTTGCGCAGGATTGGGTCTACTCCGTCGGCAACATGATGATTCCCGTGGTGGCCTTCGTCGGCGTCTTCGTTGCGTTGCCGTTCTACCGCCGCTTGAACGTCACCAGTGCCTACGAGTACTTGGAGAAACGCTTCAGCCGCGGTGTACGGCTCTTCGGCAGCGCCAGCTTCACCCTGTTTCACATTTTCCGCATGGCGGTCGTGATGTCGCTGACCGGACTGGCTTTGGCCGTGGCCACGCCGCTGACTCCCGCCCAGTCGGTACTGCTGATGGGCGTGCTGAGCGTGATCTACTGTACGATGGGCGGCATCGAGGCCGTGATCTGGACGGATACGGTCCAGACGGTGGTCCTGTTGGGCGGCGCCTTGTTCGCCCTGGCGATGCTGGTCCTGGGCACCGAGGGCGGATTGGGGGGCTCGGTCGCAATGGCCGTCGAGGCGGACAAGTTTCGGATCGCGAATTTCCATTGGGACGTAACCAGCGCCCAGATTGCGCTGTGGGTGGTCGTGATCGGTGGGATCGGGCAGAACATCTCGTCGTACACGGCCGATCAAGCAGTCGTCCAGCGGTACATGACGACGCCGGACCAACGTCGCGCGGCCCGATCGATTTGGACCAACGCCGTCATGACGGTGCCCGCCACGCTGCTGTTTTTCGGGATGGGCACGGCGTTATTTGCGTTCTACCGGACGCACCCTGGCCGACTCGATCCGACGATCACCACCGACCAGATTTTTCCGCTGTTCATCGCCAACGAGCTGCCGATCGGCCTGGCCGGATTGATCGTCGCCGGGATTTTTGCCGCGGCTCAGTCGACCGTTTCGACCAGCATGAACTCGACGGCCACCACCGTCGTAACCGACTGGATGCGTCCCTTCAACGCCTGCCGGACGGAGGACGGCTATTTGCGGAGCGCGCGGGTCATCACGTTCCTGATGGGCGCCGCCGGGACGCTGCTAGGGCTGATCTTCATCAACCCCGACATCCGATCGCTGTTCGACGCCTTCTTGATGATCATCGGGCTGTTCATGGGCGTCCTGGGCGGCCTGTTCGTGCTGGGTGTGATGACGCGCCGCGCCAATGCGTTCGGCGCCTTGACGGGCGCTCTGGTCGGCGGCGGTGTCATGACATCGATTTGGGCTTTTACCCAGATGAACGCTTATCTGTACACCGCCACGGGGATCGCCTCCTGCTTTGTCGCCGGCTATGTTGCCAGCCTGATTCGCGGCGGAACCGAACGCGACTTGACCGGCCTAACGATCTTCACCGTACCGAAATGACCGCTTATGGCCGAGAAGAAAGTGTCAGGAGTCATTTGTGCGAAGCACCCGAAGGGCCGGTTCCCGGCAAATGACTCCTGACACTTTTTCCTCGAGCGATCCTTAGCCGCGTGCGAGATCCGTCTTGCCGGCCGCGACCCACCGCTTGCGGCTCAGTGCTCGTGCGTTCCTTTCAGCGGGTCGAAGTCGCAGTGTTGTTGGTCGATGTGCAGGTGCAGCGGTGGGAGAGACGATTTCTGACGCTGGGTGATCAAGCTGCGCAAGCCGTCGTCGGAGACTTGGACGCCGTCCAGGTACAACGAAACAAGTTGCGTCGCTCGTTCGAATGGTAACAGCCCCCGGTCGGTGATCGGCACTTGGATCAAGTGCAGGTGCCACAACGCCGGGAAATCGGCGATCGCAGCGATCCCCGCGTCGGTCACGTGCGGACTGCTGAACCGCAGTTGTTCCAGGTTGGGCAGGGCCTCGAGCCGCGCCAAGCCTGCATCGGTGAAACGGGCTTGAGGCAGATTCAGGATCGTCAGATTCTCCAGCTTCAGCAGGTGCTCCAGTCCCGCGTCGGTGACCGCCGCGCCGCGCAACCGCAAATGTTCGAGGTTTTCCAAGCCGCGGAGGTATTCCAGACCCGCGTCGGTCACCCGCGTGTCGTCCAGCGTCAAGACCAGCAGATCCTGCAGGCCGGACAAGGAAGCAAGATCCAGATCGACGATCGTCTGGTTCTCGACGGCGATCACGTCCAGCCGTCCCTCGCGCACGCCGCGGACTTGCTCGGCAAAACTCAACTCATGGTCCCGGTTCGGAGCCGACTCGGTGGTTTGATCACCGTTTTCCAACGCCGCAGGGCGGCAGCCGCCGGCGGCCAATGCAATCAGAAGCAACGCGCCGGGCAACAGCAAGGAATGCTGCGCCGGGAAGCGAATCCGCGGATGCCACGGGCTGGCAGCCTGTGCTGCGGAGGACGCCAGTGCGGGAGGCATCGCTGGGGATCGCGTTTCGTGTGGTGCCATTGGTCGGCTCATCGCCTGCATTGCGGGCAGACCATTTCGTAGCCTGCCAGACCCTGACCACGGCGCGGGCGAAGTGTCATGGGAGTGCCGCAGCGAGGGCAGTAGTCGGGCGGCGACGAGTCCGCCCCGCGGTCGGCTGCCTGCTGGCAGGCCACGCATCGCTGTGCATCGGGAAACGCGGCCAAACGTTCGGCGGCAATCGGCTGGCCGCAGACGACGCACGCGCGTGCGATGTTCCAGGCTCCGTCGTCGTCCCACTCGTCCTCGGCTTCGGTTACGGTCAGTCCCCGATGGTTGCAGGACGAACAGACCATCCGACCCGCGGCCGATGCGAACAGCTCGGCCACCAGCTCCTGGGATGCTTCCTTCTCGCGGCGCAGCATCCCCAGTTCGCGCAGCCGGGCCAGCATCTGCGGGACATCACACAGCGAAGCCGCCGAACAACGGGGACAACAGACCCGCATCCAAGGCGATCGAGCGGTCATCCGATCACGCACCAGTCGCTCTGTGGCCGCTCGGAAATCTCCGGCTTGTCCAAACCGCGAAGGGCCGAGATGGCTTCTTCGGCCCCCCGAACCGCTTCCGAGTCGCTGTGGAACTCGATCGACACATCGAATGCCGCGATCGCGCCGGGGGCCAGCTTGACCACCCGGCCCCGCTGTCCCTCGAACGATCGCGGATTGGGGAAGTTCGTTCCCGGTTCCAAACCGGTAACATAACCGTCCGCTTCGGCTGTCGTGTTCTTCCACAGCGTGTAGCACGGCAATTGCCGCGTGTTCAGGTGGACGCTGACGCCGCGGTCATCGTTGGCATTCTTCAGCAACGTCTGCGTCACGCCCGATTCGTCGCCGATCAGCTCGAGGAAATACACCTCTTCGGCGTAACCGGCCAACGGCGGAGCATAGCGGTTCCAAGTCGAAATGCCTTCGGCAGCGCGGAGATCCCGGGGAACGACGCGGCGCACCGGCGCGACGAAACGCGAGCCGGGATTCAGGAGCGGCTGGCCGAAGTTGATGTGGTACAGCAACTGCATCTCGGCTTCGCTGCCCGAAAAATTCTCGACCTCGTCGCGAATCCACACCCGCGGCGCACCTCGCCGCAAAGTAACGGTGCTGGTCAGCCGCAGCTTGGTGAAGTGGAACCGAGTCTCCTCGACCACGCCCGTCAACGAGATCTCGCCCGCACTGCGATTCACGGACAATTCAACGCGGTGCGCCGGCCGATTGGCGATGCGGCCGTGGAGCGGAAACTTCAAGCGTCCACTGGCGTCGAATTCCGGAGCCCCGTTGCTCTCCAACCCGCAACGCACCAACAACTCGTCAAAACCATCCAGCCAGCCAAGGCCACCCGGCTCGGTCAGCGGTACAAACTTCGGATGGACCGGTCCTCGGTTCGGCGATTTCCAGCCGATCTCCTCGTCGCCCACCCAGACCTTCCAGATGCCCATGCCGCGCGTGGGCAGAAGGGCGAGTGTCACATCGCCGCATTTCGCACGGATGACATCGACTCCGTCGCACAGACCTCCGTGCAAACGCTGCTGGAGGACGCAGCAGTCCGCCATGCCGTCGCCTAACTCGTCGGGACCGATCCGCCGGTCCGCGGCAGGATTGGGTTGCGACTCGTCCAACAAGGTCAAGCGGTCTACCGTCATGTCTGTTTCTCCTGATTGTGCTTGGGCGAGTGATTGCAGGAATTGCCGATCAGGACCAATAGGTTATCAGGAAAGGTCCGCGCCGCCAATTCGTCGAGCGCCAGTGGATTCCCGCTGGCCGGTCGCGTATCATGGAGTCGAAACTGTGACCAAGGCATGTCTCGTCTCAAGGAAACAAATCTACGTGGTGGGAGACCCAACTGCATGTGTCCGCTGCGAGCACAACACCACAGCATCTGCCATTCGGCCAAGCAGTTGATCTTCGCCTGCTCGGGTGGCTCCGATGTCGGGCATCTTGCCGATCTGGCGGCTCGCGAACTCGTTGACTTAGGAATCGGCAAGATGGGGTGTCTGGCAGGTTTGGCCGCCCAGAACCCTGGCTCGGTACGCGATGCCAAGTCGGCCGATGAAATCGTGGTGATCGACGGTTGCGCCGGGGAGTGCGCGCGAAAGACGCTCGAAGCTGCCGGGATCGAGGGCTTCGAACATGTCCGTCTGACCGACCTGAATCTGGAAAAGGACAAGTCTCCCGCTACGGACCAGCGAGTGGCGATGGTGGTTCATCACGTGACTCAGCGGCTCCGCGGCTGATAGGTGCCCGTGCCGAAGCATCCGCGCGTTTGTAGTGCCAGCTTCAGCCGGCTCTTCCGAATCGCCCGGAGGCGGCATTGAAGCGACTTCAAGGTCGGACACTCAAGCACGTTCGTATTCCGCACATCCCATTTCCGGCTCGGCTCTTCGCATTGCAACTTTCTTCGCGGCATACGATACTATGCCCATGCAGACTTGCTTGCCTTGATAGCCGCATCGAGCCTGCCCCCGTGCGTAACTTCCACTGCCAGACCTTCCTCGTGCCTTGAAAGGCCCAGACCATGAACCAGCCGAAAGCATCCGTTGGTCACAGCGCGACTCGCCGCGACTTCTTGAAGCAATCCGGGGTGACGCTCACCACCGCCGCGCTGGCCAGTTCGCTCGCGCCCCGCAGCTACGCCGCCGAAGACAATACGATCCAGGTGGCGTTGGTCGGTTGCGGCGGCCGAGGAACCGGGGCGGCACAGAATGCGCTCTCGACGTCCGGACCGACGAAGTTGGTCGCGATGGCCGACGTCTTCGACAGCCGGTTGCAGAGCAGCTACAAGAATTTGGCTGGCCGATTCGCCGACCAGATGGACGTGCCGCCGGAACGGCAGTTTGTGGGATTGGACGCTTTTCAAAAAGCCATCGACTGCCTCGGCCCCAACGGCGTCGTGATCCTGGCCACGCCGCCTGCCTTTCGCCCGCGACACCTGGAATATGCGGTCGAGCAAGGCCGCAACGTGTTCATGGAAAAATCGTTCGCGGTCGATGCTCCCGGAATCCGTCGCGTGATGGCGGCGGGCGACGAGGCAACGAAGAAGAATCTGAAGATCGCCGGGGGCTTGATGAGCCGCCACTCCAAACCGCTGGAAGAAGCGGTCGCCCGGATTCA
Source organism: Pirellulaceae bacterium (assembly GCA_023382975.1). Classification (GTDB taxonomy): domain Bacteria; phylum Planctomycetota; class Planctomycetia; order Pirellulales; family Pirellulaceae; genus SKKK01. The sequence goes on from JAHDXO010000010.1 coordinate 162,052, forward strand.
CGACGGGATCATCGGCGAAGTCATCACGGCCTGGGCCTATCGGGCACACGGACCGGTCGGATTCAGTCCGCGTGCCCAGGACATGAGCGAGTTGGCGCACCAGATCCGGAACTATAGCTGTTTCACGTGGGTCAACGGCAGTTTTCTGCTGGACTGGCTGATCCACAACCTGGACGTCTGCTGCTGGGTCAAGAATGCCTGGCCCGTCTCGGCCCAAGGGCAGGGCGGACGCCAGGTCCGGGACGCGGCCGATCAGTTGTTCGATCACTACGCCGTCGAGTATCACTTCCCGGACGGCACCCGCATGTTCGCACAAGGCCGGCACATGGCGAATTGCTGGGGATTCTTCGGCGACATCATCCACGGCGCCAAGGGCTCGGCGGTATTGGGCGAGGGCATCTCCGATCCAAAGATCTACAACGGCTTCCAACAGACGGCCCAGAACCAGATTTGGAATTATCAAGGACCAGGCAGCAACCAGTATCAGGTGGAATGGGATCTGCTGATGGACGCGATCCGCAACGACAAGCCGTACAACGAGACAGCTCGTTGCGCCAAGGCGGCGATGACCGGCATCCTGGGACGGATGGCCGCGGAATCCGGCAAGTTGATCACCTGGGACGATGCCCTGGCGTCGAACCTGGAACTCGCCCCCGGTCTCGACCAGTTCACATGGGACTCGCCGGCCCCCGTCATGCCGGACGAAAACGGAAAATACCCGATCGGCATGCCGGGCTTCACCAACGTGTTGTAAGGATCGACGAGCCAGCGAGTGTAAAAACTCCAGCGGAAGAACTGGAAGCCAAAAGAGGCTGCTGAAAAAGTCGTGGGGTAAGCTTCCAGCTTGCCAAATGGGGCGTCTAGGAAAGTGCGGGAATCAAAGATACGAAAACTCGGCAAGCTGGAAGCTTACCCCACCTCGGTTCTTGCCAGTATTTCAGCAGGCTCCAAAGGGATCAACGTGCGACGGGCATTCTTGCCCGTCGCGAGCCGGAAGACAGGCAAGGCCGCCTGTCCTGCTGCTAAGGTGATTTCTGCCGCTTGCCTCAATCCTCGGGCCGAGGATTGGTGCCGGGTTGGTTTCCCGCGGCTTCCAGGAGCCCGCGAAACTGCTGTTCGAGATCTTTCAGTCCGGACATCAATTCCGGATTGGGCGCGAAGCGGCTCACCCAACTGCTGTCCTTCAATTGTTCGAAGGGCGGCAAGGGCGAACCTGCGATCCCCAACGCCGGAGCAAGTTGAGCCAAGTTCTTCTGGAACTCGGTGCGTGCCGCTTCGTAACCTTGACGGATCTCGTCGACGCGGGCCAAGTCCGTGCGGGCAGCGTTTAATTGTCCCTGAAGTTCAGCACTGCTCGCTTCCAATTGGGCAACTTGCTCCTTGAGTTTCTGATTCTCGGCGGTCAATTTCGCCACTTTGGCACCGTCGCAACCGGAAATCGCCACAACTCCCATCGTTGTCAACAAAATCGCACGGAACCCAGACATAGCCACTCCCCCTCGGTGATTCGGATGTCGATTTCAACCAGTCAGACGGAACCTATCGTAGAACGGGATTCACTCCGCTGACAAGGGCGACATCGATACGATCGCAAACTGTGATCGTATTGACGTCACGGTCTGTTCGTGCCCCATGCTTTTCGTTTTGGCGAGCGAACTGCGAAACGCTTGCCAATTCAGCAGCACCCCGCATAGAATTGCACAAGAGCGTGGTACAGCGGTCACTCCAGCGAAAGACGCGGCACACGAATTGCTTGATCTGTCCTCTGGCAGAGATCTTCACTGACGTGCTGCGGTTTTCACGGGAACGATGGCTCGGGCGGTATTGGGAAAAGCAAAGGAGCGTGAGACATGAAACGCTTGATGTGGATCGGTGCGTTGCTGGTCGTCGGATTGCCGTTGGCTGCTTGGTCGCAGGATAGCGCAGAATCGTCGCCCGAGCTGACGGGCGAGCGACCGGTCCTGAAAACCACGGCGGAAAAGCGAGCTTGGCTGCGCAACGAGATGGTGCGGGGATTGAATCATCCGCGCGAGATTGCGGAAGTCCAGACGCGTTTGAACCGAATGACGCCCAAGCAGATCGATGCTTTGACCAACATCACCCTGGCGCAGCAGATTCCTCAGAATCAAGCGGCGGATGTGGCGCTGCAACAGGCCCAGTTCGAACTCCAGCGTGCGAGGTGGCTGCGGCAGATGCTCGAGAACGAACTGTGGTGGCAGCGTTACAATTCGGTGGGTTACATGCCCGTGATCGGCTGGCTGCCGGAGGGCACGCATCTGGGGGCTTCCGCCGTCGTCTCGCCGGATCGCCGATACGTACGAGTCAGTCCGACGCCGTTTTTTTCCAGCGTCGGGCCGGTGTATTCCTACAACCTGAACACCGGGCAGACTCGGCTGATGCCGCAGTACGGATACGGAACTCCTCCCTACATGTACTGGCCACGGGGCGGCGGCTACCGCTCGGGGGAAATTCCGAACCTGCCCGGTTCGTCGAACTCGGAACGAGCCGAACGGCGTGATCCGCCGAGAGTGTTCACCGATTCGTACTGGGGTCGCCGGTAGCAGCCCTCGCGCAACAAAAAAGGACTCGCGCTGCTCTTGTCTGAGAGCGAGTCCTTTCAAGATGCTCAAGTGCGGGAAACAGGACTTGAACCTGCACGGGGTTAACCCCCACCAGGCCCTCAACCTGGCGCGTCTGCCAATTCCGCCATTCCCGCTGGCAATGGGCGTTTGCACCGTGTGTCGAGGCAGTCAACCGCCGATCGACGCAGCGCAAACCGTTTTCCAACTTCAGTCTTAGGCCAACCGCTGCGGCCGTCAAGACGCCATGCGTGCTTCACGCCGAGATCTTGTTGATGCGGACGCGGGTAAAGATCTGACGGTGCCCCGTCCGGCGACGGGAGTTCTTGCGGCGGCGCAGCTTCTGGACGTAGATCTTTTCGCCTTTGATCGGTCCGATTACCTTGGCCGTGACGCTGGCACCATCGACGGTCGGCTTTCCTAGCTTCAGACCCTCATCGCCCGAGACGGCAAGCACCCGGTCAAACGTCAGTTCGTCGCCGGAAGAGAGCTCTCGGTAGTCGATCTCCAACTCCTGGCCTTCCTCCACTTTGTACTGTCGCCCGCCATCTGCAATAATCGCGTACATGCCTGTCACCTAGTGAGATTATTCGTTTTCCCGGATCGCGAGTTCAGAATTTGGCATCTGCCTCGTTTTTGTGCAAGAGGTGAGATTTTAACGAAGCGAAGCTGGGCTGTCGAGGGCCAAACCCTGCGAAGCAAGAAGGACGGGAAACCGGGCCAATCGACCTGCTGAGACAACAGAAGCCCCCGCCTCGACCGGGTTTTTCACTCGTTTGGGTGTTCTAAATTTCCTTGAAGATTGGTCCCAATTTCATTTGCGTCAATTTGACATACACACAAAGGACACAGATAGCCTGATTTCAAGTCGTAATTGCGAATTATTGTCACCAAGGAATTGTGCGATGTACGGAGCGATTCAACAGTATTTGACAAAGCAGTTGGACGAGATTCGAACCGCCGGACTCTTCAAGGCCGAGCGGATGATCACGACACCGCAGGCTGCGCACATCCGCGTCGCGGACGGCCAACCGGTCTTGAACCTGTGCGCGAACAACTATCTGGGACTGGCCGAACATCCCGAAGTGACCGCGGCGGCGCACGAGGCATTGGATCGCTGGGGGTACGGACTGGCTTCGGTTCGTTTCATCTGCGGTACCCAGGCGGTCCACAAGCAATTGGAGGAGAAGATCAGCGAGTTTCTGGGAACCGAGGACACGATCCTGTACAGCTCGTGCTTCGACGCCAACGGCGGGTTATTCGAGACGATCCTGAGCGCCGAAGACGCGGTGATCTCCGACGAGCTGAATCACGCCAGCATCATCGACGGCGTGCGGCTCTGCAAAGCGGCCCGATACCGCTACCGGAACAACGACATGGCGGATCTCGAAGCCCGCTTGCAGGAGGCGGCAGGAGCACGGTTTCGGCAGATCGCCACGGACGGAGTGTTTTCCATGGACGGGACGATCGCCAATCTGCCTGCGATCTGCGATCTGGCGGATCGATACGACGCGATGGTCATGGTGGACGACTCGCACGCCGTGGGCTTCATGGGACCGCGAGGTCGCGGCACGCCCGAGTATCACGGCGTGAGCGACCGGGTGGACATCATCACGGGAACGTTGGGCAAGGCGCTGGGCGGTGCCAGTGGCGGCTACACCAGCGGCCGTCGCGAGATCGTCCAGTTGCTGCGTCAACGGTCGCGGCCCTACTTGTTTTCCAATTCGCTCGCTCCCCCGATCGCCGGCGCAGCGATCAAGACCTTGGATCTGCTGTCGCGTTCGACGGAATTGCGGGATCGCTTGGATTCGAACACGCGATTCTTCCGCCAGGGCATGGCCGATTCGGGCTTCGAGATCTTGCCGGGCGAGCATCCGATCGTGCCGATCATGTTGGGCGACGCCGCGTTGGCGTCCCGCATGGCGGACGCCATGCTGGCCCGAGGTGTTTACGTGATCGGGTTCTCGTATCCCGTTGTCCCCAAAGGCAAGGCGCGAATCCGCACGCAGATCTCGGCTGCCCACACTCGGCAAGATCTCGAACGAGCCATCGAGGCGTTCTGCCAAGTGAAAGGCGAACTTGGGCTGGAGTGAAATCCGGCCGCTCGGGAAGAAGCAAGCGATCACGATCTACCGCGTTTCGACGGTGCTCCCACAGCAAGGACAATCGTCGCGGCGGGCCAATTCGACCGTGCCCACGTAGCCGTGGTAGGCATCGTAGGTGAACATCTTGCCCCAGAGCGGTTTGCCGGTATCCGACAGAATTTTGATGGCTTCCAAGGCGGCCAACGATCCGATCGCCGACGAGATGGCGCCGACGACCGGAAACGCCTCTTCGAAGGGCGGCGGTTCGGGATAGACGCATTGCAGACACGCCGTGCGCCCCGGTTGGTACACGGCCAGCGTGCCGCTCATTCCCCACTGGGCCGCGTCGATCAGCGGGACGCCCGCTCGCACCGCCGCTCGGTTCAGACGCAGCCGTTCGTCAAAGGTCGGCGGACAGGAAAGAAAGATGTCGCATCGCTCGGCCAGTCGGCAAGCTTCGTCGTCGTTCGGCTCGTGAGCGATCGCTTCGACGTCCACAAACCGGTTCATCGCTCGTAGCCGATCGGCGAAGGCGGGTGCCCTGAGTTGATGTAGACCGGCTTCGCTGCCCAGCACTTGGCGGTTCAGGTCGGGCGAGATCAGTTCGCCGCCGTGCGCGATGACGATGCGGCCGACTCCGGCCATCGTCAGCATCAAGGCCGCGGGGCCGCCCATCCCACCGACACGCGTGATCAAAGCCGTGGCGTTTGCCAACCGTCGCTGCCCTTCCCGGCTCAGTACTCCGGGACCGATTTGACGCGAGTAGCGATCCCAATGCTCGGCTGTCAATTCAGGAGGGTTTTCCAACATCGTCGGCTTGTTCGCTTAACCAAAAGTAACAGGCAATTCCAGGCACTGCGCCAGACGTGCGAGAAACTCGCGGCGGCGAATCAACTTGGCCCCCATCCGCCGCAGGTGAGGTGTCGACTGCTGAACGTCGAACAGACGAAAACCGCGTTGGCGCAAGCGTTCGACCAAAAAGACTACCGCGGCCTTCGAGGCATCTCGCCGGGAATGGAACATCGACTCGCCCGCAAAAAACCCGCCCAACGCCATCCCATACAGGCCTCCCACCAACGATCCGCTCTGCCAGACTTCGACGCTGTGGGCCCAGCCCAATTCGTGCATTCGCTGGTACGCATCCACCATGGCCGGGGTGATCCATGTCCCGTCGGATTCTCTTCGAGGCGCCGCGCAAGCCTCGATCACAGCGTCGAAAGCTTGATCAAACGTCACCTCGAATTCGCCTCGCCGGATTCGCCGCCCCAATCGTTCGGGGACATGCAAATCCTCAAAGTCCAACACGGCACGTGGGTCCGGACTGAACCAAGCCAGAATCTCGGCATCCTCGAGGACCACCGGCCAGGGAAAAATTCCCCTCCGGTAAGCCATTAGAATCCATTCCGGGGACAGGCTGCCCCCGATCATCAGTAGCCCGTCCGGGCGGGACTTGGAAACCGGCGGAAACCAAGGCTCGTCGAGTTGGTGAATTCGACTTGGCATGGCTGCCTATGGTAACTCGGCTGCCGATTGCGACAAGGTCTACCGCCGGAAAGCGGAAAAATATGCGTCTCGAAGCCATGCTAAACCTCGGCAGCTTGTCGGCGGGTGGGTATAATGCACAGCATCGGGTTTCCCCGAGTGGTGGAGATAAAGAGGGCAGTGGCTTATGTCTGATCCATACGAATTCACCGAGCAACCATACCGCCAACCGCTGGAACCTCCGTCGCTGCCTGTCGGTCCTGCCGAGAACTCATCGCCGACCGACGAATCCACCAAGGCGTCTGCGCCGAGCCAGACGCCAGCGGGCGGATCGAGTCTGATTTTCACGCTGCCACGCGTGGCCGCGTTGATGATGTTGTGGATGGTGCTGCAATACCTGGTGCCGTACTTGCTGGAGCGTTACCAATATGCTGCCGCCCGCGGTCGGCAGCGGGCGGAATACGAAATCGCGGCCGAAGGTCTGAAAACGTTGCCGCTGGACGGACTGTCGAAAGCCTATCAAATGGTCTCGCAGCAGGTGGCTCCCAGCGTGGTGCATATCGACGTCCGCAGCGAAAGCGACGACATTTCCCCGGCTCGCCGAATCACGGATCCCTTCGCGCCCCGAGCACCGATGAACCGCGGACAGGGATCGGGAGTGATTGTCGATTCGGCTGGTTACATCGTCACGAATTACCATGTGGTGCAGCAAGCCGGTTCGATTCGCGTCTCGCTGAGCGACGGTCGGAGCCTGTCCGCGCGAGTGGTCGGCTTCGACGACATGACCGACTTGGCCCTGCTGAAAGTCGATGGCGGATCGATGGTCGCCGCGGACTGGGGCGACAGTGACGAACTGGAGGTCGGGGCATTGGTCTGGGCTGTCGGCAGTCCGTTCGGACTGCAGAGCACGACGACCTTCGGCATTTTGAGCGGCAAGCACCGGGCGGGCATGGCGGGCGAGGTCTATCAGGACTTTCTGCAAACCGACGCGGCTGTGAATCCCGGCAACAGCGGCGGACCGCTGGTCGATGTGCGAGGCAAGATCGTCGGGATCAACACGGCCATCTTGGGCGAAGCGTTTCAAGGCGTCAGTTTCGCGATTCCCAGCCGGGTTGCCAGGCATGTCGTCGAACGGCTGAAGAACGAAGGCCGGGTGGCCCGCGGTTGGCTCGGGGTCGAGTTGCGTCCGGTCAGCGAGGAAGACGTCGCCAACTTCGACCTGCCGAACAGTTTCGGAGCCTGCATCGTCCGCTGCTACGACGATCATGGACTCGCGTCGCCCGCCCGCTTGGCAGGCATTCAAACGGGAGACGTGATCGTCCGCTGGAACGATCGGCCGATAAGGAAGCCGGACGAGTTGATGCGCGCCGTGGCCGAGACGGAAGTCCATTCCACGGTCGTCGTCGCGATCCGTCGCGACGGACGCGAATTGACGCTGGAGGTCCAGGTTGCCGAGCGTCCGGCCGACCTGCGATCGTAGCGGTTGAGCCCCACCCCAAGCGCACGTCGGGCTTTCGCGTCTGACCGGCCGGGCGAAAGGGCAAGACCTACTCTTGATTGCGGACGAAGACCGGGTTACGAAGGTGTACTCACCCGAAGCGTTGGCGAGGTAGCGGAATGGAATGGATTTTCGAAGACCCGGTCCCGGCGATGATCGTCGGCGGTCTGACCGCGGCTATCCTCGGCGGTGGCTGGATTCAAACGGGGCGCCAACCCTTGTTGTACCTGATGATCGCCGTGATCATTTTCACCGTCGCGCTAGTCATCGTCGAGCGTTTAGTAGTCACGCAGCGCGAGCGGGTCACGGACACGCTGTTCGAAATCGCGCGACTGGTCGCCAAGAACGATATCGAAGCAGCGTCCGGCTACGCCTACTCCGGAGCGCCGCAAATCCGCCAGGCGGCGATCGCGGAACTATCGCTCTACCATTTCCAAGCGGTCGACATCAAACGCAATCTGAACGTCAAAGTCTATCCGGACCAGGATCCGCCCAAGGCCACCGCGGACTTCAACGTCGTCGTGACCCTCGGCACTCGGGACGGATTCATCTCCGAGCGTCGCGTCCCTCGCTACGTGGAACTCACCATGTACCGCGAAGCGGATGGCCAATGGCGAGTCGCCGACTATGCCCACGACGACCCTCGCCGCGGCTGGATGGTAGACGACCGCCCCTGACGCACCCCGGCGAGCGTGGCGGCGTCAGCCCCACTGTAATCCCATCCCCGGCGAGCATGGCGGCGTCAGTCCCTCGGTGATCCGTTCGCCGAAATTCACCGGATGGGCTCACGTCCACCGCTCGCCAATTTCCCACGAACGACCGGGATCTTGCCGACTACCCACTACCTGCAATCAGATCAAAGTATCCTGACGAGCCCATTGGTCCGCGAGAACCAACCCCTTCTTGTTACTGAAATCGATACCACCCACCTAAGAACTTTTTCCTGGTTTTCCCGCGAAAACCGTTGCAGTTCGACTCCGTTGCGTTATCCTGAAAATCCAGCAGATATGCATAGTCGTTTGTCGCCTTCAGTTGACTGCTCCGTTTCGCCCAGTTTTTGGATGGCAGTCAACGTGCGTTTCTTTCGTAAAGGCACTCATGATGCGGGCGGTGGAGCAAGCTGATGCGACAGAGCCCGGCGACCGGACGTCGGGAATGCGCGAGGTTCGCTTCGAGTACTCACCGGACTTTCCTGGCATCCTGCAGCACTTGAACGCTACGCTGGCGATCACCACCTATCAAGCCGGAAAGCTCGTCTTGGTCGGTGCGGATGCCGACCGTCTGGTGTTCACCTTTCACGGTTTCGAGCAGGCGATGGGCGTGGCCGTGGCTGCCGACGCGTTAGCAGTCGGTTCGCGGCGGGCGATTCATCTGTTGCGGCCGGCGCACGATATTGCGGCGGGGATCCAGCCGGCCGGCACGCACGACGCCGTCTGGCTGACGCGGCAGACATTCCATACCGGAGCCATCCAGAGTCACGAAATGGAGTGGGGCCGCGACGGCTTGTGGATTGTCAACACGCTGTTTTCGACGCTGTGTACGTTACACGAGAACTACAACTTCGTGCCGCGCTGGCGTCCTCCGTTCATTTCCGTGCTGGAAGCCAACGACCGCTGCCACTTGAACGGCTTGGCGATGGACGACGGTCTGCCGCGGTTCGTCACCGCACACGGCCAATCGGACGAACCGGCCGGCTGGCGGACAAACAAGGCCAGCGGCGGCGTGGTGATCGACGTGACAAGTGGCGAGACCGTGGCCCGCAACCTGGCCATGCCCCATTCGCCGCGCATCGCGCATGGCCGATTGTGGTTGCTGAACTCTGGCGCCGGGCAACTGATGACGGTCGATCCGGCCCGCGGGCGATGCGACGTGGTGGCGGACTTTCCCGGCTATGTCCGCGGCCTGGCCTTCCACGGCCAGTTTGCCTTCGTGGGCCTGTCAAAGATCCGCGAGCGGTCGGTGTTCGGCGGACTGCCGATCGAACGCGACCGAGCGAACTTGCGCTGCGGGCTGGCGGTGTTCGATCTGGCGACGGCCAAGACCGTGGCCGTGTTGCAGTTCCATTCGGGCGTGGACGAGATTTTTGCCGTCAGCGTCCTGCCCGGTTGCCGGCGTCCCTGCTTGGCCGGGCCCAACGACACCGACGAGGCGTGGAACGAGATCTGGCTCTTGCCACTCAGCGCGCGGACGCCCAGTCAACCGCTTCCCGCCGCGCCCGAAGCGCCGGCAGACGCTCCGGGGGCTCGAGCCGCCCAGTGTGTCGCGGCGGCTCAACGGTTGCATCAGCAAGGCCGTTTGCACGAAGCGCTGCAGGCTTATCGGCAAGCGTTGGAGATCGATCCGAACCGCGCCGCGGTGCATTGCAACCTGGGCAATCTCTGGCAGGAGCTGGACGACCAGCATCAAGCGATCGGTTCCTACCGGCAAGCCCTGGAATTGGATCCGGAACTGGTCCCCGCGCGACAGAATCTGGGCTATCTGTTGTTCAACCACGGGCGCACCGAAGAGGCCGTAGCCGTGTACGAAGCTCTGCTCGAGCGAGACCCGTCGCCGATGAACCGGATGCTGGACGCCGGCGTGTTGCCGGTGGTGTACCAGTCAGCGGCCGATGTGGACCGTTGGCGGCAGCGGTTGAGCGAGCGGCTGGACGGACTGCTCGCCGACGGGGCCGTGATTGACACCACTGCCACGTTGGCCCCGACCTCGTTCTTCCTGGCCTACCAGGGCCGCAACGACGCGGAGATCATGCGCCGCATCGGCCGCATCCACCGCGGGCCCGAGTTGGTTCCGCCCGCCGATGGCCCGCTGTGTCCTCGTTCCGACGGCCGGTTGCGCGTCGGTTTCCTGTCGGCCTATTTCCGCGACCACACGATCGGGCGGCTGAATCTGGGCCGCATCCGGCACCTGGACCGGCGGCGGTTCGAGGTGACGGTGTTGTCGGCCACAGGCCGCCAGGACGCCGTAGCGGCTGACTTCCGCACGGCGGGCGACCGCTACGTTCCGCTGGAACGGGAGGTGTCGGCCGCGCGACAGCGGATCGCCGACCAGGACTTGGACGTGCTGATCTTTGCCGACGTCGGCATGGACTCGCTGACCTCGACCTTGGCCCGCTCGCGGATGGCGGCGGTGCAGTGCGTCACCTGGGGGCATCCCGACACGACCGGCAGCCCGCATATCGACTACTTTCTGTCCAGCGAGCTGTTGGAGTTGCCCGAAGCCGACGGGCACTACTCCGAGCGGCTGGTGCGGTTGCCGCGGCTGGCGACGCATTTTCCGCGACCGGCGTTAGTCGACGTCGCGCCGCCGCTGGACCGGTCGCAGCGGCAGGCCCTGGCCAGCGGCTTCGGCCTGGACCCGCAACGGCATCACTACCTGTGCCCGCAGACCCTGTTCAAGCTGCACCCGGATTTCGACGCCGTGCTGGCCGCGATTATCGAGGCCGATCCGCGGGCCGAAATCGTGTTGCTCGAAGGCCGCGTCCAGCATTGGACGGCGCTGCTGCGCGAACGTTTCCAGCGGACGCTGCCCGACGGCGATCGCCGCATCCGCTGGCTGCCGGCCCAGCCGCGCGACGCCTTTCTCCGGCTGCTGGCGGCGGCCGACGTGGTGCTCGACCCGCTGCACTTCGGCGGCGGGCACACCAGCTACGAGGCGCTCGCGCTGGCCGCCCCAGTAGTGACCCTGCCCGGCGAATTCCTGCGCGGCCGGATCACGCAGGCGCTGTACCGCGCGATCGAGTTGACCGACCTGATCACCGAGACGCCGGAAGCCTACGTCGAGACCGCCGGGCGACTGGCGGGCGACGAAAGTTTCCGCCGCAAGATCTGCACCCGCATCGCCGCCGCGGCCGGAGTCTTGTACGAGAATCCTGCCGAAGTGGACTGCCTAGCCGATTGGCTATGGTCGCTGACAACTGACAACTGACGAATGACGAATGACGAATGACCAATGACCAATGACCAATGACCAATGACCAATGACCAATGACCAATGAC
>JAHDXO010000010.1:173789-194544 GCA_023382975.1 Pirellulaceae bacterium
AATGACCAATGACCAATGACCAATGACCAATGACCAATGACCAATGACCAATGACGAGAGATTAAGTGAAAGATCAAGGAAGACCGGTGGGCTGACGCCGCACCGCTCGCCTACGGACCCATGACCACGGACCCATGACCACGGACCACGGACCACTGACAAGGACCCAACCATGACACGCACGCATCGCAGCCAAGGTCGTGAACGAAATCGCGTTGGTCAACAGCGGGCTCGCCGCGCCCGCCGGTTGCTGCTGGAGTTCCTCGAGGACCGGCGCCTGTTGGCCTTTGATGCGCAACTGGTGGCTGATATCAACGCGCTGCAAAGCGACGATGCTTCCTCTTCGCCCGAGTACTTCGTTCAACTCGGCGACGTCGCATACTTCACTGCCGAAACGCCCGCCGCAGGCCGGGAACTCTGGCGGTCGGACGGGACCGCTGCCGGCACGTTCATGGTCAAGGACATCAACGCGGGCGCCGGAGACGCCTTCTATTCGGGCCGGGATCCTTTCTTGACCAACGTCAACGGCACCCTGTTCTTCACCGCCAACGACGGCGCCAACGGCTATGAATTGTGGAAGTCCGACGGGACGGACGCCGGAACGAAGTTGGTCAAGGTCATCAATACTCGTGACGGCAGCTCTCTCTGCGAACCCGCCCTGCTCACCGAATTGAACGGCTTGCTGTTCTTCCGCGCCGGCGCCGCTACCTACGACATGTACGGTCCGGAATTGGATGGCGGTCCGGAACTATGGGTGTCCGACGGTACCGAGGCGGGTACCAAGCGGGTCAAGGACATTGATACAACAGGAAAATTTGGCGGTTCGCAGATCCGAGAGATCACGAATTTCAACGGCACGCTGTTCTTCAGGGCCGACGACGGCATCCATGGCAGTGAACTCTGGAAGAGCGACGGCACCGAGGCGAATACGGTGATGGTCAAGGACCTTCGGCCCGGAAACCAATACTCGCATTCGGGGCCTTCCTATCTCACCCCTGTCGGCGGCAAGTTGTTCTTTGTCGCTCGAGACGACGAGCACTATCGGGAGCTTTGGGTATCGGATGGCACGGAAGCCAACACGTATATGGTCAAGGACATCGGCAATCATTGGGGAGAACCCTGGCACCTGACCGCCGTCGGCGACACGCTGTTTTTCTACGCCAATGACGGCAGCTCCGGCTGGGAGTTGTGGAAGTCCGACGGCACCGAAGCGAATACCGTCATGGTCAAGGACATCAATCCCGGAACCGGGACTTCCACCAATACTTGGAATTCCCTGACCAACGTCAACGGCACCTTGTTCTTCAGCGCCAACGACGGAACCAACGGCTATGAACTGTGGAAATCCGACGGCACGGAGGCGAACACCGTCCGAGTCAAGGACATCACCGGCAATGCCCCTTCCGCGTTCAGGGACCTGACCAACGTCAACGGCACGCTGTTTTTCGCTGCCTGGGACGAAGAAAACGGCTTTGAGCTGTGGAAGACGGACGGCACGCCTGCCAGCACGGTCCTGATCAAGGATATTCGTCCTGGCAGCGATTCCGCCTATCCCGGCAATCTCGCCAACATCAACGGCACGTTGTTCTTCAGCGCCAATGACGGCAGCAGCCATTACGAGCTGTGGAAATCGGATGGCACGGCCGAAAACACCGTCCTGGTCAAGGATCTCAACACCGCAACGCAAAACTCCTCGCCCTGGGCGCTCGTCGAGGTCGGCGGCACCGTTTTCTTCAGCGCCAACGACGGCACCCATGGCTTCGAACTTTGGAAGTCCGACGGCGCCACCGCCAACACCGTCTTGGTCAAGGATATCAACGCCGGCTCGGGGGATTCTTACCCCCGCGATCTCACCAACGTCAGCGGCACGTTGTTCTTTAGCGCCAACGACGGAACGAACGGCTATCAGCTTTGGAAGTCCGATGGCACGCCGGAAAGCACCGTCCTGGTCAAGAACATGAGCGCAGGCGTTTGGGACTCGCTGGCCGAACTGACCAACGTCAACGGCATGTTGTTCTTCCGGGCCGACGACGGCGTCCATGGTTATGAACTGTGGAAGTCCGACGGCACAGCCGAAAACACTGTCCTCGTCAAGGACATTTTCAGCGGCGACTCCTCCTCATACCCCAAACACCTGACCAACGTCGACGGCACACTGTTCTTCCGAGCCAACGACGGTGCCAGCGGTTACGAACTCTGGAAATCCGACGGGACGGCCGAAAACACTGTCCTGGTCAAGGACATCAACCCTGGGTCCGCGGATTCCGAGGGCTGGAATAACTCACTCACCAATGTGAACGGCACGTTGTTCTTCAGCGCCGACGACGGCATTCACGGCCAAGAGCTCTGGAAGTCCGACGGGACGGCCGAAAACACTGTCCTGGTCAAGGACGTTTACGCGGGAAGCGATGGCTCCTATGCCTATTATCTCACGAACGTGAACGGCACGTTGTTCTTCAGCGCCGACGACAGCATTCACGGCCAAGAACTCTGGAAGTCCGACGGGACGGCCGAAAACACTGTCCTGGTCAAGGATATGCGTCCTGGAGAATCGTGGGCCAGTTCCCGCCCCGGGTACCTCTCCGCGGTCGGCGGCACACTGTTCTTCACCGCCGACGGCGGCGGCGCGTACGGCCGGGAACTGTGGAAGTCGGACGGGACGGAAGCCAACACCGTCATGGTCAAGGACATCCGGCCCGGCACAACCAGTTCCGGGCCCGAATCTCTCACCCATGTGGACGGCGCGTTGTACTTCACCGCCGAGGAAGGCATTCACGGCCGCGAACTATGGACGTCCGACGGCAGCGAAGCGGGGACGGTCCTCGTCAAGGACATCCGCCCCGGCAGCGATAGCTCGTCTCCCTACCACCTCACCGTCGCCAACGGCACGCTTTTCTTCCGAGCCGATGACGGGTTCCACGGCAAAGAGCTTTGGCAGGCGTTTCCCCTGGCATCAACGCCGTCCCTGCTCGCGGAAGTGGACGCCAACGGCAACTTGGTGATCAGCGACGTTGCCGTGGCCGGTGCGGCGAACCGAATCACGGTCCAGTTCAGCGGCGGAAATGTGGTGATCGCGGACGCCAACGAGCAGTTTGCGGCGCTGCCGGCAGAAATCGTCAACGCCGGCGGGTGGTTGAGCAACGATGACAAGACGCTGACCGTGCCGCTGGCGTCGATTACGGGAACGAAGATCGTCATCAACGGCGCCGGAGGCGTCGATACGCTGACCACGAACCTGACCAATCCGTTGGGCAAACTGCTCGAATTCCACGGCGGCGAACCGACGATTGCGCCCGGCGACGCGCTGATCGTCCGGGCCAACGCGGCGACGGTCTATACGCCCAGTGCCACCACCACGGGCGACGGAACCATCCAACACGACAGCAGCTCGATCCACTTCACCGGGCTGGAACCGGTGGACTTCGAGTTTCTGGTCCCCGCACCCTTTACCCTCGACCTTCCCGGAGGCGACGATCTTGTGAACATCGCCAATGGGACACTCACCGACGGCAGCACACCGGCCCTGACGATCACCGGCTCCAGCGGCGGCGTGGCTTTCGAAGCTCCGAACGTCCGCAATGCCTCGCTCGTCACGATCGACACCACGGCGGTCGCCGGCATGGACACGATCACGATCACTAGCGCCAACAACGCGCACCTGAACCAGTCGCTGGCCATCCTGACCGGCGTCGAAGCCGCCGACGTGATCGATGTGAACGGTCCCGCCGAATTTAGCGGCTCGGTCAGTTTGTCCGCGACCAACGTGAACTCGACCGCCGCCGGCACGATCCAGACCGGCACGGGCCTGACCGTCACCAACACAGGCGCCGCCAGCGCGCTGGCCGGCGCCATCAGCGGATCGGGCAGCGTGACCAAGGACGGATCGGGCACGCTGGCCCTGTCGGTAGCGAACTCGCACACCGGCGGGACAACGGTCAACGGTGGCACGCTGCGATTGGGGGCCAGCGGTGCCTTGCCGGCGTCGCGGCGAGTGACGGTCGACGCTATGTTGGACCTAAACGGTTACGGGCCGACGATCGGCGGACTCGACGGTAGCGGCGTGGTCACGTCAGGAACGGCGGGCGCGTTGACGCTGACGGTGGGCGGCAACAACCAAGGGGGCAACTTCAGCGGAGTGATCGAAGATGGCTCGGGAACGGTCAGCCTGACGAAAGGAGGCAGCGGAACGCAGCAACTGACCGGAACGGCTGCCAACACGTTCACGGGGGCCACGACGATCAATGCGGGCATCCTGGCATTGGGCAAGACGGCGGGCGTCAACGCCATCGGCTCGACGCTGATGACGATTGGCAACAACGACGGCACGTCGGACCGGTTGCGGTTGGACGCCAGCGATCAGATTCCCGATGGCGCGACGGTGGTGCTCAATGCAACGGCCGTCGGCACGGCGGCCAGCTTGGATCTGAACGGCCGCTCCGAAACCATCGCCGGACTCAGCAGCGCGGTTTCGACCGTAGCCAAGGTCACCAATGGCTTGGCCGCGAGTACCTCCACACTGACGGTCGGATCCGGCGGCGCGACCAGCAGTTTCGGCGGCGTGATCGAGAACGGCAGCGGCACCGTGGCATTGACCAAGACCGGCAACGGCACATTCAACCTGACCGGTACGAACACCTACACCGGCGCGACGACCGTCAGTGGCGGGACGCTGCTGGTCGTCGGTTCAACAGCCAGCGGCAGCGCGGTGACCGTAGGGAACAGCGCGACGCTCGGCGGCAGCGGCTCGGTCAGCGGTCCGGTCAGCGCGGCCAGTGGCGGAACCGTGTCGCCCGGCACCAGCCCAGGAGTCCTCCATGCGGGCAGCGTTACGTTCGTCAGCGGTTCGGTGTTCGACATCGAACTCAACGGCACAAGCATCGGCACCGATTATGATCAGCTCAACGTGACCGGCACGGTCGTCTTGGGTGGCGCGACGCTGGCCGCGACGGCCGGGAATTCGTTCGCCACGGGCGACACGTTTGTGATCATCAGTAACGATGGCACGGACGTCGTCAGCGGCACGTTTGCGGGATGGGCCAACGGCGCGAATGTGACCATCAGTGGGCAAGCATTTCGTATCTTCTACAACGGCGGCGATGGCAATGACGTGGTCTTGGTACGTCTACCCGACATCCTGCCGACCGTCTACGTCGACGACGACTTCGCCAATCCGGTCCCCGGCCAGGATCCCGACGGCGACGGCCCAGCCAAGCGGTATCTGATCGACTCGTTCCCGACCATCCAACAAGGCATCGACGCCGTGGACTCCGCCGGAACAGTGTACGTCAACGCGGGGACTTACACGGAACGGCTGACGGTGAACAAACCGCTCACACTAAGCGGAGTTCAGGCGGGCGTCGACGCCCGCGGACGCAGCGCGACCGAGTCAATCGTTCAAGACCCCGGGACGTTTGCTAATCCAAAGATCCTGATCGATGTGGCCACGGGCGTGTCAGGGGTGACGATCGACGGGTTCATGCTTAATGGCACGCCTACGCTGGTGAATTCCGACGATTCCGTCGTCCGCCTGGGCGGCAGCGGCTACTCCGCTCCCGGCAATCCGAACTTCTCTCTATTGAACAACCGCGTCAACGGAACCTACGGCCTGATCTTCCGGGGTGGAAGCAACTTGATCGTGGACCAGAACGAATTTACCGTGAACAAGACGGGGGTGGCCGTCCAACAAGGACCTGCGGCCAACGTCTCCATCACCGCCAATGATTTCATCAAGGGAACTGTGCCGGCCGACGACGTTCAAGCGATCTACCTGACCGGCGTCAGCGGGGGTGTCGTCAGCGATAACGACGCCAGCAACTTCACCGGCGGGGCTCTGAACGGATCGAACAACCAGGGCGTAGATCTGGCCCATCCGCTGGTCATCAGCGGGAACACGTTCACGGGGAACAAGAAGGGTGTCAATCTCTGGGGCAACACGCAGTTCGTCGACATCACCGGGAATACGATCACGGGCAGCACCGAGATGGGGATCAACGTCAAGGGCGCCGATTTGCTGATCTCCGGAAACCTCGTCGCCGGCAGCACGGTGGCGGGGATCGTGGTGGAAAAGCACACCATCAACACCGAACGGGTTACGGTTTCCGGCAACGATTTCCGCGGTGCCAGTGCTACGCCGCCCACGGGAGACAACGCGACGGACCTGCGGATCACGAGCACCGTGACCGGTTTCACGGTCGGGGCCGGCAATCTGTTCGCCGGGGATACCTACTTTATCGACAACCAGAACGCACAGAACATCGACCTGACGTCCTACACCAGCGCCAACTTCGAGGGCCTCGACCCAGCCACGCTGGCAGACAACTTCCGGATCGAGGACAAGATGCGCCACGGGCCCGATGGGGCGGGGTTGGGAGTCATCACGTGGGTCGAGGCCAATTTGTACGTGACCACGCCGGGGACGGGGGCGAATAACGAGTCGATCCAGAACGCCGTCGATGCGGCTTCCGACGGGGACACGGTGAACGTCGAGGCGGGAGGGTACAGCGAGAACTTAACCGTCAACAAGCGGATCACGCTGGACGGGGCGGGCAGCGGGAATACGGCGGCGGATACGGTCATCACGTCTGCGGCCGGTAATACTCCGGTGATCCAGGTGACGGGCAGCGGACTCGACGACACACACCGGTTGATCGTCCAGGACCTGCGCGTGACGGGGGCGACCGGCGGCGAGAACCCGGGGGCTGGCATTCTCGTACATGGGACGTCTCCTGCAGGATACCTGACCTTCTCGAACGTGGCGGCCGTCGGCAACCAGGGTTCGGGCATCGCCTTCAACAACACGGTCAGCGTCACCGACGTTGCGATCACCAACGCGAACCTGTCCAACAACGGGATCGGGCTGCGGATCGCTTCGGCGGTGCCGTCGTTTGACACCCTTGCGGTCTCGGACTCCCAGATCAACAGCAACGCGTCCAGCGGGTTCACATACAACCCCCTGGGCACGCTCACGAACGTCGGGACGAACTTCACGTTCACCAATACCAGCTTTAGCAACAACAGTACGGCGGGCGTCGCCAACCAGCATGACCTGTCGTTCTTCGGCTTCCACGGCAACGCCACGCTGACGAACGTGTCGGTCAACAGCGGCAACGGCAGTTCGGCCAATTCCAATAGCTACGGCATTGTGTTTACCAATGCCACCGCGCTGGCCCCGGCAGGCACGATCAGCCTGAACGGTGTCACGGTCACCGGCCACGTGGGCAAGGGGGCCCTGTCCTTCCAGTACTACAACGACGTCAATAACATCAGCCTGACCGACGTGGACGTGACGGGCGTCACCGCCCCGTGGGGCCAGGTGATCGTCCATCATACCGATACGGACGCCCTGAACCTGGGCAACACCAAACTCAAGACGCTCGTCCTTTGGACCACCGGCGGCGTGAATGCGACGGCGGCTGATTTCTATCACATCACCACCGGTGCGGCGCTGAGCAAGTCTATTCTGGCCGACAACTTCCAGATCGAGGACCAAGTCGCACACGCCTTGGATGTGGCCGGCTTGGGGCTGGTTCGTTGGGTGCCCGGCCATGTGTACGTCACCCCGAACAGCGGCAGCATCCAGCGCGGCATCAATGCGGCTGCAAGCGGCGACACCGTCAACGTCCAGACCGGCAGCTACACCGGCGGCGCGGATGCCGCGACGGGCGGCAAGGATCTGACTCTAGCTGCCGGCAGCAGTCCGGGGCAAGTCACAGTGAACGGCGATCTCACGCTCGACAGCGGCGATACGCTGGCCATCGAACTCAACGGCGCTGATCCGGCCACGCAGTTCGACAACTGGATCGTCAACGGCAACGTGACGCTGGGCGGCGCGACGCTCGCCGGGACGCTGAACTATACGCCCGCGGTAGGGCAGGCATTCGTGATCATCGGCAACAACGACGCAACGGACCCGACGGCGGTCAGCGGCACCTTTGCCAACGCACCGAACAACGGCGACACGGTCACGGCCACGTACAACGCGGTGACCTACACTTTCCACGTCTTCTACACCGGTGGTGACGGGAACGACGTGGTGCTGGTCGAAGCCAGCGATCCGCCGAGCGGCGTGTTCGTCGATGACGATTGGGCCGGCTACGCGCCGGGCCAATTCATCGCCGACGCCGACGACGGGACGGCAGCCGACGAATTCGCCGTGTTCGGCGTGAACGCGTTCGCCACGGTGAGCGACGGGATCGACGCGGCCGCCTCGGGCGGCACGGTGATCGTCAACGACGGGACGTACCCCGGCACGGACTTGCGCAGTTTGGCGGACGGCAAGTTCCTGCAACTGACCAAAAAGAACCAAGGAGCCGCCAACTCGACGGTCACGATCGCGTCCCTGGACAGCGCCATCGGTACGACGATCGACCTGGGCAGCAACACGCTGATCATGGGCAACAGCGACTCCATCGACAACGCACTGGCCGGCGCGATCGCGGGCGCGGGCGGCAACCTCACCAAGCAGGGCACGGACACGCTGACGCTCAGCGGCGCCAGCACGTACAGCGGCGCGACCACCATCGACGACGGCCGACTGTTGGTCAACACGAACTTGGCGAACACCAGCGGTGTGACGGTCAACAACGGCGGCATCCTGGGCGGCACGGGCACGGTCAGCAGCAGCGTGACGATCAGCGGCGCGACGGCCCAAGTCGCTCCGGGCGATTCGCTGTCGCCCGATGTGACCGACGATCTGACCGTCACGGGCAACGTGGTGTTCGGCGGGACCGGCCGGGCCTTTGCCGTAGAACTCGGCGGCGTGAATCCGGGAACGGCGTCGCCCATGCCGTCCGACCAACTGGACGCCAACGGAGTGACGCTGGCCGACGCGGCGCTGAACGTCAGCCTAGTGGCGCCGTTCACGATCGACAACAACACGCTGCAGCAGTTTCTGGTCGTCGACAACACCAGCGGCAGCGAGGTCTCCGGCACGTTCGCCAACCAGCCGGAAGGCTCGCAGGTGAACTTCAGCGGCAACAAGCTGTACGTCACCTACGCGGGTGGAGTGGGCAATAACGACGTGATCCTCAGCAGCCAGCCGATCGTGAACGGGACCATCGGGAACGATACACTGGTGCTGCGCAAGATTTCGGGTGGCGGCACGGACGATATCGAATTCAGCTTGAATGGAGCGGCGTGGGTCCAGTTGACCGCGGCCCCCAACTTTGCGTTCGACGGCCTGGGCGGAACCGACCTGATGCTGGTCGATACGTCGAACGGCGACCCGATTCCGGCGGGAAATGTGACGTTCGCTGGAGAGATCCTGCGGGTCCAGCGGGTCACGGGCGACGCGGCCGAAACGGCGACGTTCGCTCCGTCCGCTACGGCGGGCCAAGGGACGGTGACATTGAACGGGATGGGGGACATCCTCTTCACGGGCGCGACCAACGTGGACTTCGCCAACCTGTCCACGGTGAACCTGCAAACCGGGACGGCCAACGACACGATCGGCGTGGCGGGCGGCAGCACGGCGACCAACGGCGGGACGGTGCCGGGCGGGTACTCGATCGACCCGACCGAAAACGGCTTGGCCTTCACGGGCCTGGGCGCGACGGTCGGGCTGCGGACCGTGACCAATGCCAACCTGTCCACAGTGACCGGCGGCGGCGATGGCGACGACGGCTTCACGATCGACAGCGACGTAGTGGGCCACGGGGTGACGAACCTGTCGATCGACACCGGCGGCGGGAACGACAACGTCACGGTGCTGGGCAGCTTGACGCTGGCCGGCACGTTGATCTTGGACACGGTGGCCATCAGCCAGACCGGCGGCACGCTGACGGCGGCGACGGTCAAGCTGGATGCGGCCGGCGGAAATGTGACGCAGTCCGGCGGCGACATCGTGGCAGGCGGACTGGAGTTGATCGGCGGCGGGAGCTTCACGCTCAACTCGCTAACAAACAACGTCGCGACTTTGGCCGCCAACCTGACGTCCGAAGGCGGCTCACTGGCGTACACCGATGCTGATGCCTTAACCGTGGGTACGGTCGGCGCCACCACGGGAATTACGACGACCGATCGCACCACCAGCGGCACCACGGGCGGCGTGACGCTCGACGTGCGTGGCGGCTCGCTGACCGTCACGGGTAGCATCATCACCGGCAGCGCCACCGTAGCGGATACGGGCGCGAGCGACGTGGCAAGTTCCGGTGGGGTGAGCCTGACCGCGGCCACCGGGATTTCCGGGGCCGGACAGATCATCACAGGGTCGGTGGAAATGACGGGCGCCGGGTTAGCAGGGCCCGACATGATCGCCAGCGGCTCGATCTCGCTGAATTTGACCGGCACCGGCGACGTCGGCCTGAGCGCCGCCGACGCCCTGACCGTCGGCACGGCGGCTCGAACGGGCGGCAACGACGCCAAGTCGGCCGGCAACATCACAATCGTCAGCGCCGACCGCGTCAATAGCGGTACCGAGGGTTCACCGCTGTCCGTGCTGTTCGGAGCGGCCAGCGGCGGCGGCACGAACAACCAGGGTATTCTCCGCGCGGCCACCGACGGCGGCACGAGCAGTGCGGGCGAGCTGCGCATCAGAAGTACGGGCACCACGGCGATTCGCATCGGGGCCCTCGACACTGCCGACGCCAGTAGCCAGAACGTCCATATCCAGACGGGAGGCGCTCTGACTCAGATCGAAAACTGGACGTTGGACACGGACATCGTGACCATCGTGAATTTGTCCGGTGCCATGACTCAGAACGCAGTGGCCACCACGGCTGGCGATTTGACACTGGACATTTTCGGAGCACTAACCCAAAACGGCACGATCGCGGCGTCGGGAACGGTCACGCTGAACACCGACGGGGCCGCGACCCAAGGCGCGGGAGCGTGGATCACCGCGACGAACCTGCTGTTGTTGGGCGATGGTGCCAAGACGCTCACCGAGTCGGCAAATGACGTCGCTACGCTAGCGGCGGATATCGGCTGGTCCGGCTCGGGGGCCGGCAACGGAGTGTCCTACACCGACGCGGACACGCTGACCGTTGGCTCGGTTGGCGCGACAACCGGTATCACGACGGCCGACCGCACGAGCGGCGGTACCACCGGCGGCGTGACCATCAACGTCCTGGCCGGCTCGTTGACGGTCAGCCAGCCGATCGCCACCGGCAGCGCCATGGTGGCCGATCTTGCCGACAGTGCCCAGGCGGCCCGATCCGGCACGGTGACGCTGAACGCCGCGGCGGACGTGGTGGTCGGCGCCGGCGTCTACACCGGCGATGCCACGCTGGGCGGCGACGAGAACGGCAACGATGATGCGACGACCGGGGCTATCGCGATCACTGCGACGGCAGGGGCGATCGCGTTGAACAGTGTCGTTCAGACTGGGTTAGCGACTCAGGATGATAATTTGGGCAGCCAGGACACGCTGAGCGGCAACATCACCTTGGTCGCCGCGACGGCCATCGGCGGTGACGGGCGCGCGGTGACGGGCGCCGTCTTGCTGACCAATGCCGACGACGGCGCAAACGACGGCCCGGACACGATCACCAGCGGCTCGATCTCGCTGAACGTGACAGGCACGGGCGATGTCGGCTTGAGCGCCGTCAATGCCCTGGAGATCGGTACGGCGGCCAAGACCGGCGCGGGTGACAACACCAAGACCGCGGGAAACATCACGGTCATCTGCGCCGACCGCGTCAATAACGGCACCGAAGGTTCACCGCTGTCCGTGTTGTTCGGAGCGGCCACCGGCGGCGGCACCAGCAACCAAGGCATTCTCCGCGTGACCACCGACGGCGGGGCGGGGAATGCGGGCGAGATCCGTGTCACCAGCACCGGCACCTCGACCATCCGCGGGGGCGCCCTGGATACGGCCGACGGCAGCAGCCAGAACGTGCATATCGAGACGGCCGGGGCCTTGAACCAGATGGAAGCCTGGACGCTGGACACGGACATCGTGACCGTGACGACCGCAGGAGCCATGACCCAAGGTTCCTCGGGTTCCATCACGGCCGCCGGCCTGGAACTGCTGGGCGACGGAGCGAAAACGCTGACAAATGCGGCCAACAACGTTACCACCTTGGCTGCGTATATCACTGGTGTAGGGAACGCAATTTCCTTTATCGATGCTGACACGTTGATCGTGGGGACCGTGAATGCGACTGGCGGCCTGACAACCGCAACACGAGCGGGTACGAACGGCGCGACGGGTGGCGTGACGCTCGACGTCCTGGCCGGCTCGCTGACGGTGAACCAGCCCATCGTTACCGGTGGGTCGTCGAATACCGATACAAATAACGCTCAAAACTCGATCAGCGGTTCCGTGCGATTGACTGCGGCGACCGACGTGATGATCGCCAGCACGGTCACCACAGGCGACGCCGAGCGCACTTCGCAGACGGGCGGGACGGGGACCGACAACGCCACGTCGGGCGACATCACAGTCGTGGCGACCGCCGGGGCCATCCTGGTCGATGCTGACGTCACGACGGGTGCGGCCACGCAAGTGGACGGCGGCAACAGCGAGGTGTGTACGACCGGCTCGATCTCCTTCACGTCCGATACGGGAATCACCGGGGCCGGGCGGTTGATCACGGGAGCGACCAGCTTGAGCGGAGCCGATGTCGCCGGGACGGACACCGCGACCAGCGGCTCGATCACGTTGGACGTGACGGGCGGCGGCGGCGTGGGGCTGAACGCCGCCAACGCCTTGACGATCGGCGCGGTGATGTCGCTGGGTTCGGCCAGCTTGGATACCGCAGCGGCAGGGACGATCACGGTGGTTTCCGCCGACCGGGTCAACAACGGAACGCCGGGCAGCCCGCTGCAGGTGCTGTTCGGGGGCGCCACCGGCGCGACAACCAACACGCAAGGGATACTGCGCGCGACCACCGACGGCGGCGCGGGTAGCGAGGGCGAACTGCGGGTCACGAGCACGGGTGCTACGGCGATCCAAGTGGGCGCGCTGGATACGGCGGACGCCAGCAGTCAGGACGTGCAGATCCAGACGGCCGGCGAGTTGATCCAGATCGAAGCCTGGACGCTGGACACGGACATCATCACGGTGAGCACCGCCGGTGCAATGACGCAGTCCGGGGCGAGCTCGTCGATTGTAGCCGACCAACTTGCCTTGTTGGGGGCCGGCCAGAAGACTGTGATGAACGCGGGAAACAACGTCGCCACCCTGGCAGCGAACATCACCGGGGCCGGCAACGGGATTACCTACACAGACGCCGATGCGCTGATCGTCGGTACGGCGGCCGGGACTGTCGGCGTATCGGCGCCGGGGGCGGTGCAACTGGCAACGGCGGACAACGCGAATCAAAACGATCTGACGATCAACGCGGCGGTCCAGTCCAGCGGATCGAGCGTGACGCTCTGGGCGGGGGACGATTTCACCTTGGCGGCCGGCGGGTCGGTTTCGGCGGGCACGACGGTCGTGGTCCATATCGACCGGGACGACGCGGACAGCGGGACCGGGGCAACGGCGCTGCTCAACGGCCCGATTTCCAGCGGCAGCGGGGCGACGCTGAACGGGAACGCAGACGTCGATACGGTGACGGTCAACCGGCTGGGGACCGGCGGGTTGACGATCGATCTGAAGGACAGCGGCGATACGGTCATCGTGAATTTGGGGCCGACGGTCGGCGGGGCGATCGGCAGTGCGATCGCGGTGCTGGACATGGGCGGCAGCGGGACGGATAAGCTGTACGTGACGGGTGGGGAAGGACTGAGCGACAGTTTTGCGATTGACGGCTCGCAGTTGACCCGCAACGCGACGGAGACGGTCACCTACGACATGTTCTTGGAAGAATTGTACGTCAACGGCCTGAACGAGGGCGGCACGGTGGGCGATATGTTCACGGTAACGCCTTCGTTGACCATGCAGATCTTCATCGACGGCGACGATCCGGCGTCGGTGACGCCGGGCGATAGGCTGATCTACCAGACGCCCAGCGGTCAAACGGCCACTCAGCACGTGATCGATGCGGACAGCGGTTACATCACCGCCACGGGCGGGTACAAGCAGGTGAATTACGATGAAATCGAGTCCCTGGTATTCGGCGGCGATGTGGTGGTCAACGGGACAGGGTTCGACGACCATATCGTCGTGACGGCCACGGGCGAGGACAGCGGCAGCTTCGTGGTCTGGACGGATTCCGGATCGGGCTTCGTGGCGGGACCGACGGTGGGCTTTGCCGGGCTGACCAAGCTAACGTTCAACGGACTGGCCGGCGACGACGTGATGACGATCGACTACGATCCTGCGGCCACCAAGTTCCTGAACCCGCAGCACGGCGTGTTCTTCCACGGCGGGACGCAGAACAACAACGGCAACCGACTGACGGCGCTGTATGCCGGACTGTTGGGCGATACGCTGCAGGTGTTCGCACCCGTGGGCGAGTCGGCGGACAAGATCACGCATCGGCTGGACCCGGTCGGGGCCGACGGGCATGTGGGGCTGATCACGATCGAGGATACGCCGGGGATGACCGATGGAGTGACAACGATCAGCTACACCGGTCTGGAGCCGGTGCTGGACGCCGTGCCGGCCGTGGATCGCGAGTTCCACTTCACGGCCGGCGCGGAGACCGTGACGCTGACGCAACCGGGGCAAGGCGGCTTGGCGAACAAGATCGGCAGCGACTTGAGCGAGACGGTCAGCTTCAACAACCCGTCGGGTTCGTTGACGATCGACACGACCGCGGGTAGCGGCTCGGATACCATCAACATCCAGGGTCTGGCATCTGGCTTCAGCGCCGACCTCACGGTCACGGCCAAGACCGGGGGATCGGGCGATCCGGTCAATTTCCAGACTTCCGGGACAGATTTGGGCAGCGGAAATCTGGCGGTGACGGCGAAGACGATTCACTTTTCCGCTGCGGTGACGACAACCGGGAACGCTGCGCTGACTGCAGACGGCGGCGGCATTAGCGACGGGAGCGACGACAATGCTCCGAGTCTGATGGCCAATCAGACGCATCTGACCGTGACCGTCTCTGGCAACCTGATCGGCGCGAATGCTTTGGATCGGTTCGAGGTCGATGTGAATCGGCTGCAGGTCTCGGCGGCGGGCAGCGACGCTTTCCTGCGAAATACGGCCGGCAACGTTGATCTGTACGATTCCTCCGTTGGTGCCGGCAGCACGTTCGACCTCGTGGCCGTGGCCGGCAACATCACCAGCGGCACGGCCGGCGACTCGCGGGACGTGTTGGCTGGCATTCTGGTTCTGGAAACAACGGGCAGCGGCAGCACCATCGGCACCAGCACCTCCGACCGCCTGAACGTCGATGCGGTGACGAGACTGGATGCGAAGACCGCTGGCGGGCTGATCGTCGTCCGCGATCTGGCGGGCGATTTCCCGATCGGCGCGGTCGATGCGGGAGGCGGAAACGTGGATCTGCTGACCACGGTCGGGGCGATCACGGATGCCAACGGGGCAACGCTGAACGTGACAGCCGACGTGTTGACGGCCGAGGCGGCCAGCGGCATCGCGCTGGATACTTCCGTCAACGCGATCACAGCGACGACCACCGGCACCGGTGCGATTACCATCAAGGAAACGGACGCGGTGACCTTGACCAGCGTGACGACCAACAACGGCACGATCGAGGTCGACGCGGGTGGCACGATGACCGTGACTACCGTGACCGCAGGCGGTGCGGGCCGCGACGTGCGGCTGAAGACAAGCAGCGGCAATGTCGCGCTGGGGTTGGTCACGGCCGCGGGCGACAAGGTGCTGCTGCAGGCGGCAGGGGCGATCACGGGAATTGGCAGTGGCAACAACGTGAACGCCAGCCAGTTGGCGATGCAGGCCGGGACGGGGATCGGGGCCGGCGACGCGATCGAGACGACGGTGGGCACTTTGGCCGCGTTGGCGGGTTCGGCCGCGACGGACCATATCCAGGTCGCCAACACGGGCGACTTGACGATCGGCAGCGTGACGGCGTTCAGCATCCCGGTCACCGGCGTTACCGGCGGCGGCGACGTGCTGTTGACGACGACGGACCGTTTGGGATCGAGCGACGATCTGACGGTCAACGGTGGCGTCACGGTGCAGAGCACGGGCGGGAACGTCACGTTGCGGGCCGGGGACGATCTGACCCTGTCGGCTTGCTCGACGGTATCGGCAGAAGCCACGGGCAAGCGTGTAACGCTGCTTGGCGACTTCGGCGATCTGGACGACGGGCTCGGCTCGACGATGACGCTGAACGGCACGATCGCCAGCAATCTGCAGATCATCGTCGAAGGTGATGATGATGCTGACACGATCATCGTCAATCCCGATACAACCAACGATCACTCCATCGATTCGATCAA
The DNA here is from genome assembly GCA_023382975.1 of Pirellulaceae bacterium. Taxonomy (GTDB): domain Bacteria; phylum Planctomycetota; class Planctomycetia; order Pirellulales; family Pirellulaceae; genus SKKK01. The sequence goes on from JAHDXO010000010.1 coordinate 190,050, forward strand.
GCTGGACGGCAAGGCCGGCAACGACACGTACCGCATCTGGCTGGGCGCACTGAACGGCGGACCGAATGCGGTGGACATCGCGGATGACGACGCTGGCTCGGATTCAGCGTTCGTTTACGGAACGGCCAACGCCGACATCTTGACGGTCCACAACAACGTGGCCAACGGCGACGATCCGCAGACGGGCGGATTTGTGAAGTTGACGACTCCGAGCGAGACGGTGAACTACACCGAGACGCTCGAGTTCCTGACGGTTGCCGGCGGGGCGGGCAGTGATTTGTTCCTGGTCCAGCCTTCGCAGACAGCGGTGATCACGATCGAGGGCGGAGCCCCCGGTTTTGGTCCGCCGCCGAATGGTGTGCCCTCGTTAGACGAAAATGGCGATCCAACGGTGCCCGGCGATACGATCGAGTTCGATTCGTTCGGCGAACGGTTCAATGTTCTGTGCGGGCGCATCTACACGCTGGGCGGCGATCCGGAGGACTTCCAGGTCGTCCGCTACTTCGGCATCGAGAACCTGCCGCTGCATTCGGAGGACAACCCGATCGGCACGAGCGAATTGCATTTCGATTTCGACTGGACGCCTGCCGAAACGCAGCAAACTCCGTACGTGTACACCAGCGTGTTGCCGACGACGTTGTACGGGGTGGACGGCAACACCTACGGCTGGAATGCGGTGGTGAACGGGTTCGACCGCGGGGCGGCGATGGTGATTGGAACTGAGTTTGACGATCTGCTGCGCGACGGGCATTGGGAGAGCGGTTCGCGGACGTTCTCGGCGGATGTGGCCGACGGCTGGTATCTGGTGTCGGTCAAGACGGGCGATGCGAGCTTCGCCCGCGACCGGTTGCAGGTGGTGGACGCCAACACGGCGACCGTGCTGGTCGAACGAGTGGGCTCGGCGGCCGGGCAGTTCGAGCATCCGACGTTCGTGGTGCTGGTCGAAGAAGTCGTGCAGGACAGCGGTATCGGCACGCTGGCCTTGACCTTCAACAACCTGGGCGGCGATCCGTACTGGTCGATCAACGGGCTGGACATCTGGCCGGGCAGTCTGCTGGGCATCGGTTCGCCCGATCCGGACCCGGTGATGGTGGCCGACGGCTTGACGGTCGAGACGTTCACCGGCTACGGGGCCACGAAGAACTCGCTGATCACCGTCAGCGCCTGGCTGGATGCCACCGGCGGAACGGCGGACGTGTCGGACGGGGTGGTGCCGATCATTTCAGTGGACGTGGACGACCGCTTGGCGGGAGTCCAGGTGCCGACGGATGAAGACGGTCAATTCACCTACAGCTTCCTGCGGCCCTCGGCGGCGGGCAAGCTGGTCGTGCAGTTCAGCGAGCCGACGGGCGAGAAACTGAGTTGCCAGACGTTCCAACTGGCCCAGGTCGACTACCACCGCTTCGATTTCGACGGTCCGGCGGTGGATACGCAGGGCGCGATCGATCCGTACAAGGAGTTCCTCAGTGTCCGCGGCGGCGATCTGTTCACGCGGCTGGCCGGTTACGGCTGGAACCAGACGATGAACGAATTCGAGCGGCCGGACACGGCGGGCTTGAGCGAGACGGCAGTGAAGCTGTACCGCGACGGCCACTCGCATTCGGCCTCGCGCACATTCCAGTTCCAGGCGGTGGGCAGCCAGACGTACGACTTGCGAGTGTACACGGGCGACCGCCATTTCTCTCGCGACCAGTTGCAGATCACGGTCGAGGGAGCGCCGGTTCAACCGCCGCTGGTAGCCACCGCGGCCAACCAGTTCGCGAAGGTCCAGATCAACGGTGCCCAGGACTTGAACAACGACGGCTACATCACGGTGACCTTTGTCAATCAGGGCGGCGATCCGTACTGGGTGGTCAACGGGATCGACGTGGCGAAGTCGGGAGAACTGCCGCCGGTTCCGCAACCGCCGACACCGGTTCCGGGAGGGTATCGATTCGATTTCGAGTCCACCGCGGTCGAAACGGCCGCCGGTTTTATCCGAGTTGGTACCGTGAATGCCTTCGATGGGCTGTTGGGTTATGGCTGGGCGGCCAACGCCCAGACGTTCAGCCGCAGCGGGCCCAACGATCTGCTGAAGGACGGGCACTTCGCCGGCAACAACACGTTCTCGGTGAATGTGCAGAACGCGACGTACCGGGTGAGCGTGACCTTGGGCGACGCCAATTTCCCGCGGGACAACATCTCGGTGTGGGCCGAGGGGAATCCGGTTTTGAGCGACTTGGCCACGGCGGCGGGGGAATTCATCCATCGTTCGTTCGACGCCACCGTCACCGACGGCCAATTGAACGTGCAGATCGCCAGCACCAGCGGCGATCCGTACTTCACCATCAATGCGTTGGAGATCTGGCAGATCGCCCCAGTAAACAAAGTGCTGAATCATGGTCTCGATGACGTTGTAAACGGTGGTGTCGAGTTCACCGGCACTGCGACGCCCGGAGCTTGGGTGACGGTCCAGACTTCGGCGGGCTCGATCGACACGGAGGATGAAAACGATGACTACGCAGGCGTGCAAGTGCTGGCGCATGGCACAACCGGCGCGTTCTCGTTCACCATCGTGCCGCCGGTCTCGGGCGGCGTGGTAACGGTGACCAGCGAGGAGGTGACGGGGGAAGGCCGCGGCTCGTTCATCACGCCGGCATTTCCTGGCCTGGCTGCGTGGGAGTTCGATTTCAACGCGGCGGGCAGTCCCAACTTCGGGACATACACGAATGTCGGAGCGACAAACGTGTACGACGCGGAACTGGGCTATGGCTGGACGAGCAACGCCAGCACCTTCAACCGCAGCGGACCCACCAACCTGCTGCGCGACGGCCACTGGGGCACCAGCAACACGTTCAACGTGGATGTGCCCGACGGCGACTACTTCGTCAACGTGACGTTCGGCGACGCCAGCTTCGCGCGGAACAACCTGGCGGTCAAGGCCGAAGGCGCCACGCAGCCTCAGTTGCGCGACATTGCCACAGCGGCCGGCCAGTTCTTCCACGACGCGTTCGAGGTCAACGTGACGGGCGGGCAACTGAACCTGCAGGTCTACAGCGCCGGCGGCGATCCGTACTTCACGATCAACGCGCTGGAAGTGCGGCCGGTGAATATGGTGAAGGCACACAATCTGCAAATGACTTTGAACCCGAATGGTTCGTACACCGTTTCGGGCAGCGCGAACGACGACGCCATCGTGACAGTCAGCACGACGCTGGGTTCGGTCGCGCCGATTTCACCTGCCACGGACGCCGATACCGCGCGGGCCGGCTTGCAGGTCGTGGCGGATGGCGACGGCGACTTCAGTTTCATTTTCAATCCCCCGGCTGGCGGCGGCACCGCCACGATCCGAACCTTGGAAATCGACGGCGGCGGTAGGGGAGAACGGGAAGATGACTACGACGTTCCCGCCGTCCGGCGGTTCGACTTCAACGGGTCGGCCAATGACACCGAGTTGACGACCGATCCGGAGTTCACCGGCGTCCGCGGCAACACGCTGTACAACGCCAACAACGGCTACGGCTGGACGCAATCGGTATCCGAATTCCAGCGGACGACGACCAGCAAGGATAGCGACGCGCTCTACCGCGACGGCCATTGGGGTTCCGCGGTCCGCACGTTCCAAGTGGCGGCGATTGAAGACACGTTGTACAGCGTCCGCGTCTACGTCGGAGATGCCAGCTTCCTGCGCAATAACATCCAGATCTCCGTCGAAGGCGGTGCCTGGCAAACCGTCGCCAACACGGCGGCCAATGTGTTTACAACATTGGTCGTCCCCGGCACGTCGACCAATGACGATGGGCTGCTGACGATCAGCATCCGCAACAACGGCGGCGATCCGTACTGGGTGATCAACGGGATGGATGTGTGGGAGGGCGTGCTTCTCGGTCCAAACGACCCAGGCGAAGCTCCTTTGTTGGCCGCGACTTGGTCTACCGAGATGGTCGGCGGGCAGTTGACTCAGGCGGCCGTGGACGCGGTGCTGCCGGTGGCGCGCCAGTACTGGGTGTCGACGGGACTGGCCGACTGGCAGGTGGCCGAGCTGTACCGGACGCCGGTGGCGATCGGCGACTTGTCGTACCGCGGAGCGCTGGGCGTGGCCAAGCCCGAAGGCATCTGGCTGGACGCCAGCGGTGCGGGGCTGGGCTGGAACGTGGGAAGTAGTCAGTGGTCAGTGGTCAGTGGTCAGTGGTTAGGGGACATTTCCCATCAACGGACAACTGCCAACGGACAACTGCCAACCGCCGCCTACGACCTGCTGACCGTGCTGACCCACGAGCTGGGCCACATGCTGGGCTACGACGATCTGGACCCGCTGCACCACTCGGACCACATCATGGCCGGGGTGCTGCAACCGGGCACGGAACGGATCGGCCCCGCGACCGGCGGGCGCGGGCCACTGTGGGTCGCGGGCGCCGAACGCGACTCGGAAGGTGCGGCACTAATCGGACCCGCGGCCAGCGGACGCGGGCCACAACTGGTCGACCGGGTGATCGACGACCTGCTGCGCGACGAT
>JAHDXO010000011.1:0-41779 GCA_023382975.1 Pirellulaceae bacterium
CACTTTCCTAGACGCCCCATTTGGCAAGCTGGAAGCTTACCCCACGACTTTTTCGGCAGCCTCCGCAGGCGACTGCGCCCTTGGGCAAGTCGCGCGTCACTCGGACGCCACGCAGTCGCCTGCGGCCCTCCCTACAGTATCCGGCCGGAGAACTCGCGTAAACATGTCCAACAGACTTCGGCAGCCGGTCGCGGCCTGCAATTCGGCGAGTGTTCCCTCGTGCAGCAATCGACCTTGATGGAGCAGGCCGAAGCGGTCGCACAGCCGTTCGGCCTCATCCAGGCGATGAGTCGAGACGATCACGCTCTTGCCCTCCTCCCGCAGATGGCCGATATAGTCGAACACCACGTGCGTGCCGATCACGTCCAGACCTCGCGTCGGTTCGTCCAGCAACATCACGGGCGGGTCGTGCATCAGGGCTCGGGCCAACGTCACGCGCTGCTTCTGCCCCGTGCTCAACCGCAGGCAGCGGCGTCCCAGCAGATCGTTCAATTGCAGCAGGTCGCTCAACCGCTGCAGTTTCGCTTCCGCCGACCGGACCGGGACGCCGTACAGGTCGGCAAAGAACATCAACATCTCGCGCACCGAGAGCCAAGGGTACAATCCGTCGCTGGCGGAAACCAAGCCGATTCTGGCCTTGACTTCGTCCGGCGCGTCGACCGTCCGGCAGCCGTCCACTTCGGCGTATCCGCTGTCGGGCCGCAGCAAACCGACGATCATGCGGATCGACGTGGTCTTGCCGGCCCCGTTGGGGCCAAGCAACCCGTAGACCTCACCCGGCTGGATGGCGAACGACAACCGGTCGACCGCCAGAATTTCGCGGCCGTCGGCGAAGAATCGCTTCGTCAATTCGTGGACCTGGATCATCGTCCCCGTGCCGTTTCCCGTACCGAGTGCCGACTCTGCCGAACCGGTTCGAGCCTTGAAGACGCGCTAGAGACCTCGTTCTGCCATCGTGACCACTTCCAGATCGGTCTCGCTCACCAGTTCGCCTAGCTTGCGGAGAAGCGGGTGCCCAGCTCCACGCGGCGCGTTGTCGGCCAACTGGATGTCTGTCGCCGCAATCCAGCCGCGGTTCCGCGGCGCGTCCGGAGCGTTAAATTCAACGGTGACGCGCTGCTGCACAACCGCCACGACTTTGAAAGTATCGCCTTTCTTCGCCGTTCCGATCGTGCGCCGCAGGGCAGTGACCGGGGTGGATTCGGCGGTCACCTGGACGGTATCGCCCGGCTGAAACTCGCGCTTCGCCAAACGTTCCTTCAACTCGGCCAGGAAACCGGCGACCAGAACCCGGACCTCTTCCTCGGCTTGGCCCGCTGCCGCCGCGTCGCCGCGCTGCGAGGCATTCGCCGCCTGGACCAGCAAGCCCGCTGCTTGGAATTCCTTCTCGTCGGCTCGGAACCGTTTTCGGATATCGGCTTCTGTCTCACCTCGGTGCAGCCAGACCGCGACTTGGATCGTCTTGATGCTGGCCTTCGCTTCTTTCCCCTTGACGATCACCAGTGCGGTTCGAGGATCGGTCGCGCCGATCTCGAACGAATTCTCCCGCGATGGAGTCGGCTTGGCGAAATCGCCGCAATAGGCCTCCAGCAAGAATGTTTGGGGGCGATTGTCGTTCAGGACCATCACATCCACGCGACGATATTTCCCACCCGTCTCTTGATACTTGACGCCGTGGCAGACCATGTCCTGGACCTTGTCCGACTTGCTCTTCATCAGCGTGCCCGCTTCGACCATCACCTGAAGCGGTCGGTCCACTTTCCGCCGGACCTCGACCCGGACGGCGTCGCCGCTGCACGCTCCTCGCCCCGTCACCACGACGTCGACCAGTCCGGTTCGAACGGCGACATCAAGCCTGACGGGAGCCGGATCGCTTGCCGGAATCGCCGGCGTGCTGACCGAGCAGACGACAACCGTGAGCATGGCGACTCGAAGCATCTGGAATCTCCTTGCATGAAAAGTGTGAACCGTTTGTCGAGCCGCTGCGCGAAGAGACGGACGGCACCGTCCAGGCAAAGTGGGCCGACGTCGATCAGAACGAAAAAAGCCGCCGCAAATCTCACGGAATCCGAGACTTGCGGCGGCGACTTCCCATCAAGCGGAGGGCACGGGACTCGAACCCGCAACCCCAAAAAGGGGCGCCGCATTTCGAATGCGGTTGCTAGCCATTCGCCTACCCTCCAGACGACTGCCGCTAGTTTAGCCTTGATCGGCCTCGCTAGACAAGACCCGAGGGCTGATTCTTGGGTTCGGCGAATATCCAGGCACGATCTGGATGCGGGAAGCCCAATTGCTTGTCAACGTAGTTCCAAAGGGGCAGTCCAAGCTGAAAACGGCGGAGGTTTTCGCAGAACAGGTTCGTGACATCGTCGTCGCGAGTTCTTCCCTGAGCCCCGACGTGCGGGGTGATCAGGACGTTGGGCAGTTCCCACAATCGGCTGGATTCGGGCAGCGGTTCCACTTCGGTAACATCCAGTCCGGCTCCGCCCAGATGCCCGCTGTCCAGCGCGGCGATCAAGTCGGCTTCGTTGACGCACGGGCCGCGAGCGACGTTGATCACGATCGAACCCGGTTTCAGCAGGGCCAATTCCCGCGCGGCGATCATGCCGCGCGTCTCTTCGTTCAGCGGCATTCCCAGGATCAGAATATCGGACTCGCGAAGCAAGTCGTCCAGTCGATCTGCTGGCCAGAGTTCAGCCACATGCGCTGGTTTGCGAGTCGGGTAGACATCGGTCGCCAAGATGCGGACTCGGTACGGAGCCAGCACTTCGGCGATCCGCCGCCCGTTGCCACCAAATCCGACGATGCCCACCGTCGATCCATGGAGATCGCGAGTCGGTCGGCGGGTGAATTCGCGGCGCGTGCTTTGGCGGAAGAACACCGGCAATCCGCGCACGACTCCCAGCAACAGAGCCAGCGTTTGTTCGGCGACTTGATTGGCGAACAATCCCGAAGCGCTGGTGACTTGGATGTCCGATTCGATCACCGACGGGGCCAAACAATGATCCAACCCGGCAGCCGACGACTGGATCCATTTCAAACGGCCTTGCCGGACAACCTCTTCCCAGGGCACGGGCCGCTGCTTGGCGTGTCCGCAATAAACGTCGGCTTCGAAAATCGCTTCGGGGATGCCTTCCTGCCCGGCATCGATGATCACCGCCTCGGGAGCGGCTGCTTGGATCTGATCGAGATACCGTGGTTGAACCGCATAGCAAAGAACGATGTGCATGGTTGGGTTGTCTCCGCAGATCGATTTAGGGTGTGGTAGCTTCCAAGAGCGGCAGGAAGTCGGTGGTGAACACCATACGAGGATCGACGGCACCCGTCGGCAGTGCCTCGACTTCGACCAGTTGATCGTGCAGCGTCTGCCAGCGGTCGAGTGTCATGCGGCCAAAATTTCCGGCTTCGACCTGATCGTCTAGGCACAGTCCGCGCATCTCCGCGGCGCCAAAACGCAGGACTTCCGCATCCATTTCGCGGTTCAGCGCGGCGATATGGCGATTGGTTTCTTCGGGGTCGTCCAGGTAGCGAAGCCAGCCCTGAACCGAGGCTCGGACCATCTTGGCGACTGTCTCGGGATCGCTCTCGATCATCATCGGCCTTGTGATCAACACGCTGGCGTAGGGATCGAAGCCGAGGTCCGAGACCATCAGGACGTGTGGCTTGCCGCCTTGGTTGCGAGCCACGAACGGCTCGCTGAATACATAGGCCTGTTGGGCGAGATTGCGGTCCAGAAGAAAAGGAGCGATGCTTCCCGAATACGGGACGACCCGCACGCCCTTCAACGGCACTCGTTTCTGCAGAAACAACGAGAACATCGACGAACTGCTCATGGCCAGCGTCAAGTTCTCCAACTGATCGAAGCTGCGGATCCCCGATTCCTCGTGGACCATGATGCACCGCGGACTGTGCTGCAGCGGCGCCATCAGGCCGACTGTGCGCGCCTGCTGGGGCCAGCCGAGCAGAACATTCTCCGCCCCCGCCACTCCGAACGCCGCGCGGCCGCTGGCGACCTGAGCCACCACGGGAACGCCCGGTCCGCCGGGACGGATGGTGACTTTCAAGCCCTGCTGCTCGTACAGTCCGTGGACCAGCGCGGCATAGTAGCCGCCATGCTCCACTTCGGGAAACCAGTTCAATTGCAGATCGACCGCGGTCAGCGACGGAGCGGCCGACGGCCGAACGCCCGAAGCGGCGCGTTCCCCGTCCGGGTCGCCCTGGCAACCAAGGGCGAGGATCAGTGCGAGCGGCATGAGGTGGCGAGGCGACATGCGAGGATACCAGATTACACAGGCTGGCAGCCTGCGCTACGAAGTTACCAAATCTTGCAGGCTGGCTGCCTGCGCTACGAAGTTACCAAATCTTGCAGGCTGGCTGCCTGCGCTACGAGGGTTCGGAACGGTCGGTGGCGGTTGGATTATACCAACGCGCCAGGACGGTGGCACCGGTCAGACTGACAACCGCGAAAATTGCGACGCCCAGGACGGTCGAAGCGATGACGGCGGCGAACAATTCGGCGGTGCGGAGCTGCTCCAGGTTCTGGCGGATCAGAAAACCAAGCCCGAACCGGTTCATCATAGTGCCGACAAAGAACTCGCCGACGATCGCTCCGACCACCGCCAAGCCGCTGGAGGTCTTCGCCGCCACGACCAGATAGGGCACCGAATTCGGCAGACGCAGTTTGAATAGCACCTGCCAACGGCTGGCGTCGTACAGCCGGAACAGGTCCAGCATCGATGGATCGACCGCCAGCATTCCGGCGGTCGCGTTGGTGATGATCGGGAACAGACTGATGATCAAAGCGACGAGCACCACGCTGTGAAATCCGTAGCCAAACCAAGTGATGATCAACGGCGCGATGGCCACGATCGGGACGGTTTGCAGAAAGATTGCGTAGGGGTAGCAACTGCTGCGGATCGCCGCCGATTGCGAAAAGACGAACCCGATCAGCGTGCCGAGCATCAGGCTGGCGACAAACCCGCTGAGTGCGGCAGCGGCGGTCATCATCGTGGCTTGGAAGATCGCGTGCCCCTCGGACTTTGCCGCGGAAGCAACTCGCCAGGGACTCGGAAGCAGATAGATCGGCAAATCGAACCAGGTCACGGCCGCTTGCCACGCCGCCAACACCAGCACGAAGAACACCACCGGCGGCGCCGCGCTGCGAAGCTGTCCGGCGATCCACGGCTTCCTTGCCATGTTCCTATCGTTCCGTCTCATCGGGACGCCTTTCGCAACAGTTGGCTCACCTGCCCGCACAGTCGGGCGAATTGGGGTTCGGCGCGGAGATCGGGGGAGCGGTTCGGGCCGAACGGGATTTCGACTTCGGCGACGACCGTGCCCGGGCTGGGACTCATGATCAGGACCCGTTGACTGAGGTACACCGCCTCGGCCACGTTATGCGTCACGAACACCGACGTCCAACCCTGCTGGTTCCAGATCCGGTTCAACTCCTCATTCAACTGCCCTCGCATCAGGTCGTCCAAGGCGGCGAACGGCTCGTCCAGCAACAACAGATCCGGGTGCGTCACCAAGGCGCGGGCCAAGGAGACTCGCATCTTCATTCCTCCCGAAAGCATCGCAGGCCGCTTGGCAATGTCGGCTGGCTGAAGACCGATCAGCCGAAGGCACTCATCGACCCGTCCGCGCTGCTCGTCGACGGGCGTGCCCTGCAACTCGAGCGGCAGGCGGATGTTGTCCGCCACGGTTCGCCAGGGCAACAGATTCGGGTCTTGAAAGACAAACGACAGCCGGTGCCTCTTTCTGCGGTTCTCGGCCGGCGAAACCCCGGCCACGGTCAGCGTGCCGGTGTTCGGGGCGAGCAGTCCTGCGATCAACCGCAGCAGGGTTGACTTTCCGCACCCCGAGGGCCCGACGATCGAGACGAATTGACCGGCCGCAACCTGGAAGCTCGCGCCGCGCACCGCCGCGTACCTACCGCGGAAAGTGACATCGAGATCCTTGGCGACGATATCGATCATCCGAAATTGGTCCCCGGGGAGGTTGTTGAAGCTCTTGCTTGTCGGCGTTCCCGTTGCCAGCAGCCCCTGGCAGACGTATACTTCTGCCGAAGCTTTGTCACATCATAGCAGGAAACACGCTCATGGTTAGTTCGAGTGTCCGGTGGTGGATGACGTCGGTCCTGAGTGGCATCATTCTCGCCTCCAGCTTGGCCGCTGGCCCTTCGGCTGTGTGGGCCGACACCGAAACTCCGGGGGTTGAGAATGAACCGCAAACGGCGGCATCGGAGCAGCAGGACGACCAGGCTTACTACGAACTGTTCAAGCTGCTGGCCGACACGCTGGATCAGGTCGAACGCAACTATGTCAAGCCGGTCGACCGGCGGCGACTCGTCGATGCGGCCATTCGCGGAATGCTGACCGAACTGGATCCGTACTCGAGCTACATCCCGCCGGCCCAGTTGGATCGCTTCCGCTCGGGGGTGGAAGCCGAATTCGGCGGCGTGGGAATCCAGGTCACGGTGGACAAGGGGCAACTTCGGGTCATCAGTCCGATTGTCGGCTCGCCGGCTTACCGCAGCGGCATGATGTCGGGCGACGTGATCGTCGAGATCGATGGCCGGACTGCGCAGGGCATCACGATCGACGAGGCAGTCGAGCGGATGAAGGGCAAGCCGGGCACCGAAGTGACGGTCAAGATTCTGCATCCCGGGGCAACCGAGCCCCAAGTGCTGACGTTGCAGCGCGAGGTGATCCGCGTCGAGACCGTCCTGGGCGACACGCGGGGCGAAGACGCTTCCTGGAAATGGATGATCGACGACGAGCGCAAGATCGGCTATGTCCGCGTCACCGCCTTCGGACGACACACGTCCGAGGAACTGCGCAAGGCGGTCGGGCAACTGGTCGACCAGGGGTTACGCGGTCTGGTTCTGGATCTGCGGTTCAATCCGGGCGGCCTGCTTACTTCGGCGATCGAGGTCAGCGACATGTTCATCGCCGAGGGACGAATCGTCAGCACCGAAGGCCGCAACACGCCGACTCGCACCTGGGACGCCAAGGGCAAGGACACGTACCCGGACTTCCCGATGGTCGTGCTGATCAATCGGTACAGCGCCAGCGCTAGCGAGATCGTCGCGGCGTGTTTGCAGGATCACCAGCGCGCGGTGGTGATCGGCGAACGGAGTTGGGGCAAGGGCAGTGTCCAGAACGTGGTTGAGTTGGAGGAAGGCGTCAGCGCGTTGAAGCTGACGACGGCCGACTATCGCCGGCCCAGCGGGAAGAACATCCACCGCTTTCCCGACGCCACGGACGACGACACGTGGGGTGTCATGCCCGACGACGGGTACGAACTGAAGATGTCCACCGAGGAGCTGACGCTGCTTGCCGCCGAGCGGCGCAAGAAGGACATCATACGGCGTCCCGGCGACGCTCCGGTTGACGTTACCGGCGAGGAGCTTGGCGACAACGAGGGCGATGACGCGGAGGTCGACTCCCCGCCGCCGTCCGACCGGCAGTTGGGCAAGGCGCTGGAGTACTTGGTTAGCGAGCTGAACCCGCCGGCCAACGATGGCGGCGAGACCGACGAGACCGCGGCGAAGACGGCAGCCGCTCAACTGGAAAAAGACAATGCGAATCTTGACGCTCGAGACGACCTGTGACGAAACCGCTGCGGCCGTCGTCACGGATCGCTTGGAGGTTCTGGCGTCGGTGGTGGCATCGCAGGACGATCTGCATCAGCGGTTCCGCGGAGTGGTTCCGGAGATCGCGGCCCGGGCGCATGTCGAGCGGGTTCTGCCCGTGATCGACGAAACGTTGCAGCGTGCCCGGCTGACGCTCGCAGATCTGGATGCCATCGCCGTGGCCAACACGCCCGGGCTTGCCGGATCGTTGCTGGTCGGGCTGGTCGCCGCCAAGACCTTGTGCCTGGCGACGGGCAAGCCGCTGTTGGCCGTGAACCACTTGCATGCGCACATCTATGCCTGCCGGATCGCCAGCGGCCGGGAAATTTTTCCTTGCGTCGGGCTGATCGTCAGCGGGGGGCACAGCAGCCTGTATCGTTGCCGCAACGCCTTCGACTTCGAGACGCTGGGCGGTACGATCGACGACGCCGCCGGGGAGGCGTTCGACAAGGTGGCCAGCATGTTGGGTTTGCCCTTTCCGGGAGGCCCGGCGCTGTCTCGGATCGCTGTCGACGGTGATCCGAAAGCCTACCGATTTCCTCGGGCTTTCTTGAACGACGATCAGCGGCTGGATTTCAGCTTCAGCGGCTTGAAGACCGCGGTGCGGTACGAAATCGCGGGCCCCGGCCGCCCCGATTTCACGGCCATCGATCTGCCGCGGCAGCGTGTGGCCGATCTGGCTGCCAGTTTTCAGGAAGCCGTCGTGGACTGCTTGGTTGGCAAAGCCGGCTTGGCGATCCGCACGACGGGCCTGCAGCGGTTGTGTGTGGGCGGCGGCGTCGCGGCCAACCGCCGACTGCGGGATCGGCTGCAGGAGACCGCCGACCGCGACGGCTTCGAGCTGCTGATCGCCCCGATGGCCCTCTGCACGGACAATGCCGTCATGGGCGCCATCGCGATCGAACGACTGAAAGCAGGCCTGACGGAATCGCTCGATCTGGACGTTTACCCGGGTTTGGTTCGACGAAGCTGAACCGTATCATGAACGTTCGGGGTTCCACGGGAGTGCAGACCGACAGCGTTCGGGAGGTGACGTCAATGTGCAAAACGGGTTGTTTGCTTGGGCCAGCCGTGCTTCTGGCTGTGTCGTCGTTCTTGCTTGCCGCCGAGGATCGCCCGCCGAACGTGATCGTGATCCTGACCGACGATCAGGGCACGATCGACGCCAATTGTTTTGGCGCCAAGGATCTGGTCACGCCGGGGATCGACGGCTTGGCGGAACGCGGCGTCAGGTTCACCCAGTTCTATGCCGCGGCGCCCGTGTGTTCGCCCAGCAGGGCCGGCTTGAACACGGGACGCTACCCCGTCCGGGCCGGCGTGCCGGGCAACGTCAGCTCGCAGCAAGGCCACGCGGGGATGTCGCCCGATCAGGTGACGATGGCCGAGATGTTTCGAGCGGCTGGCTACGCGACGGCGCACGTCGGCAAGTGGCACTTAGGCTATACGCCCGACACCATGCCGAACAACCAAGGCTTCGACCATTCGTTCGGGCACATGGGCGGCTGTATCGACAACTACTCGCACTTCTTCTACTGGCAAGGCCCCAACCGTCACGACTTGTGGAGGAACGGGACCGAGGTCTATCACGACGGGCGCTACTTCCCGGATCTGATGGTCGACGAAACGGTGCAGTTCATCGAACAGCAGCGTGAGCGACCCTTTTTCGTCTACTTCGCCATCAACTTGCCGCACTACCCGTACCAAGGCGACGCCCACTGGCTGGAATACTATCGCGAGTTGCCGTATCCGCGCAACCTGTACGCGGCCTTTGTATCGTCCATGGATGCCCGGATTCTGAGACTCACGCAAGCACTCGACCGACTCAACCTGCGCCAGCAGACGATCATTGTTTTTCAATCCGACCATGGGCATTCGTGCGAGGAACGTGCGCACTTTGGCGGTGGCAACGCAGGGCCGTACCGCGGAGCGAAGTTCAGTCTGTTCGAGGGCGGAATCCGCGTCCCGGCGGCCATCAGTTGGCCCGGTCGCCTTCCCGAGAACGCCGTGCGCGGGCAGGTGGCTCACAGTTGCGACTGGCTGCCCACGTTGGCCGAATTGTGCGGCGTGCCGCTGCTGAACGAAGACATCGACGGACGCAGCCTCGCGTCCGTCATCCGCTCGGATACGGCCCCGACGCCGCACGACTCGCTTCACTGGACGACCGGTAACAGTTGGGCCGTTCGCCAAGGCGACTGGAAACTGCTGGGCGAGCCCAAGGACACATCGAACAAGGGCGAGTTGACGGCGGACGACAAACTGTTCCTGGTGAATCTGGCCGAAGATGCCGCCGAAATGCGAAACATGGCGGCGGAAAACCCAGAAGTTGTCAACCGCTTGAAGTCCTTGCACCAGCAATGGATCAAGGGCATTTCGGCCCCCGTCGCCAACCCGAAACGCTGAGTTCTGTGTCGTGCGGGCGATCGTGCTCGACATCACACCGCCCGCGCGACGCCCAACGGAGTCAACTCGTCATGAAAATCTACGCGGTCGATAAGCCTGAAGTGACTCCGCTGGAAATGCCGGATCGATTCCGTCTGCAGATCGTCTATTTCATGACTCCGCCGGGACTTCACGGAGTACCGCCGCTACCGCCCGGCGACTACTGGATTCGCCAGGACGACGCGCGCAGATGGCTGAACGACCTGGTGGTCGAAGTCGTCTCGCCGCTGGATGCCGAATCCAAAGCCGAGATTGAATTGACGGACGAACAGGAAGCATGGCTTCAGTGGCTGGTCGACCACCAGATCCAGCACGTGCGCATCGCTTAGCAGCGGCCGAGAAAAAAGCCGCAGCACGACGTTCCTTCATCGTGCTGCGGCCTTCGATATGAAACGGAGCAACCGAGGTTGCACCGGATTCCCGGTCGGTTTTCGCGTCAAGCGACGCAAGACGCCCGGAGATGGTATCGGCTGGAACGACGGCATGACTCAAGCCGATTTTGCCGTTGGCTCGGAGAGCGTCGAGAAAAAATGATTGTGAAATTCTTCAGTCATCGATATCATCAGGGAGGTTCAAAGGGCAAGCTTCCGTTTTTCGGAAAGGTGCATGGAATGTCTTGGCTGGTGCTTTCGATGGTTGTTCTGGCCTGTCAACTGGACACGCCCGCGGGGGCTCAACCGCGAGACGCCGAGAGTGCTGTTCCGCGCCGACTAACCGAAATCGATCGGTCCATTCGCGAAGCGATGCGAGCGGAGGCGACTGCCCGAACCGATGGCGAACAACGAGACGCGGTTCAGAAGATGGCCGAAATCTATCGCGAGATCCTAAACGACCCTCGATTTGCTGCCAGCGATACCCTGAAATCGTACCGGGCGAGACTGTGGAGTCGCATGGTTCGCGTCCGTCAAGATCTGGAGCGACGCCAAGCTCGGGAGCAGCAGCAGCTCAAGGATCTGGAGCCTGGGCAGTCGGAAGCGATCGAAGTCGCCACGCGCGGCTTGGCGGATCAACTGGCCTCGTTCAGTTACACGATGGGCGGGCCGGCCTACGTGTTCGAGCAAGGTGGCGGAGTCATGGGCGGGGGTGCGGTGCAAGACCATGCTCAGGAACTGATCGAATTGATCCAGAGAACCATCCAGCCTGACTTCTGGGATACGGCTGGCGGACCGGGCAGCATGTTCTACTACCGGCCGCTCATGGCGCTGGTCGTCAGTGCCACGTCCGAAGTGCATGGCAACGTCGGCGGTCTGCTGCAGGCACTGCGACGGGCCGGCCAATAGACAGCCCGAATTCAGCGACGACTTCGCCCGAAAATCAGCAGAGGAATGTGGATCGCGAAGCTTGACTGCGGGGCGAGACCGACGACAGTGGCTTTCGCGACGCGAAACCCGCATCGATTTCGTGCCAGTGCGAGACTTCTTCCTCGCCCAGTTTCCAGCAGAAGTACACGTGATGTCCGTCCAGGATGCCGGGGAAATCTACCAGTCCGTCGGTGGCACTTTTTAGCTCGACACCCAACTGGTGCAATTCCTCGATGTACTCGCGGATGCGATTTGCATCGCGCTCAAGATCCTCCCCCATCTGGGAGAGTTCGTCGTCGTAGGGGTTCCCGGCGGTCAGCCTGCGGCCAGCCAGCAACACTTGCAGACGGTCGCGACGGTCGACAAGATCCCGCGCATCTCGCACAAGATCCTGCATGATGGCTCGAACCAACGGCAGGGTGGCGTTCGCTTCTCGCACGGTGAAAAGTCGAGAAGGACAGGAGACATTTGCGGTCATCGTGGTGTCTATTCGAATCCTAAGTGTCGAACCAGCGTCGCTTTACCTCGTTGCGCCGACGCTTCTCCACCCGCTATTATACGGGCAGTTGGACTCTCAGCAAGTTGACGGCACTAGTCACAAAGATAGGTTTCCACAAGATTTACCGAACATCGCGGTCGAATCGGGCGTAACGGTGTTGAGCGTAGACTTGAAAAAATTTTTGGCGAAAAGCCACACTGCTCAATGGGATTCGCTTGACTAGCAGGCTTCGTCACGTAGAGTGAATTGATGTAAAAAGCCTAGTCCTTCGCAGGGATTTGGCGGGTGCCGGAGAAGGCTTTCGGACGTCTATTGGGAAGAACGCCGAAAGGCCAGCGATGTCATCCTCTTTGGATGGGGATGGCAGTACTTCAAAGGAATGACAAAATGTTGGTACTGTCTCGAAAGAAAAACGAGAGCATTGTCATCAACAATGACATCACCATTGTGGTGGTAGAGATTCGTGGTGACAAGGTGCGACTCGGCGTCGAAGCGCCCAAGGAAGTCCCCGTGCATCGTCGCGAGGTGTACGATGCCATCAAACGGAACGAGGCGGTACAAGGCGACCAGTTCACGCAGACCACCAACGAACCAGTCGCAGAGAACTGAAGTGTCACGCTCGGTTCCCTTCCCACATCAGGCGAGTCTTGGAAGATCACCTGACTCGGTAGCTTGAAGATTCCTTCGCACGTCGCGTTTCGCTGCCGAGATTTGCTCATACGACCACTTGACGCACCGGCGTCTCTGCTAGTATACCTTGAGCACGAATGGTTGCTCCTGCCGCTGCGGGAGTGCGTTTGGCCCCGTCGTCTAGCGGTCTAGGACACCGGCCTTTCACGCCGGCAACACGGGTTCGAGTCCCGTCGGGGTCACCTTCTCTTCGCACTTTCCCCGGTTTTTACCGGGTTTTCTTGAGGTTTCGAGCAGCGTCTCACCCCTGCCTGATTCAAGGGAAATTCGCCCTGATTGCAGCGCTTTTTGCAGCGAGTTGTCCATTGGGGTCGAGACCGCCTTATCGTAATCTGCATCGGTCACCTGCCAATAGTTCTTTTGAGCGACCAAAGTGCTGTGTCCAAGCCAAGCCGCAGCAGCATGGGCGGGGAACTCAGCGGCCAGCTCGGTAGCCCGGTTGGCCAGTAGGTTTTGCCACAACTTCGGACACACCGCCAGACCTGCCCGCTTGATGATCCTACGGGCGAAGAGCAACGGCGCAATGTCCGCCAGACTTCTGCGCGTCGCGCCCTGGTCCAGCCTAGTTACCAAGCTCGCAAAGGTCCAACCCGGCCTTCAACAACCCTATACGTCGCGAAACAGCTTCAACTGCTTGGTGATTCTGGCCATCGTGGCCTGGGTTAGGCGGTGGTTCACGCGGTAGACGTAGCGACTCAGCACGGCACTCGCTGCCGGCGCGTCCAGTTCCAACTCGGCTACCGTGGTTTCGTCAAACAGGTCACTCCCAGTCAGCACGTAGGTCAGTTGCTGGCGCACGTCGCCTGCATACAAGTCCTGACTGGGCACCCGCAACTTGCTGTTGACGGTCAAGTGATGTGGGGCTTCATACCTCGGGAGCGGCCTGTTGTCTTCTGTGTCCCCAACGCTTTCGGCCGTGCGGTGCCGTTTCTCCAGCCACTCGTCGCCCTGGTCCCGATCGACGACGTGGTACTTGACGCCCATGCGTATCTTGGGACGCTGCTCGGCCGAATGAAAGACCGGGAGTTCGCCCGATCCGCGGCGCGCAAAGCGGATCACCACCTGCGACAACTCGCCGCTCGTCGCGGGAACGGTGTTTCCAGGCAACAGGTCGATTCGCGGGGCACTCAAATCGTCGAGCTGGCACGTGGCAGATCGCGCGGTCACGGGAGCATCCGGCACGATGTTGGTCATGGTGACTTCCCCCTCAAATTCCCGTGGCGCAGCCTTGGCGGGCGAATGGCCGATCAACGTCCCGGCCGGGTAGAGGTACAACAATACTCGCGGGGCCTGCCGGAACATCTGCTGCGTGCCGCTGTCCCGGACAGGGACGAACAGTTGCACAGGCTCGGGCAAGCCATTCGTCGTGCAGTCCTCCGCATGGATGACCAGGGCCTCGACTTCCTCGAAGCCGGGGAAGTCCTCGCTTTCCTGGCCGCCGGGACCGACGCCCCGATGCAAGTCGCGCTGCACCGCTTCGTAGAATCGCAGGCGTTTGCGCTCGAACCGTTCGCTCCGCTGGTCGCACGCGTCGATGTGGGCGCGGACTTCGTCGACAATCGAGTCTCGTTCGTCACAGCGAATCAGCACGCCGGCCTCCAGGTTGTAGCCCTCCAAGGCATTCTCTGTCCAGTTGTGGCTACCGACGACGATGCATCGGCTCGTCGAGTCCATTTCGATAAGCAGAACCTTCGAGTGGAACTGACCTCGCTCCGCGGCCGTCTCCTCCGGCTTCTTGAAACCCAAGTGAAGCCGGACGGTGTCCGGGAACTCGTCTTCCAGGTTCGCCAGCGCTGGCAGGTCGGTTGGAAACCGGACGCTGGCGACCAGCCGGCCGCTGCCGCGAGCGTGCGTCTTGAGGAAATCGCGCAGCAACGCCACGCCGGGCCGAGTCACGAAGGCAACGGCCGCGTCAACCCGGCGAGCGGCAGCCAGCAACGGGCGCAGAATCGGCCCTTGAGGCCGGAACGGATAGGGATCGAAAAACTGGATCTGCATGGTCTTTCTCGCGTCAAGGTCGTTCGGCCGCCGATGGCAATCTTCGTATCTCAAGTCTGCTGCCTGCCACAAAGTCCGAGCCTTCGGCGGTCGGTTCGGGATTTCATGTCAATACGGGATTTCGCCTTGTCCCCCACGGTTCCCCGCGGTAAACTACAGTAGCTGGTGGACAAAATTCGGCCCCTGGCCGTGTGGTCGTCGGGTTCGTCCCGGCGAGACCCTATATCCGCCGGCTATTTTTTGCGCGGGCCGAAAGCGTCAGCGGATTGCTCGGCGTGTAGTAGACGCCGTGGATCGCCGTGCGGGTGTCGTCCATGTCGTAGACCAGCTTGGCCTGCGGACGGACCACCTCCCAGAAGCGATCTTCGCCTTTCTCGTACAACCGTTGCAGGGTCCACAGGAAGTAGTCCACGGCTTGTAGACCGCCGCTGTCTCGGGGCGTGCTGGCACGGATGTGGATCGTCGTCTGGCTCCGCACGCCCCAAGTCTGTTCGTAGGTCTGGCGGGACTGATCCAGGGCCAGTTGCAGCGCGGCCGTCCGATCGCTCTTGCCCCTTTTCGCGAAACAGATTTCAAAGTGATCGCCGCGGTGGAACCGGCTCTTGAACAGTTGGTGGACGAGGTCATCGTACAGTTCGTTTTCGCGGTACCAGTAGTCCGGGTCGGCCTGGTTGCGGGCGCGGACCTGCTCGACCAACCGCTGCTTGTCCCGCACGACGGCGTAGAAGGAAACTGCTTGGCCGGCCAGCAGCTTGAGCACCCGGTAGCGGACTTCGGGCAAGTCGTCCTTGGCGTGGAACATGACCGCCGTCTTGCCTTCGTCGGGTTGCATCGAGGGGACGTTCTTGAAGTAGGGATCGGCCAGCAACTCCGCGCGTAGCAATTCCAGTTCGCGGTTCAGGCTGTCCGGGTCGTCGACTTCCAGCTTGCCGAGGATGAAGTAGTTCGAGCAGCCTTCCTGGCCGACGATCGGACGGCGACGGCGCGCGAACAGCGTTGGGTCGCCGGCTTCGTCGACGAAGTAGTGCAGGACCACGGTTTCGGAGTCATTCCCGTTGGGCATAGTCCCCTCGATCGCAGGACGGCGACCGGCATGTCGCGGCCGATATTTTCTGGAGTCGCCACCCCACGCTGCCGTTCCTTCTTAATCGTACGCCGGAGCCGTCCCTTCGGTCAGGAAAGCGCCGGGCCACCCGCCGTGCTGCTCGATGACTTCGTCGATTTTCTTCATCAGGCGGATCGTCTCGGACAGAGCGACGACGATCTTCTGGTAGTGGATGATGTCGTCCTTCGACAGCACCCGTCCTTTGCGGTCCTTGAGCCACTTGTGACAGACTTGATATCCGCCGATCTGGAATTCCCACACCGGCTCGGGCACGCCGCGGAAGCCTGTGGTCTGGGCCTTGTCAACCCACACCGTGGCCCGCGACCACGAGACTTTTTCCACCTCCGGGTTCGGACCGCCGATGCACTCGGTGATCGGGTGGGCCAGCTTGGGCGATTCCAGCAAGTGCAGGGCAACGAGTTCGCCGCCGAGGCGGGCGAGCGGAACAACTCCAGGTTCCCGGTCAACGGCAGACGTGGGAAGTCAATCTTCAGGAACTCGGCGTAGCGACTCCGGTATCCGGGACTATGAAGGACCGCGTAGGCGTAGCGGAAGATGTCTTCGGGCGTCAAGCCGTCGGGCAAACCGAAGTCTCCACTCGTCTTAACACCGATCTGCATCAGGGCGTGATAGCCTTCCTGCTGGTAGAAGTCGAGAACGTCATACATGCGCGAACCGCCGTTTGCCGGATCGGCCTTCTCCCATTCATTGGCGGTCAGTTGGTGACCCCGGCAAAATTCGTGGAGGGCGCGGACGTACACCTCGAACGGTGAGTATTCGCGGATGTGGCGTTCGATGACACGAAGCATTTCCTCGGTCACATCTTCCGCCTCGTCCCAATGCTGCTCGTACCATTCCTGCAAAACACGGACGGGCGGGCCGGAGATCTGAACATTCAGTTCGATGTTCTCGGTGATGCCGGGATAGGTCAGATTCGATGACCCGACCGGGGCAAACGAACCGATGACTTCCTGCCGGGCGTGGGTGATGTACGCCTTGGCGTGAAACTTGTCCTTGCGGTAGACACGGCAGCGGATCTTGCCCGAGCGGATACCTTCGACGATCGCCGGCACGCCGGTCAGGAAATCGTTCTGGAGTTTCTCCTTTTCCAGGCTGTCGTCCAGCCGGAATTTCACCCGTTCCAGCGCCTTGTTGAAAGCCGCCTTGGTCCGCTGCGATACCTCGTCGCCCATCAGCACGCGGATGTCATCGACTCTCTGCCATTCATCCTTCAGAGCCAACAAACCGCCAATCTCAAAATAGCCCGTTGCTACGTCGATGGCCTTCGATAGCTGGCACCAGTCGTGAAGATACCGCAAGACTTTCCAGTCTTCGTCGCTGTTGTCAACAATGAACAGTTCGCTACCGGTTTTGCTTGTACGTTTGGGCATCTTTTCAAGCCGCCGAATTCGTTGTTCGGGGAACTTCACGCACGCACCGCAGAATCCGAACGTCGCATCTTCGAAAGGAGGCAAATTGGACGAGCGATTGACCAAGAACCATGCCTTTCGTTGTGCGGGCTGGCGGGGCACCCGTCGAAAGGCAGAAGGACAGACATCCCGCAAACCGATTGCAGCCGCGCGGTTCGCGAAGTCGCGCGGCACCCGAGGACCGTAGCCTACCCGACGCCGAATCGGTTTTCAACTGGTTTGGCATCCTGCGGACTGTTTTGTCCAAGAGCTCGCCGTTTGCGCCCATCATGGTCCCCTTGGAAGGCAAGGCAGGGGCGACCAGTCGGGAAACCGGTCTTCGGTGTCATCCTAGCTCCCTGCGGATTCTGCTGCTGGACCACGGCCGGTGAACCGCAGACCGCGAATTCCAGCTTGGAAAGAATGGCCTGTCGCCAGTCGTCGCACCGCCACCACGCTGTGGGCGTCCAGACAGCGGAGAATCGCCTCCGATTCTGGCGGAAAAGCAGGGTGTTGAGCAGCGAGTGCCTCTTGGCAGCCGCTCTTCCCTTGGAGAGATGCTGATTGTTCGGACCCCCTCGGGGTCACTTCAGGCGAAATCGCGAGTCGCGAGGGTTCCGCCCTGCTTCTTCACAGCCTTCTCGGGGCGAGTGCATCTAGTCTTCGTGGCCGTCCAACTGGCGCACGATCGCGGCTGTCAAGCGGTTCAAGTTTTGCCCCGTAACGGCGGAGATCAGCAAGACTTCGCGTCCCAGTTCCTCAGCCAATTGATCGCGCAGCTCGGCGGCGCCGGGTAGTTCCGCCTTGGTGACCGCGACGACTTCGGGCCGTGTCACCAAATTCTCGTTGTATTGCCGCAACTCGTCGCGGATGGCATGGTAATTTCGGATCGGGTCGGTGCCGTCCATCGGCGAGGGCTCAATCAGGTGGACCAGAATCCCGGCTCGCTCGACATGCCGCAGAAATTCGTGTCCCAATCCGACTCCGGCATGGGCACCTTCGATCAGACCAGGAATGTCGGCCATGACGAACGACCGATCCAAATCGATGGTGACTCGCCCCAGGTTGGGATGCTTGGTGGTGAACGGATAGTCGGCGATTTCGGGCCTGGCTCGCGACAAGCGGCTGAGCAGCGTGCTCTTGCCCGCGTTGGGTTTTCCGATCAAACCCACATCGGCGATCACCTTCAACTCGAAGATCAACCGTCGGCATTCACCTTCCTCGCCCGGCGTACATTGACGGGGTGCTTGATTCGTCGAGGATTTGAAATGCGCGTTGCCCCAGCCGCCCTTGCCACCCCGCGCCGCGATCATCTGATCGCCCGGTCGGGCGAGATCCTTCAGCAGGAAGTCGTGCTGGGCGTCGATCACGACTGTACCGGGGGGAACGTGAATCACCAGATCCGCACCGCTGCGGCCGTGCCGATTCGAGCCTTGGCCGTGCGTGCCTCGGTCGGCCCGCCAGAACTTGCGGTGGGCCAGAGCCACCAGACTGTCAACCCCTGGTTCGGCGACGACCACAACATTGCCGCCAGTGCCGCCGTCCCCGCCGTCCGGGCCGCCGCGCGGAACGTAGCGTTCACGACGAAAACTGACGCATCCCGCGCCACCGTCGCCAGCTTGCACCTCGATTTCCACTCGGTCAACGAACATTGGGACACCAAGAGCCAACAAAAAAAGGACGTCCGCAAAGGGGACGTCCCGTGGATCACATCAAACGGCCCGTAGGAGCCATGCTGCGATGGGCACCTTCGACTTCAAGCGGACGGAACGACATTGATGCGCCGTCCCTCGCGGTCGAAGTGGACCACACCATCGGCTGTGGCAAACAGCGTATAGTCACTGCCCATGCCAACGTTGGCACCTGGGTGGAACTTGGTTCCCACCTGTCGGACCAGGATATTGCCCGCGCGAACCAGTTGGCCGCCGTATCGCTTGACGCCACGCCGCTGAGCGTTCGAATCCCGACCGTTGCGGCTGGAGCCCTGACCTTTCTTGTGAGCCATACCACTTCACCCCGTCTTGGAATTATTGCGTTACTTCGCCGGCAATGCGTTTCCGGCAGGTCAAACGTGGCATTCTAGCGATAGATCCACAAGTGATCAAGCCGCTTGTCGATTCCGTAGTGGGTCAGAATCTGCGATTGTTCTTCGGGATTTGCGACCGCTCGGATTCCGTACCGAATCTCGCCTTCATGCTCGTAAACGCTGTCGCCGGGACGCCAGAAGTTCAGTTGCAGGGTCTTCATGCGGTACACCGCCTGTCCGTCCGGCGTTCGATCCGTGCGGAAGGCATTCGTCAAGCCTTGGATAAAAACCGAGGCGAAATCGATGTTTGGATCAACATCCATCCATGTCACCACTCCCCAGACGGCATTTTCGTCTTCGCTCTTGCTGACCTGGATGGGGACTCGTGAAATCTCGACCGAATTGAAGAGTTTGGCACCCCGCATTTCGCGAAGTTCGATGACCGGAATCGCAACCGGAACAATGACATCCAAATATGCCTTTTTGACTTGTCGGCTCTCAAGGACAAAGTGGGGGAAAAAACGTATCGACGCAGTCGGTTGGGCTGCTCCGACGTTCATCACTTCGTCCACTCGCTGTGCGGTGTACGTCTTCAGTTGATGTTCATCCTCGACCGGGACAGGAGTCAAATGCCCGCCTAAGTTGCGCACCCGATAAACCATGTACCAGATCAGTTTGCGTTGCATTCTTCCCGTCGGTTGAGGAATATCGACATGGACCATGCGCAGCGGCTTGAACGCAAACTCGAGGTTCCAGACGTTGTGACGCAGGGTCACCTGAGACGCTTTGGCCTTCAAAGTGCCGGTTGGCGGCGCGAAATTCGGCGTCCAATTGAATTGCGTCAATGCGGAAAGCTCAATTGGCCCAAGGAACGTCTCTTCCTCGTTTGGCTCCGACGGAATCACTCGCAGCACCCCCGGAGCCAGTTCGCGCACGCCCTGAGCCCGAAGTTCCGGAGTCGAAACCACCACGACGGCGCACATCGCGGAATGTGCGATCAGACGAGTTGTCCAATTCATCAATGCCAACCTTGCAATGCTCGGACGAATGAGGAACCAAACCGTAAGAGTCAATCGACATTGCCAGTCAAGTATAGTTAATCGCAACGCCTTCGGCCAAATATTTCCCCAGTCTCCGGCACAGCGTTTGCAAATTCGGTAAGGTGTCGTACCGCTCGGATCTTCGTGATCCGCGGAATATCGACGGTCGGGGTCGTAACAGAGAGCGGGCAGAAGCCGGGCCGCAGCAGAGAACGAGGTGGTGAAGTGGTCGCGTAAATGTCTGCCGGAACAGCATTTGCGAGATTGCGAGGGTTCGGCAGGCGTCCGGAGGAAGCGAGAAGTGCTGGCGGATGGCGGTCGGTTTTCCGACGAATCCGTCGCACAACGGGCGAGTCAGGCGATGTTCGTTGCGAACGTGGTTTGACTCGCCCGTTCTTTTTTCCTGTATCGTTCTTTACCGATTGTATCAATTTGCCGCAGCCCCTCCGTTTGCCGATCCGTCGATCGCACGACGATTCGAAGCAAACCGCGAAAATCCAAAGTCCGTGCCTCGGGGCACATTCTCTTCTGCGATTCCACTTTATAATAGTCCGCAGCGACCCTTCATGACGTCGCTCGACGATAACCTGCGAAACTCTTCGAACTCGACCTGAAATCACGAGGATCTCCATGCGACGAAGTGCCAACGTGAAGCAGAAAGCACGCTTTGTATCAACATGCGCTTATGTCGGTTTGCTGTCCTTGATGCTGTCGGCAACCGCCTCGGCACAACGGAACGCTGCATCCGTGGCCAAGGACTATGGCTTTCCCCAAGTGCAGCGGATCAATGCTGAAATCCGTCAACAATGGAGCGAATCGGGGCTTGTTCCGTCCGGGCCGGCAGACGACGGCAAGTGGTGTCGGCGAGTCTATTTGGATGTGCTCGGTCGGATTCCCACAGCCGGCGAACTGACCGCTTTCGTGTCCAACCGTGATCCTGACAAGAAGAACAAGTTGCTTCAGCAGTTGCTGCACGATGACCGGTACACCGAAGAGTACGCTCGAAATTGGACGACGATCTGGAGCAATGTGCTGATCGGACGCAGCGGAGGGCTCGATCGCAACAGCTTGACCAGTCGCGAGGGGATGCAGAAGTATCTGCGCGATTCGTTCGCCCGCAACAAGCCGTACGATCGCATGGTCCACGAATTGATCACAGCGTCCGGCGTCAATGTGCCAGGGCGGGAGGGTTTCAACGGCGCCGTGAATTTCTTGGCGGACAAGGTGAACGATGAGAAAGCGACGTTGGCCACGTCGGCTACTTCGCGGATTTTTCTGGGGCTGCAAGTCCAGTGTACCCAGTGCCACAATCATCCGTTCAACGAATGGAAGCAGCAGAAGTTCTGGGAATTCAATGCCTTCTTCAGGCAGACCAGGATGCTGCGGCGTTTTCTGCCGGGCACGCGGGACTTGGAGTTTGCGGAACTGGTCGACGAAGATTTCGAGGGCGAATTCGGCAATCCCGAGGACGCCGTCATCTTCTACGAGCTGCGCAATGGTTTGACGGTCGCGGCCTATCCGACGTTTGTGGACGGTCAGACCGCCAGCGAAAAGAGCGGTTTCGTGGAAGACATTGTCCGTCGCGAGGAATTGGCCCGCTTCGTGGTGAATTCCGAGTTTCTCGGCAAGATGGCCGTCAACCGGCTGTGGGCCCACTTCATGGGTTACGGATTCACCAAGCCGATCGACGACCTCGGGCCGCACAATCCACCGACGCACCCGGCCCTGCTCGAGTATCTGGGGCAGCAGTTTCGCGAAAACAGCTACGACCTGAAGCAGTTGATCCACTGGATCGCCCTCAGCGAAACGTACTCGTTAAGCAGCAGCGTGGTCCGCGGAAACGAATCCGACGATCCGACCTTGGGCGAACCGCCGAAGTTCAGCCATTTCTACCTGCGACAGATGCAGGCCGAGCAATTGTACGAGTCACTGCTGGTCGCCACCGCGGCGGACGAATCGCGCGGCAGCTACGAAGAGCAGGAGGAAGCCAAGGCCCAGTGGTTGCGGCAATTCGTGACCGCCTTTGGAACCGACGAAGGAGACGAATCGACGACATTCAACGGCTCGATTCCGCAGGTGCTGATGATGTTCAACAGCGACCTGATCAAGCAGGCGATCAACACCGATACCGGAACCTTCCTCGCTCAACTGGCCGACAGCCCCAACAACGCGCGAGAAAAAATCGACCACCTGTTTCTGGCGGGGTTGTCGCGCCGAGCCACCGCGAACGAGACCGGCATTGCCGGCAAACTCTACGCCGCGCGTCAGGCGGACATGAAAGCCACGCTGCAGGATCTCTGGTGGGCCATCCTGAACAGCAACGAATTCATCTTCGTGCATTAGAACACTGTGGAGATGCGTTGGCAGCGAGACGCATTCCGCACGATTGGTCGCCTCTTCATTTCTCGCCACCGAGGCAGGTCAGACGGCCGTCGGCGGTCGCGAGGAACAGGTGGCCTTGCGCTACCGCCATTCCGTCCCAGACGGGCGGTGCTAACTTGGCCTCGGCAATCGCCCGTCCGTCTTCCGCGGCAAGGATGCGCACCGTGCCGTCCGATCCGCCGACGTACAGCCGGTCGTCGGCCAACACCAGTGCATCGATGGTCGGATCGGACGCCCGATTTCCGTACAGTTCCACGCGCCACGCCGCCTGTTCGGCTAGCCGATCGCTGGGCCAAGGTTTCTCTCCCGCTTGGAACGACTGCCCGGCTGCCCAACCAGTGATCCAGTTGGTGGCGAACGTTTCGCCTTGGTCCAGATGAAAATCGCGGCGGTATACGCTCTTCAAGCCTTGCGTGCAGCCAAACACCCGATTGCCGCGCGCAACGGTCAGCGGTTTGAGTGCGGAATCGGCAGGGATCCGCTTCTGGTGACGCGGAACGTACGACCAAGTGCCGCGAGGGATCAGCGAGTCGGCTCCGTCGGTGCTGACCCGGGCGAACGCATTCCATCGATCGACCGAAACCGCTCCGCTGGTGCGGTCGAACGACCATCGCGACATGGCGACCGCGTCGCCTTCGCGATGGAGCAGATCGAAGTTGTCGAACTCCAGGGCCGAACACTCGTAGAAACCTCGCTGGGGAACGGTGTCCAAACGTTGGACCCAGCGCAACTCGCCACTGACCGGCTCGACGGCAAACACGAAGATCCCGCCGTCGGCGAACGACTGCCGACCGGCGGCGAAATAGGCCACCTCGTCGACGACCAGCACGCTGCCCGGCACGGGCCAGGGCGATTCGAGCTGGCCGTAGGCGACGATCCGCTCGTCGACCGGGGCGGCTCGCCGCTTCCACACGATCTGTCCGTCAGCCGAACGCAGGCAGTACACCCATCCACTCTTGCTGCCGAACAGACACAAGCCGCGATGCACGGTCGGCGGCGTGTCGACTCGGCCGCACGCCGTGAACCGCCAGCGAACGCTTCCCGTCGCGGCATCCAACGCGACGACTTCGTGCGCGTCGGGCCGCGCGACGTAGACGATTCCACCGGCGACGACGGGGCTGGTGAGCGGGCCTTTGACGAACGGGTTCTCCTGCCAATCGGCGACGATCGGACCGATTTCCGCAGGTGTTCCCAATTCCACAGACCACCGTGGTTCGAGGTCCGTCGGTCCCGGCGCCGCCGTGCTGCCGCTGCGCCAGGCATCGTGGCGGTACAGAGGCCAGTCGTCGGCCGCCGCGTCGGCCGCGTTCTCGGGTGCTGCCGCGCCGGACTCGAAGAGGAACTCCATCTGTTCCAAAGACTTGTCCCGCAAATCGCCCTCGGGCCGCTGGCCGGCCAAGGCGGCGTAACCGCGCAGCATCGGCCAGCACACACAGTGTTTCGGCGTCACGTAGATCAATCCGTTTGCGGGAATCCAGCCCGCCTCGCGTCCGCAAGCGGCCTTGGTGATCCGGTTCGCATCGATCTCGCCCGTGCTCAGGTCGGTCAGATCCATCTCGCCGGAAAACATGAATCGCGACGTGGCCACGGGCGGAAAGCAATGGGCCAAGCGCCCACCATGCGTGACCAGCACTTCGCCGGTCGCCGGGTCCAGCGCGGAACATTGCAACGGCTGGAATTTTTTGTCCGCGTCGCGTCCGCCGTGCAGCAGCCACAATCGATCGTTGACGAACATCGCCCGGGATTGCCGGTTGTGGTTCATCCCAGGCAGGATATCCTGCTGCCAGAGCAGGTTTCCATCGGTGGCCGACAGCAGATGCAACGAATTTCCAGGCCCGTCGTCGTTGACCGTCGAGACTTCGTAGGCGATCGAGTCCTGATAGTAGACGCAACGATACACGCGAGCTGCCCAGGCCAGATCGGCGCGGCGCCACCGCGGCCGTCCCGTTTCTTTGTCCAAGACAATCACCTCGCTCGTCTCGCCTCGCCGCGGATCGCCCTGAATGAAGCCCACGCTGGTTCCGCCGGATAC
Source organism: Pirellulaceae bacterium (assembly GCA_023382975.1). GTDB lineage: Bacteria > Planctomycetota > Planctomycetia > Pirellulales > Pirellulaceae > SKKK01. The sequence continues at coordinate 24,558 of JAHDXO010000011.1, forward strand.
CACCACGCGCGGCGACCGGGCGTCGTGCTTCCACAACAGCCGTCCCGTACCGGCATCGAGCGCCCGCACGGAACCGCCGTCCGCAACCACCAGGATTCCGTCGTCGTGGAGCAGCGTGCTGGGCTGTCCTGCCTCGGGATAACTCCGCAGCGTCTGACCGCTGACGCCGTTCAGCGCCACCAACTCGCCGCCCGTCACGGCAAACAACACTTCCCCGGCGGCGACCGGCGTCGGCATTCCCGGCGGCAAGTTCCTCAACGTGAAGCCGGAACTCGATCCGGGTGCGATCAGGTCGCGGTGCCACAGTCGCAGTCCGTTGAAGCCGTCTCGCGCGAGCGCACCGGCGAAGAACGTCCGGCCCGCCGCACTGACCACCCCGGGGACTTCCGACTGAGCCCCTACCACCCAGCGCACGCGGCGCGGCGGCTCGACGAGCACATCGCCCGAAACGGCGTTTCCGGCGGCCGAATGTCGCGAGTGCGTCCATTCGTCCATCCCGGCCGGCCAAGGCTTTCGGGCGGAGAACCAGCCTTCACCGTACCGGTTGACGTCGGCCAGTCCGGCCGCCCGCAACTGGTCTTCGGAACACGCCTCCGCGGCAACCAGCAGCACGCCGCGCGGGCAGAGCACGCGGGCAAGTTCTTCGGCCGTCACGGCGCCGGCCATCTTTCGGTCGACTCGCAGCAGGTTGACCAGATTCTCGGTATAGGGCAGCCTCCCCCCGGCAGCCAGCCGATCGACGCTCGTCAGTCCATACACGCCGCGCTGTTGAAGGTCGGCCCGAGCTGCCGCGACGGCGTCGGCATCGCGATACAGAAGATGAACCAGAAAGCGTCCGGTTTCGGCCCAGGACGCAGCGGCGGCAGAATCGTCGCTCTCCACGATCACGCACAGCCCACCCGATACTCCCAGTTCGTCCGCCGTTTTCGCATCCCACGAGAACCCCGCGGCAGGAATCGAGGCGACGGCAACACAGCAAGCAACCAGGAAAGCGATCCGGTTCGCTCGTTGACCAACAGCAACCTGAGGCAGATACATGGAAATTCCCCCGGAGGAAGAAAGGGTGGTAGCGGAAATGGTCGGCGTTGCGAGCATCCTTCTCGCCGTCCACTCGGCGCAGCGCGGATCGCCTGTGCGGCGTGCAAAGTGGCGTCCGCAACGCGAGTCATTATTCCACGTCGGCGGTCACCATACTACCGATCTGCCAATTTTCCAGCCCGCTCTCGCGCAGCATCCGTTGAATCCGCTCGGCATAGTACGGGCTGACCACCAGAACCAAACCGATGCCCATATTGAACACGCGGGCCATCTCGGCGTCGTCGATGTCGCCCAGTTTCTGCAACCAGGAGAACACGGGGGGCACGGGCCAGGCGCGGTCATCGATCTCGGCCCGCAACGTCGCGGGCACGATCCGCCCCAGGTTCTCTCGCAGCCCGCCACCGGTGATGTGCGCGATCCCGTGGACGACGCTCTTGACTTTGTAGTGCTGAAGCACCCGGCGAAGCGGCTGCGCGTAGATGCGAGTCGGCGTTAGCAGTGCATCGCCCACCGTCTGGCCCAACTCGTCGACATGGCGATCGACCGGCAGACCGGACATCTCGAAAACCACCTTGCGCACCAAGCTGTATCCGTTGGAATGCAACCCGCTGGAAGCGACGCCGATCACCACGTCGCCGGCGGCGATCGCTCGGCCGTCGATCAGATTCTTGCGGTCGACCACACCCACGCAGAATCCCGCCAAGTCATAGTCGCCGGGCTGGTACAGATCGGGCATGATCGCCGTCTCGCCGCCGAGCAGGGCACAATCGGCATCGATGCAGCCGTCGCTGATCCCGCGGACGATCTGCTCCAGCAGCGGCGGATCGTCGTGCGACATGGCCACGTAATCCAGGAAGAACAACGGCTCGGCGCCGCAGCAAATCGCATCGTTGACGCACATGGCGACCAGATCGATGCCGACCGTATCGTGCCGGCCGCAGCGTTGGGCGACCTTCAGCTTGGTGCCCACCCCGTCGGTACACGCGACCAGAACCGGCTCTTCGTACCGACGTGCGAACAGCGGACTGTCGAAATCCAACCGGAAGAGTCCGGCAAAGCCGCCGTCCAGCTTGATCGTCCGCGGCGAAAACGTCCGGTGCATCAATCGAGGCAACCGCGCCATCGCTTCGGCGTAAACCTCCAGGTCCACACCCGCGTCCTTGTACGTCGCCTTGCTCATCCCAACTGCTTTCTGGTGAATTTCCGGCTCGGGAAAGCTGGAATTCTAGAGGCCGGAGCCCTGGGTTGTCAACGCATTTCACACCACGTCGATCGCCGCGCCGGACTGGCTCAGGAACGGTCGCCAGACATGGTAGCGGGGATTGCCCAACTTGATGTTCAACAGCGGGTTGTGCGCCGGCCGCAACGGACGACGCCGCAGTTCCATGCCGGCCTCCTGCGGCGTGCGGTCGCCTTTTCTCGAGTTGCAGATCAGACAACACGTCACCACGTTTTCCCATTCGGTCGCGCCGCCGCGACTGCGCGGCGTGACGTGGTCGAAACTCAACTGGCTGGGCGGAAGGTCTTTGCCGCAGTATTGGCAGCAGTGCGAGTCCCGGGCGAAAACGTTGCGGCGGTTCAGCCGCACCTGCTGCCGAGGCAAATGGTCGAACCTCAGCAGCCGGATGATGCGCGGAATCAGAATGCGGAAATTCACCGTCCGAATCCAATCCATGTCGTCCGGCCCGTGCCCGTTGCCGTTCGCCCCGGCGAATATGCTCAGTTCGCACCAGGAACCAAAGTCGTAGTTGGCGTAGCTGCCGTCGTCGATGTGAATCACCTCGGCCGCGTCCCGGTACAACATGACGAATGCCCGCCGCACGTTGACCACGCGCACGGCGACATACGAGCGGTTCAGTACCAACACGCTGGAATGCAACACGCCGTTTCCGTCTGCCTCGACCATGGCGACACCGATTCAGATTTCTCCCGGTTTGACTGACGTTCACGCGATCGCCGATAACAGCCCGACAAACATGGCGACCACGAACATGGCTAACCACAACAGCGTCTGAACCATCCCGAGCACCCGCCCGGCCTGTGTCAGGCCGCGTCCGTTGCGGTCCATCCGCCCACAATCCATCTCCCGCAAGTCCGAATTGCCCATCACCCAGGCGATCACGCCCAGGATCGGGCACGAAAAGCTCCAGCCGAAGATTCCCAAGATCAGGATCAAGACTCCGCGGTGCGGCGCTTGATAACTTCGGGGCGCGGCCACCAGCGTCGGGGCCGCCGAACCCGCGCCGCGCGGCCAGCCAGCGGTCGCTCCGCGATCGGCGAACGGGTTGTCCGACGATCGTGCAGTGGCAGCCCCCGTCGGTCGGAACGGAGGTGCCACGCGCGTCGACAGCAGGCCGCCGAAGTAATCGCCCGCAGGACGCCAATCGGGTTGGTCGTCGCTTCGCAACTCGCACTCGGCGCTGATTCGCCCCTCGCTCAACCAACGCTGCAATTCGCCCCAGGAAACCGGACCGTACACTTGCCGTTCCGGCGTCTTCATGTACCATCGGGGTTCCTGCGCGGGCGGCTGTTGAGGCGGCGCCGCCGAATCGTCGGGCACGATGTAGATCGTGCTGCACATCGGACAACGAGCTTGCCGACCGGCGAACTCGTCGCCGACTCGCAGCACCCTGTTGCAGCCCGGACAGTTGGTTTCGATAGGCATCCGATGGTCCCTCTTGGCCGCTCAGGAATTGACCCAGCGGCCGGCGAACGGGTTGATCAAAGTGTACTTGAACCGTCGTAGCGGTTCAACGACGATGCGAAGCAAGGCGAGATGATGCGAGACCTCATGCGGCCCCTGTTCTTGATCGTGTTCGTCCTGCTGGTGCCGATCTTGCCGTTCCTGCTGCTCGGCGAATCGTTCGAAGTCTGGGTGGACCGCTGGCGAGAGAACTCCCCATCCGGATGGATTCTGGCCGTAGCGGTGATCGGCCTGCTATCCACGGACATCCTGCTGCCTGTTCCGTCGAGCGTTGTCAACACGTTGGCCGGATCGCAATTGGGTGCGGTAACCGGTGCGATCACTTGCTGGCTGGGGATGAGTTTGGGGGCGGTTCTGGGATTCGCCTTGGCTCGTTTTGGGGGAAAGCCGATTGCCGAACGGCTGTCGAAGCCCGAGCAGTTGGAACAGATGCAAGCCTTGAATTCCCGGTACGGGCCCGGGATTCTCGTCTTGTTTCGAGCCGTGCCCGTGCTGGCCGAGGCCAGTGTGTTGTTAGTCGGTCTGCACGGTCTGTCTTGGAGGCGATTTCTGCCCCCGGTCCTGCTCAGCAATTTTGGCATCGCGCTGGCCAATGCGTACTTCGGGCAGGTCGCAGCCGAGCGGCAGTGGTTGCCGTTGGCACTGGGGATCGCGATCGCTCTGCCGCTGCTGTTGACGATGGCCATTCAAGGCTGGCTGGCGGTGCGGCGCCATTGAGCGGAACTGGGCGCGGAAGGAGTGGAAGCGACTTCGTGTCTACAAGCCCCATCGGGAAGGGGTTGTAGGAGTCTCCCGCTGCATTCTCACATTTTCATTGCCGCATTTCGCCTGCGGACGGCCATCCGCTCCTGACGCTCGGTTCGCAGGCGACGTGCGTGGACCCAGGCGGCTGCGGTGACGAACAGCAGTTGCGTTGCCAGGGCGGCTAACACGTACCCCCGGCCCCCGTCGCCGAAGCCGTAGCTGTGCAGTCCGGCGCCGAGTACGAAATTCACGCCGTACCAAGCCATCACGACCAGCGAAAAACAGATCACGGACAGGGCGGCCAGTCCGAACTGGCGGATCCAACCGGCATGGCGGGCATGCAGCACGGCCAAGTAGCCCAGCAACGTGATCAACGCCCATACCTCTTTGGGATCCCAACTCCAAAAGCGACCCCAGGCGTAGTCCGCCCAGATGCCGCCCAGCGCCGTTCCCGCGGCCAGCAGCAACACACCAACTTGGATCGCGCGGTAAATGAAGTCAGTGACACGGTCGATGATCTCCGAATTCCGGGAACCTGCCAGGTGAAAGCTCAGGGCCACATGGCCGCCCCCCATGGCCAAGGCGAACGCGGAGTAGCTCAAGGTGATCGGCATCACGTGGCTCACAAGCCAGAAATTGCTGCGCAGCACAGGTTGCAGCGGATGCAGGCCGGGGTCCAGTGCCACCGGACTGATGTCGGCCAGCACCAGGGCGACCGTGGCCACCGCGGAAGCGGCGAACAACGCATACTGAGTACGATGGCGAAGTTCCCAGATCATGCCGAGGATAGCCACCCCTAGTGCCACATAGATCACCGACTCATACATATTGGCGATCGGCGCTCGCCCGGAAATCGCCACACGCATGGAGAATCCAATTAGCATGGCCGCCAAGGAAGCTGCGAATGCAATCCAAGCGACGGCGTAGAGCGATTTCCAGTCCGTCCTCAGTCGGAGCAGCAGGACGCTGCCAGCCAGCATGCTGAACACCCAGGCGAAACGGAAGGGGACCGTCCGGTTGTACGCCACCTCCAGACGAATTCGTGAAGACCCTGGATACGCTGCGGACTCCGAACCCAACTGCGCGATGGTCGCAAGAAATGCAGCCGAAGCGAGGCGGAATTCGTCGGCAGAGCCTTCCTTGTACGCAGCGCGGGCCGCCAAGAACTGCCGTCCCGCTTCGCGAATCCTGCCTGTTGCGTCGGAATCGTCATCCCATGGCGAATGCAACAGATCCGACAGCGAGATCCATTGAGGTTCGCTGCCCCGAACCGGGAGAATTTCCAACCGTCGTCCCATGCGATGGGCCTGGTAGGAAAAGAAACGGTCGGCCAGTTGAAGGGATTCTCTCTCAAGCTGCGTCCTGGCCTGATCCTGCCCACTGCGCAGCGAGTCGGTCCACAGCAGAAACGGGCGCCGTTCGCCAGCGCCGGGCAGTCGAATCATGGCCTGACTAAGCTCCAACGGCCCCACATGCGTTCGGCCGGCGGCCAGGTCCAGAGCGCGGCGGAGTTCCGGGAAATCGACATGCAGCAACGGCAAGTGGTCCCATCGATCGGGCTGGTGGATACGGAAGTAAACGGCGCCGGGATGTTGCTGGCCGACCGATTCCTGGGCCACTTCCCAGCCCTGCCAGTCGAACATCATCGCCAAGTACGCGGCATGAGCATCCATCCGCTGTCCGCTTTGTGGATCCGTGATCCTTGTGCGACTGGCGAGCATACGGAAGGTTTCCTGGGCCAGCGTGTCGAACGGCTTGTTGCGACCGCCGTTGCGGACCGGCAGATGCCGCCATGCGTCCCAGTCAAAGGCTTGTCCAGCACTGGATGATCCGCAAGACAGCGAGGTCAACAACAGACTTACGGCCAATACAACAGCGCGGCAATGCATCAGGAATCCCCCGGAGGCCGAGATCCTCTCGAGCCGGATTGTGCGTGACGGCGGCGAGGGACAATCGGTTTGAGTACCGATTGCGTCGCCAGTTGATCGTGCGTTTCGTCGTCATGGCCGGTTGCGGACGGCGACTTCTCGGGACGGTCGCCATCGAGCGGCGGCATGCCGTTTCGACTTCGCGAGGAACGTCGAAATATCATAGCGAAAATCCCGACGCAGACGATCAGACTTCCGGAGTACTTGAGCAGTCGGCCGGGATCGTAGGCCACGGTCAGTACGGACGCCTCCCGCCCGTGGCCTGCGTCGCGAAAACCGGATTGGTACAGAATGAACTTGCCTTGCGACAGAGGCGCATTCATCGAGATCTCGTGCTGCTCGTCCATGCCTCGCCGGAGGTCGGACAATCGCACGATGCTCGTGATGCCCCCAGGGTCGGCCGCTGCGGGGCCGGCATCGCGGACAAACTTTTTCAGTTCCAACGTGTAGCCCAACGGCACTTGCTCGTAACCAAATTCGAGCGTTACCGATCCGTCGTTCGTCAGAATTCTCTGAACGCCGTACTGCAGGTTGCCGCGTTGGAGCCAGAGTTCGCGCCGCACCTCGCCGACGGTGAGTTCGACCAGTGCGGCCGCTTCGGAATCGACGGATGCCTCAAGGTCCTGTTCCACCGGATGGAACGAAACATCCTGGCGCGCACACGGAAGGTGCCGCAGCACCACGACGCTGAACTGGCCGCCGATGGCGATCCGTGAGCCCTTTCGGGCTTCCACCGGGGCACCGTACGCGCCGTTCACCACGGGTCGGCAATAGAGTAGTCCGTTCGGATCCTGAGCGAACACGGCGCCGGCTGTGGTCGAGATCCCACCATGATGGAACCAAAAACGAACCGGGCAGACGCGACCGTACACACCGTCCAGAGTCAGCAGCGGAAGCTTGGCGAATGCAACCTGCCTCATTGGTTCGGCCTCGCCCGGCAGGTGAACTTTCAACTCGACCAACGGGTTGCGGGGCTGATCGCTGCGGGCCAGGAAACGCCCATCCGGGCCCGGCCTGGCATCGGCCAGATAGGCGACGATTTCGACCGCAATGCCCGAATCCCCAAGTGGAATCCTCCGCCCCACATTCTCGCCGACCGGCACGCGGACCAAGCGACCCTCGTGATGCATCGAGAGGATGCCGGCACCAGCCGGTAACTGCGGCGGATCGAGGAAGTCCTCGACCATTGTCTCCAGTGGCAACGACCAAAGTTGATACGCGGTTGGTCCGATCACCGCCTCGCCACCATAAAGACCGCCCGCCAGCCACTCCTCCGTGACAATGTTTCCGCTCTTCCCCAGCAAACGGAGCCTCAGCGCCGGTCCCTGGTAGTCCTGCTCGTCCGCAACCCAATCGACCTGTTCCCGCGCATGGCGATAGAAGCGAAGGATACTCAAGTTCAGGCCATTGGATACGCCGAAGTCCAATCGATGCCTCGGTGCCCAGTTGGTTGGCCCGGGTGCAAACGTGAATTCCAGGGACTTTCGCTCGGCCGCCGCGTGTTGCGACACCATGATTTTGCTGCGCGTGTTGAGCAGCATGCGGTCGGTCTGCTCACCTTCCTGCAATACGACCTGGCCCTCGATCCCGTACAGGAAACTCTGGACTGCGCCCGCCAACAGGACCAGCAGGCCTGCGTGCGCAAGTACGAACCCCGTCTGGTGCTTCCTCCAAGGCAGTCGGACCAGCGTGGACGCCAGGATGTTCAGCCCCAGAAGACCGAGCAGGATCAAGAACCACGGACTGGTATAGACGTACCATTGAGCATGTTCTCGTCCTCGCGAGGCTTCGAGCAGCGTGGCCCAGGCCAGTACGGCTCCTAACACGACCATCAGCACGATAGCCAATCTCAAGGAACCCAGCGCCCGCAAGATTGCAGATGCCCAGAATCGACAGGTCAGTGCTGTGCCGCTCGATGCCTGCTGATTCACGTCTTCCCTCTCTCGGAGTAGATGAGCCGCTGTCACGTTAGATCGCCACCGTATTGAAATGTGCATCTTTCGCCGTTGGTATCGGACGCATCGCTCCATTCGCTCCAGAGATTGCTTCCTTCCGAATCCCGCCGATCCGAAGATCTTAGCACATGCCGTGACATTCAGGAGGCTCGCACAGGTGCCACAGGGCAAGTCGCAGACGATACTCGTGCGCCAATTCACTACCGGATACTCGGCGTTGTTTGTGCTCTTGTACTGGGCCGCTCGGCGTGAAATGGCCTCCCCGTGGGGATGGAATGGAAGAAGAATTGCATAAAAGTATAAAGATCATGACGGAAGCATGGCGAAACTCGAAAGTAGCGAATGTAGTACCCGAGTAGTTGCCGGCTCGGTGCCCACCACGCATCGCGGAGGCACCGAACGTGGTGAGTTGATCCACTGGGCGTGGTGGCTCGTCGTACAACAGGAAATCTTCCGGGGCGGCGGGGATCTGATGGTCGCGAGATAGGATTTGTTCCCGAGCAAGGAGGCGACGTCGTGTGCGAAAGGAATCGCGGCAGATACGCCGTTGTCTGGTCGATCCAACTTCTGCTGCTCGCTCTATTCTGCCTGCCATTTGCCGCCTGCGGTTTTCCGAATCGGCAACCGCGCAGGGCCGAGACGGAGCTAAGCCCCGGCGGGCCTCAGCCAAACCGGCCGTTTCGTCAAGTGTCGCTGACGGCGATCCGTGTCGAGCTGCCGGAAATCGCGGATGCTGTGTACGTCAACGACGACGAACTGTGCATGACCTGCCATCAGGTCTACTCGGAAACATTCTCGCAGAACGTACATCGCGGCATTCACACGGAAGGCCAGTCGTGCGAAGCTTGTCACGGTCCGGCGAGCCAGCATGTGATCACGCGTGGACAGGAACCGGGGATGCTGTGGAACTTCAAGCGGATGGCGCCGGCGCAGGCCGCCGAGATCTGTTTGAAATGCCATGAAGACAACGCGTGTGCTCCAGGCGCCAGTTGGCGCACCTCGGTGCATGCGCATGCCGGTCTCGCCTGCACCGCCTGCCACACCGGGCACTACAATGTGCCGCCCGGGACGCGGGCCACGACCGAACCGGGCGAAGAGGTGCGGGACGGGCGAGGCGCGCCGTTTTCGTTGGCCAGTTACCAGGAACCGCTGCCCATTGGCACGTTGCGGGAGATGTCGAACAACATGGGCGCGGTGGCGCCCGACGTCTGTTTCCGTTGCCACGGCGATCTGCAAGCTTCGGCCATGGTCGCCGGACCGCACCAGATCTGCGGTCCCAGCGGATTCAATTGCAGCACGTGCCATGACCCTCACGGCAAGATTCTGGATTACTCGCGGCAGGAACTGTGCATGCAGTGCCATCAACAGGGCTCGCCGACGATGGCGTGGCATTCGTCCACGCACAGCCTGATGGGCGTGGCCTGCACCGATTGTCACAACCCGCATCCCAGTTCCGCGGTGCAGCAGTTCCCCGGCAACACGGGCGTCAGCCTCCTGCACACCAACGTCGCCCGTCCGGTACGACGGGCCATGGCCGTGCAGGAACCCGAGGCCTGCTACAAGTGCCATCCCAAGATCTACGCCCTGAATGCTTTGCCGTCTCACCATCCCGTGAAGGAAGGCAAGATGGTTTGTTCCGACTGCCACGATCCGCACGGACAGCGGGACGGTAACCTGAATGCCGAGTCCTTGAACCTGACGTGCTACAAGTGCCACGCGGACAAGCAGGGGCCGTTTGCCTACGAGCATCCGCCGGTCACGGAGAACTGCAACATCTGTCACGAACCGCATGGAACGGTCGCCAACAACCTGCTCAAGCAGCCCGCCACCTTCCTTTGCCTGCGTTGTCACACGGGACACCGCGAGGGCCAGCATAACGGCAATCCGTCCAACCGCATGAATCCGGACGTTGTTCCGCAAGTCCGGCCTGGCTTCTACACCGACTGTACACAGTGCCACTCTCAAATCCACGGGAGCGACCTGCCCTCGCCGCACTTTCCTACCATGTTCCGATAAGCAGCAAGCAGCGGCGGCTTGATACGACGACTAGACCGGTACGATTAGGGATGCGTCGAGAGGACGGTTTCCCGTTGTCATCCTGCGCCCTGCTGACTGCCACGGGACGGGAGGCTGACGGGACACTCGCCCTTCGACTCGTCCACAAGGGGAGTTTACGATGAGGCTCAAACCCTACTACCCAATCCCGCTGGCAGCGGCCATTCTTCTGGCCTTTTCCGGCCAGATCGTAGCCGCACCGCCAGGCTCACCGACGGAGATTCAGTTTCTGCCGGCCAACCAGCCTGGAGAGAGCCCGCTGGCGACCGCGGTCGCCAGCGTGGCGGACGAGGAAACAGACAGCGAGCCAGGAACAGACGCCCAGGGTGCCGAAGTCCACGAACTCGCGGAAACCTTCGAGGATTTCGTCGACCCGGCCGACTCCTACTCAGCGCCTTATCTCAGCTACGAAGATGTACCGTACTCGCCGCGGACCGCCGTTCGATTCGGCTGGTGGGGCGTCGATGTGGACGGCTCCAATGCCAACGTCGGCGAATGGCAGGGTCTGGACAGCTCGTCCCCGTTCTGGGATGTGGACGGTCTGCGCAGCAACGGCTTCCAGACCGTCGATTTCTTTGCTACCGGCACCGAGAACGAGACGACCACGGGAGGCTTGTACTTCTACGGCGGGCCGCGTCTGACAGCCAACTTCGAGTACGATCGCTTTCTCCACCGCCTGGGTCACAAACCGTTGGGAGGTACCTTGCTGCCCTATACACCGGGCGATTTCCCGCTGGAGGGCGGCTTCTTTGACCCACCACCACCCACGCCGCACAACAACACCAACAGTCCCGGGTTCGTCATGTGGGGCGAAGACCTCGGGTCGGACCGCGACTACGCCCTTCGCGTCCAGCAGGTCAAAGCCAACTTCCGGGGCGACCTGACCGAGAATCTGAAGTGGCGATTGAATGTGTGGGGGATGAAGAAGGAAGGCACCCGGCAGGTCAACGCGACACAACACTGCTTCAACGCGACCTCCGACCCTGCCTCCCCGGTCAACGGGGCCTGCCACGTGGTCAGCCGGTCGCAGAACATCGACTGGCTGACGATGGAGATCGAGCCGGTGATCGAGGCCCGCTTCGGTTGGCTGACGGTCGAATACTCCCGCACCATGCGGACCTTCGAGCAGAGCGACCAGATCGTCACCAACAACTTTTCTCGCGGCACGTCCAGCCTTGGCTTGGGCTCCAACGCCCAGAATGGCGCCTACGCCTACGTGCCGGAAAACATCACCGAGATCGACCGGCTGAAATTGCGGGGGCAGTTGGCACCGCAGACCGATTTGTATGTGGTAAGCCATCTGGGCAACACGCACAACAAGTTCCGCGAGTCCGATCGCAAGTTCTACGGCGTCGATGCGCGATTGACCAACACCTCGGTCGACGGTCTGTCGCTGACCGCCTACGGCAAGACGTTCACGCAAAGGAATTCGGAGGATACCCAGTCGCTGAACACCCGCTATCCCGGGCAGGCATCGCTCTGGCTCGAACAGAGCGCATCGACGTTGGCACCTCTCCCGCCACAGACCTTCTTCACGCCCGACGCGGCTTACTACCAGAACTTGGTGGATCGCGACGAGTTCGCCGTGGGTATCAAAGGACGCTGGCGCCCGTTTCACGACAGTTGCGACTGGCGCCGCGGGACGGCCGTTACCGGCGGTTACGAGTACAGCCAGTTGGAACGCGACAATGTCAGCTATCTGCTCCGGTTCATGAATCCGCCGGTGCTCTTCACCCAGCCGACCACCGTCAGCAATATGTTCTTCGTCGGCGTCCAGCAGGACTGGTCGCGCGCTCTGAACACGTACGTTCGCTACCGGATGATCGATCGTCAGTGGCCTTTATTGGGAGTTACTCACCGGCAGCAACTGGACCTGGACCACGCCATCAATACCAACCAACCCCAGCACGAAGATCGGATCGAAATCGGCGGCAATTGGCAACCTGTCGACAATCTCATGCTGAATGCTTCGTTCTGGTTGGTCAACAGCTACCACCATTCGGATCTCGTCAACTTCGACGAGGATAGCTATCCGATCGTGCTCAGCGCCTGGTACGCCATGAACGAGCAGTGGTCCTTCACGGGCGGCTTTGCCACGTTCTCCAATTGGATCTCGCAGGACATCACGTTGGGGCGGGAAGACGGCTTGACCACCAACGAGGCCCGTTCCTGGACGTCCCCCTGGGACTATACCGGCCGAGCGGACGTGTTCAACGTGGGTGCCTCGTACGTCGTTTCCTGTAACTTGACCCTGGTCGGCGGTGTGGAATATGTGCGCAGCCGGAACGCCTTTGCCGATCCCGGCACACCACCCGCCGAGAACCAAGCCACGAATCCGGCGATCGCCGCCCTGCCGTATAGCGATCTGCCGGGTTACAGCGCCGTGCGTGTCAACACGATTCGGTTGACGGCGGGCACGGACTACCACCTGACGAACAACATCAACAGCTTCTTTCGCTACAACTTCTACGACTTTGACAACCAGGGCTGGGGCTATCAAAGCGGCACGGCCCACATGTTCCTGGCTGGCCTGAGCGGCGTTTATTAGCCACCAAAGTGGACACGAGGCCCCCGGATTCGTCCCGGGGGCCTGCGAACGCGAAAGCCGCTCCCGCTAGATCGGCTCCGCCCGGAGATCGGCCAGTTGGCAGTACGCCCGGAGCGTCTGTTCAAAATCGCCACACACCAGGACTTGGTGATGGCCCCAGACGTCGCGCACGTCGCGCGTGCCATCCATCGCGATTTCGACCGTCGTGCGGCAGCCGCCGGCCAGCGGCGCCCGGACGTTCTCCCGGATCTGACCGGTGCCGAACAGCAGCGTGTCGGGACGTTGGAACGTTACGAGCGTCACCTCCTGGCCCACCGGCCAGAGGACTTCCATTGCCACGCCCGTATTCGACTCGGCATGGCTGCGCAGCCGATAGGATGCCGGGGGTTGGCCGTCGCCTTGCAGTCTCGTCGCCGAGGTGCAATGCGAAACGATCAGGGAATTGTTCACCGTGTTGGGCACGGCATCCTGCATGAAGCCGGGCCGGCCGAACAGTCGCTGGGACAACAACAGCGTTACGGCTGCGTCAGCATCCGCTTCGCACGCTCCGACCCAACCTTCGTCTAGCAGCTTGGACCATGCCAGGCAGGGGCCGCAGGCAGCCAAGTGGTTGCCGATCAGCGGCCCACAGTCGACCGAGATGCCCTGGCAGTTTTCCGCCGCCAGAATGCGGCGTGCGACGACGTAGTTGCGGGCTGCATTCAGCAGGTCGTCCGTCCCCGGTCCGTCGATATCCATCGCCTCGATCGCATAGCGTTTGGCGATCTCCCGCATCTCGTCGGTGTCTTCGGCCGCCTGCACCTCGTCAATCCATCGCGACAGCGGCAGGTAACGCAAGGTGGGGCCCAACTTGCCTGCCGGCCGTTCACCCTGAGCGGCATCCGTGAAAATGCAGATGCAAGCATGGTTCATGTCCCAGGTGGTCTTCAGCATCCGCATGCCGGTGGCGAGCCAAGTGTGATCGGGAGTGGTGGCAACAAAGGTCTTCCGGACGTCGCGGAGCGTCCGGGCTTGGCGGCCCAGCGACGTGCCCAACGGGCTGAAGACAATCGACGGCAGATCACCTCGTTCCTGGAGCAGATAGCGGACTTGGGGCCAAGATTCGAGATGCATCACGGTGATCATCAGTCCGGCCGGCGGACTGCGGCGCAATAGCCCCAGTTCCTGGTCGACGCTTTCCGGACTGTTCAGAGGTACGGGGCTGACGTCCAAATGGAGACCCAGCTCATGGGCCGCCTGGGTCATGGTCTTCGTATACGCAGTTTGACAGGCTTCGGGATCGAAGTCCGCGCCCGGCCAACTCATCCAGTAGTTCTTGTCCTCGGGACGCACGAACAGAGCCCGGATGCGCGGTTTTTCTGCAGGGTTCTGTTCGGCCAGCAACGATGTCGCGAACGACAACGAGCCCATCTTTAGAGTCAGCGCAGAAGCGCCGGCGACAGCAAGGAAATTGCGGCGGCCCATTGCGAACGGGCAACCGCCCGGCAGACGGAAGTCAGCGGCAGACATGGCGAGGCTCCTTATCGGTCGCCGTCCGCCCCTGCCACCCCGGCAAGGCCGTTGGCGACGCAGTCGGACCAACAAAAAACCCCGCCTGCGCGAAATGCACAACCGGGGTAACTAGCCCAATGGATCTGTGCCTCACGAACAGACACTATTTCCAATATACCAATCGAAAACAGCCGGTCAATGTTCCCGTCGATAGAAAGCGACCCGACTCAGCCTCCCAGGGCCCCCGCCACCAAGCCGGCAACCAATGCCAGTGCGATCATCAGGGCCAGCGCGCGGCCGGCAGCCAGCGTCCACAGTTGCCGACGGGACGGAACGGTCGTTCGCAGCGAGTCCAACTTGCCCTCTCGTTCGAGCCGCTGCAGCCAGTCGGGACGCTCCTCGCGCAATTCCTGCTCGCTAACCACTCCCGTCACCATGGACATGTCGAGCGGAAACTTCTCGGGCCGGAAATGGACTGCGAAGAAATAGACTGCCAGTACCAACCCGGCCAACAACAAGCCCTGGGCGTGGATCACCTTGGCGACGTTCAATGCCTGACCGGGTAGAACGATGGAAAAGGTCTGGGGGAACCAGAGCATCAGACCGGTGAATCCCAACAGCAGAATGGTCGCCAATGCACCCCAGAAGACAAGCTTCTCCCAGTAGGTCCAACGTTCGAACGCCGGCCTTTCTCCCCGCCCGGCGAACCAGCGTAGCACCGCCGCCAAGTCGCGGCCATCACGTCGCGCGGGCAACAACGAATCGGGGCCGAACAAGTTAGTGTTCACCGGCACACCCCGACGGCGCGCGATGATCGGGCGGCTGAGCATCCAGACTGCGCAGACGATCAACCAACCAAGGCTCAGCAGGCCAAACATGCGGTGCCAGACGCTGGTGGACGCGAAGCCACCGAGCAGGTGGGCGGTCGTCTGAGCCCAGCCTGCATGACTGTACTTCAGCGGCAGTCCCGTCAGGGCCAGTGCCAGCAGCGAAACCAACAAGGCTGCCTGGGCCAGCCGATGAAAGCCCGGCAGCCGCACGTAGCCCACGGCTCCGGGCGTCCAGCGTTTTGGCCGCCCGTTGCGCACTGCGTCCACCGTGCCTCGCACCAGCCAGAACACCGCGTGCAGGCCGAACGCGCCGAAACCGGCCACGATGCACGTCAGCAGAACCGCGTACACCGCGTACAAGCCCGCATTGCGTTGCCGATCGGCATGGTTGGCGTGTGGATCGAAGTCCAAGAAGTTGCCGGACGCACCTGGATGACATTTGCCGCACGTTTCCGCCCGGTTCACGAGCGCGACAGGGGAAGCCGGATCGGAGACCTGCGCAATGTGGTGCCCCCCGTGGCAATCGGCGCAGGTGGCGGCCGGGCGGTATCCCCACGGGGTCAATACACTATGCACGCTCACGGCATGTTGGTGCAATTGCTCGCTGTGGCAATCGCGACAGTGATGCGTCAAGGGCTGCTGATGCCGGGGGAGTTTGGGGTGTGGCGGAACATGGGGCTCGTGACAGTCGATGCAGTTGAGCGTGCCCTCGATCTCCCGGCCCGCAGCCGTCGTCCGCGGGGCGTCCCCTTGCTGCAAATGCCGCCCATGCACGCTGGCTTCCACCCAGTCCGCGATGAAGCGATGGCATTGCGCGCAGGTGGCATCGACGTTGGCGGCATGCAGCGTCGACTGCGGATCCTTCCGGGGCAAAATCCCGTGACTGCCATGGCAATCGGAGCATACGGCGGTCACGAGCAATCCCGAAGCGAGCAACCCGCGACCGTGCCGGCTGTTCAAATACGACTGCATCTCCTTCTCGTGGCACCGGCCGCAGCTTTCCAGTTGATTGTGCCCCGAAACCGGCGACTGGCGCTCGGCGACCGGCACCATGCTGTGCATGTCCGCGCCGTGGCACTGGTTGCAACCCAGCACCGTGCCGGGTCCCTCGCCGTCGGGCGGCCCCGGCTGGTGATGAACGTCGGCCAGCAAAGCGTCGCGCTGCGGCTGGTGGCACGAACCGCAGGTTTCCGCCAGCCGTGCAGGGTGAGCCAGCGACTGCGGATCGCCGACGGCCCGCGTCTGGTGCTTGCCGTGACAGGAGATGCAGGTGGCCGCTTCCGTCGTCCCGGCTGCCCCTGCCGTTGCCGACTGCTGCAGATGCTGGCCATGCACGCTGTCGAGGAACCGCTGCACCACGTCGGTACTGGCCTGCGGGTTGGCCTGCTTCATGGTCTCGGCGTTGGAATGGCAATGCCCGCAGAAGGCGGGGATGTCGGCCGGCGACTCGATCACCCGGAAACCGTCCTCGATCGAATGGGCTTCGCGCAGATTCAACGTGTCCGCATTTCCGCCGTGGCAGTCCTGGCAGAGGATCCCTTTCTGCCAGTGAATATCGTTGGCCAGATCGGCGGGCGTCACGAACAGGTGCTGCATGTCGGCGTCCCAGATATCCGCGTCGCCGTGGCAGGTCGCGCAGAGATTCTCCTTCAGCGGCGCGTCGTCCTGAGCGGCGGCAGGCGCGATCAGCCACGCAAAACACAACAGTGGCAAACAACCGAAAGCAGTCTTCATGGGTGCGCTAGTCCTCCGGTTTGGCAGCGTCGCCGTCAGCGGCCGGCGGCGATGCGTCACGGGGTTCCTCATTTGCCGGTTCCTCCGCCGGCGGCGCGACACCCTGCTCCGGCACGACCGACGGGGCGTCACTGTCGGGCGGACCGTCTTCTGGCTCGGTGGGAGTGGCCGAATCGCCATCCGCCATCTCGGGTT
>JAHDXO010000011.1:41879-125055 GCA_023382975.1 Pirellulaceae bacterium
CCGCCGTTTCGGATTCCGCCGTTTCGGATTCCGCCGTTTCGGATTCCGCCGTTTCGGATTCCGCCGTTTCAGGTTCCGCCGTTTCAGGTTCGACGGTCTCCGACGCCGGAGGATCCGGCAGGACGATCTCTGGCTCCGGTAGATCCAGCTTGCGCGACAATTCGGTCAGTTGATCGACCAGGCCACGCGTCAGGGTGCTGGCGTAGTGGATATTGTGAATTCCGTTGCCGATGCGAAGAAACTTCATGTCGTGTTCGATGTCGTCCAGTTGCCCGGCGATTTGCCGCGCCGCATCCTCCGACAGCGCCGCGCCGGGCAAGGCTGCACGGACCTGAACCGCGACCGCTTCGAGACCAGTCAACGCTTCGCGGAGCGTCACATGGTACGACGTCAGCCTCTCGGTCATCTGGCGATCGTGACACTGCAAGCAGGTGTCGAGGGAAGCCGTCCAGGTTGCTGCGGCAGCGACAGACGCCTTGGCCGGCTGATGGCACGACTGGCATGCGATGCGGATCGCCGCCATTCCCGTGCGCGGGGCTTGAACCGAGATGGCTCCCAGGCCTTCCATCATGGCCACCTGCTGTTGATGGTGGCCGGGATGACATGAGGCGCAATCGGAGGCGGAATGTGCGAGCCGGTGCGGATCCAGCGAGTGTTCGATTTCCAAGTGGCAAGAAAGGCATTCCACCTTGTGATCGCTCACGTGCTTGCTATGCATGAATTGGGTATCACTGATGCGCGCCAAATCCTCGGGACGAAGGTGGCAGAACCGGCAGCGTTCCACCGGCACGGTCCCGGTGCCTCGGATCAAATCGCTATGGCACTTGGCGCAAGCGACGCCCTTTTCGAAGGCTAGTTCATGATTGAAGACGTTGCCGCCACCCAGTTGGTAATCCTTGTCGGGAATCTGGTGGCAGCGGGTGCAGGCCCCGACTCCCTCGTTGAACGGAATGTCTTTGAAGTGGCACAGGAAACACGTCGTCTTGGTCACGGTCATGTGGACGTCCTGCACGATCTGGCCGTGGCAACTCGTGCAGCGCAGCGTCATGCCGCGGCGCATTTCTCCCAGGTGGGAGGCATGGTCGAAAGGCATCCCCTCGAAGTCGATACGGCCGGACAGCAGGCGGGTGTCGTGACAGCCCGAGCGCAGACAGCTTTCGTCGGGAACCTCGGCCACCGGACGCGGACCGTGCGTGCCCGTCACGTACTTGGCCAACTGGACCAGCCCCAGTACCTTGCCACGCGCCTTTTCGCCGACGCCCGGCGGAAAATGGCATTCGACGCAGGAGACGTGGGCGTGACTCGACTCGGCCCACGAATCGTGATACGGCTCCATGATGTGGCAACTGCGACAGAAGTCCGGGCGGGAGGTGTACCAGCCCGCGAATCCGGTCGCCACGGCGCCCAGCAGCACTACTGCGCCCACAAGCGCGGTCAGACGCGCGACCAACCAGCGCAGGTTCCTGACGAAATCGACCTTTTCCTCCGCATCCGGCTCGGGCGGCAGGGGGCGGCGGTCGTCTGGCGGGGGCGACGAGCCCGGTCGGTTCTCTTCCATTGCGTCATTTCCCCAGATAGGCCCACAGAATCCAAACGAATACGCCCACGCCCAGAGCTACCAGCAGCACTCCTGCCAGAGCTTCCAGCAACAGCAGTCGCCGGGACGGTGCCGTGGTCTCGATTTCCTGCAGCTTCCCCTCGCGTCGCATGCGTTCCAGATACTCCGGCCGCGCACGGCGCAAGTGTTCCACACTTACCAGCCCGGTCACTACGGAAAGGTCCAGCGGGAATTTCTCCGGCCGCAGATGCGTGTTGAAAAAATGCATCGCGAACAGACATCCGGCGACCATCAGGGCGGTTTTCGAATGCAATACGTGCGCAACGTTCAGAGCTTGCCCCGGCAACAACACGCAGAACAAGTTGGGAAACCACAACAGCAGGCCGGAGCCACCGATCAACACCATCGCCAGCGCGACGCCCCAGTAGTCGAACTTCTCCCAATACGTCCAACGCTCGAAAAACGGCTTGCGTCGCATCCCGACGAACCAGCCCAGCATCTTCAGCATGTCCCAGCCGTCGCGCGAATTCGGCAGCGGCGAGTCCGGCCCGAATGCGATCGACTTCCAGCCGATGCCCTGCTGCCGCCGAGAAAACAACAGTCGGACCACCCAGACCACGTGCGCCGTGCAGACGGCGAGCATCAGGAATGCGAAGGTGTGGTGCCAGATCCGCGTCGTCTCGAATCCGCCCAGCGCGTCCGCCATCTGCCGGGCCCACGACTGATTGCTGTACTTCAACGGCAATCCCGTGACGGTCAACCCCATGAACGCGAGCAACAGCAACCCGTACAGCACGCGGTGGATCGCCGGGTAACAAATCACCGACGGCTCGCTCGCCGAGACGCGCCGCAGACGCCCGTGCTGCAGCGCATCGACAAAAGACCGCAGGAACCACAGAAAGGCATGCAGAAGGAACAGACCGACCAACACGTAGATGATCGTCTCCGTCCAATCGTACAGATGGAACAGACCGGGGTAGCGGTCGCGGTCCCGGTAGTCGGCGTGGGGATCGAAACCGGCGAAGTTGAGGACGGCGTAGGGATGGCACTGCCGGCACGTCTCGATCCGCTGCGGGGACACCAGACGCGACTGCTCGTGGCCTGCCGGATGGATGTCATGCGCGCCGTGGCAGTCCGCACAGTTGGCAGCCGGCTCGTATCCCAGTCGCGTCAATTGTCCGTGGAGGCTCATGCCGTAACGCACCGCGTAATCGACGTGGCAGTTTCCGCAACGGTGGGGAACCATGGTGCGGAACTCGGGCGAATCCGGATGCGGCTGATCGTGGCCCTGATGGCAGTCCACACAACTCGGCCGCCGCGGTTCATCTCCAGCGGTTTCGCCCGATTGTCTATCGGACGGCGCAGCGCGTCCATGCACGCTCTGCTCGAGTCGTTGCTGGATCAGCGCATGACACTTTCCGCACGTATCCCCCACGTTCGCCGAGTGCAGCGACGACCGTCGATCCGCGGCGTAGTAAATGTCGTGCGCGTTGTGGCAGTCGGAGCAGACCGCGGTCACCGCCAAACCCGCGTTCCACAACCCTTCGCCATGCACGCTGGCGTTGTACGATTCCAGATAGCGCTCGTGGCAACTGCCACAGACCTGGACCTGGTGTTCCAGGAACACGGGCGACTGCGCATTCTTGACCGGCACCATCCCGTGAACGTCCTGGCCATGGCACTTGGAACAGTCCAGCGGCGTTCCCGCGCCGGACTCGTTCCGCTGGCCAGCCGCGTGATGAACGCTCTTGCGCAAGCCGAGCAACTGGTCGGTATGGCAACTGCCACACGTCTCCACCATGCGGCGCGGATGCACCTGCGATAGGGGATCCTGGGCCGAACGCATCTGATGAGCGGGATGGCACGACAGGCACGTAGCCGCCTCCTCGCCACCCGTCTGCGCCAGGTGCTGGCCGTGGACGCTCGCCGAGAACCGCTCCACGACATCGGCCGTCGCGTCGGCCTTGAAACGCCGCATGTATTCGGCATCGGAGTGGCAGTGCCCGCAGAACCCAGCCACATCCTGCGGCGAAGCAATCACACGATAACCGTCCTCGATGGCGTGGGCTTCGCGCAAATTAAACGTGTCGGCGTTGCCACCATGACAGTCCTGACACTTGATGCCCTTTTGCCAGTGGACATCCTGAGCCAGATCCGCCAACGTGACATGCAAATGCGCTGTTTCGCCGTCCCAGATGTCGGGGTTGCCGTGACACTGGAGGCACCCGTTGCCATCTTCCAAGTCGTCTTGTGCGACCAGTGGAACACCGATCAAAACGGCAACTACCGCCACCAGGACTGCTGTCAGTCTTTGCATCGCGTCGGTTCCCGCAACGTCCGAAGATCGAGATCGGCTCAGCGACGGAAAAAAGGGGACTATTCGGAAGTCGGAGACAAGAGACGATAAGAAATGTGAGTCGTTCCGCTACGTTGCCCCCCCTAAGAAAGCTCCCGCAGTCGCTAACGGCAATTGCTGCTCACGACGGCTACCGCTTCTTCCTCAATGCCGGAGGCGTCTCGGAGGGGTGATGCCCCTTCGTCCTGTGGCACTCTACGCAGACATTCTTGGGAAGCGTCAGCCAGATCGAGCCCCGGAGCTTCTGTTCCTGCTCCGGCGTCAACTCCTTGACCTTGGCAAACGGCTGGCAGATCTCCTCGTGCTTGCTGCCGGGACCATGGCAGCTCTCACAGGTCACCCCCGCCAGCGCCGGCGTCGTAGCGAAGTCTTTGAAACCGGTGGGCTGCCCATAGCCAGTCGTGTGACACTTCAGACACTTCTCGTCTTTCTGATACTCGGCGGGCAGTAACTCGAAAGCTTTCGAATGCTGCGTCGTCCGCCACGCCATGAACTGCTCGAAATGACACGAAGCACACCGCTTGACGCCCGTGTATTCCTGGTCGGCGGGGGGGTCGGCCTGAGCGACTCGCAACGTCACCGGACCCAGGGGAAGAAAAAGGAACAGGAATAGACTTGCGCTGCCAATCGCCAGAAGCGCGCCGAGGTGAATCTTGGGGAAGTTCCGCATGTTCATTCCTCCTATTCGTGACTCGTGACATCTGTATGTTCAAAACTCGCTCAGCGAGCGAATCTAACCAGCTTGCTTGCGAAAAGCAACAGGCACTCCGATAAACTCATGTAAATTTCTGAAAGCGGTCTGTTCCCTGGAATACTCGACCGATAAGATCTTCGTAAGAATCCGGGGCGCGTCGCGCGGGCGTTCCACCACTGCCGCAAGTGACTCTTGTCCCAAAGTGACCAGCCTTGGTGGAACGTGCGGTGAGAGGGACGGGCGTTCAGCACCGTTAGGTCCTGGCTCTTCACCGATCAGGGTACGTTACCTCAATCGCGACAGACTTATGTACCTGTATGCTGAAATAGAACGCTTTCGAAAAGAAAGGGCTTGCGATGTTGCGACCGATTACATGTTTGATCGTTTTGGTTTCGCTTTCGGCGGGTTGCTCCGAGTCGTACCACCCGGCGCAACGCAGTGTGGCGGGCGCGGCCTTGGCCGATGAGGGGCGTGCGGACGACGAACACGCCGTGGTGACGCGCCCCACCGGCATGCATGGAGGCAGCTTTCAAAGCGTTGCCGAGATGGTGGCCGGCGCCCACGAATGCGATGCTTCGGGTTGTCCAACGCATTCCGCGCGACCCGACGACGAGCCCTTCGCCGGCTGTCCCCATAGCGGCGAGGGCTCGGGCGGCGCATCTCGCAGCATTGGCAGCTCGCATGGAGCCGGAGTGTGCGGAGCCGTCGCGGCAGCGCAGGCTCAACCGTACGAAGGCGCCGCCGATGGAGCGGTGACGTTTGGAACGTTACAGCTCACCGCTCCCGAGGGATGGGTCCGCCAACAGCCGCGGAGTTCGTTCGTTTTGGCGGAATTCTCGCTGCCCAAGGCGGAGGGCGATGCGCAGGATGGCCGCCTGACCTTGAGCCTTGCTGGCGGTACAGTCGATGCGAACGTGCAGCGTTGGCGAGACCAGTTGGGCTCCCCATTGAAGAATGACTTGCGCACCGACGAGGAGATCGCGGGGTTGACCATGACTCTGGTCGACCTGTCCGGCACGTACAGCGATCAGCCGGCGCCCTTTGCACCGAGCGTGCCGCGAGAAGGCTACCGCATCTTGGGTGCGATCATTCCAGTGGAGGGCGACTTGCACTTCGTCAAGGCATACGGGCCGGAGAAGACGATGGCCGAACACGAGGCCGCTTTCCGCGCCTTTGTGAAGAGCATCCAGCAGCAGTAGTGCCCGGCGAAACGTCGGCCTGATCTTGGGTGGGGCGTGTGCGAAGAGCGATGCCGACGCCGGCGATGGAGCCAGCTAGCAGCAGCAGAGCGAGCCAGCGAGCATAGCTCATCCACGGCAGGGGTAGTGCCCCCAACTCGACTTCCAGAATGTGATCAGCGGCCAGCGTTTTCCCGCCGGAAGAGAAAACGCGTTCTTCGGCAGTATCTGTCAATAACTCGGCCAGATTGCAGCGTACTTGGTCGTGGTTTTCCTGGCGGACTCGCACACGCAGGTCTTCGCAGGGCCCGTCGAGCCTGCGTTGCCAGCGGCGGACGCTCTGCTCGTTGCGTACCGTGGCAGTGAACCGCAGCCACCGCGGACCGGGTTCCCAGGGAATGCTCGTCGCCAGTCTTCCATCGACCATTGCGAAGTTGCGGCCAAA
This sequence comes from Pirellulaceae bacterium, assembly GCA_023382975.1. GTDB lineage: Bacteria > Planctomycetota > Planctomycetia > Pirellulales > Pirellulaceae > SKKK01. The sequence continues at coordinate 48,111 of JAHDXO010000011.1, forward strand.
GAATTCTTGCTCGAAGGTCAGTCGCTCGAAATCCAACGGGATGCCGAGCACAAAGGTCACTGGCGGTTGCTCGTCGCTGCCGCCGCGCCCGACGAAGGTGCGTTGGGTTGGGTTGTCGACCAGCAGGGCCTCCGTGACGTGTAGCGCACCGGCCTCCGCCTGGATCACGATCTCATGTCGCCGGATGACCAGCGGATTGGGCGCGTTGATCGTCTCGCGGACCGCCAGCTTGACCATCGCTGTCGGATGGTGCCGGTCCAATCGCAGCCGCGGTCCCGGATAATGGATTCCGTCCAGGTTGGCGCCGGGCAGATAGACCAAATCCTCTTCCACTGGAAGCTCCGCAAACGCGAACCGGCCTTCGCGGTCGCTTTGCACGGCCGCAACGGCGACGAACTCGCCGTCCAAACGGACCCGCAGGATTACCTCGATGCCTGGCGCAGGGGCTTCGTCTTCGGAGAGATTCACGACCAAACCGCAGATCTCGCCGTCGCCAGCCGCGGACTCGTCGGTGGCGAGCAGGCAAGCCGCCAATGCCAGATGGATCAGGATCACCCAAGAACTCCCGTTGCGCGGTGAGGCAATGCCGTGGACGAGCGCAAACCGTCACCACGAACCAGCATCGCCGAATCCCTTCTCGGCTGTCGCAGTGGCTTCAGCCGGACTTCTCTTTCAGGCGGCGCGCGATTGCGTTTCGCCAGCAACCGATCGCATCGGAAGCCCATCGCGCAACGACTCGTATTGCTGGGCCAGTCGGCGATGGCGGTGTCCCAGCCAAGCGACGTAGATCACGACAGCCAGACAGACGGCGCCGTATCCTGCAGCTAGTGTTCCCATCTTGCCTCTCCTTGCTCTGTGCTCCACGGATCGCCCTGCCGCTGCAAGTCACGGACCAGATGCTCCAGTCCCGCTTGCATTCGACGGCGATACGTCAACCAACCAAAAAACAGAGTCCAGCCGACGACGCCGATCAGCAGCGTCATCCGCATCGACGGCTCCATCTCGGGACTGACCGGATGCAGGCCACGGAACCACCGCGTCGCCATGACGACCAACGGAATGTCCAGCATTCCCAGGATGGCCAGGATCGCGCCGGTGCGCGCCCGACGGTGTGGATCCTCCAGACTGCTTCGCGCCAAGAGAACGCCCGAATAGATCACCCACAGGATGAACGAGGTGGTCAAACGGGGATCCCATTCCCACCAGGTGCCCCAGGCGTGGCGTGCCCACAGCGAGCCGGTCACCAGCGTCAGGCTGCAACACAACCAACCCACCTCGCTCGCTGCCTGGGACCAGTGGTCCCAATTCAGGTCGCGCGAGGCCAGATACAGCACGCCACTGGTGGCCATCACCACCATGCCCAGCAGCCCCAGCCAAGCCACTGGCACATGCACGTAAACGATCCGCTGTGCGTCGCCCATGGTTCGCTCCGCCGGCGCCAAGCAGAAGGGGGCCAGGATCGCTGCGAGCATCAGCAACGCCAAGACCACCGGGCCAGCGAGATTCCAGGGTGAAAGCGGTCGGCTTGGATGCATCGCTTTAGTCCTCGATTGCGTATTGAAACAACAATGTCCCGGCAGTTGTGAAAATGACTGCAAAGGCCCCCAGCAATTGGCACCACCGCCACCAAAGTTCGCCCACCGGCCCCTCGACGGCCAGACGCGTACACTCGGCCGCCGCTAACACGACGGGCAGGCCGAGCGGCAGCACCAGCGGCGCCAGCAGGCTGCTGCGCCCGCCGCAGGTCAGGGCGCCGACCAGTGTGCCCACCGCGGCCAGCCCCAGATTGGCCAGACCGGCCACGGGCAGCAGCGACCCCAGATGCGGCAGCAGCGGCACGCCGGACAGCAGGAAGAACAGCGGGATCAACAGACATTCCAACAGCGTCAACGCCGTGAAGTTCACCGCTAGCTTGGCCAGATAGACGACGTTCGGGGGCACCGGCAGCAGTTTCAATCCCTCCCAGCAGCCCTCCTCGCGTTCCGCCGCGAACGAACGGTCCACCGCCGTCAGTCCGGCGAAGAATACGGCCAGCCACAACAGGCCGCCCAGAATCTGCTGTTTTTGCTGGGGCAGCAACTGCATCTGCAAGCTGAACACCAAGGCGACGACGATCCCCAGCAACAGCATCGTCGGCCAGGCCCGCGCGGCGCGCCACTCGCTGATCAAGTCCTTGTGCAGGATCCACCAAGCGTTTCGAATCACGCGACTGCCCCCTCGCCAACGGTTCGCCGTACCCGTTTGCCGTCGGCCGCCGCCGGCAGGCTGCCCGTCTCGCGCAACCGGCCGTCCTGCAGCAGGACGGCCCGGTCCCAGAGGCCGTCCGCCCCCGCCTCATCATGCGTTACCACGCAGAGGGTCCGGCCCTGCTGCCGCAGTGTAGCCAACTGCTGCCGCAACCAGCCGCGCCCGGCAGAGTCCAGACCGGAGAACGGTTCGTCCAGCAGCAGTATCCGCGGCTGGTGGATCAACGTACGAGCCACCGATATGCGTTGGCGCATTCCGCGTGAGACGTCGGCGGGACGACGGTTCGCGTGGGCAGCCATGCCGGTCTCGTCCAACAGGCGATCGGCTTGCCGCCCTGGCTGATCCACGGAGTACAAGCGGGCTGCCAACATCAGGTTCTCGCGCAGCGAAAGCTGGGGGTACAAGCGGCTCTCGTGGGCGACCATGCCGATCATCCGCCGCAACGAAGGATCGTCGGTCACCCGATTTCCGAACCACCATACCGCACCGGCCGTGGGACGCACCGAGGAGGCCAGGCAACGCAGCAGCGTCGTCTTGCCAGCGCCGTTGGAACCTCGCAGCAGGATGCTCTCCCCCGCATTCACATCCAATTCGATCGCCCTCAACACCGGCCGGTGGTCATAGTCCTTCGCGAGCCCTCGCGCTCGGATAGCGATCTGCGGCTCGCCGACGGTTTCCGAATTTCTTATCAACAGCCACCTCGTTTTCCTGCCGAAAGCTCGATCGTGCTGGTCAGGCCGCGGTTCGCTGCAGCGCCGGATCGGCACGCTCGGACTCTGGCACCGCGTCCTCCGCAGCTTCTGCCACTCGCATCCGCCGCGCAGGCCACAGTCGCCACAGGCAGCCGACCGCAGCGACCCAACCGCTGAGCCACATCCAACGCATCATTGGATTTTCCACGAAACTGAAGTGGACCACGCCCGCTGCGTCGCCGCCCTGCAATACGACGTAGAAGTCGCTGTGCCACGTGGAGTCGATTGCGACCTTGGTCGTCCAATTGCGGTGCAGCAGGTGATAATGCCGCGCCGGAACCAAAGTCACCGAGCGGCCTCGACACACCACCTCCAACTCCGCTTCCGCAATCAGCTTGTCCGGCAGTTCCTGTTGACCTCGCCGCACAAGCCGCACCTGCCGCCCGGCCCATTGAACCGTTTGGCCCTCGCGCAGGTCGAACTCTTGATGACGCTTCCCCAGCGAGGATCCTGTCACCCCCAGCGCCAAGCAGAAGAAGCCGAGATGAATCAAGAAACCGGCGTACTGCCGACGGTTCCGGCTCAGCGCCACCAGCAACCCCGGCGACAGCCCGCCCGCGTCGGCGCGCCGGATATCCAACACCAACGCCCCGCACAGCGCCACGACGGCCAATGCCGACAGGGCGATCACCGCCACAAACAGCGGTTGGCATTCGCTCGCGGCCGCCCCGACTGCGGCGCCGACTCCCGCGAACGCCGCCGCGCCCAGCCAACGCCGCTGCTGCGGCAACGGCGCTTCGCCCCACCGCATCAGCGGCGCCGTCGCCGCGGTCAACAGCACGACCAAGCCCGTGGGGACCAGCACGCTGTTGTAGAAGACCGGACCGACAAACACCGTCCGGCCCGAAAGGGCGCTGGACAACGCTGAACCGACCGTACCGGTGATCACCACGATCGTCAGCGAAACGAGGGCCGCTGCGGCCAGTACGATCAAGGCCTCGCGGCTGAACACGCTGCCCAAGGGCTTCTCCGCCGACAACTCGCTCCGTCGCCATACCAGCAGGCCCGCGCCGCCAACAGCCAATCCGAGCATCAACACCAAGAACAGCCAACCGATCGGCGACTGGCTGAAGGCGTGCAGGCTGCTGAAGATCCCGCTGCGTGTCAAGAAGGTGGCAAAATTGCATAGGCCGAAGGTGGTGATCGCCAGGACGATGGCGGTCTTCTTCAGGACTCGGCGATGGTGCCAAGCCATCAAGGCGTGAATCAGCGCCGTGCCGGTCAGCCAGGGGATCAACGAGCCGTTTTCCACCGGATCCCAACCCCAGTATCCGCCCCAACTCAACTCTTCATAAGCCCAGAACGCACCCAACAGAATGCCGCCGCCCAACACCGTCCAGGCGACGAGCGCCCACGGGCGGGATTGTCCAACCCACTGAGCGTCCAGCCGACGGCTCAGCAGGGCCGCAACGGCCAAGGCGAAAGGGACCGTCCACAGGGCGTATCCCAGGAAGATCACCGGCGGATGAATGAGCATCGCCGGGTGCTGCAACAGCGGACTGAGCCCCGCGCCTTCGGCGGGAGTCGATACGCTGGCCGCCATCGGATTGGCGGCAAACACCATGATGGCCAACAAGAAGCAGAGGTAGCCCATCAGGATCCCAAACGCTGGGTCGCGAAGCGGTGCGGCCGACGGCGACCGACGCGACCGGAAGCGGAACCCCACCGCCACAAGGCCCAACAGCCACGACCACAACAACAGCGATCCCGCCTGGCCCACCCACAACGCCGATACGGAATAATGCCAGGGCAGCGTTTGACTGGAATAATGGGCGACATAGTCGAAGGAAAAATCCTTCTGGTACAAGGCCCAGCCGAGAATGCCCATCACCAGCGACAGAGCCGTCACGCTCAGCAACGCGGCCGCCAAGCCACCTTGGCGCAACCATCGCGAACCCGACGCCGGTGAGACCAATCCGGCGAACGCCGCAAATCCGGAGCCCACGAACGCAGCCAGGAGACAGAATTCGCCCAGGTTTCTCATGGCGTTTCCTTCACATCCCCCCCAGGCTCCGCCCCGCGATCCAGAACCCGCGCGGTTCTATCGACACCGTCGTCACGCTCGGCGCGCTGTTCTTCATATTTGCTGGCACATTTGGTCAGTATCTTGTCGGCACGCAACACGCCGGTGGGATTTAATGTCCCTTCGACCACCACCTCCACGCCCTCTTCCAGATTGTCCGGAAACCGCCCGACGCCCGTAACCTGCAGACGCTGGTGTCTCCCCTGCAGGATAAAATCGACGCGAGTCCGCTCCGGGGGCGCTTGCAGCGTTCCTGTCGCCACGTGGCCGCTGACCCGCACGCGGTTGCCGGACAATTCGGGAAGCCGCATCACGCACTCGTCCGCCGTGACGTAATACTGCCAGCCAGCCGAGGCGCCTACGTAGGCCATGTACGTGGTCACTCCGACGATGATCCCTACGCCCAACGCGAGTCGTGCAGCCGGCGTCATGCTAGTCGTCTCCCGTTGGCCGGCGCTCCTGATGGCCAATCATAAAGGACCGAACCTCCGGTTTCCGTCGAGGGGGCGGAACCCTAACAGAATTCAAGACGCCTGTCAAAGGCGATCGCAACCCCAGGCCATCGCGAAGAGACGGGCGGGTGCTAGCACCGGCAGGACCACTCCCAGCGCCCTGCACGCGTACACCGGGCAGCGGGCGGACGTTACAATGTTCGGCGGTGCAATCCGTTTCGGCGGTTGGGGATTGGTTTACAACTCCAGGTGGGAGTCGGTTGGGAGGCATTCAGATGCGATCGCTGGTCATTTGCCCGTGGGTGCTGTGGGTATTCGTCATCGCGTTCCTTGGTCTGCCGGGCATTTCGGTGGCGGCGACGGTCAAGGTCTATCCGGCGCCGTCGGGCGAGGAGCTTTCCACGGACTACACCGTGCAGGTCGAAGGACAGGACTCGCCTGTGTATCTGGCGAAGGTGGCGCCCGCCGATCCGCAAGCTCGCTGGAAGGCCATGGACGACAAAGCGAATTCGGCCGATTACTTCGAGCACGCGTCGTTCACCTACTTTGACTTCGACGGCACCGTTCGCATTCGCATCCATTGCCGGGAGCCGGTCCGTTCGGCCAAGATTCTGCCGACCTCGTACGGCATCCAACCGTCTATCGAGGGCAACACGATCTCGATGCAACTGGACCAACCGCGCCATCTGACCGTCGAGATCAACGACTCGTGGGTCGGCGCGCTCCACGTGTTCGCCAATCCGCCGGAGACCGACGCACCCCGTCCCGACGATCCGAACGTCATCTACTACGGGCCCGGCATCCACGAAGTCGGCAGTCTGACCGTCCCCAGCGGGAAGACGGTCTACGTGGCCGGCGGAGCGGTCGTGCGCGGCGTCATCGCGCCGGACGAACCGTTTCGCATCAGCAGCTACAGCGGGCTGAAGACCTACTCGCCAACCTTCACGCTGAAGGGCGAGAAGATCGCCTTTCGGGGTCGCGGAATCGTGGATGGCAGTCGCTGCACCACGCACGCCAAGAATATGCTGGTGGTCCGCGGCCAAGACATCCGGATCGAGGGAGTCATCCTGCGCGACTCCAGCACCTGGACAATCCCCATCCGCCAGTCCGACCGAGTGACGGTCGAGAACGTCAAGCTGCTCGGCTACCGCGCCAACTCGGACGGCATCGACATCTGCAACAGCCGCGATGTGACGGTGGACGGGTGTTTCATCCGCACGCTCGACGACTTGATCGTCGTGAAGTCGGACAAAGGTCAGGGCGAAGTGCGCCGCGTCGTGGCGAGAAACTGCGTGCTGTGGAACGAGGTCGCACACGCGCTAAGCGTCGGCGCGGAACTCCGCGAGAACGTCGAAGACGTGCTGTTTGCCGACTGCGATGTGATTCACGATCTGGGCCGCGAATGGACCCTGCGCGTGTACCACTGCGATTCGGCGCGCATCCGCAACGTCCGGTTCGAGAACATCCGCATCGAGGAAACCAGGCGACTGATCTCGTTGTGGATCGGCAAAGCCGTCTGGACGCGCGACGAGGCCCGTGGGCACATCGACGGCGTGGTCTTCCAGGACATCAGCGCCGCAGGCAGGGAGCCGCGCGTCGAGTTCACCGGGTTCAGCGAAACGAACGCCGTGGAAAACGTGACCGTGGCCAACGTGGTCATCAACGGAAAACCGCTGACGCGGGACGGGATACGATCCAACGCGTTCGTACGGAACGTCAAGGTGATTCCGTAGACGGGCTTGCCCGTCTACGTCACCGGCCCCGTCCCGAATAGACGTGCTTGCCCAGCCCGTACGGCGGCAGGAGGCGGTGAGCGACGACCGGAGCCGGGCTGGTGTGGACGACAACCGCACGGCCGTTTCTCACAGCCGTGTACCTTTTTGCTTCGGCAGAACTGGGCAGAGCCAACAGGAGCAAGAGCAATAGAGCGAGTCTCATGGTGAAATCCCTTGGGCAAATCGTCCGTCGTCTGCGTAAATCTGTCGACATATCCGAGGCGGAATCCACATCCGCCGATGTCGATGTCGTGCAAGGTGCGTCGACCGGGCGCTGAGTCATTCTGGTGCGGTCATTCTCGAATATAGACGGCAGTTTTCCAGTTGGCCGAGACATAGTCACCCCGTCCCGACGACAATCCGCGGGCCGGTGTGGAACTGTCCGGATTATTCCGCTCCTGCAGCCGGTGGCGATTGCAGGACCACGTCGAACCGCAGTCGTCGCGTCGCTGGCCTTGCACGACTGGCACCGGCTATAATTCGCATGCACGCTTCGTGCTTCCCGTCGAGTGCCTCGTTCCGGTTTTTCGGGGATTGTTCCCATGTCGCTGCCTGGCATCCAGACGCACTGTTTGAACTGCGTGGCTTTCGATCCGGAAGGACGTTTCCTGATGGCGGCCGGAGGGGCCATCGTGCGTGACAACCGAAGATCGAAAACGCTGCGGGAGGTCATTGCATGGAACCTCCCGAGTTTCGACCTCCGCTGGCACGTGGTCGAGGAGGCGAAGGCGCGAATCGCGGGCCTAACGATCGTCCCGGACCGGCAGGAATTCATCACCCGCAGTTGCGAAACGTTGGTCACGGTCTGGATGTCCGAAGATCCCCGGCCGGTGCGCACCATCCCCGTGGAATTCCTCTGCGGCAACGTGGTCTGTTTGCCGGACGGCAGCCAGATCGTGGCCCCGGCCGGTAACGTGCTCGAATTCCGCAAGTTGTCCGATGGCGAAGTCGCCCGGCGCATCGCCCTCGACAGCGACCGGTACACGGCGGCGAAGGCGGCGGCCTATCTTTCCGGTACGGAAAAGCTGGCTGTCGGGTGTCAGGTGATCCACAACAACGGAAGCGTTTCGGGCTTGCTTGTCCTGGTGGATCTGGCCACGGAAGAAGTGATCCACAAGACCGCAGTGGAGGTCGAACCGACGGGAATCGCCAGCGATCCGCAGGGGCGTTGGCTGTGCGTTGTCGGCAAACGAAAGAACCGCGGCCACGTCCTGTTCTGGGACTTGGCCACATGGAAGAAATTGGCTGGGGGCGGTGCTCACGGCAGGGCCATCGATGATGTGTGTGTCTGTCCAGATGGGACACTGGTGGCGACCTGCGGCGAAGACAACATCATCCGTCTGTGGAGCACGGCGAACTGGAAGACGGTCGCGAAGCTTGACGAGCACGCCTGCGAGGGAATTGGAACCAGTGGTCTTGCCTGGTCAGCGGACGGGACTTGTCTGGCGTACGCGAATTCGGCGGGAGCACCGCCCCGCGGCGGCGTGTTCGTTTATCAGCGCGGCGGCAGCGACCGGCAGTGGCAATTGGTCTCGGCGTGCCGCGGCCAAACTTCGGCTGATTCGGAACACACTCGGCGGCACCTTCGGGTATTCGGTTCGGAAGGCCGAATGGACACGTACGGCAACTTCGACGTCCCTGCCAACACGTTGCCGGAGAAATGCCCCTATTGCACGTTTCCGGATATCGACGCCGTGCCCCAGCCGTATCTGCTGCGCCGCGGCGTGGCAGCGCCGGGTGACTTTGCGACAGCCCAACTCGGCAATTTCCTGGTGCGGGAGCGGGCTCGGCGGATACTCGACGTCGTCGTCCCCGGCGAATGCAAATTCCATGCGACGGCTCATCACCAGACGGGTGAAGCAACCGATTGGTACTTGGCCGTTCCGCAAGTCCAGGTGCGGACGGCCCAAGTCCCCGACCGCATCGAGCGGTGCCCCGTTTGCCAGGAGCCCAAGGTTTCCACCGATTTGGAAACCCTCGAATTCGAACCGCCGAACGTCGACATATTCAAATCGCAACAATGGACCGCGGCGCAGATCGCGGAAGAGGCCAAGTGGTCTTGGATACACATCCTGAAAAGGAAGCAACCTCTCAAGGCACGAAAAGGCCAATGGACGCGGATCGGGATGGATCGCCAATTGTGGTTCTCGGTCCGGCTGATTCTGCTATTCAAGCAATTGGGCATCAGGGGCTTTTCGTACGGCGAGTTCGAACAGCGCCGGGCCACCGCGGCCGAAGCCGAGTGGATCGCTGCTCAAGTGGAGAAACTGGAATCGATCAAGCAAGACGCGGCTCAGGACGCAGACGCGGCGACACCCGTTCCCTCGGCCGGCGTGGATCGGGCCGAGTGGCTGACGCAATTCCTGATCGAAAACGCCTCCCCAAAACCGCTGGCGAACTCCGCTCGTGTTCAAGCCTGGTCCCGGACTTACGGCATCCAGCTTCCCCAAGACTACCAGCGGTTCGCAACCACGGTCGGCAACAAGCGATTCCGCAATCTGATGGGGCTCGAAGGACTGGACGTAAGCATCGTGGGTCCGGACCGGTTGGATTGCGAGTCCTTCCGCCGCGACCCTCCGGAGAATCCCGAGGACGATCCGGAACCCGACGGCCTGTTGTTTGCGATTGCCGTCAACGGCGATTGCCTTTGCTTTGATCTCCTTGGTCCCGCGCCGGATTACCCGGTTGTCTACTTCGATCACGAAACCGAGGCCTTCTCGCCCTACGCCAACACCTTCGCCGCCGCCGTTCATCGCTTGGCCTCCGGCGAGTGAAGCATCGGCGTACAAGAAAATGTCAGGAGTCATTTGTGCGATGGCGAGCGGTGGGCGTGAGCCCATCCGGTGAATTTTTGGAAATTGAATCACCGTGGGGCTGACGCCACCACGCTCGCCGGGGTTGGCGAGCAGTGGGGCCGTGAGCCCAGCCGGTCAATTCTTGGAAATTGGATCATCGTGGGGCTGACGCCACCACGCTCGCCGGATTCCTGGCGAGCGGTGGGCGTGAGCCCATCCGGTGAATTCTTGGAAATTGGATCATCGTGGGGCTGACGCCACTACGCTCGCCGGGGGTTGGCGAGCAGTGGGGCCGTGAGCCCAGTCGGTGAACGATGGGCAGAAACCAGCCACAGCGTCGCGTATTGAATGTTGCCAGCGGACTTCCTACGATCCACAAACACGGAGATTCCATGATGAACCGATCGCTACCCGCGGTGCTTGTCGTCGCCCTGCTGATTTGCCCCTTGCCTGCATCGTTCGTCGCGACGGATCAGCCGGATGCGGATCGCGAGCCGGTGCGGGTCATTTTCGATACCGATATGGATACCGATTGCGACGACTTGGGTGCGTTGGCGGTGTTGCATGCGCTAGCCGATCTGGGCGAGGCCGAGATCCTGGCCACCGTCGTATCATCGAAGAACGCCTGGTCACCAGCATGCGTGGCTGCGGTCAACGCTTTCTACGGCAGGCCGGACCTGCCTGTCGGGCAGCCCAAGGGCGCCGGAGCGGACAAGCCGTCGCGGTACGCTCGCCAGATCGCCGAGCGTTTCCCGCAGCAACTCGGGACGGGCGAGCGAGTCCCGGATGCCGCGGAGGTCTATCGCCGAGTGCTGTCGGATCAGCCGGACGGCAGCGTAGTGATCGTCACGGTCGGCTACTTGACGAACCTCGCCGACTTGTTGCGATTGCCCGCCGACGGCGACCGGCCCAGCGGCATGGCGCTGGTCCGGCAGAAAGTCAAACGCTGGGTCTGTATGGGAGGCAATTTCGTCGGCCGACCGGCCGCGGACGATCTGGCGCTGGGGAACAACAACTTCACCATCGACAGCGCCGCCGCGTTGTACGCCGTGCGGAATTGGCCGGGTTCGATCGTGTTCGTCGGCCGCGAGATCGGCTCGGTTCCCAGCGGGCTGCGCGTGGGGGCAAGACTCAATGAGTTACCGGACGACCATCCGGTCCGGTTTGGTTACGCACAGTACTTCGACGGGCAACCGCGGGACCGCCACGTGGCCGACCAGACCACGGTCCTGTTTGCTGTCCGCGGGCTGGGATCGTTCTGGGACCAAGAGACCAGCGGGTACATGGACTTGAGTCCCGACATGACTCTTCGATGGCGATACGACCGCAACCCCGGGCACAGCTACCTGCTCAAGCGGAAAGAGGAAGGCAAGACCATGGATCGCGAGGTCGAGCAAGCGATCGAGGCGCTGATGCTTCAGCGCCCCAAACGCTAGACGGAGCTTTGCCGCGGAATTCGCAGCCGCAACCGCCGCGAGTTTTTACCGGGACGGTTCGGCGAGCGTGAGGGTCAGCCGCGAGCCCTCGCGGGTGATCGTCACGGTATCGCGAACCGAGCGCCCCTCCGCGGTGGCCGTCACTTCGTAACGGCCCAGGAAGCCGCGAATCTTGCGCTGACCCGAGGCATCGGTCGCGCCGGAGTCCCGCGTCCACCATTGATCGTGGACCAAGTCCAGCCATACCTGTCCCGCGGGCCTGACGGACCAATCGCGCCGGAAGTAGGCGCCTTGGGGACGCCAGTGCCGGCCTTCCCAGAAACCCCAGGTCAATACGCCGGCGACCGCCGGATGACTGAAGACGGCCGTCAGAAAATCGCGGGTGTATTCGGCTTGAAGCGCTTCGTCCGCGATGTTGATGTCGTGTTCGGTGATCAGCAGCGGCAAGCCGAACTGGGCAAAACGATCCAAGACCTGCACCAGACGTGGCGGCGGAGTCAGATCGTCTCCGAAATGCGACTGAAGACCGATGCCTTCCAGCGGTGCCTGCTGCTCCAACAAAAAGCGGATCGTCCGCTCGTAGTGGTCCTGGTGCGCCGCATCTCGCCCGCGCGCCGAGAGAATGCCGTAATCGTTGATGAACAGCCGGACTTCCGGGTCCGCCTGCCGCGCCAAGCGAAACCACTCGACCATCGCCTCGTTGCCCAGCACGTCCATCAGGTCGTGATTCGTGTACGGTTCGTTGATCACATCCCACTCGGCGAGCCGTCCGCGGAGCGCCGATGCCTCTTCCGTCACGTGCCCGTTGACCCGCTCGCGCAGCGCCGCGGGGTTGTCCGCCAGCGACGCTACTTCTTTGGGCAGATAGCGCCACGAAGGCCAGACCAGACAGTGACCACGAATCTCGATCCCGGCATCTTCGAGCCAGACAGTCGCGTCCATCAGCGTCTGCCGCTGCTCGGTCCGCTCCCAGTTGGGCCACTTCAGATCGTTCTCGAAGACCACTCGGTTGAACAGCTTGGCCACCGTCTCGCGATATTTGCGGGCGTCGTCGGTATCTGCCGTCAGCAACTCGGCGGTTACCGCCGAGCCCCAAGCGAACGCATGGCGAAGCATGTTTATTTCGACCTGAGCGCCAGGGACAGGCGATCCGGACGGATCGAGCACCGTGACGATCAAATCCCCTTTGCGATGCTCCTCGATTCGCTGCGCCGCGGCCGCACGCCAAGCCGCATCGGGCGATTGACCCTCGTACGTCGAACGCGTTGTCGGCAGACTTGCGAGATCCATTTCAGGGCCGAAGGACAGCAATTGGATGCCGCCGATCTCGATCGTCTGCGGATCGTAACCAAGTTGAAAGCCGAGCTGTGCTCGACCGATCTCCAGCGTTTCGTCGGCGCGGAACGGCAGATCGAAACGCTGCCAGTCCTTGGGAATCTCCAACGTCCTGGACAGCGACTTGCGGTGCGGTGGCCCCGCCTGTTCGAAGACTACCGTCAGGACCGCTTCGTCGGTTTCCGGTGATCGTGCCACAGCGCGAGCGGAGAAGCGGACCAACAGCACTTCGCCCTTGGCGACCGTTCGGTCCGTCGGAAAGCGGATCTGGACGTCGTACGGCTTCTGCGGCCGTTTGACGACGTCCGCTCGAATCACTTCCTGGTCCGGTCCATCGTCCACGTTGTGCCGCTCGATCGTCCCAAACGATTCCTGGACGCTTGCGCGCATTGACTCGAGCGGCCGTTCCGTCAATACCGAAGTACCCGGCGGCAGCGAATCCAACGGATCGGCCGAGAGCAACAAACCAGCAACCAGCGAAACGAACGCAAGCATCACGAACTCCTCAAACCAAATAATTCCTCGGAGACCCACGCCGCCGAATTCGCGACTGTTCGGAGACGTTTGCCAATCGCGTTCCAGATTCTAAGGGCGCTAGTGCCATTGGGAAAGGACGGATATCCGCCGCTCCACTTCGCGCCGGCGATCGTGTGCTTGCCTTCATCGGTAATTCTGGCGACAATTCTCCGGTGGATTTGAATTGTGTTCTGGAGCGATGTTTCGTGAGGAACTCTGCGATGACCACCGTAACCGGGAACAGCCATGCTGCCATCTTCCGCCGTTTGATTGAGTCGGATCAGGACGATCTGCCGGTTGAACTGGCACGACATCTGCTACGCATGAGCTTCCCAAGGCAAGACCTCGAGCGAGTCAATGAACTGGCCGCGAAAGCGCGTGGGGGAACGCTGGTTCCGGAGGAGCGAGACGAATTGGAGCGGTACAACCTGGTCGGTGATGTGCTGGCGATCTGGCAATCAAGAGCCCGGCGTGCGCTCAATCATCACTAGCGGATCACAAGGCAACACAGCATGGATCGTGATCTGGAAGAACTCGTTTGGCGTCGGGCGAACGGAATCTGCGAGTACTGTCGCCTGCCACAAGCGGTGCATCCTTGGCCGTTCCAGATCGACCACGTCATTGCCCAGCAACACCACGGTGAAACGATTCCGGACAATCTTGCGCTAAGTTGTCTGCGCTGCAACTCTCACAAGGGGCCGAATCTGTCCGGCTATGATTGGGAAACCAATGAAGTAGTACGACTCTTTCATCCTCGCCACGATGACTGGGAAGAGCACTTTGGTTGGGATGGTCCTTGGCTACGTGGTCGAACACAGATAGGCCGTGTGACGATTGATGTGCTCAACATCAACGCGGCGAGTTACATCGAAATCCGTGAAACGCTGATTGCCGAGGGCTTGTTCCCAGCGTAGTTTCGAATGCCGCGAGCCACCAAATGACGACGGAATACCACATGAGTCCTACGCGATCGATTCGCTGCTTGTTGTTGGCGGCAACGCTTTGCATGGCCAGCGCGATCATCGGCCACCATTCGCAAACGGGCCATGCGGCCGATGCTGGCGACGCGAGATCGGAACAAGCCGGCTCGCAAACGCCGTCCAAGTTGACGGCTGGCAACAAGCCGGCCGAAGGACGGCTGGAACCGTTTCTGGGCGAGCCGCGATTTGATACGCGAAAGATCTTTGCAGCCGAGCGGTTTCCCAACGTTGTCGTGACGACGGACGGGACGGTGCTGGCCACTTGGGGAAGCAAGACGTATCGAGTACGTCGCAGCGAGGACGGCGGCGAAACGTGGGGAGCAGAGATTGTGGTGCAAGACGAACCCGCGTTCCACGGCGGTGGAGCGCTGGTGGACGAGAAACGCGGAGACGTGCTGGTTTTCGTCCACGAAACGCATCCCCCCTCGCCGCTGACCGTGTATCGCAGTGCGGATCATGGCAAGACATGGAAAGCTCAAGAGGCGGTCATCGGCCGCGACATCCACGATCAAGTTCCCGCGATGCACATGAGCGAGGTCGGCATCATCTTGCGGCACGGGCCGCACGCCGGCCGCTTGTTGCGCCCCGCACGCGTGTACGGAGTCAATCGCGGCTACAACACGGCGATCTACAGCGACGACGGCGGGCGAACGTGGCACAGCAGCGCACCGTTTCCAGAGAACGGCACGGGCGAGGGGGCGGTAGCGGAACTCTCGGACGGTCGCATCTACTATAACAGCCGTTCCCACGCAGCCGCCGACGCGCTGCGGCGGATCGCCTGGAGCCACGACGGAGGGCGGACGTGGCAGGATTTGTCGGTTTCCCCGTCTCTGCCCGACGGCCCGCGCGGCACCGCGTACGGTTGCATGGGCGGGCTGACACGATTGCCTGTCCAAGGGGCCGACATTCTCGTGTACAGCAATCTGGATGAACCCACGACCAGCCGCCGGCGCATCACCGTCTGGACAAGCCTGGACGGCGGCAAGACCTGGCCGGTGAAGCGCCTGGTGTACGACGGTTCGAGCGCCTACTCGTCGCTGGCCGCGGGCCGGCCTGGTACGCCGAGCGAAGGCTGGATCTACTTGCAGTACGAAGGCGGACCGGGCGGCGGCGGACAGTTGGCCCGGTTCAATCTCGCCTGGCTGCTTGCCGGAGAAGCAACCCGGGACGGCCAAGTGCCCGAATCCCTCCTGCCTTAGCTTTCCCGCGTTCCTTTCCGCGTTTCGTGGCAGAAAACAGCAGGTGCTTCTGGTAAGATCGGACCAACCGTGAATCCGCTTCTGGCCGCCGTGCGGCAAATAGAGGCGGTCATGAAGTGTGAACGGCAAGCCGAACGAGTCGGCGTCTTGGCTGTGTTCCTGTGTGTTCGAAGGTTGGAGAGAACTGCAATGACAAGAGTCTTCTTGACTACCATCACTTTGTTCTTCGCGCTGGGCGCCGTGTGCGTTGCGGAGCCGATCCGGCTGCATCCGGAGAATCCGCACTATTTCCTCTGGCGCGAGCGGCCGACGGTGCTGATCAGCAGCGCGGAGCACTATGGGGCCGTGTTGAATCTGGACTTTGACTACCGCAAGTACCTCGAGACGCTTGGACGCGACGGAATGAACTACACTCGCGTCTTCAGCGGAGCCTACGTCGAGCCGGAGGGCGCGTTCAACATCGCTCGCAACACCCTGGCGCCGCTGCCCGGGCGATTCATCTGCCCGTGGGCGCGGAGTGATCAGCCGGGCTATGCGAACGGCGGCAACAAGTTCGATCTGTCCAAGTGGGACGACGCCTATTTCGAACGGCTGAAGGATTTTGTCGGGTATGCAGAACAGCAGGGCGTTGTGGTGGAGATGACGCTGTTTTGCCCGATGTACGAAGACAAGCAGTGGCGGCTCAGTCCCATGAACGCGGCAAACAACGTCAACGACTTGGGCGCCATCAAACGGACCGATGTGCATACGCTCGACCAACACGGCGGATTGCTAGCAGTCCACGAAGCCCTGACTCGCAAGATCGTCACCGAATTGAACGCCTTCGACAATGTGATCTTCGAGTTGTGCAACGAGCCCTACTTCGGCGGCGTGACGCTGGCTTGGCAGCATCGCATCGCCGACGTGATCGTCGAGACCGAGCGCAATTTGCCGCAACGGCATCTGATCGCGCAGAACATCGCGAACAAATCGGCACGGATCGTTGATCCGCATCCGGCGGTGTCGATCTTCAATTTCCATTACGCGACGCCGCCCGAGACGGTGGCCACGAACTACCACCTGAACAGGCCGATCGGCGACGATGAGACCGGGTTCCGCGGCCAGAGCGACTCGGTCTATCGGACCGAGGGCTGGGATTTCCTCATCGCGGGCGGCACGCTGTACAACCACCTCGACTACTCGTTCGCCGCTGGATTCGAGGACGGAACGTTCAAGTATCCATCCGCGCAGCCGGGCGGCGGCAGTCCGGCTCTGCGCAAGCAGTTGAAAATCCTCCGCGACTTCATCGACGGTCTCGACTTCATCCGGATGAAGCCCGACAACTCGGTGATCAAAGGCGGTATTCCGGCAGGCGGCTCGGCGCGAGCGCTGGTCCAACCGGGCCGCGCGATGGCGATCTACGTGCGCGATGGAAGCCTGACCAAGTCCGGCGCCGCGGTACCTCCGGTGGCGGGCGACGCGTCCGCCGGTCCTGCGAACCTGCAGATCGAGTTGCCCGCCGGTGCTTGGCAAGCCGAGTGGCTCGACCCCAAGACCGGCCGGATCGCTGGCGCAGGGCGGATCGAGGGTGTCGGCGTCCGCCCGCTCGAAATACCCGAATTCGAAACCGACATCGTGCTTCGCTTGATCCGGGAATGATCGATCAGACGGGAGTACTCGTACGAGCGGACCGACACCCGTACGACAGCGCTGTTTTTCGCCTTGCTAGCACCAAACGGAACGGGGAGGATGCAGAGTGCGGCTTGCCGCGAAACAGTTTTCCCCTTGTATGACGGAAATCTCGCCATCGCCCTGCGGGTTCGATGGACGTGGATGTGCCTCGTGCGGAACGCGTGACTTCCTGTCTCTTTCTCGCCTAAGTGCTTTGGAATTCTGGAGTTGACTCGATTTTGCGGGAATTGATATGATTCGCCCCGAAAATCAGACTCCGGCGGTTCCTTTTGATGACCATCCTTACTCGCTACATCCTGCTCGAACTGACCAAGGTCTTCTTGGTGACGTTGCTGGCGTTGGTTGTGCTGCTGGTTCTGGTCGGGGTGGCTCAGGAGGCCGTGCGTCACGGGTTGACCCTCGGGGTGACTTTGCGGTTGGTGCCTTTCGTGTTGCTCAATGCGATGTGCTTTGCCATCCCGGGAACCATTCTATTCAGCGCGTGCAATGTGTTCGGGCGGATGGCCGCCGCCAACGAAGTCGTAGCGATCAAGTCGCTGGGTATCCATCCCGACAAGATGGTCGCGCCGGCTCTGGCGTTCGGCTTCCTGGTGAGCGCCGGCACGGTGCTTTTGATCGAGGTAGCGTTCACCTGGGGGCACCAGGGCGCGAAACGAGTGATTGCGTCGTCGCTGGAAGAGATCGCCTATTCGATGCTGCGGACCCGCGGAGAGTACAGTTCGAAGCGTTTCTCAATTCATGTTGACAGCGTGGACGGCCGGCGGCTGATTCGACCGACCATCACGCTGTACGCAACAGACAGCGACGCGCCGACGACGATCTCTGCTCGCGAAGCCGAACTGCGAGCCGACTTCACCGAGGGCCTGCTGCACCTGGAACTGGTGGACGGATACGTCGAATTGGACGGCCAAGTGACGCTGCGTTTCCCGGACACGATCCGCCAGGCCGTGCCGTTTGCGGATCCCGACGAAATGTTTGCTGCCAGTTCGCACCCGTCGCACATGCGCACCCCGGACATCGCCAGGGCCAAGGCTCGTCAACGCGCCGAATTGGCGTTGGCCCATCGGCAAGGCGCGACGGCTGCGTCTGCCGAATCGAATCCCGGCGACGGTGCCGGAACCGATTCAGCCGAGGGAGACGAACCAAAGGACGCGATCGCCGTCAGCGGTCAGCGTCTGCACCGCCTGGAAACGGAACCGCATCGCCGCTGGGCGAGCGGTTTGAGTTGCCTGAGCTTCGTTTTCATCGGTGTGCCGCTGGCGATCCGGCTGCGGAACGCCGATTTCTTTACCACGTTCGGCATCTGCTTCCTGCCGATCCTGCTCCTGTACTATCCCTTGTTCATGTTCGGACTGGACGGCGCCAAGGCCGGTCGATTACCGCCCTGGAGCGTGTGGCTGGGCAACATCGTATGCATCATCGTTGGTCTCCTCTTGCATCGCGGCGTAGTACGCCATTGACTCAATAACTCGTTTTCGTTTCACCCTTTTTCGGAAAGATCGAGGCTGTCATGGAAGGCTGTCAGGACCGAGCAACCGCCTGCAGGGACGATGGCTCGCAGCATGTCTCCGAGACCGGGCGCTGGGCGCCGAGCATTTCGCTGGTGTTGCCGGCCTACAACGAACAGGAGACGATCGTCCAGGCCGTTTGCGAAGCGGACGACGCCTTGGCGCGGCTGACGCACGACTACGAGATCCTGGTCGTGGACGACGGCAGCACCGACGCCACGGCGGAGTTGGTCGAAGCGATGGCGACCAGCCGAGGCCATGTCCGGCTGCTCCGCCAGCCTCGGAACATGGGTTACGGAGCGGCGCTGCGGCGCGGATTTGAAGAGGCGCGGTGCGACCTGGTCGGCTTCACGGATTCCGATTGCCAATTCCACGTTCACGAACTGGAGCGACTGGCGTTGCTGGCCCGCGACTACGACATCGCTTGTGGATACCGCATCGACCGTCAAGACCCGTTTCTGCGCTGCTTCTATTCCAAGGTCTACAATCTGCTTGTCCAGACGCTGTTCGGCACGGGAGTGCGCGACGTGGACTGCGCCTTGAAACTCTTCCGGCGGGAAACGCTGCAATCGATCTCCATCACCACCGACGGCTATCTCGTGAATACCGAAATGCTGACGCGGGCGCGCCAGCAGGAGCGGACGATCGTCGAGGTCGGGGTCACGCATCGTCCTCGCGCCGCGGGCGAAAGCAAAGTCTCGGTGCTGCACGTCTTTCCGGTGCTGCTGGCGATGATTCGGTTCTGGTGGAATTTCGTGATGTTTCCGCACCGCGAGGCGGACACGCCCGTCGGTGAACGAAGTCGTCTGTCGCCGTCGCAGTTGGCAGCCGCTGGCGGTTTGGCCGCGATTGCCGCTGCCATCTGGTTCAACAATCTGGGCTATCAATTGATCGAACCGGACGAGACGCGGTACGCGCAGATCGCTCTGGAGATGTACGAGACGGGCGATTGGACCGTCCCCCGGCTGCAAGGCAAGCCGTATTTGGACAAGCCACCGTTGCTGTACTGGGCCACGGCGGTCAGTTACAGCCTGTTCGGTGTGGATCAACGGAGCGCTCGTCTGCCCAACGCTCTGTCCATGTTCGCTGCGGTCGTGGCGATCTATGTCTTGGGGCGCCGTCTGGTGGGGGATCGCGAGGCGGCGCTGGGAGCGCTGGCGGCCATGTTCAGTCTGGGCGTCGTGGTCTCGGCCCGATTCCTGTTGTTGGACAGTATGTTGACGCTGTGGACCACCGTGACGCTGCTCTGTGCTGGCATCGCACTGCGGCAGGAACGCCGCAGTTGGATCTGGTGGCTGTCCGCCGGCGTGGCGTGTGGCTTGGGAGTGATGACCAAAGGCCCGGTCGCCGTGGTGATCTGTCTGCCTCCGGTGATGGCCGCCGTCTGGCTCCGCGGCGAACGCGTGACCGCCTATTGGCGGCAGTGGTTCATGCTGTTGGCGCCCGGTGTGCTGCTCGCGGCGCCTTGGTTCTGGTCGGTCATCCAGCAGCAACCGGAATTCGCCGAGTACTTCTTCTGGAAGCACCACATCACGCGGTTCGTCCAGGGCCTGAATCACAAGCAGCCCTTCTGGTACTATCTGCCGGTGATCGTCATCGGGATGTTTCCGTGCTCGCTGTTTCTGCCGGCGCTGTTCCACTATTTATTCAGCCGCCGCGAGGCGCTGCGCCGTTGCCGCACCAAGGAAATTGGGTTCCTGATGCTGGCCGGCATCTGGCCCCTGGTGTTCTTCAGCGCATCCAGTTGCAAATTGCCGTCGTACATTCTTCCGGCAGTGCCCTTGCTGAGCCTGGGCATCGGCAAGATGCTGGCGGATACGGTCTGGGCTCGCCAGCCCCTGGCATTCTTCTGTCGCTATTCGGATCGCGCCGTGGCGTTCGCTACGTTCTTGTTGTTGGTGTCCTGCGTCGTTGCCGGAGTAGCCAGTTCGGTGTTCGGCCGGTCGGGCAGCACCGATCAAATCCTGACGATCGCATTTATCGCGATCCCCTTGCTATGGTTCGCGGGACTTCTCTGGTCCGGCCAACGGTTGCCGCGGCCGTCCTGGCGGGTCGCGATTGCGATTGCCCTGATCTCGGCCGCCTACGGATTCAATTGCGTGATCGCCGAATTCGCCGATTGGCGGTGCGTCGCGGACAACGCGGCGCGGGCTCAGGAAGAGCAGGGCGCCGATACGCCCGTCGTCTACTTTGGTCGCTCTCCGGCTGCTGCCTCGATTTCCATCAAGTCCCCAAGGATCGTCCATTTCGGCGAAGAGCAACTCGGCGAACTTCAGCGGTTCGTCGCCCGACAACCGCTGGCCATCGTGGTGACCGACCGATCGGATGTGGACGAGTTGCAGGCTGCAAGCGGGAACGACTTCGAACTTGAACAGTCCGGCAACTCGGGGTGCGTATTCCTCGCGCGCAGCCACCGGCAGCTCACCGCCGAAAGTCTGGATCCCACGGTCATTCGGTAATCGGTGCGTCCGTGGCCGAATGCGTGACAAACCGGTTCGCTGTCGGCAAAATCGGCTTTATCGGCAAACTCGATTCAAGTTACCGAGTCGTTCTAGCCGAACTGGTAGATACTACTCGCGTTTTTAGCGACCGAAGTATCGAATCGGCGAGGCCACGATGATCAGACATGTTCCCGCCTTTCTGGGTATTGGACTCTTGCTCCTTGTCTCCGGCTGTGCGATCTGCGCCAGCCCCTACGACAGCCACTACGCTGCCTACGGCGGCTCCTGGGACCGCGAAGACCCGTCGGAAGGCAGGGTTGGCTCCGCTTTCCAGCCGGCCGGGGTGATTGGCGGATCGATGGTCGCGGTCGAATCCAAGGGTGGGACGCCCGGTGCCACGGAGTACAAGGGCCGTTCGATTCTTTCGCCCGGAGGTTCGGGCCGAACCTACTCGGATGGTGACACCCCGCCCGACTTGGACTACTTCATGCCCGAGTGAATCGCCAGTGCCAATCGGTTTTCTGGCTCTGGTGCGCTACCCACAGGATACTCGGGTTTCGGGGGTCGGAAGCCACTCGCTCGCCTCGTGGAGGCTCATCTTCGTCGCGGCGAAATCGTGCCCTCGTGTAGCATGCTTCTTCGCTTTGCCCCCGGCGGCTGGGCCGTCGCAGCGAACATCGTCAGGTGCTAGCAGTACACGGCCGACATTCCTAGAATCCAGTTGTTGCCCCGCGATTCGAGCAGCGGCTGGGAAAGCACGGGACTGACTTCGAGCAGGCCTGGCGAGAATCCAGGACATCCAGTGGAACGAGACGTGCCTGTCCCAGTTCAAGTACGATCTCGGAGCGGGGCAGGCTCTGTCGAGTTCTGCGAAGGGGGATACATGGCTGCGTCGAACGTCCGCGACGTCATCCGGCTGCATGCAAACGATAACATCGGGGTAGCGCTGCGCGATCTGGCGAGCGGCACCGAAGCAACGCTCGACGGCGCGACGCTGCGAGTGGCGGAACCGGTTCGTCTGGGACACAAGATCGCGTTGGTCCCCATCGACGCCGGGGAACGCGTGCGCAAGTACGGTCAGACGATCGGCGTGACCACCGGGCATGTGGAGCCGGGCCAGTGGGTCCACAGCCACAACCTGACCATCGGCGACTTGGACCTGGACTATGCCCCAGCCAGCGAGACGCCGCCGCCGTGTGCGCCGCTGGCGGGCCGGACGTTTCAGGGCTACCGCCGGCCGACGGGTCGAGTCGGCACGCGGAACTATCTGGCGGTGATCTCGACGGTCAACTGCTCGGCGTCGGTCAGTCGCTACGTCGCACGCCGCTTCGACGCGGAATCCCTGGCTGGCTTTCCCAACGTCGACGGAGTGATCGCATTCACGCACACGTCCGGATGCGGCATGCCGTACGGCACGCTGGCCCACGAGATGCTGGACCGAGTGCTGGGTGGGATCGCCCGCCATCCGAATATCGGCGGCTACGTGCTGATCGGACTGGGTTGCGAGCAAGCGACGATCGGGCACTTGCTGAGCAGCCAGCGGCTGGTGCAGATCGACGGCTCGGCCTCCTCCCACGCGGGGCCGCCCGTCTTCTCGATGCAGGACATGGGGGGCACGGTCAAGACGGTCGAGGCGGCGGTGCGGGCGGTGGCCGAACTGTTGCCCAGGGTCAACCAGGCGCGGCGCGAAACGGTGCCGGCCAGCGAACTGATGCTCGGTCTGGAATGCGGCGGCTCGGACGGCAACTCGGGAATCACCGCCAACCCGGCCTTGGGCGTGGCAGCCGACATGTTGGTGGCCTGCGGCGGCACGGCGATCCTGTCGGAGACTCCCGAGATCTACGGCGCCGAGCATCTGCTGACCCGCCGCGCCGTCTCGGTCGAAGTCGCCGAAAAGCTGGCCGAACGAATCCGCTGGTGGAAGTGGTACACGGGGCTGTTCGGTGCCGAACTGGACAACAATCCGTCGATCGGCAACAAGGAGGGCGGGCTGACCACCATCGCCGAGAAATCGCTGGGAGCCGTGGCCAAAGGCGGCTCGACGGCCTTGGTCGATGTCTACCAGTACGCCCAGCCGGTCACCGCGCGGGGACTGGTGTTCATGGACACGCCCGGCTACGATCCGCCGAGTGTCACGGGGATGGTGGCTGGCGGAGCCAACGTCGTCGTCTTCACGACCGGCCGCGGCAGTTGTTTCGGATGCAAGCCGACGCCTTCGATCAAGGTGGCAACCAACACGCCGATGTTCGATCGGATGGCGGACGACATGGACGTCAACGCCGGCGAGATTCTGCAAGGCCGCGAGTTGGCCGAGGTGGGACGGGAGATCTTCGACGAGATCCTGGCGGTGGCTAGCGGCAAGCGGACCAAGAGCGAACAACACGGAATCGGCGACGAAGAATTCATCCCCTGGACCGTCGGCCCAATGCTGTAGCCCCGGCGAGCGAGCATGAACACCGAGCCCCGAACGTTGGTCGTCATCGCCACGTACAACGAGATCGACAACCTGCCGCGTCTGACGGACGAGGTGTTGCAGCACGCGCCGCAGTCGCACGTCTTGGTGATCGACGACGGGTCGCCCGACGGAACGGGGCAGTGGTGCGACGAGCGGGCCGCGCAGGACGACCGTTTCCACGTGATCCACCGCGCCTCGAAACTGGGGCTGGGCACCGCGACGGTCGCCGGACTGCGGTACGCGATCGAGCACGGCTTCGACTATGCCCTGGTCATGGACGCCGACTTCAGCCATCCACCGCGGTACATCCCCTCGCTCTTGGCCGGCATGGCGCGGGATGCGCGCGGCGACGGAGCCGACGTGATGGTCGGTTCCCGCTATGTGCCAGGCGGGCGCATCGAGGGCTGGCCGTGGTACCGGCACTGGATGAGCCGGGGGGTGAATCGGTACGCCCGTTGGATGCTGGGGCTGCGGACACGCGATTGCAGCGGCGCCTTTCGCTGCTACCGCACCGAACAACTGCGGCAGATCGACCTGTCGCAATTGCGGTCGCGTGGCTATTCTTATGTCGAAGAACTGCTGTGGATGCTGAAGCGGTCCGGCGCCCGCATCGGCGAGACGCCCATCGTGTTCGTCGACCGGCAGCTCGGCAGGACCAAGATCAACGGCCGCGAGGCGGTCGCGGCACTTTGGATCCTGTTCCGCTTGGGAATCCGGAATTACTTGGGTCTTTGAACTGTTGCTTGGCGGCCTCATGACGAAGCGCATCTTGTTGATTGTTCCGACCCTCGACCGCTGCGGAGCGGAAAAGCAGTTGACGCTGTTGGCCTGCGGCTTGCCGCGGGACCGCTTCGAGACGCACGTCTGCGTGCTCACTCGCGACGGCCCGCTGCGGTCGGTGCTGGACGAAGCCGGCATCCCGGTGACCGAGATCGGCAAGTCGTGGAAGATCGACCCCCTGGCCTACTGGCGGCTGTGCCGGTACATCCGTCGGCTGCAACCCGACCTGGTCCACACTTGGCTGTTTGCGGCCAATGCCTACGGTCGACAGGCCGCCTTGCGGGCCGGGGTCAAGCACGTCCTGGCCGGCGAACGCTGCGCCGATCCGTGGAAACGCTGGCACGAGCTGACGATCGACCGCTGGCTGGCGCGTCGCACCGACCGTTTGGTAACCAACAGCCGCGGCGTCGTGGAGTTCTACGGCCAGCACGGCTTTCCGGCGGACAAGTTCACCATCATTCCGAACGCCGTGCAGCCGGCTGCTCCGTCGTCGGTAACTCGCGGCGAACTGCTGGCCGAACTGGGGCTGCCGCCCGAGTCGCGTCTGATTGGAGCCGTCAACCGGCTGTGGCCGCAGAAACGCGTCAAGGATCTGATCTGGGCCGCGGACCTGCTGAAGGTCGTCCGAAGCGATACGCACCTGTTGATCGTTGGCGACGGCCCGCTGCGCTGGCGGCTCGAACGGTATCGCGACCAAGTGCAGACGGCTGACTGCGTGCATTTCCTGGGCGAGCGGAGCGATGTGCCGCGACTGATGCCGCACTTCGATTGCCTGTGGCTGGGCAGCGAGTACGAAGGCCAGTCGAACGCCGTCCTAGAGGCCATGGCGGCCGGCGTACCCGTCGTCGCCACCGAGATCGCGGGCAACCAGGATCTCGTCGTCCACGGCGAGACCGGCTTCCTGGTTCCTGTCGGCGACCGCGCCGGATTTGCTCGTTGGACGCATCGCCTGCTCGACGATCCCGCGATGGCCCAACGCTGCGGCCAAGCCGCCGTCGCGCGGGTTCGCGACGAATTCTCGCTCGAAAGAATGATCCAGCGGCACGTGGCGCTGTACGAGGAAATTCTGGCCTGACCTCCGAAGATCCGGTCATCCGTGGTCCATGCATGACCCGGGGCCTGGCCCGAATTCGGAAACCTTGCAAGGAGCGACGCCATTTCGAAATCCAAACGTCCTCAACCCAAGCGGCGGCGAAAGCCTGACTGCGCCGCTGGTACCCTGGACTCCGCGGTGCAACTTGCCCAGGGAGGCCGGCTGGACGAGGCCATCCGCGTCTGCCGCCAAGTGGTCAGCCAGAATCCCCAGTGGGCTCGGGCAGCCCATCTGCTCGGACTGCTGACAGCGCGGGCCGGAGACGCGGAAGCAGCCGAGCGAGCGCTGCGGGAAGCGGTTCGCCTGGATCCGGATCAGGCGGCTGCCTGGAACGATCTGGGCAACGTACTCAGTGACCGGAATCGGTTGGATGACGCCGCCGTTGCGTATCGCCGCGCGATCGAGATCGACCCGCAACACGCCGCAGCACACAACAACCTGGGCATCGTGTACAAGCAGCAGGGCCGGATCGACGACGCGCTGGACGCCTTCCAGCGCGCGGTCGACCTGCGCCCCGATTACGCCGATGCCTGGTTGAACATGGGGCGGCTTTGCAGGCGGTCCGGACGTTACGATCAGGCGGCCGCGGCGTTCGAGCAAGTGCTGCGGCTGGAACCGACGCGCAGCGAGGCACACAAGGATCTGTGCGGCACATGGCGAGCGGCGGGGCGCATCGACGAGGCCCGCGCGGCGCTGGACCGCTGGCTGCAGGCCGAGCCGGATCATCCCGTGGCGAAACACCTGCGGGCTGCCCTGGCCGGCGGAGCCGAGACGCCCGCGCGAGCCAGCGACCTGTATGTCCGACAGGTGTTCGATCAATTCGCCGATCGCTTTGACGACGAACTGGCCGAATTGCACTACCAAGGCCCCGAGTTGATCGCGGCGGCGCTGGCCAGGCACCTGGATGCACCCGATGCCCGCCTGGACATTCTGGACGCCGGTTGCGGAACGGGCCTGTGCGGCCCGGTTCTCCGCCCGTACGCCCGGCGTTTGACCGGCGTGGATCTTTCGCCGCAGATGCTCGAACGGGCCCGCGAGAGGGCGATCTACGACGACTTGGAGACCGCCGAGTTGACAGCGTATCTGGATGCGCATCCGGGAACGTGGGATCTGATCGTCGCTTGCGACACGTTGAACTACTTCGGCGACCTGGGGCCAGTCTTGAGCGCCGCATCCCGTGCTCTCAAGCCGACGGGACGGTTGGTGTTTACGCTCGAACACGAACTCGAACCCGACGCGCCGGGATTTGTGCTCCATCCCAGCGGCCGATACGGCCATCAGACGGGCTATGTCCAACGGATGCTTGCCGCTGCAGATCTGCGCGTCATGACCATTCAGGATGCCACGCTTCGCACCGAGGCCGGTCAACCGGTCAGCGGCCTGCTATGCATTGCCGAGCAGTCCAAGGGGTAGGGAGTCGTTTTCGGGCAACGGCCGTCGGGTATGGTACATTGAGTACTGACGCAAACCGCAGACGAGGAAGGGGACAGCATGTCGCAGATTTTGCTTTCGATTCCCGACGAGTCGCTCGCCGCGCTCCATGTCTCGCCATCGCAAGCGGGCGACGAGCTACGGATGCTGGCGGCTGTGAAGCTGTTTGAGATGAAGCGTCTCTCTTCGGGGGCGGCAGCCAGATTGGCGGGCATTCCCCGGACGCTGTTCCTGCAGCGATTGGCCGACTACGGCGTGCCCAGCTTCGACATGAGTGAAGACGAATTCCAGCGGGAGACGCGGCTTGTCTGAACTCATCTGCGACACGACCGTTGTCCAGTATCTGCACCAGCTTCACCTGCTCCAAATTCTGCCCGCGCTGGGATCGCCGATCGTGTTGCCTGAAGCGGTCGTCGCGGAATTGCATCTGGGCCGCGAGCGAGGTATCGATCTGCCTGATCTCGGTACTCTGGCTTGGTGAACGATTCGCAGTTTCGTTTCGAAGCCGACCTTGAGTCATGTCGCCGACCTGGGGCCGGGCGAATGCGAAGTTTGAAACCCCGGACCGGGCCAGACCACTGATGCTGCCACCCCGCCACGCGGGAATTCGGCTGCTGCTGGTTGTGGACACGACGCCCCGAATCCGCCGCGCGTACGCTGCGGACGAACGGGATCGTTCACAAGGAGGCGAGCACGGCAATCTGCGGCAGATTGGCGGTCTTCGGTAGGTGTTTTCCCCGTCCACGAAGGGCGTTACAATGGCCGGACGGCCATCGAAGAGCGATGGCGTGTATCAGAGTCATCTCGCTGGAATAGGGAATCCGTGGACGCGGCATCGATCAGACCATATCTGCTGAATTGCGGATATCGACCGGCGTTGATTCGGTCCGATTTTGCGTTCGGCGATGGGCAGACCGCGGGCCTCGTCGCATTTGCTTATCCGCCGGCTGACGCCCGCTCGGCCTGCGTTGCCGTACTCGACGGCTGCGAGGACTCTCGCGAGACGGTGCTGGCCTGCCAGGGACTGGGGACGCCGGTTGTTTTCGTCTGCGAGCGGGAAAGCTTGCACTGGTGGAGTCAGAGTGCCACCGGTCCGCGTCCGATCCAGAGGATTGCGGCCCCCGATGTGCCGCGATTCTTCCAGAAACACGGCGCGGACTTTCGGCCGGATCGGGTGTATCGAGCGAAGACGTGGGCGCGATTCGACAAGGAGTTTCAACTTTCGTTCGTCGATCGGGGCCTGATGCCGCTGATCGAAGGTCAAATTGGACGAGCCCTGCAGGATCTGATCGAACGTAACGTGGCGGCCTTGAAATCCAACCTGCGGTGGAAGAGCATCGACAGTCAACAAGGACAGTGGTTGCTGCAAACCGTTTTCGGGCTTGTGTCGGCAAAGATCCTGCGAGACAAAAACGTGCCGACGTTCCACGGTTTGGAACTGGTGGACGTCGACGACGTGTTCACCCGACTTGCCCAGCACTACAACGTCGCATCCGTTCCGATCCTTGACCAGCGACAGCGTGACGCTCTGGCGGAGACGGCTCAGGAGATTCGCCGGTTCAGCCATCTTGGCATGGCCACAACAGAGTCGCTGGCCTACGTGTACGAGAACGCGCTGATCTCGAAGGAGATCCGGACCGAACTCGGAATCCACAGCACACCGCCTTATCTGGTCGACTACATCGTCGGTAAGTTGGGACGATGGATCGAGCGCATGGCCGTGGATGAACGTCAAGTGTTCGAGCCGGCTTGCGGCCACGCTGGTTTTTTGGTGGCGGCCATGAGGCTGCTGACGGAACTCTTGCCGCCCGACCGCGCAACCCCCGCGAACCGCCGGAACTATCTGCGAAAACGAGTGCATGGCTGCGAAATCGATCCCTTCGCTCTGGACATCGCGAGGCTTTCTCTAACGTTGGCCGATATTCCGAATCCCAACGGTTGGGACTTGGTATCCGGCGACATGTTTCTGGGCGATCTGTTGGAACGTCAGTCTCGCAAGGCAACCATCCTGCTGGCCAATCCGCCGTTTGAGAAGTTCGACCAGAAGGAGTTGGACGGATACCGGAAAGCGGGTATTGAGCCGAGATATCTCAACAAGACAGCGGAGATGCTGGGGCGAACTTTGCCGCAACTCCCTGCCGGAGCCGTGTTCGGCATCGTGGCCCCTGAGAGCTTGCTACACAACAAGAACTCGCAGAACATCAGGGAGATCTTGCTGCGGGATTTTGAGATCAGCGAAATCTGTTCATTTCCGGACAAGGTCTTCACGTTTTCGGACGTGGAATCGGCCGTGATTCTGGGACGTCGACGGACGGCAGCGAAGGAACGCCGGCCCAGCACGAGTTTCCGGCGTGTACGCGAGCGGGATATCGAGCGGTTCCGATTGGACTACCACTGCACGGTCCGACGCGACGTGGACCAGTCGCGATTCAGCGCGGCTCGCCATCTCGACCTGCGGGTGCCCGAATTAGAGGACGTCTGGGAATGGTGCCGTCAACAAGGCTGCTCAAAGCTCGGAATGGTAGCGGACGTGGGGCTCGGCCTGATCTATCTCGGACGCGACTTACCCCCAGGAGCGAGAACGTACTCCGCTGATCGCTTCCCAGGAGCGGTGCGCGGCTTCGTTCACTTTGACTGCGAGTACCTCCACGAGACACCCACTGCCTATTGGCTCAATCTAAGCGACGATGTATTGCTTCGCAGCCGTGCGGGCACAACCACCGGCATACCGCAAGTCCTGCTCAACTACGCCCGTGTCAGCCGTGGACCGTGGCGACTCAAAGCATTGATCGATAGGGAAGGGCATGCAGTGAGCAGCAACTTCATTGTGATTCGGCCGACCGCTTCTGCGTGGCCCCTGGAGTTCCTTTGGGCTGTAATGAACTCGCCAATCGCAAATGGCTTCGCATACTGCCACCTGGGCAAACGACACAACATCGTCAATACGATCCGCGAGATCCCGGTTCCCCAAGCCGCCTCCGACGCCATTGCCCAAATCGAACGAGCGGCTCGCGCGTACTTAGCTGCTGTCACTTCCCTTGACGGCCCTGACGGGCAGATTGCGCCGGACACAACCCGTGATCTGCTGTTTCGCGTGGACGCCGAGGTGCTTCGTCTTTACCACTTGCCGCCATTCCTGGAACGCGAACTCTTGGACTTGTTTGCCGGCTGGCCGCGCGTCGGCGTGCCGTTCCCTCTCGATCGTTTCTTCCCCCCGCACTTCAAAGATCGTCTGCCGCTGCATGATCTGATCGATATCACTCAGGACTGGCCCAAGACGAATCGCCGCCGGGACGAACTGATTGAAAAGAAAATCCACCGGTCGATTGCCCCCGAGGAGAAGACAGAATTGAGCCGGCTACAAGAACTGGCTGACCTGCGCGTTCGGCTGGTGGCGCCACTGCCGTTGCATGAACTGGAACCAACGCAGGAACTCGAAGCTGAGGCATCGTGATGGAGCGGGTAACCGTCTTCGACTACCCAACGACCGCCCATGTGCGCCGGCACGGACCGTTCGGCTACCAGGACTACGCGTCCTATCGCGACTGGCTGCGCGATGAGTTCGAGTTTCGCTGTGTCTATTGCCTGAAGCGGGAGGTGTGGGGAGAACGGACGGCGGCCTACCATCTCGACCATTTCGTTCCTCAAGCCCATGACGCGACGAAAACGTTGGACTACGACAATCTTGTCTACGTGTGTGCGAGCTGCAATGCGCTGAAGGCGGATCTCCTGATTCCGGATCCATGCCGAATTGCCTACGGTCACTGTATCCGCGTGAACGACGACGGTACGATCGACGCGCTGAACGAGGAAGGAGAGAGGCTGGTCGACAAATTGCGATTGGACAGTCCGGACCGCACGCGTTTCCGGCGGTGGATCTTGGACAACCTGCGGTCATTGGTCCGCAACACCGAACGGGCGTTGCTTGTCAGTTGGACTCGCTATCCCGAAGACCTGCCCGACTTGAGACGCAAACACGAGCCCGGAAACAGCCGCCCCGCAGGACGCGAGCAGTGCTGCTTCGCCCGCCGCGAACGCGGCGAGTTGCCGGATACCTATTAGATGCACAGCGTTCGCCTCGACGTTGCCGCCGGTTAGCGAGGGATCACTCTCGCTCGCGGGATTCGCGGAGGCGGGCTAGTTCGGTGTAGATGTCGTCTTGCAGCGACTTGATGGTGGTGGCGAGTTCGTCGAATGCGGCAGGGTCCAGGAATCCGTCGGCTCGCAGCGGGAAGAGCATGCCGAAGGCGAATGCGGCGCCGCGCAGCGCTCGCTTCAGTTGCACCAGATCCAGGCCGGATGGGGGCTCGGAATTTGGGCCGCCCAGCGCCTGGGCCAAGCCGCCGAGCATCTCGCCCGTGGCGCCGAGCAGGCTGCGGAAGTTCTCGTTCGACCGCTGGTCCGCCGCCTCGGCCAGATCGTACAACCGTGCGTTCAGGTCCATGACCCGTTCGAGCAACGGATGGTGCCCGTCGTCGCCGAGCCAGTCGTCCGCCGAGTCTTCGTCCGGGTCTCGGATGGCGTCGGGCAGGCTCTCGCGCCACGGCTCGTCTTCTTCGTCGGCCCCCGCCTCGATCACCTCGCGGGCAGCTTCCGACAGCGACGGCTCGCCGGGCAAATCGACGAGCCCCTCGTCGCGCATGGCGGCCAGCAACGCATCGCCGGTCTCGTCGCCTCGCGCCAGACGCTCTTCGATGGCCCGATGAAGTCGCTCTTGCTTCCGGCGCTGCTCCTTGAACTCGGCGTCCCACTGGGCTTCGGTTCCGTCCGCGGAATCGTCGAAGCCATCGCCGGAATCATCGTCGTCCCAACGCACCGGCGGGTGCTCGGGAGGGCGTCCCAGAGTCTGCTGGACGAGTTGCGCCACCCGCGTGATCCGCGCCAGGAGGATTTCCGGATCCTCCGCAGCCTCGGCCGTCAGCCCGTGCCGCCGCAAACCGTCGGCGAGCCCGTCGATCGCCGATTGAACGTACTCCATCTTCCGCTGCAGCGCCGGCAGGTCGCGTGTTTCCCAATATCCGCCTTCGTCGGAGACCTCCAGGTTCGGGAAGAATTCGCGTTGGAGTGCCGCCAGCAGTTCGACGAGTGCCACGTGGCCTTCGACCGATCCGAATTGCGTCTTCACAAAGCACCAGGGCGGCTCGGCGATTTGCCCTTTCTCGGCATCCTCGATCTCAAACAGATTGATCAGCCAGCCTTCGGGAGAAATCAGCAGGCTGGTGGTCTCCTGGCCGGGGGACAACTCCAGCATGACGCCGCGCACGACTCGCCGAGGATCGTCGTCGTGGAAACTCCGCCAGACGCGGGCGTGGCCGCCGATCTCCAACGCCAGATCGAGGACTCGGTCCTCGAAATCCTCGACTCGGCCAACGTCCGCGAGCGAACCGCGGTACGCAATCGTGATTCCCATGATTCGTCTCCGTCAATCGCAACATCCCGCGTCTTGCATCTTTTAAGTTGCGCGTAGCCGAATTCGTGAGAATTCGGAGGTATTTCGCGGGGCCCCGCGCCCAACCCAGAGCCCGAATTCTCACGAATTCGGCTACTCCCCGTCGAAATGCGCAACTTCAAAGTCTTGCATCGGGCCAGCCCCGACTGCGTCAGGCGAACAGTTCCTTGATGACTCGGCCGCTGTTGGCGATTTTCATCGGGCGCCCGCTACGGCTGGTGAAGGTGGTTTCTAGCGAGATGCCCAACGCTTGGCAGACAGTCGCCATCACGTCTTGCGACGTGTAGGGATCCGTCTCGCATTGCGTTCCGTCCCCGTTCGTCTTGCCCACCGCAATGCCGCCTCGCAAGCCGGAACCGCCCACGACGACGCTCCACGCGCGAGCCCAGTGATCGCGGCCCGCCGTGCCGTTGATGCGCGGCGTGCGGCCGAACTCGCCCATCCAGATGATCGCCGTGTCCTGCAACAGTTCGCGCTGAGCGAGATCTTCGACCAACGCGCTCATCGCCTGGTCCATCTCCGGCAGCTTCTGGTCGCGCAGCGTGGGGAAAATGTTCTGGTGGTTGTCCCACCCGCCCAAGTCCACTTCGATGAACGGCACCCCGGCCTCGACCAGTCGCCGAGCCATCAAACAGCCCCGCCCGAAGCCCGTCTTGCCGTAACGTTCCTGAACCGCCTCGGGCTCGCGGGTCACTTGGAATGCGGCCATCTGGTCGCTCGTCATCAAATCCAGGGTCTTCTTCAAGACCTTCTGATGATCGCCGGCCGCCAAGCCGCGAGTCTCCTGGATGAAGCCTTTTTCGATCAGATCCAGCACGGCCATCCGCTGCATGATCCGCGTCTCGTCGACGCCCATGTCCAAGTTGCGGATGCGACCGTTGCTGTCGACCGAGAACGGCGCCCAAGCCATGCCGAGAAAGCCCGGTCCCACGCTGTTACCTCCGACGACAACGAACGGCGGGATCTGCAGACCGTCGCGCTGCTCCATCAGTTCGTGAGCCAGAACCGACCCGTAGCTCGGATGCTGGATGTTGGGGTTCGGCACATAGCCGGTGTGCATGTAGTAGCGGCCTCGCTCGTGGTCGGCTTCGCGCGTGCTCATCGAGCGGACGATGGTCAAGTGATGCATCTGCTGGGCGGTCATCGGCAGATGCTCGCAGATCTCCACATCGCTGCTGGTGCGGATCGGCCGGAACGGTCCGCCGGTCGGCGCCCCCGGCTTCAGATCCCACAGATCGATCGTCGACGGGCCGCCGCCCATCCACAGCAGGATGGCGGACTTGTGCCGCTTCTTCAGATCCGCCGCATGAACACTCAACGAGTGGCCGAGCGCCCAGGCCGGCGCAACCATGCTGGCCGCTCCTGCCAAGTGCTTCATGAAGTGTCGGCGCGTCATCCCTTGCGGTACGAAAAAACTCATCGGTATGTCTCTCCCCAGTCGGCGATGTGTTGGTCGAATCAAAAAACGGCAGTCCACTATTCGGACGCCACGCCTATTGTATTCACGTTCATGCATGCGAAAAGCGGGAAAAAAGGACCCACCCGTTGTTTCAAGCGTGCTGTGCGGTCCATCGGAGAACGGCCTGCGGATTTGTTGCTCTACAAGTTACCGCGACCCGCGTCGGCTAGCCAACAGAGTTTGCCACAGTTCGCGGATCGCGAGCTGGTCGTTCATCCGGTCGGCCAACACCAGCTTCGCCGCGGTCGACTCCCGAGCCGTCGGCGGGCGGTCCAAGACAGCGCGGAACAGATGTTCCACCTTGCGATCCTGAGACATGCCGCTGGTGGCCAGACGATCCAGCCACGACGGGCCGGCCGTCGCCTCGGCGCCCTGCGTGTCAATAATTTGCGGGATCGCCATGCCGGCGGGCGTCCACGAGTGCCGGGCGAGCGTTCGCGCCTGCAACGCGGAACCGGACGGGCGCGTGCGCACGGCCAGCATCAAATCCTTGTACACGTCGGCGGTCGTTGCCGGTTCGGCGTAGAACCGGGCGAACAACGGCGGTCCACCGGTCTCCGGCGTGTCCATCCAACTCTCCGGCGTCGGTTGATCCGAGACGTCGAACGCCTTGCTCAACACGATCCAGCGCATCAGGCTGGCGAGATTGAAATCGTGAGCCTCCAGTTGGTCGCTCAATCCCTTCAGCAATTCGGGATGCGACGGCGGATTGTGAGGCCCCAGGTCGTCAACCGGTTCGACGAAACCGTACTGCAACAAACCTGCCCAAACCCGATTCACCGCGGCCGTGCGGAATTCGGGCGACTCGGCCAATCGACGAGCCAACTGCTGGCGTCGATTGACGTCGGCCAGCAAGCCGCTCCTCGGCAGCGGATCGGGACCGAATTCCGGATAGGCCACCCGCAGACGACCATCCTCGCCCCGATAGAAGATCTCCGCGTCGGTCGGGATGCCTGTCTCGCCGTAGAAATCCGCATCCGCCAGACTGGCATACTGGGCCGGCGAGGCGCGGCGGACCTGCATCTGCCGGAAGAATGCATTCAGTGCCCAAAACTCGTCCTGCTCCCGGCCGCTGGCCGGATCGTTGTGGCAGCGAGCACAAACCAACTGCTTGCCCAGGAACACCCGCGAGACGCGATCCGTCGTCGCCGTGAACCCGTTGCCGTCGAACGCGGCCAAGAAGTTCGCCGCTCCGTTGAATTCCGGAGATTGAGGATCGCACGAACCGGTCGCCGAAATCAAGTCGGCCGCCAACCGGTCGTAAGGCTTGTTCTCCCGCAACGAATCGGACAGGAATTGTTCGAGGCCCTCGCGGCTGATGCCCAGCCGGTTCGAATCCCGCGCGGCGGCACCGAGCAACGTCTCGGCCCAGAACGCCGACCAGTGCCGAGCGTAGTCCTCGCTGGCCAACAGCCGGTCCACCAATTCCGCCCGACGCTCGGATCGCGAGCCTCCGAGGAACTGCCGCAATTCGTCGTCGGTAGGATCGCGGCCGACCAGTCGTTGGTAGACTCGCTGGCACCACTGTTCATCGCCCGGAGGCGGCGAGGGAGTCACTCCCCGCTGCCGCCACTGCTGGCTGAGCATCTCGTCGACAAACGCAATCACTTCCGCGTTGCTCGATGGAGTGCCGCGACGAACCGCCGGCGTGCCTGCCGAAGCAACCGCGGAACCCTCGCCCGTTCCTGGGACGGGCTGCGCCGTCGAACCCGACGAAGCGACCCCTTCATCCGTTCCGGTCGTTGCTGCTTCCGGCCCGCCAACCAACGGCGCGGGGCGATCCGGCAGATCGCCTTCGACGAGACCAGCGGATCCCGCCGCGCCCGGCTGTATTTCCACAGGCGGATCCGACTGGACCACCAGTCCGCCCCAGCGCTGGCTGCTGGTTTGCCCCACGTAAACCCCGATGCTGACCATCGCGATCAACAAGCTGGCCGCCACGGCGACGCTCAACCAGGACGTCTGGCTCCGGCGGCGGTGCAGAGGCCGAGGCGATTCGAGTGGACTGGCCGTGCGGGCGACGGGCGGCAATGCCACATCGGCGCAGACCACGGGCGGCGGTTCTACCGCCGCGGCAATCGGCGAGACCGAAGCCCGAGGCGGAACTGCTTGGCGGTTCTCGATTGCCTGCAGAATCTTGGCGCTCAGATCCGGCGGGTACTGGCCACCCAGCACCTCTTCCAGACCGGCCTCCAGAATTCTGTCTTCGTAGTCCGCGTTCATGCCAGTTTCCGTTCGATGCAGCCGCGCAACTGCTGCTTGGCCCGCTGCATCAAGTTCTTTGCTCCATGTTCCGTGATTCCCAACGCCGCAGCGATTTCCGTCCGCGACTCCCGATCGCGGAACCGCATGTCCAGCGCCATGCGGGCCCGGTCGGTTAATAGCTGGAGACACTCGCGCAGAGCGTCCAGCCGTGCCTCTCCGTCATCGTTTCCGGCCCAGTCTTCCCAAGCCCTGTCGAACTGTTCGATGTCTTCCACCGCCACTACTTTGCCGGCTCGCCGCCGCGCGGAAACCAACTGATTGTGGGCCACGCGCCGCAGGTACGCCGCTGTCGCCGATGCTCCGTAATCAACGAACGAGTGCTGCAAAACGGCCAGGAATGTCTCCTGGGTTAAGTCATCGGCTTCGGACGGGTCGCATCCTAAAGCCCGCAAGTACCGCCAGATGCCGGTCTGGTAACGCTGGATCAGCGTCGCTGGATCCAGACCGGGCATGTCTTGGGGTATCGCCGGCTTCATCAGTCCGCTCAGCAATCAAAACGGTTGGAGATGGGGATTGTACTCACGTATTTCGGGGCTCCAGACCAAGATTATTGCCAGGCACCCTCCAAAAGGATGGGCATCGAGGCGCCGGAACCGACCTCCATCATCCACAACCGCTCGCGACATGTCGACGACCCGAGATCGTGGACGAAGAAACTGATCGACCGGCATTGGGAAAGCCGCCCAAATCGGGAGCATCACTTCGCGATCTCGGCGTCCAGTTTTGAGGGCCAATGATGTTGCTTCTCCTTGACGAGCTTACCGGCTCCCCATCTTGTCTACGCCGACGCGGAACGCTTCAGGTTGCAGACCGTCCGGCGCGAGCCCTATAATGCCGGTGCATAAACCATTTTTAATGCGAGTAAGGAACCGGACCGTGCGATTCGATCGTGGAATAGACCGCATCTGGTGGATCGTCCTGGCGGGGATACTGCTGTCGGCAGTCGCGGTGGACGATGCGTGGGCAGAGCCGACGGCCAACGAGATCGAGTTCTTTGAGAAGCAGGTGCGGCCGGCGCTGGTCGAGCACTGCTTCGAGTGTCACAGCGGCGACGCCAAGCGGTTGGAGGCCGGGTTGCGGTTGGACAGTCGCGCCGCGGTGCTGGCAGGCGGCGACTCGGGACCGGCCGTCGTGCCGGGCAAAGTGGACGAGAGCCTGTTGATCCAGGCCGTGCGTTACGAATCGTTCGAGATGCCGCCGCGCGGCCGATTACCGGACGCGACAGTCAAGGCACTGGTCAGATGGGTCGAAATGGGGGCTCCTTGGCCTGGCCAACCTGACGACAACTCCTTGGTCCGGCATGCGATGGACTGGCGCGAACGAAAAGCGGCGCACTGGTCGTGGCAACCGATCCAACCCCATGCGCCGCCTTCCATCCGGGACGTAGCTTGGCCGACCAGCGACATCGATCGGTTTATTTTGGCTCGACTGGAAGCCAACGGTCTCGCGCCGGCGCCGCGTGCCGACCGTCGCACGTTGATCCGCCGCTTGTTCTTCGACCTCGTCGG
This sequence comes from Pirellulaceae bacterium, assembly GCA_023382975.1. Lineage (GTDB taxonomy): Bacteria > Planctomycetota > Planctomycetia > Pirellulales > Pirellulaceae > SKKK01. The sequence continues at coordinate 85,681 of JAHDXO010000011.1, forward strand.
TCTGCCACCGTCGGCGGAACAGGTCGAGGCGTTCGCGGCGGACGATTCACCCGAGGCAGTCGAGCGCCTCGTCGATCAATTGCTCCAGTCGCCGCATTTCGGCGAGAAGTGGGCGCGTCACTGGATGGACTTGGTGCGGTACGCCGAGACGCATGGCCACGAATTCGATTACCCGATCCACCACGCTTGGCGGTATCGCGATTACTTGATTCGCGCCTTCAACTCGGACGTGGCTTACGATCAGTTGATTCTCGAGCATCTGGCAGGCGACTTGCTGCCCAGCCCGCGGCGTCATTTGACTGAAGGGTTCAACGAATCGGTCATCGGCACCGGTTTCTGGTTCCTGGGCGAAGCGGTTCACGCGCCGACCGACGTGCGCGGCGACGAGGCGATCCGCATCGACAACCAGATCGACGTGATGACCAAGACTTTTCTCGGGCTGACGGTCGCATGCGCGCGCTGCCACGACCACAAGTTCGACCCGATCCCGACGCAGGACTACTACGCCCTAACCGGCTTCCTGCAGAGTTCGCGGCGTCACGACGCGATGCTCGATCCGCACGGGCGGATCGCGGCGGCCAACGACCAGTTGCGGGCATTGCGGCGAGCGGGTGACGAGGCTTTGGCCGGCGCGATCGATGGGACGCCCCTGGACGCGGAGCGATTTGCCGCCGGGTTGCTGGCGGCCCGCGAGGCGCTCGCGGACTTGCCGGCGGTAGCCGAGGCATTGCCGACCGACGACGTGCTGCGCGCCGCAGGCCAGCGTCACGGACTGAGCGGCGAACAGGTCGGCCGCTGGGTGGCGGCGCTGCGCGATCCGGCGATCCGCGATCCATCCCATCCACTGGCCGCTTGGTATCGGCTGACCGACGCGGCTTCGAACGGTGAAGCGGCTTCGCTGGCGGATTCCCGCAAGCGACTGACGGCCGAAAGGTCGGCGCAAGCGAAGCAGGCCAAATCGCACAACGCGCAGACGGTGTTGTTCGAGAACTTCGATTCCTTCGCAAACGACAACGGTTGGTTCGTGAGCGGCGAAGCGTTCGATCCGCAACCGACCGCAGCTCGGCAATGGGATGCGTCGTCGCGGGCCGATCTGCCAGTGCCAACGGGCGTGATGCACAGCGGCTTGAGTTCGAACCGGCTGCACGGCGTACTGCGTTCGCCGACCTTTACGATCGCGCATCCGGCGATCCATTACCGCCTGAACGCCAAGAATGTGACGATCCGGCTGGTCATCGACGGTTATTTCATGGTGATGTACCACGGCCTGTTATTCGGCGGGATCGAGATGAAAGACGTGGATACCGGCGGCCAGTTCGTGTGGAAGACTCAGGGCGGAGATCTGAGCCGCTACGTCGGCCATTCGGCCTACATCGAGATCATCGACCAGGGCGACGGCTTTGCCGCGGTGGACGAGATCCGCTTTTCCGACGGCCCCGCGCCGCGCGATCCGCCAAGTCGATTGGCCCAGCGGATGCTCGATGACGCGGCCGGGGATTCGATCGAAGAACTGGCCGGATCTTGCGCGACGATCTGGACGGAATCCGTACAACGATGGCGTCAGGGGACGGCCGACCGCGAGCAGATCGCCTTGCTGGCCTGGGCGTTCGGTCATCGACTGGCAACGTCGGCGCCCGTGACGTCCGACGTCTCGCAGCAGATGGCTGGGATCGAATCTGGTCTGCCAACACCGACGTACGCGTTGTCGCTGACCGACGGCACCGGCGAGGACGATCGCGTTCACATCCGCGGCAGCCACAGGAACTTCGGCGACCCCGTTGCGCGGCGGCTGCTGATCGCCCTGGACGGCGAAGACGCTTCGCCGGTCGGCGAGGGCAGCGGGCGACTTCCGCTTGCCCAGCGCATCGTCGATCCGGCCAATCCCTTTCCGGCACGCGTCATGGTCAACCGGCTGTGGCACCATCTGCTCGGACGCGGGATCGTGCCCAGCGTGGACGATTTCGGCGTCATGGGCCAGCCTCCGACGCATCCGGAGTTGCTCGATTGGCTGGCGGCGGATTTTCAGCAGCATGGCTGGTCGATCAAGCACACGATCCGCCGGATCGTCACCTCCAACACCTACCGTATGGCCAGCAAGCCGCAGGCGGACGACGGCCGCGCCACCGAGATCGACCCGGACAACCAATTGCTGCACCGCATGCCCAAGCGACGTTTGCAGGCCGAGGCGATTCGCGACGCCATGTTGGCCGTCTCGGGCCGGCTGGACCGTACGATGCATGGTCCGAGCGTCCCGGTCCATTTGACCTCGTTCATGGAAGGCCGCGGGCGGCCAAGCAGCGGGCCGCTGGACGGCAGCGGCCGGCGGAGCGTGTACATCGAGATCCGGCGCAATTTCCTGTCGCCGATGATGCTGGCGTTCGACATGCCCAGCCCCTTCAGCACGATGGGTCGGCGAAGCGTTTCGAACGTGCCGGCTCAGTCGCTGATCCTGATGAACGATCCCTTTGTGCTGTCGCAGGCGCGTCAGTGGGCCGAACGGATGTTGCGCGAGCATGACACGGCCGATGCGCGGATCGCAGCCATGTTCCTGAACGCCTTCGGCCAGTCGCCGACTGCCGCGCAAGTGGACCGGACTCGGCAGTTCCTGGACTCGCAAGCGAGTCTGTACGCCGCCTCGCCGGACGACGTGCGGGTCTGGACGGACTTGGCCCATACGCTGTTCAACATGAAAGAGTTTGTGTTCTTGAATTGACGGTAGCCGGATTCGTGAGAATTCGGACCGAAGCACATCCACCCGAATTTTCACGAGTCCGGCCACGATGAAAAGGACCCTGCCCATGCATTGCCAACAATTCGTCCGGTCGCCGCTCTCCCGGCGCGAGATGCTGCGCACCTGTGCAGGCGGGTTTGGCGCGGTGGCCTTGAGCGCTTTGTTCAACGACCGGGCGTTCGCCTCGGCCAACCCTCTGGCGCCCAAGCCGCCGCATTTCCCGCCCAAGGCGCGCAACGTGATCTTTCTGTACATGGACGGCGGCCCTTCGCAAGTCGATACGTTCGATTACAAGCCGCTGCTGGCGAAGTTTCACGGCGAAGATCCGCGGCAGGCGATGGGCCAGCTCGAACCAACCCAGTTCAACAACATCGGCCGGGTCATGAAGTCGCCGTGGAACTTCCGCCAGTACGGCGAGAGCGGAACGTGGGTCAGCGATCTGTTCCCGCATCTGGCCCGACACGTCGATGATCTGTGCGTGATCAAATCGATGGTCGCTCCGTTCCCCGAGCACACGGCGGCCAATTATTTCCTGCACACCGGTTCCGGATTGCAGGGACGGCCCAGCATGGGCGCGTGGGTCGGGTACGGCCTGGGCAGCGAGAGTCAAGATCTGCCCGGATTCATCGTGCTGAACGGCGGCCTGATCCCGCCGGGCGGTTTGGACAATTTCAATTCCGGATTCCTGCCCGCGGCGTACCAGGGGTCCGTCTTCAAACCGGGAGAGCATCCGGTGGCCAACATCCGGCCGGTCGAACCGTCCCCCGAACTGCAGCGCAACAAGCTGGCGCTGTTGGCCGATTTGGATGCCCAATCGTTGCAGCGGACCGGGACGGATGATTCGCTGGAATCGGCGATCGCCAATTATGAAACGGCCTTCCGCATGCAGACGGCGGTGCCCGAACTGATGGATCTGAGCGACGAGACCGAGGCGACGCAGCGGATGTACGGCTTCGAGGAACCTTGGCAGGGCACCAAGATCTTCGCGCGGCAATGCTTGCTGGCCCGGCGATTGGTCGAGCGCGGGGTGCGTTTCATCGAACTGACTTGCCCCGGCGGCAACGGCGACCGGTGGGACCAGCACGGCAATCTGGTCGACGGGCACCAGAAGAACGCCGTTTCGGTCGATCAGCCGATCGCCGCCCTGCTGACCGATCTCAAGACGCGCGGATTGCTCGACACGACGTTGGTGGTGTGGACCGGCGAGTTCGGTCGGACCCCGTTTGCGCAGGGCAGCGACGGCCGCGACCACAATCAATTCGCCTTTACGCTATGGGTGGCCGGCGGCGGCACGAAAGGCGGTTGCTCGTACGGCGAGACGGACGAGTGGGGCTACAAGACGGTGCGCGACCGGGTCGAAGTCCACGATCTGCACGCCACCATGCTGCATCTGCTGGGACTCGATCACACCAGGACGACGTTCCGCTTCAGTTCCCGCGACATGCGGTTGACCGATGTCCACGGACGCGTGCTGAACGATATACTGGCGTAAGGCAGTCCGCGGGCGCCAAACGCGGGTTCTGAATACTGGCATGACGTGGCCCGCGGGCGCCGAACGCGGGTCCCGATGCCGCTACATCCATCGTCGCCGTCAACTATCCTCGTACCCGAATTCGTGAGATTTCGGATCCAGAAACATGGCTCGATCCCTGTTCGCCCCCGTAAATCCCGCACGCTGCGCCCGCATGTTGGCGTTGCTCGTCTGTTCCACAATCTTTGCCGGCTGCGGAAAACAGCCGTCGGCGACGGCCGGAAAATCCCTTGCGCCGCCATCGCGATCCGTCCCCGCCGAGACTCGGCAACCATCGGCGCCGACGCCTAAACCTGCACCACCCGATATTCAACCGCCGGCCGCAGCGCCAGAATCGCCTGCCGCGCCTGCCAAGCCCAAGACCGCGCTGAAGCCCGAGCCGCCGCGCCGCTCGCTGGCCGATCTGCTGGACCAACCGGACGACGGCACCTTTGCGCCGCCGTTCATGCCGGGACAGCCAGCGGGGCAGCCGCGCAGTTCGACGATTCCGATCGACGACGCGAAAGTCGCCGCGGCCGGCATCCGCAAGCTCTCCGGCCAGCACCTGACGCTGTACACCGATGTGCCCAGCCAACCGGTCGTCGACGAACTGCCCGACGTGTTCGACGCCGCGGTGCCCGAGTGGTGTCGGTATTTCGGCATGGATCCGCTGGAAGTGGCCGATTGGCACGTGACCGGCTTTCTGGTCCAGGAGAAGACCCGCTTTCAAGGCACCGGGCTGATGCCTGCGGACCTGCCGCCGTTTCTGAACGGCTACCAGCGCGGGCCGTACATTTGGGCTTACGAGCAGTCGGACGCCTACTACCGCCGCCATCTGCTGCTGCACGAGGGTGTGCATGGATTCATGAACCTGCTGGTCGGCGGCATCGGGCCGCCTTGGTACGCCGAAGGAATGGCCGAATTGCTGAGCACCCATCTCTGGCAAGACGGCCGGATCAAGATCGCCTATATGCCCGAGGATAAGTCCGAAACGCCCGGTTGGGGACGCATCAAGATCGTACGGGACGACCTGCAGGCCGGTCGCGGGATGATGCCGATCAGCATCATGAACTACGGGCCTCAGGCGCATCTGCAGAACGAGCCCTACGGCTGGTGCTGGGCGCTGGCCGCGTTCTTGGACGGGCATCCCGCGTACCGCGATCGCTTTCGCAGCCTGTTTCACCGAGTCCGCGAACCGAACTTGACCGAAGCTTGCCAGCAGTTGTACGCCGACGACTGGATCGACTTGAACGAGCAATGGCAGATCTTTGTCGTCGATCTGGACTATGGCTATAACCTGGAGCGTGCTGCGGTTCTGCGAAAGCCGCCCGCGGCACTGCCACCCGGCGGAACAACGGTCACGGTCGATGCGACTCGCGGCTGGCAATCGACGGGCATTTGGCTCGAAGCCAATCAGGCCTATCGATTAATCGCCACAGGTCGGTACCAAGTGGCCCAGACGACCGAGATCTGGTGGTGCGAGCCGGGGGGTGTGACGATTCATTACCACCGCGGGCAACCGCTGGGCCTGCTGGTCGGTGCTGTCCGCGACGATTCCCAGCCGCTCGCTGGACTCTCGCCGTTGACTCGCCCGGAACCCGTCGGGCTCTCGCGAACCTGGATTCCCGAGACTAGTGGCACACTGTACCTGAAGATCAACGAATCGTCCGCCCAACTGGCCGACAACCAAGGCGAATTGACCGTCCGCATCGAACCTGCCGCCCCGTCCGGCTGAATGTCGGCGTTCGCGATGCCGAATGCCGATCCAACATATCCTGCCGACGCGAGGGTGTTCCCAGCTCGCCTCGCGGTTCCGGCAGACTGCAATTTGGCGGCGAACCTGTTATCTTGTACTTCTTCCCATTTTCCCAAGGAGCAAACGATGAACGAGAGCAAACTCTCCCGGCGCGGTCTGATCTGTGGAGCAACGGTCGTCGCGGCCGGTGCGGTGGCCGGACGAATTGGTGCCCAGGACGAAGCCAAGGAAATCCAACGGGTCGTCACCAACGGCCGGATCAACCAGTCGGTCAGCCGCTGGTGCTATCGCAACCTGAGCTTGGACGAATTGTGCCAGGCATCGGCCAAGATTGGACTGAAAGGAATCGACCTGCTGAATCCCAGCGATTTTCCGACCGTGAAGAAGTACGGATTGGTTTGCACGATGGCCTCCGGCGGCGGCAGCCTGAACGACAAAGCGAAGCACGAGGGGACGATCGCCAAGATTCGCGAGAACATCGAAGCGGCCGCCGAATACGGCTTTCCCAATGTCATCGCCATGGCGGGCAACCACAACGACATCCCCAACGACGTCGGGATCGAGAACGCGGTCGCGGCGCTGAAACAGGTCGCCGGCCTGGCCGAAGAGAAGAAAGTCTGCGTCTGCGTCGAGTACCTGAACAGCCGGGTCGACCATCCGGGCTACGCCTTTGACAACATGGCCTGGGGTGTCGAAGTCTGCCAGCGGGTCGGGTCGCCGCAGGTCAAGATCCTGTACGACATCTACCACGCGCAGATCATGGAGGGCGACATCATCCGCACGATCCGCACGCACAAGGACTTGATCGGGCATTACCACACGGGCGGCAATCCGGGGCGGAACGAGATCGACGAAACTCAGGAACTGTACTACCCGGCCATCATGCGCGCCATCGTGGAAACCGGCTTCACCGGCTACGTCGCCCACGAATTCGTGCCCAAACGCGACCCGCTCACGTCACTTGCCCAGGCGGCCAAGATCTGCGACGTGTAAGGACGCTGTCAGCAAGGGTGTTCCGGTCCCCGGGGCGGAATCCACCATCTGCTCCGGGGGCGGCATCTGGCCGGAAAACTCTTGCCGTTTCCTCCGCAAGTCATCTATGATGAACGCGGAAAGGTCTTCGGCAAGTGCTTGAATCCCGTACTTCCCACATCGCGGAGCGTCGTGCGCCGGGGGCGTCGTGCGAGGCGCCGCCGGTGTACATCCCGCCTCCGGTGCCCCCTCCGCAATTGGTGCCGGTGCCGCGACTCGACGCGGCCCCTCCATGCGCGCTGCCGCCTCCGCCGCCCGACGCGGTGGTCCAGGAATCCCGCGAGCGACTTCGGCAACGGCAGGCTCAGTTCCTGGTATTCGCCGCGTTGCCCGGCGGGTTGACCAGTCTGGTGGTCCACTTGGGCTTGCTAATCGGTTTGGCCGTCTATGCGCTGACGCAGCCGTTTCTGGGCGACCGAACGATCTCGGTCGAAGTCGTTCCCTCGGTCGACGAAGTGACCGAGGACTTGGTCGAGTTGACGGTGGACATCCCGCCGCTGTTGGACGATATCGTCGAGGCGCCGTTGGCCGAGACGCAGACGTGGGACGACGCAACGCTGGAAATGCCCGATCAAGTGCTGGATGCCCAGTTACTGGATCTGCTGGCGCCGCGGATGACTTCGGCCAGCGATCCGGTTCTGGGCGGCGGCGTGGAGAGCGGTTTCGTCGCGCCGCGCGTCCGCGGCGGGGAATTGGCCACTCGGGCACAACGCCGCCGCCAGGCGCTGGCCTACGGCGCCACGATGGACAGCGAAAACGCGGTCGATCTGGCACTCGAGTGGCTGGTCAGGCATCAGCGCAGCGACGGCTCGTGGAGTTTCCAGCACCGCGCGGGCGATCACCAGTGCCCCGCGTGCCTCTGTTCGGCCGAGGGCCGTGCGGGTGCGGAAAACGGAGCCACCGGCATGGTGCTGTTGGCTTTGCTCGGTGCCGGGCACACGCATCGGGAGGGCCAGTACCGGGAGTCCGTCACCGGCGGGCTGCGCTACCTGATCCAACGGCAGAAGCCCGATGGCAACTTGATGGATGCCAGCGGCAATATGTACAGCCAAGGCTTGGCGACCTTGGCCTTGTGCGAAGCCGTGGCGATGACGCGTTACACGGACCAGCGAAGCGTTGCAGCGGCTGGCGCCGGCGACGCCGAATCCGCAGAGGCAGCGACGCCGAGTGCTTTCGCGCAGCCGATCGATTTCGTCGAATTGTCCGACGCGGCTCAACGGGGCGTCCAGTTTATCGAATACGCGCAACATGCAGGCGGGGGGTGGCGTTACACTCCCTTGCAAACGGGGGACACATCCATCGTGGGCTGGCAGTTGATGGCGCTCAAGAGCGGCTACTTGGCCGGTTTGTCCGTGGACCCGCAGGTCGTCAAACGCTCGGTGGTATTTCTGGATTCCGTCGCCGAGGACCAAGTCGGCTCCTGCTACGGATACATGAGCGGGACACGGCGAACCCGCGTGCCCGTCGGGTCCGCCTCGGCCACCACGGCCATCGGCCTGCTCTGCCGCATGTACACCGGCTGGCCGCGGAACCATCCAGGGATGACGTTGGGCGTCAAGCGGCTGATGCTATCCCGCCAACCCAACAAGGGCATGTACTTCTACTACTATGCCATGCAGGTCATGCATCATTACGGCGGTGCCGATTGGCAAGAGTGGAACGACGGGTTTCGCAACGACTTGGTCAAACAGCAGCGGCGCCAAGGCCGCGAGGCGGGCAGTTGGCTGTTCCGGGGCGCCCACGACGATGCCGGACGTCTGTATTGCACGGCGATGGCCGCCATGTGTCTGGAAGTGTACTATCGCTACTCGCCCATCTACGGCGACGAAGCCGTCGCAGCAACCACAGCCGACGACCGCTGACGGCCAAGTGGCCTGCGGGCGCCGAACGCAGGTCCGCGTTGCAGCAATGGCGAGTGACGAAGTGGCCTGCGGGCGCCGAACGCAGGTCCATCCTAGGAGCCGACGTTGGGTTCGACGGCGAAGAAGGTCTGGAAGATCGCGTCGCCCACGCCATTGAGGCGGGTTTGCAGCGAGTCGAGGAATTCGTGCAGGCCCTGGCCGAGGATCTCGCTGACGTGCGAGTAGGCCAGATCGCTGCGCAATTGCCCCAGGCGTTTCTCGGCCGGGTTCCAGTAGGTGTCCTCGGGCGAGCCGGCGATGGCGTGCAGCGATTCGTTGGCGCTGTCGACGCAATGCATGATCGCCCGCGGAAACAGGCGGTCCAAGATCAGAAAGCCCACGACTCGCTCCGGAGTGATCGTGCCGTGCCGCTTGCGGAACATCTCGAATCCGCTGACCGACCGCAGCACGGCCGACCATTGCAGGTCGTCGGTGGGCGTGCCGACGTCCTGGATCTTGGGCAGCAGCATGTAGTACTTGACGTCCAGGATGCGGGACGTCTTGTCCGCGCGTTCCAGCATGCGGCCCAGCCGCGCGAAGTGCCAGCCTTCGCCGTGCGACATGGTGGCGTCGGTGATGCCCTTGAATTGCTGGCTGGCCCATTTGACGTCCTGGCAGAAATCCTGCGGCGAATCCAGGATGTCCGCGTTGCCGGCAGCCGCGGTCACGCTGTGGTAGAAGTTGTTCAACTGCTCCCACATCTCCGTCGAGATCGCTTCGCGGATCGAGCGGGCGTTCTCCCGCGCGATGCTCAAGCACGACAGGATCGAATTGGAATAGTCCCGGTCGAAGGCCAGAAAGCGGATGACGTTCTCCCGCGTGGGCCGGCCGTAGCGTTCGAAGAACCGGGCGTCGTCGGCCGTGGTGCTGATCAGCGGTTGCCACTGTTCCCGCACGTTGGGCGGCGAGTCCAGAATGAAGTTGAACGTGACATCGATGAAGCGGGCCAGATTCTCGGCTCGTTCCACGTAGCGGCTGATCCAATAGATCGAATCCGCCACACGGCTCAACATCCGCGAGGTTCCGAAAGTGCGGGGCTCGGCGAGTCTATTGGCTCGGTACGTCACGGCTTTCCTCCTCGGTCGCGATGACCCACGTGTCCTTGCTGCCACCGCCCTGCGACGAATTGACGACCAGCGAGCCCTGCCGCAGGGCCACCCGGGTCAGTCCGCCCGGCAGGACGTAAATCTCTCGGCCGTACAGGATGTAGGGGCGGAAATCGACGTGCCGGCCTTCCAGGCGGTCGCCGACGACCGTTGGCACGCGGGACAGTGACAGCGTGGGCTGAGCGATATAGTTGCGGGGATTCTGCTGAATGCGGCCGGCGAATTCCTCGCGCTCTTCGCGCGTCGAGTGCGGACCGATCAACATGCCGTATCCGCCGGCTTCGTTCGCCGCCTTGACCACCAGTTCATCCAGGTGCTCCAGCACGTACCGGCGCTGGGATTCGTCGAAACACACGTACGTCGGCACGTTCGGAATGATCGCGTCTTCGTCCAGGTAGTAGCGGATCATCTTTTCGACATAGGCGTAAATCACCTTGTCGTCCGCCACGCCGGTGCCCGGCGCGTTGGCCAGCGCCACGCGGCCCTGGCGGTAGACGTCGATCAGCCCGGGAACGCCCAGTACCGAGTCGGCCCGGAACGTCTGCGGGTCGATGAAGTCGTCGTCGATGCGGCGGTAGATGACATCCACCCGCTCGAATCCGGCCGTGGTCCTCATGCAGACATAGCCGTCGCGCACGACCAGATCGCGCCCCTCGACCAATTCGACCCCCATCTGCTGAGCCAGGAACGAGTGCTCGTAGTACGCGCTGTTGTAGACGCCGGGCGTCATCAGCACGACGGTCGGCTGAGCCACCGCCTCGGGCGCCAGGTGCTCCAGCGTGGCCAACAAGTGGCTGGGATAGTCGACCACCGGCAGCACGCGCGAGGCCTGAAAAATCTGCGGGAAACTCCGCTTCATCGCCATGCGGTTTTGCAGCACGTACGATACCCCCGAGGGCACTCGCAGATTGTCCTCCAGCACGTAGATCTGGCCATCGCGGTCGCGGACCAGATCGGTTCCGGTGATGTGGCACCAGATGCCCCGCGGCGGATTCAAACCGCGGCAGACCTCGCGGTAGCTTTTCGCGCTGGCCAGGATTTCGCGCGGCACCACGCCGTCCTGGACGATCCGCTGCTCGTGGTACACGTCGTCGATGAAAAAATTGAGCGCCCGGATCCGCTGCTTCAAACCGCGGTTGAGCCGTTGCCATTCGGTCGCGTTGATGATCCGCGGCACCAGGTCGAAGGGAAAAATCTTCTCGGTGCCTTCCGACGCGCCGTAGACGTTGAACGTGATTCCCATCCGGAACAGCAACCGTTCGGCCGCTTGCTGTCGGTGCAGCAGATCGTTGCGGCCAAGCGAACGGATCTTGCCGACCAACAACTCAGCGCCGGCACGCGGTTGCCCGTCCGGATCGATCAATTCGTCGTAGAACCCCTCGGTATCGTAGTCCGCGAACCAGGCGGAAAAGCCCGAGCCGCCGGCAGCAGCCAATGTGATCTGTTCCTCCGTCATTGCGGTATCTCCTCGGTGCGTCGGCCGTCGAGCGGCAGAGCCAACCATGATCTCCGCCATTTTCCCCATTCGACGGGAAACCGCAATCCCGGCTCGCTGGCAGATGGAATCGCCAGCGTCGGGCCGGATCGTGACCGAGCGGCAAGAGCGAACGCATCCGCCCTTTCTGACAACCGGCCTTTCCCTGCTGACATGCTTGGCCAGGAATGAGCGGCCTTCGAGTTTTTCACCGCCTCGCCCCCCGAACGAGCACGCAACCGCCCTATCGCCAAAAAGGCCGCCTCAGTAGAATGCCGTCCGCGGGCATACCGCGCGCGGCGAGAACTCAATGGGTCGCCAAAATCCCAAGAATTGCGGCGTACGAAAGTCCGAATTCTCACGAATTCGGTTACGAAACAACGAGAGCGATTTGGATGTTGCGTTACTGGACCGCTGGCGAGTCGCACGGCAAGGCGATGCTAGCAATCATCGACGGGTTTCCAGCCGGCCTCGAAATCGATGCGGGCCTGATCGACGACGAATTGCGGCGTCGCCAGGGCGGCTACGGACGAGGCGGACGCCAGCGGATCGAAACGGATCGCGTCGAGATCCTCTCCGGAATCTGGCGCAACACGACGTTGGGCAGCCCGATTGCCTTGCAGGTGGTGAATCGAGATTTCAAGCTCGAACGCATGGAAGATCTGGACCGGCCGAGGCCCGGACACGGGGATTTGACCGGGGCCATCAAGTTCCTGGGACCGATTCGCGCGGTCTTGGAGCGGGCGAGTGCCCGCGAGACGACGATGCGTGTGGCCGCGGGAGCACTGGCCCGGCAACTGCTGGTGGCCTTCGGCATCCGCGCCATTGGCTATGTGGTGGAATTGGGCGGAGTGCCACTCGCGCCGCAGTCCGGCACGCTGGACGATCATTTGCGGCTGCGAGAGCAGAGCATCGTCTATTCGCTGGATCCGTCGCGCGACGACGAGATCAAGCGGATGATCGACGACGCCCGGAAACAGGGAGACACGCTGGGCGGCATCGTCGAAGTGCGAGTCGAGGGTCTGCCGTTCGGACTCGGCACCCACGCTCAATGGGACCGCAAGCTGGACGGACGTTTGGCGCAAGCGGTGATGGCAGTGCAAGCGATCAAAGGGGTCGAGATCGGTTTGGGGTTCGAGGCCGCGCGGCGGCCGGGCTCGCAAGTTCACGACCCGATCCAGTACGATCCGGCTCAACAGAACGGCCCGACACTCGGCTATGTGCGGCCGACCAACAACGCTGGCGGGCTGGAGGCGGGCATGACCAACGGCCAGCCTCTGGTTGTGCGGGCGGCTATGAAGCCGATCAGCACGCTGGCCAAGCCGCTGGAGTCGATCAATCTGAGCACGAAGGAGCCGGAGTCCGCGGCCTACGAACGCAGCGACGTCTGCGCGGTGTCGGCGGCCAGCGTGATCGTGGAAAACGTGGTCGCGTTCGAAGTGGCGCGGGCGCTGGTCGAGAAGTTCGGCAACGACAGCGTGCTGGAAATGAAAGCGCGCTGGGATCTGTTTTCCGAAATGGCAAGGAAGCGATAAGACGAATAGTGGTGACCATGCGTCGAACACGGAAGTTCGCCATGCACGAAAGCACCCGCCGGCTGGTTTGCCGGTCCGTCTTTGTGCTGTTCTGCCTGCTGCCCACGGTCGGGGTAGCGATCTGGGTCGGTGTGATCCGTTCGTCCGTATATCAGTCGATGCGCTGCGCCGGCTGGCAGCAAGAACTTTCGCGTCAATGGGGGCTGGACGTGACGCTGCGCGCCGTGAGCCACCCGCGCCGCGGAGTGACGCTGCTGGACGGAATCCGACTGGCAGACCCGGAGACCGGAGCACCGATCGCGGAGATCCGGCAGATCGAGATCCGCGATCACCGCGACCAGTCGGTCGTCGTTGCCGCTCAACCGGAAGTCCAGGGTGATCAGATCGGCCGGCTGTGGGAAGCCTTTCACGAACGGTTTTTGCGCAGCGGTTCGGAGACTGCGTGGTCGGCTCAAATCCATGCCGGAGAATTGACGATCCACCGCACCGACAAGGCCCGGTCGACGACGCTGACCGACGTGCGTTGTCTCATCAGCCGCGCCGCGGAAGGCCCGCAGGCCAGTTTCGAGTTCCGGGACGTCGCCTTGCAGATGGCCGAGCCGGCTCGCGTGCGTGTGACTCGCAACCGGCAGATCTCTCCGCCAGTGACTCGCTGGGAACTGGACACGCGGGGCACGCCACTGCCGTGCTCGCTGCTGGCCGAGCACTTGCTGGCGCTGCGTTGGCTGGGTGACGAGACGACCTTTCAAGGCAGCATCGACGTCGTTCAGGCCCGCGGCGGTTGGCAAGGCGAACTGGCGGGCCGCTTCCGGTCGGTCGACCTCGATCGCTTGGTCACCGACCGCTACGACCACAAACTGAGCGGGACGGCCGAGGTGCTGTTGCGCCGCGCGCGGTTCCAGGACGGCAAGCTGTCCGACGCGGCGGGGGATGTGTCGTGCGAAGGAGGCGTGGTCAGCCGGTCGCTGTTGGCGCGAGCCGACAAGACGCTCGGCGTAGCGGCCGACACGCGGGTTCGCGCGTTGGAAGCCGATATGTTGTGGCGCTTCCGCCAGTTGAAATTCGGTTTCGAGATCACCTCTCAAGGCCTGCAGATCGTGGGGCACTGCCAGCAAGCGGGGGAAGGCGTCGTGATGACGGACGAATACGGTCCGCTGTTGACGGACCGGCCGCAGGAGATCGCCCAAGTCGTCGCGCTGGTGCAGACCCTGGCCACGCCCCGAGGCGAACAGGTGCCGGCCACCGCCGAAGCCTATCAACTGCTGCACGTCCTGCCGATCCCGTCCAAGGACAGCGACCGCGGCCAAGTCGCCGCCCCCGCCATCTTCTACTCGCCCCTGCGCATGAAATAACCCCCCGGCTTGCACCGCGATCAACCCGGCGTGAAAACGGGACTGGCTCCGAGCAGTGTTTTGCCCGAGCCCGTACCGATAGGCGTACGGCTTCACCGCAAAGTCGCGAAGAGCGCCAAGGCGTGATTCTTCGCGATCTTTGCGTCTTGGCAGTGCCGCTGGCGGGAACGGACTCGTCCCTTTGCAGCGTGCGATGCCCCGGCGCAGCCCCGTTTCCCGACGGAGCCATCAGCGGCCTCGGCGTGTCGCCACGAACGACACGATTCAACCGGCGGCGGCCAAGAACGCTTGACTTTAGGACCGGCCCGACCCGCCGCTCAGTTACGATCGATGGTTCGGCGGCGGGCCGCGATAAGCCGTCGCAAACCTGGGTACTCTGGTCGCGCCGCATAGATGATGAGATTGCTGTCGAGCATCACTCGGTCCGCCCCGGTAGTGGGCGGTCGACTCGGGACTGCCTCTGCCACTCGGCCGGGTCCTCGAATCCGGAAGGTCCGCCAGCGGCGGCGAGCGACGCCAAGGCGTTCGCCATCGACGGACCTGAATCCGGGGTCGGTGTCAGGGGAGCGAGTACCGTAACATGGACTCGAACGGGGTCGTCGGGCGGGCAACCCGCTTCCCACTCGAGCTGGCCGGCACGAAGAACGGCAGGGTAGGTCGGAAACATGATCATTTCCTCGTGAAGCGGTTATCGTGAAGCGTTTGATTGAAGGTTAACTGCCTGTCGATCAGGATGCAAGTGCTCGGACGCGTTGATGATCGAGCCGAACGAACCGGCCGCACCACCGAGAACCGTCAACCATTGTTGTGCGCACATTTCGGACGCTCGATTACGGCACTCTCGGACAGTAGACATTCTCGCATCTCCACGGTTTGGTTCCCAATTGTCGCGTCTCGGCTCTAGACGGCAGCGGGCCATCGAACGCCCGCACGCGTTAACTTGCCGACGGGGAACACGGGGCAACTGAGATTGAAGCTCGTCCAGTTCCCGGAGTTCCCGGGGAGTGATCGTGCCCTCGATCTGCCTGTCAATCAGATCGCATCGTCGGACGTTCTTGTCATCGGTCCATGGCGGCTTGCTTCAAGGTGATCGTGATGGGCATGTCAGTGCGTCTCCGTAGGCCCAAGCGTCGCCGGCACGTCCGGCGGTCTTGCGAGGACGGTGAACGAGTTCGTTTGACAAGCGTCCCAGACTTGCGATCCGGCCGGACTTCCTGCCGAATCGGCAACGCTTGGCAACGCGTACCGTGTACTCCAACATCTGCTCCGTCGTGCTAAAATACCTCCTGCAATCTTGGTACTGAACACGATTAAGCCAGTCTCGCTCTGACTCCCCATCTGACCACGGACAACTGACCACCACCCACGGACCAAACCGCCATGTCTCAACCACTCCGCATCCTGACTGTGTTCTTTCTGTTCTCTCTGATCTCTGTCACCGGCTGGGCCGACGAGGGCTCGGGCGTTGTGCGGCGCGATTCGCGCAACCTGCTGCTCGGGTTGCCGATTCCGAGCGAGGGCTATTGCGACCAACCGTACATCGTGGTGACGCGCGAGGGCCACTGGGTCTGTACGATGACCACTGGGCCGGGCCGCGAGGGCGATCGGGGCCAGCATGTCGTGGCCACGATCAGCACCGACCAGGGACGGACGTGGTCGAAGCTGATCGACATCGAACCGTCCGACGGTCCCGAGGCGTCCTGGATTGTGCCGCTGCAAACGCCCGGCGGCCGGATCTACGGATTCTACACCTACAACGGCGACGACGTCCGCACGCTGAACGACCGCCCGATCCGCGCCGACACGATCGGCTGGTACGCGATGAAGTATTCGGACGACGGCGGCCGGACGTGGTCGGCCAAACGCTATCGGCTGCCGCTGCGCGTCACCGCCTGTGACCGCGGAAACGATTTCGGCGGCGCCGTGCAGATCTTCTGGGGAATCGACAAACCGAACCTCGCCGGCCGGGACGCGGTGTTCGCCTTTACCAAGTTGGGCAAGTACATGCTGGAAATGGGCGAGGGCTGGCTGTTCCGGTCGGACAATCTGTTGACCGAGGCGGACCCCGAGCAGATCCGCTGGGAATTGCTGCCGCTGGGCGACCGCGGTATCCGCAAGGAAGAATTCGGTTCGGTCCAAGAGGAACACAATCTGGTGCCGATCGGCGAGCAGGATTTGTACTGCGTTTACCGCACGACGATGGGCTTTCCCTGTCATGTGTACAGCCGCGACGGCGGCCGGACGTGGACGGAACCGGAGCCGATGACCTACGCGCCGGGCGGCCGAATGGTCAAGACGCCGCGGGCCTGTCCCATGCTATGGCGGACCAGCGACGGACGCTTGCTGTTCTGGTTCCATCACAACAGTCTTCGGTCGTTCCATAGCCGCAATCCGGCCTGGATCGCCGGTGGAATCATCCGCGACGGACACGTGCATTGGTCCGAGCCGGAGATCCTGCTGTACGATCCCGATCCGCAGCAGCGTATGAGCTATCCGGATCTGATCGAACAGGACGGGCGTTTCTGGGTGACCGAGACGCAGAAGACCGAGGCGCGGGTACATGAGATCGACCGCACGCTGCTCGAAGGACTGTGGACGCAGGGCGAATCGAAGGCCGTGTCGCGCGACGGCTTGATCGCCGATCTGGATGCCGACGCATTGGCCGCCGGTCCCGCGGAATTGGCCGGCGAGTTGAATTTGAGCCGCCAGACGGGGCTGACTATCGACGCTTGGCTCGATCTGCGGGAGATCGTCGCGGGTCAAGTCCTGGTGACCACTCGCGATGCCACCGGTCGCGGCTTTTCCTTGACCGTCGGTCCCGACCGCAACGTGCAACTGGATTTGAACGATGGTCAGCGGCAAGCCAGTTGGGCGAGCGATGCGGGAACGCTGCAAGCCGGGCGCCTGCAGCACGTGGTCGCCATCGTCGACTGCGGCCCGCAGGTGATCAGCTTCGTGATCGACGGCCGGCTCGGCGACGGGGGCCCGCAGCGCGACTACGGTTGGACGCGGTATCCCGAAACGCTGACGGACCTCCGCGGCAGCGGCCGCGTGAGTTGCGGCGATGGCCCTGCGAATCAGGTGAAACACCTGCGATTATACAACCGCTACCTCCGCACCTCCGAAGCTATCGCCCACTTCCACGCCGGGTTGCCCGGGGGGTAGGACCGGCGGAAGAATGAGTCTCGCGTTTTGTAGAAGGGGTCGGATGTCGTTTTCGGAGAAAGTGCCTTCTGTGTGGTTCATTGTTGCCCGAAAACGACAGTGAAAAACGCATAAAGGGCGGGAAGACACTGGATTTCACGGCGTTTCGTGGAAAAGTCGCGCATTGGCATTCATGGGCAAGAACGGACATGAATTGGGGGCTTGGTGGGTGTCGGGAACGCCGGTAGATCGGCCTGATCTTGACCGCGTTCATCACTGCTTCGTTCATCCCTGTTGTCAACGCCCAGGTGGATTTGGCACGCTATCCGGAAATGATGGGCAGATGCCAGCGAATACCGTTGCGGAGGGCAATCAGCATGATGGCATTTTTCAAGCAGTACAACCAGCGACTCCAGCATCAGCACGGATGGGAAGTCGAACTGGACTGCCCCGTGTGCGGAAACCACGGGCCGCCCGACTATGCAGGCTGGACACCTGACTCGGGCACCTGCTTCGGAACCGGGTCCACGATCTTCGCCAACGTCTGCTGTCCACGCTGCGGCCAGGACTTGAAGCAACAGGCGGGCGAGAAGCTGATCGAGTTGTTCTCGCACGTGCCCACGCCGGCGCGGAACCGGTGCCTGGTCGCTCTGTTCATCGGCATCCTGGTCGGTCTGCCCTTGCTGCTCTGTGCCGTCATCTGGGCGGGTGTGCAGTTGGGGTGGTGGGGCCACACGGCTTACTTGGCCTTAACCGGGTTGAGCCTGCTGTTGCCACCGGCCATATTCTGGTTTAACTGGCAGATCCACGGTGTGCGACACCGCTGCGATTGCGGCCGACCAGCGTACGTCTTCATGGGACTGCTGGGACGCAGCTACTGCTACCGTTGCTCGACGTGCGGGAAGCTGCTTCGGCTTCAGGATTGACGCCCGGGGGAGAGAGATAATCACGTTTGGCACAAGGATCCCACCGATGAGATGCTCTGCGAAGTTGAACTTGCGTAGCCTGGCGATCGCCGCTTTGGCGGCCTGGGTGTTGATGCCGAACGACGGCGTGCATGCGGCATCGGCTCCGGTACGGCTGCGCGTCGCCGAGTCCGGTCGCTATCTCGAATACGAAGACGGCAAACCGTTCTTCTACCTGGGTGACACGGCATGGGAACTGTTCCACCGTCTCAGTCGGGAAGAGGCGGACCGGTATCTGGCCAACCGCGCTGCCAAAGGCTTCACGGTGATCCAGGCGGTCGTGGTGGCTCAACTGGGCGGTCTGACCGATCCAAATCCCTACGGAGCCGTGCCCTTTGCCGACAAAGACCCGACGCGGCCCAACGAGGCTTATTTTTCGCATGTCGACCACATTGTGAACAGGGCCAACGAATCCGGCTTGGTCATCGGAATGCTGCCGACATGGGGCAGCTACTGGAAGATCGGCTCGGGCATCTTCAATGCAGAGAACGCCAGAGTATTTGGACGCTTCCTGGGCCAACGCTACAAGGATAAGTCGATTATCTGGATTCTCGGAGGCGACGAGAACGTTCGCAACGACAGCGAGCGGGCGACCATCGAGGCGATGGCTCTGGGGCTTCGCGAGGGTGACGGGGGCAGGCACCTGATGACGTACCATCCGCGCGGTCCCGGCCTGTCGTCCGACTATCTCCATCAGGCCGATTGGCTGGACTTCAATATGGTCCAGTCGTCGCACGCAGCGAGGGATCATGACAATGGATTGTTCGCCGCGCATGACTATTTGTTGGAGCCGGTCAAGCCGACCCTCGACGGCGAGCCACGGTACGAGGGTATTCCAGTGGGTTTCTACAACGCCGGTGCGGACCGCGAGTTTCGATTCGATGACTACGACGTCCGGCAGGCAGCCTACTGGTCGCTGCTGGCCGGAGCGTGCGGGCATACCTATGGTCACAACAGCGTTTGGCAGATGTGGCAGCCGGGACGTACGCCAGTGATCTGGGCGTCTACGCCTTGGGATGAATCGCTCGACCATCCCGGTGCGACGCAGATGAGTCATGTCCGCCGGCTGTTCGAATCGCGTCCGTTTCAGAAGCTCGTGCCCGACCAGTCGATGATCCTGGACGGACCGACGCACGGAGGCGCCAAAGTCCGTGCTGCCCGGGCGACCGATGGCTCTTTCGCCTTCATCTACTCGCCGCGCGGCGAACCGTTCACCCTCCGCGTGAATGTAATTCGGACCCCGATTCGGCAGACGTGGTTCGATCCGCGCGAGGGTAGCGCACGGCCGCTACACACGACGGATACGCCCGGCTTCCAGACGTTCGTGCCGCCGACCCAGGGGCGGGGCTGCGACTGGGTGCTCGTTCTTGAGGATGCGACTGCGGGCTTTCCCGCGCCGGGGAAAGTGCGACAGTAGAATATGGCCGAGCAGGACAACACGCCGGAGTTGGTTCTGCGTCCTGCGGACCCATCGCCGCTCCATTTCCTTGCTAGTTGCTCCGTCCGATCCAGTAACGCGGCATCCATGCGCCATTCGGTTCAGAACCTGTTTCTGCCTCGCAACATCGGTTCATGCCTGCCTGCTGCTGCGTTGGCTGGGACGAATCGCAGGCACGGCTCTTATCGCACAGCCCCGAGTTGGCAGCGGCGGCGTGGGCTAGCGAGCGAGCCCGAGTTGAATGGCTTCCAGACGTAGGGGGCAAGCCAGCGTCCTACACAACAACAGCAGCGGGGACGATGTGGCCGGCGTACAAGTCTCGCTTCCGCTCCCACTATTCAATCGCAACCAAGGCAACATCGTCGCGGCCAATTTCCGATTGGTCGCCGCGCAGCAAAACACGGAGCGAATCCGCCTCGATTTCCAGAACCGGCTGGCGGCCGTGTATCGGCGCTACGCCAACGCCAGGCAGCAGGTCGAAAAGTAACGCAGTACGATCCTCCCCGATGCCAAAGAAACGCTCGATCTGGTAACCGTCGGGTACCAGCAAGGTGAATTCAGTTACGTGAATCTGCTCACTGTCCAACGGACCTATTTTCAGAGCAATCTCGCCTATCTGGATTCACTACTCGAGTTGAAATCAGCCCGGGTGCAGATCGAAGGCTTGCTTTTGAGCGACAGCCTGAGCGTTCCGCCCGGTCAGGACGAGGGGCGAAACTAGCGTTGGCTCGTCGGGCCGATGTCGGCCGGTCGATCCACTCGGTGCTCCCGCGACGGAAGTGACCTGCCGGAGAGGAATCCCGGCGGCGCGCAACGGTTTCAGTCCGCTTGCCACGGCCGGTAAAGGCGGATAGAACGCAGTCTGTATTGGGGAAAGGAAAAGCAATGTCATCAGAAAAGGCACGGCCACTGACGCAGTGGACGACGGCCGCGGGGTGAGCGGCCAAACTGGGTCCGTGTGACCTGCGCAGCGTCCTGAATCAACTTGTACCCGCCGTCGATCCCCGGCTGCTAGTCGGCTCGGAAACGTTCGACGATGCGGCGGCGCTGCGCGTGTCGGACGACCTGGCCATCCTGTTCACCGCGGATTTCATCACGCCGCTGGTCGACGACGCCCGAAGCTGGGGGCGGATCGCGGCGGCCAATGCCTTGTCGGACATCTACGCGATGGGCGGGCGGCCGCTGGCTGCGTTGAATCTGGTCTGCTGGCCGCGCGAGTTGCCTGCGGAGCTGCTGGGCGAAGTGCTCGGCGGCGGCGCGGCGGCGGCGGCCGAAGCCAGTTGCCTAATCGTCGGCGGCCATACGGTCGAGGACCGCGAGCCGAAATACGGCATGGCGGTGATCGGTTTGATCCGCCCCGAGGCGATCGTGCGCAACCGCGGATCAGCGGACGGCGACCTGCTGTACCTGACCAAACCGCTGGGCACCGGCATTCTGGCGACGGCAATCAAGGCCGAGATGGCCGATGCCGACCAGATCGTCGCAGTGGTGGCCAGCATGGCGGCGCTGAACCGGACGGCGGCCGAGGCAGCGGTCGCGACCGGCGTCCATGCCATGACCGACGTGACCGGTTTCGGGTTGGCCGGCCACTTGAGTGAAATGCTCGGCGACGACCGGCAACTAGGCGCCGAAATTTCGCTCGCCGCACTGCCTCGCCTGCCCGGCGTGCTCGATCAGATGGCGATGGGCATGGTTCCCGGCGGCGCCTACCGCAACCGCGAAGCCTACAGCGACCGAGTCTTTTTCGACGCCGCGGCGAACCAGGACGATGGGATGTTGCTGTTCGACCCGCAGACGTCCGGCGGCTTGTTGATCGCCATCGCTCCGGAGTCGTCCGCAACCTTCGAACAACGGGCGGAATCCGCCGGCGCGAGATTCTGGCAGATCGGCCGCATCAGCACCAGTGGCCGCATCGTGGCGACGGCGTGAGATGGCTGGTCAGGTCCGAAGAAATGGGCTAACTTCGGTGCTGCGGAATCTTGACGCGGAATCTAGACTTGGTTCCATCCTGAAACCGGCAGACTGCGAGGCGAGACGATGACGAAGACAAGGGCAATGCTGTGCGGATGGTTGACGATCGTGGTGGCGGGCTGGATGACGCCGGCTGTTGGTGCTGGGGAAGCGCCTGCGGGAGTCCCGTTCAACGGCAAGACTTCCTACGCCCAGGCGGCGGATCCAGAAGCGTTCGATCTGGATGCGTTTTCGGTCTCGGCGTGGGCCAAGTTTAAGCGGACGGATCGCTCGCAGACGCTGGTCAACCGGGCGGCGCCGGGCGGATTGTTCACGCTGTACCTGTACGAAAACCGCGTTCGGATGTTGGTCGAGTACGAACCGTCGCGGTACACGCACGCCAACGCGGCCCCGCCGCAACCCGATGCCTGGACACATTTCCTGGGCACGTACGACGGCCAGACGATCCGCTTGTTCGTGGATGGCCGGCTCGCGGCTTCGCAGGAGGCGTCCGGCCGCATCCCGCGGTCCCGCGCGCCGCTGATGATCGGCGCGATCGCACCGGGGGTGCGCGTGTTGGACGGCGAGATCGACGATGTGCGCATCTGGCGCCGGGCGGTCTCGGCCGAGGAGGCCGCCCAGGTCGCGCGGCGCGGCGACGTCGCCGACGGGCTGGTGGCCCGATGGACAGGTGAGTCTCTGGACGGCGAGACGTGGAATTCCGTGAAGGACGGTGGGCCGCCCGCCCGCTACTTGGCCGATCCGAACATCGAGATTCCGGCAGACCCGTCCGTGCCGCCTTGGCAGCGGACCTATCCGTCGCTCTCCGAGATCGAAAACCGCAAGCTGGACGGATACCGGAGCATCTGGTACTACAATCAGCCGCAGAACGACGAGTACGTCTACAAGTACAGCGGCGGATTGGGAACGTACAGTTGCAAGCACCGGCCGATCGCGATCTACCGGCCCGAAGTCAACAGGACGTTCTTCTGCTACGGAGGCACCGACGAGACGAACAGCACGCTGCTGCACATGGTCTCGTACTACGACCACGCCACGGGCACTGTCCCGCGGCCGACGCTGCTGCTGGACAAACGGACGACCGACGCGCACGACAATCCAGTGATCGCGATCGACACCGAGGGCTACATTTTCATCTTCTCCAGCTCGCACGGCACGCCGCGGCCTTCGTACATCTCGCGGAGCAAACGGCCGTACGACATCGCCGAATTCGAGCGGATCGTCACAACGAATTTCTCCTACACGCAGCCGTTCCACATTCCAGGCAAGGGATTCATTTTCCCGCAGACGATCTATCTGGGCGGGCGAGCCATCTATTTCCAGACCAGCTCGGACGGCTCCCAGTGGACCGAACCGCGACTGCTCTCGTTGTTCGGCCAGGGCCATTACCAGATCAGCGAGCCGTACGGGGCGGAAAAACTGGGCAGCGCCTTTAACTATCATCCGCAACCGACTGGCTTGAACTGGCGGACGAACTTGTACTACATGGAGACCGCCGATTTCGGCGAGAGCTGGCGGAACGCGGCGGGCCAACCGCTGGATATCCCGCTGAACCAACCCGAGAATCCGGCGCTGGTCGCGGAGTACGAATCGAAGGGGCGCAACGTGTACATGAAGGACATCACCTTCGACGCCGCCGGACATCCGGTGATTCTGTACCTGACCAGCGGCGGCTGGCAGTCGGGGCCTGCCAACGATCCTCGCATCTGGCAGACGGCTCGCTGGACCGGCACTTCCTGGGACATCCAGGGCAGCATCCGCTCGGATAACAACTACGATTTCGGCTCGCTGTACATCGAGCCGGACGGCACTTGGCGGTTGATCGCGCCGACCGAGAGCGGCCCGCAGCCCTACAACCCGGGCGGCGAGGTGGCGATTTGGACCAGCCGCGACCAGGGCCATCGGTGGACCATGCACAAGCAGTTGACGCGCAACAGCCAGTACAACCACACCTACGTGCGGCGGCCGGTCTGCGCCCATCCGGGTTTTTATGCTATCTGGGCCGATGGTCACGCGCGCCGTCCGTCGGACAGTCGCTTGTACTTCACCGACCGAGACGGCACGCACGTCTGGCGTTTGCCGGTCCAGTTCGACGGCGACACGGCCCAGCCCGAGGTGGCTTGGTAAGGATTCCGCCGGAATCAACGGGATCCGAACCGCGGTCCGGCTCCCCCGCAATTACTGCATTGCTTTCTGACTGGGCTTTTCTCTGTCCTGTCCTACACTTGGGGTGGATACTACCTCAATTACACCAGAGAGATTCCGAGCCGAAACAACGCAATGGCTGATCAGGCACTTTACGGGCCCAGGCGCCAGAAACAGATCGACGATGCACTGAGAATCCTGGAAGAGTTCTCGGTGGCGAGTGAGTTGCGCTTCGACCGAATCGTTGCGACGCGGGGTTTGGGGGAAGCCGAGCGGGCGATTCCGGGCGACGATCTGGTCACGTGGGCTCGCCGCTTGGTCGAAGTTGGCGAGAGTCTGGATCTACGGGTGCAGTGGCTCGTCTGCTCACTGAACGACGCGCTGTCATGTGTCCGGCAGGGCATACCGGTAGCCACGGGCATCGAGCAGCCGGACGGCTCGATCCAGTGGTTGCTGATCAGTCAGATCCGGGGCCAACGAGTTCGGTGGAATCGCCTGGAATCCGGGGCGGCCGACGAGTGGGTATCGCTGCGTCACTGCCGCAGGGTTCTCCAGGCTCAAACTGCGGACGATTCGCGGATCTGGGTGGTGGGGCAGCCCGCCTTGGCTTGCGAAACCGTCGCGGCCCGCGGATTTGGGCACGACGACGGTCACAGCGGTTCCCACCCCGAGATCGCACCCTTCAGCCGCTACTGGGCGCTGATGGTGCCGGAACGGCGGGATCTGTGGGTCGTCGTCATCTTTGCGATGATGGACGGGTTGTTTCTACTCGCCAGTCCGATCGCCGTGGAAACGTTGGTCAACACGGTGGCATTCGGCCGCTACTTGCAGCCGATCATCGTTCTCGCCCTGCTCCTGTTGACGTTTCTGACTTTTGCTGCGGCGTTGCAGGCGTTGTCGACCTACGTGGTCGAAATCCTGCAAAGGCGTTTGTTCGTGCGCTTGGTCGCGGATCTGGCGTACCGTCTGCCCCGGGTCCGCGGAGCGGCGTTGGACGAAGCGCATGGCCCGGAATTGCTCAACCGGTTTTTCGAGATCGCGCAGGTCCAAAAGATCACCAGTTCGCTGCTGTTGGATGCGGTGTCGATCATCCTGCGGACGTTCATCGGCATGGCGGTATTGGCCTTCTACCATCCGTTCCTGCTGGGCTTCGACATCGTGCTGCTGGTGATGATCGCGTTCATCACGTTTGTTCTGGGCCGTGGAGCGGTCAAGACGGCGGTGCGAGAGTCCCGGGCCAAATTCTCGGTCGGCGAATGGATGCAGGAAGTGATCCGCCATCCCACGGCGTTCAAGCTGCACGGCGGCCAGCAATTCGCGCTGGACCGGGCCGATCAGTTGACCATTGACTATCTGGAAGCCCGCAAGAGGCACTTTCGGATTGTGATTCGCCAGATGGTGTTCGCTCTCGGTTTGCAGACGTTTGCGTTCACGACCCTGTTGGGGTTGGGCGGATGGCTCGTGATCCAGGGCGAATTGACATTGGGCCAATTGGTCGCGTCGGAACTGATCGTGACCGTGATCGTCGGCTCGTTCACCAAGATGCACAAGCATTTGGAGAGCTTCTACGACATGATGGCGTCGATGGACAAGCTGGGGCACTTGTTCGATCTGCCCGTCGAACGGCACGACAAGCTGTTTCACTTGCGGTCGGGCGTGGCGGCCGAGGTGGCAGCACGTCAGGTTTCCTATCACTACGGCGCGCACCATCGCGGCCATGGACCGTTGCACGATGTCACCTTCGCCTTGGAGCCGCACGACAGTGTGGCATTGACGGGGCCGCCCGGTTCCGGCAAGAGTACGTTGATCGACTTGCTGAGCGGTGTGCGGGAACCGGTCACCGGCCATGTCGAACTGGACGGGATCGATTTGCGGGAACTGCGCCCGGATTCGTTGCGCGAACATCTGGCCGTCGCCCGATCGATCGAGATCTTCCGCGGTACGATCGACGAGAACGTGCATTTGAACCGGCCGCGAGTCAGCGCCCATGAGGTGCGGCAAGCATTGGACGCGGTCGGCTTGACCGACGAGATTCAGCAGTTGCCCGACGGTCTGAATGCCCTACTGCAAACCAACGGCGCCCCCCTTTCCGCTACGCAGGCCTTGCGGCTGATGGTGGCGCGGGCGATCGTCGGACGTCCGCGTCTATTGCTGATCGACGGGATCCTGGACGCATTGCCCGATGCGATGTTGCAGCAACTGCTTCCGAACCTGGTGGGCCGGAACCACCCTTGGACGACGTTGATCGCCACCGGACGGCAGACGGTGATCGACCGCTGCGACCGCGTGGTGTCGCTCGGTCTGTCGTCGCACGAGGCGGGACATTGATGGATCACAAATCCGCTTCTGGCAAACTGTTTCGGTTGAAAAAGATTTAACGATTGTATCGCCGGGATACGATGATGAAAGGGAGAACGCGCCAATGGCCAACAAGGTGTCGAACGACTCCGCCATGCTGCCAGCGTTGAAGCTGGTGCAGTCATCGCTGGCCGCGCGGCGCATGGCCCGTGGTCTGGGGGTGCTGCTGGCCGCGAGCCTCGTGGCGATGGCGCTTCTGCCTTGGCAGCAATCGGCACGGGGCACGGGCAAGGTGGTGGCTTATGTGCCGCAGGAACGGCAGCAGACGGTGACTTCGCCGACCAAGGGCGTGGTCGCCCGCTTGGCGGACGGCTTGGTCGAGGGAGCGCGCGTTAAACAAGGCGACTTCATCTTGGAGATCCAACCGTGGGCGGCCAATCTCGCCGATCAACTGGGTGCCCAGATGAGGGACATGGAAGCCAAGCTGGCGACGGCGGAGGCCAAGATCCAAGTGTACGAGCAAAACATCCAGGACTTCTCGGCGGCTCGGGATTTTGCTGTCAAAGCGGCCCAAGAGATGGTCGAAGGCGCGGCGGCGAAATTGCAGGCCAAACAGGACGTCATCCCCGGTTACGTGGCCAAGGAATGGCAGACTCGCGCGAACTACGAACGGCAACGCGGTTTGTTCGAGAAGGGGATCAAGCCCGAGAAAGAAGTCGAAAAACTTCGTTCGGAATGGGATGTCGCCAAGGCGGAACTCGACGCGGCGCACCGGGAAGTCACCGCCGCTGAAAAGGAAGTCGAAGCGAAGAAGTACGAATTGGAGCAGAAGCGGCGCGAGGCGCAAACCAAGGTGGATTACGCCCGCGCCATGCGCGAAGATGCGGCCGGTCAAGCAGCCACGACCCGCAAGGAGATCCGCGAACTGGAAGTCAAGCTGGACGAATTGGATCGGCTGATCATCGAGGCGCCGCGGGACGGCACGATCTTCCGCTTGCCGATTTACGAACGCGGCCAGGTCGTAAAGGAGGGTGACGATCTGTTTACCATCGTGCCGGAAAGCACGGATCACGCCGTCGAACTGTGGGTGTCCGGAAACGACACGCCGCTTGTCCGACCGGGCGATCACGTCCGCCTGCAGTTCGAGGGTTGGCCCGCCTTGCAGTTCGCGGGTTGGCCATCCGTGGCCGTGGGCACGTTCGGCGGCGAGGTGGCGACGATCGATGCGGCCGACGACGGAACCGGGAAATTCCGACTGCAGGTCCGACCGGACGCCGACGACTCGTGGCCGTCCGAGCGGTTCCTGCGGCAAGGCGTGCGGGCCAACGGTTGGGTCATGCTCAGCCAAGTGCCTCTGTGGTATGAACTCTGGCGTCAGTTGAACGGGTTCCCGCCGGTGGTTGCCAAGGACGCAGCCCAGGCCGAGGGTTCGAAAGAAACGAAGACACCCAAGCTGCCGAAATAGCGGTGACGATGATGCCAAGGAAGGCACCTACCCAACTCGAATCTGCGTGTCGCCCAACTCGCGGGCATGCGGAACGGCCTGCAGCCGTCCGACGTGTTGCGAGTTCGGCTGCATTTTCCCGGAGTTCGTCGGTAGCGTGGCTCATTCTGGTCCTGCTCTCCGGGTGCCAGCACCTGTCGCCGTCCCCGTGCCACGACCTGAACCGGTATTGCGACGCGGTGGTCGGCCAACTCGATTCGCCGCGAGAGCCCCTCGGCGAAGCGACCGATTCGGCGGCCGAGGAGCCAGTCAGTCGGCCGCTGCTGTCGGCGCTGGAAGCAAATTTTGCGGCGGATCCGGCGGAGGAGGCGTTGGTACTGTCCGATGTCATCCTCTCGGTCTACGAGACCTACCCGCTGTTCGAAGCGGCGCTGCGCGAACGCGACGTCGCGGCGGGCAAGGAACTGGCAGCGTGGGGCGAATTCGATACGGAGCTGAAAGCCTATAGCCTGACGAATCCGATGGGCTACTATCAACGCTATCGCACCTCCGCCAAGGTCGATCAGCCTTTGTACCACGGCGGCAATGTGTACGGCGGATACAAGATCGGCCGAGGCGAATTCAATCCGGCTTGGTACAACGACGAGACGAACCTGGGCGGCGAATTCTCGCTGGGCCTGGGCGTGCCGTTGCTCAAGGACCGGCTGATCGACAAGCGCCGCAGCGGGGTGATGCAGGCATCGCTGGCGCGGCAGGCGGTCGAACCGGCCGTCCAAGCACAATGGTTGTCGTTCGTCCGCGACGCATCGCAGACTTATTGGTACTGGGTCGAGACGGGACAGACGTTGCAGGCGCATCGCCAACTGCTGCGGCTGGCCCAGGACCGTGTCGAGCAGATCGAGGAGCGTGTGCTGGCCGGCGACTTGGAACGGATCGCGCGGATCGACAACCAGCGGTTGATCGCCTTGCGCGAGACGAAGGTGATCGAATCGCAGCGCAAGTTGCAGCAGGCAGCGATCAAGCTGTCCCTGTTCTTGCGCACGCCCGACGGCCAGCCTCAGTTGCCCGACGGCACGCTTCTGCCCCGCAGCTTTCCCGAATCCGCGCCGCCGGACCTCGGGCAGATGGACCAGATGGTTCAAGCCGCGTTGGCAGCCCGGCCGGAATTGACGGAACTGAATCTGCTGGTGGAGCAGGTCCGCGTCGAGTTGGCGCAATCGGAGAACATGCTGTTGCCGAAATTCGAAGCGGTGGTCGGCGTCTCGAAAGATGTCGGGGCTCCCATCAACGAGAAACGCACGAAAAGCCCGTTCGAACTGGAAGCGGGAGTCTACGGCGAAGTGCCCTTGCAGCGTCGCGAAGCTCGCGGCAAGGTTGTCGCGGCCCGCGGCAAGCTGATGCAGTTGAACGCCAAACGCGAATTCGTCGCCGACAAGATCGTGGCCGAGGTGCAGGACGCGCTGTCGGCCCTGGAAGCCGCTTCGGGCCAGATCGTCCAGACCAACCGGAACCTGGAACTGAGCCGCGAGGCGCTGGAGATGGGCCGCGCGGCGTTCGAGGCCGGCGACATCGACCTGATCGTCCTGAACATCTACGAACAAGCCGTCGCCGACGCGACCATCGCCTGGATCGAGGCGCAAGCCTACTATTTTGCCGCCCAAGCCGATTTCCAAGCCGCCCTGGCCCGCGACCCGTTCGCACCGGAAGCCCGATAGGCCGCGCCTGGTCGTGATCGGCACGGCGAAGCTGCGAAAAAATGGGACTGGCTCCGAGCGGAAACGGCGAAGACCCTGGAAAATCAGCAGTCGCGAAGGTGCCTGTCCCAATTCTTTCACAGCCTCGCTGCCCCGCGAAGGTCGGCGGTTGAATCAGACGGCGAATCCGAAACACTAGCTGCGTCCGGGTTTCGAGGCTCCCCGTTTCGAGCCCCCATCCGCGTTTCGACCATCGCCTTTGACGCGGATGCCGGTGTTGCCTTCCAACATGCACAAGACTTGGGCCGAATCTGAGAATTACAAGATCTCGGGGCTCAATACCGTGTACGGCTGGACAGCCAATCCGGTCCATACAACCTCGCTACATTTGCGTGTACGCTTCAACGCGCCCGTTGCCCAGACGCGATGCAGAACTCGATAGCGGGTCCGTGGCCAGCCGTCACCCGCGCAGGATTCCCACCCGCTTGTCAACAAACCATTTCCAGTCCGCACGTCCACTGCTTGGTTACCCTCGCTGAGCGCGTCGGAGACCCTCGCCGAGCGTGAGGTTGCGACGGTGCGCACGGCTGGCTAGGCCTGGCCGTAGGGGTAGTCGATCATGGCGTGGCGCGCGTGGTCGTCCAGAAAGCGGATATCGCTGGGGGACAGGCAGAACAGCCGGTAGACCCGGTCGTTGATCTGCTGCTCGCACGCAATCAGCGATTCGGTGAGCGCCGTGTGTTGACGCTGCCAGTCCGCAAGAGCACGTTCCCATTCGCTTCGTTCCGCCACGGGAATGCTGGTCTTGAACGCCTTCTTCACCTCGGTGCGAAACGAGCCGAGTTCCAGATCCCACCAAGCGGTCAGCTTCTGGTTCAGCGTCACCGGCCCCGAACCCAGATCCGCCAGAATCCGATGCCGCACCGTCTCGTGCAAGCGGTACCGGTCCCGAGCGAGTTCGGTTGCTTCGCGAGCCAAGTCGGACAAGGCTCGTCGATCCGATTCCGACGTTTCGGGAACTCGCAACCGTTCGACGAACTGCTTCTTGCATTTGTCTAACACGAAACGGGATAGCGGATGTGCGTCGTCCTGCTTGGAAAAGGGACGGATGGTTGCCTCGGATTTTCGCGTTATTCCGTAAGCTCCCCTTCGGCCCAGTCACCGTCGCGGTTGCCGACAAGAGAGCCACGAACGGAAAACGGCACTAGCCGCCGTTGAAACTCGGCCACGCATTCAGAACTCCTGATCCGGCGAGAAAATGCGATGAACCTAGAACGCAAAGCAACGAAGAGCGCAAAGGACGAATTCTCTGCGATCTCCGCTTCTTTGCGTTTCTCTTGGCATCTCTTGATTCTTCCTCCGCTGCAGGCGATTTGCCTGAGTTCCTCGTGTTTTCTGGCGGTGGATCAGGAGTCCTGACATTCCTGCACACACCCGCGGCTAGTGGCCCGCGGGCGCCAAACGCGGGTCCGGGTGCGCATCGCCGAGGAACTTCAGAACGCGTTCGGCGCAGGTCTCCGTCCCCGCCGAAACGACCGACCGCAGGTCTCCCTGCTACCGGAGATTTCAGGTCGCCCGAGTGGCTCGATCGGAGACCGGCCACCGCGCGAGTGCCGACAGCGAGCCGATTCCGCAGTAGCCTGCGGGCGCCGAACGTGGGTCCGGCGCGGTTGGCTGAGCGTATGATGTGCCGAAGCGACTGGCCGAGAAGGAGCTAGGTGCCGAATTCGGGACGGCGGCGGCCCAGTTGGGTCTGAAGGCGGGCGACGATGCTGCTATGCATCTGGCTGACGCGGCTTTCGCTGAGATCGAGCGTGGCGCCGATCTCTTTCATGGTGAGTTCTTCGTAGTAGTACAGAATAATGATCAGGCGTTCGTTGCGGTTCAACCCCTTGGTGACCAGCCGCATCAGGTCGTTTTTCTGGATTCGCCGCGTGGGGTCTTCGCCTTTCTTGTCTTCCAGGATGTCGATTTCGCGGACGTCCTTGTAACTGTCCGTTTCGTACCACTTCTTGTTCAGGCTGATCAGGTTGACGGCGTTGGCTTCCAGCATCATCTTTTCGAGGTCCGCCAAGCTCAACTCCATGTGCGAGGCCAGTTCCTGCTCGGTGGGATGGCGGCCGAGTCGGGCTTCCAGCGTCTTCGTCGCTTCCTGCAACTTGCTGGCCTTCGAACGCACCAACCGCGGAACCCAGTCCATGGTCCGCAGTTCGTCCAGCATCGCACCTCGGATCCGCGGGACGCAGTAGGTTTCGAATTTGACGCCGCGGGAGAGATCGAACGCCTCGATGGCGTCCATCAGACCAAAGACTCCGGCGGAAATCAGGTCGTCCAGTTCCACGCCTTCGGGAAGACGCTGCCAGATGCGTTCGCCGTTGTACCGCACGAGCGGCAGGTACTCTTCGACCAATCGGTTCCGCAGATCCCTGTTCTCGGGATCTTCCTTGTAGGCTCTCCAGACTTCTTGAATATCGAGTCTTTCCGTTCCAAGCTTTTCCGGCGCCAGTGCTGTGGCCATTCACAATCCTCCGTGATTGTTCTGCCAGCGACGTAAGGTTCGCTTGCTGGGGTGCGTCTTGTTGATAGGTTCAGGTTTCGCGAATCTCAGCCGCGGACAAATCGAGCTGTTTCCGCAGAGTTTTGTCGCGTCGCCGAATTTTCCGCTCATTCGTTCCAATTTGACATGCGTGGGCGCGGCGATACCCACCCGGTTTATCGACCGAATTCGTCTGCTACTGGAGACGAAGCCGCATTTTTTTCCGATTTCCACTGGCCCGCTTGGCCGACGTTAGCGGTCGCACCGGGCCGGTCGCCCAAGCGTGCTGCGAGCGATTCAAAGGCCAAAGCCGCAGCACTTCCCGGCGTCCGCAGGACGCACGGCTTTCCGACTGCTGCCGCTTCGGATACCCGGGTATCCTCCGGCACGTGTCCCAGGTAATCGATGGCAAATCCCAAGAACCGCCGACACGAACCATCCAGTCGTCGATACACTTCCTCGCCGATCTGCCGGTTCGCAACCCGGTTGACCACCAGACGGATCGCCAGTTCGCTGCGCCCAGCCGCCGAGCGTTTCATGTCCGCGTAAGCGTCCAGCAAGGACTGGGCGTCCGGTGCGGCGACCAGCACGATCTGGTCGGCCGCTGCCCAGAACCGCCGAGCGACTTCGTGCGCCCCGCTGCCGGCGTCGACAACGACCGTTTCGGCGTGCCGCCCCAACCCGCTCAGTTGCCGCAGCAGACGCTGCTGAGCCGATTCGCCGAACTCCGTGGGGGTGACTGCGGATCGGCGTCCCGGCACGACCTGCACGCCCGCCGGTCCCGGATGCAGAACCTCGTGAATGTCCAGTCGCGCCGCCAAGACGTCGGTCACGTCGGATCGCCCGGTCAAACCGCAACAGTCCGCAATGTCGGCTTGGTACAAGTCGGCGTCGACCAACACACAGCGAGTTCCTTGGTCGGTCATGGCAACCGCCAGATTCACGGCCAGCGTGGTAGCGCCGACACCGTGTTTTGCACCGCTGACGACGATCAGCCGGGACGGCGGAGCGGCGTCGGTCGTGCTTTCACGTACCGCTCTCAGCACGAGTCGGCGCAAGTGAGTTGCTTGGTCGATGGTTTTCATGCGGCCCGATATGCCTCCGTGACCAACGAGTCCAAGCCAAGCATCATCCTCGCCAGGGCGTGACGGTCGCCGACGCGGATGTCGTCGGGGACGTTCTGGCCGTCTGTCAGGTAGCTCAGCGGCAATTGGCTGTCCCGCAGCAGCGACAGCAATCCACCGGGGCCAGCGGCCTCGTCCAGCTTGGTCAGCAGCAGCGAGGTCAC
This sequence comes from Pirellulaceae bacterium, assembly GCA_023382975.1. Classification (GTDB taxonomy): domain Bacteria; phylum Planctomycetota; class Planctomycetia; order Pirellulales; family Pirellulaceae; genus SKKK01. The sequence continues at coordinate 119,001 of JAHDXO010000011.1, forward strand.
GCCGACGTGCCGAAACCGCTGGGTGGCATGGATCAGACTGGCCGTCCCCGCCGCGGCGCTCAGCACCAGATGCACCTCGTCGGCCCGCGCCTCGCCCAACAAGGACTTCAGCTCCTGGATGCGCACGCCATCTCGCGGGCTGCGTCCGGCCGTGTCGATCAGGACCAGGTCCAAACCGGACAACCGGTCGACTGCCAAACGCATCTCCCGGGGCGTCGAGACCACTTCCATCGGCAGATCGATAATCTCAGCGTAGGTCCGCAGTTGCTCCACCGCCGCGATCCGGTAGGTGTCCACGTTGATCAGGCCGACGCGGCACTGTTTCCGCAACCGGAAGTCCGCGGCCAATTTGGCGATCGTGGTGGTTTTGCCAACGCCGGTCGGGCCGATCAGCGCCACGACGTGCGGACGCGATGGAGCGATGCGAATGGGTCCGGAAACTTGGATTTCCTGTTCGATCGACCGGACCAGCCGCAATTGCAGCATCGCCGGGTCCGCCAATTCCTGATCCGTCGCGTGACAGCAAACGCGATCGATCAGGTCGCGTGCCAGATCCCGATCGATTTCCGCTTGCAGCATTTGCCGGAGCAACTCGTCCAATGGCGGCGGTAAGTCGAGCCGATCCGCGGCGCGGGGCGACGAGGCCAGTTGCTCGACCAGCGACGGCAAATCGCCGGCCTCGCTCCGCAGATCGGCGCGGAACTTGGCTCGGTAATCCCATGGATGAATGGGGGGCGGCGCTGTGGATTCATCGCCCGGTTCGTCAAGCGACTCGTCATCGCGCGCTGATGCCGACCAGCCCGTCGCATCGTTGTCGTCGCGGGCGGAATCGGCGAAGCGGCTGGGCAATTGTACGCCCGTCAAGGCGAGCACTTCGATCTCGCGGGCACCGGTCAGCCACGACATGGCCCCGCGACCAACTTCCTTGGCCTGCAGCACGGCGGCGTCGGGCCCGAGGGTACGGCGAACCAACTGCAATGCTTCCTGCATGGAACGAGCGCGAAAGGTCTGGACTTCCATGTCTCTTCACTCCCGATACTACCTGGAATGCGGCGGATGCGATCCGACATCCTGCGAATCGCGTCGCCGGCTGCAACAGCATCAGGCCGCAGCGGCCAATGTCTCTCCCACCAAACGCACCGACTCGACGATCGTGTCGTTGCTGATCTCCTCGTAACTGAGCACCACCAAGTGCGGCAGGCGTGCCATGGTCAACTGCTTCAGGGCCGCTCGGATCTCGCCGCTGACTAGAACCACCGGCGACCTCCCCGCTTGCAGCAGGGGATCGGTCCCCAGGCGAATCGACTGGCAGATCTCGCGCACCGCCTGCGGTGCGATGCGAATTCGCAGGCCGCCGTCGCCATCGGATTCGACCGCGTCGGCGATCTGCTGTTCCGTTTCCGGGTCGATCGTCGCGACGCGCAGACGGCGTTGCGCATCGCGATAGTAACTGCACAGCGTCCGGGACAACCGCTGCCGAACGAACTCGGTCATGCGAACCGGATCGCGACTCCGCGGTCCGATGTCTCCCAGAGCTTCCAGGATCGTCTGCAATTGTCGGATGGGAACGTGTTCGCGCAACAACCGCTGCAGCACCTGCTGGACTTCGCCCAGTCGCAAGACATCGGGGATCAATTCGTCCACCACCGCAGGGGACGTTTTGTGCAATTCGTCGATCAAGTGCTTGACCGCGTCCCGCGTCAACAAGTCGGCGGCGTGGGACCGGACCACTTGTCGCAAGTGCCCAGCCATGACGCGCGACGGTTCGAGCAGGGTACAACCGCTATCTCGGCCCTGTGCTAGCTGATCGGCACCAACCCAGATCCCCATTCGGCCGCTGGCGGGGTCCATTTGCCTCGGTCCCGCCGAAATCCGGCCTTCCGAGGCGGCATCCGAGATCGCTAGCCAGCGATCCGGGTAGACGGCGCCCTCGGCGACTGGCGTACCGAGCAGTTGAATGCGGTACTCGCGCCGTCCCAGCGCCAAATTGTCTCGGATTCGCACCTTGGGCAGCACGATTCCCAGTTCGGCAGCAACGCGGCGCCGGACCTCGGTGATCTGAGCCAACAGGTCGCCGCTGCGCTGTGGGTCGGCCAACCGGATCAGCCCGGCGCCGATCTCCAACTCCATGGGATCGACCGCCAGAAAATCCTCGATCCGCTTCTGCGGTACGGGCGGACCCGGGGCGTTTTCTGTGGCCGCCTCGGCCGCTTCCCCGTCGCGCCGGGTTGCCGCCCGCGACAGCAGCCATGCCAGACCAGCGCATCCGCCGCCGATGATCGACAACGGCAGTGCGGGCAATTGCGTGAAGATCAACAACCCCAGGAACACCGCGGCGATGGCCAAGACCTGCGGGTGAGCGAACATCTGCCGAAGAAATTCGCGAGGCAAATCGGTCGGGCGCGAACTGCGCGTGACCAGCAATCCGGCTGCCATCGAGATCAATAAGGCAGGCATCTGACTGACCAATCCATCGCCGACGGTCAGGCGCGAGAAGACCGAACCAGCCTCGATCAACGTCATCTTCGCTTCGAACACGCCCAACAGCAGTCCGCCAACTAGGTTGATCGCGGTAATCATGACCCCCGCAATCGCGTCCCCGCGCACAAACTTACTGGCACCGTCCATCGCGCCGTAGAAGTCGGCTTGCTCGGTCAGTTCCTGCCGCCGGCGCTGCGCTTCGTGTTCGTCGATCAGGCCGGCATTCAGATCTGCGTCGATGGCCATCTGGCGCCCAGGCATTCCGTCCAAGGCGAAGCGTGCCGCCACCTCACTGATTCGCGCGGCGCCTTTGGTGATCACGACGAACTGAATCACGACGATCAGCAGAAAGATGACCAGGCCGATCAGGATGTGGTTTCCCGTCACAAATTCGCCAAATCCCCGAATCACTTGCCCGGCGGCGTCCAATCCGGCTTCCGGGGCTCGAGCCAGGATCAGACGCGTCGATGCTACGTTCAACACCAGTCGGCCGAGGGTCGTGGTCAACAGCAGCGTCGGGAACAGACTGAATTCAAGCGGGGTCCGCACGTGCAGCGAAGTCAGCAGGATGATGACGGCCGCTGCGAGATTGACTGCTAGCAACATGTCCAGCAAGGCAGCCGGCAACGGGACGATCATCACCAATACGCAGGCGATGATTCCGACCGGGAGGAGCAGTCCTTGCCAACGAGCCCAGTGATCCATGATGGGAATTCTGAACGAAAAGCCAGATACCAGAGTGTCCGAAATGAGGGGCGGAGAGTATCCGAAGGGTTCGCAAATGTCCAGGTCGTTTCTCGGAGACTCGCTTGGCAGCAGCCCCGGCGCTGCTAGCCAGACACCCGCTCGCCCAGTCCGTCAGCTTCGCCATGAAGGGTCAGCACCAGTTGCCGAGGTCCACCGCGATCGCGGTGTTCGCACAAGTAGATCCCCTGCCAGACGCCCAGCGCCAACCGGCCCTCGTGAACCGGAATCGTCAACGACGGCCCGAACAGCGAAGACTTGATATGAGCTGGCATGTCGTCTGGACCTTCCAGCGAATGCGCGTACGGGAAATCCTCCGGAACCAATGCGTTGATCGACGATTCCAGATCGACACGCACCTCCGGCGATGCGTTCTCGTTCACGGTCAGCGAGGCCGATGTATGTTGAAGAAAAAGATTCAGCAGGCCGGTCTTGATCGAGCGAAGTTCCGGCAACTTCTGCACCACTTGGGACGTGATCAGATGGAAGCCGCGTCGCTGTGGCGGCAGCGTCAAGATTCGCTGAATCCAACAGTCCATGAAAACAGATCCTCTTCGTGTGCGGTGCTATCAAACGGAGGAAAATCTCGAATTCGGCCAAGAAGGGTTATTTTCTGGGCATACTTTCGGCCGTAATCTTACACCGTACAGATCCACCATGCCGAGTCGAGTTTTGGTTCACGGTCGAAAGATTCGCTGAGTTGCCGGATTTCCCAAAAATTTCACAAAGGTCGGAACAAAAAACTTGACATTGGTCCAGGTGCGTGAATAATATGGCGTTTGCACGCTGAAAGCGATGCCCCGCTTTGATTCGGATGAACTAAACTCCCGCCAATTCTCCCATTCATCCGACTCCGCAACCAACGACTGGGGAATCGTTTCGTTCTGCGAGAATGTTAGGTCGGTCGAGAGCCGAGTACAGAGGACGATTGGCACGCGAAATGCCATCGCTGATTTGATCAGATAAACTCGGAATTTGGGCCGATTTTTTCTAGGCAGTGTTTTTGGTGCTGGAGGGCTTGAGGTTCGATGAAGAACGTACGGAATGTGTTTGAAGCGATTTTGAAGTATGGTCATGACGAGGATTTCGATCCCACTCCGTCGGATGAGTTTGAGCCGACGGACGCCCCGGCGGGTTCGCCGGAGAAGATCGACATCCTGCGCAAGCGAGTGGAACTGGGCTTGCCGTTGTGGCACGAGAGCGATCGGATGGATTACAGCGGGCTAACCGGCGCTGTCCGCCCCCGAGAGTAGTTGTCGGCGCGCACGAAGGGATTAACGCATCAGGCGTCTCGCAAGAGACGCCTTTCTTATTGGCGGGCACAGGTTTAACAACCGGTGCTATGAACCGGCCGTTTCTTCGGACGTGACGTTTTCCAAATTGTCCTCGGCCTCGGCTGGAGTACCCGGCACATCTTCCTCCATGTTGTCGTCGACGTCGTCCGAGACTGCGTCTTCCGGCAGCGGGTCGATGTTCAACCATTGATTCCGGATCTCCTCCGGAACCGATTCACGCCACATCGAGAGGACTTCGGCCACATCGATGTGCGGGTTTCCCTTTTCATTCCCCTCCTGGCCAGAGGCGGCGGCATGAAGAGGAACCCATAGCATGTCGACTCGGTCGCTGTCCGGGAAATAGCTGCCATCGGTGATCTTGCCTTGATCGTCCAGTTGCAGCGTGTAGTGGAAGTACTTGACTCGGTGAAGATGCTGTGCCTGGTCGAATTCGCGTTTGGTGCTGAGCGTGTAAGCGATGTTCATCTTCACTTCGACCGTGTTGCCGGGTCGTTTGGCCGACGAGGCGGCGTAAGCATAGATCGGGTAGTTGAAAACCTCGCGATCCAAGGCGGTATCCATGGCCACAGGGTGCGAACCTCGTCCGATCCAGTTCGCGATTACCGCGTGAAAGGTCCCGGGATTAATTGCCGGATCAACGCCACCGAGAAACTCGGAATGGTTGTACATGTAGATTTCGGCCAGCAATCCCTTGATGTCGGCCGGTGTGAACACAACGCCGTTGCGGGTCACGCGATTCCGCGGCTCGGCGTGGCGGATCGCGGCTGCTGCCCAACCGTTGCAGTGCCCGTGCCAACCCGGAGTTCGTTCTGTCGGAATCCTGAGAATTCCAAATATCCGTCCACGGACTACCGTTCGCTCCTTTTGCGACGTCGTGTCCGTGTGCTCGTGCGCCGTGGCTAACAAGCGTCCGTCATGGAACGCGCGATCGTATTTGCGAAGCACCTCGATCGTGCCGCCGGCCAAATCCGGGTAGTCGTGGCCCGAGTAGGGAACGCGATGCTTTGGCACACTGCCCTTAGTCGGCAAATCGGCGAACGCCCAAACGAACTCGGTCTCCCACCAACGCTGGAAGTTCTCGTCCAGATAATCCTTCTCTTCGGACTTGATGGACGTCGAAGCTTGACCGACGCTGCTGAACGTCAATGCAACGGCCAGAGTGACAAGGCAAGTCCCCATGGTGGCTCCCTGCTTTGGCTTGCGATGTGAATGTGGCGGGTTGAAACAAGGCAGATCGGCGAGGCGGTGACAAACGGGACAGGCACCTCGCAACCAACAACCATACCACAAAAAAACGCCCCTGCATTCATTGCCAGGGGCGTTCTTACAGTCTTCTGTTGTTGAACCGGCCGGATCGGCAGAGTGGTCACGGAAACCTGACCAGAGTGTTACTTCTGGGTCGGCTTCTGGAAGTGCCCGCCATTCTTCTGAGCCGCGCCGTTGCCCGACTTCTGAGCCGGCTTCAGTCCGCCGTCTTTCTGAGCCGCGCCGTCCTTCTGAGCCGCGCCGTCCTTCTGAGCCGCGCCGTCCTTCTG
>JAHDXO010000011.1:125155-191290 GCA_023382975.1 Pirellulaceae bacterium
GAGCCGCGCCGTCCTTCTGGGCCGCGCCGTCCTTCTGAGCCGCGCCGTCCTTCTGAGCCGCGCCGTCCTTCTGGGCCGCGCCGTCCTTCTGAGCCGCGCCGTCCTTCTGGGCCGCGCCGTCCTTCTGGGCCGCGCCGTCCTTCTGGGCCGCGCCGTCCTTTTGGGCCGCGCCGTCCTTCTGAGCCGCGCCACCGTCCTTCTGGGCCGCGCCGCCGTCTTTCTGGGCCGCGCCGCCGTCTTTCTGAACCGCGCCGCCCTTCTGAGCCGCGCCATCCTTCTGCGCCGAATCACCGGCGAACACCGCCGAGCCAGCGAACAGAACACCACAAAGAGCTGCCAGTACTGCGTGTTTCATTTGAACACTCCCAACGCGTTGAACAAGTTTCCCATACATCCTGTATTCCCCACAATGTTCCCGATCCTTAGTCGGTCTAACTTATCCAATATATCGTGCAATATCTGGACTGCAACTAGATTTTCCAGGGGACGTGCTCCTGCAACAGATCTTCGGGAATTGACAGATGCGGCAGCGTGTGTCCATGCCGGTTATACCGTCGTCGGAGACCAATCGCAGTCTGCGGCAGATGCCGAGACAGTTGATTGTTCTGGTTGGATGTGGGATGGGCGCCGTCAGTCAACCCAGCGATTTGTCATCGCGCGCAGATAACGGTCCGTGTGATCGACGATTTCAAGATTGCCGGGTTCGCAAATGAACAGCCGATCATCGGGCATTTCGCCGTCCGACACGCGAATGACTTCGATCATGGCCAACAACCGCAGTTCAACCTCGACGTTTTCGGAGCTCTTCGAAATCTCGCTTTCCTCGCGCCGAAGGTACTCGATGCGGCGCAGCAGCAAATCCTGCTTGTCAAACGCGATTCGGATGTTTGTCGGCAACTGGGACATTGATCCAGCCTTGGCCGACTTCGGCTTTTCCGTAGCGATCACTGTGGAATTGGGTGTCTTCTGGGGATTGCAGGTACCTTCAACGACCCAGACTGGCAGTGTGCCGAGAGTCGCGGCGCGCGGCGAGTCGAAGCGGCAAGAAGCAGCCAGATTCTCCAGCAGGCTGGGCAGCCCGAGAATTGCCAGATCGGCCATCAAGGACGGCCGAACGGAATCGGGTTCATCCAGTTTCACCGCCGCTCGTACGCGATCCAGATCGACGCGCTGAAGGATCGGTTCGTCCAGCAGGTTTCTTCGAATCCAGAGAAATCGTCCGTCGCTGATCTGTTGCACGCTGGCGACTCGATCCCCGACGGGAACATCCCAGTCAAGGCGTATCAACAATCCGCGCGGCGAACTTTTTTGCAGGTAGGCGCCCGAACCGGAGAGACGTTGGCCGAACAAATCGATGTGTTGCCGCAACTGGGCTTGGTAGACGGGCCGAGTGCCCAGTGTCTGTGCGGCTCGCCGCACGAATTCTCCGCCGGAGACCTGCGCATCGCTCGCCGCAGAAGCCGACAATTCGCTTTTCACTGCTTCTCCGGCAGACGCTAGCACCGCCGCCGCGATCAGAATCGGCAAGCTGTGTTTCATGTTCCATCAGTCACGATTATGACGGTTTTGCCAAAGAAAGGGATTGTACGAAGCCGAACATAACGCACGTGGACGTTATCTCGCAATCCAGGCACCGCGCGTGCTGCGCCGCACCGGATAGGTCGAGCCGGGCGATTGTAGAGTCGGCTGGCAGCGGGGTCTACGCCATTACGAGAGCGAAATTACCAGAGCGAATTGTGAGGCAGGCGATCCTGCGCCTGCGGTCGCCGGAATCGATTCCTGGCCGAGGGCTTGTCCGAATTGGGGGGGAACGCGATGAGAAAGAAACTTGGGTTTTGGCTGGTTTGTATGGCAGCGTCCGCATTCGCCGTCGGATGCGTGACGCCGATTGAGCATAATTTGCCGCCGGCTGAGCGATTCATGGCTCCTGGCCCCGGGGTGGGCGGCCCTGGACCCGGCGTGATGCCGCCGATGGCGCCGATGGGGCCTGGACCGATGTTTGTCGGCGGGATGCCGATGGCTGCTCCTGCCCCGGTGCAGATCTCGTTTCACCGGCCGGTGGGGATGCAAGTCCGCTGGGACGTGATGGGCGAAGGTACGTTTGATTCGGTGCCGCTGATTGTGCCGGGGCGCCAGAACTTTGGTCAGCAGGGAATCTACCGGTTGAAGCTGACCAACATCGCTGGCCGCGAAGGGGTCGAGCTGTATCCCACGCTGGAGATCGGTCCGACGACGCCGCGCACGGAAGCATACTTGGCTCACAATGCCGTCCCGGTCCAGTTCACCGAGGAAGACTTCGACCAGGTTCTCTCCGGGAACTTTGTCAACAAAGTGATCTACCTGCCGGATCCGGCATTTCAGGAAATGGCTTTGGCCAACGTCGAGACGCTGGTGAGCACGCGATTGGATCCCGGCATGGATCCGATCACGGAAGCGGATCGGCGCGGAGCCATCCTGGCCGTGGTGCGTCTTGGAAACAAGGACATTGAACTGCCCGGCAGCAACGGCGGCGTCGCCTCGTCGATTCCCGGCAGCATGGCCGGAGTCCCGTACTGCGGTGGACCGGTGGGAATGGGAATCGGCGGGCCAGTGCCGATGGGGCCAACGGGGTTGATGCCCAGTTACGTGGCCGGAGTGACCGCGCCGACCTACGGCATGCCGATGAGCGGTACGCCGATCGGGTTGCCGGGCCCGCCGCATATTCCGTTGGGCGGTCCCGCGGGTCTCCAGTCTCACACGATTACGAACCATACGCGAATGCACATGCCCGAGCCGACTCGGCACATGTCCATCAGCGTTCGGCAGCAGCCCGGCTTCAGCTATCCGACGCCGCCGAATCATCTGCACATCACCGAGCAGTCGATTCATCCGACGCTGCCCTACGATCAGCCGCGGATTCTGCGGCACGAATCGGTGCAGTAGCACGTCGAGTCCAACTGGTGACAACGATGCCTCCGACCGATTCGAGTCGGCGGAGGCGTTGCGGACAACGCTTGTTATTCATCTTCTCATCCGACCGCCAGCAAGGCGCATCCATGTCCGGCAATCTGCGAGACAATCCGAGCCACCGCCAGCGAGCGAGCAACGCGTTGCCGCGGCTGCCGCTGCTGGCTTGGCTGTTGCTGCTCGGTGTATGCGGCGTGGCGAGTGGCCAGCGGCCCGTCCACTACTTCCACTCGGCCCATTTGCCGCCCGGCACCGTGGGACAAGGGCAATTGCTGCGGGGCGGTCCGCTGCCGGGCTATTTCCAACCGGTCGAGATCCAGGCTCCGCGCGGAGCCCGGATCTCCCTGGCGGTGGACGGCCAATTCCAATCTCCGCAGGAAGCACCGGTGATGGCCGGGATGTTGATCGGCGCCGTGTACCGTTTCAAGGTGTCGGGTATTCCTCGCCGCGAAGGCTTCGAGGTGTTCCCGACGATCGAAGTGATCAACCGGTTGTATCCGCCGCCCGGTTTGGCGACGCACTTTCCGATTCCCGTCCAGTTGACGCAGGAGGAACTGGAAATGGCGTTGTCCGGAAATTTCGTGACGCGAGTGATCTATCTGGAGAATCCGAACAACGCCTTGCCGGTGCAGAGCGATCCGCAGCGTCAGTTGTACTACGAGGTCCGCGGAATCGACGATCCGCTTCAAGTCGCCGATCGACTCGGCCGGCCGGTGGCCATTCTGAGAATGGGGTCGCGCGTGCCGGATTTCGACGCGGTCTCGCAGCGGTTTCTATTCGACTCGCCTCCGCTGCTGCCGCTAACGAAGCCCGCCCCGCTGCCCGACCGTCGTTCGGGTCTCGAAGATCCGCCGGAGAACAACGGTGTATACCGCCGCGTTCCACTCGCGCCGTCAGCCGCTTCGGTATCGGGCGACGGGTTGCACCGTTTCGGAAACAATCCTTCGTTGAGGTAGTAGGCCATGCCGCGGACCAATGCGATCACCAAGCCACGATGGACGCGTATCGCGGGATTGGCACCCGTGTGGCGGCTGAGCCGCCTGGGCCTGTTGGTCTGCGCATCGCTGTTGCTGTGTTCTTGCCGAACCATGTTGTCGCCCGATTCGGCGCGGGTTTCCAACGCGCCGAGTGGATTGACCCGTAGTCCTGCGATGCAGCCGGCCGCGAGCATGCCGTTCGGCGGCGCAGCCATTTCGTCCGGCGTGCAGCAGGCTGCCTACTATCCCCCAGCGCTGCCGCCCAACGCGTGGACAGGAGCGCCAGCGCCGCACGGCGCCGGCTGCTGTCCACCCGGCATGGTCGGCGCTGGGCCGCCCGAGGACATGTACGCGACTGCTTGGCGCCCGCCGGGAATGACGGACGTTTGGCCGGCCGACGAGTATTTGTTTGACGGCGGCGACCATCCGCCCCCGGTCGAAGTGATGCAGGACTGGACGGTGTTGGGGCTCGACCAGGAAGACACGATCGCGCACTACGACACGCTGGACGGACGCACTCGGATCGAAGCGGCCAACCGCGTGCCGATTTATGCGCCCCGGTTTGCTTCGGTTCGACAGATCGCCAGCGCATCGATGAGCCACGGGCGGGATCGTCTGGCGGGCGTCGAGTTGCCGACGGCTCCGGTGCTGCAGGAAGAGCAACAGTTGGCTACGACGGTCGTCCAGCCGATTCAACCGGGCCAGAACTTGGGCATCAAAGCCTCGCAGGACTTCCGCGAACGGCTGCAAACGGTGGGGGTCACGGGCGACGTTCTACTAGCCCGGATCGACAACCGCTTCAAAATCCACGAAGACTTCCAAATTATCCGCGACGGCAAGTTTGACAGTTCCGAAAAAGCGCGTCTGGCAATTTGGCTGGCCGCGGCGCAGGCTTGGGAGTCCGATCAAGCCGCCCAGGTGATGATCGACCGGGTCACGGCCGTTCTGACCACCGGGCACCGCAGCGCCCAGTCCGTCTACGAATACGAGTTGCCCGAAGGCAAACCGCGGCTGCGGATTGTCAAAGTCGCGTCGGCCGCCCAGGCGCAGCCCGGCGAGGAGATTGAATTCACGCTCCGGTTCGACAATCTTGGGGATCAAGTTCTCGGCAACGTCACGGTCATCGACAATCTGGCGACTCGATTGGAGTACCTGCCGAACACCGCCGAGTGCTCGCGGAACGCACGGTTCCTCACCCAGGAAAACGACGGCGAATCATTAGTGCTGCGATGGGAAATTCTGGACCCGCTTCCGGTCGGCGAAGGCGGGATCATCCGATTCCGTTGTCGCGTCCGCTAATCGGAATTGGAATCGGACGCGAATATGGAACTGGCTGCGGAACCCGGACGTTCGGCGCCTGTTCCATTTTCCGGTCGGAGCGTCTGGTTGCCGGAGCGAAACGGGGCTCATACAATCTACCGTAGGTTTCCTCCAAGCCCCCCACTCGATATGAGCGTGACCGTATGGCCAGGAAAGTAATCATCGACTGTGATCCGGGGATCGATGATGCGGTCGCGATCTGTTTGGCTTTGTTCGACCCCCGCCTCGAAGTGCTCGGTGTGACGGCGGTCGAGGGCAACGTGGCGGCGGCGCGAGCCAGTCTGAATGTGCAGACCGTGGTCGACCAATTGGACCCGCCTCGCTATCCGCGACTCGGCGCCGCGACGCCCTTGGAGGCGGCGCCGGCGATCGACATGCGGCACTTGCACGGCGAAAACGGTCTGGGCAATGCCGATTTTCCCGTATCGCAACTCCACCATCAGCATCCGTCCGAGAAGATCCTGTGTGACGAAATCCGCTCGGCGCCCGACCAGGTGACGTTGCTGTGCCTGGGGCCGTTGAGCAACCTGTCGCGCGCCTTCCAGCGCGATCCCACCCTGTCGCAGGCGATCGACCAGATCATCATCTCGGGCGGCAGTGCCGACTGCCGGGGCGATGTGACTCCGGTGGCCGAATTCAACATGTTCTACGATCCACTCGCCGCGCGGGCCGTCTTCCGCTCGCCGACGACCAAGATTCTCATTCCGCTGGAGATCACGCAGCAAGTCCGTTTGAATTTGGACTTGGTCGATCAATTGCCGGACGAGAACACGCGCGCCGGCCACTTGCTCCGCCGTCTCGTCCCGTTCGCCTTTCGCGCTTACCGGCAACTGCTCGGTCGCGAGAACATCTGCTTGCAGAGCGTCGTCACGCTGGCCGCCGCGCTGCATCCCGAGTTGTTCTCGGTGCAAGAGATGGAAGGCGACGTCGAAACGACCGGCGAACTGACCCGAGGCGTCACCGTCTTCGACCGTCGCGGGATTGCGCCGTCCCGGTCCACGATCGGCGTCGCCACCGAGGTGGACGTTGCCGCCGTCACCGACTGCATCCTCCGTGGCCTCGCCGAAGCCGGCCGCGCCACATAGCACGGGTTCTTCGCAGTTGGCGGAGTGAGTTCTTGTCATGACACAACCGATCGGCTACGATTCGTTGCAATCAACGGTTAACGCTCCCAGAGGATGCTGTCTTGAAGGACTTCGAGAAACCCCTGCCTTCGGCCCTCTTGAACATCGAGCAAAAAGACCGCTCCAACCTATTTGCTTGGCGAGGTCAATTCTCCCCGCAACTGATCCAATATTTGTTCCAGGCCTACTGTCTGCCTGGTTCTGTCGTCCTGGATCCGTTTGCGGGTAGCGGAACCGTGCTGTGCGAATCGGCTCGAATGTCTTTTGCGGCATACGGATTTGAAATCAATCCGGCGGCATGGGTGTTCAGCAAAGTGTACGAATTCGCGAATACCGATGCACACGAGAGGAAGGCCGCTACGACAGAACTCCGCCAGCGAGTAGAAGATGAGTTTGAAATAGTCCTCTTTGCGAAGGACCATCTGCCGCCCGACTTGCTCGAAGGGAAGATCCTTGCGATCGGAACCGGCCTAAGTGACCGGGCCAAGATCCTCTGCAATGCGCTAGTCGTGCTGCTTGACGTTCACAACAACAAGGTCACGAATCAGTTGGTCCACGAGAAACTTGCCGAGCTGAGCCGATTGGTGATCGATCTGCCCTTCTCGACTCAGCCTATCAAGGCCGATCTGCAAGATGCCCGGACGCTGTCCCTGGCACCAAGTTCCGTGGATTTCGCCATCACGTCGCCGCCGTACATCAACGTCTTCAATTATCATCAGAACTACCGCAGATCCGTAGAACTGCTTGGCTGGGATCTGCTGCGCGTGGCGCGATCCGAAATCGGGTCCAACCGGGCAAATCGCGGCAACCGGTTCCTGACAGTTGCGCAGTATTGCCTTGACATGAGTAACGCAATCCATGAGATGTATCGGGTACTCAAGCGCGCAGGTCGGGCGGTGCTCATCGTGGGCCACGAGTCAAGAGTCCTGGGCGTGCCCTTCTTCAACGCTGATATCATCGAACGCCTCGCCTGCGATACAGGACTCTTCGAACTCGTGCTTCGTCAGCAGAGGGTCTTCGTCAACCGATTTGGGAAATCTATCCGGGAAGATGTATTGAATCTGGTGAAAGCAGGCAAGCCACCGGATTCGCGATCGATCGAACGTGTTGCAAGAACTGTCGCGTTCGACGCATTCCAGTCTGCCTCGTTGAAGGTGTCGGACTCTGATCAAGGATTGCTTTCCGACGCAATGGAGCGAATCAGTCGCATCGAGGGAACTATGCACTTTGCAAGTTCCAGTTACCCCTACTATCACACGCGGGAAGGTGTCTTCATGGTAAAGGAAGACGAGCCGGCTAAGCAGGTGTCAGTACCCCCCCTACCAACGCCTCATCTTGACAAATTGAAAGCTCTGCTCCAGAACCGTCGCCTGCCCGACGTGGACAAGCCTCGGGTTGAAGAAGCCATCGCCCGTTATCACGACTGGATAGGCGAACTTGAAAATGTCAAGTCAACTCGGAAGGACGCAGTGCGAAAGCTGGTGGAAGCAACCAACCGGTACAAGACTTTCGTCGAATTGGATTTGATCTTTGATAGTCCGGAAGATTTCTTGTTTAGGCAGAGAGGTCAATTGAAACTGGACAACACCGTCCTGGAAGAGTTCCTGCCACAATTGATCTTTCGAAGTCTGGATCTAGGCAGAGGATCGTTTGAGTTTGGGCCGTCCAATACGTTCGCTGGCTTGAGCTTCGGCTCATCACTTGCTGGAACCGGAAGTGGAGGCCATCCGAGGCTGCGAACGAAGAACCAAGATTTCGTCGTTGGCAAGCGACTCTATCTCATGACTTCGTTTCACAAAGATTTCCACGAATCCCAAACGGTCGAAGCCCATCTGGGTTTCGTCTGTGCCGAATGCAAGACAAATCTAGACAAGACCATGTTTCAAGAAGCAGTGGCGACTAGCCGAGATCTCAAAATCGCCGTACCATCCTCGCTGTACTTCTTGATTTGCGAGTTTCTGGATATGACACCCGTATCGATAACTCCCACGCAGATTGACGATGTGCTGATCGTCAGAAAGTCTAAGCGGATGTCATCGAATATCCGACAAGAATACCGTAGTGCTGGGGCAAGACGCGAACATCGGCAAGCATACGCCGAGTTCTTGGACTCCGCGAAGTTCTATCCGGACGTTTTTCAACGCATGGTCGACCGAATCGATAGCCTTCATCAGGATGCCGCGCCCGAGACAGAACACGTTTTGAAACAAGGCCACTTCTGATAGGTTTGACGCACGATGCCAGAACCTTGGCTCGACGGTTTCTACACCGGTTGCACGCCGGTGCCTTCGGCGGCGGAGCGGTAGGCGGCCAGCAGGATTCGGCTGGCGAGCGCGGCGGTCTCGGCGCCCACTTCGCTGTCGCAGCCAGTTTGCAGGCAGTGGAGGAAATAGGAAACGTCGGCCTGCGGGGACAGCGCGGGGGCGGATCGCCAGTTGTTTTTCGGCGCCGCGATATAGGGACTGCCGGGCAGCGCGACCCACATGCCCATCGGGTCCAGCGGATTGCGCGGCGGCGGTTGCCATGCGGTCGCGTCGCTCCAAATCTCGACGCGAGGCCGATGGGCTTCGATGACGGCGACATCGTCGCTGCCGATCAGCGTGACGCGGTTCAATCCGTCCGCCGGATGCGATTGCCATCCGGTCCTGCCCGCGGTACACGACGCGACCAAGCCGTCGTCCAACTCCAATACGATCTGTCCGAAATCCTCCATGTCCTGCTGCTGGTGTTCGGCGAAGAAGTAATTCCCCGTGGTGGCCGCAACGCGGCGCGGAGCGAAATCGGGACAGACGCCGGATTGTCTGCACAGGGCGGCCAGAAGGACCAGCGGGTACACGCCGACGTTGGTCAGTTCGCGTTTTGCGTCGGCGACTTCGTAGCTAGCCGGCGGATAGGTCTCGCGGCGCGGCGATCCCAGTTGCGCGGTGCCGGCCATGCCTTTGGCGAAGCAGAGATCCAGATGGATCGCCAGTAATCGCCCCAGATTGCCCGACTGCAGCGTTTGTCGCATGCGCGCGATCGGCGACGCGGTCAGCGAACTGAACATGTGAGCGAGCACGTGGGATTGGCGTACTGCGGCGACCACTTGTTCCAGATCGTCCGGCGATCCCGCCAGCGGCTTGTCGAGATACAAGTGCTTCCCCGCTGCGGCCGCGCGAACGATCAGCGGACCGCGACGCATCGGCTCGGCGCAAATGCTGACGATGTGAACGTCGTCCCGAGCCACAGCGCGATCGAAGTCCTCTAGCAGGGGAATTTCCAAACGGTCGGCCAACTGCCGATTCAGAATCCGCCGCGGCTCGCCGATCCCGGCATCGTCGGTCAGCCCGATCAGGCGGCAGCGCGAGTCGGCGGCAAACGCGGATGCGTATATCGGCTGATGCGTGTGGTCGCCTGCGACCAACACAACGCCGTAGGGGGGCTCAAGCGGTTGCCGAACCGGCGTTCGGAGCAGAGGGGCGGCGACCGGCGCGCTGCGGGACGCCTGCGGCGGCTCGTTCCAGTTGAGCATCCCATGATTGCCGAACACGGTGATCTGCAACAATTCATTTCCCAATCGGGCAACGCTCGTAGAAAGCAGCGCGGTTTGGCCTCCTTCGAACGCAATCAACTGCGTTGTCTGCTCCGCAGCGGACTGCGGGACGCATTCGATCCGCGCAGGACGCGATTGGAGCCAAAACGCCGCCGAAGCGAGGCACCTCGACAAGTCGCTGGCAGTTGCGCCGCGAGCGATCGTGCGCACTGCCACGGGAGCCCCGATGTGGCCGGCGGCAAGAGCCTCGGAGATCAGTTTTTCCGCGGCGTCGAATTCCAGCATGAGACTACCACCAGATTTCCATTTGGTTGACGATCTCGCGGGCCAGTCGTTCGATGGCCGCTTGCTGCGAGGTCGCCAGCGATTGTCCGGCTTCGGGCAGGAATTGGGAATTGGCAAGGACTTCGATTTCCAGTTGGGGCAGCGGTATCCCGCCGGTCTGCATCAGCAACTCGCCGCGTCGGTTGACCCAACTGACCTGGACCATCAATTCGGTCTCGATATCGCGGGCGTCGTCGTAGCGGTTGTTCGCGACCACTCGCTTCGACTCGCGCGTGATGCGGCCGGTCAGAATGCTGTCGGCGTTCGGCGACGTCACAACTTTGTACGGAGTGCGTTCCTCGATCTCCTTGATCACCGCTTCGGTGACCCGTTCACCCAGATTCTTCCGCAGGCTCTCCGAGCCGAAGACCGGGACGTGAACGGTACGGATGTCCGGGCGATACAACGATTGATGGCCGAACCGATAGGCCGCGCACCCGGCGGAGTGCGATACGACGATCGCCACGATCAGGCCGAGAATGCGGTGCAAGGATGACTCCTCGTGCGTGGCGAATGGGATGTGATGAAATCGGAACTCCAGCGGATTCCGCTACCATGGGCAAAGGGTTCGCAGCTAACGTAGCGTGGTGTTCGTTTCGCTGTTGGCCATCAGCGGCCGGAGATCTTCCTCTTTGGGAAACATGTCGACCAGCCACGCCAGTCGTTGCGGCGGCACGGCCGGCGCGTCGCCGAGTTCGGCGAGGCGGTCCGCGGCCTGTCGGGAAAACGGGGTTTCGGCGTAATCGTTGGCCACGACCGCGTAGTAGAAGCGGGCCGCCCCGCTCTCGCCCCGGCGGTCGTAGTAGCGGGCCATGTTCCACTCCCGCTGAGCTTTGTTGAAGCGGACTTCGGCGTAGGCCCGCGTCAAGAAGTCTTTCTCCTCTTGCGATTCGCGAGGGAACTGCCGCCGGATCTGCTTGATCAGCTTCTCCGCCTCGTCCAAGGGGATTCCCGAGTAATCGGACCCTTGATAGCTGAGCAGTTTCGCTTTGACGCCCAACAAATGGGCCCGGAACTGGTGATCGCTGCTGGGAAAGGTCTTGCGGAGATCCGTGTAGAAATTGTCCGCTTCCAAATACCGCCCGGCGGTGAAGTGGGCGTTGCCGGCCGCCAGCGTCGCATCGTCGGCCAACCGGCCGGTGGGATCGTCGATTCGGATCCGGTCAAACACCCGTACCGCATGGCCGAAGGTGTCCCGCATCGGCCGACGGTTGTCGAAGAAGTTGAATTCCCAGAAAGCTTGGCTCTGAACGTCGTTCAGCTTCAACCAATAGTCGGCTATCGCGAATCGTCGCGATTCGACCACGTCCATGTATTTGGTGTGCGGGAACTTCTTCAGCAACAGTTCGTACGACTCATTGGCCTTGGGATAGTAATCAGCGAAGAAGTAGGCTTCCCCCGCCAGAAACAAGGCATCCTGTTCGAGCGCCGAGTCGGGCCAGCGGTCCGCCGCCGCGCGAAATCCCTTGGCCGCGGCGACCAGATCGCTGCGGCGGTCGTCCGCCTCGACGCCCGCACGATACTGGCGTTCGGCTTCGGCGTACATTTCGCGGGCCTTGTCCGGATTGGTTCCTTTTCCCACGGCGGTCTTGGCCGTGTTCTTCATCTGCGCCGTGAGTTGCTCAGGGTCGAACAAGCTCGAACTTTCGCTGGAACTGCTGGCTAGTCCCGAATCGCGGCTGCTGGCCAGCGGCGAGGCGCAGCCGCAGAGCGTCACTGCGATCAACAGTACGATTTCCGGAAGAGGATGCATTCGCATGGGGACTTCCTTGTCCGGGCAACGTCTTTAAGTTGCCAGCATTCCCAAGTATTTCTGCATGCGGGGCGGGTGCCCCAGCAGATTGGTCAAATAGTGATTCATCAAGCCGCGGAGCTCCCCCCGCACTTTCGGATCGTCCACAGGTGGCTGGAACTCGTCACCGAACCGCTCCGGTGCCAGTCCCATCTGTTCCCAACTTCGGAGCGCATCCCACGATTCCCGGCTAAGGCTGACCACCTGACGCTGCCCGGGACGGCAAGTCTGGCAGAGCACACCGCCCGCCAAGTGCCCGAACAAGACGCGTCCTTCGGCAGGCACGGGCGATCCGCACACGGCGCAGACGTCCAGCGCCGGCAGATAGCCCAACTGCCGCAAGGCCGACATCTCGAAACGCATGACCGTTTCGGCAATGTTGCCCTCCTGATCAAGACTCGATAAAGCTCGTTCCGATTCACCAAACAACTCGGGATGAGGGTCTCCGAATTCCGTCAGTTCCAACAGTAGTTCGGCGACATAATAAGCCGCGTACAGACGAGACAAATCGCGCGACGCCGCCCGGAACCGCCGCAGCAACTTGGCTTCGGTCAACAGGTCCAGCGCCTCGGATGACTTGTGAATGAACACTATGCGACAAAGGGCCAGCAGGTCAAGAGCAGAGTCGAAGGGGCCTTTCGGACGGCGGGCGCCTTTGGCCAACGCCCCGATTTTGCCGAAATCCTCGGTGAACAGCGTTACCACGCAACTGGTTTCGCTGAAATCGACCAGCCGGAGAACGATCGCCGAGGTTTTTTCTAGGGACATGCCGATGAACCCGTAACCAGATTCGCGAAATTCCAGACCCGGACCGATCGAAAACGCGAAGTCGCGCGACTTCGGCCACCGTGCTAGCGACGACAGTCTTCCGCGGCGTCAAGAGACCGAATCGGGACTGCTTGCGTCGCTGGCTTCCCAGGCCTTGCCCGTCGTTTCGACCAACAGCCGCTCGACGACTCGCGGCTGCGCGTCCAACACCGTGATGCGCGTGCTACCGAATTCCGCCACCTCGCCCCGCCGCGGAATGAAACCCAGGTGGCTCACGACCAGACCGGCCAGCGTATCGTAGTCGTCGGACTCGGGCAGATCCAAGCCCAGCCGTTCGTTGAGCAGATAGATCGGGATGTTGCCGACGACTTCGTGCGCCGTCTCGCTTAACATGCGGATGCCGTCGTCCTCGTCCTTGTCGCTCTCGTCGACGATTTCGCCCACGATTTCTTCCAGGACGTCTTCGATGGTCACCACCCCCAACACGGTTTGGTACTCATCCACCACGATCGCCAAATGCCGACGGTTCGAACGGAAGTGCCGCAGCAGATCGAGCAACGGCATGGTGCCGGGGATCAGCCAAGCCGGCCTTAGCATTTCTCGCAACGTCCGTTCGGGTT
The DNA here is from genome assembly GCA_023382975.1 of Pirellulaceae bacterium. GTDB lineage: Bacteria > Planctomycetota > Planctomycetia > Pirellulales > Pirellulaceae > SKKK01. The sequence continues at coordinate 138,559 of JAHDXO010000011.1, forward strand.
CGTGCGCCTGCCTGGCCAAATCTGGCAGAAGATCCTTCACATACAGGACGCCGACCAGCGTGTCCAACGAATTCTCGTAGACCGGCAAGCGTGTACGGCCCGAGCGGACGACGATGTCCAGGATCTCCGGCCAGCTCATTCGGATATCGATCGCATCGACCCGCGAGCGAGGCGTCATGATTTCGATCACGTCGGTGTCGGGCAAGTCGAAGACGCCTTCGATCATGTCCCGCGCATCGGACTCCAGCAGACCGTCCCGCTCTCCGACCGTGACCATCGTCATGATCTCGTCCTCGAAGGCATCCTCCTCCTCGTCCTTCCCCGACCGCTCGGGATTGCCGGACAAACGCCGCACGACGGCATCCATCAGGCACGGTCCCCAGCGCAACGGCCAGAAAATCACGTGGACGCGACGCCAGAACCACCAGGTACGGAGCAGAAAGGGCGCCGAGCACTGCCGCGCCACCGCGCGGGGAATCCAACTGGTCACCGCGAACAACAGCAGCGTTCCTGCCACCAACCACAGGCACATTACCCAGGGCGCCGTGCTTTGCAGCCACCGTTCCCAGAGCACTGTTCCGCTGGCGATCAGCAGGATCAGTCCCAGCCCTTCGAGTTTCTCGACGGCAAGCGCAACTTCGTCGTGCGAATCAAGAATGCGTTCGAACATCTCGCGCCGACGCTTCGCCCGGCTGTACACTTCCAGCTTGCGGTGCGAAAAGTCGACCATCGTCCGCGAACCGATAGCAGCCACCGTCACGATCAGCAGGCCCAGCAGAAAAGCCGCGGGCGCGAGCCACTCGGTCATCGAACGTTCTCCCCACCCGCCGCCGGGCAGTCGACGTCCGACGCTTGGCCGCCGTCCTCCTCGTAGCGGGCTTCGAGACCGAAACCGGCAAGGTAGTGCATTTCCCGTGCGCGCATCTGCTGACGGACCTCGGGCGTCGAGTCGTCGTAGCCGACCAGATGAAGCGTCCCGTGGACCGCGTACAACAACAACTCGTCGTCCAGCGTCCATCCGAAACGGCTGCAATTGGCGCCCGCCGTGTCGGCGCTCAGGATCACTTCTCCTTCGAGATAACCGCGGCGGCGCTCGAGCGGAAAACTCAAGACGTCCGTTGGATAATCGTGCTGCAGATACCGACGGTTGAGTTCGTGGATGGTCGGGTCGTCGACGATTGCGATACTCACATTTCCCTTCCGGATGCCCTCGTCTTGCAGAATTCGCTCGACCGCCGCCACGATCCGCGGTTCGTCGACCCGGTGGGTGTCTTGCTGATTCGACAGTTCGATCTCGATCATGGGAGAACCGTGGGCTTAAGCGGATTGCTGGCTGGGATACTTGATCCGGCCGTGATAGACGGCGGTCAACGATTTCACGAGGCTTTCCTCCACCGCATGCAGCTCCCGAAGCGTCAGGTTACACTCCTCGAATTGCCCGTCCAGCAATCGCTTCATCGCGATATCGTAGACCAGGTTCTCGATCCGGGCCGGCGTGGGGTCGGTCAGCGCGCGGCAAGCGCTCTCCACCGCGTCGGCCATCATCATCACCGCTGCCTCGCGCGTTTGCGGCTTCGGACCGGGATACCGAAAACTGGTCTCGTCGGGTTGCCGGCCGTCCGGATCGCCTTCGCGCTGCAACGTGGCCTGACGATAGAAGTATTCGACCAGGGTCGTCCCGTGATGCTGCTCGATAAGGTCGATGATCCCCTTCGGCAGTCGGTGCTGTCGGGCCAAATTAACGCCGTCCTTGACGTGCGCGATGATCACCAGCGTACTCATGGCTGGCACCAGCGAATCGTGCTGATTGCCCGCGGTCGATTGATTCTCGATGAAGTACTCCGGCTTGAACATCTTGCCGATGTCGTGGAAATAGGCGCCTACGCGGACCAGCAAGCCGTCGGCATGGATCGCTTCGGCTGCCGCTTCCGCGATCGAAGCGACGTTGATCGAATGGTTGTAGGTGCCCGGTGCCCGCTGAGCCAACTGGCGCAGCAGTGGGTGAGCCGCATCGCCCAGTTCCAACAACCGGATGTCCGTCTGGACGTCGAACGCTCGTTCCAGGAACGGCAGCAGGCCTGTCATCAGGAATCCGGCCAGCACTACGCAGACCCCGTACCAAGCAGCGCCTGCGGCGACCCGCTCGGCAAACAACCAACGAGTCAACAATTCGCCCTCTTCGACAAACGAAATATGGGTCGAGTACGAGAGCCCAAACGCTTGACCGGCGACCCCGCTGACACAGACCGTGACCGCAAACACGATCGCCCCGCTCAAGGCGCCGATGTGAATCAAATTCGTCCGGCTGCGCACGCGGGTGACCATCAGCGTCGGCACGACCACCGACGACGCCAGCAGCAGATACTCGGGCAGACTGTGCCCCAGTGAGAGTGAAACGACCAGACTGACCGCGGCGCCCAGCAACAAAGCCAATGGTCGGTCGAAGGCGATTGCAACGGTCAGCCCGAACAAGATCAACGGGATGCTCTCCGCTCGCCAGACATCCGCCGCTGCGATCCTCGACAGCGTCACGATCAGCACGACGGTGGCGCACAACACCCCAAGGCGGCCCAAATCGGCGAGCAATTGCCGATGGTTGACATGCAGATAGCATCCACAAATCACCGCCAGCAGTACGTAGATCCCCACGGAAGCGGCGGCCCGCGCCAGCAATTCATCGACCCCGTCCGCGGCACAAACGGCCGAATACTCCGCGTACAGTTTGCGAATATCGCCCGTCGACAACGGACGACTGGCCCGGGCTAGTACCTCGCCCTGGCGGTATTCCAGCACCTCGCCACGTTCGTTGGCCGCCGAGAAAGGCGCACGGGCCAAAATGTCGTAGGACGGAATGTGGCCGCTGCGATAGGCGAACGGCGGCGCGCCACCGTGCGTTACCAGCAGCAGCAACATGATCATCAGCGCAATCAATCCGACCCGCGCCAGGACGTGCCGACGCCGCATCATACGCCACGCCTGGGCGAACCTCCCCGGCGGTAATTTTAGTGAAGCCGCTCGATCCGAACGCGTCTTGACAGGAGTTCCGGATGACATAGTGAGGGTTCGAAGAACGAATCTACCCGTTCTTCTCGCTTCGACTCCTTTTGGGTTTCAATTCGCGGTCATAGGCATGAACGATGTCCTGCACCAAACGGTGCCGGACAATGTCCGCTTTGGTCAACCGGACCACGTCCACGCCTTGGATATGCCGCAATCGCCGCAGGGCGTCTTTCAAGCCACTGCTAGCATGCACCGGCAGATCGGTCTGCGTCACATCGCCCGAGGCGACGATCTTCGAGCCTTCGCCCATGCGCGTCAAGAACATTTTCATCTGCGAAACGGTGGTATTTTGGGCTTCGTCTAGAATTATGAATGATTCGTTCAGGGTCCTTCCCCTCATGTAGGCCAAGGGCAGGACCTCGATGACGTCCATCTCCATGTAGCGCTTAATCTGATCGTAGTCGATCATCTCCCGCAACGCATCCAATAACGGACGCAGGTACGGGTTGATCTTGGCCTGAAGATCGCCCGGAAGAAACCCCAGGCTCTCGCCAGCCTCGACCGCCGGACGTACCAGAACGATCTTGCGGATCTGATGCCGTTTCAAGGCCTCGACGGCCATCGCTACCGCCAGATACGTCTTTCCGCTCCCGGCCGGCCCGATCGCGAATACCAGATCGTGACGACGGATCGATTCGACGTACTGAGCTTGACCAGCCGACCGAGGCCGAATCGTCCGCCCGGTGGCGATGATGTCGATCGGCACCGTCTCGCGCCCTAGCTCGCCGTTAATGCCAGCCAGAACCCGCGATACATCGTCGTCCGTGAGTGCTCCCATCCGCTCGGCCCGACTCTTCAACTGCTCCAGCACCGTAGTTGCTTTTGCCACCGCCTCCGGCTGACCACTGACCCGGATCTTCCCGTCCCGGTGAGTGACAGCTACCCCCAGCGCGTGCCGGATCGCTTTCAGATGCTGGTCCTGAGTTCCCAGCAAGGAAAGGGCGAGTTGCGGCTCGGTCAAAGATATCGTTGCTTCAAACATCTAGTCAGACGGCGACCGCCAAGCCGAGGTTGCGAAAATTTGGGACAGGTACGCTCAGATTGAGTTGGATCCGGTTGTTCATGTTCACTATACCTGAACTCTAGCGGCGGGGAACAGTCAAGGGGGCAAGCTGATCAACACACTCCGCAGAATACCATTCCGGCTGTTCAGATTATTCCCGAAAGTCGAGGCGACTGGAGAACACTAACTCAAAAAGTGGGGTCATCCAATACCGGATTGGTTAAATTCAAGAAAACCAGCACTCCGAATTCTCGCCAATCAACTGCACGTGATGGAGTACGCGACTTCCCCTCATTAGAGGCGGAGACGACGGTCCACGGGATGAGGTCGCTTGAGTGAAGTCGTTGGCAGGGGAGCGATTGCCTGCAGAATGTCGGTTTCTGGGGGCCCGCCTCGCTACTGCTGATCGAATCTTGATGCGATCCGTTTCTGGTCTTTCGCGTCGCTGAACCCAAAGGAGGCGGCCGTGATCAATCGGATCATTGCTCCGGAACTGCTCGAACTGATTGAGCAAGGCGATGCCGCAACGCTGCTGGATGCGGTCGAGAACGTGCATCCGGCCGAAATGGCGGACTCTTGCATCGACGTCGTCGACCACGTTGATCGGATGGCTACCAAACACACTCAGGGGGAACCGGCACAGCCTGTTGTCTCGAACGCATCGGTGCAAACCAAACCCGCCTCGGTCCGCGAAATTCTCGGCGCATCCATGCGGCGGTGCGCAGCCCAAGGCTTGCGATTTCTCGCCCGCCAGGAATTCGACCAGATGACGATCGACATCGGCCAGCCCGCTCCGCCGCCACAACTCGGCGTCCTCCGACAACCGCGCTTCCAGACCGTTCTGAAAATGCACGCGGGCTCGGCGCCGGCAGCCGAAAACCCCGGCGTTGCCTGCCAGGGTTTTCCTGTGCGCACGATCTGCTTCCGTTCGGACAATTCCCCGGTTGTTATCACTGCGGTTTCCGACCGATCGGTTTGCTTCTTCTGCCGCACATGCTGCTGTTGGTTCCTCGATTTCGGTCGTAGGTTCAGCGAACTTGACCGTCCCATTTGAGCATGCTAGAAACCAGGGATGAAGATCAATCGGCGTTTTCGCCACTGGTGTGTTCGTTGGCGACGTTTGACGGCGATAGGACTCTTGCCGGTGGTCGCCGGAGTGGCGTTGGGCCTGCCCATGGGTTCGGTCGTGCGGAAGAACGCAAGTCAACCATTTCCTTGTCAGGATTGCCCTTGCAGTTGCCAGAATGCGGAGACCTGTTGGCGAAACTGCTGCTGTATGACCGACCGAGAGAAGATTGCCTGGGCGCAACGGCACGGCGTGGTACCGCCCGAATTCATTTTGGTGCGCGAGCGGAACAGGGCTGTGGCCAAGGGGATGGCGCCAGCAGCTCGCCACACGTGCTGTGGGAAATCAACCCAATCCGACACCAGACCCCAGGTGAAGCGTGTCTCCCGACCGACCGTGCGACGAATCGTGCTGTTGACTGCCGAGCAACGGTGCCGGGGGGGACGTTCCATGACTGCGGTCCTTGCAGTAGCACTGCCTGCGGAGACGCTTGCTGCCTGGAACCCGGATGACGGCTTTTCGGCAGCGGTCGTCGTCCGAGCATTTCTGTCTCGCAATCTCGACGACGCGCCGCCTGATCCGCCGCCACGATCGTTCGGCTGATCCTCCCTTTGTTGTATCGCTTTTGTCCAACGCAAATTGGCCGCGTCGCTTATCGCGCGGATCGACTTTTGCGTTTCTTGGTGGGAGCATCCAAATGCCAGCGCAGGATCGGCGGCGGCACAATGCGAACGTGCGCCCGGGCCGCAGTTTCGGGTTTACCTTGGTCGAGTTACTCGTCGTGATCAGCATCGTCGGGGTTTTGGTGGCGTTGCTGTTGCCGGCCATTCAGGCGGCTCGCGAAGCAGCTCGCCGGACTTCGTGCAACAACAACCTCAAGCAGATCGGAGTCGCTTTGCACATGTATCACGACAGCCACCAACGCATGCCCCCGGGCTGGATTGCCTCGCATCCGACCTCCGGCGCGCCGTACTGGCTTGGCCGACCCGGCTGGGGTTGGGCGGCGCGCCTGCTGCCGTTTCTCGAGCAACAGGCGATCACCGATCTCCTGATCGATTTCGGCCAGCCCATGACGGCGGCGGTTCATGACGAAGCTCGCCGCACGTTCATTCCGGTGTATCGTTGTGCCTCGGATGTCGGCGGACGTGCATTCACGCTGCCCGCGGGACCGATGCCGATGCCGAACTATACGGCCCATTACTCGGCAACCGAAGTTCCCGCGGCCAACTATATCGGCGTGTTCGGCACGATTCAAATGCTGGACGCTTGCGGGGGGACCGGCGATTGCATCGGCAACGGGGCGATCGTCTTTCGCGAAGGATTTCGTTTTGCCGATCTGACGGACGGTTTGAGCCAAACGCTCGTGGTGGGCGAACGCAACTCGAAGTACTCGCCTTCGACGTGGCTCGGAGTCTTCGCCGGCGCGGCACACGCGCCGGGCCGGATTGCCGCAGTGGCCACAACGCCGCCGAATTCCGTGGCGGGCGCTTCGTTCAACTTCAGCAGCTTTCACCCGGTCGGCACCAACTTTCTGGCGGCCGACGGCTCGGTGCATCTCGTCGCCGAAACCATCGACGTCGGTGCCTATCACGCTTTGTGTACCCGGGCCGCCGGCGATGTCGTTCCGGCGATCCGCTGACGCCGGAGTTTCAGCCAGTCGCTCTCACACTTAGTCTCACACCTGATCTTCCCGCAATGAGGAAGCAGGATGAGATTAGGTGAAAGATTACGAAAGAGATGAGGGCTTCAAGTTTCCGCATGGCTGGTCGTGGTCAACAGTTGCACGGACATCATCTCAGGACACGTCCACTTGAACCGGGGCGGCGGTTTCGACACGCAGAGCGTGCGCGAGGCGGGGACGGCATCCCGTTCGTCCGCAACACCATCGGTGTGGACGACGGAATCGTGATGAGCCACAGCGGGATGAATTACCGGTATACTGGTTCGAAGACTCGCTCTGCCGATTGCCTCCCACCCGATCCGGACGACCCTACCATGACGCGACCTCGCAGCCCCCTTCGAGCATTCGGCGCACGCCGTGCCAATCCGTCGATCATGCTTGCCCTGGGTTTGCTTGCAGGGCTGGTGCCGGGCGGGATCGGGGGCACCGAATGTTGCGCCGCGGACGATGTCGCGACGACAACGATCCTGCCGCAGGGCGAACTGCAACTCGATTTGACGCTTCACCGCGGCCCTCTCGTGGCGACGTGGCGAGGACTCTTGTCGATGGCCATCGTCTCGACAGGCGATTCCTGGGACCAAAAGGAAATCGAGGGGCTGCGCGAGTTGTTTGACGTCTATCTCTACCTTGCCCACCAGGGCGTCGTCGAGCACACGATCCGCATCACCCTGGCCGGCCGGCAGAATGCCCGCGCCCAAGGCCAGAAAATCTACATGAACGGAATCCGCGCGGAAGCGGATTGATCGGTATTTTTCGAATCGGAGTGAACACGATGCACGTTACATGGCGCTGGAAACAGATGATCTTCTTCTGCTTGCTCGGGGTCTGCGCCGTCGGTCGCCCTGGCCAGGCGGCTGCGCCGCAAGACGCGGCGGCCGAGGCGGGCACGAACGTCGAGGGTCGCGCGGCGGCGCCCGCTGCGTCCGAGGCGATTTTCTGGTGCGACTCTGTCGATCCGCGAAAGCTCGATCTGGTTGTCCAGCGAAAGGGAAACCGATACTTCATGACGAACGTCGCGAAGTATGATCCCCCGAACAAGAACTGCTACTACTACGTCAACTGGGATCTCCAGGGAACACATGAAGTCGGCCAGCCGATCGAGAACGTCGAGGTCGAGCCGAACAGCCTCTATCTCGTTCACCTCTACGAACTGAGCAAGCCGAAGACCCTGGGGGATTTCTGGTCGGACGACCCGGGCAAGGCGGCCTCGGCGGCCTTCGTTTGGATCAATGGCGAACCGGCGGCCCAGACGCCCCGCCGCGCGGCGGGTGTCACCGGAGACCTGACCGAAATCCGGGAGTCGCCGCGCTGGTTCCGCTATGAAAAGGGCGACCGCCTGCCGATCTATTCGCAGCGGTTTCCCGAGTTCCGATTGCCGCCGGGCAAGGTACTCTCGCTGGCCGTGTCGCGGACGGAAGACACGTTCGACGATTGCCGCCGCCGCGGCGTCAGCCATTTCCAAAGCGGCGGGGGCCTTGCCGACGAAGTTCCCCGCGAGCAACGACTGATGACCCTTCCCACCGGCTTCTTCAACGATGGCATCGGCGAGAAGCCGAGCGACGACCCGCATATTTCGCCCACGGAGAACGCCTTCCTGCAGTCGGATCCCTCCCATGCGATCGAGAAGGCCACGATCGCCGCCGGCCTCGACTACCTCTTTCTAGATGAGGAGTTCTGGCACAACGACTACCATCCGGCGACCATCGAGCGACTTTGCCTGTTCGCCCAGGAGGCGAAGCGGATCCAGCCCGCGCTGAAGATCGCCGATTTCTGGAATCCGCCGCCCTACCGGTTCACCTTCATGGGCGGGGACGGATGGACCGCCGCCTCGATGCACGAAGAGTCCATGTCGCACTACGACAACCTCGACGCGGCAGCGAAGTGGATGACCCCGGCCATGGTGCGCCGGGTGACGGTGCGCGGCAGGCAGACGAGTCTGGCCGAGGAACTGACGGCCGTTTCCCAGTGCGTCTACTTCGACAACCTGTTCGGCTTCATCGGCCAGTACGACACGTTCTCGAACGACTTCTTCGTGCCGGCGGCGATCCACACGACACGGTTGAACAAGCGGATGGCCTGCAACGAAGGCAAGCCGCTCATCTGGTTCGCCATGGATATTCTCGAAGGCAACTATGGCCACCCGCGAATCCCGTATCCCACCCGGACCACCGATCCGCCGGGCACGGCCATCTTTCACGAACGCTTGATGGTCAGCCCGAACTTCAACGAGGCGCTGGCACTGTTCGCGCTGCTCGAGGGCGACGGGATTTATCTTTGGGAGCCGCACGGCCCCTCCGACGGCGATCCGAACGGGATCTTACGCACGCTGCAATACTGCGTCGATTACCACGACGACCGCGGAGAATGGCGGCCCGACGAGGCCGGCACGCCCTTGGGCAAGGGCAAGACCTGGTATCCGCCCCACCTCCATGCGGCGCCCGACTATCACGCGCTGGGCGCCTGGAAGTTCTCACAGATCGCCGACGTGGTGACCCACGGCAAACGCCTTGATTTCGAGTACAGCACCGACGGAGGCCAGACATGGTACGTCCCGCCGGCCAACGGCGGAACGATGGCCGACGTCGTTCGCGACCGGCGTCCGATCGTCACCGGCGCCGTTGCGGGCGAAGACATCGCCGTGGTCGTGTTTCACCCGTTCCAAGGCGTGGCCGAAACGACCTCACTGCTGATTCGCCACGGCAAAGACACGTTCGCGATCGAATTGTTCGGCACCCGACCCCGCGTCTACCGCGGCAAGACGAAGTAGGCGGACGGAGTCACAGGATCCAGAAAGACACGGAGGAAACCCTTCGATCCCCGCGCTTGCGTCCCAAGGACACACGCTTCTTCCTCGGCGGCGAGTGGACTATGTGGCCTATCAACAGCGGCGTTCGACGGCGGCCGGTCGCGATTGGCCGCCGACCTGACTCATCGTCACACGACCGCCACGCTCCGCGACCTGGCGGCTTCGTTTGGCCGAAACCATCCAGACAGCATGAGCAACCTGATCGATCGTGCCGAGAAGCATTCGGCGCAGTCTCGCCAAGACCGAAACCTGGCGCGCCAGGTCGGGATCCTGGTCCAGACAGGCGAAGAAGAAGGCAGGCGCCAGCGTGTTGCGATCACCGGAACTCAGGGTGTTGCGGACGGACGATCCGGCGGCCGCGCTCGCGGCACCAATGGTAACGGGCGTGTTGTTGATGACGACGCTTTGTTTGCCGGCGGGGCCGGAGGTGGGTGATTGGGGACCAGTCCCAGTTGCTGATGGAAGACCAGGTGGCGGCGCCGGCCGTTATGCCGGCGGTCATGCTGTTCCCCTGGCACCTCGGCACCGACCACACGTGCCGTGAGCAAACGACCATCACGACGTGATTGGTCGGAGTCGGCATGTATGCTATATTCTCCGGAACCCGCCCACGTGTCCCGATCGCCAGAGGATGAAGATTGAGCGTCTCCTTCGTCGAAATACCGCGTCTCGAAGAACTGCGTGCGACCCGCGGGGGACGTGTCGCGCTCGCGGGGTTCGAATACCAACGGGCCTTCGCTGTGCTGCGCCTGGCTGCGATGGTCCTGCAGAAACCGATCCGTGGATGCCCGACAGTTCCGGCGTGGCTGCGCTACGAGTGGGCCGAAGACGTGGACGAAGCGTCCACGACGGGCGAATCCATGCTCTGGCAGTGCAAACACGGTGACGTTTGGCACCAGCCGGCGCGACTGGCGGAGGTACTCCTGGGATTCGCCCCAAAATGGCTCTGGGCGTCCCCGAGTGAACGCAACAAACTCGCCTTCCGGCTCGTCACAAGCGACCGCAGCTATGCCGCCTGCCATGACGCCCCAGGTGGGCTGGACGAGAAAGACGCGGTGCGCAAGGTGTTCTTGAAGCAACTATCGGAGGCCCCGAAGCCGCATTCGGATCGAGCCCTATGGCAGGCCGATGCAGACTCCGCCGGGCACGGGCTGCTTTTCGATGCGATCTGGGATGCAACGCGCGCCCTGTACGTGGCTGGCACTACCACGACGCACGATGGCGTCGCAGTCTGGGCGGCCGAGCAGGAGGCGGTCCACGCATTGGCTCTGGCAGGCAAGGTCGGTGATCTCCGACAGCTTGGCGAAATCGTCACGGCTCTTCGGGCGCTGCTGGCGGTGTATCAGCCTGAACCGGCCGACTCGGATGGCACCATCGCCCGGCCGGATCTTCCGCCGCGCTCGGTGCTCGCGGTCGACGTCGAGCACCGGCTTTTTCCCTTCCGGCCGGATTCGGGCCCCGAGCTTCTTCGCGTTATTGATCGCACGGAACTGGAGTTGCGTCTGGAGGAGCCTACACCGCTGGCGTTCGTCGCGCGCCGGCCGGAGTGGACGGACGTAGTACGCGGCCCGAACAAGGCGGTGCGATTCTTCGAGCGGACGATCACCGACAAGCTGGTGAAGTCGGTCCGCGGGGCGCTGACCGACGCCAGATCCCGGCAAGGCAAATTGCGGGTCCAGTTCTTGACCGGTGCACCGGGTTGAGGCAAGAGCACGCTGGTGCTCCGCGTCGTCGCCAGACTCGTGCTCAACGGCGATTGTGTCGCGGTCGACGCCCGGCACTCGCTGGGCCAGGAAGACAAACTGGACGGGCTCCAGGCGGCCCTCGAACGGTTGGCCTCCGACGCTCGGCCGGTGTTGCTGGTGCTCGACGATCCGCTGGGCGGCGACAGCGCTTGGCCGCAGCTTCTGAAAAAACTGGGCCGTCGCAACCCGGCCCTGGTCGTGCTCGCGGCGACGCCTGACTTCCTGTTCGACCGCCATCGGCACGAACTCTGCGATGTCCATCTGCTTCCTGCCGTCGACGTGGGCCGTCCCGACCGAAACGAACGCCTGGCGCTGGCGTCGCTCCACCACCGCGAGGCCGACCGTTCCCTCACGGAAGCCGACGAGGAATTGATCGTGCTCGCGATGCAGGCGGCTGCCGGTACGTCGTTCGACGAGATCATCGAAGGCATCTGGACGACGCTGGCCGACCAGCGTTCCACGCCGAGGGCCGCGCTCGGATCAGAGCTTCCGTGGGAGCAGGCGGCCCTGTCCGCGGTGGCTTTCTTCCACCGCGCCTACGCGCCTTGCCCTCGGCCGTTACTGGAGGCGCTGCTCGCCACGCGGCCCGACGTAGGACTCGCCAACGCTGTCGAGCGGCTGGCCCAGTTGGAGCAGCAGCAGGGCTGGCGAATCTTCCAGGTCGCGGGGACATCCGGCCCCTGGGCCTATCAAGGCGGCACCGTCAGCACGATGCACGCTCGCGTCGCGCGGCGAGCCTGGGAACTGCGGCCGGCACCGGCGTGGGATTTGGCCCGTACTCTTGCCAAGGTATCGCTGACCGTGCCCCACGTGGCTCGACCGCTGGCGATGGGCCTAGTCGCGCTCCGGGACCGAAGTGTGGACGGAGCGGTGGCCGCGATGGATCAACTCCTGGCAGTTTGGACCAGTCCCGATGCGGCCACAGTTGAGACACGGTACTTCGCCGAGCTTGTGGCTGTGTTGTATACGAATGGCATTCCGATTTCTGCCGGCATCTCGCGAGAACTGAGACGCCGGGCGAGTACCGTCGAAGGCCAGAGTTGGTTGGCGGCGCTGCAACTCTACCACTTGTCAGGGAAGGATCACCGCAGCCGAGCGATACCCAGCGATCTTGCCATCTCCGGCATCATCGACGCAGCCGACTTCTCACTCGCCCCCATGCGTGCTTCAAAGCTCTACAACGCCGTCGCTCGGCAGGCCGAACGACAGACCCGCATCAGGCGACGCCTGTGGCAAGCCTTTGATGGCGAGCTTCCCTGGTCGCTCGACAGTTTCCTGCTTACCATGCTGATCTCCTGCAGCCCACGGCATGAGGTACACGCTCGTCTAACGTCGCTCCGCGCCTGGCTCCGCGACCATCCGGACGATAATTTCGTTCGCACGCGTTTCATTGGCCTGCTCCCCGAACTCGATTTTCAGGACCGACGGCAGGTCATCGACGATCTCCGGGTCTGGCTCCGCGATCATCCAGAGGATGGCCACGTTCGAGAGAAGTTCCTCGCGCACCTTGCCCGATTCCCCCGTGAGGCTGTGGCCGGCGACAGGAGCGAAGCGATCGCCTGGATCCGCAGCCATCCGGCAGATACGAATGTCGTCAATTCACTGTTCAAGCTGCTGGCTGCCGACGGCACGGCGGAACTGCCCGGACTGCTTGCCGAGAGGCTTTCGACGGTTGGCCACGACAGCCGCATATTTCTGCCTGGTGGCGCCGCCCTTAAAGCTGCAGCCACCCTGCCCCCAAGGTATGCGGCCGTCATAGCAGGCTGGCTGAATTGGGCCGCCGCCGTGCTGGACGGCCACAGCGGGCAACGATCGGCGCAGTCGATTGCGACTTCCGTTCCTGCACCGATGGAAGCCCTCCGCAAGCACCTGCGGCACCCGGATTTCCCTGAGGAGGCTCGCGAAGAAGCCGAGGCGGCGTTGGCGGCGATCGCCGAAGCTCGGGCTCGCTGGTATCGCTCGGTCGGAGAATGAAAACCGGTACCGAACCTCGAAAGCTGACCGGCGGAGATAAGCTTCGACGAATACACGGTCTCGTTTCAGCCGGTTCATGCGACGCGGTATCCCGGCTTGCGAATTGGGTCGGCAGAGGGGAAAATCCACTTTTTCGTGGGCGACAGGAATCAGGTTGGATGGCGGAACATAGGGACGGGCATGGAACTGGCCACGCTACTTGACCGGCTGGGCTACTCCGATTCGCCGCATTTTTTGCGGCGCGGCAGCGACGCGTTCGCGTCGGCGCCCGATTTCGGACACGTCTTCAGAAAGGCGAGCAGTGGGCCGTGTGGTCTGCAAGGCGTCTACACCCTCCGGCAATCGCCAGAGTCGTTGACGGATCCGCTGGTGCCCGTTGTTTACGTTTGCCAGGCGGAGACGGACGACGCAGCCAACACGATTCACCGGCTGGTCTGGAACCAGGACGTGGTGCCGTTTGTGCTGGTGCATTCTCCGCGCGGCCTGCGGCTGTACTCTGGCTTCCGCTACAACCGGCGAGCGGAAGGCGTGGAAGCCGGCGTGCTCAGGACGCTCACCCGGTTCAACGCGGTGTCCGAGATCGTCGAGTCGTTCCGCGCCGACGCCATCGACAACGGCAAGCTGTGGCGTGATTGGGGCCGATACGTCACGCCCGAAAAACGCGTCGACTGGAACCTGCTCGACAACCTGAAGAAACTCGACCAGTGGTTGCAGTCGCGTGGCCGCCTAGCGAAAGACGTTTCTCACGCCCTGATCGGCAAGTACGTTTACTTGCACTACCTCCGGCATCGCGACATCCTTTCGGATCGCAAGCTGCGGAAATGGGCGCTGGACGCGGCCACGGTGTTCGGGCGGACCGCCACGCGCGCCGGCTTGCTGGCAGTCACTCGCGAACTTGATGCGTGGCTCAATGGTACGGTCTTCCCGCTCCGGTTGCGCGGCAAGGATGCACCGACGGACGAACACGTGCGGCGCGTGGCGGCGACGTTCGCGGGCGACGAGATCGTCGGCGACAAAGACTGGCAGTTGCATTTGGACTTCCAAGCCTACGATTTCTCGTACATCCCCATCGAGACGCTGTCGGTGGTTTATGAGCAGTTCCTGCATTCGCCCGAGAAGGATGGCAAGACGACCAAGGGCAAGGCGGCGGGCGCGTACTACACGCCAATCCCCGTGGTGAATCTGATGCTGGCCGAGTTGGAGGGTTCTCGTCCGCTGCAACGCGGGATGAAGATCCTTGATCCGGCGTGCGGTTCGGGGGCGTTCTTGGTACAGTGCTATCGGCGACTGATCGAGAAGACGCAGCAGCCGGGGAAAGGGCGTCCCAGCCCCGCGGAACTGCGGAGACTGCTGGAAGGCCACATTTTCGGCGTAGACAACGACCCGGATGCTTGCAGCGTGACGGAGTTGAGTCTGATTCTGACGCTGCTCGACTATGTCGATCCGCCGGACCTGGAAGTCAGAGGGGGGAAGCGGCCTCTTCCCGCCCTGCGCGACAAGAACATCTTCCACTCGAACTTCTTCGCGCTGAGCAGACGGGCGGAGAGGCGATTGGCGAAGACCAAGTTCGACTGGATTGTGGGCAATCCGCCCTGGAAGGGACTGGACCCGAACCCGCGCCGGCTCATTCCCCAGGACGAACCCGTGTGGAAATGGATGTCTTCGCCGGAGAGTAAGAAAGCTCGACCGTGCGGAGACAATGAAGTTGCGCAGGCTTTTGCTTGGCGAGTGGCTGACTTTCTCGAAGACGGTGGCGTGGCCGCCCTTCTCTTGCCGGCGATGACCTTATTCGAAGAGCCGTCGAAGAAGTTTCGTGCGGCTTTCTCGCAGGCGGTGCAACTGGAAACGGTCGCCAACTTCTCGAATCTGGCCGAGGTGCTCTTTGCGGGCCGGTCGCGCGTTCCGGCGGCGGCGTTTGTCTACCGGCTGCGTCCTGCCGCCTCATCCCCTCCGGCGTCGGAGCACATCACCGTCTACTCCCCCTTGGTTGCCAACCAGGAAGCGACAAGATCCGATCAATCCGACGTTCGCAACGAGACGTGGAATCTGGTCGTGAACGCCAGCGAGATCCGCGACTTGCCGCTGGTGGCGGTCGCCGGCGGAGCCGCCCTACCGTGGAAGCTGGCGACATGGGGCAGCGCCGCCGACGAGCGACTGCTGAAGAAACTGGAGAAGCGTTGCGTGAGCCTGGGCCAGTTGGATGACGAGGGGGTGCTTGTCGTCGCCGAAGGACCGGCTTTGAGAGAAAAGCCGGTGGCCGAAGGGCCGCATCAGACCAAGTATATCAAGGAAGTGGTCGGCAAGTCGGTCCTGAATGTCAAGCCGCTGGCGAGGCTTCGACATCTTTTCAGTTTTCCTAAGGACGCCCTCGAAGACAACCGGAAGTACCATCTTGATCTACGCGGAAGCCAGCGCGGGCTCGAAGTCTGCCGAGCCCCTCATGTCATCGTCAGCGCAGCGCGCAATTTCGCGGTGTTCAGCAACGAGTACCTGATTCCGGCTAGACGCCAAATCGGAATCGTCAGCCCGACGGATGACGTCGACTTACTCAAGGCGCTGTCGCTGTACCTCAGTTCTAATTTCGTGTTCTACCACCAGTTCCTCATGTCGCCGCAGTTTGGTGTGCAACGCGGCCGCGGGACGATTACTGCCTTGTATCAGCTACCGACGCCCTTTGCTGCGTTGGAAGGCAAGGGTTTGAGCCGGTGGGTTCATCTGCATTCGCTCCTTGCTCGGACCGAGCCGGTCACGATAGACGCCGTGCGATCAGAGAAGGCAACCACGCGTCAGAAGTCACTCGCTTTCGCTGAACCAAGCGGAAATCTCGACAGTCTGCTGGGGGAACTCAATGAACTCGTCTACGACGCGCTGGAACTGAATCCCCCAGAACGGGCTTTGGTCCATGACCTCGTTCATGTCCGGCTGGAACTGAACGACGGCAAACTCGGTCAACCCGCGATTCGGTCGCCGCGGGTCGAGGAACTGCGAAGCTACGCAAGACGCCTCAAGAGCGAACTCGACGAATTCCTCGGTGACGCGTCATCGAAGCGGCACCAGGTCGGTGTCGTGTTCGATGATCGCTCCGGCATGGTGCAGATCGACCTGATCGCCGACAGACAGGCGGCACGGCAACTGGTTGTTGCCCAAGCCGACACGCCAACCGCGAAACAACTGCAAGAGACGCGGCAGCGGCTCCGTCTACAGCCCGCCCAATGGGTCTACTTCGACCGCAATTTGCGGTTGTTCGAAGGCACCAGGACGTTCCTCTTCAAGCCGATGCAGCGATTCCACTGGACCGAAAGCCAAGCCCTGTTCGACGCGAGTGAGATCATCGCCGAGACCCTGCAACTGGGAGAATCGTCGCCGTGATTCGACTCCACCGGCCCGCCGGTTCTCCCTCGGGCAATGCTGCCGAGTTTCAGGGTGCTTTTGTCCATCGCGTCCATCGGCTGGTGGCTTTGGGATATGGAAGATTGGCGGCGCCGGGCTACGCCTCAGCCGAAGAAACGGTTATCACCGGCGACCTGGTGGAGGCTATCGATGCAGTGCTGGATGACGGGACTGAGCCGTGGATGAGCAGGTTCTTCGTCAGTGATGATCCTCCGGTCAACGCTCCTCACCGCAAAGGGCGGCACCGGAAACGTGTGGACCTGCGAGTTGTGTCGAGCCACACCCGACCGAGGGCTCGGTTCTGTTTCGAGGCCAAGCGGCTTGGGCCGCATCATCCGTTATCGACGTATGTTGGCGACGAAGGCTTGGGCTGCTTCTTGCGCAGCGACTATGCGGCCCAGGAAGAGGAAGCCGGCATGCTGGGGTACGTTCAGTCCAGAGGACTGGACGATTGGGCAGAGCAACTGGCCGCCGCCGTCGCGGGCGGGAACCAGGAACTCGCCGTGACGCCCGACGGATTCCTCTCCGCGTGCCCCGTCGTCCCGGAACTATCGCATACTTTCCGTTCAACCCATCGGCGTGCTTCGGCTGGCCGTCCGATTCTGATCTACCACACGCTCCTCATGTTCCACGAGTAGATCGTTGGACAAGCCTTGCTGCCTGGAGGCGGAACGCTGGGTCACGAGTTGGGCAGTGGTGATCCGTCGTGCCGAGAAGCATTTGGCGCAGTCTCGCCAAGACCAAGAAACCTGGCGGCGAGGAAATCACCAAGACCGAAAACAGGGTTGACCCCTGCGAAGGGTTTGATGATGGCGTTTCGGAAGCGCAGGGCGGCGACTTCAGGCGACTCAGGACCTGGGGCACCCGTGCCCGGCTGACGCCAAGATACCGAGTGAGCACGGCTCGGCTCTGGAACTTTCCGGTGTCGAGGAGCAACTGGTAGTACCGGACGAACTTCGGGGGATCGGTGCGCTGTTTGGCTGGTTCTTTCGTCGACTCCGACTGAGTCTGTCGGCGGTCGCTTCGGAATCTCTGATTGCCTAGCTGCGTCTGGAATTATCGGCCTCGCGAAGTACCTCAGTCGGATGTTTCTTCCGTTGCACGTGCCTTGTCCTTCCGAATCAACAGTGCGGCTTCCCACAATCGAGTACGAGCACGAGTACGAGCATGACCAGACATGCGCTTTCGTGACGCACGTCACCATTGACGCCCCCAGATGCACCTTCCGGGACCGATGCGTGCCTGATGCGCCCAACTCGGCCGCCTTGAACTCTGGATCGAGCACCCATCCAGATCACGTGGCTCGTCGGGACTTGTGGCGTCTTGCCCAGGCGATAAAAGGACGAGGCACGCGGTTGGCGCGGGGATAGACGGCGGCGGTCGGACAGGACACGGCGACCGCGGCAAGGTTATGCAAATTGGCACGCCAAGCGTAACCGACGAACAGGATTCGGATTTGCAAATGTGTCTGCTTGAAGCGGTCGGCGAACGAAACGGAGGTCGACACTGTACGCAGTCTGCGGTCTATCGTCCTTGCCATCCCGGGCCTTGCCCCGAGGTGGTTTCCCGCACGCCGTTGAGGTACCAGTCGGAACGCATGCCGCCACGTCTTTGTCCGCGTCCAACTCCACGGCTGAATCCTCGCACGTTGCCGCGAACGGCCAGCGTCCCACCCGTTCCCGCACCGCCTGCCCAGACGGGGCGCAGTGTCTCGTCGCGTAACGTAATCACGTGGTCGCCACAGCGGATTTGCTGGGCAACGTAATGACCTTCCTGCATCTTATCCGTCCGGAAGCCATGCACCGTAACGGCCGTGTCCGGCACCAACTCCCGAATTACAGACTCGACCCGATTCGCTGGTCCCAAGTGAATATTCAGCGTCTGTCCCTCCGGGGTCTTCAGCAGAAAGTGAGCCCCCACCAGCGAACGTCCGGTCGTCTGAAGGCAGGGCTCGATCTTCACGTCGATCACTTGCCCGGTCAACTCGACCATCTCGGGCCGGACTCCGAGTCGGACCATGCCGGCCGCGTCGCCCACGCCGCGCTGTGCCAGCCCCTCCGAAGTCACCAATCCCAACGCAACCACGGTCACCAGCGATACCAATGACTTACACATCGTCCTACCCTCCTTTGTTGCATCGCAAACGGTCCCTGTGCTTCCGCCTGAGAACCGCTTGCATCATGGAAAACGTCGCCGAGCAGGTGCGACGCCAAACGGGCGACGTTGTTCATCAATCGTTAACAACAATCTGCAATTGGAATGCCAATCTTCGATCAGAACCGCCCAACGGCGATAACCGCCGCAGTTTGCCGCCCTTGGCCAGAAGCTGCACAATGTGCAGGTGTGAATACCCAAGCGGCTCATGCATCCCCAAGGTGTAAAAGAATTGCGCGCCTGCCGCGAGATACCACTGTTTCATCCCGCGCGCATCGGCATGGCGCCCCGACCACGAGCACCGCGACCGTACGATCCACTTCGTAGCGGACTCGCTTGAGTTCCAGGTGCCCGTCGGCATACCGGCGCAGCACGCCTCGCCGGGATAGTCCCGCGCCAGGCCGACGCTGCCAGGATTGACCATTCACGAGCCATCCCTCTGCGGTCGATCGACTTGACGATCAGCGCGTCGCACGGGCGGTGGCTGGTGACTTGGTCCGCCATACCGCCCAGCCCAATAAGAAACCTGGGAGCAAGATCCTCGCGGGGGCGTCGCTTCCGCGTGGAACCCCTACCATCAAGGAGAACCTTGCCAGTAGGCGTCATCAGGGGCCGGTCCAATTGTTCGGCCGCGTTTCAAGGCGAACCCCATCGCCTGTTTTCATGCATCATCGTGGATCGACCGGACGAACCCTCAATTTGAGTCTCTCGCGCCTTTCCAGCATCGCCTGACGTTGAAACACGCTGCGCCCATCTCACGACCGTCTCAACGCCCCCAGTTGAGCGACTTCTCCCAGCTACAGCCCCTGACACTCATGCATCATCCGGGCTAGCGATATCGGTAGTCAGGTACTTCGTCCAGAAAGCGAAGTTCGACGAGTCGTCGTTGCCGGAGGCGAAGCCGAAGTCCCGGTAGAGTTGCCGGGCGATGTGGTTGTCGTTGCGGACTTCGAGGGTCATTTTGCAGCAACCGCGCTGGACGGCCTGCTGTTGGGCTGCGTGCAGCAACGCGCGTCCTGCGCCGCAGCCCCGCGACTCGGGACGCACGGCCAAATCATGGATGTTCAGCAGCGGCCGAGCGGCAAATGTCGAGAATCCGACGAAGCAAACGGCGATCCCAACCGCCGAAGACTCGTCGAACGCCAGCAGAATTAACGACGTCGGGTGTTCGCGAAGCCCGGGAAGCAGACGACCGCGGACGTCCTCGGCCAGCGGTGCTGCCTGACCAAGGGGTTCGCGCGAATACATATCGAGCAATTCCACCACGTGGTAGCCATCTTCGGGAAGGTTCAGGTCGGCGAGGCGAACTCGAATCGCGGCGCGAGGCTGGTCGTTCATCTTACTCGGCAGGGGTAGCTGGACGTTCGTATTCGAAATCTTTCCACTTCATCGCGCGCTGGAACGGCTCCGCCCGCAGCACGACCTCGCCGTTCTGAAACAAACGGACGGTACCGCTGGTCTGGCTGACAACGACCGAGATGGCTTTGGTGTTCTTCGAGATCGCCGCACCGGCCCAGTGGCGTGCGCCGAGTCCCTTGGACAAGGTCAGATTGGCGTGCAGTGCGTCGACCAACTGGCACGACCTTTCGACGGTACCGTCCGCCGCCACGATAAAGGCGCCATCCAGGGGTGCGATCTCCTTGATCGCTTCACGGACCCGAAGGTCCTGAAGGTTGCGTTCCTTGCGGCTGTAGCCTTTGACCGGATCGAAGCCGGCGGGATGGCAGTGGTTCATCACGCGGCGCGAGTCGCCGACGATAAACAGCGTCCCGACGGGATTGCCCTCGCGGCCCTCGCGGCCGATCTCCAGCGCGATGTCCAAGACCAGCTTGAGCGTTTCCAGCGGCACGCTGGTTTCCAGCTTGCGCAGATCGCGGGCGGTCAGTCGGCCCAAGTGTTCCGCCAGACGGATGTAGCTGATGGAATCGATGCTTCCCGGTTCGAATCCGCTGTAGACGGCGACCACGACGGAATTGGGCGCGAGCGTTTCCTGGGCGACACTCTCCAGCAGAGCCTGTTCTAGTTTGTGGAACACCGGGGCGCCCTCCATCTCGACCACCACGGGCTCGATGCCCTGGTCGCGGGCTCCCGCGAGTTCCTCGATGCGATCCGCGACCGCCAGGATCTTCGCGGTTCCGGCCAACTGCTTCAGTTGGCCCCAGTCCGTCGGCCCGTCCAGCACGACGAGAATGGCATCCGCCTCGCCGCTGGTACAGATCTGCACCGCGAGAGCATAGATCGTCGCGAACTGTTTGGTGAACTTCTGTGATTTCATCCGGCGAAGAACGGCGTCTGCAGAGGCGACTTGCGGGCGGGACAACGACCCGTACATGCGGGCTGCCATATCGTAGACTTAAGGCGTCCGCGAAACAATATCGGCAGCGGAGCGATTTCCAAGAATTATGGCCTGCCCGAGTTGTTCCGCGCGGCGGCCCGGCTGGCCGCCAAACATCCGCTCGTCGTACAACGCCAAGGCGTGAATCGCGTGGCCTTGAGCCCCGATGTCCCATTTTCGATGCCGGCCTTCCCAGAGGAGATTCGCCAGGTATTCGACCGCTCGGATCACCTGTGGATCCGCCAGTTGTTCGTCGGGCAACGAATGGGCAAGCCACTCCAGCACGTGGCCGCTGGTGTTCAGTCTCCGTTGCAGGTCCGCTTGGCTCTCCGGTCGTTCGAACCAAGCCGTACTGAAACTGCCGTCAGCGTTCTGCAAACGGAAGACGTAGCGGTGGTAGTCTTCCAGGTACTGCTGGGCCCGCGCCCATTGCCCGTCGATCGGTTTGCCTTCCCGCTGCCGTCCCCGAACCGCGTAGCTGAATCCGGTCAGTCGGTGCGTGCCGCCGCAACAAGCGCCGATCACCGGTTGCGCCAACTCTTCGCGAACCAGGCGAGCGATGTCCCAAACCTGTCCGTCGGGCGTCTGCCATGACGAATCCGAATCCAGATAGTGGGACAGGCCGATCAGCTTGAACGTCAACTCGGTCCCTGCGACACACGACGATTTCTCGGATTCCACCAGGTCCAGGACCGACATCTGACGCCCGGCGACCAGCAGAGGATAATCGATCTTGACGCGGGACTGGGCGAGAATTGCGAGAAACTGACCTTCGTGGCCTTGATAGCCCGGCCCCATTCGCAGACGCAGCCGGCCACCATGCAGGTACGCCATCCGCATGCCGTAACACGGCTCGTTGGCGCACAGCCAAGCGATTGCATTGACCCGCTGGCGGTTCACCAGCAGCGGCGTGTCGACGCCAAAACCGATGATGCAGTGCATCACTCCCCACGGGCTGCGTTCCAGGTTGTTCTCTGGACGATGGAAGTAGAACGCCAGCGTTTGGCGGACTCTCGCCCGCAACTGCTGCATCTCGGGGCTCAGCGCCGGGTCTTCGCGACGCTCCGAGCCGGCCACGACCGAATCGGAATCCTGCCCGCGCAGCGCGAGCGGTGTCAAGCAAATCAGGGCGAGCCCAACGGCAAGTCGTGTGATCCTGTCCAGCATGATCCCTTCCATCCGCAAATCCGAAACGCATGCCGTTTCCGTCCACACGTACTTATCGGCAGACCGGGGGAAGCGACCGGACTGAATCAATCGGGTTGGGCCGGATCCACTACCAACAGACGAGACGAGAAATTCTCCGCGATACCGTCTTCGCCGTCCGCACGCTGATCGCGGAACTGCAGGATTTGCGAACCGTTCATTCCCTGCGGCAATTTGCCCAAGTGGCACACCGGTTCGCCGGGACAGACCGCGGGCAGCGTCGTCATGCCTAGCACGATGCTGTCGAACGGCGCCTGCAAGACGTTCTGCTCGTGCCCCAACAGATCGGTATTGGTCGCCAGCGGTTGGGCCGTCTCCACGATGTCGCCCGGTTTGACGTGGAACCGCAAGAACCCGCCGCGTTCGGCGCGGATCCACTTGGTTCTCTCGATCACGGTCGTGAACCGAGGTGGATCGGGCTGGCCGTCAAGCATCCCGAGGCGGCGAAGCACGTTGGTAACCCCGCGAACTGCCGCCGCCACAATGGCCGGTTCGACCTTCCAGACTTCGCCACCCTCCATGATGATCGTGGGGCATCCGGCCGCGCAGGCCTCGCGGCGCAAGGCTCCCTGCGGGCCTCTGGCGTTCATAATGATCTCGCAACCGAACGCCTCGGCCAGTCGCCGCACGCCGTCGTCACTCATGTCGCCGCGCACGGTGGGATAGTTCGTGCGGCGGATTGCGGCGGTGTGCAGGTCGATGCCGTAGTCACACCGCAGGACGATTTCGTCGAAGATGGTCCGCGCCATTCGGCTTGCCAAGCTGCCTCGCGCCGATCCGGGAAAACAGCGGTTCAGATCGCGCCGATCCGGCAGGTAGCGCGCGTGCCGGTCAAACGAGAGGATATTCAGCACCGGCACCAGGATCAAATTGCCCCGCGCCAGTATCAAGCCGGGATCTTGGATCAGATTCCGAACCGCGCCCGTGCCGTTGATCTCATCGCCGTGCAGCGCAGCGGTGACGAACACGGTCGGACCATCGCGCGGTCCGCGGCGGATTTGCAGCGGAATCTGGACCGTCATTCCGCTGTAGCTCTCGCTGACGGCCAGCTTCACATCGCGGGTCTGTCCTAACTCGATGCGCTGACCGTTCCAGTCATCAATCGGTTTCTTTTCCGGGGCTTCGGACATCGGCGGGCTTGCGCAACTTTTCGGTGGCGTGCTCCTGGTAGCGGCTGGTCCAAAACACGCGGACCAGCTTAGCACCAATTCCAGCAGCGGTACAGACCGAACCCCGGCGACAGCCGCACCGGGCATCTTCGCTGGGGTTCAGGGACTCGCGGTTCGCTCGATGCGGAAGATCCGCTTGGCAGTGAACTCGCGGCCATGCATGTCGACCGTGCGCACCTTGATCAAATGCAGTCCGGTTCCGAGTCCGTCCGGCAGATTGGCGGCCCAGATGTGCGTCGAGGGGTGCGGTTTCGACAAGTCGATCCATGGGTTGTCGGCCAGTTGCTGATCGATGTCGTACAGCCGACGGTATGCGGGATCCTCGACCGCCGCCTGTTTCATGGTAATCCATTGCCCGTCATCCACGCTCATCTCGACGGTTGACCGCTGCGATCCGTTGAACACGTTGACCAGCACCTCGGTCTTGGACGCTTCGGCCAGCGAGACAAACCCGGGCGCGTGAATCTGCATCTGGTAGTCGCGGTCGCGGCCCGCGGCCTTGTAGTCCAGCGTGTAATCTGTGCCGTCGAACGTGATGACCGAGTATCCGTTGGGTCCGCCGTCGGTCATCGTGGCATGGGGGATTCCCCGTTCGTCCGGAGCACCTCGCCACCAACTGCCGCACGCCGTGACGTTCACAATGTGATGATGCGGTTCCGGACCTTGCCAGCCATCGTCGCGCGTGATGAAACGGTGTTCGTGGGTATGCGTGTGGCCCGAGATTGAGATGCAGAACCGCCGTTTCTCGATCAAGCGATACAACTCCTGCCGGTCTTGGACACCGGGCAAGGGAATGTGCATCATCAACACCACCAATTGATCGTCGGGAACGCCAGCCAAGTCGTTGCGGATAAACTCCAATTGCTCGGTTCCAATCCCGCCGCGATAGGTTCCTCGGCCGTTGCGGCTGTCGATCAGCCACTCGACGTCGTCCAGTACCAGGAAGTGCGTGGGGCCGTAGTCGAAACTGTAGTACGGCGGACCGAAAACCCGCTCGAACGTCTCGTCACTGTGCCGGTCGTGCTGGGCCTCGAAATTCAGGTCGTGGTTGCCGATCACGTTGTACCACGGGATGCCCAGGACACCGATCGTTTGAGCCATCGGCTCCAGCAGGTCCAGGTTGTCGAACACAATGTCGCCCAGTGTCACTCCGAAGGCCGCCTTCGTGCCGATCAATTCCTGAACGACATCGTTGGCCAGATATTCGATTTCGCGTTTGTCCCGAGGCTGAGTATCCCCGAACAACACCGCTTGGAACTTGTCCGGCTCGTCTTGCGGATAGAGAGGAAAATCCACCGAGGCAGGCAAGGGCCCGGTGGGGGCAACTCCGGGGAATTGGGATTCGGGCGAGCCGTTGGGTTTGTGGATGTAGTAGAACCTCGGCAGATTGGCTTCGTCGAGCGGAGTCCGCCAACCCCGCGGCTTCAGAACAAACAGGATCGTGTCGTCGTCCACGGTCAGCTCATACTGGCCCGACTCGTTCGTCGTTGCGATTTCGCGCCCGTTGGAGACGCGGATTCCGGCCAGGGGCTTGTCGGCTTGGTCGAAGACCTGGTTGTCGTTCGCATCGTGGAACACGACCCCGCGCGCCCGAGTCGGTTCGGCGCCGACCTCCGCGCCGGATACGGAATCCACCACTCCAAGGAATGTCAAGAGCGAGATTACCGACCCGCCAATTCTCCAGAACGTCATGAAATCTTCCCTTTCTGCTTCGTTTGCGTACCGTCTCTTCCGACGGAGGAACCGGACGGCACGAAAATCGGGTTTTCTCCGATCAACCCGCCTCGGCACCATCCAGCTCACTATTGGAGCGAAGATTGTGAACAGGGCGTGAATATACCATGAAAATTTGGAGAGTTTTTGACTTGGCACAATTTCGGGTTTGGGCGGCCTTCAAATGTTCGGCCATGCCGCGGATGGCTGTTTATTCAGCAAGGGGAAAAAATTTCTCGATTGGAATCGCGAATGACTGGACTAAGCGGGTCTTGTTGTCTCTAATGCAGCTATGAAGAACTGCCCTCTAATTAGTGCCGCCGGAGTTTTGGTCTTGATCATCCTGGTGATCATTGGCCAGTGGCAGATCTCCATGGATCGGGGCGACACGGCGGTCGTCGTGATGCACCATCCCGATGATGTGATGGGCACGAATTGCGCGTTGGCCGCGGTGGTGGCTCATCACAAGACGAACCGTGCCAAGGATGCGCTGGACCGGGCCGAGGAGGTGTTGCGGCGGATCGAATCGCAGATGAGCAGTTGGCGGGACGATTCCGAGGTCGCCCGTTTTCGCGATGCCGAGGCAGGCTCGGAGATCCGCGTTTCTCCGGACACTCTCGCGGTGATGTATGCGGCTCGAACTGCCTTCGAGCGCACCGGCCAAGCCTTTGACGTGACCTGCCGCCCGCAGTTGGAACTGTGGCGTCAAGCCGACCAATTGGACCAGGAACCTACCGCGGCGCAATTGTCCGAAGCGCGACTGGCTTCGTCTTGGGCCGGGATTCACCTGACCGCAACCGGGATCGTCAAGCACGAACCTCGTACAAGTCTCGATCTGGGAGGCATTGCCAAGGGCTATGCCATCGATCTGGCCTTGCAGTCACTTCGGCAAGCAGAGTTGCCGGGTGGTCTGGTCGATGTCGGCGGGGACTTGGCCTGCTTCGGCACTCAACCCGGCGGGCAACCCTGGCTGGTCGATGTGAAAGATCCCGACTTGCCTGGTTCGTTCGCTCGGCTGCAAATCGTGGATCGCGCGGTTGCCACAAGCGGCGATTACGCTCGACAGATCGAAATCGCCGGAAAGCGTTACAGCCATATCATCGATCCTCGCACCGGACTCCCGGCCGATGCGGCCCGGTCGGCAACGGTGGTCGCTTCGACGGCGGTGATCGCGGACATCTGGGCGACCGCGCTCAGCGTCCTGGGGCCCGACGGATTCGACCGTCTGCCCGAAGGCGTTGAGGCGTTGATCATTTCCGCCGGCGAGCATGGCCGACGATTCATCTGCACGCCCGGTTTCCGCGACTTGCTGACCGCACCGATGCCGGAAGATTGGGAATGCCGGTCCGACGGACGCACCCAGGTTGCGGACAATCGGACCGAAGAGTCATCGTCGCAAGAGCAGTATCCGTAGCTGTCGTTCGCCGCATTTTCTCGACAAATCCCGGCAACTCTTGCCGTTCGGTCGACGACAACTCCCTTGGCTTTTCCCGGCGACCCACTCTATTCATCGAGGAATTCGACTCATGGCATTTCAATCCAACTGGTTCGGCCATCCGCGTTTTGCGGTAGCGGCGACGGGCAACGGCGTGATCAAGAGGGGCGAGCGAGGCGCGCCTGTGGCCATTTTGCAGTATGCGCTTGTTCACCTCGGACATCCCCTGCCGCAATCGACCAAGTCCAACGGCAGCATGGACGGGATCTTCGGCTCTGAAACTTTCGATGGCGTGAAGAGCTTTCAGAAGAAGACACTTCCCCACGAAACGCCCGACGGCAAGGTCGGCCCCAAGACTCTGGGCGAGTTCGACAAACGGCTTGTCAACGTCCCTGCTCCGGAACTTGCCTCGGCGGTTTGGGGCGATGCTCCGCCCGGTGTCCCTGGCCGGCCGCAAGAGGTCAGCCTGGGTCCGATCCAGGGCAGTCAGCAAGCGATCAAGCAGCCGCACGACATGGCTTGCTGGGCAGCCTGCCTGGCGTTCTGGGGACGCTATTGCCGAGGCGGACGCCCCCACCTGGCGCCGGGAAAGATCATTGCGCTGTACGGGCACCTGTCAGCGTCCGAGGGCCCGAAGATGGGCGGCATGCCCACGGGCGGCATCGCGCAGATTGTCGCCGACTTGGCCACGCCACAGAACGTCGCCAATCCTTCCGACACCACGCTGCGGTGGAGAGGGTTTGTCATCAGTCCCTTCTCCGTCTCTCGGCTGGACTACGACTGGCTCAAGGCCAACACAGGCGCTTCCAAAGCGCTCTACTTCGGCTACACAATCGGCGGCAGTTCCCACATCAACGTCATTGGTCACTACGACTTTGAAGGAACGCCGCTTGTCTGGGCGATGGAACCGTGGGACGGTCAGTTCAAATTGCGCGAGATCGAATACTACCAGCAATCGACGAGCAGTTTCGTGGTCACGCCGTACTGAACGTCGGACTAGCCCCACCAGTCGGTGCGGTCGACGGTTGTCTGGAAGTCGGCTTTGATCCGATCGGGCAGTTCTTCCCCGGCCAGTTTGGCCAAATCTTCCGGAGTAGGCTTTCCAACGTAGATCAGGCTCTCGCGCGGACACTTCTCGATTGCCTCAGCGAAGTCGCCTTCGTCCCGGTAAGCGTCGTAATCGATGACTGGCAGGCTGTTATCCATGCGCATCAGTTGGCTCTTCTTGGCGCACATCGAGCACGAGATGCAGCCGATCGGGCAGACCGCCTTGACCGCAAGACCGCCGTCCCGGTTCGAGCAGGCCACGACGAGCATTCGTTCGGCCTTGAAGGGAACCATCGAGATGATGTTCCGCGGACAGGCTGCCGCGCACGCTTTGCAGCCGATGCAGTTGTCGTAGTCCACCACGGCCAGTCCGTCGACGACGTGGATCGCGTCGTAGTCGCATGCCCGGACACAGTCGCCCAGGCCAAGGCAGCCGTAGGTGCAGCCCTGGTATCCGGCGACAAGGTTGGCGGCGGCACAAGTCGGCTCGCCAAGGTAAAGCGGTTTTTCGCGGGGCAAACGCTGGTCCTGCGTGGCCGCACAATGCACGACGGCCCGGTAGGGAAGCGCCGCGGTCGCCTCCTGCCCGGTGATCGCCGCCAGGGCGTTGACGCAACTGGCGCCGCCGGGGCCGCACAAGTTCAACGCCGCTTCCCCACTGGCGACGGCGGCGGCGTACTCCGAACAGCCCACATAGCCGCAGCCTCCGCAGTTCGCGCCCGGCAGCGCTTCGTTGATCGCTTCGACCAGCGGATCCACCGCGACATGGAACGCTTGATTGGCCCAGCCCAGCACGGCGGCCATGGCGACGGCCAGCAACAGCAGCAGCGTGGCGGACAACGTCAATGTGAAGACGATGGTCATCGTTTCTTTGTACCCTCTAATTCAGCATCGCGGCAAGGATGTTCTGAATTCCCTTGTCGACTCCCGCAAAGCCCATGAACGCCATGGCCATGATGCCGGCCACGATCAACGTGATCCCCGCCCCCTTCAACGGCTTGGGGACGTTGCAGAGTTCCAGTTCCTCGCGAATCCCGGCCATCAGCACGATCGCCATGGTAAAGCCCGCGCCGCCCCCGACCGCCAAGGTCAACGCCTCGGCCAGTCCCCAAAGGCGAGTGGGGTCCTGCAACTGCTTGAGGATCTCCAGGCAGGCGAACAGGATCGCGCAGTTGGTCGTGATCAGCGGCAGAAATACGCCGAAGGACTTGTGCAGCTTGGGAAAGAACTTGCGGACGTACATCTCGACGAACTGCACCGACGACGCGATGACGAAGATGTACATGATGTAGCTGAGCACCGACAGATCGATCTGCACACTCGGATCGCCGCCCGCCAGTTTCCAGAGCCATGCCGGCAGAGGCGCTTCGGGTCGCAGGACGAAATACGTGAAGGTCCAACTGAGCATCGATGCGATCGAGATGACGAACGTCACCGCACACCCCATGCCGAACGCCGTGTCGATCCGCCGCGACACGCCCAGGAAGGGACAAATGCCGACGAAGTAGTGCAGCACGAAGTTGTTGATCAACGCCGCGCCGAAGAAGATCTGCACCAGGGTCACCAAATTGTCCATGCTTGTTGTCTCCTAGGGCGAAGCCGCACGCCGCTGCCCGATCCACTCGACCAATCCCAGCAACAGCCCCAGCACCAGGAATGCGCCGGGCGGCAGGATCATGATGCCCCAGGCCGGCCAGACGGACGGCAGTACGGTCAGCCCGAACCACGTGCCGGACCCTAGCACTTCGCGGACGGTCGCGATGCTGGCCAGGCCCAACGCGAATCCGAGCGACATCCCCAGTCCGTCGGCCAGCGCGACCCCGACCGATTGCTTCGACGAACAGATTTCGCAACGGGAGATGATCAGGCAATTGACGATGATCAGCGGCACGTACGGACCCAACTGCTTGCTCATCGTGTACAAGTAAGCGGCCAGAAAGCGGTCGGCGACCGTCACAAAGGTGGCGATTGTCAGCGTGAACACGAGAATCCGCAAATGCGGCTTCAGCAGCCCCCGGATCAGGCTGATCATCACGTTGGCCGAAATCAGCACGAACGCCGTCGCAGCGGCCATCGTCAGAGCCGGCTTCATCGCTCCCGTGACCGCCAGAACCGGACACATCCCGAGCATCTGCCGGTACACGGGGTTTTCCGGAATGATCCCGTTCAGGAACCGTTCCATTGCTGTCGGTGAAGAGGATGCCATGTTCAAAGTCTCTCGATGGTTCGTTCGAAAACGCTCGCGTTCTTCCGTCGTTCTAGCGGGGAACCTCGATCTTGTTTCCCGCCCCGCTGGAATTGGCGGGTAATCGGCCTTGCTCGTTCTGGATCGGCTCGCGCATGCGGGCGATCGCTTGGTTCACTATGTCGCAGACGCTGGACGACGAGACCGTGGCGCCGGAGAGGGCCTGGATCTCCGAGGATAACTGAGGAGCGGGCTTGACGGCGATTAACGGCCGTTCCGTCGGCTTGCCGCGAAAGCGGTCCCTGAAGGTGGCTTCGCGGATATAGTCGCCCAAGCCGGGCGTCTCCTTCTGGTCCAGCACGTAGATTCCGGTGATCGTCGTCAGCCGGTCGTCCAAGCCGATCAGCACCTCGATCTTGTCGGCAAAGCCTTGACCCGACGCGGCCAGAACCCAGCCGTTGTGTCGGCCCGAGGCATCCCGGGTCCGGTACACGCGTTCGGAACGACCGTCCGGACCGGCGATAGATAGAGGTTCGGTCCGCTCGCTCACCGCGCCTTTCACCAAGTCCGGAATGACGTTCAGAGTTTCTTGAAGCTTGTTCTCGGCAATGCGGGGCGACAGCGTCGTATGTACCCCGGCCAAGGCGCCGCCGTACACAAAGCCCAGCACGAGCACCAGCCAAGCCTGCTGCAAGTATCTTCCTTTTTTCGGCGCATCACCAGTCATCGTCAACCCTTCTTTGGCACGGGGCCGCCGAGCGGACGGGGAATCGTCCAGCGGTTCAAAAGCGGAACGGTGGCGTTCATCAGCAGCACCGCGAACATCACACCTTCCGGGTAGCTGCTGAACACGCGGATCACCACCACGAAAAATCCGACGCCCAAACCGTAGACGAATTTTCCCCAGCGAGTTACGGGACTGGTCACCGGATCGGTGGCGATGAAAAAGGCGCCAAACAGCAACGAACCGGAGATCAAATGACGCACCGGCCCCAGCAACGTATGGTCGCTAAGATGACTCAGTTCGACGACGGTCACGGCGACCAGCAGCATCCCGACAGGGATCTCCCACGAGATCACGCGCCGTACCAGCAGATAGAAGCCGCCCAACAGGATCGCAATCGCACTGGTTTCGCCCAGCGACCCGTTCACCTGACCGACCAGCAGCGCCCAGAAGCTCTCGGCCGACTCGATCTGTAGTTTTGCATCTCCGGCAGTCACCCGACCGGCTGCTAGATCGGCCGCGAACTGCTTGGCCAGCGACAGAGGAGTGGCCTCGGTCAGCACGGTCAACTGCGAGTCGACCACCACGTAGGCCGAAGCGCCAAGCTCGCGCGCAAAACTGAGCATCACGAAAGCTCGCCCGACCATCGCCGGATTGAAGATATTGCACCCCAGTCCGCCAAATGCCGCTTTGCCCAAACCGATCGCGGCCAACGAGGCCACCACCGCCACATACCACGGCGAACTCCACGGCAGCGACAGACCGAGGATCAACCCGGTGAGGACCGCCGAATAGTCGCCCAACGACTGCGGCTTGCGGGCTATCAGATTCAACACCGCTTCGGTGGCAAGGCAGGCGAGCACGCACATGCCGATCTGCACCACGGCGTACCAGCGGAACACGGCGATGGCCATCACGACCACCGGAATCATCGCAATGATCACCTCGACCATCATGCGGCGAGTCGAGAGCGTCCGGTCCGCCAAGTGCGGCGAGGGCGCAATCTGGAGCGACACGGCAGTCGCGCCGTCCAGTTCCCCGGTCAGCGAGGAATCCGATGGCAGGGCAGAGTTACCAAGGCTCATGGCAATGTCGCTTCACAGTCCTCGAATGCTAGTTCTGAAACCACTGGTCCCGGCGAGACCGTACTGCGTGGAGCGATACCGCTTCACGATTCTCTAACGCTTCTTCTGGAGCATCACCTTGCCGACGCGGATCAATTGCACCAACGGAATGCTGGCCGGACAGGTGAACGCACAACACCCGCACTCGATGCAGGCCCCGACGTGATAGTGCTCGAGCACTTCGCGGCTTTGCGCGCGCGCCGCCATCGCCAGGCGGGTGGGCACCAGACGCATGGGACAAACGTCGACACAACGCCCGCAGCGCACACAGGCCGTTTCGGCGGCGCGGGCGACGTCCCGCTGGCTCAGCACCGTGATGCCGCTGGTGCCTTTGGTGACCGGCGTCGGGATCAACTCGGACGCTTCGTCCGCGGCGCTCAGGGTAAAACCCATCATCGGCCCGCCCGCGACCACGCGAGCAGCGTCCTTGGTCACTCCGCCGCAATAGCGGATCAATTCGCCGTAGGTCGTCCCCAGGGGGGTCAGCACGTTCTTGGGGTTGCGGATACCGGCGCCGGTGACCGTCACCACGCGATGCGTCAGCGGCTTGCCGCGGAACACCGATCGGGCCAGCGCAGCGGCCGTGGCGACGTTCACAACGACGACGCCCACCTGGAAAGGAAGGCCGCCTCCCGGCACGATGCGCCCCGTCGCAGCCGCCACCAGTTGCCGTTCGCCGCCCTGCGGGTACTTGGTTTTCAGGACAAGCACCTCGACCGCCGTTCCCTCGGCAGCCTTCCGGAGCGACTCGATCGCTTGCGGCTTGTTGTCTTCGATGCATACCACCGCCCGCTCTGCCCCCACCGCACGTTGCGACAGCAAAGTCCCGGCGATGACCGGTTCTGGATATTCGAGCATCACGCGATAGTCGGCGGTCAGGTACGGCTCGCATTCGCAACCGTTCATGATCACCGTGTCGACCGGGAACTTCTCGTTTCGAACCAGCTTGACATGCGTGGGAAACGCGGCTCCGCCGAGTCCCACAAGCCCCGCGTCGCGAGCTGCTTGGACAATATCCCGTGGGTCACACCGTTCCGTGTCGCCGATCGGCCAGGAACCACCGAACATCTCGCCCAGCAGCAACGTGCCGCGCAGTTCCTGCTCCGCGGCCGCCTTGATCGGAATCACTGGGACGTGCCGTCCGTTGGGCAGCGTGGCCACGGTCTCGCGCTGAACCGTACCAGAAATGCTGGCATGGACGGGCGCCGTGACGAAGGCGTCCGAACGGCCGATGATGTCCCCCATCCGCACTTCTTCGCGGGCCTTGACCGTCGGTTCGCAGACCACCCCCAGGTGTTGCAGCAGCGAGATGCGCACCTCGCCGGGCAGCGGCAACACCTCGATCGGCGAATCGGCCGCCCACTGTTTTTCGTCCGGAGGATGGATTCCGCCGACGAAAGTATGAATCGCCGACAGCGAGGACAGGATGCTCATGCCGTTGCCTTCCGATCGTCGAAGAGTCTGGCGACCATGCCGCTGGCGACCATGCCGGTGACCAAACCGGTCAATCCACCGACCAATTGCAGGGAAGCCTCGTTTCGGCCGCAGGCTGCTCCGATAATCGCGCCGGCCATCGGCAGAGCGAAGAACAACAGGGAAGCCCAAGACAACCGCCAACCCTGCAAGACCGGCTCGTGATCTGGTGGAGCCAAAGGGCAGGGGCCACCGGTGCAACCACCGCATTGGCTGCGGACATCTTCCGCTGTTTCTCGATTGAAGTTCACCCGTGCGCCTCTTTCCTCGGCAGAGTTCGCCCCGGCAGGAGGACGCAGGGCGGCTCAAGTCAAAGTGGACAACATTGTTGCATCGTCAGCGGGGCGCCGTCAACCACAACTGAGTTCATTCCATCCGCGCCCGGCCTTGCCATCCATGCTAGCCCTTGCCAGGTTGCTGGCACGCCGCTCAGCCGACCATGTTCCAACCATCGTGTGCAGCGGCAAGCCCCTGCATCCAAGTCAGCAGGATCAACCAGGCGGCCGCGATCGCCAGGGTGATCAGGGTGACGGGGATGCCGACTTTGGCATGGTCGCGCCACGTGATGCGTTGTCCCAACTGGGCGGCTTGGTCGATCACGATGATATTCGCGATGCTGCCCACCACCAGCAGATTTCCGGCCAAAGTGCTGGAAAGGGCGAGCACCGCACCGGCCAGCGGATGATGCGCCGAGGGCAGCAGCAACATGGTGGCGGGAACGTTCGAGACCAGATTCGACAGAACCACGCTGGTCACAAACAGCATCGTCGGCTGGCTGGGATCGATGCCGCCCGAACGCACCGCTGCGAACAATCGCTCGGTGTTCCCGGCCTCGGCCATCGCGTGATTGACGATGAACAGCCCGCCGAACAGAACCAGCAGTTGCCAATCCACCAATTGCAGCATGGCTCGCGAAGCCATCCGCCGACTGGTCAGCAGAATGCCGGCTGCCCCGAGGGCGGCGATTTCGCGCGGCAACGAATCCATCACGAACACGGTCATCAGCACGACCAGCACGACGAATCCTTTGGCCGTCTGCCAGCGGTCGAAACGTGGTTCGTCGAATGACGGCACCACGGTCTCGCGCCGCCAATTCCCGCCCGCTTGCCGCCGGATCACCCACCAGACGGCGACCAACCCCAGCGCGGCCGGGGGCAGGGCCTCCAGCAGGTAACTGGCGAAACTCAATTGAAGCATCTGGCCGATCAGCATGTTCTGCGGATTGCCGATCAGGGTGGCTGCCGAACCGACATTGGCCGCACACGCCAGAGCCAACAGAAAAGGCAGGGGATTGAGCCGCCGTCGCGCACAGCCGTCGACCAGCACGGGCGCCATGGCCAAACACACGATGTCGTTGCACAGCACGGCGGACAACAATCCCGCGGCCCCGATCACCAGCGCAAGCAACATGGACGGCGAAACGGACAATCCGCTCAGCCAATGCGTGAACCGGCTGTAGAAGCCGCCCAGCCGAAACTGAGCCGAAACGACCATCAAGCCGAACAGCAACCCGATGGTCGGCACGTCGACCGCCTGCCAAGCTTCCTGCGGCTCGACGCAACCGGTTGCGATCAACACGATCGCCCCCAGCAGCGCAATCCCGGTACGGTCCAGTGCCAACCCAGGGATCTCGCCCAGGATCATTCCCAGATAGACGACGAAGAAGACAATCAGGACGAGCGTTTCCATAGGGAATCAGTTCGCCGGCTCAATCATCATCCACTTCGTCGAAGGGGATATCCTCGGTCTGGCCGTTGTACCCGTGACGCAACGCGTACGGACTGCCTCCCGATGCGACCAAACCGCCCTCCGAGATCGGTAGCACGTAGTGGAAACCATCCTTGCCGCAACGATCTTCCAGAATGCTCAAGATTCGGTAGCAGCGTTCCAAATCATCGCGCGGACCAGCACAGAAGGACGGCTTGCCATCCTTGCCGAACTCCAAATGCTCGGTGGCCTCTTGCGGGTCGATGTCGCCGAAGATCGGCTTGACGCGTCGGTAGTCCGGATGCGGTTCCAATCCCAGATCTCGTGCGTACTCGACCGCTTCCTCGATCGCACAACGCAGGTTGGCGGGCGATACGCTCACAAGTTCCGCATTCTCGTCCAGATTTTCGAGCAGCGTCCGATACTCGCCGCGAGTTCGGATGTCGCCGTATGCGTCTTTGACTCCCAGGCAGTACCGATCGAGGAGGAAGATGGCAAAGGCCACTTCGCCACTGGGCAATTGGCGACTCAGGATCACTTGCCCGATTCCGAACTCCTGGATCTCTTCGCCCATCAGGCAATCCAGAATCGGGGCTCCCGCCACTGCCATCAATCGCTCGCCCAGCCCCCGATCACGGAGTTTGGCGATGGTGCGATGACGCTCTTTGCGTTTCGCGTTGCGACGTTCCAACTTCTTCTGCCGACGCTTGTCGTTCGTGGCCATGATGGGCTCCTTGCGCTAACTCCGGACCTCCTTCGATACCGCTCGTTGGTGCGGTGAGATGGGCAACTTGGCAAGAATCTAGCCCAACATGCGCATTTCAACAAGAGCAACGGGGTTCAGCGAGTGAACGTCGGCACGCGCTCACCGCGAACGCATGGCGGCCAGACGGATCGGCGATCCGTCTGGCCTCGGCCACATCCGATCAGCGTCCGACGCCGAAGAAGAAGCTGAACACGCGAGTGTCGTCGGTGTCCGCTTTGGCGATCGGGAAGGCAAAGTCGAAGGCCAGCGGCGCCGGTCCCAAGGCCGGGACGCTGATCCGCAGCCCGAAGCCGGGGGCCACGCGGAAATTCTCGGCCTGTAGCTCGATCTCCCGTTCGATCGTTCCGTAATCGACGAACAATGCGCCCTTCAGCATGTCGTCGGCGGTCAAGGGAAACACATATTCGGCGGAACCCAGGAATCGAAATTCGCCACCGACCCGGACGTCCGTGCCGGTGCTGACGGGCGACGCTCCGCGGAATTCGAAACCGCGCAGAGTCGAGTAACCTCCGGCGAAGTAGTTCTCGTACAGCGGCGTGTTTGTCCCGCTGAAGCCGAATTGAAAGCTGTACCCCAGCGTGTGCCGGCCCGAACCGTCTGGCCGCTCGCGGATCAGAAAGTACTTGCGGTAGTCCAGTTCGGCACGAGGATAATCGAAACTGCCGAAGGCTTGTTCGAACGACAGCTCGATCAAATGGCCCTCGGTCGGAAAGAACGGGATGTCGCGAGTGTCGTGCGTCAGCGTCACGCGACCACTGTACAGTTCATTCTTGCCCAACACATCCGCCAACTCGGGAACAACGATCCGCGGATCATCAACCCGGACATTCTCGGCTCGGATCGCACCGCTGAGCGACAGATCGTGCGTCAGCCGGTATCCGAGCGCCAACCGGCCGCCCAATCGCTGTTCGTCCCAGTCGAAATAGCGGCGGTCGAAGAGGAATGCGCTGAGATTCAGGCTAATGGGCGTATTGAACAGGTACGGTTCGGTGAAGCTGACCAGATAGCGTTGGACTTGACTGCCCGGCATCGCCTCGATGCGGAACCCCTGTCCGGCACCGCGGAAGGCGGTGCCGTCGACGAAGTCGCTCCAACTGCCGGGCAATCGCGTGATGTCGAAATTTCGCTCGTCGATCACGATCTGACCGGTTACGCCCGCGTCGGAGTTGATTCCGGCACCGAACATGAACCGGCCCGTTTGGGTTTCCGAAACGAACACGTCGACCGGCGTGGTCATGGTCGGATCAATGTCGACGAACGGCTGGCTGGTGACGGGCGGGGACGTCAACGGTTGGGGCGACACCAACGGCTGGACCACCGGTGGTTGCGCGTAGGTCGGCGGCGCCGGAAGACCCGTGGACGGCTGGGCGACAGGCGGATTGCCGTAAGTGGGCGGAGCCTGTGTGTACTGGGCCTGCGATACGGGCATGCCCTGGCGCAGGTACTGGTTCGAACCCGGAGTTTCGTTTTGGAGGCGGGCGGCGGACGTGACATTGCCGGAAACACTGCCGGGATAGTTCCACGGCGCATCGGCACCGTTTTGGCCACGCACCACAGCCGGATCCGCAGCGCGGTTGGCTGGATCCACGACCGCGCCGGCGGAGGGCGTCATGCCGGGATGAAAGGCCGTGTGCGCCGGCTGCCAGGCTGAGCAGCCTGTCACCGCGGCCAGCAGGCTGGCCAGCAAGAGCACGGCGACTGGGAAGCGGCGCGAATTCAAGTTTCTGTCCTCGGTGATTGGCAATCGAAGTCGTCTCGACGCTTGTCGTCCGTTGTCTCAGGGTTCGTCGGGATCCTGGCCGCGATAGGACGGCGGGCCCGCTGGCTGCCCTTCTGCGATTGTCTCGACTAGATCCGCCAACTCGGGCGGCCGAACGCGGACCTGCGGCGGCGTTCCCTGCATCGGATCGTTGGCGAACAACTGGGAGGATTTCAGACGCCTTTCGCTGGCGCGGACCTCGCGGATATCGATCAGATCGCCCGGCCGAACCGACAAGCGGTTCAACACCACGCTCTGGCGGGTGTGCGGATGCTCGCCTTCGATGTTCACGTTGATCCTGCCGGCTCGCCAGGGCTTTCCTTCCTCGATCTTGTAGACCAAGTCCAATTGGCCGGGTTCTTCCAGGAACCGCGGATCGGCCTGAATGTCGGCGAAGATGAAGCCCTGGCCCCCGTAGATGTCTTGCAGCTTGCCGACGTCGGACTGCATTTCGCCCAGGTTAAAGAACTTGCCCGAACTCAACTCCAACCGTTCCAGCAAGGCATTGCTGTCGAAAACCTGAGCACCTACGATCGCGACGTTGCGGACGACGTAGCGCGGGCCCTCGTCGATCACAAACCGAATGGTGACCCATTTGCCCGATTCGGTGAATTCCAAATCGCGACCGATGCGAGCGCTGAAGAAACCCAAGTTGCGGTAGTACGCGGTCAGACGCTGGATGTCTTCGTCGATCTGCTTCAGGTCCACTTTCCCGCCAATCAAGTAGAACCAACCCGGCTTGGACTTGATCTGCGTCTTCAACCGGGATCCCGTCGCGATCGTGTTCCCGATGAACTGCACGTCCAGTATCCGCTCCAATTCGCCTTCGTTGATGGCGAATACGGCGCCCCGGTCCCGCGGTTGGTCGCCCTCCTGGACCAGTACTTCCGTCTTGGGGAAGCCTTTGGAATGGTACAGTTCTTCGATCTTGCGGCGTGCTTCTTCGACGGCGAAACGGTTCATGGGATCGCCCGTCTTCAACCCCGTCGCCTTGAGCAGCACCTTGTCGCTCAGCCCCCGGTTTCCCAAGAACCGGATGTAGCTGATCGTCGGCTGTTCGAACACCTGGAATGTCACGACGACACCCTGGGGCGTCTCCTGAGTGAATGTCTGGACGTTGTGAAACCGGCCCGTCGAAGCCAACCGGCTGATGTCGCTCTTGACCAACTCTGGATCGAACTCGCGGTCCTTTCGAGTACGCAACTGAGTCCGAATGAAATCCTCCTTGGTTGCTTCGTTGCCCACGATGCGGACATCGGCAACCAAGACCGGAGCGGGGCGAGGCGCGGTACCAGGCTGCGCAGCCAGCGGGGATTGGACGACAAACATCGTCAGCACCACCGCCAGTTCCAAGCTGCGTCTTGCGTCAACGAAACGAACAGGATCGCGTTGCATGGATCTCACGCGCTCTTTTGACAGGAGTTGATGACAAGACCGATTTTGGACGAGACGATTCGCCGCCGGGAAATCCGCAGCGGCGGATTCAACCGCCTCGCCCCGGCTCTTCCAACCGCCGAGGCGTCGGCGGGTCGCGTAGAAATACAGAAAGCGTTTGTCGGGGGCAAGGCGAATTCAATCGCCAACCGCGAAAAATCCGATGCTCTGCTAGCCAAGACTCTGGGTGTCGCCCGGGGGGAAAGGCGGAAAACAGAGACGATCCCGAGTCGATCGCGGCAAAGATCGCTCAAGCTGCGTCAACCCCGTGTTTGTAACTGGTCGGTGGGACAGCGACGAAGTCCTTTTTGGGTGGTTTCCAGTTTGTGTTGTTGGATACTTCCCGGCGGCTTGCCGATAGATTAGACTTGGCAAGTGACGGTTCCGTTCGTTCAGCAGGTGCCGAATCAGCGATCAGCAATGCCTGTGGGGTGGAAACGCAAGGAAATACGGGATCAACCAGAATTCCTTTGAAGTTGGCGGAGTAGCTCAGTTGGTTAGAGCAGCGGAATCATAATCCGCGTGTCGGGGGTTCGAGTCCCTCCTCCGCTACTTCTTTCTTGTAGGTGGTGATGTTATGGCGGTGCATCGGCGAATCCAGCTCTCGGAATCAAGCGGCGTCACCGTGATAGGATTTGTGGACCATAAGATCCTTGATGCTGGAATTATCCAAGAGCTGGGCGAGGAGATGTTTGGCCTCGTCGAAAACGACGGCGTGAAGTCGATTCTTCTGGACTTTGGAAACGTTGAGTTTCTGAGCAGCGCGGCGCTGAACAAATTGATCATATTGGACAAGAAGGTTAAGCAGTTCAGGGGGCGTCTGAAGCTCTGCAACCTCCGGCCGGAGATCCAAGAGGTCTTCGTGATCACACGGCTCAACCAGTTGTTCGAGATCAAGGACACCGTCGAAAACGCCTTGGCTTCCTTTTGAGTCTGATTCCGAAAGTGGGCGGCATGGACAAGAAGGCCAAGAAGCGACTCGATGTGATCCGGCAACGTCTTCAGTTGCTGCGGCAGCAATTGTCCGGTGCGAAGAAGCAGATGGACGAACCGGACGAAGTACGGCGATTGGAACAAGAGATCGCTAAGCTCGAAGCCGAGGCTGATACGCTGAAGGGCTCTTGAGCCAAATTTTCGCGACCGTTGCTGTGTCTTGCTGAAGTCCCAATATCTCGCTAATTCTGCTGCGGGTGAATTGGATTCTATTCACCCGATCCCAGCGTCACCGGGACTTGAATCTCGCGGCCTTCGCGGATGACGCTCAGCACCACTTGCTCGCCGGGCCGCTTGGCTTCGATCGCCGAGAGTAGATCGTCGGCCAATCGGATTCGCACGCCGTCGACGGCAACGATCAAATCGGCATAGCTGCGGTCAATCTGAGTCTCTTCGTAGACGAACGGACCGCGGCGTTGCTGCTGGCGAACCAACCGGAAGCCACGCAGGCCCGCGCGCTCGGCTGGGCCTCCGGAAGCCAGGGTGGCGATG
This sequence comes from Pirellulaceae bacterium, assembly GCA_023382975.1. Lineage (GTDB taxonomy): Bacteria > Planctomycetota > Planctomycetia > Pirellulales > Pirellulaceae > SKKK01. The sequence continues at coordinate 179,000 of JAHDXO010000011.1, forward strand.
ACCAGTCCCTCTTCAGTCTGATAGACGCGGGTGATGCCAATGTCGGGTCGAATCACGCGTCCGTTTTCGATCAACTGAGGCACAACGCGTAGGATGTTGTTGACCGGAATGGCGAAGCCGACGCCGGTATTCTCCCCGGTTCGGCTGGCGATGGCCGTGTTCATGCCGATCAGCCGCGCGCGGCTGTCCAGCAAGGGACCACCGGAGTTGCCCTGGTTCAAAGCGGCATCGATCTGGATGATCGATTTCATCATGCGAGCCTTCCGCGACGGCAGCGAGCGGTTCAAGCTGGAGATGATCCCGACGGTCATCGTGCGTTCGAGCCCGAACGGGTTGCCGATCGCGAACACTTTCTGGCCAACCCGCAGATTGTTTGAATTGCCGAACTGGACCGGATACAGCGTCTCGGCAGGAGCATCGATCTTCAGGACCGCAATGTCATATACCGGATCGGCACCCATCAGAGTCGCCGGGTACGTCTCGCCGTTGAACAGCGTCACGCGGATCTCTTGTGCGCCTTCGATCACGTGCGAATTGGTCAGAACGTGTCCTTGACGGTCCAGGATCGAGCCCGAACCGGCTCCCTCGGCCGAAGACTCGACGGAGAAGAAAAACGTATCCAGTCTGGTCGCTTTGGTGGTAATGTTGACCACACTGCGGTTGGCGTTTTCGTAGACATTGACATTCACCCGCTCGTCGGGCGTCAACTCGTCGCTGGGCGGAAGCTGCAACATGCCCGGCCGAACGTCTTGTGCTGTCAGTTCCCGCTCGATCGGCATGGTCGCAAACCATGTCGAAATCCAGGCACCCGCCAAGGCGGAAATTGCGCAGAGCAGTATCGTTCGCTTCACCTCTCGACTCCCCAATGTCCTTCAGGTTTGCGCGTCGCGGCAGCAGACTTGTGCGCTCGCGGATGTTAGGGACGGTACTGCAAAAAGTATAGCGAATCGCAGCAGAATTGCCCAGAACGCTTCGTCCGACTCGCTGATCGACCGCAGGCTGGCGAAGCAACGACTTGCTTTCGCTGCCAGCTAGACGGACTTCCGCAAATACGGTGAATAATCGGCTTGATCGAACCGCTTCCAGTGTGGCGGTTCTGCTCATCGCGCCGATACAAGAGGATGGCGCATTGCTGCGCGCTGCGCGGAGAATCCGTATCGGCCCGTTTCCTTGAAGCGATTCCAAGTATGATGACCAGGCGACGATACCTGTACATTTTGGGGACGTTGGCGTGGGTTTCTGCCTCCTGCCTATCGGGCGATCCGCTGCGCGCCCAGCCGGTCTTCACGGGGATGATCGGGCGCGAGATCCAGATTCCGGGATGCGAGCGGCTAGGACGCGCGCCGGTCGTCACGTCGGTGCGACTGCAGCCCGGAGGGACTCGGCTGGCCGTGGCCGGAGACGACCATTTGATTGCGATCTGGGACTTGGCCGAGGATCGCCTCGTGCTTCGTTTGCGAGGACATGCCGATTGGGTCCAGGCGCTGGCTTTTTCGCCGGACGGCCGGGTCTTGGTCTCGGCCGGCAATGACCGCCAAGTCATCTTCTGGGACACTCGCGACGGCAGACAGTTGGGGGTTCTCGATGGACCGCCGTGTGCCGTCACGCAACTGGCATTCAACCATCGCGGAGACCAGTTGGCGGTCACGGGCTTTGAATGCGGTGTCCGCATGTACGACGTGGTGGGACGGAAGTTGATCCGCCGACTGGATGGTCCGAGCGACGATTTGCGGGCACTGGCCTTTTCACCGGACGATCGCTGGATCGCTGTCGCGGGGCGCAATGGCCGGATTGCAGGGTGGCAGACGGAGAGTGGGAAGCCGGCATTCGACTACGCGGCCCATCGCCAGCGAGTGCGGGATTTGGCGTTCTCGCCCGCGGGCGATCAACTGGTTTCGTGCGGCGAGGACCGCCGCGTCCATGTACGCTTGTTGAACGAGGATCGCGGCTTCGATCTGCCGTCCTCGCCCGGCAAAGTGTATGCGTTGGCTTTCTGCGGCCCGGGTTGCCTGGCGACGGGCGGCAGCGACAACGTTGTCCGCTTGTGGGACTTGGCTCAGCGGAAACAGGTGGGCGAATTGAACGACCATCGCGGCAGTATCGTCGCCTTGGCCAGCGACGGAGACATTTTGGTGTCGGGGGGATACGACACGACGATCCGCATCTGGGAATTGAAGGGACGCGTTGCCGAAGCGCCGCGGCGAGGCTCCGAGCGTCAGTAGTTGCCGGACGCAGCGGAGCCCGCGTCGCGTTGTGGGCAGGGAAGCCCGCACAGGGAGGTGAAACTTGCGATTTCTCACTCGTGTTCAACAGTGGCTGGGCCGTCCAGGCAAGCGCGCAAGGACGCGCAAGCGGCGGACACGCGCCGATGGCGCCCGACGATTCCTGTTCGAACCGATGGAAGCGAGACGGTTGCTGGCCGCCAGTCCCTTGTTTGTCGGCGCCGTCTACGTCGAAGAGGATTTCGGCACGGACGACCAAGGCGACACGTTCGAAATCACCTTTCAAGGCGGTGCTCCCGGCACACATTTGACGCGCCTGGAGATCAGCACGGACAAGAGTCCGTCGGGGCTGAGCCGAGGGGATTTGATTTTCGACACGGCGCTAGGCGGTTTGGGGGCCGACCACGCCTATCCCTTTACGCTGGTCAGCCTGCAGACGCAGGATCCCTCGGCAAGCTTTCAGGTCGAGGTCGAAGACGGCGGTACGCTGCTGGTCCTGCTGCTGACAGGCTTTCAAGCAGGCGACAAGCTGGTGTTCAGCATCGATGTGGACGAGGTGCTGGAGTACGATCCGGGCGACACCGATCTGTCGAGAATCAACGAAGGTATCGACCCGATCACCTCGGGCGTCGAATTTCAGGGCTCGCAGATCCACGCTTGGTTCTCCGCGCCGCGCCACCACGAGGCGACGGCGATCGCCGAATTCCGCAATCGGTACGATGGCCGTCTGGATGGCACTGGCCTCGATCTTCCTTACTACGACGAGCGGGGCATGCGGACCCGGACGGCTGGCGCGGTCGGCCAAGTGCAGCAAGTGCCGCTGCCCGTCGAGATTTCGGGCACCGTCTATCTGGAGACCAATCTGGATCTGGTCCGGCAGACTGGCGAGCCGGGACTTGCCGGGGTGGAACTGGCGCTGTGGCACAAAGTCGGCGAAGCCTACCAACCGACAGGCCACCGGACCGTCACCGGCACCGACGGGAGCTACCGCTTCGGTCTGGATTTGGATTTGCCTCCGGGCATCTACCAAGTGCGTCAAACCCAGCCCGACGGCCTGTTCAGCGTGGGCGCGATTCCCGGCACGATCGACGGTCAGCCGGTCGGAGTGGCCTCCGAGGACCGTGACATCCTGTCCGAGATCGCCCTGGAATTGGGCGACCAGCGGGCAGTGAACTACGACTTTGCCGAAGCCCGGCCGGCCGAAATTCAGGGGTATGTCTACCACGACCGAAACAACGACGGCCGCCGCGATGACGGCGAACCCGGAATTCCTCAAGTCGCCGTCCAGTTGGTTCCCGTGCAGACGTTGGGGACCGGTGCGACGGTAACGGTGACGACCGATGCGACCGGGGCTTACCGAGCGACGGGCCTGGCGCCCGGAACCTACCGGGTGGTTCAACCGCAGCAGCCGGCAGGATACTTCGACGGCCTGGATGCTGCCGGCACCGTAGCTGGGACACTCCGTGGCGTCGCTCAGAACCCGGGCGATTCGATCGTAGGCGTTTTTCTGGGCGGCGGCGAGATCGGTCGGGATTACAACTTCGGCGAATTGGTTCCCGCCGTACTGCAAGGCCAAGTCCGCTTGGCGGACGCCGATGGCAATTGCTACGGTCCGACCGATGCCCAACGGCCCGTCGCGGGCGCCCGCGTCCAACTGTTCGACTCGACGGGATCCCTGGTGTCAACGACGACGACCGATGCTCAAGGCATGTATCGATTCGAAGGACTTCGGCCCGGAACCTACTCGATCGTCGAAACCACCCCGGAGGGCCTGATCAACGGTCGGCCGCATGTCGGTCGGATCGACGGCATCGATATCGGGAGGGCGTTGGAGGACTCGCTGGTCGATATCGTGATCGGCTCGGGCCAGTCGGGGACGGGCTACGACTTCTGCGAATTCGAACCGGCCTCGCTGGCGGGCCGCGTATATCATGACCGCAACAACAACGGTCAGCCGGAAACGGGCGAAGAGGGACTGGGCGGTGTCCGGCTGATCCTGTTGGATGCCGCCGGAGCCGAAGTCGCGGCAACCATTAGCGACGGCCAAGGCAACTATTCGTTCGGCGGCCTGCGGGCCGGCCAATACACGATCGCCCAGATCCAACCGGACGGCTGGGTAGATGGACGGGACCGGGCGGGCACGATTGGCGGAGTGACTCAGGGCGAGGCCGTCAACCCGGGCGATTCGATCACCGGGATTTCGTTGCGTTGGGGCGAGGCCGGTATCGACTACCTATTCGGCGAGTTCCGCTATGCGTCTCTCGAAGGTCACGTCCACCTGACCACTCCCGACGGCGATTGCTACTCGGCGGACGCCCCCGTGCGCCCGCTGGCGGGCGTGACTCTGCTGCTTCAGGACGCGCAAGGCAGCACCATCGCGGAGACTCGCACCGACGCGGCCGGACACTACCGGTTCGACGGACTGTTGCCGGGCGTCTACAGAATCGTCGAACGAACGCCTGACGATTTGCTGGACGGGCCGAAGCGAGTCGGCACGATCGCGGGTTTGCCGGTCGGCCGCATCGACGGGGATGCGATCGTCGACGTGTTGGTCGCTTCGGACCAGGCCGGCATCGGCTACGATTTCTGCGAGTACGAACCGGCTTCGCTGTCCGGTTGGGTCTATCACGATTTGAACAACGACGGTGTCCGCAACGCGGGGGAACCGCCGATCAGTGGCGTGACGGTTCGGTTGCTGGACGCTGACGGAGCGACACTGGCCACCGCGACGACGGCTGCCGACGGATCGTACCGCTTCGCGATGCTCAACGCGGGCGTCTACTCGCTGGTCCAGGTTCAGCCTGACGGATTCCTGGACGGTCTTGATGCGGCTGGCAACGTTGGAGGCGTCGTCACCGGCGTCGCCGTCAATCCGGGCGACGAGATCCGGTCGATTCGACTCCGCTGGGGCGACGCCGGGCAGGACTACAATTTCGGCGAACTGCTGGCTGGCAGCTTGGCAGGACGAGTTCACGCCGATCGGAACGGCGATGGCCGCTTCGATGCCGGTGAATTGCCGCTGGCCAACGTGGTCCTGCAATTGAAGGATCAGGACGGTGCCGTGCTCGGGACCACGCACACCGACAGCCGCGGCGAGTACCGCTTCGACGGCCTGACGCCCGGCGTCTATCATGTCCAACAGATTCAGCCCGAAGGCTATTTGCAGGGCGGGCAGCGAGCCGGCTCGGCGGGCGGCGACGCATCGGTGGTGGACCGAATCAGCCATATCGCGGTTGGCTCCGGCGCGGCACTGACCGATTACGATTTCTGGGAGATCCCGCCCGCCAGCTTGTCCGGCATGGTCTACGCCGACGCGAACCAGAATTGCCTGTTCGACGACGGCGAATTGCCGCTGGCCGGTGTGACGTTGCATCTGCTGGATGCGGCGGGCCGCCGGGTCGCCACGACGGTCACCAACGCGCAGGGCCGATACGGCTTCGAGAACTTGGCCCCCGGCCAGTACAGCGTCCAGCAAGAGCAACCGTCCGGTTATTTTGACGGATCGCAGCGATCCGGCTCGCATGGTGGCGACGTGACCGTGCCCAACCTCATTTCGTCCATCGCGGTTCCGGCAGGCGAGACGTTGACGGATTACGATTTCTGCGAGACTCCACCGTCCAGCCTATCGGGCCTAGTGTATGCGGACGCCAATCAGAATTGCCAAGTCGACAGCGGCGAAACGCGGTTGGCCGGCGTGACCCTTCGGTTGCTGGATTCAAGCGGTAATCTGGTCGCTACTGCAGTGACCGACTCAACCGGACTCTACCGCTTCGACAATCTGCGGCCCGGCAGCTATACGATCGAGCAAGTGCAGCCCGCCGACTATTTCGACGGAACCCAGCGATCCGGCTCGCACGGCGGCGACACCAGCGCGGCCAACCAGATCTCGGCGATCCCGGTTCCGGCGGGCGAGACGCTGACGGAATACGACTTCTGCGAGCTGGCGCCCGGCGGACTGTCCGGTCATGTTTTTCAGGACGGCGCCCCGTTGTACTCCCAAGACGGAACGCTGCCCGAGGACGCACGACAACAACGCACGGGAGAGTTGAAGTCAACCGACCGACGCATCGCCGGAGCCGTGCTCGAACTGCGGGACGTCGCCACGGGCTTACCGATTCGCGGTGACAGCGACCGCGTCCTGCCGGGCACTTACGCCAGCGGTCCCATCACCGCGGTGACCGATGCCAACGGCTTTTACCAGTTCCGCGGCCTGCTGCCGGGAACCTACGCGGTGCGTCAGATTCAGCCGGGACTGTACTTGGACGGAGTCGACACTCCCGGACCGCTGTCCGCTTCGTTGTACAACGGCAGCGTCGACTTGGCCGTGTTGGCCCCCTGGATCGAGGCTGGCCCGTCGGGCGATGCCGACGTGCTGCTGGTCGTGGTGCCGACGGCCACGGTCTCGGAACACAACAACTTCAGCGAGATTGTTCTTCGCGGCCCCTACGACATCCCCGAGCAGCCGCGGTCGCCGGTTCCGCCGCCGGTCTTCTTCGTCGATCGGCCGGCGCCTCCGCCGAGCGCACCGCCGCTGATCGTCGCGGCTCTGCCGCAGACGAAGTGGGACTTCGAAGACGGCGGCGGTGGCATGTTGGCTTTTTCGTGGCACTTGAGCATCATCGACGCGGGGAACCCGCGCGGCATCATCAGCCCGATTCGGGCCGACGGGTTCGTCCTGCACAACGCGGTGTTCCGGCCGTCCGAAGATTGGATGTCCGTCCAGGTGACCGATGGCTACTGGACGCTGCACATTCGCGGCGATGCCGGAATCCAATCGTCGTCGGGAGTCCAACGGAAGGTTTTCGGCATGAAGGATGCGATACCGGTCGTCGGCGACTTTAACGGCGACGGCGTCGACAACGTGGGCATCTACTACCAGGGCCACTGGCTGCTGGACATGAACCGTAACGGACGCTGGGACGAAGACGATCTGTGGATTCAACTGGGCGACGACGAAGACTTGCCGATCATCGGCGACTGGAATGGCGACGGCAAAGACGACGTCGGCATCTTCGGACCGGCCTGGGCGGTCGACTTCCGCGCCCTGCAAGTCGAGGCCGGTCTGCCCGACCTGCGCAACCGGACCGTCCCCGTCGTCAAGCCGAAGAACGTCCCGCCCGACATCGAAAATGCCACGTGCGGTGTGCGACTGCTGCAGCACACGATCCGGGGCCAAATCCGGGCCGACGTCATCGACCACGTCTTCCGCTACGGCGGCAGTTCTCAGATTCCGGTCAGCGGCGACTTCACCGGAGACGGCATCACCAACATCGGCGTGTTCCAGGACGGCCGCTGGTGGTTGGACACCGATGGCAACGGCCGCTGGTCCGAGGGCGATCTCGAATTCGTCTACGGCCAGCCGGGCGACATTCCCGTCGTCGGCGACTGGAACGGCGACGGCATCGCCAACATCGGCGTCTACCGGGCCGGCCAGTGGATACTGGATTTGGACAGCAACCGGACGCTGGATGCCCACGACCACGTCTTCCGCTTCGGCACCGACAAGGACATCCCGGTAGTCGGCGACTGGAACGGCGACGGCATCGACGACCCCGCCATCTACACGCCCGCGGAATGAAGACCGGAACCGGCTTCCGCATTCTGTACCCGGCTCGCGAGGAGCATCCGCGTCACGCCGGGTTGGCTCCCGCGGCGGTTTCTGGGAACATTGAGCCCGGCGGCACAGTCGTTTAGCTGGAAGCGTTGAGTGGAACGCTTCCGAGGCTGTGTGAAAGGCATCTCTCAGACCGAAAGGCCGGTGCGCAATGGGTAAGTCTGCCGGGGCGATTCGTTGGTTCGTTCAAGGGAGAGCGGTTCAGGCCTTGATCTTGGCCTCTTTGCTGCTCGTGTCGGGCTGGCGGACCCCGCTGTTGTTGGCCGGGGGCGGGCCCGAGAACGTGGCGGTCGTGGTGAATGCGGACAGCTTCGCGTCGCTGGCCGTGGCCAATGCGTTCGTTGCGGGGCGAAAGATCCCCTCGGGAAATCTGATCTATTTGCCGCTGGGCGACCTGCCGGATTTCGAGACCGTGGATGTGGCGACGTTCCGCCAGCGAATTCTGCGGCCGGCGCTCGAGACGCTGGACGCCCGCGGCTTGGCGCCCCAGATCGATTGTCTGGTCTATTCGGCGGACATTCCCTACGCAGTGCGAGTTGCGGGCGATTTGGGCGATCGAAAACTGCCCCAGGTGCTGACGCCGACGGCCTCGGTCAACGGCCTGACCTATCTGTACGCGCTGGCCTTGGCCGAGCAGCCGGAGTACATGAACCTGGGCATCAATTTCTACGCCCGGCTGCCGCTGCGGGTTCCGGTGGCGGACACTCAGGCTTGGACGGACGACCAGCGGGAACAGTATCAGCAGGCCGTCAAGCTGCTGAACGACAAACAGTACGCCGAGGCGCTCGAGATGTTCGGCGCCTTGGTCGAAGCCCACCCGCGCGCCGCTCACCTGTGGTACAACCGGGCGTGCGCATTGGCTCGCCTGGACCGGCTTGACGAAGCGATCGAGGCGCTGAAGCGCGCTGTCGAGAACGGCTGGAACGACGCCCGCCACGCCCGCGCTGATGAAGATCTGGCTGCGTTGAACGGCCGCGAGGATTTCCTGGAGTTGCTGAAACGGCTCGACGCTCAATCGACGCGACTGCGTCCGACTCTCGGCTTCCGCAGTGCGATCGGCTGGAGTCCGGAGGGTCAGCCCGTACCGCCCGATGCCGGGATGCGGTATTTGCTCTCGACTATGCTGTCCGTTACGAGCGGACGGGGCTTGAGCGTCAGCGAAGCGATCGCGAATCTCGAGCGAAGCGCGAAAGCAAACAGCACCTTTCCCGAGGGCACGATCTATTTGATGGAGAACGGCGACATCCGCTCGCGCACGCGTCAGCCGATGTTCGCCGAAACGACCGCCATGCTTCAAGCGTTGGGAGTCCGGGCCGAAGTGGTCCAGGGCACGCTGCCGAAGGATCGAAGCGACGTGATGGGCCTGGTGGCCGGATCAGCGACGTTTGACTGGCCGGGCAGCGGCAGCTCGATCCTACCGGGCGCGATCTGCGAACACCTGACCAGCACTGGCGGCGTGATGGTGGAACGCGGCGGGCAGACGCCGCTGAGTGAATTCCTGCGGCACGGCGCGGCGGGCGCCAGCGGCACGGTGACCGAACCCTACGCGATTGCCGCCAAGTTTCCCCTGCCCTTCCTCCATGCCCACTACGCTCAAGGCTGTTCGCTGGCCGAGGCGTTCTATCAATCCGTCGCCGGGCCTTACCAGTTGCTGATCGTCGGCGATCCGCTGTGCGCTCCGTGGGCTCGCCGCCCCACGGTGCATGTGCCCGAATTGGCCCAGCCGCTGCGCGGCACGATCCAGTTCACGCCGACCGCCGACGCGCCCGAGGGCAAGGCGATTGGCCGTTTCGACCTGTTCGTCGACGGCGTTCGCCGGGCGGTTTGCCGCGCGGGAGACACGCTGGGCTTGGACACCTCGCTGCTGCCGGACGGTCCGCACGAACTCAGGTTGGTCGCCGTGGTCGAGGACGCGATTCAGACTCAGGCACACGCGATCTGGCAGGCGAACATCGACAATCACGGCCGCCGTTTGGAATTGAAGGCGACCGGCGGCGATGCAGCAACGGTCGGCCAGAGAATTGCGTTGCGGGCGGCCATGGACGGAGCAACGGCGATCGAATTGATTCACCAGGGCCGGCTGCTCGAACGCATCGAGGCGCCGCAGGGCGAATTCACCGTCGACACAGCGGTCTTGGGGCTGGGCACTGCCCGGCTGACGGCCATCGCGCGAAGCGAGTCGGACGGTCCCGTCGCGGCGGTCAGCGCCCCGGTTACCGTCCAGGTCGAGCGGCCGAAGGCATTGTCACCGGTCGTCATCCCTGACGGCGCGAAGCTGGTTCCCGGCGTGTTGGTGGCCGCAGCCGATCGAGCACCGCGGATCGTCGAAGAAACGCACGCTCCTCAATGGCTTGAACAGTTGGATGTCAAACCTGACGAACCGGTGTCGATCGAAGGCTACGTCCAGATCCAGACTGAAGATTTGATGCAATTTCAATGGCGCTGTGGTCGCACGGTAACACTGACCGTCAACGGTACAGAGATCGCTGCAAATTCCGACGAACGCTGGAAATTCGTGCCCGTTGTCCTGAGTCCCGGGACACACCACGTCCTGGTCCGGATCAGCGGCGACGGCCCGCCGCGGATCGATCTGCGGTTCGGCGGTCCAGGTACCTACCGCATCGGCGCCAAGCAATTTCGGGCGGCTGCACCGCCGGAAGAATGACCGAATGTAACCGGAGCAATCCATCCTTAATGCCCTCCCACTTTTTCGGGATTTTTCTGCTCAGAAGTGCTTGACAAGGCACACTAGCATTGCTTGAATATAGGCAATTCGATTTGGGGGAGGGTTTGATCGGCCCTGCCCATTCGCTTCCCGCCTTGGTTGACACCGCAGTTCGCTATCTGCCACTTGCCCCGAGTTTTTCGGATTGACATGTCAGCTACCCACGCCAAGTTGATTGCTACGGGCTCGGCGAACGCACGCCGAGAGATTCTGCTGTTCGACTTCCCTTCGCGTCTGGGCCGCAGTCCCGCCGCCGACGTGCATATCGACGACCGATGGGTCAGCCGCGACCATTGCGAGATCGACGTGGAGAATCACGGATTGACCGTGCGCGATCTCGGGTCGAAACACGGCACCTATGTCAACGGGCGACCGGTGACTCGTGTCGAGTTGCATCCGGGCGACGAAATCAGTGTCGGTTTGAGTCGTTTCGTCGTGGAATTCGACTCCGATGGCGACGCGGTGGAAATCGCTCACGAAGCATACGCGTAGAGCGGCGAGAAGAGACGCAAGCTCTGGTGGTGATCTTCTTTTTCAACCACTGTCCGTACGTCAGACACATCGCAACGGAGCCCGACTACTTCAGCTTCTGAGCGACGGTTGAAGTATCGAACGCCGGAATCAATCCCTTGGATTCGCCACGAATTCGGGCTCGATCAGCCGGTCGATCACGCCAGCCGCATGTCCGCGTCGGAGCAATTCGGCGACCGCTTCGCGACCCCGCGGTCCGAAATCGAGCGTCCAGTCGTTGACGTACATCCCGACGAAACGATCCGCGCTGTCGCGGTTCAAGCCGCGACCGAACTGCAAAGCGTACTCGAGCGCTTCCTGCCGATGCTCCAGGCCGTACTGGATGCTGGCGCGAAGCAGGATCTCCACCTCGTACGCCGCTAGGGCGCCCAAATCCTTGCGGATCGCATTCGCGCCCAACGGCAGCGGCAGACCGGTCTCCTCGAACCACCATTGGCCCAAGTCGACCAGCAGTTGCAGATCCTGCTGGTGGTAGGTCAACTGGCCCTCGTGAATGATCAAGCCGGCATCGATCCCTTGGCCTTCGAAGTTCCCGGCCTCCGTCGCCTCCAGAATCCGGTCGAAGGGCACCAGCACGTGCCGGAAATCCGTCCCCAGACACATCCGCAGCGCCAGATAGGCCGTGGTCAGCGTGCCCGGCACGGCGATTACGCGGTCGCGGAGCGAATCGAAGGACACGCCCCGTTTGGCGACTACCATCGGTCCGTAGCGGTCTCCCATGCTTGCTCCGCAATTGCACAAGAGATACTTGTCCTGAAGGTGTGCGTAGGCGTGCAGGCTGACTGCGGTCAATTCCAGATCGCCGAGCAGCGCGCGGCGATTTAGCGTCTCGATGTCCACCAGTTCGTGCTGAAAGCGATATCGCCCCGTCTCCAACCGGTCGGCGGCCAAAGCGTAAAACATAAAGGCGTCATCAGGATCCGGACTGTGCCCGACGCGGATCAACTGTGTATCGAACCCACTCAATGCAAAACCCTTTCAGCAACGTGGAACGGAATTCCTCCCGTCTTCAACCAAGCTTTGTACCGCAGCCAAATCCACCGGACAACCAGCGCCGTTTCTCAGCAGGTCACGACCCGGAGCCGGTCTTAGGCAGCCCGCAGGAAACAAGTTACCGCTCTGGCGGAACGGCGCGAGCCGTCCGGTGCCGAAATACCGTAGGGCTCGCGCCCTACCGCCACTTGCAAATCCGGTAGGTT
>JAHDXO010000012.1:0-35552 GCA_023382975.1 Pirellulaceae bacterium
GTACACCGCGGCCGGCACGGCGCTGGCCGGCCAGTACGGCAACCTGGCCACCGCGTCCGGGACCGACCCGATCGGCCAGACGCCCAGCGATGACGATCCCAGCCATTACTTCGGCGTCAACCCGGCGATCCAGATCGTCAAATTGACCAACGGACGGGACAACGACGCGCCGACTGGTCCCAGAATTCAAGTCGGCAATCCGGTTACTTGGACCTACCAAGTCACCAATCCTGGAAACGTGCCATTGGCCAACGTCGTCGTGCGCGACGACAACGGTACGCCGGCCGATCCGTCCGACGATTTCAGTCCGGCATTCGTGGGCGGCGACGCAAACGGCAACGGCCTGCTGGATCCGGGCGAAACCTGGGTCTACTCGGCGAGCGGCATCGCCCAACTCGGACAGTACGTCAACATGGGAACGGTCACCGCGACCGACGATACGGAGACGGTGCCCGAGACGGTGACTGACGACAATCCGGATCACTACCTGGGCGTCGAAGAACCGCCCGTCATCGTGATCGGGCCGGACAAGAATCCCGGGACTCCGCAACAAGTGAAAGTGGTCGAAGCCGACACGGGCATCGTCACGGCGGAGTTCGTGGCTTACGAGAACAACTACAACGGCGGAATCCGGGTCGCCGTGGCCGACCTGAACGGCGACGGAATCGACGAGATCATCACGGCGCCGGGACGCAACCGGGCGCCCGAGATCCGTTTCTTCACCCTGGATGGCGTTCCGGTTCCAGGCTTCAGCAGCTTCCTGGCCTATGCCGCCAAATTCAAGGGTGGTGTCCACGTGACGGTCGCGGACGTCAACGGCGACGGAAAGCCCGACATCATCACAGTTCCAAGCAACGGGACGGCCGACGTGCGGGTGTTTTTCAACCGCCATGACCCGTTGAATCCGTCGAACCCCGCGTTCCTGGAAACGCCGGATATCGCCTTCCGCGCGTTTTCCAAGGGGACTACCGGCGGGTTCGTCGTGGCAGCGGCTGACATGGGCCGGTTGGACGGCACGGCGTTCGTCAACGATCCAGACGGCCGGGCCGAGATCGTGATCGCTACCGGGACCGGCACCAAGGCGACCGTAGCGGTATTCGAAGTCTCGGGATTCGACACGTCCGGCGCGTTGCGCTCACCCGTGCGCACGTTCAATCCGTTCACCCAGGTGAGCACGAATTTCAAGGGTGGAGTTTCGCTCGAGGTTGCCAAGGTCGATGCCGACCCGATCCCGGACATCATTGTGGGAATGGGGGTCAACGGCACGTCCCGAATCGAAGTATGGACGTGGAACACGTCCAACGCGAGTCTTTCGCGGACGGGAGTGATTCCCAATGCTTTTACGGGTTCCAGCTACCGTGCCCCCGTCAATGTGGCCGCCATCACCGACGGCAACGGGTTTGCCGACACGATCGTGGCGGTGCAAGGCCCGAACGGCACCTCGCGGGAGATTCGCCGATTTGACATCGTCAACCGATCGCCGCTGATCTTCCAGCCGGCGACTCCGCTGACCACTTTCCCGGGGCCATGGTTCGTGGCGTCGAGCAGAGATTTCACCAGCACGCCGTCCGGACCGACCGGCTTTCGAGTGGCCGAGCTGACGTCGCTCGACGATTCGCCCAAGTTCTTCGTGGTGGACGACCGGGCGAACAACGTGTTTCACTATGGATCGCTGGGGCAGCACGTGAATGGAAGGGATTTCGCGGCCGGGCAGATCCAGCAGCGCGGCGTCACGACCACGGCCGACGGCAGCCGCGTGTGGGTGGTAGACGCCAAGAAGGTGATCCGCGTGTTCGATGCCAGCGGAGCCCTGCTGGGCTCGTGGACCGCACCCCAACTGAAGAAGCCGACCGGCATCGCCACCGACGGCACGAATCTCTGGATCGTCGATCAGAGCCGCAAGCTGGTCTACCGGTTCGACAACGCCGCTGGCGTGACCTCTGGCAGCCTGAATGCCAGTTCCACCTTCAAACTCCACAAGAGCAACTCCAAAGCCGAAGGCATCACAACGGACGGCGATCGGCTGTGGGTGGTCGACAACGGCAGCAAGCAGGATCGGGTGTACGTGTACAGTTCGACGGGGCAGAGTCTCGGTTCGTGGCTGATCGACTTCGCCAATGCTGTACCGACCGGACTGACGATCGATCCGACAAGCGCCAGCCAAAGCATCTGGATTGTCGACGGGCAGCAGGCCGTGGTATACGAATACGCCGATGCCAAGGGTATCACGTCGGGCAGCCAGTCCGCCAGTCATGCTTTTGCGCTGGCAGCCGGCAACAGCAGCCCCCAGGGGATCGCCGATCCGGACGTTAGTCTCAGGCGGAACCGGAGCGAGGAACCGGCGGATGCCTTCCTTGCGACGGACAGCAATTTGGGCGTGACGACCGCGACCACGAGTGACGCGGGACTCGTCCAGTGGCTGGTCGCCCCGCTCGATCCCGGTGTCTCGATGCCATTGGGTTCTGCGGTATCCGCCGCCGGGCTAACTGTCGCGGATCTCCTGTCGTCGACCAAGCTGAATCCGACCGTGCCCGCGATCCCCGAGGCACCGCGGTTGGCACCTCCCGACGCAGGCGGCTTCTGGCAGGATCTGCTGGAGGATTTGACTTCCCGCGGCACAGGTTCCCAGAAGTCGGCCGACGATGAGTTGTTTGCCGACTTGGGCTGGTTGGAGGAGCGTATGTCAGGCTTTCCAGCCTGACACGGGCCGCCGGCGCTGAACTGGACCCACGGATGCCGACAGCACCCGGGGAAACCACGTATCCCCGGGTCTTTCACTTCATCTCTCCTGCTGCCTTGGCGCCGGAGAGATCCGCTGAGAGATTTCCATGAGAGATTAGGTGAAAGATAAAGTCTAGGTGGAAATTCAGGGTGCTTGGCATCCCGTCTGTTACCAGCGGGCTTCGATGCCCAGGTTGACGCCGTGCAGGAACACGCCGCCGGTGCGATCGAGGCGGTTGCCGCCGTCGAAATCGCCGCTGAAGTCCATCTGTTCCGTGGCCAGGGCGACACCGCCGATGTAGATGACGTTGTACCCGGCGCGGAGGTTCCAGACGTCGTTCAAGCGGAACAGACCGGCGATCCCCAATTCGCCCATGTAGGCGAACTGTCCGCCGGATGCGTATCCCGGCGGCCTCAGTTCGAAATCCGGAAAGTCGACCACGTTCTGCCTTTGGCGCGCGTCGTTGTAGAAGGCGCCCAGTTTGCCGGTTGCTTCCCAACCCAGCCGTTCGTTCCAGCGGCGGACTCGCGCGCCGATCTGCGGTCCGTAAAGATTGTTTCGGGTGCTGATGTCGTAGAAACCGCTCTCGATTTCCGTGGCTCCACTTCCAGTCTCCTGGTCGCGCTGGGCATCGATGCGCAGCCGTTCGGACAAGTTGAAGTAGCGAAAACCGACAAACCACTCAAAGGTTCGGCAGCACAGGCCGCAATTGTCGGCTTGCTTGGGATCGTAGCCACTTTTCCCCTGACCGTGGCTGCAGCATCCGGTGCAGCAAACCAGGTTGAGTTCGCCGCTGTGGATGGCCGTCGAGTAGTCGATCCAGATTCGGTCCATGTCGCTGAACACGTTGGCAGTGCCCAAGCCGTCCGGGAAGGCCAGGATCGTGTTGCCGTCGGGCGGCACAAGGAAGGCGTTCGCACTGGCGTCGAACAGCCCGAAGTATGAGGCTTCGAGCGCCCAGCCGTCGTGCAGTCGATAGCCAATGGTGGCCCGCATCGCCGGCTCGAAATCGAAGTCCAGATCCGACGTCGAGAAGAACGTTTCCGGAACGATCCCGTCGAAGGACTCGATGATCGGCTGGTTCGAACTGCAGTTGATGCGCTGAAGGAATAGAAATTCCGCATAGCCATAAACCCTGGGGCAGGCGGAACAGCATGAGTCGCACGCCTGCTTTGCGACGGTCGTTCCGGGAACAGGCTCGGCGTACGACAGCGGATACGGTGCGACGGGTTCGGCAAACGGCTCCGGATACGCCGGGCCTGGCGGGGCATAGTGCGTGGGATATGCCGCAGTGCGCGGCGCGTAGTCCGAAGAACAAAGCGGAACCGGCGGAGCGTACTGCGTCGGGTACGGTGCCGATGGGGAGTACTGCTGCGGGTAGTTGGGAGCAGGCGGATCGTATTGCGGCGAATACGTCGGCGCCGACGGGCCGTAGTACGGCGAATATGTCGGAGGTGACGGCGCGTAATGCGGCGAATACGGCGGAGGTGACGGGGCGTACTGCTGCGGGTATGGCGGAGGTGACGGCGCGTAATGCGTGGGATGCCCCGGAGCAAACCGTGCATCTTGCTGCAAATAACCGGTAGCGGGAGCTGTTTGCCACGAAGGCAGGAACTCTTGCGCGCTGGTCGGGACGGGATGTGCAATGATCAGCAGCAAGAACGCAAGACGGATCGCAGATCGGTGGATGGTCATCGGCACGAACTCCGCGTCGGAACAAAACGCTGAATGTCCAGCGATTGCTTGTTTTGGCCATCCTGGGCGCCATGCCCCGCCAATCCGACGAAAGTCCTGTCGTGCCGGTTGGAAGGTTCCATCTCCGTAATCGGCGTCGTCTGCGAAGCTGTGCCAGCACCAGGTGGTGACCGGTATCGGCACATTCGGAGAGTCGGCCTTCAAGCAGCCAAATCGGCCTTACGAGCAATCCGCGCCCACGAAATTTCGCGATGCCCTTAGAGCGGGAATAGACGGTCTTTCCGGTACGTTGGCCAGATAATCGCCACCTGATACAACCGTCGGCGAAACGAGGGTCTCATGGGCGCCGGGAGTGCTGGACGCGGCGGGATTGGCGAGCACGGGAAATAGCAGACGCGTCCCCAATCTGTACCTGCGTTCCGGGTGAACACATCTTCTTATGTCGAAGCGGTCAATTCGCGTCGCGGCACGAAACGAAATCAGTCTTGTCTACTTCGCTTCGTTCATTCGATTCATCTGCTTGCCTTTCGCGATAAATCGAGCTTAATCCTCCATCGCGAGAGCAGTTACTTGCTCGCGAGATTCTCTCTGGCGGCCCTTAATCGCTAAGATCGTGGGTTTGTCCGTTCTTTGCTGGACGTAAGTATTTAATGGAAAAATTGGCCACCTCTTTTTGTGTTACATGATCGTTGAAGCTAGAATACACGGATGTGCTCGCATAAGGCCAATTGAGTTCGAGGCAATCCTAGCACCATCGGGAATCGGCGGATTCCGTACTCCAAGAGGTAACAACAAATGAAGTCACAACTGTTCGTGCGGAAAAATCGATCGAATCGCGCCGCGGCCCGTGAAACCAAGCGATGTTTCCGGAATCGCCGCCTGCTGTTGGAGAGCCTGGAAGACCGGCGTCTGTTGGCTTTCACCGATCTGGCAGCCATCGAAGGCACGTTGTTTTACGATTTCCAGCCCAGCAACGTTCAGCAGCCGATCCAGGGCGAGACCGTCAGTCTGTATCTGGACGACGGGGACAACATTTTCGACGATGGCGTGGACACGTTCGTGGACTCGGACGTGACCGACGTCGACGGCAAGTACCGGTTCGATGATTTGATTGCCGGAACCTATTTCGTCGTGCAGCCGGCAGAGCCAAGCGGCAATATACATCCAGTCCCCGATCCTGTTGTCGTCACGATTGTGATTACGCCCCAGGATGTTGAGGGAACGATCGGTCTCATCATCGACCACTTCGACGCGGATCAATCGCTCACCGCCCAACAGCCTCCCACCGGCACGCCCCTTGTCAGCAGTTCTGTGTCCGATGTGGATATCCTAGGCGGCCATCGGCAACTGATCGTCGCCTCAACGTCGGGAACGGGCACGGTCAGGGCGGTCGTCAACGAGAACGGCAACAGTCTCTTCAGTTATGCCGAGAGTCCGGGAACCTTCGGCGACGCAATCATGTATTGGGACGGAACGCCGGGCGACCACTTGATTGTGAATCCAACGGGCCTGGGCGGCGTGGATTTGACAACCGGGGGCACGCAGGATTCGTTCCTGCTTGAAATTCCGACGAGTGACATTCCCGCCGTGCAGACGATCCGGATCTACACTGATGCCGCGAACTACTCGGAAGCCGTCATTCCGCTCCCCGGTCTGAGCTTCAACGTTCAGTTGCAGGTGCTGTTCAGCAGCTTTGTTCCCGTGGCCGGCGCGGGCGCCGACTTCAGCGACGTCGGCGCTATCACATTCCGGATTGAGAAGGATCCTAATATCGCGGCCTTCGGACTGGACTATCAACTCCACCGGATCGCCACGCTGGGCCCCACCGTTTTCAACGCGGACCTGCCGTACGACGTCGAGACAGACATCGAAACGGTCAAGTTGACCAACGACACGGACAACAACGATCCTACGGGACCGTATGTACCGGTCGGCGAGACGGTGACTTGGACTTATTTCGTGTCGAATCCGGGCAACGAATCACTCGAGAACGTCAACGTCGTGGACGATCAACCGGGCGTCACTCCATTGCCGGTCCTGAACGGCCTGTTCAACGTGGGTGACACGAATCAGAACGACCTGCTCGACCCAGGCGAAATCTGGGAATTCACGGCCTCGGGCCCCGCCGTCGCCGGCCAGTACGAAAACCTCGGCACAGCTACCGGCAACGGCACTGTAAGCGGCACGCCCGTCGACGACGACGATGAAGACCACTACTTCGGTTACGACCCCGGGATCGACATCGAGAAGGCGACCAACGGCTTTGACGCCGACGATCCCACTGGGCCGTATATCCTGGTGGGCGACACGGTCACCTGGACCTACGTGGTGACCAACACGGGCAACGTGGCGCTCAGTCCCGTGGTCGTGGTCGACGACAACGGCACGCCACTGGACGACAGCGATGACTTTTTCCCAACGTATGTCAGCGGCGACGACAACAACAACGGCGCGCTGGACCTGGACGAGATCTGGATCTTCGAAGCGACGGGCATCGCCCAGTTGGGCCAGTACGGCAACGTGGCGGTCGTCACGGGGACGCCGGTGGACGAGGAGCTGGATCCGATTCCCGACGCCGAGGATGTGACGGACGAGGACCCCAGTCACTACTTCGGTTACGACCCCGGGATCGACATCGAGAAGGCGACCAACGGCTTCGACGCCGACGATCCGACGGGGCCTTACATCCCGGTGAGCGGGACCGTTACCTGGACCTACGTGGTGACCAACACGGGCAATGTGCCGCTCAGCCCCGTGGTCGTGGTCGACGACAACGGCACGCCGCTGGACGACAGCGACGACTTTTTCCCGACCTACGTGAGCGGCGATGACAACAACAACGGCGCGTTGGATCTGGACGAGATCTGGATCTTCGAAGCGACCGGCATCGCCCAGTTGGGTCAGTACGGCAACGTGGCGGTCGTCACGGGGACGCCGGTGGACGAGGAGTTGGATCCGATCCCCGACGCCGAGGACGTAACGGACGAGGACCCCAGTCACTACTTCGGTTACGACCCCGGGATCGACATCGAGAAGGCGACCAACGGTTTCGACGCCGACGATCCCACTGGGCCGTATATCCTGGTGGGCGACACGGTCACCTGGACCTACGTGGTGACCAACACGGGCAACGTGGCGCTCAGTCCCGTGGTCGTGGTCGACGACAACGGCACGCCACTGGACGACAGCGATGACTTTTTCCCAACGTATGTCAGCGGCGACGACAACAACAACGGCGCGCTGGACCTGGACGAGATCTGGATCTTCGAAGCGACGGGCATCGCCCAGTTGGGCCAGTACGGCAACGTGGCGGTCGTCACGGGGACGCCGGTGGACGAGGAGCTGGATCCGATTCCCGACGCCGAGGATGTGACGGACGAGGACCCCAGTCACTACTTCGGTTACGACCCCGGGATCGACATCGAGAAGGCGACCAACGGCTTCGACGCCGACGATCCGACGGGGCCTTACATCCCGGTGAGCGGGACCGTTACCTGGACCTACGTGGTAACCAACACGGGCACGGTGGCGCTCAGTCCTGTGGTCGTGGTCGACGACAACGGCACTCCGCTGGACGACAGCGACGACTTCTTCCCGACGTACGTCAGCGGCGATGACAACAACAACGGCGCGTTGGATCTGGACGAGGTCTGGATCTTCGAAGCGACGGGCATCGCCCAGTTGGGCCAGTACGGCAACGTGGCGGTCGTCACGGGGACGCCGGTGGACGAGGAACTGGATCCGATTCCCGACGCCGAGGATGTGACGGACGAGGATCCCAGTCACTACTTCGGCTACGAAGCCGGGATCGACATCGAGAAGGCGACCAACGGACAAGACGCTGACGATCCGCCTGGCCCGCTGCTGCAGGTGGACAGCGTGGTCACCTGGACCTACGTGGTGACCAATACGGGCAATGTGCCGCTCAGTCCCGTGGTCGTGGTCGACGACAACGGCACGCCGCTGGACGACAGCGACGACTTCTTCCCGACCTACGTCAGCGGCGATACCAACAACAACGGCGCGTTGGATCTGGACGAAATCTGGCTCTACGAAGCGACCGGAATCGTCCAGTTGGGCCCGTACCGCAACATGTCCAATGTGACAGGGACGCCGGTTGATGAGGAAAACGATCCGCTTCCCGAAGCCGAGGACGTCACCGACGAAGATCCGAGCAACTACGAGGGCGTCGATCGGCCTCCGATCATCGTCATCGCTCCCGACAAGAACCCGGGGACGCCGCAAGAGGTGCATGTGGTGAATTCCGACACGGGCGAGGTGCTGTCCCAGTTCTTGGCATACGAGGCCAATTACCAGGGCGGCACGCGGATCGCCGTCGGCGACCTGAACGGCGACGGAATTGACGAGATCGTGACCGCCCCGGGACGCAGCCGTCTTCCGCAGATCCGCGTGTTCAGCCCGGATGGCGATCCCGTGCTCGGGTTCCCTGAGTTCCTGGCGTACCCAAGTCCCAAATTCAATGGCGGCGTCCATCTGACGCTGGCCGATGTCGACGGCGACGGCGACCTGGACATCATCACGGTGCCGAGCTACGGGCCGGCCGACGTGCGGGTCTTCTTCAACCGTTTCGGCGAAGATCCGATGGATCCGCTCGCGCCTGCATTTTCATCGACTCCGGATATCGCCTTCCGCGCCTTTTCGAAGTCCTCCGCCGGAGGCTTCGTTGTCGCGGCGGCCGATATGGGCAAACCGGACGGGTCGTCGTTCGTGAACGAGTTGGACGGGCGCGCGGAAATCGTGATCGGAACGGGACCGGGGCCCAAGGCGACGGTATGGGTCTTCGAAGTCTCGACCTTCAACGCCTCCGGCGCATTGCGCCAGCCGGTGCGGACTTTCTATCCGTTCACGCAGATCAGTTCTAACTACAAGGGCGGTTTGTCCCTGGAAACAGCAAAAGTCGACAACGATCAGATTCCGGACATCATCGTGGGCATGGGCGTCAATGGAACTTCCCGCATCGAGGTCTGGAACTGGAATGCGCCCAACGCAACACTCGGCGTGCTGGGAGTGATCCCCAACGCCTTCAACGGCTCCAGCTACCGGGCGCCCATCGACGTGGCGGCCATCCTGGACGCCGACGGCTTCGCCACCTCGATCGTGGCGACCCAGGGGCCCGGCGGGACGACGCAGCAGGTGCGCCGCTTCGACATCGACACACGGTCGCCGTTGGTGTTCCTGCCGCCGCAGGCGCTCAGTCCGTTCCCCGGCCCGTGGTTCGTCGCGGCGAGCCGGAATGAATCGGTTTCGGTGAACGATGTGGGACGTTTGGGTATCCTGTCCCAGAGCGAGCCGGCGCCGCCACCCAAGTTCTTTGTCGCCGACGACAAGGCAAACAAGGTCTTCGTTTACGGGCCGTCGGGCGAAACCCCGAATGTCAGCGACTTCGCGGTCGGAAAAGTCAATCAGCGAGGAATCACCACCACGGCCGATGGCAGCATGATCTGGACTGTCGACGCCAAGAAGATCGTCCGCGTCTACAACAACAGCGGAAACCTGCTCGGTTCGTGGACTGCGAACAAATTGAGCAAGCCGACGGGCATTGCCACCGACGGCATCGACATCTGGATTGTGGATCAGAGCCGCAAGATGGTTTACCGCTTCGATGGAGCAGCCAGCGCGACATCCGGCAAACTGAACGCCAGTTCGTCGTTCAAGTTGACCAAAGCAAATGCCAAGGCCGAAGGTCTTACGACGGATGGAAACCTGCTATGGGTGGTGGACAATCACAAAAAGACGGATCGGGTATTTGTCTACAATGTGGCAGGTCAGAACCTCGGAGCGTGGGATCTTGATCCAGTGAACTCGGTCCCGACCGGTCTGACGATCGACCCCACGGGCGTCAGCCAGAGCATCTGGATTGTCGACGGCCAACAGGCGGCCGTTTACGAGTACAGTAATGCCCGCGGCGCCTTGTCGGGCAGTCCACCGCTTTTCAATTCCTTCCCGCTGGCGCTGGGCAACTCGAAACCGCAAGGGATCGCCGATCCCGATGCCAGCCTGCGGGGCGGACGGTCGGCGCACGCTGCGGCACTCGATGCAACGATTCACAACGGACTGGCTGCTGCCGCGCCCGCAATGGACGATGGGAACGCGGTGCTCGCAACGCAGATGGTTGGCTCGCCCATTGCCGAGATCGTTCGCGCGTTCGGAAGTGCGCCGGCCCAATCGCTCGACGCTGTCGGCTTGCCACCGACGGTTCGGCCGAACGTCGAACCGTTGACCCCAGTCGATCGCGACTCGACAGCAACCGGAAGCTCGGGCAGCGTGTGGGACGCCCTGCTGGCCTCCTCGGCCGCCCGTCGCGCGGATCGCACCGCGACGGCGAGCGACCGGCTGTTCGCGGACCTCGATTGGCTCGACCGCTTCGACTCGGTCGAGGCGTTGACGATGTAGTCGCCGACGACCATAACCACGCTGGAGTGTACGCTTCAGCGTGGGGCGCTGGACGACGGGAACACGCTGAAGCGTGAACTCCAACAAGATGCTGGGCGACGGGAACACGCTGAAGCGTACACTCCAACAACAAAAAAGGGACGACGAGGCTTTGCCACTTCGTCGTCCCCAAGTGATGCGTTTGGCGATCGCCGGTTGTTTCAGTTGGAGCGTGGACTGAACGTTTCGATTACCAGCGAGCCTCGATGCCGCAGCTCACGCCGTGCAGGAAGATGCCGCCGGTTCGGTCAATCCGGTCGCCCGCCGGAAGATCCCAGGCGAAGTCGACTTGCTCTGGGGCCAGAGCCACGCCGCCGATCCAGATCAGATTATAACCGGCGCGAAGGTTCCACACGTCGTTCAAGCGGTAGATGCCGGTGAAATTCAATTCCCCGAGGTACGCAACCTGTCCGCCGGACGCGCCGCTTTGGATGTCAATGATCGGGAAGTCCGGGAAGTCGTAGAGTTCCTGCCGCTGCTGCGCATCGTTGCCGAAGATGCCGACCTTGCCGGTCGCTTCCCAGCCCCAACGCTGATTCCAACGCCGCACACGGGCTCCGATCTGCGGCCCGAACATATTGTTCTGCGTGCGGACGTCGTAGAACCCGGTTTCCAGGCCGGGGCCACCGCCGGTCTGATCCAAGTCTCGTTCGCCGTAGATGCGGAACCGCTCCGACACGTTCAGGTAGCGGAAGCCGACGAACCATTCGAAGGTCCGGCAGCAGTAACCGCAACTGCCTCCCTTTCCATCGCCTTTGCCCTTGCCGCCGTAGCTGCTGCAGCAGCCGTTGCAGCAGACCAAGTTCAGTTCGCCGCTGTGCAATTGCGAAGAGTAGTTGACCCAGATGCGGTCCCCATCGCCAAACACGTTCAGGAACTCGCCGCCCGGGACGGTGAAGTATTCGTCTTCCGAGCCTCCGTTATCGAAATACGCGCTGGCGTCGGCGTCGCAGAAGCCGAAGTAGCCGCCCTCGATCGCCCAACCGTTGTGCAGCCGATGGCCCACTACGACGCGCATGGCGGGATTGTAGTGGAAATTCAGGTCCGACGAAGTCAAGACAACCTCTTCCGACGGAAGATTGGGGAAATCTCCTTCGCCGCGGACGATCAGCGGCTGCCCAGCACCGCAGTTGACCCGTTCGAGAAACAAGAACTCGACGTACCCGTATGCGCAAGGGCAAGGCGAGCAGTAGTCGCCGCAACTGCTCTTGTCGCCGTAGTCGTCCTTGGGAAACTCGTCGAGATTCAGGGGCTCGCTCCAATTGACAAGCCCCAGTTCGCTTTGAATTTCATCCGCTTCGCTCAATGCGGCATGGGTCGTTACGAACCCCAGGCACGCGAGCCACATGATCGTTCCGTGAATCTTCATTCGTATCAACTCCATTCTGAAACCAAACGCGATCCGCCGCACAACCGCTCGGTCAGGCGATCGGGGACACTCGGAGAATCCGGCCGTCCGCTTCCCCATCGACAAGGACCGAACAACCGCCCCAACGATTTGCGCGACGCTGATACGATGCGTGCCACGCTTGCGATTGCGTTCCCGTGCGCATCGGAAACAGGACCGAGAACCGTCGCCAGGAGCATTCGCGCTCGATGCGATGCAACCGGTTCGTCCGGCCCTGCTGCCGTTGTTGCGATCCATACGACCGCTCCGCGGCGCGGGTCGGTGACGAGTGGGCCGGCGCGCGGAGCATCAGATCGTGCAGGATTACGCCCGCGAGCCGACCATCCGATGGCGGACGAACCAGCGGAATGCGCATTCGCGGACAGGTCGCAACGGCTGTTCCTTATTCGCGACCGACGACCATCTGAACGGATTCGACACGGAATGCGGAAGATGCGACCTGCCGCGTCGAACGGCCGGATTTGACGAGCGACAGATCCGGTTTCGTGGGCGACTTCGTGAGAATTCAGAGAGCGTTCGAGACAATCTGAATTCTCACGAATTCAGCTACGGGGGCGTTCCGTCCGCTGAGTCACACTACGTCGGGCACGACGAACGGAGGCCGGTAATGTCCCCGCGCCAATTCGTTGGCCGGGCCGACCAGATTCTCGGGACCGACGAAACGCTCGGTGTCCGGGTCCATTTCCAACCAAGGCCCGACCACGACTTGCGTCTTGTCGAAATCGACGCCGTTGACCGCCAGATGCTCGCGGAAGCCGTCGAACACCTCGACCGCTTCGCTGCCTTGATCCTGGACCGCCTCCCGTGCTGCGGCCACCGACTTCGGCGTGCCCAAGCGGTAGGAGATGTTGGCCATGTGGACCAGCGCACTGGACAGATGACCTTCGATCAGCGGCGCCCGCAAGTCGCTCACCCGGCGGCTGCGCACCGCGCTGACAAAGTTGAACAGATGTCCCTTGTGACCGCCGAAGCCGCCCTGGCTGCCCTCTGGCCCGACGGGGTTCGGCAGCCCGGCGTCTCCGCGTTCGTATCGTGCTTTCGTGCCGGCCGTCTTCGGGCCTTGCTCGGACGGGAGGTTGCGGACCTCGAAGATTAGCAGCGGTCCCGGGTCGTACTGGAACAAGGCGATCTGCGTGTTGGGGGTTTCGCCATCGTCGTCGAACAGGAACCGGCCGCCAAGGCTCATCACCCGGCGCGGCAGCGTGTTTAGTCCCAACCGCAGCCGCGCGGCGTCCAGTTGGTAGATGCCGTTGTTTCCGATCTCGCCGGTGCCAGTCGGCCACACCCAGTGCCAATCGTAGTGCAGGTTGCGGCGAGTCAGCGGCTGCAGGGGCGCGGGGCCCGTCCACAGGTCATAATCGAGCGACGAGGGCACCGGCTGAGGACCGTCGACCCTGCCGATGCTCTGCCGCATGCGGTTCAGCGAAGTCCAAACCACGCGGATCCTGCCCAGACCGTCGCGTTCCAAATGCGGGGGGCCGGTGCGGTGGCCGTGGCTTTGGTTGCCCCACTGGACGATGCGGTTGTACTTGTCGGCCGCTTCAACGCTCTTACGACCCTCGAAGATATTGTGCGAAAGCGGTTTCTCCACATAAACGTCCTTGCCCGCTTGGCAGGCCCAAACGGTAACCAGGCAGTGCCAGTGGTCGGGCGTCGCGGTCGTAATCGCGTCGATGTCCTTGTTCTCCAGCAGCTTGCGGACGTCGACGTACCCTTCGACGGGCTGTCCCAGCCGAGTCGCCTCGGCCACGCCTCGTTCCAGCACGGCGCGATCCGCGTCGCAGAGGGCTACCACGCGGACGCCGGGCAACTCGCGGAGCAATCGAAGGTGCAGGCCGCCCTGGCCGCGGAAGCCGACAACCGCCAGCCGGAGATCGTCGTTGGCGCCGAGCACTTTGGCCCATGGCGACAGGCCGACCGCAGCGCCGAGGCCGAGCGAAGAAGTTCTGAGGAACGAGCGGCGGGAGAGAGATTTCATGGCATGGTTCCTAAACAGGCGGTGAGGGACAACCGGGGAGGGGAAACGCAACCGTCGACCGGTACGCAGGCTTCCAGCAACCCCCGAGAAACAGCGGCTCGCGTTCGATTCTCAACGTCCCGCACCATTGTGTCAAGCATGTTCCACGATGTTCGTGAGAACCAATGGTTCACGCACGGTTTACAGCTAGCACCAACCGTCAGTTAACGGCTCGGTGTGTTGCCCCGACCAATGGACTGCGGCAACGGGTTTCGACTCGATGCGCTCTCCCACCACGGTGGAAAAAACGGGGCGCGAGGGCAGCCGATGGTGTGGCAGGCAGAATTTGTGACGTCCCCGGCGTTTTGTTGGCACGCCTCGTGCTCTGGGTAGGAAACATCGCTTGGGCGGCTTCGTCGGCTGATCCTTTTTTCGGTGGGCAGGCCGGAGGAAACACATACGTGAACTAAGGAATCTGATGGGATCTCAATGGAGTTTTCGGACGAGTGGGTCGAGTCCCAGGGTACATCAACGGATCACTCAAAGCACTTGCCGACGCCGTCTGCGGTTCGAGGTGCTCGAATCTCGCCGCTTGCTGTCGTTCACCGACCTCGCCGCAGTCGAGGGGCAATTGACCTTCGACATGCCTGGCTCCGGGCCACAGCCCGTATCCGGCGAGGTGGTCAGTCTCTACCGGGATGACGGAGATGGGCTCTTCGACAGCACCGTCGATACGCTGACAGGCACTCGAACCACAAACGTTAACGGTGAATACCGGTTCGACGGACTATCCACCGGAGCCTATTTTGTGGTTGGTCCCGATGCGGGGAATGCGGACGATCCAGATCGGTCTGTGCCGGTCGTGATCACTCCGGACGACGCCCAGGGAATCGATGGCACGAAGATCGATGCCTTTGGGGCATCTCAATTCCTGGCCGCTCAGCTTCCACCCGCTGGCGTTCCTCTGGCAACTGACTCGGTGGCAGCGTCGGATGCGCTCGGCGGGCATCGGCAAGTCATCCTCGAAGCTTTGGAGGGCTCCGGAACGACCCGCGTCTGGATCAACTATCTTGATAATCACCTGTTCAGCTACTCAGAACAAGCATCTACCTGCGGACAGGCCACGTTGATCTGGGATGGTGTCGCGGGAGATCACGTCGACGTGAACCCGACGGGCTTGGGCGGGTTCGACCTGACCCAAGATGGCGCTCAGGATTCATTCGTACTGCACATCTGGGGCAACGACGTTCCCTCGATCCAGACGCTGACGGTCTACAGTGACGAAGGTCGGGCCTCCCAGGCCGTCGTTCCCGTTCCGCTCTTTTCGCAGGATCTCTGGCAGCGAATCCGGTTCAGCGACTTTTCGCCGCTGCCGGGCCTAGCACCCGCCGATTTGACCGACGTGGGAGCCATCGTGTTCACGGTCGGCAAGGAGGGAAGTGTCAATTCCCACAAGTACGGTTTGGACTACCAGTTGAACTCGATCAATACGATTGGGCCCAAGGTTTTTCGCGCAGATCTGTCGCTCGGTTCGCAGGATTCGCCACTCAGCCTTAGCGGGCTCGTGTGGCAGGATCGGAACGGCGATGGGATCCGAAACGCGGACGAGTCGGGATGGAACGGTGCGACCGTCCACCTGCTCGACGAGAGCGAGAACGTTTTGGCAACGGCGATAACGGCGAACGATGCGCATGGAGTCGCGGGGCATTACGTGTTCGTTGACTTGCCGCCGGGGACGTACTCGGCGCAGTTCGTGTTGCCAAACGGCTTTGAGTTCTCTCCGCAGGATGCCGATGGTCAAGGCATCGACGGTCCCTTCAATTCGGACGCCGACCCGCTGACCGGCAAGACGGCGCCAGTGACACTGGTTGCAGGCGTCGACCGTCGGAAACTGGATTCCGGGTTGGTGGCGATCGAGGTGGAACCCGCGGACTTGGGCATCGCCATCGCCGACTCGGTCACGATCGTCGGCGCCGGCTACGACACCATTTACGATTACGCTGTTACGATCACGAACTTCGGGCCATCGTCGGCCTTCAACGTCGTAATGACGGATCTCTGGCCCGAGTCCCTGACTCGCATCGACCTCGTCTATTCCACGGGGACGGTGGCCAATTTGGCCGGTGGCGATTTCCAGTGGTGGATCGACAGCTTAGCACCCGGCCAGTCGGTGGAACTGACGGCGACGTACCGGATCGGCGGGGACGCCAGCGGAGCGATCACCAACACGGTGTCAGTGGCGGCTGATACAGCGGATCCGAATCTGCTGAACAACGTGGCTTCGGACACCAATACGGTCGGGACGCTGTTCCTTCACGGCACTGCCTTCGTCGACGCCAACACAGACCATCGGTTGGGTGCCAACGAAGCCTATCTGCAAAACGCACCGGTCCACCTATACCGTCAGGATCGCGATGGTCAATGGCCTATGATTGGCCAGTCAACCACGGATGCCAACGGCTATTACCTGTTCGACAAGTTGGCGGCAGGAAGCTATCGCATCGTTCAGGGGGACGTCTCGCCGTTGGGCTTTGTCTCCGGCGGCACGCAGATCCGCTCGGACGTGTACCAGGCAATTCCGCTGAGTCCGGCAGCAATTCAGGTCGAGTTGGCGGAACCGCTCCGCTCGCAATTCACCGGTCTGGGGACGAATCAGTTGGTGAACCTGAACCGATTCGGCGTTGCCTCGAACTACGTCCGAGCAGGGCAACTGCGATTTCGCTCGAGCAACGATGAGGGCGAGAACTTCGGTCCCTTGTTCAACACGTTCAGCGTCGACTTGTATCACGCACTGGTTTCCGTGGGAGACACGTTCGCCCCTGTGGCCGAGACCTCCCCGCGTTTTCCGGGCCTGGAGCAGAATCGCGGACGCATGGGGTTCCTGTTCAATCAATTCGGCACCGTTGAGCAGGGCTCGACGCTTTCCGCCGCATTGAACCTGGCCTTGTGGGAATTGGCCTACGACGACACGCCGAATCTGCTTACGGGCAACTTTCGGGCCTCGGCCAGTTCGGCCACCATGGCTTGGGCCAACTACTACCTGAACATCTCGGTCGGCAAACACGAGGCCGCGATGTTCCTGAACGTGGACGATGTCGTGCTTCACCCAGCGGATCCCACGCAGATCTCCCGCAGCACGGGAATTCTCGCGCAGGGCAGTTTCAACTTCGCCAACGTTCCTATGCCCGTCATGCAGGAATTCCTGTCCGAAAGTGACACGGAACCAACGGCGCCGGCGAACGTTCGATCGGCGGCCCCGCAGCCAGTGGCTGCGGTGCAGTTGCCCGGCGGGCGAGGCACGAACAAGGTGGAAATCCACGTCCAGGGTGACGATTTGGTGGTCATGAACGGACGCACGCAACTGCTGCGCGAGCCCTGGGCGGACCTCGGTCGGCTGGAAATCGCCGGAGCCGACAATAAGGCGGACGCGATTACGTTGAATGTTGGCAAGAGCGGCATTTTGCCGTCGTTGGAGATCGTGGTGGACGGCGGTATCGGCTCGCAAACCGACACCTTGACGATCCTGGGCACAGCGGGTGACGACGTGCTGTCCGTCGAGCGGGACCGTGTGCTGGTCAACGGTCAGTTGGTTGTGTCCTTTCAAAACGTACGGCAGGTCTCCGTGAATGGCGGTGCCGGCCATGACACGTACGCGATCACCGCGATGCCAGATTCGTTGTCCATTACCGACAAGCATAAGACCGGTATCGACACGCTGGACTTCTCCGGGGCCGAGCGTGGCGTGATCGTCGATTTGAACTCGACTCGCGCCCAGCAGGTGTTCGCCGGGCAGTTGGCACTGAAGAGCAAACTGGAGAACCTGATCGGCACACCGTTCGACGACAGGCTGTACGGCAACAATTTGGCGAACCGGATTTGGGGCGGCGACGGCAACGACTGGATCGATGGCCGTGGCGGCAACGATTGGCTCGACGGCGAGCGTGGCGACGACACGCTGGTCGGCGGAGCCGGAAACGACGTCCTGATCGGTGGCGAAGGCGACGACACCCTGATCGGGACGTCGGGCAAGAACCTTCTTGTCGGCGGCTTGGGCTCGGATACTTTGATCGGTGGTTCGAGCGAGGATCTCCTTGTGGGAAGAGTCGTCGATTTCGAGGCGAATGATGCCGCGTTGACGGACATCATGCGTGTCTGGACGTCCAAGAGCCGTTTGGATGCCCGAGTGGACACGATCCGCGACAAGTATCTCAACTCGGAAGAACGCCACGTGATCGAGTCGCATCCAGGCGAGCTGCACCAGTCCACCAATCGACTCGCAGGCGGACGAGGAAGCGATTGGTTCTGGCTATTCGAAGGTGATCTTATCGATGGAATGCTAGACAAGAACGATATTGTGGAGCGTCTGCAATTTTGATCCGAGCTTGAACTCAACTTTGTTCCGCGAGTTGTCGGACCAAGACGGCTTGCGAACCTTATCTCTCGGCCCTTTGCATATAGGAGGTCGAAAGCAGCACATCTGGCCCTGCCGCTGTCACCGATTTCATGCATGCCGTGCGGTGAACTGGTATACTGCGCGCTGTCGAATCGGAAGATGAAACAGACGGATTCCAGCAACTGGCATGAAAGGGCAGACAGATGGCGCCGAAATCAAGGCAGCAAACAACGCGACCCGGAAATCGCCTTTGTCAGGGCGCGACAAGTGTTGGCCGCAAACGGCGTATGCTGCTCGAACCATTGGAAGACCGACGCTTGCTGGCGATCACCAATCTTGCCGCCATCGAAGGCACATTGTTCTACCACGTGCCCGACGCTCCTCGCGTGCCGGTTCCCGGTGAGATTATCCGCCTGTACGAAGACGACGGGGACGGAGTCTTCGACAGCGGCATCGATTCCCTGGAAGCCACGGACGTAACCGATGCCAATGGGAAGTACCGCTTCGACGGACTTTCGGCGGGCAAGTACTTCGTCGTCCAACCACCGGATCTTAGCGGGACCATCGACCCGCCGCCTGCCCCGCTCGTGGTCACTGTGGACATCACGCCCACAGACGCGGCCGGAGTCGAAGGCGTGCAAATCGATGACTTCGCGACGGAACAATTGCTGACAGCCCAGTTGCCTCCCGAGGGTACGCCTTTGGTGAGCAGTTCGGTAGCGGCGTCCGACGCAGTGAAAGGACACCGGCAAGTAATCGTTCAGGCCGTCTCGGGGACCGGCACTGCGAATGTGGCGATCGATGCCAATGCCAACGGCCTCTTTAGCTACTCGGAGAGCCCGGCAACCCGAGGCAATGCCACCGTGTTCTGGGACGGTGTTGCCGGAGACCACACGACGGTAAATCCGATCGGCCTGGGAGGCGTGGACTTGACCGGGGATGGCATACAGGATTCCTTCGTGTTGAACATACCGACCAGCGACATCCCCGCCTCTCAGACACTCATCGTTTACTCGAGCGAGACCAACGCTTCCCAAATTCAAATTCCTGTCCCGTTTCTTGCCGAGGATCTCCAGCAAGTCGTCGAGTTCAGTGATTTTGTTCCTCTTCCCGGTTTTGGCCCTGCTGACTTCACCGATGTCGGCGCCATCGTCTTCAAGATCAGCAAGGATCCGTCTCCCAGCCTCGATATATTCGGTTTGGACTACCAACTCGAGTACATCAGGACCGTTGGCCCCACCGTCCTCAAGGTCGATCTTCCGTATGATCTCGGCGCCAGCCTGGGCGATTTCGTGTGGATCGACGTGAACGGGAACGGGATTCAGAACGCGGGCGAACCGGATTTGAACGGGGTGACGGTGAACCTGCTGGATTCCGTCGGTAGCGTGATCAACACCACGGTCACGGCCAACAATGGCGGCGGCAGTCCGGGCTACTACCAGTTCACGCATTTGGCGCCGGGCACGTACTCGGTGCAGTTCGTGCTGCCGGGCGGCTATGTGTTCACGCCGCAGAACGCGGACGGGTTGGGCGTCAACGGGCCGGTCAATTCGGACGCCAGTCCGCTGACGGGCATCACGCCGTCGGTGACGCTGGTCTCTGGCCAAACGAATTTGAACGTGGACGCGGGCTTGTACCAGCCGGCCAGTTTGGGCGACTTCGTATGGATCGACCAAAACGGGAACGGTATTCAGAACGCGGGCGAACCGGGGCTGAACGGCGTGACCGTGAATTTGTTGGATTCCGGCGGCAGCGTGATCGGAACGACGGTCACGGCCAACAACGGCGGCGGCAGTCCGGGCTACTATCGGTTCACGGGCCTGGCGCCGGGCACGTACTCGGTGCAGTTCGTGTTGCCTAATGATTTCGAGTTTTCGCCGCAGAACGCGGACGGGCTAGGCGTCAACGGGCCGGTCAATTCGGACGCCAATCCGGTCACGGGCGTGACGCCGCAAGTAACGCTGGTCTCCGGGCAAACGAATTTGAACGTGGATGCGGGACTGTATCAGCCGGCCAGTCTGGGCGATTTCGTGTGGATCGACTCGAACGGGAACGGGATTCAGAACGCGGGCGAACCGGGGCTGAACGGCTTGACCGTGAACTTGCTGAACGCAGGCGGCAGCGTGATCGGGACGACGGTCACGGCCAACAACGGCGGCGGTAGTCCGGGCTACTACCAGTTCACGGGTCTGGCGCCGGGCACGTACTCGGTGCAGTTCGTGCTGCCGGGCGGCTACGCGTTCACGCCGCAGAACGCGGACGGCCTGGGCGTCAACGGACCGGTCAACTCGGACGCCAATCCGGTGACGGGCGTAACCCCGCAGGTGACGTTGGTCTCTGGCCAAACGAATTTGAACGTGGACGCGGGCTTGTACCAGCCGGCCAGTTTGGGCGACTTCGTATGGATCGACCAAAACGGGAACGGGATTCAGAACGCGGGCGAGCCGGGGCTGAACGGCGTGACCGTGAACCTGTTGAACGCAGGCGGCAGCGTGATCGGAACGACGGTCACGGCCAACAACGGCGGCGGCAGCCCGGGCTACTACCAGTTCACGGGTTTGGCGCCGGGCACGTACTCGGTGCAGTTCGTGCTGCCGAGCGGCTACGCGTTCACGCCGCAGAACGCGGACGGCCTGGGTGTCAACGGGCCAGTCAACTCGGATGCGAATCCGGTGACGGGTGTGACGCCGCAGGTAACGCTGGTCTCCGGCCAAACGAATTTAAACGTGGACGCGGGCTTGTACCAGCCGGCCAGTTTGGGCGACTTCGTATGGATCGACCTGAACGGAAACGGGATTCAGAACGCGGGCGAACCAGGGCTGAACGGCGTGACCGTGAACTTGCTGAACGCAGGCGGCAGCGTGATCGGGACGACGGTCACGGCCAACAACGGCGGCGGCAGTCCGGGCTACTACCAGTTCACCGGTCTGGCACCGGGCACGTACTCGGTGCAGTTCGTGCTGCCGGGCGGGTACGCGTTCACGCCGCAGAACGCGGACGGCCTGGGTGTCAACGGGCCGGTCAATTCGGACGCCAACCCGGCGACGGGCGTGACGCCGCAGGTAACGCTGGTCTCCGGCCAAACCAATTTGAACGTGGACGCGGGACTGTACCAGCCGGCCAGTCTGGGCGACTTCGTATGGATCGACCAAAACGGGAACGGGATTCAGAACGCGGGCGAACCGGGGCGGAACGGCGTGACCGTGAACTTGCTGAACGCGGGCGGCGGTGTGATCGGAACGACGGTCACGGCCAACAACGGCAGCGGCAATCCAGGCTACTACCAGTTCACCGGTCTGGCGCCGGGCACGTACTCGGTCCAGTTCGTGCTGCCGAATGATTTTGAGTTTTCGCCGCAGAACGCGGACGGGCTAGGCGTCAACGGACCGGTGAATTCGGACGCCAACCCAGTCACGGGCGCGACTCCCTCGGTAACGCTGGTGTCGGGCACGAACAATCCGAACCTGGACGCGGGCCTGTTGCAGGGCACTGATCTGGGGATCACGAAGATCGATTGTGTGACCTCGGTCGGCGCAGGTTACGACACGATCTACGAGTACGAAATCACGGTGACCAATCACGGGCCGTCTCTGGCTGAGAATGTGATCGTGACGGATACTTGGCCTGACTTCTTGACTCGCATCTCGCTGGTCTACTCCGTGGGGACTGTCAACGAGTTGCCGGGCGGCGACTTCGAGTGGCTGATCGGCGACCTGGATGTTGGTGAGTCCGTTGAATTGAGATTCGAATACGTCGTCGACGCCGGTGCCAGCGGCGAGATCACCAACACGGCAACGGTGGTCTCGGATACGCTAGACTCCAATCAGTTGAACAATACGGCTTCGGACACGAACACGGTCGGGACGCTCTTCATTCACGGCACCGCCTTCATCGACAGCAACGGCAACAATCGGCTCGACCCCAGCGAGGGCTATAAACCCGATGCACCGATCTATTTGTACTACCAAGGCTGCGACGGCCTGTGGGTGTTGATCGCCGAAACCACCACAGACGCGAACGGTTACTACCTGTTCGAAAACTTGGCGCCGGGGAACTACCGGGTGGTCGAAGGCGACGTAACGCACCTGGGGTACACGCAGGGCGGCACCCAGATACGCTCGGATGTCTACGAGGCGTGGCAGTTGGATCCGGCGACGATCCAAATCGAGTTGATCGAGCCGTTGACGGCACGGCTCGCCAGTTTTTCCGCGATCCAGTTCGTCAATGTAAACCGCTTCGGCGTGGCGCTGAATTCGATCCGCGCCGGCCAATTGCAGATGAGGTTGAGTAACGACGGCGGCGCGACATTCGGGCCGTCGTTCTATTCATTCTGCATCGATTTGTATCATGGCCTGATCTCAGCCGGGGACACGTATGACGTGGTGGCTGAGACAGCGCCCCGCTTTCCCGGCTTGGAACAGAACATCGGACGCATCGGTTTTCTGTTCAACCAGTTCGGCACGGCGGCTCTGGGAGCGACGAACGCCGCGGCGTTGAATTTGGCGTTGTGGGAACTGGTGTACGATGTGACGCCGAATCTGACCGCCGGCAATTTCCGAGCGTCGGCCAGTAGTGCGACGATGAGCTGGGCAAACTACTACTTGAACGTGTCGGCTGGCAAGTACGAGGCGGTAGTGTTCCTGAATGTGGACGATCCGTCCGTCGATCCGACGGATCCCATCGAGAATTCTCGGCGCCAGGGCGTCGTTGCGCAGACCAGTTACAATTTCGCCAACGTCCCCGCGCCGAGTACCGTCGCGCTGGGCGACTTCGTGTGGGTGGACCGGAACGGCAACGGGATTCAAGATGCGGGCGAGTCGGGCTTGAACGGCGTGACGGTGCGGCTGTTGGACGCCGGTGGGAATGTGGTCGGCACGACGGTGACTGCCAACAACACGGGAGGCAACCCGGGCTACTACTCGTTCACGGGCCGGCCGCCGGGAACCTATTCGGTCGAGTTCGTGTTGCCGGGTGGCTATGCGTTTTCGCCGCAGGACGCGGACGGTCAAGGCATCAATGGCCCGTTCAACTCGGATGCCGATCCGGCGACGGGCAGGACGGGTCAAGTGACGCTGGCTGCGGGACAGACCAATCTGAACCTGGACGCGGGGCTGTACCGGCCGGCGGCTTTGGGCGACTTTGTATGGGTGGACCTGAATGCCGACGGAATCCAGAACGTGGGCGAACCGGGACTGAACGGCGTGACGGTCCAACTGCTGGACGCCGGAGGTAGTGTCATCGACACCACCGTGACTGCCAATAACGGAGGTGGCAGTCCAGGCTACTACCTGTTCGCCGGGCTGTCGCCGGGAACTTATTCCGTGCAATTCGTGTTGCCGAGCGGCTACACATTCTCGCCTCAAAACGCGGACGGGAATGGCGTGAACGGGATCTTCAATTCCGACGCCAATCCGCTTACGGGCACGACGCCGTCGGTGACCTTGGTGTCGGGACAAACCAATTTGAACGTGGATGCCGGGCTGGTGCGCGACGCGGTCGAGGACGCGAACCTGGGCATTACCAAGATCGATTGCGTGACATCGATCGGAGCCGGGTATGGGACGATCTACGAATACAGCATCGTGGTCACCAATCACGGCCCGTCCCCGGCCGAGGATGTGGCCGTGCTGGACACTTGGCCGGATTTCCTGACGCGTACGGGACTGAGTTCTTCCGTGGGCGCGGTCAACGAATTGCCGGGCGGCGACTTCGAGTGGCTGATCGGGAATCTGGCGGCTGGCGAGTCGGTCGAATTGACCGTAACGTACACGGTCGACGCGGACGCCTCGGGGGAGATTACCAACACAGCGACGGTCGTGTCGTCCACGCCGGATTCGGACTTGTCCAACAACACGGCCTCGGACACCAACACTGTCGGGACGCTGTTCATTCAGGGCACGGCTTTCGTCGACGAAAACGGAAACAACCAGCTCGATCCCGACGAAGGGTACAAGCCCGACGCTCCGATTTACTTGTACTACCAGGGCTGCGACGGCCTGTGGGTGTTGATCGCGGAAACGCACACGGATGAAAACGGCTACTACATCTTCGAAAACCTGGCGCCCGGCAATTACCGGGTGGTCGAGGGCGACGTGTCGCACTTGGGATACGTCGCCAGCGGAACTCAGATCCTGTCGGACGTGTACGAGGCGTCGCAGTTGAACCCGTCGACGATTCAGATCGAGTTGAACGAACCGCTGCTGGCGACGCTGCTCATTTTCTCGAGTGTTCAACTGGTCGATGTGGAGCGGTTTGGCGTGGACTTGGGGTTCATTCACGCCGGACAGTTGTTGTTCGAGGTCAGTGACGACGGCGGCGCGACCTTCGGCGAGCCGTTCCTGACGTTCTGCATCGACCTGTATCACGATCTGCTGACGCCCGAACTGCCCTTCGACGTGGTGGCCGAACTGGCGCCGCGTTTCCCCGGTTTGGAGCAGAACGTCGGGCGGATCGGTTTCCTGTTCAACCAGTTCGGCACCGCCCCGCTAACGGCGGCCAACGCGGCCGGAATGAATCTGGCACTGTGGGAGTTGGTGTACGACGTCACCCCCGATCTGTCCGCCGGCAATTTCCGGGCTTCGGGCGGCACGGACGCGATGAATTGGGCCAATTACTACTTGGGGGTTTCCGCCGGCAAACACGAAGCCGTGTTGTTTCTGAACGTACCCGATGTGATTGTCAATCCAGCAATCCCGATCAAGATGACTCGCAATCAGGGAATTCTGGCGCAGGGCAGTTTCAATTTTGGCAATGTGCCCGTGACCAGTCCGGCCAGGTTGGGCGATTTTGTCTGGCGCGATGCGAATGGCAACGGAATACAGGACGCGGGCGAGCCGGGGCTGAACGGCGTGACGGTGAACCTGCTGGATTCCGGTGGCAGCGTGATCGACACCACAGTCACGGCCAACAACGTCGGCGGCGTTCCAGGTTACTATCAGTTCACGGATCTTGCGCCGGGCACGTACTCGGTGCAGTTCGTGTTGCCGAGTGGCTACGTTTTCTCGCCGCAGAACGCCGACGGCCTGGGTGTCAACGGGCCAGTCAACTCGGACGCCGACACTGTGACGGGCGTCACGCCGTCGGTGACGCTGGTCTCGGGCGAGAACAATCCGAACCTGGACGCGGGCTTGTACCAGCCGGCCAGTCTGGGCGATTTCGTGTGGATCGACTTGAACGGAAACGGGATTCAGAACGCGGGCGAGCCGGGCTTGAACGGGGTGACCGTGAATTTGCTGAGCGCGGGCGGCAGCGTGATCGACACCACGGTCACGGCCAACAACGGCGGCGGCAATCCGGGCTACTACCGGTTCACGGATTTGGTGCCGGGGACGTACTCGGTGCAGTTCGTGTTGCCGAGCGGCTACGTGTTCTCGCCGCAGAATGCCGACGGTTTAGGCGTCAACGGATCGGTCAATTCGGACGCCAATCCGGTCACGGGCATCACGCCTATGGTGACCCTGGTCTCGGGCCAAACCAATCTGAACGTGGATGCAGGGCTGGTGCGCGAAGTGGCGGATGCGGATCTGGCCATTGCAAAGACCGATTGCGTCGATTCGGTCGGTGCCGGGCACGCCACGACCTATGAATACACGATCACGGTGACCAATCACGGCCCGGCTCCGGCCGTGGGCGTGCGCGTGCTGGACATTTGGCCCGATTTCCTGACGAGGACGGGACTGAGCCCCTCCGTGGGCGCGGTCAACGAATTGCCGGGCGGTGATTTCGAGTGGCTCATCGGGAACTTGGCCGCGGGCGCGTCGGTCGAGTTGACGGTGACGTACACAGTCGACGCGGGAGCCAGCGGCGACATTACAAATACGGTGACCGTGGCTTCGGACTCGCCAGATCCGAATCCGCTGAACAACACCGCCTCGGACACCAACACCGTCGGAATGCTGTTCATCCACGGCACGGCGTTTATCGATGGGAACGGGAACAGCATGCTGGACGCCAACGAGGCGTACAAGCCCGACGCTCCGATCTATCTGTACTACCAAGACTGCGATGGCAATTGGCAGTTGATCGGCGAGACGACGACGGACGAAAACGGTTATTACATCTTCGAGAATCTGGCGCCGGGCAACTACCGGGTGGTCGAAGGCGACGTCTCGTTCTTGGGATACATGTCCAGCGGAACCCAGATCCGCTCGAACGTCTACGATGCGTTCCCGTTGAACACTTCGACAATCCAGGTGGAACTGGTCGAGCCGCTCGTGGCGCGATTGTCGAGTTTCGCGGCGATCCAGACCGTGAATCTGAACCGCTTCGGAGTGCCGTTGACCAATGCCCGAGCTGGGCAGTTGCGAGTGCAGGTGAGCGACAACGGCGGCGTCAGCTTCGGACCGCTGTTCAACGCCTTCTGCATCGACCTGTACCACGCCTTGATTTCGCCCGGCGACACGTATGCCGTCGTGGCCGAGAATACACCACGTTTTCCCGGCTTGGAACAGAACGTCGGACGCATCGGCTTTTTGTACAACCAGTTCGGCACCGTCCCGCTGAGTGCGACCAACGCCGCTGCGCTGAATCTGGCGTTGTGGGAGTTGGTTTACGACGCGACCCCGAACTTGACCGTCGGCAACTTCCGGGCATCGGCCAGTCCGGCCACCATCTCGTGGGCAAATTACTACTTGAACGTCTCGGCGGGCAAGTTCGAAGCGGTCATGTTCTTAAACGTGCCCGATCCGGTCGTCAATCCGACGGACCCGATGGAAAACTCGCGCAGCCAAGGGATCTTGTCGCAAACCAGTTTCAATTTCGCCAACGTTCCCGTGCCGGGAATCCAAGGATTCAGCGAGAGGTTTGCCGAGGACTTCAACACCTTGACGGGGACAAGCTTAGACTTCGTCGAACAGACGTTGGTACTGCCCGGCGGACGAGGCACGAACAAAGTCGAGGTTTCTTTTCAAGGTGATGATTTGGTGGTCATGAGCGGTCGCACGCAACTATTGCGGCAGCCGTGGGCCGAACTGAACCGGCTGACCATCGTCGGCGCCGACAACAAGGCGGACGCGATTACGTTGAACTTGGGGAAAGGTGGCATTCTGCCACCGTTGGAGATCGTGGTGGACGGCGGTATCGGCTCGCAAACCGACACCCTGACGATCCTGGGCACAGCGGGCGACGACGTGCTGTCCGTCGAACGGGATCGTGTTCTGGTCAACGGTCCGCTGGTCGTGTCCTTTCAAAACGTCCGGCAGGTCGCCGTGGATGGCGGCGCCGGTAACGACACGTACGCGTTCACCGCGATGCCTGATTCGTTGTCCATCACCGACAAGCACAAGACCAGTATCGACACGCTGGACTTCTCCGGAGCCGACCGTGGCGTGATCGTCGATTTGAACTCGACTCGCGCCCAGCAGGTACTCGGCGGGCAGTTGACACTGAAGAGCAAACTGGAAGATCTGATCGGGACGCCATTGGCTGACAAACTGTACGGCAATAGCCTGGCCAACCGGATCTGGGGCGGCGACGGCGACGACTGGATCGATGGCCGCGGAGGCAACGATTGGCTCTACGGCGAGGGTGACGACGACACGCTGGTCGGCGGCTCGGGCAACGACATCCTGATCGGCGGCGCCGGCCACGACACGCTGATCGGCACGTCGGGAAAGAATCTGCTGATCGGGGGCTCCGGTTCCGACGATTTGCAAGGCGGATCGAGCGAGGACATTCTCGTCGCCAGGTCGACAGGTTACGAGGCCAACGACGCAGCCCTGATGGACATCATGCGGCAATGGACGGCAAGAGGTTCCGTCGCGGTCCGAACAACTGCCTTGCGAAGCAGTTACTTCAGCGCCGAGAGCCTCGGAACGGCAGGAGCCGGCGATATACATTCGCCCGTCAACCAACTCCGCGGCGGAAGGGGTGCGGACTGGTTCCTGCGGTTCGACGACGACATCGTTTTCGATCTCGAGAAGACCGATATTGACGAACTTCTGCGAGTTTAGCCTCCTGCAAAAAAGGCTTGGTACTCGAGAATCCGTGCGTTCGGCCTTGCCATCCGTGCTATCTGGTGGACAACGAAGTCGTACTCGCATGTGACATGACAACAGTTGCTGATACGCCGATGCTAAGCGATTTCGGCGGCCAGATCGTTGGATCGAATGGCGCCGGAATGCAGCGCAGTAGCAACCAGCGCGGCGGCGAAGCCGGCGGCGGACAACGATGTCAGGTCGCGGGTGTTCCGGATACCTCCTCCGCCGATCAGTTGCAGAGGCGGGAAGTCCGCACGCAGTCGCCGCGCGAGCTCCAGCGATTGCGGTCCGGAATTCGTCCCCACACCGGCTACGTCCAGCAGGATCATGCGCCGCACGCCCAGGTCGCATGCGGCGGCTGCGATCTCTGTCGCAGACCGGTTGCGCCACGCATCGCACCCAGTCACCGGTCGCCCATCTCGAAGATCCAAGCTGAAGATGCAACGCGAC
Organism: Pirellulaceae bacterium; assembly: GCA_023382975.1. GTDB lineage: Bacteria > Planctomycetota > Planctomycetia > Pirellulales > Pirellulaceae > SKKK01. Next base: position 29,056 of record JAHDXO010000012.1, read on the forward strand.
GGACCGAGTTCCGCCAATCCTGCGCTCAACGTGGCCGGATCGTCCAGCGATTCCAGGCCCATGACGACGGCAGCCAAATCGCTCTCTCCGTTGCACAACGACGCCAACGCTAGCAACCGATCGACGTCCGCAACTCCAGCATCGAGCCAGATCTTCAGCCCGCTGGCGCCAATCTGCCGCATCGCGTCCCAGTCCGGTGCCTTGCCCGCGATTGCATCCAGATCGGCGACATAGACTTCATGGAACACCCCGGCGTCGCGAAACGCTCGCGCGACCGTCGCGGGACACGAGTCGGTGGCCAACACGCTGCGGATCGGCCGATAACGCGAACGGTCGCCCGCCACGCCGTGGACGACCTCGCCGCCTTTCAAATCGATCACTGGAATGACCCGCATGGTCCTCCCGTCTCCCGAAACGGGGAATCGCGTTCTGTTGCGCCCGTCTAGCGGCCGGATCGTTTGGGACCGGACTTCGGCTTGCCCGATGGACTCTTGGACGCAGGGGTGCGGCTCGCGTCCTCGTTCGATTGCGGCTCAATCTTTGGCGGAGGACCAGGCAACTCGCTACCTCGTCCCGATGATCCTGAAATCGGTTGCTTGATTGCCGGCATCTTCGGCGCGGCGGGTTCGTCCGCCGCACCGCCGGATCGCGAAGGGATCTTCGACGACGGGATGGGCAACGGTGTGTCCCCTCCCGACGGCTTCGAACCGGGCAGCTTGAACGCCGGGGTTTTGGGGGTGGCGGGTTCGTCCGTCGCACCGCCGGATCGCGAAGGGATCTTCGACGGCGGAACGGGCAACGGAATATCCCGCCCCGACGGCTTCGAGCCGGGCAGTTTGAACGCCGGTGTCTTGGGCGTGCCCGATTCGTCCGTCGCATCGCCGGATCGCGAAGGAATCTTCGACGGCGGAATGGGCAACGGAATATCCCGCCCCGACGGCTTCGAGCCGGGCAGTTTGAACGCCGGGGTTTTGGGGGTGGCCGGTACGTCCGTCGCACCGCCGGATCGCGAAGGGATTTTGGACGACGGGATGGGCAACGGCGTATCCCCTCCCGACGGCTTCGAACCGGGCAGTATCGACGCCGGCAATTCTGGCGTTTTCACGCCGGCGCCCGATAGGCCGCGTGTGAAAGCAGGGGCGGCCTTGGGAAGCTTCAGCGTGCCGCGAGCTGCCGACAAAGGCAGCTCGGATCGAGCGGCACTTGGCTTGCCTAACGCCGGCGGCAAATCGCCGATGCCAGGTTTTGTCGTCAGTTCTCCGAGACTCTCCAGCCGTGACCGCTGCTGTGTTAACTCGCGAAGTCCCCGCGCATCCGTCAGCATGGTTTTTCGGGTGTCGAACGAAATCTTGGTCAGTCCCTGGGGACCGGACGGGTGTTTCCGCGCGATGTCGTCCAAACGGGTCACCAACAGCGAATGCTGGATGGCTGCGCTTGGCTGCGTCACAGCGGCCAATTTGGCTTGTTCGTGGAACGTCCGCCGAGGGCGTTCGTCCTCGCGTTTCACGTAGTACGTGTGCCATTGCTGCATGCGTTGAACGTAGTCGACCTGAAACCGGTGCCGGTAATACACCTGCGAGTGGATGAGCAGAGGATCCCAGTGACCTCGGTGCGCGTGCCATTGACTCCAGGGCGTGAAGCCTCGGTCGACGTAAGCCGTGCTGTAGTAGTCGCCGAAATAGTAGTGGCGATAACTCGGACGGACCCAGAAATGCACCAACAGCGGACCCGCGTCGATCACGATGCCGGGCGAATAGTACCAGTGCGGCCGAGCGCGGAAGGTAGCGTGGAAATAGACCGGCGCGAACAAGTGGCCGCGGCGGGTGACTCGATAGTCCCAGTAGCCGGGCACGAACAGACATCCCCGCGGCGTCCAGACCCAATGTGCGGGAATCCATACCCAATCCGCTTGGTAGCGGGACCAGAAGCCGGAACGCCAGCGATACTCGGCCTGGTGCCAGACCCAGCAGCCGGGAACCCAGAAGTGCTCGTCGCTGGGCGGCGGACTGCTGGGACCGGCTTCCAGCGCCTCCGGCGGCGGCTCACGATAGACCAGTTCTTCGACCTCGACCGGTGCCCACATTCCGGAGATCCACAACCAACCGTTGTCGGTGCGGTTCCAGTAACCTGGCACCCAGCGGCGCCCCGGAGGGACGTTGCGCCAGATTCCACTCACCCACAGGAAATCGTCCCGGTCATCGTCCCACGCCCAGTAGCCGGGAATCCAGGCGACATTCTGACCGTCGGGTTTCAGTTCCGGCGGAATCTCCTCGATGGGCTCCGGGGGGGACTCGGTAATCACCACACCAGCCCGCGGATCGGCCTCGATCGGCTCGGCGAACGCTTCATGCACCGGGCCGCGAGTCAAGATTTCGACTCCTTCCTCGTCCGGAGTGGCTGCCGTCCAACCGCCGTTGTCGATTTCGTCAATCGGCAGCGGAGGCGGAAGATCGGACGGCATGTCCACCACAGCATCCCCGTCCGCCGATCCGTCCTCGGCCAAACGCTCGGCAATTGCGTTATCGGCACCGTCGGACTGCGCTGCGGCAGTTCCCCACTCCAAGCCCAGGCAGATCGATACCACGATTCCCCATCGCATCAACCATGCAGTTTGTTGGCACAACATGCGTCCACTCCTTGTGAAAAATCGTCGCAGAGAATAATAAAACGGCCCCCTCGTGGGCAGTACCCTCCGGACCGTTTTGTCCAAGGAACGCCGTCCCCCCTCTTTTCTCCACCACGCTGGGCGAAAGTCATGAACGAGAAGGGACGCGACCGCTCTCCTCAAGTCATTATCGCAGGTTTGGCCAAGTGGTACACAACAACCGAGCCAAATGACTTATGAATTAGAAGAATTACGACCCGATGTGGACGATGTCCAAAGCAGCATTATCCATCCGCAGTACCGCACGGGTACTTGAGCAGACGCAGGAAACTTCCTACTATTCTCTTATGCTTCCCTTATGTGTTTCCATACATCTCTAGCGAGAACAATCATGCGAAGACAATTGAAGGCCATTGGGCCTGCACCCGAAGTGACCGAACCAGTGTCCGCAGCCACCACCGAACTCACGGGCACGAAGACCGGAGCCATCAGAGCGGCCCTGAAGGCCCACCCAAATTTGATGCCCAAACAGATCGCCGAGATCCTCCAAGCCCAGGGGTGGGACGTCAAAGCGCAATTGGTCAGTGTCATCAAATCCAACTTGAAGAATGCGAAGAAGTCGAAGAAGAAGATTGCAGCAGCCCCCGCTGCCACGCCAGCCAAGGCTCGCCCAACCGCCGCGGACCAAGCGATTTCGCTCGATTCATTGAAAAAGGCGAAAGAACTGGCCGCCAATCTCGGGGGCATCGACCAAGCCAAAGCGGCGCTGGCAGCGCTCTCGGAGTTGCTGGATTGACCATCGGCAGAATGGGTATGCTCGCCGCACTTCAGCCGAGTTCTTCGTTCGCATTCGGCTTTGGCCGAGCACGGTTTCCTGAGCTTGAAGGTGCGACGCGCGAACCTGATCAACAGCCCGTTGATACGGACTGATGTTCGATGGTTCGTCCGCCCCGAAACTTCTCCGTGGCTGCCGGGTTTATAGATGACCCACCAGCCTGGAGGGACGGCCAAATGCTACGTGAGATGCAGGCCGACAGGATTGGTGCATACCCCGACACAGGAGTGCGACTCATGGTGAAGTGTTGTTTGTCGATGTTGGTACTGTTTGTTGTCCTGGCTGGCACCGCTTTGGCACAACCGGAAGGTGGTCAACGCGGCCAACGCGGTCAACGCCCCGAGGCGGGATCGCGAGGCAACATGCTTCAGATGCTGGAAGCCGCGGGCGTGAAGGTGACCGACGAGCAGAAGGCCAAGCTGGAGAAGATCGCTGAGGAAACGCAGAAGGTCATGGCGGAAGCCCGCGAAGCGCAGGATCGGCGAGCGGCTTATGAGGCAGCGCGGCCGAAGCTGACCGAACTGCGCGAGAAAGCAATGGCTGTGCTGACTCAGGAGCAACTCGAGACGCTGAAGAAGTACCGTGAGGAGCAGCAGCGTCAGCGAGGTGGCGAAGGGCGTGGCGAGCGCAAGCGGGCCCCGCAAAGTTAGTCAGACGGTCCCTGGATTTGGATCAGATCAGGATCAGATCAACACGACCGGCGCAGCCATCGAATGGGCGGCGCCGGTCGTTTTCGTTGGCAGACGGTTTTTAGCCGATCAATGGCGCAGCGGGATACTTGCCGACCAAGCGTAGCGTCTCGTCCATCTGCTCGGGAGTCAGAGCGCCGACGGTCATGGCGTCCAGCAGACCCAGTCCCTGAGCAAACTGAATACACTCGTCTTTTTGATCGGCCAACGTGCCTTCGCCGTAGATCTTCATGCCGATTACGGCTTTGCCGTTCTCTTTCGTTTTTCGCAGCACGCGAACGACATCGTCGACGGGGCCATCCATTTTCGCGCCGCGGGGATTGATGCGGGCCAGCAACACGTCGACCCAGGGGCATTCCGCCGCGACTTCCATCGCTTGAAAATTGTGGCACGAGACCCCCACCGCCCGGACCCGCTTTTTGTCCTTCGCTTCGGACAAGGCGTCCATGTAGGGCTGCAGTTGCTGCGGCCACTTCGGCGTCGTGACACAATGCAACAGCACGATGTCCAAATAGTCAGTGTTGAGTTCGTGCCGGAAACGGTCCAGCGTCGTCTTGGCGATATTCTTGCAGTGGGCCGGCGCGACGGGATCGACGGGGCCATCGTATTGCCACCATAGCTTGGTGAGAATTGCGATTTTTTCGCGGGGAATGCTCCGCAACGCTTCGCGGCAGTAAAGGTGAGTGCCGTACAAGTCCGCCAGATCGAAGAAGGTGACACCTCGATCGTAGGCGTGGTGCATCAAGGCGACCAGCTTTTCGAAGCCCATTCGCGTATGGTCGCTTTGGCGGTTGCCGCCATGCATTCCGGTTCCTTGCCCGACTCGCGACATCTTGACGTCCGTGCCAGCCAGAAGAACTTCCGGCGGCGTGGGCGGGATCGGCGATTCCGATTCGGCGGCAATCGCCGCTCGCGTGTGAGCCGTGAGGTAAGCGGCGGCGCCGGCGCTCGCCGCGAGAAACGTTCTACGATCCAATCCACTCATCGTACTTACTCCGCTTCGAAGGTTCTTGGAAATCGACTTGATCATCAACACAGGGCGGCTATTCCGGCAGACGGTCTTGCGTCACCGGCGTGAATTCGCCTGAACAGGCTTTCATGAATTCGACCAAATCCGCCTGTTCGCTCTCCGTCAGGTCCAGCGGTTTGATCTCCTTGCTCAAATGTAGATTCGGATGTCCGCCCACAACGTACCACTTGACGACTTCTTCCAGGGTTGCCTGGCTTCCGTCATGCATGTAGGGCGCGGTGTTGGCTACGTTGCGGATCGTCGGAGTCTTGAAAGCGCCTCGGTCCGCTTCCTCGTTGGTTACAACGAAGCGACCCCAGTCAGGTTCTTCCGCCTCCATGCCGACACCCAGATTGTGATACTTTTCGTCGGTTAGATTCGCTCCGACATGGCACACCGTGCAATTCCCTCTGGCAGAGAAGAAAATCTCGCGGCCGCGTCTTGCCGCCTCGGACATGGGATGTGCTTCGGCATCGGCCAACGCCGCCGTGTACTTATCGTGCAATTCCGGATCTTCTTCTTTCAACGCATCCAGATCCTCCAGATCGTCGCCGAAAGCCTTCTGCATGGCGACAACCGTTTCGTGGAAGTCGAACGGCGACGGTCCCGTTACGACGACTCGCTCGAACGACGCAAGGGCCTTGCCCACGTTGTCGATCGTTACGCCGTCCGGGAAGATTCTCTCAAACTGGATCCGGTAGCCTTCGATGCCCTTGAGCGTCTCGACAGCTTTCTCGTGCGTGTTGCCCATTTCGATCGGATTGGCAATCGGTCCGACCGCTTGTTCTTCGAGCGACGCGGCGCGTCCATCCCAGAACTGCAGATCGCTGAGAATCCGGTTGTAGCTAACCGGCGAATTGCGGTTGCCGGTCTGGCCGTCGATGCCTTCGCCAAATTGCGTGTGGCGAGCCCAGCCTTCGTCCGGATGATGGCAATCCGCGCAACTGATCGTACTGTCGGCCGATAACCGCTTCTCGAAATACAATTGGCGCCCTAGTTCAATTTTGGCGCGAGTCAGTGGATTGGCATCCAGGCCCTTGATCGCCGCTTGACCGGCATCCATTCCCTTGGGCAGCACGACATTCAACGTGACGTGGTTCGTCCCTTTGTCCAGCCAAGCGTTGATTTCACCGATCTTCAGCGGACCCTCACCGGGGATGCCCGAGGTTAGTTCAGCGGTGCCGAGCGTTACCGTTTCGGTCGCCGCTTCCTCGGCCGGCATCGGTCCTGGTGCGGGCTCGGGCGTTGGTTCGGGCGTTGGTTCGGGCGTTGGCTCAGGCGTTGGTTCGGGTGTTGGTTCGGGCGTTGGTTCGGGCGTTGGTTCGGGCGTTGGTTCGGGCGTTGGTTCGGGCGTTGGTT
>JAHDXO010000012.1:35652-186501 GCA_023382975.1 Pirellulaceae bacterium
GTTCGGGCGTTGGTTCGGGCGTTGGTTCGGGCGTTGGTTCGGGCGTTGGTTCGGGTGTTGGTTCGGGTGTTAGTTCGGGTGTTGGTTCGGGTGTTGGCTCGGGTATTGGCTCGGGTGTTAGTTCGGGCTGTTCCGGGATCGCTTCAGGCTCGACCATTTCCGCTTCGTCGACGGTCGTCGCGGGTGATGCGGGAGTCGGGCGTGGCGGTGCGGCGGGCGGAGAACAGCCGAAGAGGAACAATCCGCATCCGCACATCGCGGTCAACAGAAGCTGCGTGCGAGCCTGCATGGGACACTCCTAGGTTTGCGTGGTAATTCGAAAGGACTCGTCAATTCACTTTGAATCGAAGACGAATTATATCATCAGAGCAGATCCATGTCGCTCATTCCGTCGCCAGCCGTCGGATCCAGATGTTGCGGAACCGAACCGGACAACCGTGAGCGCCCAGCGAGACCGGCCCTTGGGTGGGGATGCCATCGAAACTGGCCAAGTTCAAGTGCGGCGTGTGTCCGTAGACCTCTTGATTCAGATGCACCAGCACCTCGTTGTGGAACATCGTAATCCGAGCGGGCGCGGAGAGTTTTCCGTCGTCATCGAACTTGGGTGCCGTGAACACGATATCGAAGGTCTGCCACTGCCCCGCCGGGCGGCAGGCGTTGACCAAGGGCGGAGTCTGCGCATAGATCGCTGCGGCTTGTCCGTCGGGGTAGATATGAGTGCTGTGGGAGTCGAAGATTTGCACCTCGATCTTGCCGAGAAGAAATACGCCGTTATTGCCACGGTTCCACATGCTTTCCGTCGGCTCGACGGGCACCAGCCATTCCAGATGCAACTGGCAATCTCCGAACTCCTCCTTCGTCGCCATTGGTCCTTGAGTCGAGATGAGACAACGATCTTCGATCTTCCATTGGTTCGGCCGCCAAGCATCCAGTCCGGTCCCGTCGAACAACACGATGGCGTCCGAGGGCGCTTTGCCCTCCCGGTCCTGGTCGCTCGATTCAGGCGGTGTGATGATCGGCGGCGCGGGGCGATCCGGGTCGTGGACGTGAAACCCAGACCAAGGCTGGACCGGCGTATCCTTGTACCCGACGATCCCCGACCCGTCCCGAGCCTGCAGCAACTGGTGCTTCTGTGCCTGGGCAGGCGTGGCCAATCCATGCATGATCAAAACGACGGCCGAAAAAAATGCAGCAAAACGACAAGTCATGTACGTGGCTCCTGTTGTGAGGTTGTGTTCAAGTGGAAGTGGGCCGTTGGCGATGGTTACCCGCAGGATGGTCAAGTCGGCCCCCCGGTTCCATGATCAAACGTGATCAGTCCCAGATCTTAATGTCGTGCCGCCCGTCCGACTTGGCCCAAGCACGGTACATGCCTGCGGTGGTGTAGCGGCAGACGATATTGCCTGCGGCGTCGATGCCGACGATCCCGCCGGCACCGGGAGGAAGACGCTGCGTGAGGACCAGGTCCGCTGCTTCGTCCAAGGACTTTCCGGCGTGTTCGATCAAGGCCGAGACATGAAACGCGACCGCGTGACGAATGAACTCCTCGCCGATCCCGGTGGCCGAGATTCCGCATGTCGCGTTGCTGGCGTATGTGCCGGCGCCGATGACGGGCGAATCACCGATTCGGCCCGCTCGCTTGTTGGTCAGGCCGCCCGTGGAAGTCCCGGCGGCCAGATTGCCATGCCGGTCGAGTGCCACGCAGCCGACGGTTCCATATCGCTCGTCGCTGCGCTGCAGCGAGGAATCCTTGAGCGGATCCGCCTGTTTCTTAACGCGCTGGCGCTGTTGCGCGTCGTCCAGTTGCCGTCGCCGGTTTTCCGTCGAGAAATACTCGTTTTGTACGCGATCGACACCGACTTCGGTCGCGAAGCGGTCGGCGCCTGGGCCGGCCAGCAGCACATGGCTGGTGCGCTCCATCACCAGCCGCGCCAGGGTGATCGGGTGCTTGACCGTGGTGACGTTGGCCACGGCGCCGCACGCGAGCGTCCGGCCGTCCATGATCGATGCATCCAGTTCGTGCGTGGCGTCATGCGTGAACACAGCGCCGCGTCCCGCGTTGAACAAAGGATGGTCCTCCAACGTGCGAATCACGTTCTCGACCGCATCGAGGCTCGATCCTCCCTCGACCAGGATGTTTCGCCCGCGCTGCAGGGCGTCGTTCAAGGCGGCACGGTAGGCCTGGATCGTCTCCTGCGGCTGATCCTTCGGCATCGTGCCGGCACCGCCGTGCAGGACGATCGCCCAGTCGGCACCGCAAGTCGCAGCGTTTGAAAACAAGAGCATTCCGACAGCCAGAGAACAATTCCACTTGGACGCCATGATGCGGACCTCCCTCCGGGGTTTCGCATCCCTTCGCTCAAGCCGTTCATCGCCGCGGTTTGTAGATTTCCGTGGCAGTGCCGAAGAAGACTTCGCCGGCATTCATCAGCGTTTCGCTGAGCGTCGGGTGGGGATGGATCGAATCGGTCAAGTCGCGGACTTCGCACCCCATTTCGATGGCCAGCACGGCTTCGGCGATCATCTCGCCCGCACCGGGACCGACCATGCCACAACCCAGGACGCGCTGCGTGTCCGGATCGATCAGCAGCTTGGTCAGGCCTTCGGTACGTCCGAGCGCCTGGGCCCGGCCGCTGGCCGCCCACGGGTAGGTGGCCGCTTCGAATTTCCGGCCGTCGCGTTTCGCTTGTTCTTCGGTCAAGCCGCACCAAGCGATCTCCGGGTCGGTGAAGACGACGGCCGGGATGGCGACTTTGTCGAATTCGGCCGCTTTGCCAAGCACGACTTCGACGGCCACCTTGGCTTCGTGCGTGGCTTTGTGGGCCAGCATCGGCTCGCCCGCCACGTCGCCGATCGCCAGGATCTGCGGGTCGCGGGTTCGCTGCTGGCGGTCGCACTGCACGAAGCCCCGCTCGTTGAGTTCCACCTGCGTGTTTTCGAGACCGAAACCTCGGCTGTTGGGACGGCGGCCCACCGAAACCAAAACGCGGTCGTAGCGTTCGACCCCATACTTGGCGGGCCCTTCGAAAGCAACCTCCACTTCCTTGTCGCGCAGGCCCAGCGAGCCGACTTTCGTATTGAGGAAGATGCGGTTTCCGAACAATTGACCCAACCGCTTGTGCAACGGTCGCACGAGATCCCGATCCGCGCCCGGCAGCAGACCATCGGTTAGTTCCACAACGCTGACCTGCGATCCCAACGCGGCGTAGACCGAGCCCAATTCCAGACCGATGTAGCCGCCGCCGATCACCAGCAGTCGCGATGGCACGTCCGCCAGATCCAGGGCTCCCGTCGAATCCATGATCCGGTCCGAATCCAGTGCGAACATCGGCGGCATGACCGGATACGAACCGGTAGCCAGGATCAAATGTTCGTAGGTCAGGCGACGATCGTCGGGAATGGAAGGATGGTCGCCGTCCAACCTCAGCGTCGATGAATCCTCGAAGACGCCTCGCGCCTGGATCACGCGCACCTTGCGGCGTTTTGCCAACTGGGACAAGCCGCTCGTCAACGTCGCGATGACTTGGTCTTTGCGGGTTCGCACCCGGTCCACGTGGATCTGCGGCGAGGGATACTCGACGCCCCATTCGCCGCGCAGTTCGTCGACTTCGGAAATCACGCGGGCCACATGCAGCAGCGCCTTCGACGGGATGCACCCGCGCAACAAACAGGTGCCACCGAGACGCGATTCCGCCTCGACCAACGTGACTTCCAGACCCTCGTCCGCAGCCAGAAACGCGGCCGCGTAACCACCCGGACCACCGCCCAATACGACCAGTTGAGTATGCATGGCACCTCAGCGGGACAGGAACTCGATGACCACGTTCATGTCGACCGGCAGACTGATATCGCTCGGTCCCGGTTGGCCTTGGACAGTTGCCCGCAACGTATCGGAATCAAAGCTCACCCAGTCCAGGCTCTCCCCTTGGCTCTCGTCCGACAGATGACGGTACATGTTCAACAGATTCTCGCGCGGCCGCACGGTGATCACGTCGCCAGGTCGCAGCAGATAGGAGGGCTTGGTGACCTTGCGGCCATTAACTTGAAAATGCCCGTGAACAACGCCTTGGCGGGCCTGCGGGCGGGTCTTGGTGAATCCGGCACGGCGTACGACGTTATCCAACCGGCGTTCGCACATGAGCAAGAGCATCTCGCCGGTGTTCCCTTTTTTGTGGGATACGCTCTCAAAGAACCGCCGCAATTGCCGCTCGCCGATCCCGTAGTAATGCTTGATCTTCTGTTTCTGCATCAAGGCCAGCCCGTAGTTCGAGGGTCGCCGACCGCGAGTGTGCATGCCAGGCGGCGATTCTCGACGCTCCAAAGCGCGGACGGCACCGGCGCTCTCATAGATCAACGCGCCAATACGTCGGTTGACCCTCGCCTTTGGACCAGTGTAACGAGCCATTCAGTAACTTCTCCTTATCAGCCAAAATGCGGGACGATGCGGGTCCAGTTCGACCATTCGCTTCAAAAAGCAAACCGATAATAATGGACGAACACCCGGCTCATGACAAGGGGAGTCGGCAAGAATTCAACTCCGGCAATCGGTTTCGCAGTTCGCTGGGCTGCTGGAACACGATACACTTCGCCTGAGGAATTTTTCGGAAAGCTCGCATTGCGCGTGCCTCGCCCAGGTGGTTTGAGGGTAGATCGCGGATGACAATCGCCGCGACTCGATCGGGAAAACGTCGAGCGACATCGCCATAGATCTCCGGGTCTTTTTCGCCCGAATCTCCTACCAGGATAAATCGACGCTGGGGAAACAGCTCAACAATCGCCCGAATGACGGTCGTTTTCCCCCGTCGCCGAATCCGCAACAAGCGACGCAGCATGTGGTCTCGCAGTCGGAACGAACGCAAATGAAAGGATCCCGGGGGAAAACCAGCCGATTGACAGAGTTCGTATAGCGGCTGAAAAAGTTGCCAAGGGCTGGAGGACACGTAATGGAAATCGGCCCCTTGCTCGGCCCAGGACCGGTAAAGATCCGCCATCCCGTCGATACAGCGGTACTCGTTCAGAAACGTGTTCGCCAGCAGCGTGTGTCGGCTGCAAACATCCGTGTGCTTGATGGTGTCGTCGATATCGGAAATTACCGAGACGCCTTCGTTGGCAAGCAATTGGACGCCGGCATGGAAATGACCGTTGGCACCATGAGGATCTTCGGTTTCGATCCGCAGCCAACGATCCCGCGCCTCGCCGTTCAGGGGCTGGACCTCGTCCGTCGCTAGACGAATCGCCCCCGAAAAATAGCCACTGCGGTTGGATGCCTTGCGAAGAACCTGCGATTTGCGGCCGATTCGCACGGAGACGCGTTTGCCCTTTTCCGTGGCGGCGACAAATCCCCGAATTCTCTCGCGAAATACCTCGGTATCCAGATCTTCAGGACTCGCCTGCATGACTCGACGCAACAAACGGAGCAGGATGCGCTTTCGGAATCCGACGGGGCCTGCTTCGAAAACCGTCCCCTGAACGGCAATTCGCCAAGCGCGTCCGTCCTCGACCAAGTAGCCGAAAGTCGGATACAAAACCACGGTTTCCCCGGGTTCAAGATTCGTGGTGAGGTTCCGCGAGTTCGCCATCAGACCAAAGCTTCGAAGACGAGACGACACACGCCGACCGGGTGGGAGGTCCTCGGTTGCCTGCAAACGCATTCCCTGGTGACTTCGTTTTCAAGAGTACGGTTTGGTTAGAACACAAGGAGCGTGCGGCTGTCAAGCGGGCGAACTTGTGCCCCTCAGACAAGCTTGCCGAGCCACCTCTCTGTCGCCTTGCCGGAAGTCTCGCCTTTTGGTCTCATAGGAGGCTTGCGGCCTGATCGCCCACTCGCCCGCGAGCGATGCAGTCACAAGTCGTTTACCCCTGGAGCGTTCTACAGAAAGTCGTCCCATGGACTCCTCCAATATCCCAGCCTCTTGCATCGATTGGAACATCGCGCTTGAATCCACCGGAGACGACGCCGAATTGCTAGACGAATTGGTGGGCATTTTCATGGAGGAAAGCCCGATGTTGATCGAGCAAATTCACCGAGGCCTAGACACCAAGGACGCTGTTTTAGTGCAGAGATCAGCTCACACGTTAAAAGGCTCCTTGAGGATCTTCCACGCATTAAGCGGTGCCGAACTTGCGTTTCAGATCGAGAAGCTTGCCCAGGAAAAGGACCTGGACCGCGTTTCTGCGTCGCTGGCCCACCTGGAAGCATTCATGGAGCGGATGATGGTCGAGTTGAAGAACCATCAGGAGCGATGATCCGAACGGGTGGGCGCTGGAGAGTCTGGGACCATGAATTCAACCGTTCTGTACATGGGCGACACCAGCTTGTCGACCGCAGCTGCTTATTTGGCGGGAGTGATGCATGTCTGCGGTTGGACATTCGACTACGTGCCCAGTGATTGCACCCCGGATGCCGAATTGTTCGACGCGCCGCATCGGTTGTACATCTTGAGCGATTATCCCGCGGCGCGTTTGGAGACGGCGTTTCAACAGCGGATGCTGGAACATGTGCGCCGGGGCGCCGGGTTGTTGATGATCGGCGGCTGGGAATCTTTCCATGGCTGCGGGGGCGATTGGGACACGAGCACCGCGGCCGAGGCGTTGCCGGTCGAGATCAGTAGCGAGGACGACCGCGTTCACTGTGATCAGCCCGCTTTGCTGTGTCGCCGAGCCGAACATCCGAGCGTTGCCGGACTCCCATGGCACACCCGACCACCGGGAATCGGCGGATTGAACCGTTTCACGCCGCGATCCGACGCCACCGTGTTGCTGGAAGCCCAGCACTTCTCCGTCCGCTCGGACGCAGATCGCTTCGCTTTTGAACCCTGTGGACGCGATGCCGTGCTGGTCGTCGGACAACACGGACAAGGCCGCACGGCCGCGCTGGCCACGGACGTGGCGCCGCATTGGGTCGGCGGTTTGGTCGATTGGGGCACGTCGCGTGTCGCCGCCCGGGCCCCAGGGGCCGAAGCCATCGAGGTGGGGGATTGTTACGCCCGCTTTTTCCAACAGTTACTGGGTTGGGCCGGCCGGCTCGAACCTGCATGATTCTTGCCCAGGAGGGATTCCGACATGCTATCCAACGACGATCGTTATCAATCGTTCGGATTGGTCCGCGACATGCTGGCCACGCCGGAGATCATCCGCCGTTTCAAGGTCGATCAGGCCGCCGATACGGCTCGGGAGATCGCCCGCGTCGGGCGTCTGCTGATGACGGGCGAAGGATCGAGCCGGATCTTTCCGGCGAAGAATGCGATCGCTCATGCTCGACGCGCGGGCTATCGTCTGCAATTGCACACCGAAGCGGGCGCCCAGGCCCAGGAGTACGATCTGAGCGGTTGGGCCGTGTTCGCCTTGTCCAATTCCGGTCGCACGGCGGAAGTGATCCGTCTGTTCACCGCGCTGAAAGCCGCCGGACATGCTCCGCGTTTCAGCTTGACTGCGTTTGCCGGTAGCAAGCTGGAAGCCCTGGCCGACAAGGGGTACGTCCTCACCTGCGGCGAAGAGGGCGCGGTCGCCGCCACCAAGAGCGTCATCGAGCAAGCACTGTTCTATCGCGCGCTGCTCGAGGCCGCCGAAGGTCGTCCGCAGTTGGGCTCTCAGTTAGATGAACTTGGCGCCGCGGTACACGAATCCCTGACCATGCCCGTCGATCAGGAGATCGTGGCTCGCATCGCCGCGGCGAAGACGGTCTATTGGGCAGGACGCAACGACGGAGTGGCCGAAGAGTTGACGCTGAAGACGAACGAAATCACGCGGAAGAACGCCGATTATTTGGAAGGCACCTACGCCTTGCACGGCATCGAGGAGGTGATGTCGGACGACGAGGTTGTGATTTGGATCGATCCGTATGCTGGTTCCGAGACCAAAATTCGCGAGACGCTGATCGAGGGGGTCGGTCTGCCCGTCATCGCCGTGGCGGGGCGTTCGACCATTTTTCCGACGATCCGTATTCCCGACTGCGGCGATCTGTCGGGCTACGTCCAGATGGCTGCGGGCTGGAATATCCTAGTGGAAGTCGGATTGCAGTTGGGGATCAACGTAGACAAGCCGCAACGGGCGCGAAAAGTCGGCAACGAATTCGTTGACGAAACAAGCTGAGCCCCGGATCGCGGGACATTTCGCTTTGCGATTCTCCTGGCAGGGGAATAGAATGCTACGGCATCCAAATACCCTCTTGCCCACCTGTCAAGGAGCTTGCCATGAGTCGCAGTGAATCCCCGGTCGATTATGGTTCCGCCTCGCGCCGCCAGTTTCTCAAAGTCAGCGGCCAAGCGGCGACGGTTTCCGTGCTTGCCGGTGCGGCGGCACATCGCGTGCATGCTGCCCACGATTCGACGATCCGGTTGGCCTTGGTGGGCTGCGGCGGCCGAGGCACAGGCGCGGTCAGCGATGCGTTGGCCGCAACCGGAGGCCCCGTGAAGCTGCATGCCATGGCCGACGTGTTTGAGACTCGCCTCGAGGGCAGTTACAACCGGTTGTCGCAAGCCCATCCCGATCGTGTCGATGTGCCGTCCGAACGACGTTTCGTCGGGTTTGACGGGTACAGGAAGGCGATCGACAGCCTTGGTCCCGGCGATGTCGTGCTGCTGACGACGCATGCCGCCTTTCGCCCGCTGCACTTTGAATATGCCGTCAGCAAGGGCATCAACGTGTTCATGGAGAAGTCTTTCGCCGTCGATTCGCCGAACGTGCGGCGATTATTCAAGGCGGCCGAGTTGTCCGAAGCCAAGGGGTTAAAAGTCGCCGTCGGTTTCATGTGGCGACATTCCCAGGCTCGGCAGGAGGTAATTCAGCGAATTCGGGACGGCGCGATCGGCGACGTGCATACGTTGCGGATCTATCGCGTCCACGGTCCGGTTTTCTGCCCGCCACGGCCGGCCAACGTCAGCCAAGTTGCCTTCCAGTTGCAGCATCCCAACAGCTTTACGTGGGTGTCCTCGGGATTCTTCATCGACTGGCATTGTCACAACGTCGATGTGGCCTGCTGGGCCAAGGGTGCGTGGCCCGTGTCGGCGCAGGGAATGGGCGGACGCTGCTACGAAGAGGCGGGCAACCAATTCGATCACTTCACGATCGAGTACACCTTCGCGGACGGCACCAAGCTGTTCGCATTCTCTCGGCACATGAACGGTTGTTGGTCCACGTATTCGGACTACGCACACGGCTCCAAAGGCGTGGCCGTGCTGATGGAGAGCCTTGGTCAGCCGAAGACTCGAATTTACAAGAGTCACAGCATGGCCCCGGAGAACCTGGAGTGGGACTTCGGCCGCAACGATCCCAATCCGTACCACGCGGAATGGCAGGTGCTGCTGGATGCGATCCGTCAGGACAAGCCGCACAACGAAGCGAGACGAGCGGGCGAGGCGAACGTCGCGGCGTTGATGGGCAGGACGGCCGTCCACACCGGCCAGTTCGTGACCTGGGACCAGACGCTGAATTCGGAATTCCAGTTTCTCGACGACATCGACAACCTGTCCTTCGACACCCCCGCACCGATCAGCGTCGAGCCCGGGCGGATCTATCCGGCGCCGCTGCCAGGATTGACCAAGGAGATTTGACGCGGCAAGCGTCGGGGAATATTTACGTCGGTGATCGCGGGTGCTCGGCCACGGAGGGCTGGCCCGCCTTCTGGCCCCCGCCGGTAGGGATGGAGGCATGCAGGGCGCCTTTCTTGGTCACCCTCGGCGTCAGGAGACGAAAAGATCTGAAATGCCTGATTCGGGGACTTCGAGTGGACTTCGGCTTGACGATTTTCCACGTGGCTGATTGCTGCCCGAATAAGCTGACGACCCCTCCATTTATCCCATGCGTCGACGTCCAATTCAGCACGTACGGCACGAACGCCGTTTTTATGGGGGGGCGTGTTTCCGGGGTAGCACATTCAATCCAGTTGTTTGCACCGGAAAATTCCGAGAATTTAGCCGTGCGACGTAATGTGCTTGCCATTTTCTGGCGTTAAACTAGGTTCTATCTACCCCAGTCTACCGAAATAGCTTACGTCCGAAGCGAAGGCGCGGAACTTTCGCGCCTAGGCAAGCATCATACAACAGAGTTAAGTGGCGGCCGAGAATGCAGTGATCCGCTTACCAGTGGTTCGATTATGACAAAAATGTCGTCCTCATCGGCCGGCAATTGGTAGGCGTGTATTTCCACGGGACGAAAATTGTGGATTTTGCGATCTCGGCAAATTAGACTGGCGAGTAGTTCGCTACTGGCCGAATCGGATTCCATTGCCATAGAATGAGGGTCGCAACGTGAGTGCCCCACGGTCCAGCTCCCTACAATCCACTGTTCGTACGTCGAAGAGAGCCTCCGGGAAACAGAATCGCAGCCGTACGCGCCGGCCGCGCATCGAGTCACTCGAGGACCGATGCCTGCTGGCCGTTTCGCCCGCGTTGCTTACCACCATCGAAGGCCTGAACAGCAGCGACGGACTCTACAACATCGGTGGTGCCGATCCCGCGCCACCGGATCCCCACGGCGCGGTGGGACCCACCCACGTGGTGAATGTCGCCAATCGCTCGATTCAGTTCTTCACGAAGGACGGAGTCAGGCATCGGCATGAGAGCCTGGTGAATTTCTTCCAGCCTCTCCGTCCGCTGACGCCTACGCTGAATCCCAGTGCGAACATCTACGACCCTCGAGTGCTCTACGACCAGTTCGCCCAGCGGTTTGTCGTCTTGGCCCTCGAACGATCGTCGGATGCCGTCGAGACGTCGAGATTCATGATTGCCGTGTCCGACGACAGCGATCCTAACGGAACGTGGTATTACCGATCGATCAACACGCTCACCAACATCGCTGCTCCGGATGATCCGCTGGACATTCTGACGCACTATGCAGATTTTGCGGGAATGTCGGTCAGTTCCGAAGCCATTTTTGTCACGGCGAACATGTTGAGCTTCGACGACGACGAAGCCAACGGCAGCCGATTGTGGATCATTGACAAGGGAATTGGCAAAGGGGGCCTCTACGAAGGCGGAGCAGCGGCTTGGAAGTCCTACGATCCGGGCACGATCACCCAGGTGGATTACTCGGTCAATACAGACAATGTAGTTCGATTAAGGAGTATGTACCCGGCTCACATCTATGGAACGGCTCCAGCCGGAGTCGGCACATGGTTGGTGATGTACGATGGCCGCACGAACATGACCGACGAGTTTGTGGACGTGATCCGCGTCGACAATCCGCTGACGACCCCGACGTTTCGCCTGTTCTCGGTGAACGTTGGGAATCTCGAGTATCTCATGCCGGATAACAGTCCGCTGGAATTCGATCCACCGCCTGAGGCACCCCAGCCGTTGGTCAACTCCACGCTGATTGTCGGCGACCGGCGAGTCTACGATGCGGTGTGGCGCAACGGGAATCTGTATTTCACCATGGTGACGGTTCCCGAAGCCGGCCCCGATGCCAACCAGACCACGGCTCACTGGGTGCGTTTGAACACCACGAATCCGTTGACGGTCACCTTGGCCGATCAGGGCCCGATCAGCGGCGAAGAGATTGCGTTCTCGTCGTTCACGTCCGCCCCGTCCATCGCCGTCGATGCCCAAGGCAACATGGCGGTTAGTTTCGCCCTGCACAGTCCTGGTATTTTCCCCAGCGCTTTTTACGCACTTCGCGCTGCCACTGATCCGCCGGGGACTCTACGGGATGCAGTCGCATTGGCCGAGGGATTTGATGCCTACGAGTTGGAGGACATCAATGGCGATATCGTCTGGGGCCGCCTTTCGGGGCTGGCGATTGACCCTGCCGACAGTGTGACGTTCTGGACGTACAACACGTATTCGCTGCCCAGGTTCGACGACGACGGCCGCTGGGGAAGCCGCTGGGGTTCCTTCCGTCTTGCCGCGTTGCCTGACTTGCCGGCCCCCGGGCCGACGACGATCAGCGGAGTCAAGTGGCACGATCTGGACGACGACGGGTTCCGGGATGCTGACGAGCCGGCGATCGGCAATACGTTGATCTATGTCGATTACGACGGAGACGGCCAACTGGATTTGACCGAGCCGACGGCGCGAACCAACGCGCGGGGCGAGTATAGTGTCACCATCAACCGCGACGGGCCGGTAATTATTCGTGAAGTGATTCCGCCGGGTTGGACGCAGACGTTCCCTGGCGGTCCCAGTTTCGCCCACACCATCAATATCCCGACAGGCGGCGGTGGTACGATCACGGGCATCAACTTTGGCAACAGCGACAGCCAAGGCTTTGACTGGGGCAATGCTCCTGCTCCGTATCCGACGCTGCGGGTTGACAACGGGGCGCGGCATCCGATTCTGGCGGGCTACGGCCTGGGCGCGTTGGTGGTCGGGACTCCGGATGGCGAGCCGAATGCGGACGCGGCCGCCATCGACAACGACGGCGTGGTGTTGCCACGATCGATCAGCCCCGGCCAATCGTTTACCATTCGAGTGACCAACACCGGCACCGGTTCGCTGCAGGGTTGGATCGACTGGAATCGCGACGGGGACTGGAACGATCTGGGAGAACAGATTTTCCAGAACGTGTCGCTGACTGCCGGAACGCATTCTTTCAACGTTACGGCGCCTGCCAGTGCGGTGCCGGGAACGACGTTCGCTCGCTTCCGTTACGGGAAAGAAGGCGGACTGAGTCCCACAGGCGCGTCCACTCGCGAGGGCGAAGTGGAAGACTACCGGATCGATATCCTGTCGCCCCAGCCGATCGCTGTCGACGACTTCTTTACCGTCGAGCAGAACAGTCAGAACAACGTGTTCCTGGTGATGGCCAACGACATTCCCGGTTCGTCTGGCCGAGAGAACCTGCGGCTGTCCGACGTCAACGCGGCGGGGTCGTCCGGAACCGTGGTCATCGATCGCAACAACACGCCCAATGACCTGACCGACGACTTCATCCGCTACAGCCCGGCGCCTGGCGCTTTCGCACCGGACGCGTTCACTTACACGATCACGGACACTCGCACCGGTCTGAGCGATACAGCGACCGTTTCGGTGACCATCCTGCCGTTTGCTGGAAACGTCCCGGTGGCCATCGACGACTCGTATATTTTCATCCCGCAAACGGTCGGCGGGAGTTTCATGGATCTGAACGTCCTGCAGAACGACCAGCGCGGCCCGACCGGATTCATCACGATTCCGACCAACGGGCTCGACTCGACAGGCACGTTCGGCTCGGTCCAGTTGATCAACGTGAACAATCAACAGGTCGTCCGTTACAGCCCCAACGGGTTTACCGGAGCCGATCAGTTCCGCTACACGATTGTCGACGGGAACAACGTGACTTCGACCGCCACGGTGACGATCCGAACCGCGCCGCACACGCAGGACGACATCGTCAAGATCCGCCTCGAAATCACCGATACCGCCGGCAGACCCATCAGCCAGATCGGTCAGGGCTTGGAATTCCAGTTGCGAGCCTACGTGGACGATTTGCGGGGCGAGGCGGGACGGCCTCCGCTGAACAACCCGGACTTCCCCGTGGCTTCCGCGGCACAGCAAGGCGTGTTCTCCGCGTATATGGACTTGCTGTACGAGGCGGGGTACGTGGCCTATTCGGGCGACAACCGGCTGGCCTTCGGTCCTGACTACAACCAGGGACAGTTCGTCGATTCGTCGATCCCCGGGATTCTCAACGAGATCGGTGCTCTGCAGGGCAATATCACCAGCCCTCTGGGGCCGAACGAAGTGTTGCTCTACGTCGCCACGTTCACTGCGACCGCGAAAGGAACGGCGACATTCCGGGCCGACCCGGCGGACGTCCTGCCCTTGCACGAAACGTCCGTGAACTTCCCCGAGAAGGCCGTGCCGTATCCGCGGATCGACTTCGGAATCGCAACAGTCGAGATCGTCGATGCGCCCAAATTGGTCCAGATTGAGTTGGTCGCGACGACGTTGAACGGTAACCCGCTGCCTAACAACCAAGTCCAGGCGGGCAGCGACTTCCTGGTCAGCGCCTATGTCCAAGACATCCGCACCGATATTGACGATCAACTGAAGGGCGTCTTCTCGGCGTACCTGGACGTGTTCTACCCGCAATTGTTGACCACTCCGGTTACCTCGGCCACCAGTCCGTTCGGTTTCGACATTGGCTTTTCGCCGCCCTTTACTGAAGGCCAGAAAGCCGAATTCATTGTCAACATCGGCCAGATCAACGAAGTGGGTGCCTTCCGGTCATCGGCGCCCAATCTGCCCAACACGCCTCAACCTCAGTTGTTGTTCACGACTCGCTTCCGAGCGCTTCCTCCCGCCGGCGGTTTGGGGTCGATCGTCTTCACGGCCGATCCGGCCGATTCGCAGCCGATCAACGAAGTATCGCTGATCCGGTCCGGCAGCGGACAGGTGCCGGACCCAGGCCTGTCGGTGCCGACGGCCCAAGTCGAGTACATTTCGACGCCCGTGATCACCGTCATCGGCGCCGTGGGCGAAGCCGAGTTCACCAACCCGAACAATGCTCTGGATGTCAATAACGACACGTTCGTGACGCCCACCGATGCCCTGTACGTGATGAACTTCCTCAACACCATCGGGCCCTTCGATCTGCGGATGATCGGTTCGGGCGGCGCGGAAGGCGAAGCGGCGGACATCTACTACTACGACACCAACGGCGACAAGGTTATTTCCACCCAAGACCTGCTGGGCGTCATCAACCACCTGAATCTTGTCGCGGCGACCGGCGCAAAGGCGGGGCAGGCCGAAGGCGAGGCGTGGACGCCGGATCCAGACGCGATCGTCGCGCTGACGTTGGACCCGCCCGCGGTTTCGGCGATGATCGCTCTGGTCGACGCACCCACGGCCCGCGCCGTGCTGACCGAACTCGGATCCGTACCGGCGTCCGCGGACGAAGCCTACTTCCCCGCCCCCGCAGGCGACCAAGGCATCGACGACCTGGACCTGTGGCTGGCGGACGACATGGTCGAAGACATCGCCAGCGCCTGGCAGGATCCAGCATCCCCGCTCGGACTGCTCGATCTGGTCGCTTGACCCTGCCGGGCGTCAAGCTTTCCAGGCGGATGGCCGCCGCGGCCTGACGGTCAAGTCCAGCCTCAGCTCGGCTTTCCAGTCGTCCGACTGGAAAGCATGCACGACGCTCCGCATCTTCAGCCGCGGAAGTACAAGTAGGCGGCCAGGATCGCGGCCAGAATGGCGACCGAGGCGGCGACGTCGACGGCCGTCCAACTGCCGCGCGAATCGCGCCGGTGCTCGTCCGTCAGCGTGCCGTACGTCAGCCCGCTGATCTTCTGGTAGTCCGGCGCCTTGGTCAGATAACTGACGGCGATCATCGCGATTCCGGAGACCAGCAGGATCAGGATGCTGTAGTACTGGAAGAACATGTTGTTGACGATCCAGAGGAACGAGTTGGGGGTGTAGCCGAAGCCGGCGATCAACTTGGGCGGCGTGTCGACCGCCAAGCGGAACAGGCCCATCGCCGAGCCGACGATCAAGGCGGCCAAACATCCCGCGGCGTTCAGCCGCTTCCAGAAAACGCCCAGGAAGAAGACGGCGAAAATCGGCGGCGCCAGATAGGCTTGCACGCCCTGCAGGTAATCGTACAACCCTTTGCCGCCCTGAATCACGGGAATCCAGGCCAGTCCGATCAATACCATGATCGTGGTGGCGACCCGCCCAATCCAGACCAGTCGGTGCTGGGACACCGTCGGGTGCAGCTTGGAATAGAAGTCCATCGTGAAAAGGGTGGCTGACGCATTGAACACCCCGGCCAGCGAACTCATCAGGGCCGCCAGCAGTCCGGCCACCACCAAGCCGCGGATTCCCGTTGGCAGGACGGTTGCGACCAACAGAGGAAATGCCTTCTGCGCCTGATCGCGGATCACCTGACCGTCCGCGCCGATCATCTGCTGCTGAAGCTCTTCGACACGTCCGCTGGAAGCCAAGGCGAAACAGACCATGCCCGGAATGATGAAAATGAACACGGGCAGAAGTTTCAGCAGGGCCGCAAAAATGGTTCCGCGCCGAGCCTGGGTTTCGTTCGGGGCGCCCAACACGCGTTGTACGATGTATTGGTCGGTACACCAGTACCACAACCCGATCACCGGGGCGCAGAACAACATGCTCAACCAAGGATAGTTGTCATTGAAGTACCAGGCCATGCGGTCTGCTTCCTTGACCGGCGCCCAGGTGGCCGTCATGCCTTCGGGAACCAGCGGCTTCCACAGGTTGAACATCTCGCCGCCGCAGATCGCGCGCAGCTCGCTCCAACCGCCGATCGCCTGAAGCCCGTAGTAGGTGACCATCATCGAACCGATGACCAAGACCAGGGTCTGCAGGGCCTCGGTGTACGCGACGGCCCGCAGTCCGCCCAGGACCGTGTAGATGCCCGTCAGCACGATGACCAGGATCGACCCGATCCAGAACGCATCCAGCGGACCCAAGCGGAGATCGGGCAGCAGCACCGAAAACACAATTCCGCCGGCGAAGATGCCGACCGCGATCTTGGTCACGACGTAGGCAACCAGCGAAATGACAGACAGCACCCAACGGCTAGTCGGATTGAATCGCCGCTCGAGGAACTCGGGCATGGTGAAGACTTGGGACCGCATGTAAAAGGGCACCAGTACCCAGCCCAGCACCAGCAGGCACCAGGCGTGCAGCTCGTAGTGCGCCATCGCCACGCCGTCGGTGCATCCCGAACCGGCCAGCCCAACCAAGTGCTCCGAGCCGATGTTCGAAGCGAAGATCGAAGCGCCGACGATCCACCAACCCAGATTCCGGCCGGCCAAGAAGTAGTCGTCGGCCGTGTCCTTTGATTTGCGGATCACCCACCAGGCGACGCCCAACAGGACGGCAAAATACAACGCGATCACGACCCAGTCGAGACTTTCCATATTCTCCGCCTTTCCGCTCTTCAACCTCCGGTACGACGATCCAACCGCAACACCCCGAAATCCCGCGCGCCGCCGGACGACCCGGCCGCGCGCACCCTTTGTACCAACAAGTCGGTTCCGTCGGAACCCAGCCCGCGTATCTGGCGAGCGGTGCGGCGTTAGCCCACCGCTTCTCCGCAACATTCACCGGCCAGCCGCAAGGGAAGCGGTGGGCTAACGCGTTACCACTCGCCGAAGCATGACCGTCAAACTACAAGATCGCGGCACCCTGCTGCTTGAGCGTCTCCCGGAGCCGGTGCGTGTCGATGTCGGCGACGGACTTGCCGGAATCCAGGGCCAGCCAAGCAGCGACGCCGGCGGCTTGTCCCATCTGATTGCAGTTGATCATCACCCGCACGGCTCCAAAG
The DNA here is from genome assembly GCA_023382975.1 of Pirellulaceae bacterium. Lineage (GTDB taxonomy): Bacteria > Planctomycetota > Planctomycetia > Pirellulales > Pirellulaceae > SKKK01. The sequence continues at coordinate 52,876 of JAHDXO010000012.1, forward strand.
GCTCCCTCGTCGGCATCGATGCTGCGGCCCGCGACCAAAATGTTGTGGGCGCCGCGAGGGACCAGCGAGGAGTACGGGATCTGGTAAAACGGCGTCTTTTCCAGATAGCGGAACGTGATGCCTCCGCCACTCGCATTGTGGATGTCCACCGGATAGGTTCCATTGGCGATCGCGTCGGGGAAACGCCGGCCGTCGAGCAGTTCGTCCTGCGTCAAGGTGTGCAAACACTGGGCGTGCCGGCCTTCGCGGATACCGATCTTGGCCGGCAATGTGAGCAGCGGTGTGCCTTGGCCGTCCATGAAGTGTTCCCGCAGCAGATCGCAGATCGCGCGTACTTGCCGTCGGCCCTCGATGGTCGCCTCGGTCAGTTCGTCGGCCTCCGCGCAGTTCGCGTTGAACACGCGCGTGCCGGCCAGCATGTACTCGTCCTCTCCTCCGGGCACGGCGCGGCCCCACGAGAAGCCCGGCTGCAACGCTTGCGGATACTTCGCGTCGAAGATCGCGCGATGGATGTTGAAGTCCGGATGCTTGCGGCGAATCGCCTCCAAGCCGCGCAGAATGACGCACATGGTCGGCGGCTGGACCGTGTCTCGCTGGTAGATGGGCATGCCCGTGCGAGCTACCACGTCCGCATCTCCCGTCGCGTCGATGAACTGCCTGGCCCGGATGGCTCGCCGGCCCGATTTGTCCTCGATCACCGCGGCCGCGATGCGTCCGTCCTCGACGATCGTTGCCACAAACATCGCGTGCAGCATCGGCCGTACATTTGCTTCGGTGATCAGGGCGTCCAGCTCGATCTTCAGTTCTTCCGTGTTCAGCGCATAATGCGTCCGTTTGCCTTTGACGACCGTCAGCGAATTGCGGCGGTCCAGGCGTTCGAAGACCTCGGTCGACAAGCCAGCGATGATCTGCTGTTGGTTTTCCATGTCCTCGGTCGAATGCCAGAGGTTGACCAAACTGGCCGTGGCCACTCCGCCGAAGAAGCCGTTCGATTCGATCAAGACCACCTTGGCGCCGAGACGCGCCGCGGCGACTGCTGCGAAAACGCCCGTGCAACTGCCGCCGACCACGCACACGTCGCAATCGGCTGCGACAGGGATTTGCCGAGCCGGCTCGGCGATCGTCGGGCCTGCGGACGATGCCGCGGCAGCTTCGCCCACCGAGTTCCCATCTCCCGCACCGCCCGCAGGCGACGCGGCGGCGCTCCACAACGATCCCAGTCCCGCGGCACCAGCCGCCTGAAACAAACCACGACGCGACAAAGGATGGTCCGTGGCCATGCTGATCGGCTCCTTCTGAAGTAGTTGCACCAGCGAATCCTGAGCATCAGTTTACACGATTCCCGCACTGAATTCGTGAGACTCAAGCTCCCATGTGGCTCTCCCACCGCATCCCCGCGGTTTCGGCCACCCGATACGCTGTTGAGAACACGTGTCTTCGCGCCGAGTCCGATTCTGCGGCAGTCGGGGCATGGTAAGTACGTCCGCGGCAAGTACACTGGTGCCTGATGATCATTCGATTCTCTGCACGGAAAGGAGCGAACGATGCGATTTTTCTTCATGAGTGCGATGGCAGCGGCGTTGGTCGGCGGATGGGGAGTTCATGGCGGCAGGGCGGCCGATGTCGAGGAGGGGTTCGTCTCGTTGTTTGACGGCGAGACGTTCCGCGGCTGGGAAGGCAACCGAGACGTGTTCCGGATCGAGGACGGAGCGATCGTCGGCGGCAACTTGAAGGAACGTATCCCGCGCAACGAGTTCCTTTGCACGGAGAAAGAGTACGGCGATTTCGAGTTGCGGCTGCAATTCAAGCTGCTGGGCGAGGGCACCAACGCGGGCGTCCAGATCCGCAGTCGCCGCGTACCGGACCATCACGAGATGATCGGTTACCAAGCCGATCTGGGCGAGGGCTGGTGGGGGTGCCTGTACGACGAATCGCGCCGCCGCAAGGTGCTGGCCGGTCCGCCACCGGAAGCACGCTCGAAAGTCGTCAAAGGCAACGAGTGGAACGACTACCGGATACTCTGCCGCGGCGAGCGAATCCAATTGTGGATCAACGGGCAGATGACCGTCGACTACAAGGAGCCGGATGCGTCGCTCGAACAGCGCGGCGTGATCGGACTGCAAATCCACAGCGGCCCGCCCAGCGAAGCCTGGTACAAGAACGTGCGCATCCGCGAATTAACCGAGTAGCCGCATCGATGCAAGCGATCCGATCCGCCGCACGTCCGCCCGCGTGCGGCAGCGTCTCGCGTGCGGCGCAAGCCCGCTAAAAACCTGGTCTGGACACGTGGCAGAGGTAGTTTTGCCCGGGATCGCTTGCGCATTCGCGGAGGACAGCGTCGACAGCATTGCTGCTGCTAGCATTTTGCGCAGTTGCGTCCTTGGAACGCTCGAGTCCCGCAAACTCTTCGCAAGTTGCCAGAATCTTTTAATTGATACGACCGGTACAACCGAAATTATTAGCACGGTCAGGGATCCGATCGAATCCCGGGATTCGGTTCGTTTGAATTCCTCTAAGGAGGCGCGACTCCGACGTTGCGTTCAAGAAATCCATGCCTCGCCTTCCATCATCTTGGCTTGTCTTCTCGTTTGTCGGCTGTTTGCTGGGCATGCCGTGCAGTCAACTCGTTCGTGCCATCGAGCTTCGCACGACCAACGGCGACCGAACGATCGTCCGCCATGTGTCGACATCGTCAATTCTGCAACAAGCGGACGAAGTGGACGAAGCGGTGGATCCGCTGGAGTACGTGCCGGCTCCGGTCATGTCGGGCAAGGGCCTGCCAACCTGGGAAGCGGAAACGTGTGGTTCGACCTGCCAGATGGGCCCCTCGGCTTGCCTGCCGGCTTGCGGCGAGCGGTTTTGGGTGGAACTCGAATTCCTGCTCTGGTGGCGCGAAGGCCGGTACTTTCCGCCTCTTGTGACGACGGACAATCCCGGAACTCTCCCGAACGCCACGGTTCTCTTCGGTGGCGACCAGTTGAGCGAACAGGCGCGACCAGGTGGTCGATTGCAGTTTGGCATGTGGCTGGATGATTGCCAATGTCTGGGAGTTGGCGGACGCTTCGTGTCGATTGCGGAGGCGACGACTAATTTTGAGCTGGACTCGTCGCAGTTGCCGTTCTTCGCCCGTCCCTTCTTCGACGCTGATCCCGCCGTCAATGCTCAGGAGGCTCAGGTGATCGCCAACGCTCCCGGACAAACGGGAGACCTGAACTTGGTCACGGAGTCGGAGTTCATGGCGGCGGATGCTTTCGTCCGCTGCTTGATGTTCCGCAACGGTTTCGCGCGAATGGATTTCCTGTTCGGGTATCAGTTCGGCCGACTCGATGAGAGTCTGGTCATCGAGACGAACACCATGAATCTGTTGGCCGTCCGCGATTCCTTCTTGACTCGTAATGAATTCCACGGCGGGCAGTTCGGGGTGAACGGGCAGTACCGTTGGGGTTGCTTGGGTGTCGAGATGGCTGCTAAGTTTGGCTTCGGCAACATGAACCAACAAGCCATCCTGAGCGGATCGACTACCGGCAGCACTCAGAATTCCGGGCTGCTGGTTCAGCAAGAGACCAACGCCGGCACGCACCAGCGGGACGAATTCTCGTACATGCACGACACGGGGATCAAGCTGGTCTACTATCCGACCGAGCGAATCAAGTTGTCGCTGGGCTACTCGATGATGTTCTTCAGCGACGTGCTCCGCCCTGGCGACCAGGTCGACACGGCGGTCGACAGCCGCTTGTTTCCAGCGGTCGCCGCACCGGCCGGAGTCGTCCGTCCCGCCTTCGAATTCGATTCGAACCACTTCTATGCCCACGGCCTGAATCTGGGATTGGAATGCCGCTTCTGATCCGATTTCGCGTGGATTTGGCAATTATCGTGTCGTGGGCCGTGCGCTGTTCCGCCAGTTAATCGTTGACGCGTCCAGGGTGCCGACTTACGATACAGTTAGGCCCCTTGGCGACCTACTGGCACTGGACTAGGACACCAAACATGACGCGGAACAATCTTGATCGCAGCACGTCTCACCCCGATCTTCGGTGCAAGTGGATTCTCGCGGGGGCGGCTCTGTGTTTTTGCTTGGTCGCGGGCGCCGCGGCGTTGGCGCAGTTGCCGCCGAAGCCCGCGGTTCCACAGCCTGCGCCCCAGCCAGTGCCGAAACCGGCGGTAACACAACCGGCGCCTCCCGCGGCGACTCAGCCGATACCGAAGCCGCCGACTACCAAACCGGCGACACCGGCCGCGAAACCGAAGGAAGAGCCGAAAAAGCTGCCCGAACCCGTACCGATGCAGTTGGACACGAAAGACGGCTGGAAGATCCATTGCCTGTTCTATCCGCCCAAGGAGAAGATCCGCAAAGGCACAGAAACGGTGCCGATCATCCTGCTGCATGGCTGGGGAGGGCAAGGCAGTGAGTGGAACTATCTGGCGACGGGCCTGCAAACCTACGGCCACGCGGCCATCGTTCCCGATCTGCGGGGACACGGCCGCAGCACAACTCGCAAGGAACGCGACGGTTCGCTGTCGACTGTCAAGTACGATGACCTGAAGCCTCAGGACATGGAGGCCTTTCTGCTGGACTTGGAAGCCGTGAAGAGCGAATTGCTGAAGATGCACAACGCGAGTGAAGTGAACATCGAACTGTTGACGGTCGTTGCGGCACAGGAAGGATGCATCATCGCGCTGAACTGGGCCGCGTGGGACTGGCACTGGCCGATCACGCCGGCCTACAAGCAGGGGCAGGACGTGAAAGCGCTGATTCTGCTTTCGCCGACGGACTCGTTCCGGCGGATGAACGCGACGGCAGCACTGAATACGCCGGCTATCCAGCGACAACTGTCGCTGTTGTTTGCCGTAGGTGCGGAAGACCGCAAGTCGTTGAGCGACGCTAGTCGGATGCACAGCCGCATCGAAAAGCTCCGCCCGTCGCTGAAGAACGAGACGCTCGAAGAGCAACGGCGATTGCGGGACATTTTTTTCATCGCGGCGCCGACCACGCTCCAGGGCACGAAGTTGACCGACGCCAGTCTCAGGGTCAATCGCGCCATCGTGGAGGTGATTCAGATGCGGTTGCTGAACCGTCGCGATGAATTTCGCTGGGCCGAACGCCGCAGTCCCGTCGGCGGCTAAGGATTGCTCGAGAAAAAAGTGTCAGGAGTCATTTGCCGGGAACCGGCCCTCCGGGTGCTTCGCACAAATGACTCCTGACACTTTTTTCTCGGCCGTTGCTAAGGCGATGCGGCGGGCACAACGGTTAGGGTCTGGCCGGAAACCTCAAAGGTCAGGCCGGCTGGGCGGAGAAGTGCTTCGAGCAACTGATCGCGGGTGGCTTCTTCCACGCGGAAGGATACCGGATCCTGGAGCTTGTCGCGGATTTGCGGGTCGTATTCGATTTGCAATCCCAGACGCTCGGCCAGCGCTTTGGCGACCGCACCCACGGGCTGATTCTTGACCTCGAGCGTGTAACGCACCTGCCCGGCCGCCGCAGGCGGGCGTTTGGTGGGCGCGGTACTGCCGCCTCGCATCCAGCGATCCACCGCGTGATGCGCCTCGATCGATCCGCGAACGGCGAGTCCGTCCGTTCGCCGGGCGGTTTCCGCCGTCGGAAACTGCTTCCCCAGCAAATCGACGATCTGCTCCGCCTGAGTCGCCGACATCCGGTACGACCGTTCGATCGTCGCCGAAGTCGGCAGGGGCACCAGGCGAATCCGCGGTGTCGTCTCGGCTGCTTCGAAGGTCAGTTCAAAGCCGGCCAGCAACAGACTGAGGTGCTCGGCAAAATCCAGCGGCGGCAGGTCGGCGGCGGGCCACAAGTCGTGGGGCACTTGATCCAGACCGTCGATCTCGATCCGTGACTGTTGCGCCAGCCGACCGATCAACTCGCGGGGTTGCGCCAATTCGGGCCACGCCACCGGCTGGGCGGCAAGCAATCGCGCCGAAACGGACGCCGGCCAGCGCCGAATCTCGTCTCGCCGCAGTTCAACCACGGTTCCCAGCACGGTGGCCGTGTCTGCTGGACCGAAGTAAACCACCGGTCCGACCCGGCAGACTCCGATGCGCAACGATTGCGCCAACCGTTGCATCACCTCGCGCAATGGTTCGTTCTGGACGGAAAAGTCGAGCGTTTGGTCGGGATCGACACGGCGATCCAAAAAAATGGCGGTGCGCTGGCTTCGGGCCAAACTTCCCAGCGCACCGCGCAACGGATTGGACGCCCAGCGCAACGAGTCGACCGAAGTCTCGAGTTGACGTCCGAGACGATCGCCGGTGAGCCAGCCGACGTCATCGGCGGCTCGTGCCGTCACAACATTCGCCGGCAAGGCAAGGAGAGCCAAGAGGCAGCAGAAAACGGGACAGGCACCCGGTATCCAAGACCCCAAGTCCCATGCGTCGGAGCTAGGCCCGTGTTCGGAGTTGCCACTGTTCGGGGGCTCGCGGCCCGCTAAAGCTTCGTTGTCCTGCATTTCAGGCATTACCTTTATCTCAGTCAAGTCTGGCTCGAACACCGTGATCATTTTCACCCAAACGCCGCCGGAGAGAAAGTCGGCGAATTGCCTTCGTCGGGCATTGCGGCCATTGTCCGCCGGGCGTGACGCGATTAGACTCGAAGAATCAAGTTTGCCCTGTGCCATAGGTCGAGCATTGGAGAAGAAACCACGTGACCGCCCCCAATCGCATTCCGCTGATCGATCGATTCTACCTTCGCTTTCTTGACGACGAGGATTCCGCGGAGTTTATCCGCTGCGTCTCCAAGCATTATCTGCCCGCAACGCTCGAACAACTGGCCCGCTTCGGCCAGCGGCTATCGCGCCGCGGGGCGGTGCTAGCATTGGGGTTTGTCGGCAATTACAGTGCCAATCCGGTGCTCGGCCACGCGTTGCGAGACAGCGATCGTGCGGTTCGCGTGCTGGCCGAAAACGCGATCCGCGAAGTCTGGTGCCGCGACGGCAGCGAAGAACAGCGGCAGCAGTTGAGCGTCCTGGTCCGCCTGAACGATGGCTATCAGTTCGAGGAGTCCCTGGAACTGGCCAGCCTGCTGATTCAGCAAGCGCCTCGCTTTGCCGAGGCCTGGAACCAGCGGGCTATCGCCCACTATCGATTGGGGCAATTCGAATCCGCCGCGAATGACTGTCAACAGACGGTCGAATTGAACCCGTTCCACTTCGGCTCGATTGTCGGTATGGCCCACTGCTATCTGGAAATGGGCGAAGGCTTTGCCGCCCTGGAGTGCTTCCGACGCGCGGTCGAGGTCAACCCGGGCCTCGAAGCGGTTCAGAGTCAAATCGAGTTTCTGGAGCGCGCCCTGGACGGCATTTGACCCGTGGGACGGATGAACGGGCTGGCGAACGATCCTGGGGAAGAACAAAAAACGGCTGCGTCGCGATCGGTTGACCGGGACGCAGCCGTTGAGCGAAGCTTGGTTGCTTCTCTGCCAGACGCGGCGCCTTAGCGGGATTGCTGGATGCGCAGTCGCTTGTTGATGTCGGTCTCCAGCACGCCGAACACGGACTCGTGCCGCTGAACCGACATGGACAACGCCGCCAGCAGTCGTTTGGCGGTGAAGAAATTCAAGATGATCCGCTGCGTAACCTTGATCGGGCTGGTGGGCATCCCGACGGGCTGCGGATTCAGACCAAAGTCGATGATCAGTTCTTCGGGTGAACCGGTCACCCGGCAGAAATTCGAGTAACTCGCCAGAATGTGGCTGTCATCGACCTGCAACTGCTGCTGCGGGGCCGCTGCCTGCGGAGCTTCCGGAGCGGTTCCCGTTTCCTGCACACCTTCGTTCTCGTTCGCCATACTGTCTCTCCCTCTTTCTTGACAAAAAACAAACTGTCCGACGAGTCCTCCCAGGGACTCGTCATCCGACTCACTTCCCTTGCGTGACGAAAACCATTCCCGTGTGCGGCGGTTCGCCACTCGACCGCCGCGGGCACAAAATATCGAAATCCGAACTGCTTGGCAGGGGCATGTAGCCGCGTCCTACAAATCAAAGTGGAACGTACGAGCCACGTAGCGGTACAGCCGTTTTCCCAGGCTTTGCCATCGCGTGTAGACTTTCGCATTGCCTTGCTGGCCAATCGTCAGCAAACCGCGCAGCTCGCCCTGGTCTTCTAGCGGGACGCGCGCCTGGTACGACGTGCTCAGCGGCCGCAACTGTCCTGTGCTTTGATCCTGCTTGGTGCTCACGTCCCCGCCCGCCCGGCTGGACAGCGTGATCGGAGCCGCCTTCATTTCAATGCGGGCGATGTCGACCACGCGGCTGGTCAAGACCTGGCCCGGATAGGCGTCGAATTGCAGGACCGCTTCCGGCTGCTTTCCACCTGCCATGGCCTGATCCAGCAGATCGATGTCCGCTTGGTCAACGACCAATTCGGCCTCCAGCTTCTCCGGATGGCCCACGCGGCAGATCAATTCGCTTTCCTGGAACTGTGCTCCCAGGTTCTTCTTGTCCAGCGGTGATCCCGACCACTGCGGCAACCGGCCTTCTTCGTTCCGCTTGGAGCGGGAGGGCACCGGGAGGACCACTCCTGCGATCGGCGTGACAATCTTCAACCGCGAGAATTCTTCGCGTTTCTCTTTCAATTGCTTGACGATGGTGGCCTGGATCTCTTTGGCCTGTTGGATCTGCATTCCGGCGGTCTCGTCGACGTAGGCCAGTCGTTCCAGGCCGCGCAGACGTTCTGTCGCCGCCAGCAACTGGCCTTCGAGTTCGATCACCTTAAGTTCCAAGTCGGGGTTTCTGAGCGTAACCAAGGTCTCGCCCGCCTCGACAGTCTTGCCGTTCTGAACGTGGATCTCGTCCACCAAACCCCGAACGTCGACATAGATGGCCGCCGCATCGCGTGGCGCGAGTTCGAACGAACAGTTCACGGAGTGAGGCAACGGCATGAACAGCACGAAGCCCAACAGGGCCAAGACCACCGCTATCGAGGCGATCACGCGATGCCGCTTCACTTTATGCATCCTCCCAGGCATGTAGAAAAACTTGCCAAGCTGCCAAAGCGGCTGAACCACCAGACCAAAGAAACCGGCCGCTGCGACCAATTGGCCCAGAACTTTCAAACCGTACGGCTCCAGCACCTGGTTCAGGAACCAGCAGATCGAAAACACGACGATCCAGCGGTAGACAACCGCGGCCGCGGTGTACAGACCGAACAAGAACCGATTGCTCTGCGGCAGAAAGGGGTTCTCCGGCTGTTCCAGGCCCAGGCACAGATGAACCATGAATCGTTTCAGCACTTCCGTCGACTTCTGACGCAGATTGGGAATCTCCGCCAAGTCCATCAAGATGTAGTAGCCGTCGAAACGCAGCAGCGGATTGCCGTTGAAAACCAGCGTGCTGACCGAGCAGATGAACATCACGCTCAAACTCAACTGGTTGATCAGCGTCGTGGGATCGCTGAACCACCAAATGAACGTGGCCATCGAAGCCAACACCATCTCGACGTACATCCCGGCAGCGCCGATCATGGCGCGCCGGTACTTGTTGGGCAGCATCCACGAATCGGAGACGTTGCAGTACAGACACGGGGTGAACACCAGGATCATGACGCCGATTTCGTGGCATTCTCCGCCGAAGTGCTTGCACGACAGACCGTGCCCCAGTTCGTGCAGAACCTTGACCGCTCCCATGGTGATGGCCAGATACAGCCAATTGCCGCGGCCGAAGAATTCGTGAAACGTGGGCAGTCGCGAGCGGAAAACGTCGAACTGGACCATGACCAGCATCAGGGCGCTGATCGCCAGGGCGACACAGAGGAACACGCAAACGGGATGGAACATCCACTTCGTGTACTGGTAGATCCAGTTCAGGAACCGTTCCGGATCGACGCCCCGGAAACGGATCGCGAACACGTTGGACAGCTTGCCCAGCAGTTCCTTGCGTTTCTTCTCGTCGCGGCGTTTGCGGAGTTGCCGGCCTTGTCCCGCCGATTCGGAGATCACCAGTCCGCTGCGGTGCAACATGCCGATGAATTGCTGCAGATCCTGGTAGGTGATCTTCTGCGGCGCAAATTCCTCTTCGAACCGCTCCTTGATCTGCTCCAGGCTCGTCTGCCCGTCCAGCATCTGCAGGATCGCAAACTCTTCCTCGTGGAAGCGAAAGTAGTTCAGACCGACCGGTTCCTTGACCACCCAGTACGCATCGCCCAGGTATTTTTGCTGCCGGGCCGTCAGGTCCGGACGCACGCGCAGCGAGAGCTTGCGTGATGTGCTGCTGACCAGGCTATCTGCAAGGGTTGCCATCGGGCTGGGGGTTCTTCTGCGTAAGCGGTTCGGTGTTGCGGCAAAGGGTTGTCGAGCGGAACTGTCCAACTCGCGTTGCGGGTTCGCGAGCGATCAGCGCGGTGAATAGGCCGCGGCCGCGCCCCGCGGATTCTTCGTGATGACCATCTTCGCCTCGGCGCCAGGACGCATCAGCCACTTGTAACCGCCGCGCCCCGGCTGGTTGTCGACTTCGGTCCAGATGCGGTACCGGCTGGCTTCCACGATCGAACTGACCTCCAGAATCCGGGCCGTCAGCACCTCGGTATCGTCACCCGGCAGTCGCAGTACGATCTTGACCTCGGCATTCTTCAACTGATCGGGAGCCACCAAATCGGCATTCACAAAGCCTTCGATGCGCAAGCGGTCCATGCGGACCAATCGCATGATGGGCTCGCCCGGCTTGACCCATTCGCTCTGCTGCCGATGAATCTTGACGACCACGCCGTCGAACGGTGCGCGGATCGTGCGGCGGTTCAGTCGGTTGTCGACCGCCTCCAACTGAGCCGTCTCCTCTTCGCGCTGCAACCCGGCGATCTTGAAGGTCATCTCGGCCGCCAAGGTGTCCAGGAGGGCCTTTTCCCAGGTCACGCGCTGCCGCCGCAATGTCGTCTCGGGGATCGTTCCCGGCGAGCGTTTGTTGATCGCCAACGATTCCTCGTATTCGGCCTTGGCCAAGTCGATCAGTTTGCGGGCCACCTGGACCTCAGCGTCGTTCGTGGCCTTTTCGTGGGCGACCGCCAGTCGCGCCTCGGCCACCTTTTTCGCGGTCAGTGTGTCGGTGACGTCCAATTGCCCCAGCACTTGTCCCTGCGTCACGACCGCTTCCTCTTTGACCAGCAACTCGCTGATCTTCCCTTCCTCCTCCGCGGGCAGTTCAACATGATCGATCAGCGAGATGACGCAGTGTTCGAGTTCAATCACATCGCGGTTTTGCAGCGGGGAAGTACCGGACGGCTGAGCCGCGGCGACGACCGCTGCGATCCACAAAGCGGCGTGAGGCATGACAAATCCCTCTCGGATTCGAAGGTCTGGACTAGGACAAATAAAAGACGACGTTCGACTGGAACCATTCCCAGGCTTCGTGGAACCAAACGTATCCGATCGCTCGCCGGCCGCAGTAGACTTTGGCCGTCACCGTCGAACCGGGATGGGGCTGGCCGATATCTTCGCGTTTGATATCGACTTTCATCTTGACGATTGGGCCCACCTCGGGGTCGTCGATTTCGATGACGTCCTTGACGTCGCGCAGCGTGCCCTGATAGTCGGTTTCTGGATCCGTGGCCAGAATGTACGAGACTCGTTCCCCGGCTTCGGGATAGCGCTGCCGCCACGCCTCGTTGTTCCGGGCCGCGCGGATCTTGCCGCTGCGGCTCTCGCGCATGTTCAACTCCAGCTCCCAGTCGCCTGTCGGATCGGCGATGGTCATCAGCACCTGTCCCATTCCCACGGGACGCCGTTCCAAGGAACGCTCCACTTCCCAGGGAATCATCACTTCGCCCGCGATCGGCGCCCGGACCTCCAGCATCGCCCGCTTTTCTTCCAACAGTGCCTGCTGCAATTTCAAGGCACGAACCCTCTCGGCCAACGCGCGCGCCTCGGACTGCTTCTGGATGCGTTCGCTCTCGCTCAAGCCGCGTTGGTTCAGCAGGGCATATTCGGCGGAAGACAACTGCTCCTGCGCCGAAAGCAAATCGCCCACCACCTGCTGATAATTCACCTGCAAGTCGGCGTTCCGCAGCACGACCAACAGTTCGTCCTTCTCCACCTGCTGCTTGTCGCGAACGCGCAGTTCGAGCACTTCGCCGTCGATCGGCACGAACACGTCGCGCTTCACGACCGGCTGCAGCGAGCCCCGCGATTGGATATTGAAGTCCTTCTTGAAGAACGCCAACATCAGCAAGAGGGTGAGGATTGCCGCGGTGATCACGACCGTTTTGGGAAGCGTGCGGGCGGAGACCAGCCAACGCGACTTGCCCACGGTCCGCCAGACCGGCATCAGGAAGATGCGGTTGACATCGATCGAGTTGGTGATGGCCCGCGCGGCATGCTCGTAGACCAAGTCGGTCCGGGAACGAAGCACGGGTTCCGGCAGTCGGCTCTCAATCTGTTCGACGACCAGGGCGCCGACGATCTCGTTCGCCAAATTGCTTTCCTCGTCCGCCTCGCCCGTCACCGTCTGCCGCACGTCGCCGGAACGCTTTGGCCGGCGCAACGGCAGCAACGCCAGCATCCTCGTGTGCGACTCGTCGATGTACTCGTGCAGCGACTCTTCTACCTGCGGCGGTAGATCGTCCATCGATCCGTCGTACCACAGCGATTCACCCGTTGCGATGACGCGAGTGGCCAATTGGCCCAGGTGATGGACGATGTTCGAGCGATTTTCGATCGTGTCCTGCCCGCTGACCGCTTCGATCTTGCACTTGCGGCCGTACATGATGCCCACGCTGACCCGGTCGCAGCCGATGATCCGGCGTCCCTCGTTCACGATCGTGTAAGCCGTTTCGCGCAGATCCAGGTTCTCGTGGACCATGCGGGCAAAATGGTCGGCCTGGGCCCACAGCGAATGCCGGTCACTGATCTGACGCAGCTTGCGAGTCTTGAGCCATTCGCTGGCCAGTTCGCACATCTGCACCACAAATTTCAGATAGCCGCGCTGCGTCACCGGTTGGGCATCGGGCCGCTGAAAGATCTCGACCAAGCCCTCGACCTGATTGTCCGAACGCAACGGCGCAAGCACCAGCAGCGAGCGGGTTGGGTTGCCGATCGCCTGGTCGTCGCCGCCGCCCGATTGCGGTGGAATCAGATGCGGTTCGCCCGAAGCAATCGCCTGGGACAGCAGTCCGAAGTGCCGTCGGGCGTCTTCGGAATCGGAGTCCAGCAGCGTCTCGCTCATTTTGATCTGGTAGGCCAGATCCAGCCGCCGCCCTTCCCGGATGACCCACACGGCACCGCCAACCGCGGCGAGCGCCGACACGACCTTCTCCAGGAACGCCGGGTAGTAGGCTTCGGCCTCGAGTTCGCTCTTCGACAACTGAGCGATTTCGCTGACCAAACCGCGGATCTGCTGCTTGGTCTGTTCGATGGTGTCCGCATTCAACGTGGGTTCGGTCGACATAGTCACGCCGCTTCAAGGAGAGTGGTCCGAAAGTACCTTGTTCGCACTCCAAGCTCCTGGAAAACCACTCAAACTCCAAGATCTCTCTAAGATGGGGCCTTGATCGATAAGTTCCACGGTCCAACCGGCATTTTTTCGTGAAACGAGCAAAAAGACGACCCGCTCATTCCGGTCGTGTGCGTCGGCGAGCCTAGGAAAACCAGGCAAAGTTTAAGTCGTCGAAGTCGCCAAACGTCGTCTCTTGAACCTCGAACAACTCGCCAATCTCATCCAGTACGTCATCGAGATAGATCAAGTAATACTCGTCGACTTGACCCAACACCGAATCGCCCGCGGACTCCGCGTCGTTCGGCGCGACGTCGTATCGGGCCGACTCGTAGCGGACGCTCTCGGGCTGCCATGTGTCCGCATACGAGCTGGCGGCGTACTGCTCGCTAGTCTCCACGTCGGACGGGCCGATCTCCACGATGAAAAAGCAATCCGCGGCCAGCATCTGCCTGGGCTCAAGACGCTCCACAACGAACGCTTGGCGAGTTGGGCGATGGGACCGGCCAACCGCACGCGTCAGCCGGCCGAACCAATTGATGACACCCCTCATCTGCGAAATCTCCCACAGTCAACTTCGACCAGAACGTCAACGGACATGTCTTTAGATTATCACCCCCCGCCATAACAGGTCAAGTGTTTCTGCTTGAAATATCCTTGAATTTTACTTGTCCGTCAAGTTATTATTGCTTGACAGATCAGGTATCGGCCGCTAATTATGAAAGGGGGCCGAGAAATACTCGGGGGCAGTTCGTGTTCTCGACGCCTCGACGGGCGAAATCTGCGCTGATGTTTGGATCCATGGATAGCCTAGTTAATCGGGAGAGGAGGCCGATGCACTGCATCGGGAACGTCGCGTGATCACGGACAAGGTGTACAAGACATTTACGGTCGGCATCGACGAGACGCTGGACCGGACGATCGACGAATTGAAGGAGAAGTTCGGAAAGACGTCGCGTGCCGACGTTTTCCGCATGGGCATCGCTCTGTTGAAGGTCGCGGCGGAAGCCAGGGAGCGCGACCTGAAACTGACGATTTCGGACCAGAACGACGTGGTGCGCAAGGAGATTGTGCTGCCGTAGTCAATCGGGTGTATCGAGATACGGATCCTGCCCCATCTCCCGCTGCATCTTCTTGCGTTGCTTCTCATGATGCAGCAGCACGGAACGGTCGCGAAAGTGCCTTTTCTCGACCTTCTTCTGGGCCAACCGAAAATCCTTGCCGTAGCGATTCACCTGCCCGTTCGCCTGGGATCCGATCGCCTCGTACTTCTTTGCCCACTTGGGCCCGAACCCGGATTTCAAAATCTCGTCTTCCAGCGAAAGGAAGAAGCGAAACGATCCCGGGTCGCCTTGGCGACCACAACGTCCGCACAACTGTCGGTCCACCCGCGCGGCGTCATGCATTTCCGTGATAATCACGTGCAAGCCGCCTGCTTCGGCGACTCCTTCACCTAGCTTGATGTCGGTGCCGCGTCCCGCCATGTTCGTCGCCACCGTGACCCGTCCGGGTTGTCCGGCACGCGCGACAATGACCGCTTCCTTGGCCACTTCGTGGGCGTTCAGCACCTGATGTTCGAGACCTCGTTCGGTGAGCAATTCGGAAAGATGCTCCGACTTGTCGATCGACCGGGTTCCGATCAATACCGGGCGCCCCTGCTGGTGCATTTCCAGCACCTCGTCCGCGATCGCTTGCCACTTCGCGTCGCTGGTGCCGAAAATTCTGGCGTCCCAGCGTTTTCTTCGAACGGGCTTGTTCGTGGGAACCGGGATCACTCGCATCTTGTAGATCTTGCGGAACTCCCGCGCGCTGCTGCGCGCCGTACCGGTCATCCCGGCCAGATACCGGTATCGCAGAAACAAGTCCTGGATGGTGATGCGAGCCGCCTGCCCCGTCGGAACGGTCACTTCGACTTGCTCTTTGGCCTCGATCGCTTGGTGAATCCCGTCTCGCCACTTGCGGCCCTCGGCCAAACGGCCGGTGAATTCATCCACGATCACAATCTCGCCGTCCCGCACGACGTACTCGCGATCCAATAAATAGTCCCGGTAGACTTTGATCGCCCGTTCGGTGTACTGGTACAGGTCGATCAGTCCGACCGAACGCATGATCTCGGGGTGAGGCAGCGAGCGGACCTTCTGGCGTCCGACCGCCGTCAATTCCGCTTTCTTGTCGTCGTGATCGTATTCGTAGTCGACGTCCTCTTCGTACTCCGGCGCGTGCTTGGCCGCCCACTGAAAAGTCGCCACCACCTGCTCTCGCGCCTTGTCGCCGAGGGAACCGATGATGAGCGGGGTTCTGGCCTCGTCGATCAACACGCTGTCGGCCTCGTCGACCAGGGCAAAATGGGAGCCCCGTTGAACTGGCTGTTCGCCGCCCGTCTCCCACCGTTCGTCGCTTCCTTCGCCCAGGAAGTCGGTCTGCTGTCTGCCCATGCGCCGGAGCAGCAAACGGTCGCGGAGAAAGTCGAACCCGAACTCTTTCGCGGTGCCGTAGGTGATGTCGCAAGCGTATGCCTTGCGGCGATCGTCCTGTTTGTCTTGAGTTTGAATCACGCCGATGCTCATTCCCAGCAACTGGTAAACGGGCGCCATGATCTCGGCGTCGCGGGAGGCCAGATAGTCGTTGACCGTGGCCAGATGCGAGCCGCGTCCGACCAGTGCGTGCAAGTACATCGGCAGGGTGGCGGTCAGCGTCTTGCCTTCGCCCGTATCCATTTCGGCGATGTTGCCGTCGAACAAAGCCATACCGCCGATCATCTGGACATCGAAGTGTCGCAGATTGATCGCCCGGACAGCCGCCTCGCGCACCAGAGCGTAGGCTTCCGGCAACAGACGGTCCAGTTTTTCGCCGCTCTTGGCCCGAAACCGCAGGGACAGGCTGCGTTTTCGCAATTGCGGATCCGTCTCTTTTTGCAGGGTCGCTTCCATCTCGTTGATCGTCTGCAACATGAGGGACCAGCGTGCCATGCGCCGTTGGATCGGACCGCCGAACAACGATTGCATCTTGGCGCGTTGGCCCTGGGGCAAGCGACCGCTAGCGTGCAGACTGCTCATAAAGGTTTCCGGTGGAACTCGGCTGAAACGATGCTTGAGAACGACTGAAGGCGACCTCGGGTCGCGACGAACGCTGCCATGAATTATGCGGCATCTGGGAAGGACTGACCAGACCAAAGGCC
This sequence comes from Pirellulaceae bacterium, assembly GCA_023382975.1. Taxonomy (GTDB): domain Bacteria; phylum Planctomycetota; class Planctomycetia; order Pirellulales; family Pirellulaceae; genus SKKK01. Next base: position 69,477 of record JAHDXO010000012.1, read on the forward strand.
CGTGTCCGGCCACACGAAGCACAGCCCTGCGGCCAAAACGCGAGTTTTTCGATCGGTTCTTGCGCAATCGGCACAATCGGCTCAACCAAAACAGCCGCGCCAACCGACATAATCGTTAAAGGCCACGGGGCAATCGGCTGACAACTTGGAGTCCGTGCATGACGCGGAGTTCCACAGGATGGCCGAGACCGCGACTGCGCTGCTGGCGGGCCGATGGTGGATCGCCATGTCGAGATCGAACGGCACATACTGCAGATGGGTTGTTTGGGTAAAGTTTTCGCAATGTACCGTTTTTTCTGAGATTTCTGTTTGTGTCGGTCGATCTAGTTATAAGCTTGGTGCCTGACTTCCTGCTGAAATGGGTTGTAGCGATGAAACAAAACAGGACGATGTTGACGCTCGCGGCACTCTTCCTCGCACTGAACGGATTCGCCGCGTCCGGGGCATCCGGAGCCAGCGGCGCAGAAGGCGATTCAGCGACTTACAGCCCTGCTTCGGCGGCCAGTTCGGGGAATTACGCAAACTACATCGAAGACGATTTGGTGCCGCGGAGTCCACCCGCCGCGCCGGGGTTCGCGGGATTCCTTGAGGACAAACCGTCATCCCCGTCCTGGACGCAGCCACCGGGCGACAAGCACGGCAAGCCCGACTCCTCCAAGAGTCATGCTTGCAATGGCTGCTACGGCTACGGTTGCGATGGCTGTTACACCCGGACATGGGTTGGCGTGGACTACATGATGCTGTGGAGCAAAGGCCGGTTCCTGCCGCCGCTGGTGACGACGGGCACGCCTGGCCAGGACGGGGTCTGGGGCCAGCCTTCGACTGTTGCGCTCTACGGCAACGAGGACATTGGCGAAGACTTCCGATCGGCCGGACGCTTGTCCTTGGGGCTTTGGTTGGACCGAAGCGAACGGGTGGGCATCGGCGGACGGTTCTTGATCAGCGAAACCGACGAGTCGCCGTTCTCCGCCGAGTCCAACGGCGGCGGGTCGCCTCTTCTGGCCCGGCCGTTCTTCAATTCGGATCTGATCGTGAACGCCCAGGACTCGCTGATTGTATCGTCTCCCGGCATTCGGCGCGGTATCGTCGCGGCTCAGGCGGAAAACGACTTGATGAGTCTGGATGCCTACCTGCGAGTGCTGCTGTACCAGTACGAAGACCGCCGCTTGGATCTGCTGGCCGGGTATCAGTTTTCGAGAATTGACGACAGCCTGAGCATCGGGAATCGCATGGTCCAAATCGGTGGTGCCTTCCCGGCGGGAACGCGGTTCGAGTTCGACGATCTGTTCGACGTCAAGAACACGTTCCACGGAGCGACCGTGGGCCTGCAGGGCGAGTACAACTACGGCTCGTTGACACTTTCGATGCTCAGCAAGCTGGGTTTCGGCAATCTGCACCGCGAAGTCCGCATCGATGGGCGGTCGCGGGTGATCGACTCGAACAACAACGTCGCCGACTTCAACGGCGGCATGCTGGCACTGCCCACGAACATCGGTACGTACAAGGACGACGTCTTCTCGTTCGTGCCCGAGGTGGAATTGAAGCTGATGTACGAAGTGAGCAAAGGGTTTGAAGTGGCGATCGGTTACTCGTTCCTGTACTGGACCGAAGTTGCCCTGGCCGGCGATCAGATCGACCGGTCGGTGCAGGGGATGCCCACGGTCAACGGCAGCCAGTTGCTGGGGGGCACGCTGGCGCCCGGAGCCCCGGCCAATCCCGCGTTTGCCGGAGTCCAGGATGCAGGTTTCTGGGCTCAGGGCCTGACGTTCGGCGTGACACTGAAACGCTGACCGTTCGCGACTTCAATCGCCTGGACGAAGACCGGCCTCGATCAATCGCAGGCCGGTTTCTTTTTTTCTTGGATCTCCGTAAGCTGGAATTCCACGGAATCGCGTCCCGTCCCGCAGAGTCTCGGCGATGCCCATGAAACAAATGTCCGCCACATTGACGCTGATTGTCTGCTGGCTTGCCGCTTGGCAGTCGGCCAGCGGTGTCGTCGTCTTCGAGCGAGGCAAGCCGCAGCCCACGATCGGTCGCCTAGTGCGTCAGGACGAGCGAGCGATCGTGATCCAGATGGAGCCGCCAGGCGCGGCGCCGACGCTTCGGGAGATTCTCCGCAGCGACATCGAAGAGCTGCTGATCGTCGTGTCCGAAGAGCGGCTGGCGGCTCTGCGACCGGAGAATCCGTCGGCGTATCGGGATTATGCCGAAGAACTGGCGGTCAAACGCAAGGATCCCGATGCCCTGCTGGCAAGTCTCCGGCTGTATCTGATCGCGGCCCACTTGTCGCCTGAGACCTTGGGGCAAAGTTGCCTGTTGGGAATGGTCGCATTGGCACGCAGTCCGGCGGAAGAGCGACGGTTCCGGGCGATGGCTTTCCTGTTAGACCCCAGCCACGACCGCAGCATCTTGAAGTCCGCCGCGGAATCCGCCGTTGTACGCGACGAAGTCGGACGAAGCGGCCTGCTGAAAGCGGTTCAAGCCATGCGTCGAGGCCAGCGCCGGATCGCTCTGCAATTGGCCGACCGCGACCCGGTTCGGAAGGAGTTCGAGAAGTACGAGGATTTGATCGGCTGGGAGGAATTTCGAAACATCGAGGATGAGATTCCGCCGCAAGCGTTGCGGCGGTTGCTGACGATCGAATGGCTGCTGACTCGCGACGGCGAGGACAGCGCCGCGATGTTCGCCGACCGCCGGACTTCGTGGTCCCAAATTGCCGAGCGGCAAGAGCTGCAGCCGCTCGCGCCGCTGACGCTGGAGACCCTGACCGAATTCGATCCGCGCGAGTGCGTCTACCAACAAGGCCGTTGGGTCCGTCCGGATGACGCGAAGCGTTAGATGCCTGAAGTACACGCCATCTTTCCAGAGCGAGTCAATGGATGAACACAAAACGAACCGCCATGATCCTGTTGGCCATCTTGGGAACCGGAGGGACGGGACCGCTGAGCCTCGGCGCTGAGCACGCAAGCGATTCGTCGTCCGAGGCGGTCGAATACATGATCGTTGTAACAGGTGGTGAATTGCTGGCCGGCGCTTTTCCGGACTCGCACACCGTGTTCCTGACACGCACTTTGAGGCCGCTCGGCCTGAATTGTGTCGGCTCGATTTGTGTCGACGACGGCGCTCAGGATATCCACGCGGCGCTCAAGTTCGCATTGGCCCGAGTCCGCATGGTGATCGTCACCGGCGGACTGGGCCCAACTCAGAACGACATCACGCGGGAAACGCTGTCCGACTTTACCGGTATCCCTCTGGAGGAAAACGAAGAGGTGCTCGCTGCCATCGAGCGGCGCATGGGCACGACGCGCGATCGCTTGCGGTCCAATCTGCGCCGACAGGTTCAGACTCCGGTACGCGGGACGTACCTGAAGAATGTGAGCGGCAGCTCGGTGGGGCTGGTCTTCGATCTCGACCCGCGCGTCGTCATCGCCCTGCCGGGCCCGCCGAGCGAATTGCAGCCGATGGTCCGCCAGTCGCTGGTGCCTTGGCTGGCCGAACGGTTTGGCACGCGTCTGCCCGGCGCCGCACTGACAATCCGCTTCGTCGGCGTCGGCCAGTCGCAGATCGACCAGACCATGCAAGAGCACATCCCCTTGGATTCCGACATCATCGTGCAATCGCAGTTCGAAGCCAGCCGCGTGGATTTCACCTTCCTGCTGCCGGACGACACGCCCGCCAGTCGGGCTCGGCTGGACGCCCTGCGCGAGCAGATCCAGCAGCATCTGGGCGAGTACATCTACGGAATCGGCGACACAACGCTCGAATCGCACATCCTCCAGCGGTTGGCTGACCGCCATCAAACTCTGGCCGTGGCGGAAGCCGGCAGCGGCGGATGCCTCGCCTCGGCCTTGGCCGGAACCGACGGCGCCGACACCGTACTGGCCGGCGCGGTGATCGCCTGCGACGACGCCCGCTTAGGCAGATTGGTCGAGGCGGAGGCCAACCGTTTGCGCGAGGCCGCGGGCGACGAGGCGCGGGCCGACCTCTTGGCCGCCGGCGTTGCGGGACATTTTCACGGCGACTGGTCCGTGGCGGTCGGTCAATTGCAGCGCAGCCCGGACGGCGCGCCACATGTCGCCGTCGCCATCCGTTCGCCCGACGGGCAGACCACCATGCACCGCGTCGCCCTGCGAGGCACCGATCCCGCCAGCCGATCCCACCTGACCACCCGCCTGCTCGACCTGCTGCGCAAACGGCTGCCGTGAAGGCGCCCACGCTGGGGAAGGCACACGGTATTCGATGCCGTACGGCTTCCTAACGCCATCGCAGCTCCTGCCTCGCCGCTGGTGCTACGGCGAAGGCAAGCCCAGACTGCGTCCGCCAGTGTTTGCGTCTTGACCTTTTTCGGAGGAATTGCTCGCCGAGATGGTACACATGGACGTGAATACATCCGGCTCCGTGTCATCTCGCACGAAGTCCACATGACCATCCATGAACACAGCCATAGCTCCACCTGGGTGCAGGCCGCCAAACTGTCCAGCGCTACCAACTCCGCGAACAAATGGAAGGGAAGTCAGCTCGCAGTCCACTCCTCGGACAGTCGCCTTGCCACCAGCGATCCAGCATCCGTTCTCTTGATCGGTTTCAACCAGAAAGAGTGTCCCGATCGTTCCATCCACCACATCCGCGAAGCTGGTCTGGCGATCGCAACCCCAGGCGCCAGCCCGCTTGTGCTCGACCGTCAGAAGCGGAGCGTCATCGCCCACACCGCCGTTCCCCACGTACGTGGCAAACGGCTGGCCATCGCTGTGGAACTGTTCGGCCGCGCTCGGGCAGCGAAGTCCGAAGAATGGGCGCAGCGGAACGTCCAGTTCATAGTAAGGTCCGTTCCTCCAAGTGTGCAGCATCAGCGGCCGCAGTTCCTCTGCGTCCCACGGCTTGTTCAGATCAATGATCGGCGTCCCGTAGTGCTGCATGAACTGCCCGACAGAAAGATACCAACTCCATCGCTTCGATGGCGGCAGGTCTCGTCTGCCAACACAACCGTAGGGCAGGAGTCCTCTGTAAGTATCGTGGTAATTCTGCAGGCCGAGCCCGAGATTTCGCAGGTTGTTTGTGCATTCAGTTCGTCGAGTCGACTCGCGTGCAGCCTGAATGGCGGGAATGACCAGTGCCAATGCCACGCAGATCAGCACGAGACAAGCAAGTAGATTCCGAAGGGGCCTGCCCCACGGCAATCGCGAAGTCAAGACCTCTGGCATCGACGGTCTCCATGCACACCACGGCAATCGATCTGCCCAGGTTCGCACGCCCGACACCGCCCCAACATGCAGAGCATTCAGCATCGAACAACGACTCATTCTAACAATACCAACGCCGCGGTGGTTTGACGACATCGAAACGCGAGTCATTCGGGAGGGCTGGGATGCTTATAGTCGTCGCCTGTAAGATGCGCGCAGCGAGGCCGCGTTAGGATGGGCGAACCTGCGAACTGAACGCAGAGACGCAGAGGACAACGATGGTTCGGGTTCAAGAATGAATGACTTGCGATCACGCTGTCCTGCGGTCGTGAAGGACCAAGGCATAATCGATCTACAAGCCGTCATCCGCTACGAGATGCACCTCGCAGCAGACGTCCGGTTACAGTCGCTGCTGGGCGAGTTGTCGCAATCGCTCGCGATCCGCGCTGAAATAGCTGCCCAGCAACCGCGACTTTGCCAACAGCCGCTGAATCCGCTGGCCCCACACCTCGGCGCTGGTTCCAAGGCGGTCCAGGATCGAGGCCACCTCACGGTTGACGCGCGCCTTGCCCTGGCGGCACAACCGGCTGGTGTAGTCGATCAGCAGCAAATAACTGCCCAGCGAGAAGCCTCGAGCAGCCCCTCGCGCAACGAGCCCTCCCGCCGCCGGTCCTCGATCGGGCACAGCCAAAGATCCTCTTCCACCGCGCCGGCAGCGAGGCTCCCGGCGACGCTGCCACAGGCCGCCGCTTTCAATTCTTCGAGTTTCCCTTGGGCTGCGGCATGTTCCACCCGCTGATGCACCGACGTGTGCGGGCTCGTTTCCGGAGTGGCAGCCAAGCCCGCCGCGACGGGGTTCAAGTCGATATACGCGCAAGTGGCCAGCAACGCTTCGTCGTCCAGGATCGCAATCGATTTGTAACGCGACTCCCAAAACGTCCCTTTGCAGTCAGGCCTTGGTCACTTCGATCCCCTGCCCTTCTGCCGACTTGGGCGGATAGGCGACCAACCACCGCCGAACGACATTCTCGGCCGACCACCCGCTTGCAGCATCCGGCTCTTCAACGGAAAGGCAAGAGGACAGCCTTTGTCTGCCCGTCGCGACCGAGGCGAACAAGCCGCGCAAACACCCCCGATAGAGTGGATAAAATGAGTCAGATTATCCGCGGCTCGATAGCTACGTTCGCCAGAACGTGGGAAGCGGTGGAAGCTCGCGCTACCTTCTGGCGGACGTAGCTACAACCATGCGTCATGCATTTCCCATCCTCCGTAACTTGCTTTTAGGCAGCCACTTATGAATCAATTGCCCGACGGTGGCTAAGGTGTCTTCTGCGATTCCTTCTGCAATCGCTGGCGTGACATCTCACTCACATTGGGCAAAATGCATCCAGTATATTGCGGAGCATCTATTTCCATTGTACTGGTGTTGGAGAAAAGTGCCCTTGGGCTCATTGAATAGTCGTCGACCGTACAGTGGCCACTTTTACTGGGGCCGAGAATCTTTCTAATGTTGAAGTATTCCGCTTCCATGGGAACAGCGGTCAGGAGGTACTGCCCTTTTCTGGTGCGGATGACGCACGCGGCTTACCCATTACACCCCCCAACGAAGGATGAGCGATGAAAGCGATCGGAGAGTCAGCGATCGCGGAGATGTGCCGGGAAATGACCTGTTCCCGTTCGCTGTCGGCGGCCATGGATTACCTGGAGGCGCATCAGCCGGAGGTGCTTCACTATCTCATGATGACCTTCGATGACGGGCGCATCGAAGCCGGGATGAAGGCTTGTCAACTCGGCTGGTGTGTCTACCGCGCGTTCGAGCTGGAAGGCGAGGGACCAATCCCCCGCATCACCGTGCGCGAGCTGGCCGCCAAAGCGGATGCAAACCAGAATCTGCTGCGGGGCACGAGCAGCGCGACTCTTCCCGAATTCCTCGAAGTGATGTCACTGGAAATGGCCGCGCAGCCGTTGCTGATGCAGTTTCTCCGGCAGATGTTGGCAGCGGGCCTCAGCATCGACCTGGAACGAAATCGGCAACTTGTTCCCGACTTGGTCGCGATCTTCCTGGCCGTCAAGACGGTTGTTGATACACTCGACGCCGCCACGAATGGCTGAAACCAAAGGATGCACCGAATCCGGATCGCCGTGGTCGGCCTGTTCATGGGGACGGGCCGCCGATCGACGACGACGTGTTGGCCAAGGACGCTTGACCTCCGGTGAAACGTTGATCCTCTGCCGTGGGTGTGTAGGGAAGCTGCGCAGAAAAAGGGGATAAGTCCCATTTTCCGGAACGGCCCGAAGGGTGCTCTGCACAAATTCCTTTTTCAGCACCGTGAATCCGCTGGCCCCACACCTCGGCCCTGGTTCCCAAGCGTTCCAGGATCGTGGCCACCTCACGGTTGACGCGCGCCTTGCCCTGGCGCCACAACCGGCTGGTGTAGTCGATCAGCAGCAGATAACTGCCCAGCGAAAATCCCTCGAGCAGACCTTCCACTCTCCGCGGTCAACCAACCGCGGCCCCCGCAGAAAAAGGGGATAAGTCCCATTTTCCGGAACGGCCCGAAGGGTGCTCTGCACAAATTGGACTTATCCCCTTTTTCAGATCGATTTTATTGTCGGATTCACCGATCCTGGCGCGTTCAATCCAAACGAAGAAATCGAGATCATTTGTTGGGACGTCTGAAATTGGATCGCGATCGACTAGCCACCGGTTCCGGAGCGGCCGAAAAGCCGGCGGCTAGCGCCTTGCCGCTCACCTGAAAGCCCGACAGCCATTTCTTCGCCGGTCCTTACGCCACCCTCTTCAGCCATTCGAGATAGACCGTGGTTCCCAGTGCTAGAATCGCCACGGCGATGCCGCCTGCGGAGATCAGGATCATTGGCCAGGAGATGCGCCAGCGGGGCTCTTCGATGTGGCGCAGCACGCAGTACAGGTTGAAACCGTACAGCAGCGGTGCCGCGGTCAGACTGATCAGCGCGGCGGCGGTCACCATCGTGACGGGGTTGCCGACGGCGATTAGAATCGCACACGCCAGCAGACTGCTTCCGCAGACGAAGCCAACGTACAAACGCCTTTTCGTCGTCGGCTCCGCCGCCGCGGGCCACAACGCGGCCCAGCCTTCGGCGAATGACCGCGAGAATCCGTCGATCACGGTGTACGACGTCGAGAACATGGCGAAAAACGCCGTCAGCATAAACACGTGGTACATCCAGCGGCCCAGAATGTTCGTATAGGCACTGGAGAGCGACTCGATAAATCCGACGCCTCGCAAAGCCTGGCCGTGGCCCGACAGGTGGACTGCGCCCATGACGACGAACATCACCCCGGTACACAGCGAAAGTCCGTATCCGATGCGCATGTCCAGCAGGGCTCGCCGCAACCGGCCTGCGCGCACGGCCAGAGAAGCCTGCTGCGGGTCTTCGCCCGGTTCGTCGCGGCGAATCTTCTCCAAGGTCCAGAACGAGTGCCACACCGACACGTCGATGCCGGTCGGCATCCAGGCGAGCATCGTGGCGACCAGCACGATCGAACCCGGCGGCAAACTGGGCACGACCAGCGAAGGCAAGATCTCTGGTCCCGGAAAAATCGGCACGAACGCCAACACGGTCGCGATGGCCAAGGTTGCCATCATGATCTTGTTCAGATGGTCCAGCCAGGAGAATCCCCCGCCCAAGAGCAACGCAACGATCACTGCGGTCAGCAGCACCGCGCAGCCCTCGGTGCTGAGTTGCCCGGTCCACGTCCACAGCACGCACCCGGCAATGCTGACGACTCCGGCCAGTACGCCGATCCCCTGCGCCAGCGTGCTCACCAAGAATATCACCAGCGCCCAACCTCGCGGACCGGGAATCCGCGAGTATCCGTCCAGCAGATGCCGGCCCGTGGCGGCGGCGTAACGCGGCCCGAATTCAAACGCCGGATACTTCAAGACGTGGCTGAAGACGACCAACCACAGCAATTGGTAGCCAAACAACGCGCCGGCTTGCGGGCTGAACACCAAATGCGAAGCGCCGATGCTGGTGGCGGCCAGCAAGATGCCCGGTCCCAGCGAGTTCCAAAGTCTGCGAATCGGCATACCCTTGCCCTGACCTGAGAAATTAGAGGAAGGCTGTGCAACCGGCGGTCTCTCCCGTTCAGCGGAGCATTGTGACAATGGACGTCGATTGGCACAAGCAGAAGCAACACCATGCATCATGGCATGGTGGAACTCCTTTGCTCCCCACCGGCGACCGCTGAGCGGTATAATGGCAACCGGAGGAGGTTCCCAGACAACAAGGGAGGTGCATCATGATCATCGGCGTGCCGAAAGAGATCCTGGAGCAGGAGGGCCGCGTTGCCGCGATCCCCGAGACAGTCCAAGAGTACGTCGCGTTGGGATTCGAGGTGCTGGTCCAAGCGTCGGCCGGGCAAGCCGCGCTGGTCGAAGACGATGCGTACGTCGCGGCCGGAGCGAGGATCGTCGCGGATCCCCGGGAATTGCTCCGTGCGGCGGATGTGATTCTCAAGGTAAAACAGCCTTGGCGAAGTGAAGGTCTTGACTACCACGAAGCCGAAGCGATCCGCGACGGGGCGACCTTAATCGCATTTCTCCATCCCGCCGCGCCGGTCAATCACGACATGGTCGCGACGTTGGCCAAGCGTAACGTCACTGCGTTCAGCATGGATGCGATTCCCCGCATCTCTCGGGCTCAGCGGATGGACGCGTTGACGTCGATGAGCACGATTTCGGGCTACAAAGCGATGCTGATCGCCGCGAACCAGTTTCCCAAGTTCATTCCGATGACGGGCACGACGATCGGTACGGTCAAAGCGGCCAAGATCCTGGTCGTGGGCGCGGGGGTGGTAGGACTGCAAGCCATCGCGACTGCCAAGCGGCTGGGCGGTACGGTCACCGCGGTCGATACCCGCGAAGAAGCTCGCCAGTCGGCCGCCAGCCTAGGCGCCAAGGTGGCAGGCTTCGAAGCGCCCGCGGAACTGGTCGTTGGGCCGGACGGCCGCGCGCGGGCACTGCCGGCCGAGTGGCTCGAAAAGGAACGCGCGACGCTGACGCCGCTAGTGCAAGAGTGCGACATCTTGATTCTGGGTGCGCTGGTTCCGGGCGAAGTCGCGCCGGTGCTGGTGACCGAAGCGATGGTGGCCGGGATGAAACCCGGGTCGATCATCCTGGACGTGGCGGTCGACCAGGGGGGAAACTGCCAGCTCACGCCCGCCGGCGGCCAGATCGCTTACCGCGGCGTCTCGATCCTGGGACTCTGGAACATCCCCGGCTCGGTTCCTGTTCACGGAAGTTGGTTGTACAGTCACAACGTGATGCACTACGTGAAGAACCTGTTCAAGAAGGGGCTCGGGACCATCGACCTGGACGACGAGATCTGCCGCGAGTCGCTGGTCACGCATCAAGGCCGTATCGTCCACGCGGGTACGCGCAAAGCGATGGGACTGGCCTGACGCGGCCATGCGAACGGAGGGATGAAGTCGGAAGGCATTTGTTGGAGTTCACGCTTCAGCGTGTCCGCGCACGAGTGTACGAACCAACCGAAGCAACATGCTGAAGCATGAACTCCAGCGGGGATGGCGAGCGACCGGAACTTGTTTGTAAAGGGAGCCTCATCATGGGCGATTTACTGCTGTTGCTCGCGGTATTTATCGCGACGTTTTCGTTGGGCGTCTTGTTGATTCTGCGCGTTCCGCCTCGATTGCATACGCCGTTGATGTCCATGACCAATGCCGTTTCGGGCATCACGGTGCTCGGTGCGCTGCTGCTGTACGCGGAGGAAATCGGCGGTCTTGCCACGTGCCTGGCAGCCATCGCGATCGTGGCAGGCGCGTTCAACCTGGTCGGCGGATTTGCCGTGACCGACCGGATGCTCCGGTTCTTTCAGAAGCGAGGCGATCGGCATGGTTGACCCGTTGAATCTGATTGTCGACCTGTCGGTGCTAGCGATCTTTCTGCTGGGCATCTGGCGGTTCCGCGAGCCCGCATCCGCTCGTTCGGGCAGCCTGCTGGTCGCGGTGGCCTTGGTTTGCGGTGCGGTGATCGTGCTGTCGCGAAAGCCCCTGCAAGGCCCGGTGCTGGTGCTGATCGCCGTGGCGATCGGCTCGGCGTCCGGTTGGTTCGCCGCGGGGCGGGTGACCATGACTCGAATTCCCGCGATGGTGGCGTTTCAGAACGGTGCGGGCGGACTGGCCGCCGCGTTGGTATCGTTCGTCGAACTGACGCGCGAGTCAGTTGCCGACGGAGGGATTGGCAAGACGGCCGGCATTCTCGGCTTAAGCATCGGCGCGATCACATTCTCGGGCAGCATCATCGCGAGTGGCCGATTGGCCAGTTGGCTGCGGCAATCTCCCACGATTCTCCCGCGGCACGGCGTGATGACGTTGGGTTTGTTGGCGGCCATGGTGGTCCATGTCGCATGGAGCGTCATTCGAGACGACGTACCGCCGATCGACCTTGCGACCGGTCTCGCTGTGCTGGGCGTGTTGCTTGGAATCGTGCTGTCGATCCGAGTTGGCGGAGCCGACATGCCCGTGCTGATCTCGTTCCTGAATGCCTTGTCCGGTCTGGCCGCTGCGTTCTGCGGAGTGGCCGTTGGCAGTCGTCTGCTGACCGCCTGCGGAGCGACCGTCGCCGCATCCGGTTTCATTTTGACCCACGCGATGTGTCGCGCGATGAACCGCAGTTGGCGATCCGTGCTGCTTGATTCCGTGCCGACCGCGATGAGCGGAACGGCAGCGTCCGAGGCGACGTCATCCGATCAAGTTCCAGCGGAGAGCAGTGATTCCGCGCCCCCGTCTCGAGCGACTTCCGATCCGGCCACACCAGAGGTCTCGCCGCTCGAACGTGCCGTGGCAGCGATCGAGGCAGCCCGCAAGGTCATCATCGTCCCCGGCTACGGGATGGCGCTGGCCAGCGCTCAACGGCCCGCGGTCCAGTTGGCGGAACACTTGATCAAGACGGGCAAGGTGACGAAATTCGCCATCCATCCGATCGCCGGGCGAATGCCCGGGCACATGCACGTGCTGTTGGCCGAGGCCGAGGTCGATCCCGACCTGCTCGTCGATCTGGATGATATCAATCCCGAGTTTTCGGATACCGACTTGGTCGTGGTCGTCGGAGCGTGCGACGTCGTCAATCCCGCCGCGATCCATGTCGAAGGCACCCCGATCTCCGGCATGCCCGTCCTGGCCGCTCACGAAGCCAGGCAAGTGTTGATCTGCAACCTCGACCTGCGTCCGGGCTATTCGGGCGTCGACAATCCGCTGTACCATCGTCCGAACGCAATTCACTTGCTGGGCGACGCCTGCGAGAACCTCAATCGATTGCTGTCTCATCTGGCGTGAACCGGACGACATCGCACTTTTTTGTTTGCCTTGTTGCCTCGAGTGAAATCCCGTGTAGATTCACGGAATCCGTCGAGCAATCCTATTGAGAGAAAGGAACCACGATGAGACTCGCCACTTTGCTTCTGTTGCCGGGCTTGGCTCTTTGCTACAGCGGAACCCTGGCGGCGACGAAGCCGCATATCGTGTTCGTCATGGCTGACGATATGGGCTGGGGGCAGACCGGATACCGAGGCCATCCGCTGCTGCAGACGCCGCAGCTTGATGCGATGGCGGCGGCCGGGTTGCGGTTCGAGCGGTTCTACGCCGGCGCGCCCGTGTGTTCACCCACTCGAGCCAGCGTGCTGACGGGTCGCGCCAACGACCGCAGCGGTGTCCTGTCGCACGGCTATGCTCTGCGACAGCAGGAAAAGACGATTGCCCAGGCTCTGAAGCAGGCGGGCTACGTCACCGGCCATTTCGGGAAATGGCACTTGAACGGCCTGCGAGGCCCCGGCGCGCCGGTCCTGGCATCGGACGAATATCACCCTGGTCGATTTGGTTTCGACGCTTGGGTTTCCGTGACGAATTTCTTCGACGTCGATCCGCTGATGAGCCGCAACGGCCAGATCGAAGCGTTCGAGGGCGATTCCTCGGAGATCGCCGTGGCCGAGGCCGTGAAGTTCCTCGAAGGAAACCAAGCGACCGGCAAGCCCATGTTCGCTGTCATTTGGTACGGCACGCCGCACAGTCCATTCCGGGCGCTGCCCGACGACAAGAGGCAATTCGAGTCATTGAACGAGAATTCGGCCAACCACCACGGTGAACTGGTCGCCATGGATCGTAGCGTTGGCACCTTGCGGCGGGAACTGCGGCGTCTGGGCATCGCGGATAACACGCTGCTGGTTTTTTGCAGCGACAACGGCGGGTTGCCCGGCATCACGCCGGAAACCGTCGGCGGTTTGCGAGGCAACAAGGGCACGGTGTACGAAGGCGGTCTGCGGGTTCCCGGCATCATCGAATGGCCTGCGGTGATCCAGCCCCGAGTGACGGACTTTCCGGCGTGTACGATGGATCTTTTTCCGACCGTTGCGGACGTCCTCGGTCTGCCGGACGACGTGTTCGTCCGGCCTCTGGACGGGATCAGCCTCAAACCGTTGTTTTCGACTTCGCCTTCCGAACGCGATAAGCCGATCCCGTTCCGCTACGGTGCCCGCGCCGCGCTGGTGGACAACCGCTACAAGCTGCTGACCAACGACTTGGGCAAAGGCGATTTCCAACTCTACGATCTGCAGGACGATCCCGCCGAGACCCGCGACATCGGCGGCGAGCAACCCGAACGATTCGAACGGATGAAGCAGCAACTGCTCGCCTGGAACGAGTCCGTGGATGCAAGCTTCGCGGGCCGCGACTATCCCGAGGGCCGGCTTGTGCCCCCGGATCCCGAGCCGCGTTCCTGGTACGAAATCCCGGCCTACGCGCCGTACCTGCCGCAATGGAAAGACCGCTGGGAATTCAAACCCTATCTCGAACGAGAAAAGAAGGTGAAGAAACCGTCCTCCAAGAAACTGTGACGCGGCGCTGAGGCCGTTTCAAGTGGCAACTGTGCGGACGACAGAACGGTGTGTTGGAATGTGTTGCACGTCCGCGCGGGAAGCGACAACGCGGTCGAACGGCTGCTGCTCGACGCGTTGACAGCCGGCAGAGAGTCCGAATTGTCTGTTCGATTGCAGCTCCGCATAGTCCAACAATTTGACTACCGGGAATTCCGACTGCAGGCTGCATTCCCAAAAGGCTGTAGCCGAACACGACGGGCCGCCAATCTCGCTGTTCATCGCCGAGCACCGCGAAGCTGACAACTCGCTATGGCAGGACCGGGATGATTCTGCCCGCGGGATCCAGTTCGGTCGTGGGGCGGAAGTCGGTTAGGTCGCGGTAGACGAGGTTCCGGCGGCCGAAGTACGAGCCGTAGTAGGGGCCGTTGGCGTCGACCCAGGTAACCAGACGCACCCATTGCACCAGCGGCAAACAGACGTCGTAGTGCCCCTCGCGGAGCACTTGGACCAGACGGCTGGCCTGCGATCCCAACGCCCTGGGTGGCAGCGGCGTCACATTGGTCTTCTGCGCCTCGGGGTCCGGTCCTTGGAACTCCTGAATACAGGCGATCAGGTTTCGTCGCATGATGGTCTCATACGAGCGGTTGAAGTAGGTGGTCAGGTCACCGGTCAGATCCAAATCTCCGTCGGGGTCCGTTCGGCCGTGACAGCGGACGCAGTGTTGGTCCCAGATTGGCTGCACGTCGGTTGCGTAGTCCAGGGCACGCGGCGCCATCTCTCCCGGCTGGGCCGACGGCGTGATCGGATCGCCGTGCCAGGCGAGCGGTGCGGACGGCAGCGGCGTCCGGTTTCGCGATTCGTGGCAGCCGATGCACGAGCGCACCTCGCCTGGCTGAAGATTGACGAAGGTCCGCATGCGCTGGATCTCCTGGAACCGTTCGTCCAGTGCCTGGAAGAACAGATTCCGCTCGGCCGGAACGGTGAAGTGAGCCGCCCCGTCGGCCTCGACCGGAACGATGCCGTGCAGCAGCTTGACATAGATATGGGCATTCAAACTGATCACCGCGTTTTGCCCGAGCGCCGCGTCATCCGGCCAGAACCGGCGGGCGGTCCAAGGCCGCGGCACCTGCTCGAAGATGCGCAGGTACTTGACCTCGCCCGGCGGAACTCCGTCCAGGCCCGCGTAGACATCCTGCATCAGCAGCGTGGCGGTCGCTTGCCGCTGGCCGTTCGCCTCGGCGGATTCGCTCGAGAGAATACGCTCCGTGCCGGGCTGCAGGGCAGGAGCCCGTGGCCGAGGCTGCAGCGGAACGGGTTGCCAGCAGGAAATGTTCGGATCGGCGTAGATGCGGACTTGGTTGCCAAAGATGTCGATCATCCACAGACCGTAGGCTTTCGGATCGTTCCACGCGCTGTCCGGGTTGCAGGCCACCAGGAAGAACTCGTCGGACAGCGGGTACGGATCGCAGTACAGGGGACCGCGGTTGTCACGCACCCACTTCCCGTTCTTGCGATGCGTGAACGATTCGCCGCGCGGAAATCCACCAGGCCCGTCGATGGACAGTCCCGTATCGGGCGTGAGCGACCGCAACGGTTCAAGCGTTCGGATGTCGCGGCGCACGTCGATTTTCAGGATCGGCCCGACGGCGAAGGGATGATGCATCGTGCTGGTGGCCACAAAGCGGTCGTTGCTCCCGGGCAGCGCTCTGGCATGGATCAGCACGGGCGGGAACTCGTGATGGTTGCCGAAGACCTCCGCGGCACCGCTGCCGTCGGGCCTCATGCTCCAGAGCGATTGCACGGCGATCACTCCTTTGTCCACGTACTCCCACCTCGTGTACAGGATGCGGCCGTCGTTCATCACGCTGGGCGTCGATTCGCTCAATGCCCCCTGCGACAAGCATCGCAAATCGCCGCCATCCGCGTCGATGCGGTACAGGACGTTGACGCTCAAATTGTCCGGTTGATCGCACAGCACGCCGCGCTCGCAGCGCGATGAGGCAAAGCAGATTCCGCCGTCCGGAAGATAGCAAGGATGGAAATCGTCGGTGTGCCCGCGCCACGGTCCCAGTTCGTTGCGACCCGGCGTCAGGCCGTACGAAGCCAATCGCGCCGCCTCGTCCGGCGGGTCGAATGTCAATTGGCGCAACGAAGCGCCTTCGCGATCGGTCTCGTACAGCCGGAAGGCTCGGCCCGGCGCGGGGCGGTAGCCGAACGCGATGCGTTTCCCGTCGAACGACAGATCGAAGCGGTCAAACAGCCCGTCGGCCAGATCCGGCAGCAGCGGGCGAACCGATCCGTCGTCAAGCGACAGCACGCAAAGATTTCCTCCGAACCGGCCACCTTGCATGAACTCCGCGTAGTACCAGCCGGTTTGATAGGTATGCCGCTTGACGAACAGCAGCTTGCCTGCGGCCAACAGTGGGTTGTCGAGGACCAGTGCATCGTACTGGAGCGTGTGGAGGTCGGCTCGCCAGGCGGTCAGATCGAATTGGTCGCTGGCGACGGACGCCTGATCGAGCCGCTCCTGCAACTCGTGTTTTCTCGCCAAGAATGCCTCGGCACGGTACACACCGGGAAATTGCTGGGCCAAGTGCTGGACGGCCTGCTGCAGACAATCGAGCGATCGCATCTCCGCAGTGAAATCGACGGGTTCGGGCGGCACCGAGCCCGGCGGAACCAGGAAGTCGATCTCGGCGATCTGGAAGTTGAAGTGCTTGGCGCCGCTTTCGTAGCTGCTGTGGACACGCAGCCCCACAAAGCGGGTTTCCGTCTCTTTCCAGCCGACGAGCGACGATTCACCTTGCCGCAGCGGCGGATAGCTGTGTCCGGTGATTAGGGCCACCGTTTGCCCCTTGGCTTCGGCATTGCCGAGATCCCGCGGCACCGTCTTTGATTCGGTCCATGCCACGAAGTCGACATCGCGCGGATTGTAGGCGCCGGGGTTGGCACGCGACGTCAGCCGGGCACCGCGTACCGGCACGCGCCGCCCGAGGTCGAATACCATCCAGCCGGTCACGGGCGGTGCTGCATTGGGTGGCATCGTCTGTGGATCGCAGCCGTCGGCCGTATCGTCCAGCAGGCAACAAAAGGTCTGGGGATCGCCGTCGATGGCGGCAGCGGCGACGTACGCATCGTCGGGCGACGGATAGGCGTTGCCCGAAGCGGCGGTTACGGTCAGCGGACGCAGAAATTCGTCACCGCCGAGCGCCGAGACCGTCATTCCAAACGTCACCGTGACTAATACACCAGCCAGGGTCTTCACGCGAGTTGACATCGGAGCCGTCTCTTGTTGGGCACAGTGTCGCTTAGCGCCGCATCGATCCCAATTCTCGCAGGAAGCCAGGGGGAAAGGAAGTCGTTGCTGTGAAGACGCCCGCTTGGCGCTCGATCAGCCGCGTGAACAACGCCTTTCCGCGACCGGCCGGTCAATTGTCCTTCAGACCGTTCGCCGCGCCGACGACACGGCGGGGATTCCATCCCTCGCCAAGGACGGCCAGGGCGATGCGGTCCTCCAGGTTCGGACGGAAGATCGTCAGCAGCAGCAGCGGCAAGTACCAGCCGATGTACAGCCCGCCACCGAACCCGTGCCAGAATTGCGTGGCAACCATGACAGCCGCCGAGCAACTGAGCAGCGTGCCCAGATTCTTCTGCGCCGGCCAGATCGCCAGCGTTCCGGCCATCGCGACGAAGGCCGCCAGCACCGGAATGCGGTAGACGGGCTCCCAGCCCAGACGCCAAATGCCTTCCAGCCCTTCCTGGTACGGAAACCACAGGCCGAACATCTTCTGCAAGTTCTTCCAGTACGAAGCTTCAGGGATGAAATACAGCAGAATCGCCATGACGACCAGCGTCGCTACCACTCCGATCAGAAAACGCATCAGCCCCTTGCGCCAATAGAAGCTGATCCATAGCGGCAGCAGGAACAGCGGATAGTAGACCAGACTGGTCGCCAGACCGATGAACATCCCCGACGTCAATGGACGGCGGTAACAGAGTACGGCCCATACCAGCAGTCCTGCCGGAATCACATGCTCGATGTGGCCCGTCATCTGCGCCGTGTAGGGCAGCATCAGGTACAGCGTGGTCATTCCGATGCCCGTCTTGATGCTGCCGAAATGCCAGTAGCCGACGGCGACGATCCCCAACACGACCGCCAGATGGCACAAGATGGCGATCAGCTTGGCCACCACCAGACGCTTGCCAGGCTCGAATGCCCCCGCGCCCTCCGGCACCAGCGGGTTGGTCGGGATCGAAGGGACCAGATTCAACAACGGATAGCCTGGTCCGCGGCGCAGGCTGCCGGTGTTCTGGACACGAACCTCCGGCTCGCCGGACTGGCTCAGCGCGATCTCGTCCAATCTTTCCAGCGCCAGCGGCTCGCTGTTCCAGACGTTGGCCATTAAGAATACGAACAGCGATACACCGATGAATGTCAACCCGCCGCTCGTTAAATTTGGCTCGAGCAACGGACGTCGCACCATCGTGGGATCCAGCAACAACCGCAGCAGCAACAAGGCACCGACGGCGAACAACCAGAGATATCCCAGTCGCTCGATCTTGCGGCTGCTCGCCAGCAGCATATCAGCCGACGTCTTGGGCGGCGACGGTTCCTCGACCGTCGCCTCTTCCCCGCCCGATGCCGCTGAATCTTCGCCCGACGCCGCTGAATCCTCGCCCGAGGCCGCCGAATCCGCCTCGGGCGCTGCTGGCTCAGTCGGCGGTGAGGGATCGACGTCCGGAGTCACCTTGGGTTCGAACGACTTGGGTATTTCCCGCCTGATCGGCGGCTCGACTGGCGCCGCGGCCGGTCCGTTCGTTTCCCGCTTCTGGTTTTCGAGCGCCATCAGACGCCGCGCTTTGACGCTCGCTTCGCCCCCGTACTGAGCCATCAACAGCCCAGGCGCCAACAGAATCAGCAGCACGAGGTCAAGATTGCGAACGCTCCAGAACCGCCCGAACTTGAAGTACAAGCCGAGCATCAGCAAAGACGACAGGTAAACCCATGTTGTCGGGTTCACCTTGTGGTATTGGAATAAGATCTCACTCATCGGCGTTGCTGGAGCGCGACATGACCCTGCGAATTTTGGCTGCCATAAACCCAGTGTTCAGCATAAGCGGGCGGCTTCGAAATGCAAGCACCTATCCTGGGTTGCCCGGTTGAGATAATTCATCGTAAATTGAATAATCGTTACAAGTTGCGCCGCCGCGAGCGGAAAGTACGGCGTCCAGACCAGGAGACACCCATGAGCACCCCCGTCTTCGCACGGCTCGAGCAAAGCCTGAACGACGCGCAGATCCCGTTCCGAGTACTGCGGCACGAGCCGGTATACACGAGCGAAGAAGCCGCTCGGATTAGGGGCGTCCCATTGGCCAGCGGTGCCAAGGCGCTGGTGTGCAAAGCCGATGACCAGTTTCTGATGTTCGTGTTGCCCGCTGACCGCCGCTTGGCAAATCGGCAGGTTCGCAGTGATCACGGATTTCGCAAATTGCGTTTCGCGACCCAAGAGGAGGTGCTCGAAATCACCGGACTGCTACCGGGATCGATCCCGCCGTTCGGCAGCCTGTTTGGGCTTCCGACTTGGTGTGACGAACGGTTGGCGGACCAGCCGCAGATCAACTTCAAGGCCGGCGACCACTCGATCTCGATCAGCATGACCTATGCCGACTACCAGCAGGTGGAGCAACCCCGAATCGCCTTGCTCTCCGAGTCGTCTTAGCGCCACCGGCACGACTGCCAATAAGCTTGCTCCAGTTCGTACACGTCGATCTCCGCGTCCGGCGGCAACGGCCGGGGCAGCAGCCCGTAGTTCTGCATTTCGTCGATGTAGAACCGGTTCGGCACAAAGCCCTTCATGCCGAATCGTTTGTTCTCGCTCAGCCGGTCGGCCGCGGACTGGATTGCGGCCAGAATCGCTTGGTAATCGCCGTCGTTGGTATCGGCGAACACCTCGGCCCCGCAGATCTGCAGTCCACTGGCACGCTTCGCCAACGGCGCGCGGAGAAACAACGACTGCTCGGGCCGCGACAGATTGCAGTACGCCTGATAGAGGCGAGATTCGCCGAGTTGAAAGTAGGCCAAGTGCCGGATCAGGATGATGTCCTGGATGCTGGTCAGCAGCGGTTGCGGAGGTTGACGCGGGCCGAATTGGTAGTAGAACGCGTTGGCCTTGACGTTGCGGTACGACGGCTCGGTGGCCGTGTGGCAGTCGGCACATCGGCGGCGGAAGACTTCGTGCGGCAATTCGACCGCATGCATGCCGCTGCCCAGCGCCGCATACGTGCCGGGATACGTCGCTCCGGATTCGATCCACAGCCGGACCGTCGTCCGCTCGCGTTCCGAGAGTTGGACGTTGTGATGCGAGCCGTCGATCAGCGCCATCAGGCGACTGGCCGACGAACCGATGGTCCGGGGGGGACGGTTTCCCCGGCCGTTGCGGCCGTCCGACACGAGGGATTCGGTGAACATCGTCCAATAACTGATCGTGTACAGCGGCGTCATATCGCCCGTCAGTTCGACTCCTCCTTCACGGCGGTCTGCGTTGTGGCACTCGACGCAGTGCCGGTCGAGGATCGGCTGAATATCGCGGGGGAAATCGAGCACGTCGGGAATTCCGGCGAACGGCTCGATGCGACTCGGCCGTCGGCGCCCCGCGTCCAGATTCAGCGCGGCGTCCTGCGGCGTCTGGGTCCGCGGCTCGTGGCATCCCACGCAGCCGAGCGTTTCGCCGGGCTGGACGCTGGTGAAACTCTGCATCCGCTTGACCGACCGATCGTGCTCGTCCAACGCCACGAAGAACAACGACCGCACCGGGGGCGCGGCGAAGTAGGCCGATCCGTCGGGCTCGACGGGGACCGTGCCCAAGATTCGCTGCAGCGTGAATGTGCCACCGATGGTCAACGGTTCCTGACCGCCCGAGAAGTTGGCCGGCTTGGGAAGCTGTTCGAGCACCAGCAGTTTCTTGATCTCGCCGCGTTGAACGCCATCCATGTTGCGGCCCGCGTACACATCGGACAAAAACAGATGGCCCACATCCTCGCTGGCGTCGAACCGGCTGTGCAGCACCGGTTCCCGCGCCCGGGGCCGCAGTGGGCGCGGCTCGTGCGGCGGCAACAGGCACTCACTCGAACCGGGTTCGAACAGCGAGGCCAATTGACCGCACTCGTCAAGCAAGTAGATTCCCCGATCGTCCGACACGAGGAAGAACTCGCTTGAGACCGGGTACGGATCGCGGAAGCTGCGCTCGCTGATCCGCCGTGTCCGGGACATGTCGTCCGGGCCGTTTCGCGGATCGACGACGGTGATCCAACCCATGTGCTCGGCACGGCCATGGTCCGGCGAGAACGACGCGACCACTTGCCCCGTACCGGGAATCGGTTTGGCATCCAGCATCACGAGGCCGGGATGCTGGTTGCCGAAATAGACCATCACGCCCGTGCCGTCCGGATTGACCGTCCACAGATGATGGTACAGCAATTGATTCCGGTCGACATACTCCCAACGCATGTACACGATGCGTCCGTCCGGCAGCATCCAGGGTGTGTTTTCCGTCTCGGCGTTGTTCGACAACATCCGCACGTTGCGGCCATCGGCGTCGCAGCGGTACAGCGTGGCGACCTGAGTCCGCCAGCAGGGCACGTACCGGTGGCAGCGGCTGGAACAGAAAACGATGCCGCCCTCCGGCGTGTAGATCGGCTCGATGTCGTTGTCGGGGCCGTCGGTGAGTTGTACGAGCCCGCTGCCGTCCGAGTTGATCTCGTACAGATGATACGCCTCGGTTCCGCCCGGCCGGTACGAGAACAGGATCTTGTTGCCACCGTAGTGAACTTGCGGATCGCGGATTCCGCCCCGCGGATCCTCCAGCAACACTCGCAACTTCCCCGTCCGCAGATTCAAGCAGCACAACCGGCCTCCTTCGCCAAAGGCAAAACGCTTGCCATCGCGTTGCAGCAGCGCCGCGTTGGTGTACGGCGAATCGTCGCTGTAGTGGCCAAAGTTCCCATACCAGTGATCGCGCCCGGATACCCGCTGCGCGAACACGATTTCTTCGAAGTCGGCCGCCCGACTGACCAGGAACCGTTCGAGTACGCTTGCCGCGCCGCCGACTGTGCTGTCGCTTGGCGACGAATCCGCCGCCGCGGTCACCACGCATGAAACCAGGACGACTCCTGTTGCCACATCGAATCGCATCGCAAGACCTCGTCACGGAGTTAAGGACCGTTTCCACCAGTGTAACGAAATTCTCTACGGCGAGGTTCAGCGGCTTGGATGTTTCGCATAGAATGCTCGCATCGTCCCCAATTCCTTGATTCGACGCTGTTTCCTTCGAGCCGGCTCGAACAGGAGCAGCGATGCGCCGCCTCGAAATAGAGAACCGGAGGACCTTCATGACTCTTCCTCGCAGATGTGTGCAATTCGCCGAACGCCTGTTGTTGCTGTTTCTCCTGTTGGTCGGCTGGGCGTCGGCCATCCGCGGCGATTCGGTGTCCGTGAATCGGGGATCGGATCCAACAGGACCGCACATTGTCTTTCTCGTTCCGGAACCGCCCCACCAAGCGTCGATCGGCCTGGCTAGGCAACTCGCCACGCTACCCATACAGCGAGGCAAGCTGACTTTGATCGAGACGAAGAACATCCCGACGGCCGACCGATTGGGCGATTTTCTGGCCCGGACGCTGCCCGAGGGCGATCCGGCGGATTGGATCTGGATTCACGAAGGCGCCGCCACGGCCGACTCCGACGGGCGGAAGATTGCGGTGCCTACGGTGCGGCTGCACGCATCGGACGATCCAGGACTTCGCGAAATCGGCAGCGACGCGCTGGGCACGGAAGTGGCGGTCGCGCGGGTCAGTTCTGGTCCACCGTCCGGAATGTCGAGCCGCGGCGTGGTGTCGTTCGCGTGTCCACCCGGCACACCCGCGTCGCGACAAATCCGCTACACGCGGCGATGGGCGATCGGACTGTTGCGACGCACCGGCTCGATGGCCGCGGACGCCGAGTTCCGGTGGGAACGATTGAGCGGCTGCGCGCCGCGCTTGATCGCGTTGTACGACGCCGAGGGAATCGGCGGCGCCGGGCCAGCGAATCTCGAACGGATTGCTGCCGAGCAACTGGACGGCG
This sequence comes from Pirellulaceae bacterium, assembly GCA_023382975.1. Taxonomy (GTDB): domain Bacteria; phylum Planctomycetota; class Planctomycetia; order Pirellulales; family Pirellulaceae; genus SKKK01. The sequence goes on from JAHDXO010000012.1 coordinate 92,652, forward strand.
CAGGCGTTTACCGCGTTTGCGGCGAAGACATCCGCGACGGCGCGTTGGCTCCCGCGGCCGGCGTCATCTTTCCGGGCGGCAGCGGGCGCGGGATCGGCGACGGGTTGCAAGCCGAAGGGCGGCAAATCCTGCGGGATTTTATTTCGGCGGGCGGGGGCTACTTGGGCGTTTGCGCCGGAGCCTATTTCGCGGCCAGCGGACTGGATAACTATCTGCAGGCCATCCGGCTGAAACACAGCCAACCGTGGGCGCGCGGCCGCGCCATGCTCGACATCGAACTAACCGACGAGGGCCGGGCATTCTTCGGCGGGGAGAAGACCGTGTTCCACACTCGCTACGCCAACGGGCCGGTGTTCCTGCCTGACGGACAACCCGATGGCGGCGATCCCGATTTCGTCGTGTTGGCGCGATTCAAGACGCCGTCCACCGACAGCCGAGGGAAGATCCGTAGCGAAATGGTGGGAGAAGCCGCGATCGGCTCCGCCGAATATGGACGGGGTCGGTTGCTGATCATCAGCCCTCACCCCGAATCCCATGAAGAACACCACGGCCTGGTCGCCCAAGCGATCCAATGGACGTTGAAGTCGACGGGCCGCCAGCCAGCGGAACAGCATGACGAAGAAAGCGAGTGACCTCGGCCCTCGCGCGTCGAGTGTGCCGCTTGGAGACTTCCGAGCGGAACCAGATCCGTGTCGAAGCTGCAACATCCGTGCATCGCGTTCAGCGCCCGCGCCCTATCCCTTCGAGGCTGCTGAAAAAGTCGTGGGGTAAGCTTCCAGCTTGCCAAATGGGGCGTCTAGGAAAGTGCGGGAATCAAAGATACGAAAACTCGGCAAGCTGGAAGCTTACCCCACCTCGGTTCTTGCCAGTATTTCAGCAGGCTCCCTTCGCGGTGCGTTCAGAGGCAGACGCTACTCGTCCTGCCGCGGCGGACTGGAGAAATCGACCTTGGGCACCTCCTTGGCGGCTTCGGCGATCTCGAAGTATTCGGCCGGCCCGACGCCCGCCAGACTGCTGAAGAAGCGTCCGCCGAGTTGCCGCGTGTACGTGTTCAGCGTCTTGACGGTCTCGTTGTAGCGCATCCGTTCAACGGACAAGCGGTTTTCGGTGCCTTCCAACTGGTCCTGCAATTTCATGAACGCGTCGCTGGACCGCAACTGCGGATAGTTCTCGGGCAGAACGAGCAGGCGGGCCAAGGCCGACTCGACGCCTCCGGCCGCCTGCGCCTTGGCTCCCACCGTGGCGGCGTTCACATAGGCTTTGCGTGCCTCGGCCAATTGAAGGAAGATCTTCTCTTCCTGCCCGGCGACGCCCTTGACCGTTTCGACCAGATTGGGAATCAAGTCGTAACGCCGCTGCAACTGGTTCTCCACCTGAGCCCACTGACTGGCGACAGCTTCATCCAGTGCCACTGCCCGATTGTATCCGCTGACTATGAACAGGATAACGACCAACGCCAAGCCGATGACCGCGACCAGACAGCCAAGCAGCCACGCCCCCGCTCCGCCGGTTCGCCGAGGATAGCAAGAAACGCACTGCCCTTGGTTTCGATTCAAGGTAGACCTCTCCAAACTAGATCGAGTGAGTTGGCAGGTCCGCGTCACCCTTCGTTGCACGGCGCCAGCGGACTCTATCCCTCCAACTGCTTGACGGCTTGTGTGGCCGCATCGCGGACGGAGGCGTCGGGATCTTCGCACAGTTCCTTGAGCCGATCGAGTGCCGGCTGGGCATACTCGCCCAATCCCCCGAGAGCTCCGGCGGCTTCGGCCCGCACGGTGGCGTCTTGGTGATCCAACGCTTCGATCAGCGCCGGGGCCGCCATCTTGGCAATCGCCTCGTCGCCCGGCCGGACTTTCAGCAGCGCCCACAGCAGCGGAATCCGCTCCGATGCAGCCAAGTCCTGCTGGCAACGCTGGAGTTCATCCGCCGCCGCCGCCGCGGCGGGTCCGATCTTGCCCAGCGCGTAACAGGCCGTACCCCGGATCTCGTGGTCGTCCGAGGAAAGCGACTTGGCCAATTCCGCGACAGCCGGCGCGGCCTCGGGTCCGATCGCGGCCAAGGCCAGTTGCACTTCGACCCGGAAGGCAGCATCGTCCGCATCCACCACTTCTTCCTGCAACGCGGCGGTCAGCGCCGGTACCGCCTCAGCCGCCTTGGGCCCCAAGCGGTAAAGCAAGCGAGTCGCGTAGTGCCGGAAGTCAGGGTTGGTCAAGGCGTTGGCGACTCGGTCCACAACCTTCGGACCGATCGACGCCAAGGCATCCAGGACGTTGCCGACGACCGTCGGGTCGGCATCCTTCAACAGAGTCAACAGCGCGGGACCGACGATGTCCGCATGCCCTTCGAAGTCGACCAGCGCCCGCACGGCAGCGCTGCGAACCTGGGCATTTTCGTTGGACAACATGGACACGATCGTTTCTGCGGCATAGCGAACGACTCGCTCCTGGTCGGGATTGAGCTTGGCCAGCGCCCACAGACTGAGAGTCTTGAGCATGGGATCATCGCCCCGAGCCGCCTCGACCAGCGCGTGGTTCGCCTCGTCGCTCGCCTTGCCGATCTTTCCCAGCGCGAACGCTGCCGCGTAGCGAGTCCCCATGACTTCGTCCGATTCGAGCAGCTTGACGATCGCCGCTTCCGCCGGCGCGGACGGGGGACCGATCTCGCCCAAGGCGATCAGCGTTTGAATCCTGACTTCCGTTTCTTCCTCGTCCAACAAATCGGTCAATTCGGGCACTGCCGCCGCAGCGGCGGGGCCGATGTCCGCCGCCAACACCGCCCCCCAATAGCCGATTCGCGGCTTCTTCAGGAATTCCCGCAGTTTCGGAACGCCCTCTTCAGCAAATTCGGCGAATGTCTCCAAGGCCGGCGCGATCACCGCCGGGTCGCCTTCCAGCAGGATGCGCTCGACGGCGGTTTGGAACGCTTCGGACTCGGGACGGATGGCTTTCAGTGCGCCCATCGCGGCGCGGCGCACCGCAGGATTGCCGCTGAACGCGGCATCGACCAGAGCCTCCGCCGCCGGCTCGGCCGGTTTGCCGATCTTGCCCAACGCGATCGCCGCGTACGCGACCACATGGGGTTCCGGACTGCTCAACGCTTCCGTCAACGCCGGAACCGCCGGTGCCGCCTCGGCGCCCAGTTTTCCCAACTGGTCGAGTGCTGCGCGGGCCGCTTCTCGTTCAGGACTTGCTAGTTGCTCGACCAGCGTTTGGACGTCGACTTCCTGGGCTCCGCCGCTGCGGAGCGACAGGCAGCACACTGCCACCAGGGCAAAGCAGAAAACACGTCGCATAATCAACCTCGTTCCAAGTAGATGGTGAATCCCAATTGTTCGCGTCAAGTTCGTCGGAACCATGTCCAGCCGATGCGTCAGCCGCCTATGTCGACGGTCTGGTCAGTTCGGCGCTCAGGCTCCGGAGGAACGCTCGGGTTTGAGCGTAGTCTTGCGGCGCATACTCGTTGATGCGGCTGCGGAGCGTGTCCTGCATCGCCTGCGACGCCTGTTGGATCTGGATCCGCTGCGGGGAACTTAGCTGTCCAACCATCGCCCGTTCGGCGAACAGCGACTCGACGACCTGCCGTTGTTCGGCGTAGGGTTCCTCACGCAGAATCGGCGGCCAACTGACTTGGCCCGAATACGGATCCAGGTCGTTGACGCTCAACTGGCTTGGTGCCCGCTGGCGGGCGAAGCGGACCAGATCATCCTGGGTTGGACGGGGCCCGCTCTCCGCCGCGCGGGCCTCGCGGTTGATCCGTCGCATGTCGAAAAACGCGTCGGTCCCGTAGACACGGTTCTCCATGTACTTGCGATTTGCGTCCTGGAGGTTGATGGCCGCCTGGGAGTTCATCAAATTTGCCATGCCGGCCGAGCGGGTAAGATCCGCCATGCCGCGAGCAGCACCCTCTTCGGCTGTGGACGCATGGCCCCAGCCGCCGCTTCCCCATGCACCCCACACGCCGGGGGTCACGACGTCGGTAGTCTGGGCTCGAACGACGCTCGGCATCAGCATCACGATCAAGACGATGATCGAAGAAGATACCCTCATAACTGCACCTCTCCCTATCTTGAGGGGAAATCAGACTTCTAGGGGACGTCGAACCTGTCCCCGAAACCAGCATTCATGATAATCCGCGGCAAACGCGGCAAGAAGGGACCCGGCAGTGAATTTGTCAGAAACTTCACGCGCCGTAGTCTTTGGTGTGGAGCGGCTAATGATCGCTCGGCTCTGGAGCCGGGGGCGGCAGTTCTTCGAACTCGGGCTTCGGCGCCTGCTTGCCGCTGCCGAAGAAATTGAACTTCGGCAATTGGAACTTCGGTTTCTCCGTTGGTTTGCGTTGCAGGTCGAGTGCCGCGCGCACCACCGCCCGGTCTTCGTAAATCGTCATTTCAGCATCCAGGCCCCGGAACCATTCGAGCAACGCCGCCGTGTAGTCGGCCGGTCGGCGATCTAACTGGCCGGCGGGCCAGGCTGTGGAGGTCCACAACCCGGTCGTGGCGTCCAAGCGGTACTCGCCACCCAGCGAACAAACGATCCGGGAGTCGAGCAGATGCTCCGCCGCGCGGTGCGCGTCCTCCCGGGGAACCCCCAGTTGCTGCGACATGGTATGCAGCAGCTTGGCGTTGCCGACCGATGCCAGCCAGGCTCGGCCGAAGGTCAGATTGTTGACCCAGGCGCTCAGTTCCGTCTGCGACAAATCGCTCACGTGGATGCGGACTTGAGCGTCGTCTTGGACTTCCTGCGGCGCCAGTTCGGGCGTGACGCGGGCCAGCAATTGCGGGTTCATGGCCAGCGCCGAAAAATCGAGCCACTGGCGGCGCCACACACCGAACAGCAACCGCGAGTAGCCCTGCGCGTCCGGTGCCCCGCCGCCCAGGCCGATCGGCAGCCAGTCCAGGAATCCGGGCTTGGGCCACGCGCCCAGGTAGCCCGGCGCCGTGCGCAGCAGCGTCAAATAGCCCAGCAATCCGCTCGGCGGCATGTCGCCCAGCGGCGCATGATCCTGGACGCCGAGAAACAGATGGTGGGTCGGAACGGTCGGGGACAGCAGGCCGCCGCGAACCACCACCTGAGCCGTGATGACGTCGCCCGTGGCGGGCCGGATCCGGATGGGTGTCGGCGGTCCGATCAGCGAAACCGCCCAACCGTACTTCTGCTGGACGAACGGCGAAACGTGGGCATCGACCGTGATCCGTTCAAGATCCGGACCGTCCAACGCGTACCGTTTGATGCCGGCCATCAGCGGGTCCATCCGTTTCCACGAACCTTCGTAGTATGCCGCCTGTTTCGCCAGACGGCTGGCCTCGGCGTTCGAGATGCCCTCGATCACCACGTCCGGCACCGGCGTGAAACTGCCTCGTACGCCGCGCAGTGAATCGGCCACAGTCTGGCCGGTCACGATCGGCTTGCTGCCATCGACCCGCTGCCCGAAATTCGCCGGCAGAAAGCCGCCGCGGATCAGTTGTTCGACCGAATCGGAAGGACGGCCTTCGCCGACCGCGGCCCAGGTGGCCATCAGCAGCAACTCGATATCCGTCACGGCTCGCAGTCGCCGACCCAACTCGACCTGGTACTGAGGACTGAGCAGACCCTGCTGGAACGCCGTGCCGAAGTACAGGAAGATCGTGTCCTGGCGGTCGGTCGGCATCACCGTCCTCGCGTGCCGGAACTCGTCACTGGCTGCCAGGGATCCGCTGTCCTGTCCCTCGCACACGGCGATGAAGCGTTCCGCGATGACTCGGCTGGTGGTCACTAAATGGAAATCGCCGTCGGCCACGTAGTAGGACAAGAGCCGGTTGTCCGGCGTCGAGAGCAACGAGGCCTCGCGTCCGCCAATCAGTACCTTGGCTTCCGACGCCCCGGCGTCACGGTGTTCCTGCAGGGCGGTTGTCCGTTGACGAGCCAGGTCGGCAACGAACAGGGGCGTATTGCGGGCTTGGAACAGCACGCCCACCGCGGCGCCTTCGCGCAGATAAAGGTCGCGGCCGATCGTGGCGACGTCCGCGACGATCGTCGGACCGAACACTTCGGCCAGGGCGGACGTTTGCAGCGCCAACTGCCGTCGCACGCGCTGCCCCAACCCGGCGTCGCAGCCGCGCAACGTGACCATGCGTCCGATGTCGCCGCCGTAGTCCCGTTGCAGCCGGTCCAGCCACAGGAAATTCTCGAACGTCCCGAACCGCACGTAGAAACAGTCGTCGGGAACTCGAGCAGCGATCGGCTCGATGGCGACGTCCGCGGCGATCTCCAGCGGCGGGAGCGGACTCCAGCGGATATCGGGCGGCAGCGCCGTCGGCGCCGCCCGGTCCGCGTCGATCTGTCCCAGATTGCTGCGCCGCAAAGTATCCAAACGCAAAGCTTCGATCCCCGCCAGCAGTTGCCAAGTATCCAGTGGCTCGCTCGGCGGCGGATCCTCGATGCGGCTGAGCAGCGGCGGCGTCAAGCCCAAGCGGCGCGAGAGCATCGAGGTCAGATACGTCTGAACCAACGGCGGGTAGTCGCTCTGGTCCGCTTGTTGACGGGCCTGGGCGTGGAATTCCCGCCACCAGCGTTGCAGCAGTCGGTCGTACAGACGCGGGTTCGGGGCAAGGGCCGGCCGAATCGCCACCCGTTGGACCGTCGGCGTCGAGATGGTCACTTCCAGCGGTTCGGTCCCGGTGAACAGAAACAGCGCAGTCTGCGTTCCCGCCGGACCTGCTTGGCCGCCCCCGAGAATTCCGTCCAACAAGCGCCGGACGGCCCCGGTCGTGAACACGGGATAGCAGGCTCGACCGTCGCGCTCTTGCAGAAAAATCCCTTGCGTGGCCAACGCCAGATCCGACTCGCCCGGCGCAAGCGGCACGGTCACTGCGGCGACGCCGAACGGTTCGCCCGCGTAGGCTTCGACCTGCTGCGCCAGCGCTCGTTCGCCCCGACAGGCGATTGCTAGCATCCAGGCGAAAACGACGACCAACATCAACTTCCGACGAATCACGGAACCTTCCTCCTTGCATTACGCGGCGGGCTTCGACTCGCTCCCTCGGCGGGCACGGCCCTCAGTGTAACCCGTCGGCCGTTCGTATTCAACGCACGCAAAATGCTCCGTCCGCCGCCGAAGACCTTCGGTCGAATGGCGTGGACTTAACCCGGATTATCCACGGGGCGCGTTGTAGCACAGGCAGCCTGCCTGTGTTCCCCAAATACAGGCTGGCAGCCTGTACCACGGCCCCGCGAAGCACTTCGTGAATAATTCGGGTTAACGACGGAAACGCTGCTCGCGGTCCATAGATGCGGCCCCGCAGGGGCCGGAACAAATCAGTCCAGGGCAGCGCCCTGGGTTGCGGAGCCCATAGAATCCGATCGCCCTGAAAGGCAACGCCGTGAAGGATTTCGTAGCGGAATGACGCAAGCCATCCGGTATTTCGGAAGATGCGACGAACCGGACGGCTTGCGCCGTTCCGCTTAAAGGAGCGAATTCCTCGAAGAAGAATCCTTCACGGCGTTGCCCCTCGGGGCGAAGAATGTCGCAACTTTCGGCGGTTGTGCATCGAAACTCACTGGGTTCACCCCAGCGCCGGTGCAGCCAGCGGAGGGCATTCAATGCGCGGCTACGGAGCGATCTGGTAACAGGCGATTTCGCGCGTGCCGCGGATGTACAGGCGGCCGTTGGCGATCGTTGGCTGTTGGGGCCGGCCGACTTCCAGATCCAGGTGGAAGCGAGCCAATTCTCGGTATCGTTCGCGACTGGCTTCGGCCAGCACCAAGTGACCGCCTTGGGTCACGGCCAGCAGCAGCCCGTCGGCGATGACCAGTTGCTGGTCCTTGGTCCAGTCTTCGCTCTCCTCGCTCCACAGCAAACGGCCGTCGGCCAGATTCGTGCATTGCAGGAACCCTAGCCGCTGGCCGCCGCCGAAGCCGAACACGGCGTCCTGGTGGACTGCGACCGTGTTGTACATGTTCGTCTGCAACTCGGTGCTGCGGTACAGCTCGCGGTAACCGATCGTGTCGTCCTTCGCCGACATTTCCAGGCACGCGAAGAAATTGCGGCCCTTGCCTTCGCCGCCGCTGACCAACAGCCGATTGCCGACGGCCACGGGAGTGCTGATCAGTCCCAGGATGATCCCGGCGGGATACGGGTAACGCCAGAGGATCTCGCCCCGCTCGGCATGGACGCCCAGCACTTCGCGCGATCCGTAGGTCGCCACGATCACTTGCGGGACGCCCTCGACGACTTGGTACGTCAGCGACGCAGGGGCGGCCAGTTCCCGCGACCGATCCGACTCAACCTGGACGGTCCAGCGCACGGCGCCGGTCATCTTGTCCAGCGCGGCCAGCACCGCGCGCTGCGGGTTGTCGGCGCCGACGTACAGGGTATCGCCGACGACCAGCGGCGTCGATGCTTCGCTGCCCCACACCGCCTGATCAACGCGCCACAATTCGCCGCCGTCGGTTTTCAGGCAGATGATCGGACCCCGCATTTCCCAGACGTCGCCTTCGTGGTTGGCGTAAGGAATGTAGTAGACGCGATCGCCGTCGATCACGGGCGACGTGGCCGGTCCCCACTCGAAGTGCCGGTTCTCTTTCGGGTAGAGCAGCGTTTTCCACTTGGGCTCACCCGTGGCAGCGTCCAGGCACACGGCCCACTGCTGGTTGTCGGCCTCGGCGGCGGTGAAGGCCAGACCGCCCGTCTCGACCACGGCGCTCTTGCCCCATCCGACCTCGACCTGCCACAGCCGCTTCGGCCCGTCGGCAGGCCAGGACCGCAGCAATCCCGTGGCCGAGTACACGCTGTTGCCGTCCGGGGGCAGGAAGCGAGTCAAGGATGAACCGCCGGGTTCGCCCGCCTGAACCGGGGACAGCGCCCCGCCGCCAACCGCCGCGACCCACGCGGCAACGAATCCCAACGCAACCTGGGTTCTTGCATCTCGCATCATCGTCCACCGCCCTCCGCATCCCTGGTGTGAAACCGCATCGCGACTGTCTGCGCCCACGATTAGATACGATGGCGATGCCGGCCCGCAACCCTGGACGTGCCAAGCAGTGAAATCAAGCCGACTTCTTGATCGGCCCGTGGGGGGTGCGGAGATTGAACAGGCCGAAGATCTCGTCCTGCGACAGGCCGACGCTGCTTGGCGCCGCCCCGCCGTCGGAGAAGATGGTGTCGAACAGTTCCCGCTTTTCTTCCAGGACCTGATTGATGCGTTCTTCGATGGTGCCGACAGTCAGCATGCGAGTTACGGTGACGGAGCCGACCACGCCGATGCGGTGAGCGCGGTTGATCGCCTGGTCCTCGATGGCCGGGTTCCACCAGCGGTCGAACAGAAACACGTAGCGGCAGAATTGCAGGTTCAGCCCCACGCTCCCCGCGCCGTAGCTCATCAGGATCACGTGCTTCGACGGGTCGTTCTTGAATCGCTCGATCACGCTCTCGCGCTGCTTGGACGGGATCTTCCCGTGGTACTCGAGCGTACCGAAGCGCCGCAGACTGTCGCGAAGTTTTTCCAGACTATGGACCCACTGGCTGAAGATGATCGCCTTCTGGCCGCTAGCCGCCACTTCTTCCAGGTCCGCTTCGAGTCGTTCCAGTTTGCAACTGACTCCGGTGGCCGGATCGAAATTGCAGATCTGCTTCAGCCGCAATACCAGCTCGAAAACGTGCTGGATCGTGATGCCTTCGCCCATGCCTTCGAGACGCAGAATGCCGTCGTTTTCCGCCGTCTGGTAGGTCTCCCACTGTTCGGGAGACAATTCCAGTTCCGCGTCCCGGAACATTTTGGGCGGCATGTCGGTCAGCACCATGTCCTTGGTGCGCCGCAGGATGTAATCGCGGGTCGCCTTGGCCATCGCGCGCGGCTTCATGCCCGGCGACAGGTAGCCTTGCGAGAGAAAGTCGAAAATGCCCACCAGATCGTCGGGACTGTTTTCAACGGGGGTACCGGTCAACGCCCAGTTGCGGGTCCGCGGGATCGCGCGGACGACTTGGCTGGTCGTACTCGAGCGGTTTTTGATCCGCTGCGCTTCGTCCAACACAACCAGATCGAAGTGCCCCTGGGGGTCGGTCACCAAATCGCGGTCGCGCATCAACAGTTCGTAGTTTGCGATTCGCACGGCGACGTCCAGCTCCGTCCATTGCCATTGCCGCCGCGCCCGGTCGCCTTCGATGATGGCGACCGGGATCTCGGGCGCCCACAGCGCGAATTCACGCCGCCAATTGCTGACCAACGGCTTCGGGCAGATCAACAGCACGTTGCGCACTTCGCCCGAGTATAACAGCAACCGGATGGTGCTGATCGCCTGCATCGTCTTTCCCAGCCCCATCTCGTCAGCCAGAACGGCCGAGTAGCGGGGATACAGAAACGCGATGCCTTGGAACTGGTAGGGAAACGGTTCGAAGGGAAACTCCAGCTCGTTCGACGAGACCAGCGTTTCCAGCGAGGGTTGCAAGACGTAGTACAACCGATCCTGCAGCTTGATCACGTCGCCGGGGGGCGCGATTCGCGTCGCCGTTTGACGTTCCGGCCGTCGTTCGCCTTGGCCCGCCGAGCCGTCCGGCGGCGTCTTGCGGCCGATCGCGGGCGGCGCCCAGGCGGGGGATTCTGGAAAGGTGAAGCTGCGCACCGTCACCGGCGTCCGGCGAAGACGCACGGACACGGCGCCCGGCGCCGTGAACTCGATCGCGGCTCGTTTCGTTCCGATCTTCGGCGCCCGGTTCAGCAGCGTCGCCCAGCCCGTGGCAAAAATCGATGCCGTCAGATTCAGGTCCACGGAGGAAACCGCCACGTCGCACGTGGCGGCCGCAGCGCGGGTATCGGCCTGAGCTTCGAAATCGACGGCGATCGGCGAGATCGCGGCGCTCTCACGCCGAACCGCGGTCGCGGTGGCAGGCTGGGGGCCGGTATCGGCTTCGACCGACGGCTCCCAGCGACGCGGTTGATACTGCATGACGCGGGGCCTCCCTTACGCCGGCGAACGGGCGGCTCGGCGGGCTTCTTCGATCGCATCGCGGATCCGCCCGAACGGTTCGGCCAAATCGAACTCCTCGGCGTGTGGTTGCCACTGGCTGACTACTTGCGACTGGTCGTCGCGATGCGACTCGGGAACCGCCAATTGCAGAGCGCCGAGCGAAAAGCGGTGCAACCGGATCGAACCCGCGGGCGGCGGCGTTGGATGCGGCGAATCGAGACGTGCTGTGTTGTCGAGACTGGCAGCGACTTCCCGCGACGGAGCGGTCGGCGGAACGAAGACCACGGGGACCGACGTCAACGGCCGCAACGCCAACACGGGCTCGACGTCCGTAAACACCAGTCCCGGCGTGGCGCTGGCCCGCTCGATCAAGGCTCGCGCGATCTGCTCGCCGTACAAATACGGCCGTAGCGTCGGTCCGTACAGGATTTCCTGGGCTCGATTCGGACGAACCGGAGCCGTGCAATGGAACTCCATCGGCCGGCCAGCCAAATTCAGAACCAGGAAGCCACCGAACAGGCTCTGGTCTTCGTGTTCGCTCACCGTCAAGAATCCGAGGCTCGACAGTGTGTTGGTCGGTTTTTCTGCCATCTGCTGCTTTGCGATCCGAGGTTTTCAATCGGCGCCAACCCCGCGGCTGGACAGAACGAGCCGCCCGCCGCGAACGAAGCCGCGGACCGACATGCCAGAGAGAGCATCGGGCGGAGCGTCGCCTCGACTTTAACGCCCCTGCCGTTTGTGCGGGGTTTGGAGCGATCGGAACCGGCACCGGAAAACGAAAAAGTCCGGGCGACTCGACAAACGCTTTCCCGCCTGCCTATACTGGCACCACTGGCGAATGCCGTTGCTGGCACTGCTGGCACGCCAGCGACGTCGCGTGAAAGTGGGGAAATGCCCCACGATCATCCGGCAATGGTTCGGTGCATGATCCTTCCGGTTCTGGAGTTCCGACGATGACCTTCGACCCGCGAGCCCTTCCGCCCATGTTCCATATCGATGTCACGGCCGAGTCGGGCGCGAGCGAGGCGGATTTCGTCGGCGACAAGGAAGACATCATCATCGGCTTGTTGCGCCAGTTGGTCACGGGACAGGAAAAGCAGCGGCGGCTGCTGGAAGAACTGGTCCAGCACTCCAGCGCCCAGCACAGGCAACGGGCAACCGAACTGGGGCAGTGGAAGCAGGCGAACCCCGACCTTGCGCGCCGCTGCCGCGTGGCCGCCGAAACGCTAGGCCGCGTCCAGAACGAGTTCCTGCAGAACCTGACCAACGAAATCGAAGACAACGAGGAATGCCTGCTGGACGGCGAGTTCATGTTGAACGAATTCGTCGACCGGTTTGGTCCCCGTTTGGCCCATTTAAACGGAGTCCTTCAAGTCCTGTCGCAATTGAGCGTAGCCCCCGAATCGACCAACTCGCCCCAGCATTAGTGTGAGGCCGCTGAACGATGGGACTGGTTCCCGCGATCTTGTTACGGCGTGTCGGTAGGGCTACAACCGGTAGGGCGTCTGTCCTGTTTTTCCAGCAGCCTCAGCATTCCGGGAGTTTCCATCGATGACGACGCGGTGTTCAATTGGTCGGGTTCTCTGCCTGATTTTCACGCTGCTTTCCGGCGTTGGGCCGATCGGTTGCAGCACGCCGTCCGGAGAACCCGGCGTCCCGTCACCGCCGCGTGAGGCGAGCATCCGGCTGGCTTATGTGACCAACGGCGTCGCGTCGTTCTGGAACGTTGCGGCCGCGGGCGTCAAGGCGGGCGAGAAAGAGTTCGGCGTGCGCTGCGACACGCTGATGCCGCAAGGGATTGCCGATCAGCAGCGGATGGTCGAGGACTTGGTGGCGCGGGGAGTCGACGGTATCGCGATCAGCCCGATCGACGCGGACAACCAGACGCAGGTGCTGAACGAGGCCGCGCGGCACACGGTGCTGATCGCGCAGGATTGCGACGCCCCGGACAGCGACCGACAGTGTTACATCGGCACGGACAACTACACGGCCGGGCGAATGGTCGGCCAACTGGTCAAGGAGACGTTGCCAGAGGGCGGCAATCTGATCATCTTCGTCGGCCGCATGGAGCAAGTGAACGCCCGCTTGCGTCGTCAAGGAGTGATCGACGAAGTGCTCGACCGCTCGCACGATCCCACACGATTCGACCCGGCCAACGCGACCCTCCGCAACGAGAAGTACGCCATTTTGGACAGCCGCACCGATGGCTTGGATCCGGGCAAGGCCAAGGCGCAGGCCGAGGACGCCATCGCCCGGTATCCGAATCTGGACGGCATGGTCGGGCTGTTCGCGTACCATCCGCCTCAGTGTCTGGCCGCAGTCGAAGAGGCGAACAAGCTGGACCGGATCCGCGTCGTCGGCTTCGACGAGGAGGACGGCACGCTGCAGGGCATCCTGGACGGCAAGATCCACGGCACCGTCGTGCAGAACCCGTACGAATACGGTCGCCGTTCGGTCGAAATCCTCAAGGCGCTGGTCCAGGGCGACCGCTCGGTGATCCCCGAGGACGGCTTTATCGACATCCCGGCTCGCTTCATCCGCCGGGACAACGTGCAAGAGTTCTGGGACGATTTGCGCGCCAAGATCAAGGCGGCCGAAGCCGCTCCCCAGTCATGAACGGTTCGAACCCGACTCCGCTACTCGAAGTCCGTTCCGTCACCAAGACGTTTCCCGGCGTCCGCGCGCTGACGGACGTCCATCTGCGGCTCTACCCGGGCGAGGTGCTCGCGTTGCTCGGCGAGAACGGTGCCGGCAAGAGCACGCTGATGAAGATCCTGGCCGGAATCCAGCAGCCCGATTCCGGCCAGATCCTGCTGGACGGCCAGCCCATCGCGATCGAATCGGTGCGCGCGGCGGCGGACCGAGGCATCGCGCTGATCCATCAGGAATTGAATCTGGCCGACAACCTGGACGTCGGCGCGAACATCTTTCTGGGGCGCGAGCCCCGGTATCCGCTCGGGATCGTGCGCCGCGCCGAGATCGACCGCCAATCGGAACGCATGATCCGGCAGGTCGGTCTGACGTTGTCGCCCCGCACGCTGGTCGGCTCGCTGCCGATCGGCAAGCAGCAGTTGGTCGAGATCGCCAAGGCCTTGTCGGTCAACGCGCGGATCCTGATCATGGACGAGCCTACATCGAGTTTGTCGACCGGCGAGGCCGAGACGCTGTTCCGCGTCGTCAAGGACTTGCGGAAGCGGGGCGTAAGCATCGTCTACATCTCGCACCGCTTGGGCGAGGTGTCCGAGTTGGCGGACCGGGTCACCGTGCTGCGCGACGGTCGCAACGCGGGCGAGTTGGCGCGGCACGAGATCGACCACGACCGCATGGTGAGGCTGATGGTCGGCCGCGACATCTCGCAATTCTACGCTCGGCAATCGCATCCCGCCGGTGCGCCGGCGCTGGAAGTCAGCCATGTCGCCACGCCGGCGTTTCCGCAGCACCGGCTCAGTCTGCACGTGCGGTCGGGCGAGATCGTCGGCCTGGCCGGCTTGGTCGGCGCAGGGCGGACCGAGTTGCTGCGTGTGCTGTTCGGCGTCGACCGATCAACGGGCGGGCAGATCCGCGTGGCCGGTCAACCGGTGCGCTTCCGCAGCCCGTCCGATGCGATTCGTCACGGAATCGCGCTGGTGCCCGAAGACCGCAAACAGGCCGGGTTGATCGTCGAGATGTCCGTGCGGCACAATCTCAGCTTAGCCGGTCTGCGCCGTCACCAACGCTTCGGCGGACTGCTGAATCAGCGCCTCGAACGGCATTTGGCCCGCGAGATGATCCATCGCTTGAACATCAAGACGCCGCACGACGGTCAGGTCGTTCGGTACTTGTCGGGCGGTAACCAGCAGAAGGTCGTGTTGGGCAAGTGGCTGTCGCTGAAGCCGCGCGTGTTGCTGCTGGACGAACCCACGCGAGGGATCGACGTCGGAGCCAAGCAGGAGATCTACCAACTGATGGAGCGGCTGGCCGCCGACGGCGTGGCCATCCTGTTCGTCTCCAGCGAAATGGAAGAGATCCTGGGGATGTCCGACCGCGTGCTGGTCATGCACGAAGGAAGCCTGCGCGGAGAACTGGCGCGCGGGCAACTGAGCGAAGAACGGGTAATGCACTTGGCGACCGGCGGCCGAACCGCAGTCGCCGGATCGTAGTGGAATCGCCGCATCGGAAGTTGACATGAAGAAGATCCTGGGCATCTTCGGGCTGCTGGTCTTTGTGTGCCTGTTCACGTCGATC
This sequence comes from Pirellulaceae bacterium, assembly GCA_023382975.1. Classification (GTDB taxonomy): domain Bacteria; phylum Planctomycetota; class Planctomycetia; order Pirellulales; family Pirellulaceae; genus SKKK01. Next base: position 107,816 of record JAHDXO010000012.1, read on the forward strand.
CTGAACCCGGATTTCGTGACCACGTACAACATCCAGAACACGCTGCGCCGGACGTCCTACTACGGAATCATCAGCATCGGGGCGGCGTTCGTGATCATCACCAGCGGCATCGATCTGTCGATCGGATCGGTGATCGGACTGATCGGCTGCCTGCTGTCGCTGTCGCTGGCGGCGATGGGCGGTTTGCCGCCGGGCGAGGCCCTGGGCAGGACCTTTCTCTTGACCGGCCTGCTGGTTTGGATCATCGGCGCCACATGGCTGCATACGCTGCCGTTTCGCGACGGAACGCGGCGCGGGCTGATCGCGATTCTGTTTCCGCCGTCCATGCTGTTATTCATCTCGCATCACTGGCTTGATTGTCGGCGGCCGGTGTTCGTCTATGCTGCCGGATTGGCCACGGTGTTGGCCGGCTTCCTGATGCCCTCGGTGCCGTTGCCTCGGGGCGCGAGCACGCTGCTGGTCCTACTGTGGATGATCGAGATTTCGGCCATGATGGGACTGATCCACGGGTTCCTGATCACTCGAGCCGGATTGCAGCCGTTCATCGTCACTCTGTGCGGTCTGCTGATCTATCGCGGCTTGGCCCGTTGGTTGACCAACGACCAGACGCAAGGTTTCGGACGCGGTCACGAAGAGCTGCGCACCTTGGCAACCGGGCGGCCCTGCACGATGTCGGCCTTGATCGCCGCGGTCGGTGTCGGGCTGATCGTCTGGGCAGTGGTCCGCCGGCTTTCCCGTCAGCGTCCAAGAACGGGACAGGCAGTGGTGCCGGAAGCGGGGCAGGCGACGGGCATCCTTGCCTTGGAGCCATTGCCGATTGGGGAGCAACCGAGGGCGGTATCCGCTTGGTGTTTGGCCGCGATCGGCGGAGCGGCATTGGCCGTCGGCATCCTGCACTACCTGCAGGACACGGCTACGCTGCCGCGCGGGCAGGCTACTTGGGCTCAGCAAGCGATGTTCCTGGGCGGCGGTCTTGGCTTTGCGGTCGGGCTGGTATGGTTGAACGCCGTCGCGCTGCTGCGGCGGCGCTGGAAGATGCTGGCCGCCGACGCGGTGGCCGCGACCGGGTGCGCCGTGCTGGGCTTGGTGCTGTATCGTCCGCAGGCGGCACCGTCCGACGCGATGGACAGTTGGTTCTGGGCCGCGGCGACCGTGCTGGGGCTGAGTGCGGCGATCGGCGGGGCGGGGTATCTGTTGCAGGGGTTGTGGCGCGATGCGGAACTCGGCTTGAGGTCCTGGGTAGCCTGGACCATCGCGGCGGGCATCTTCTTGTTGACAGGGTTGACTCCGATGGACCGCGTCGAGGTCCCGGCGCCGCTGCTGATCATGATCTCGCTGGCGCTGTTGGCCGGGGGTTTTCTGAACTACACCGTCTACGGACGGTACTTGTTGGCACTCGGGCGGAACGAAGAGGCGGCGCGCTACAGCGGCATCAACACCGGGGCGATGGTCATCGCCGCGTATGTCATCTGCGCCGTGATGGCCGGGATCGCGGGCATCCTGTTCTCCCTGGATGTCAACTCGCTGCAACCGTCCGGGCACGGCAGTTTCTACGAACTGTACGCGATCGCCGCCGCCGTGCTCGGCGGTTGCAGTCTGCGGGGTGGCGAGGGCTCGGTCCTGGGCGTCGTCATCGGCGCCGCTATCATGCAAGTGCTGTACAACGCCATCAACATCCTGGGGATCAGCACTCAGTTGGAGTTCGCCATCATCGGCGGAGTGATCCTTGCCGGCGTGGCGGTCGACGAACTGCTGCGCCGCATGGCCGATGAATCGTCGATGGGCGCGGGAGACGTCGAGAAACGATCGTTCTAGCCGAACGTCGTGGCCAACTCGCGCAGGTAGTCGAGAGCTTCGTCAAGCTCCGGTGCCTGGACGCCCCGCTGACGGCCGTGGCGGTCGCAGCGGGCCAGCAGAATCAACTCGTCGTAACTTTCGTTCTGTTGCAGACGGCGGCGGGCCCGGACGCCGATCGTGCCGTCCAATACTTGCTGGGCGGCCATGTGGTGCTCGATCAACCAAGCGGTGCGCTCGGTGATGAAGCCTTCGAGCGCCTCCAGTCCGGCTGCCGTGTGGTCCGACTTGTCGATCCCCTTGCCGACGTCGTGCAACAGAGCGGCCAGGAGAAACTCTTCGTCGTACGGCAGTTCGTCGCGGGCCAGGTCGAAAACCTGCAAACTGTGATACAGCACGTCGCCTTCGGGATGGTACTTCGGACTCTGCTTGACATTTTCCAGCGGCAGCAACAGCGCCTCGAAGACCTGGAACCGATCGACCTGGTCCTCGATCGCCAGGACTTCCTGTTCCAAGTCGATATCGGGATATTCGCGGCGGAGGAACTGTTCAAGTTCGGCGATGCTGGCCCGTTCCATGGCTTTTCCCGTCACGGAACTCTTGAACACATAGTGCGCCAGATCCGAAGCATAGACGGTCAGTTCCAGCGGGAAGCGGTCCCGGACGTGGATATGGGTGAAGATGCGTTCCTCGCCGTGCTTGCGGACTCGCTTCCGTTCGACGTCGTACACGACCCCGTCCTCGTCCAACGCGAGCGTCACCGCCTCGATGCTGTCGGAAAAGACGTGGATGTCGATGTCGGAACCCTGGCGCACGTGGCCGGTCAAGACGCTACCGATGAGCCGCGGACGGAAACGCGCCAAACGCCGCATCAGATGCAAGGCTTCCAGCCGCATTTCGCGGAGATGGTGCGAGCGGCTTTCGCCTTCGTACAAGCGGGCGAGGCCCTGGATCTCGTCGCGGATCTCCGCGTTGCTTGGTAGATCGGCCGGCTTGACCCAGCCTTGGCACACATGCCGAGCCGCCTTCATTTTGGCTCGATAGTATTCCGACTCCTGGCGCGTATACATCAGTTGCGCGGCTTGCCAGGCGATCTGCCGTCGCAGCTTCGAGGGGGGAAACACCATGTTGGGAAACGTCCGCAGTGGGAACGTTGAGGAGATGGCATTAAGCAACAGGACCGTCGGTACGCTGGGCGAACAACCAGGCGTACATCCGGGGATCTCGATACGTCACCGACCAACTGTCGTGGCCGGTGTCAAGGTATTCGGTGTGTTTCGGCGAACCACCCGCCTGTTCAATCGCACGGACCATGTCCCGCGATCGCTGGGGCTTGACCGCAGGGTCGGAATCGCCGTGAAAGGCCCAGACGGGGACGTGGGCGATCACGGGAGCAGTCGCCGGATCGCCTCCGCCGCAGATGATCACCGCCGCCGCGAACTGCCGGGGCCGACGTGCGAGCAACTCCCACACACCGAAGCCGCCCATCGACAGGCCACTGAGGTAGATCCGCCGCGGATCGACGGGATACCGTTCTGCGAGGTGATCGATCAATTCGAGCGTCCACCGCAGGACCGGCGTCGGCTCGTCCGCCATCCGATGCGAATCGGCGGACCAAGGCGTATCGACCCACTGCTGATCCGCGGGGCACTGCGGCGCAGCGACGAAGCAAGGATAGCGGGCCATGATTTCATCGCTGGCAAACTCGTTCATGCCGTGGACCAACTGGCAGCGGTTGTCCTGGCCTCGCTCGCCCGCGCCATGCAAGAACACCAACAGCGGATACTGCTGTGCGTTCGGCGCTGCGCCCGGCGGCAGCGCGGCGAACTCCCACGGCTTCAGCAGCCGGTACGGCAACCGGCCGCCGTCCCAGGCGTCAAGAACGAACGCTTCGAATCGATCCCGCCGATCGGCGAAAATATCGATCTCGAACGTCGGTACGGCGTCGTCGTTACGGATCGGGCTTGGCATCGTTGGCTGCGCGGGAGTCCTGGAACATTTTCAACGTCTGCAACCGCTGCTCGTCGTCGGGGAACCCAACGGTTGCAATCACAAAGACACTCATGTCATTTCGCTGGATGCGGTCGAACCCGAAATCCTTCGGATCTTTGCCTTCCAGCAGAAGAATCGCCGCCAGTGCGACGTCGCGCAACCGGGTCTCGAACGTCTTGTCCCCAATTCGCTGCGTGGCAAGTCGCGACTGGTCCTCCAACAGCCCCTCCAGCAATGGAACGTCGCTTCGGTCGCCCAACTTCGCGATGGCCAGAATTCCATTTTGCCGGATGTACGGCGGGTTGGCGGGGTTTTCCAGGACTTTTCTGGCCGGTACAAGCCCTTCTTCCATGTCGTACCGCATGGCCAGCGATAGGTTCTGGAACGCGGCCCAACTGTCGCCCCGCTTGATCCAATCTCCCAGCAGACGGCGGACGATTGGGCGTCGGCTGCCGTCGTTCATTGCGTTCTGTACTTCGGGTTGATAACACAGGCTCGACAGCGCTGCACCGGACTCCTGGCGGACGTCGACCTTGTCATTCGCGACGGCGAACAGCATCGCGGCGATCGAGCCCAGCGAGACGGCTTGGCGCGCCACGCTCTGCAGTTGCTGAATCTGGATGCAGCGTTGGGTGAGCGTCTTGCCGACTTCCTGGGGCCCCATCTCGATGGCCCGCATGATGTCGGGCTCCGCCTTCTGCATCTCGACAAACAGTGCTCTTGCCTCGGTCGATGTTCCGATCGATTCGCGATAATGGTCCCACCCGGGCAAACCATGCTCGTCGTCCCGGCCTTCGGCAAAGGCGTCCAAGCGGCGTTGGAAGTCCATCTCTCCGATGATGGTCAAGATGCGCACACAGCGATAGCGGATTTCCCGGTCGGGATGCTGGCTGCCCTGCTCGAGCGCGGACTTTGCCTCCAAGCCGATTTCGATCAACTTCGTCGTCGCCTGTTCCCGTGCTGAAAACTGTTCGTCTCCCAGCATTTGGACCAACGCTTCGGTCGAGACCTGCGCCTCGGCACCGGCTGCGTGGCGACACTCGCGCGATATCGCCGGAACCAGAAGCATCGCAAACGCTGCAAGAAGGATCGTGATTGGCAGAGATGGTCGCTGCATGAGAACGGCGTACGATAATGGTTCGGGTGTCCGTTTGACTCCATTCTAGGCAACAACGGCACTGCCCGTCCAGCGAGTGTGAGCACAAACCGGGTCACGGCACCCGATGGACCAGCGTAAATTCCACTTTGACCGGCACCCCGAGCCGCTCGCGAATTGCCTGGGACACGGCTTCGCAGTCAGCCGGTTCGATACGTTGGGAACTCAACAGTCGGCAGCGGATCACCGGCAGGCCGCGACCGGTCTCGACCGAAACATCGCGAACCTCGAATGCACCGAAGTGGCAGCCTTCCAGCGAGCGAGCGGTTTGTTGCGATTCGACCATGTGCCGGAAACTGATGGCCAACGGCACGCTGATCACGCCGACAATGACCAGCGACAGGATCAATCCGCGCCGCGCCCGGCGCAGCGGCGCGAATCCCAGGATCGAAAACGTGATCGCCGCGGCGAAGAGAATCCCTGCCAGGTTCGTCAGGAACAGCAGCGATGCTCCCAGACAGATCCGCCAGTCGAACCAACCCAAACCGATCCCGGCGACAACCAGCGGCGGCACCAGCGCCACCGCGATTGCGACGCCGGCCAAGCTCCGGGCGATCTCCTGGCGGGCATGGGCATAGGCACCGGCGATGCCGGAAATCACCGCGACCCCAAGGTCCAGCAGATTTGGTGAAACCCGCGCGCGGATCTCGCTGGTCATCGAATGCAGCGGCAACAGCACCGCGGTCAAGGCGGCGCAGGACAGCGCCAGGACGACGCCGTTGACCAACGTCTTGACGCTGCCGCCGACCAGCGAACGGTCCTGCCGCGACACGCCCATCGCCAACGAGATAATCGGAGCCATCAGCGGCGCAAGGATCATGGCGCCGATGATGACGGGACTGGAGTCCGCGTACAATCCGAACGCTGCCAGCAGGGCGGAAAGCAGCATCAGCGTGAGAAAGCTTGGCGAGGTTCTCGCGCTCTCGCGCAGGACCGTGTACAGATCCTTGAAGTCCTCGGTGGCCGCGTGGCGCAGATACGGCAACGGTTTCGAAATCAGATCCGTGCGCACTTCCCCCTTGGGCAGTCCCTGAGTACGGAAGATCTCTTTGGTGCCGGCGCGGTCGACCTCCAGGGAGAGATGCCGCCCCGGGTAGATTTGCAGCCCGTCGACTTGGATTTGGAACTCCAATTCCTTGGAGGTGCTGGCGATCCCGTCGATGCGGCACGGCAGTTCCCGGCTGGACGTAATGGTCAATTGACTGGTCTTGATGTGTCCGACGAAGGGCGGCAACAAGATCTTCGACCCGCCGCGCGGCACGATCCGACTGAACAGGAACCAGAGCATTTCGAACCAACTGCCGGGTGCCACGACCAGCGCGTGCAGTTTGCCGTCCTGAATGCTGCTCTCCTCTTTGATCGCACCGGAGATCAGCGAGTTGCGTTGATGCGGCACGACGACAATCCCCATCGCTGCCGTCTTCGCGGTCTGGTTCTTGCCGGACACGATGTCGACCGGCACGGGAGGGATGTCGTGGACACGCCAGGACTCGCGGACGAATCGCAAGACCCGCTGCAGCCATCCCAGGCTGCGGTCCGACCCGAGCAGCAAGCTGGCCGAGTGTCCGATCACGACGGAATTCAACACGGGGCGTCCATTGCACCGCAACAGATCGATGGCGTGCGGTTCGGGAGCGTCGAGAAAATCGCTCAGCGCGTCGTCCGCGCGTCTGGCCAAGCCGAACGCGATCCGCGTGTTGACCATCTTCGGGTGCGGCAGCGCGGCCAGTTTCCAGCGGCGCTGCGCCGCCAAGGAAACGACGTCGGCCATCCAATCGTCTCGCAGGTAGGTCAACACGACGGCTTCTTCGGGCAAGCCGGCCAGATCCGCAGCGACATCTTCGCTGACGGCCCAGATTTGGCAGTCGTTCCCCGAGAGTTTATCCAGCACCGGGCGGAGCGGACCTTCGTCTTCGCTGCCGTCCCGAATCAGATGGATGGTCGGCATGATGTCTCCTTGCTGTTTGGGAGCATTGCGCTGGCGAAGGCAACCGAGCCCATTCTATGCCGGACGCGGCGATTGCCGGGGAAGCCGGATGGAAAACGTGCTGCCTTGCCCCAGTTCGCTCCGCAGGCGGATTTCGCCGCCGAAGGACTGCGTCAGATGTTTGACGATCGCCAGCCCCAGTCCCGTGCCGCCCAGATCGCGCGACCGGGCTTTGTCCACCCGGTAGAATCGTTCGAACACGCGCTGTTGGTCTCGGGCGGAAATGCCGACTCCGGTGTCCTCGACCTCCAGCACGGCATGGGATGCGTCGCCGTGGATGCGGATCGTCACGCGTCCGCCGCTCGGCGTGTACTGCAGCGCGTTGGCGAACAGGTTGTCCAAGATGGTCACCAAGCCGTTTTCGTCGGCGCGGACCAGCACGGGTTCGTCGGGCAATTGAATTTCCAGATGCAGTCCCTTGGCGCTGGCTCGTTCGCCGTAGACCGATTCGCAATCCGCGACCACTTCGTCCAAGGCCACTTCCCGGATGTCGAACGCCTCCCGCCCGGATTCCACCCGAGCCAATTGCAGCAGGTCGACGATCAACTGGTGCAATCGCTCGGCCTGTTCTTCGATCCGTTGCACGAAATGCATGTTGTGTTGCTTGTCGTCGAGCGCGCCCAAACGCAGCGTTTCGGCGTATGCTTTGATCGACGACAGCGGCGTTTTCAACTCGTGCGAGACGTTGGCCGCGAAGTCGCGGCGGACGTTTTCCAGTCGCCGCAATTCGGTGATGTCGTACAGCACGATGACGACGCCGGGACAGGGATTGCCCGGCAGGCACGTGGTGCGCATGGCCAACAGACGCCGCGCCGCTCCCAGGGTCTCGAACTCCTGCTCGACCGTCTTCCTCTTTTCCATCGCTTCGGACGCCGCATTTCGCAGGATGCGATGCCGGGAGACTTCCAGCAGCGTTCTTCCAGCCACTTCGGCCGTCTCGATGCCCAGCAACCGGCGACTGGCCGCGTTGGCGAACAGGACGCGATGGTCGGCGTTGACCGCCAGGATGCCTTCGGTCATGCTGCTGAGCACCGTTTCCAGGCGCTGGCTGTTCTCCCGCTGTTCGTTCATCTGGATCATCAACTCGCGCCGCATGTGATCGACCGCTCGGGCGAGCGTTCCCAGTTCGTCGTTCCCGCTCTTGGGAATCTGACGCTTGTAGTTGCCCGCGGCGATGGCTTCGGCGGCATCGGTCAATTGCGACAAGGGCAGCATGATCTGCCGCGCGCCCAGCAGCGTCAGGGTCAGCGAAACCGCGCCGACCGCCGTGGCCAGAATCCAGAGATACCGGTGAATGGTCGCCACCTGCTCATCGATCGAGTGCAGCGGCATGGCGATACGCAGGACGATGCGCAACTCGCCGTTCGTCCGCAACGGCAGCGCCGTGTACAACATCCTCATCCGCACCGTGTTGCTGTGGCGTGCAGCTTTTCCCGCGTCGCCCTCCAACGCCTGCTTCACCTCGGGCCGCGCGGCGTGATTCTCCATCAACAGCGGATCTTCCAGCGAATCGGCAAGCACGATGCCCTGAGGATCGATCAAGGTGATCCGCATTCCGATTTGTCTCGCCAGATCGTCCACCCAGGATTGCAAGACGGCACGGTCCAGGTCGTCCGAGACGGTCGCCAGATGGCTTCGCAACGCTTTCGCCGTCGTCAGCAAATGGTCTTCCATCTGCTGCGTGACGATCTGCCGTTGCCAGTGCCCAACCCACGTGACATACCCGATCGCCAGCGTCAGATTCAACGCGGCGTAGACCAGAAACAGCTTGACCGACAGTCGCGATAACCAAATCATGTTTCGCCGCCAGCCGTCAGCAGGAACGTCCGCTCGATGTGACCAATTTCGATTGCGACATGCACGGCGGCGCCACCTCTTCCAGCACGTTCTTCGCACGCGGGATCATCAGCAACGCTTCGATCACCATCCACACTTGCAGCGCGACGGTGCAGAGCCCGATGGAAAACAGCAAATACTGGCCGTTGTGGAGCCAGCCGCTGATCGGATGAAGCATCTGGTACAACAGCGCCCAAACCGGCACCACCAGCATCATCGCCATGGGCGCGACCAGAAACCACACCGCTCGCCCGCGCCGCCACAGATAGAAAAACGTCACCAAGAACGCTAGTCCGGCCAGCAACTGGTTGGTTGCGCCAAACAGCGGCCACAGGATCAAACCGCCCGTGCCCATCTTCTGGCCCGGAGCCGGGATCATCGCGATCACGCAGCCCAATGTCACGGCCACGCCGGTCGCGACGAACTTGTTGGCCAGCGGCGCCAGTCGCGTGGCCTGGCCCAGTTCCTGAATCACGTAGCGGTGCAACCGCGTGGCCGTGTCCAACGTGGTGGCCGCAAAGCTGGCGACCAGCACGGCGATGATCCCGATGCCGAATTCCAGCGGGACGCCCACGGAGGCCAGCAAGTTGCCGCCGCCGTCGACGAAGGCAGCCAACTGCGGCCTCAGCCCGAATTCCTTCAAAGAACGGTGGAAATCGTACCTCGCTCGCCACGCCGCTCGGCCGGTCAGGTGCTGCGACTGGCCGTCGACCGAAACCATCTCGGGCACGTAGCGAAAGACCTGGGCTTGATCGGGCAACGGTTCCCGGACGTACTTGCCCATCCCTACGCCGGCGCAGCAGGCGATGATCACCAGCACCGCCAACACGCCCTCCATCAGCATCGCGCCATATCCGACGTAGTGCGCGTCCTTTTCGCTGGACAGTTGCTTGCTGCTGGTGCCGCTGCTGACCAGACAGTGAAAACCACTGACGGCGCCGCACGCGATCGTGATGAACAGAAACGGCATGATCGGCGGTGTCCCCGCAGGCAATTCCTGTGCGGAAACGAACGCTGGGGCGCTGTTCATGTCCGCCTGATTGGTGATGCCCACCACGAAGACGCCCGCTACCAGCAAACCCAACGCGACCAGCAATTGATGGCTGTTCACATAGTCGCGCGGCTGCAGCAGCATCCACACGGGCAACACCGACGCGATGAAACAGTAGATCAACAGAATGGCGGTCCAGATCACTACCGGGCTGCCTAGCGGCGCCAGCCACTCGTTCGGAAACGGAAAATAGTAGACGCCCACATAAACGGCCAGATACATCAGCGCCAACGCCACCAGCGATGGGATTAGCAGTTTTCCGTTGAATTTGTGGACCCAGAAGCCCATCGCCACCGCCACCGGCATGGCAACCCACACGGAAAGCACCGATTCGGGATACATGTCGAAGATCGTTGCGATCACCAAACCGAACACCGCCAGCACCAACATCAACGAAAAGAACAGAATCAGCAGGAACAGGTATCGGACCCGTGGAGCAATGATCCGGCCCGCGATGTCCCCGACCGTCTGGCCCCGGTTGCGCAGCGACACGACCAACGCGCCGAAATCATGCACCGCCCCGATGAAAATACACCCGAACAGAACCCACAGCAGCGCCGGCATCCAGCCCCAAAACACGGCGATCGCAGGCCCGACGATCGGACCGGTGCCCGCAATGCTCGTGTAATGATGGCCAAACACCACTTGCCGGTTTGTGGGGCAGAAATCGACGTCGTCCCGGCACTCGACGCTCGGCACAACGGCCGTCGCGTCCAGTTGGAAGATCTTTCGAGCCAGCCAGCGGCCGTAGGTGTGATAAGCGACCAGATAACCGAAAAACGCCACAACGGCAACGATCAACGTACTCATCGCATGGGACTCGACTACGAGCGGTTTCGTGACAACACCGATGGCCCTCTTTCGACATGCGTCACTATATCACCCAGCAGCGCCGCGAGAAACAACGACGCGGCCAAAATAGGGTGTGCCGACGGTTCAACCGGTTGCCGCCCGCGCTGTCCCCAGACGGGTCTCGACGCGGCGGATGGCGTCGCGGATGTCGCAGTCTCCGTACCCCATTTGAATCTTCCGGCCGTCGGCCACCCAGGATTCGACCTGCTTCTGGGCCGAAATCACCGTGCTGTGACTGCGGCGGCCGAAATATTGGCCGATTTCGACAAAGGCGGCACGCGTGTACTTGCGCGCCAGCCACATGGCCAGCATCCGCGGTTGACTCAAAACCTTGGATTTCCGGCCCGATTGCAGGGTCTTGACGTCGATGCCGAAGACATCGCAGACCGCCGATTCAATGTCGGGCAATTGCACAACGCGGCGGGTCATGCGAAAGAAATCGCCCAACGCGGTCTCCGCCAGCCCGCAGTCGATCGGACGAGCCAGCGCTTCACTCGACGCGACCAGCCGGTTGATCGCTCCGGCAATCAGCCGGGCGTCGCCGGTCACCTGAGCCGCAATCAACCGCAGCACCTCGTCCGAGACCGTACTACCGAGGCGCGCAGCCATTCGGCGGGCGATGCCCAACCGAGTCGCCTCGTCCGCCGGTTCGATACCGCACACCAGCCCGCACGAAATCCGACCGATCAGATCGGTGCCCAGCGAACCCAACTCGGATGGCGAACGATCGGCGGCGAAAACCAACTGGCGACCTTCCCGCGACAGGGAATCGACCGTATGCAGCAGCTCGACGATGGTCGCCGATTTTCCCGTGAAGAACTGCAGGTCATCGATCAGCAGCAGTTCCACGTCGCGGTACTTGCGGCGAAAGCTCGGCAAACCCGAGCCGCGTAGGGCCTCGAGGAACGAACTGGTGAACTGCTCGGACGAGAGCATCACCACGCGCCGCAGGCCGCGCTCGCGGCGGGCCGCCGTGGCGATGCCTTCCAACAGATGAGTCTTACCCGTGCCGGCGGGGCCGTACAGCAACAGCGGGGTAACTCGCCCCGGCCGATCCGCGACGGTCTGCGCACCGACAAACGCAATCCGATTGGTGTCGCCCACAACGAAGTCGTCCAGAACTGACGGCAGACGGCCGTTCGCCGCTGCTTTGCCGGTCGGATGCCGAGCGGCGGAATCGCGAGCCGACGAAACGGGCTGATGTGCCTGGCGTCGCGCCCGTCGCGGCGCTACCCCAGACGAATCGGCCTCGGGATCCAACTGGAATTCAACGCGGACCTCGACGCCGGCAAGCTGTTCGCACAAATCCTCCAATTCGGCTCGGAACGACCGGCGCAGCCGATCCAGCAAGAATTGGTCGCGTGCCAGAACAAACCAAGTCTGGTCGCGGAATTCGAGACGTGTGCCGTGGCCGAACCACAGATCGCAGCGTTCCTTGCCGATTCTCTCGGACAAGGCGGCTCGCAGGGCCGAAACGATTTCCGTATCGTTCTTGCTCACGTCCAAACGCTTCCTCTGCGCGTGCCGCTACAATCTTGATGGGGAACGACCCAGGACAAACCCGCACAGGCATGCCCTGACGGCCACCGGGATGGTAACGAGAGATTCCTTCTATCGAACCCAGCCGACTCGACATTCGGTCGGCCACCGCTGGCTCAGGCACCAGCAAGGAGCCCGATTTTAAGCGTGCTAGCACCGATGTCAAACCGCTCGCTTCACGGCGAGCTGCAATTTCTCTCACGCCTCTCGATCAGCCGCTTTTCCAGCGATGAATCTTAACCTTTTCGGCCATCGCCAAAAGCCGCGATGCAAAAAAAAACGAGCCCGAGTGCGGTGGAAAAAATGTCGGCGAACCAAACCGTTCAGATAACCTGTCCCCGAGCCGATCAACTTAATCCCAACCGGGACAAGGACTAACGCCAACGGCCGTCGCCAGTTCGCGAAAAAACACGCAACGGCGAACGGACGGATCGAATCCGGCGGCCGCGTAGACAGCGATGGCCGGATCGTTTTCGGCATCCACCCCGGCAATCACCGCTCGTCGCCCAATCTGGAGTGCCGTCCATAAGGCGTATTTCGCCAGAACTTGGCCACCACCCCTTCCCCGGTATTCCGGGGCAAGACCCATGTACAACAGCTCGCACCGGTCCCGATCCGGGTGATCGGTGATCAGCAAGCATCCGGCTAGGGCTCCTCGGTACTCGACCACATACCACCACCGGCTGCCCGTTGCCCCCGCTTCAGAAAACCGAGCGAACACGTCCGACGCGGCTACGGTGTTGCGCAGTTGGGGGAAATCGAGCGAGTTGATCAGCGTTCTGGAAAAGACGGATTCCATCGCCGTCTGCTCGCCTCGTGCGTACGGACGAAATCGCCAGTCTTCCGTTTCTGGAGCCGGGACTGGCTGCGAGGCGTGGATGCCCGGCGACTGTTCGATCTCCGTCGCGCACGTCAGCACAAGCAGATCATGCGTGCGGCGGAAGCCGGCGGCGATGGCGTTGGATTGCGTCTCGGCGTCCTCGACCGGCACATACGTCGTGACCTGCCGGATTTCCCGGAGCATGAGTTCGTCGCACGCACGCCGCAACTGGGCCGACGGAACGGACTGCACACCAGTCGCGTCGCAAGCCGGCAGAATCAACTCGGCTGTCCGGTCTGCGTAGATCCGACATACCAAGTCGCCTGCCATCATTTCCACGCGAATGCCAGGCCGGTCAATTGCTCGTAGGCTTCGATGTACTTTTCGCGAGTTCTGTCGACGATCTCCGGCGGCAATTCCGGTGGCGGGCTGTTCTTGTCCCAGCCGGTTGCGGTGAGGTGGTCCCGTACAAACTGTTTGTCGAACGACGGTTGGCCGTGGCCCGGTTCGTACTGATCGGCAGGCCAGAACCGCGAACTGTCGGGAGTCAGCACCTCGTCGATCAGAATCAGTTGGCCTTCCACCAATCCCCATTCGAACTTGGTGTCCGCGATCAGGATGCCCTTCGTGCGGGCGTATTCGGCGCCGCGCTGGTAGATATCGATGCTGCGACGTCTCAGTTCTTCGGCCAGTTCGACGCCAACGATTTCCACCATCCGTTCGAACGAGATATTGATGTCGTGGCCGGTTTCTTCCTTGGTGGCCGGCGTGAAGATCGGCTGGTCCAACTGCGAGCATTGCTTCAAGCCGGCGGGCAGCGGGATGCCGCAGACTTGGCCATTCTGCTGGTATTCCTTCCAGCCCGAGCCGTCCAAGTAGCCGCGCACAACGCATTCGATCGGCACGACTTGGCATTTCCGCACAATCATGCTTCGACCGGCCAGACTCGGTCGGGCGGCTTCGTCCGGCAAGACGATCTCGCCCAGGTCCATGGTCAGCAGGTGATGGTCCGTCTTCAGATGATCGAACCAGAATGCACTGATCTGAGTCAACACGCGGCCTTTGTCCGGAATCGGCGTCGGCAACACCCAGTCGAAGGCGCTGATCCGGTCGGTGCTGACCATCAGCAAACGATCCCCCAAATCGTAGATGTCGCGTACTTTGCCGCGTCGAACCGGCAGCCCCGGTAAAGACGTCTGGGAAACAGCTTCTTTCACCATCGTTCTTGACTCCCTCTTCGCGTCAGGTTGATATCGGGCGACAATATACCATCCGCTTCGACCGCGGCGAGAGGGGGCACACAGGCTGGCGGCCCTTCGTGCTTCCGCAAAAGGCGGCATTTCGCAGGACACCCTTCGCCAGATCCGCCGATCAACGTTATACTACCGCCGTCTCGTTGTGGCTCAATCCAAGCATCCCCATCGGTCGATGTAGGGTGACGAGAAACGGGACTGTGATTTTTCAGCCGCCGCAGCGGGGTGGTTGATTGGCCGTTGGCATGGCGTTGATTTTGGAAGGATCTTGCTCATGGGGCTCATGCGTTTCCACACGCCGCAACGGGAACGCGTTACACGAGAAGCCGTCGAACGATCGTACATCACCGGATTGGATTGCGTGCCGACCCAGGCCCGCAAGTCGTGGGACGGCGAGGGTGCCTTGCGGCTGGAACGCGACATCGATGAATCGGGGTGCCTTCACATCCCTTGGGAAGTCGATGGCTACGGGACGCTGCTGCTGTCGACCTCCAGTCTGATGGAGCGAGCGCGTCCGTATCAACTGCCCGTCGAATTAGCCCGCGGCACCATCAATCGGTTGCGAACCAAATCGTCTGTTTGGCAGATGGCCGGGCTCGAGGTCACAGCCGAGTTGGCCTCGGAACTGGATTCCGCCGTCAGGACTTTTGCTCAAGCCGCGACCAACCAGAACCAACCCGCCCTGTCCTCTCGACTGGCCGAAGATGCGATCCGACAGTCGTTGGACGCGATGGCGTTGCTCGCCCAGCAATACTCTCGCCAAGTTCTGGAGTCGCGCCACCGAAACGCTGGACAACTGCCGACGCTGCTGGCGGGCAATCTGGGCGGCTCGACGATGCCGGAGAACCTCGAGCCGATGTTCGTCGCAGCGTTCAACGCTGCGGTGATTCCGTTCAATTGGCGCTGTGCCGAACCGGAATGCGACAAAGATGACTGGGCGGAGACCGACCGGCAGTTGAAGTTGTGTCTGCGACATCGTCTGAAGATACTGGGCGGTCCCCTGATGCGTCTGGATCGAAGCAGTCTGCCCGGTTGGGTCGCGGACCGGTGCCGGGATTTCAACTGGTTGTCGGGCTGTATCGCCCGTTACATCTCCAATGCGGTGAAGCGATACAAGGGCCAAGTTCACCTGTGGCATTGTTCGGCCGCCGCCAATGTCGCGGCCGGACTGCCGTTGTCGGACGAGCAGAGACTGCGGTTGGCCGTGCTGGCGATCGAGACGACTCGGCGGTGCGACCCGCGCACGCCGGTGATCGTCAGCTTTGATCAGCCGTGGGGCGAGTACATGGTCGAGACGCCCTTTGCTCTGCCGCCCATGCATTTTGCCGAGATGATGGTTCGCGCGGAACTCGGTTTGGCCGGAATCGGACTGGAGTTGAATCTCGGCTACTGGCCCGACGGCAGCCTGCCGCGCGACCTGCTGGAGATCGGCCAGTTGATCGATCAATGGAGCCAGTTGGGTCTGCCGTTGATTCCGATGATCTCGATTCCCAGCGGTTGCGACGACGATCCGCTGGCCAGTCAGTCAACGGCGCGCCCGGTGCGCTCCGTCGCCGGCGATTGCCCTTCGATAGACAGCCAGAAGCGTCTGATCGAACAGTTGCTGCCCATGCTTACCGCGAAACAATCGGTGCAGGCGATCGTTTGGAACCAAGTCTTCGATTCGGCGGACCATCGATTCGCGCACGGCGGACTATTCGATGCGTCGTCCCGTCCCAAACCGTCGCTGACGTCCGTCATCGGACTGCGGCGCGATCACTTGCAATAGTCCCATGCGCTACAATCGTCACAATCGTTGCCGTTCAGCCTCCAACAACAGCCGATGTCGATTTCACCGGTTTTCTGAGCCAGGAACAGAGGTTCTTTTTACGATGAATGGGATACTGGCGCAGGATAAGGGACTTATTCGGGCGCCGGTGAATCGAGCCGGCTGTACGGTGTGGGACCTGGTCGGTTCAGTGGGCGAACGAGGGGCTGTGAGCGGAACGGATCGGCTTGGGCGACGAGTCAGCAGCGGGGCGTGCTTCCCCCGCGATCCACTGGGGGATCGGCTGGCAAGTCGCCCGCATCGAGCCGGTCGTTCCGCCACGGCCCTTTGTTTTTTTCTCGTTCGATCGTTTCGATCGAACCGGGGGGCCTGACATGGACAGCATCCATGACATCCCCGAAGTGCGCGGACTCGACGCACGCACACAACTGATTCGGATTCCCGACCAACAAGACGTGCCTCTGACGCCTCGGGTCCGGCAGATCATCGATACGGCCGAGTTCCGCCGTTTGTCTCAGATCAGCCAGTTGGGATTGGTGTCGCTGGTCTATCCGGCCGCTCATCATTCGCGGTTCGAACACTGCCTGGGCGTGTATCGAATGACGCTGCTGTACCTGAAGCAACTGGCTCACAACCCGCGATTTACCGCGGTGATCGCGTCACATGAGGCTGAGTTGCTGATCGTCGCCGCGCTGCTGCACGACCTGGGCCACTGGCCGTTCTGTCACGCCATCGAGGACATGAACCTGCCCGGAGTTCCGGAGCATGAACTGTTTGCCAACAGCTTCATCTTGGAGGGCGAAATCGCCGACTCGCTTCGCGACCAGTGGCAGATTCATCCGCGCGAGGTGGTTTCGCTGCTGTCCGAGGAGCCGCGCGATATCAAGTCCGGCGTTTTGCACAGCATCCTGTCCGGACCGATCGATGTGGACAAGATGGACTACCTGGTCCGGGACAGTCTGCACGCGGGCGTGCCGTATGGCCGGAACTTCGACCAACAGCGGTTGATCGGCAGTCTTTGCCTGAACGAAGCGGGTAACGGACTAGCGATCAGCGACAAGGGACGGACGGCGGCGGAGATGATGGTTTTCGCCCGCTACGTGATGTTCAGCGAAGTCTACTGGCACCATGCGGTCCGCGCGGCCACCGCCATGCTGCAGCGGGCTTTCTTTCTGCTGCACGACCAACTGGACTTGGATCCTTTGTTTCGCAAGACCGAGTCGCGCATGATCGCCGAACTGCGCCAGATCGCGCAGGACGGCCCCGCGGCCGAGTTGCTGGACGGCTTGTTCGGGCCGGTGCGTCGGTTGTACAAACGTTTGGCCCAGTTCAGTTTCTTCGAGCAGCGGGAGTGGTACGAGCAACTCGCCCGCCGCCCGTTCCCCTGGCTGGTCCGGTGCAGCGAGGTGTTTGCCGACCGGATCAGCCGTCAACTGGGACGTCGCGTGGCTCCGTCCGAAGTGCTGTTCGACGCGCCGCCGACGAAGCTGGAAGTCCAGTTCCAGGTGGACATCCACTTCCCCAAGGAACCTTGCTACCGTCCGCTGGGCGACGTGTCCCCCGTCGTTAGCACTCTGGCCCGCAAACAGTTCGACGATTATGTCAAGCGAGTCCGCATCTTCGTCCACCCCCGCTTGGCCGACGACCTGCGCACGGTAGCCAACGTCCCCGCCGCGCTGGCCGAGACGCTGCGCGAACTTTAGTAGCCGAAGTGGACCACACCTCGATCGACGCTGCCTTTGGCGCCTTCGTGCGAAAGGTCCACTTGGTTGCCATTCCGCGAAGGGTTACCATTCAACGGAACGTCGATGGTAGTTCCGATTGCCCTTACGGAGGACAGACCGATGCGCGCGATGGTTGTCATGACGATCGTATTGGCCGCCTCGGCGGCACAGGCCGAAGAGTTGAAGGCGTGGGATCCGCAGGTGTCTGCGGTGGCTCCGGAGCGGATGCTCGAAGCCTATTGGCAGCACGAATCGCTCGCGGCCTTGCAGCGGCGGCGGGAGGCGTTCGAGGCGCTGCAGACGGTCGAGCAGTGCCGGGACTGGCAGACCGCCAGGCGGGAGTTCTTCCTGAACCAGATCGGCGGACTGCCGGAGCGTACGCCGCTCGACCCGCAGATCGCGGGCCGGTTGGAAGCGGACGACTACCGCGTGGAGAAGATCATTTTCGCCAGCCGACCCAATCATCGTGTGACAGCCGCCCTGTATCTGCCCAAAGGGGAGGGGCCGTTTCCCGGCGTGCTGATCGCGTGCGGGCACAGCAAGAACGGCAAGGCCGCCGGGTACAACCAGCGGATGGGCATGCTGCTGGCCCGGCACGGGATGGCTGCCCTGTGCTACGATCCGATCGGACAGGGCGAACGCTCGCAGATCCTGAACGAAAACGGGCAGGCGCCGCTGGGTTCCACCACGGAACATTTTCTGGTCGGCGTCGGAGCCACGTTGGTCGGCGTCAACACGGCTCAGTACCGCATCTACGACGGCATCCGCGCCATCGACTATTTGATCAGCCGCGAGGACATCGACGGCCAGCGGATCGGCTTCACCGGCTGCTCGGGCGGCGGGACATTGACCAGCTACGTCATGAGCCTGGACGACCGGGTGACCTGCGCCGCACCGGCCTGTTATATCACGACGTTCGAACGATTGATCCAAACCCTCGGGCCGCAGGACGCCGAGCAGAACATCTTCGGGCAGATCGCGTTCGGCATGGAACAGACGGATTACGTCCTGATGCGGGCGCCGAAGCCGACGCTGATCGTCTCGACGACCGACGACTACTTTGACATCCAGGGAAGCTGGGACACATTCCGCCAGGCCAAACGCTTCTACGCGCGACTCGGATATCCCGAGCGGGTCGATTTGGTCGAGGACGTCGGCAAGCACGGCGTGACGAAACTGAACCGGGAAACGCTCACCCATTGGATGCGGCGCTGGCTGCTGAACAGCGATCAGCGAGTGGCGGACAGCGAGCCGCCGCTGTGGACCGACGAGCAATTGCAGTGTACGCCGGCAGGGCAGGTGCTGCTGCTGGCCGGAGAAAGATCCGCATTCGACTTGAATATCCAACGGGCCGAGCAGTTGGTCGCCCAGCAGCGCGAACTTCACGAGTCGGCAACTCCCGATGCGGTTCGCGGGAAGATCCGCCAAGCGGCTGCCATCCGACCGTGGGAGAAGATTGCCTCGTTGCAGATGAAAAACGGAGGCTCGGTACAGCGCGATGGATTCCGCATCGACCGGCTGATGCTGCATGCCGAACCCGGACTGTTCCTGCCCGCGCTGGCGTTCGTGCCCGCGGACACGGACGGACGCACGGCAGCGTATCTCTACTTGCACGAGGACGGCAAATCGGCCGACATCGACGGCGGCATTGGGAAACTGGTTGCGGCCGGTCACATCGTCCTGGCCATCGATCTGCCCGGCACGGGCGAGACTCGCAGCAGCGCAAGGGACCGAGGGCAATTGGGCGACTGGAAGAACTCGTATCTGGCCTATCTGAACGGCCGGTCGCTGGTCGGACTGCGAGCCGAGAACGTGCTGGCAGCGGCCCGTTTCCTGGCTGGCTATGCCGACCCGGAAGCGCCGCGGTCCGTTCACTTGGTGGCGGTCGGCGAAGTCGGCGTGCCCGCCCTGCACGCCGCCGCGCTCGAGCCGGATCGGTTCGCATCTACGACGCTCCGCCGGACCCTGGTCAGTTGGGACAACGTGGTTCGCACGCCGCAGGGCACGAACCAGATTGTCAATCTGGTTCACAATGCCCTAGCCACGTACGATCTGCCCGATTTGGTTCGGTTTGCCGGTTCGGACCGCGTCAAGTCCGAAGAACCCGTGGACGCCAGCGGGAATCCGATCGGACCGTCACTCCCGTAGCACAGGCTGCCAGCCTATGCACATTTGACGAGCCGACTCTTGAGCCGGGGCGGCTCGTGCCGTTCCGCTCCGATGTTTCGTTGCCGATCCCTCGCCGGTCAGGCTCGCGATTTCAGCAGGTCGCGGATCTCGGCGAGCAATTCCTGGTCCTTGGTGGGCGGCGGCGACTCGGCCGGTGCTTCCTGCTTCTTGCTCTTCATCAACAAGCCCAGGAACTTGACGATGAAGATGAACAGCGCGACGGCGACGATCAAGAAGTTGAGCACTTCGCCCAGGAACAGGCCGTAGGGAATATCCTTGCCGTTGATGACCCAGACCCAGGTCAGGTATCCGCCTTCGCCGGGCATGATCACACTGATCAGCGGCATGATCAGGTGCGTGACCAGCGAGTTGACAATTTTGCCGAAGGCGGCGCCGATGATCACGCCGACGGCGAGATCGACCACGTTGCCTTTGAAGGCAAAGTTCTTGAACTCGTCGAACAACGACGACACTTGCTGGCTCGATGCCTGAAGCATCGCATGGGGATTCACTTTGTCCGACATGGCTTCTCCTTCGTTGGTTGGTTAACCCTCGCGAATCTCGCGTTTGTCCGCATCGTAGATCTGACGCTTCCCGCTATCGAACGCGCGCATCGCCATCAGGGCCGGTACGCAATGGTGGTAACCCGCTTCGATCGGCGCGTTGCAGGTTCCGCGAGTGCGCAGGCACTGGAGCCAGTCCAGGAAGTGGTCGGGGGTCTCGACCGCCGCGATCGGTTGTTCCTCCTTGGGCAGATCGCTGGGCTCGATGGCTCCGGCATTGGAATACGTCGGCGTCGTCCAGCGAGTCAGATCCATCGTGCCTCGCTCGCCGTAGATCTTCAGCACGTTGCCGTTGCCGTTGCCGAAGTTGGTCGCGTAGCTGACCATCAGCCCTTCGGGATAGATCCAAGTGGCTTGCGCGTGGTCGGGGCAGGTGAATCCGTACTCGTCCTTCCACGTGAACGTACCGCCTTGGGCGACGCAACTGACCGGCAGCGTGGTGCCGACGATGAAGTTGTACAAGTCGATGAAATGGCAGCCCAGATTCGAGATCGGTCCGTCCGAGAATTCGCGGTAGCCATACCAACCGGTCAGCAGCTTGCCGTCGAAGGGCCGCATCGGCCGGTCCATCAGGAATTCCTTCCAGTCGACGTCTTCTTCGCGGATCGGTTCGGAACGCTGCATCCACGAGTACCAATACGGCTTCGTGCCATTGCGGCATTGCTCGATCCGGGACACCTTGCCCAGCACGCCTGAACGGAACAGGTCTCGGCAGCCGGTGCTGGTGGGGAAGCTCCGGACCTGGGTGCCCATCTGCACGACGATGCCGCTGGCCTTGACCGCGTCGCAGCACTGCTTCAGGGAATCCATGTCCATCGCCAGCGGTTTTTCGCAGTAAGCGTCCTTCTTGACTTTGGCTGCCGCTTCCAAATGGGCGGCGTGATGGTGATCGCACGAGGCGATCATCACCACGTCGATCTCGTCCAGCGCCAGAATGTCGCGGTAGGACGCGAACTGCTTGGCAGGTCGCCCGTACCATTCCTGGCAGCGGGCCGCCGCACGCTCGCGTCGCGGCAGCCATGGGTCGCTGACCGCGGTGAACTCGACGTTCTGCTGCTTGTCGTGCGCATGCACGCCAGGCATGAACGCTCCGTAGCCGCGGCCGCCGCAACCGATCAGCCCGATGGCGATCCGTTCGTTGGCTCCGATGATTCGCCCGTAGCTCTGAGCGGTGAAGGCGAGCGCGGCGCCGGCCGAAGCCGTCGCCAGGAATTGCCGGCGGGTCGAGGAATTCGTCATGGATGCTCCTCCGGATAGAGACAGGATGGTGTTTCGAAGCGCCAAGGCGCCACGGGCTGTTCGCAGCGCACTCGGTTCTATGCGATCCGCGATGTCAAGTCAATCATAAGGGATCAGCATGGAACCCATCGTGCATTGTCTCCGCGCGCACCGTAGAATCAACGGAGTCTGAGATCGCGCGATTGCCACTCTTCCCTCTCTTCTTCCGGAAAGGAGCTCTTCACCATGTCGGCTTTTGCTTTTCGTTGTCACCCGTGTTCCGAGGGTGCACCCGACTGGTTCGTCTCGCAGTTGGATGTGGAACGGTTGGGGCCGGACGTGCGAATCGTTCGCGTCCGAGTCGGCCGAGATTGGCAGTGTGCCGTACTGGATCGCCAGCAGACGGTTGTCGTCGAGGATCAATTGCTGCGGTCCGTCATCGCGAGCGACGAAGCGGATTGCCCCGAGTGCGCGGAATGGCTGGCAGCCGCCTCGTCCAGCACGACCGCCAGCCCGGCGGGATACGAGGCCTCCGCGAACGCTGGCACAGAACCATCCGACTCGCAACCGCCCGCCGAGCCAAGGCAGTCCGGGCGCGACGCCGCGAAACTGCTGGCCGCCGCCGTCTCCCTGCAGGGACAGCAGTTTGTCGTGGTCGCCTGCCCGATGACCCTGCTGGAAAGCTCGGGCGAAGCCGACATGGCCATCGAAGATCTTCGACCGTGCTTCGGCGGCGTCCCGGTCGTACTGATGGCTCAGCGCGAGGATGGGTCGGTGCGGTACTACGGCGACAGCCAATTGGTGGATCGGCTAGCGGGCATCCCGATCGACAGAATGCCGTGGAAGGAGTACGCGGTCGGCTGAGCCGCCGGCCGTCTCGGCGATGGTTTGAAAAAACCGGGCCACCCACTCGGCGCTGCGCGGGCCGCTCTGCTTGCGGACCTGGGCGACCACCAACTGCTGTTCGAGATCGGCGACCAGGATGCAGCCGGAGAACGAGCCGTGTCCGACGGTCAGCGGGCTGAGCAGCAGATCCTTGGCGTCCTTCGAATTCCGCGGCGCGCCCGGCTTGAGGTGCCGGACCCAGTGCAGTCCGATCCCTTCCTCTTCGATCATGCCGCGATCGGCCACCCGCAGCGGTTGGGGCAGCAGTTGCTCGAACGTCTCGGGAGCGATGAACTCCTGATCGCCGTAACTGCCGCGGTTGGCAACCCATTGGGCCAGGATGCCGAGTTCCATCGCCGTGAACTCGCCGTCGGAACTGGCGTTGCCCATCGTGACGTCGCCAAAACCGAGGGGGCGGAACAGATGATCGTCGTAGACGCGCGCAGCACTCTTGCCGCTGACCAACTCCATCGCTTTGGCCACAACTTCGAAACCCAGGCCGCAGTACGCATAGCGGACATTCGGCTCGTTCGCGTCGATTCCGTTCAGGACGATGTTCTCCAAGTGCGGATTGCGCATGCCGCCGAACTCGCCGTGACCGGACAGCCCGCTCGTGTGATTCAAACATTGGCGGAACGTCGGTACGTGTGGATCATCCCGCGGATAGTCGGGAAATACCGCGGACAACGGATCGTCCAGCCCAATCCGTCGCTGGTCCACGAACTGGCTGAACAGAAATGCGGTGACCGACTTGGTGATCGAGGCGACCCAGCATCGGTAGTCGCGGGAAACGGGTGTACCGCTTGGATCGTTGCCAAAGGCCTCGTGAGTGACGATGACGCCGTTCCGCGCGACCAGCGTCACAAACGGCTCGCCGGTGTCCTCCGCCCAAGCCCGGCAGAGTTCGTCGATTTTCGTCTTGGCGTCGGGGCGGACCCCGGCCTCATCGAGCGAGCCCTCCCGCAGGACCGTTGCCGGAGTCGCGCGGCGGCGAGGCGGCTGGAGCGCACGGACGCGGTCCTGCAGGCCCTGGAGTTTCATCTTGAGCGTCAGATGGTAGTCGTCGTGCATCACCGCCGTGGATTCCACGAAGCGCACGGGATGCCCCAACGGCTCGGCCTCCGCCAGTCCGGCCATCAGGATGGCGCCTCGTTCGCTGTCGACCAACGTGCGGACGAGCATGTCGTTCGCCAGTCGGGTCAGTTCCGACTTGCGTTCCTGCCAAGCCACCGGAGCCCGTGGTCCGGGAAAGTGAGGAAAGGTGACGGTCAGATCGGGAATGGTGGTAGTGCCGATGTCCCGAGGCAGCGCGTAGAAAGTGAGTGAGCGGCGGAGCGGCGTTCCGTTCGGCGCCGTCCCTTCGATCCAGGCGAGCCAGCGCCCCGATTCACTGGGTGCGGGGAATTCATCGAGCTGCGCATTGAACCAGCGGATGCGAAGCCGTGGATCGCCGCCCAGCCGCTGGAGCTCCTCGACGTCCCGCCAGACGATCCGTGGCGCATCGCCCGGCTGGAAGATCCAACTGCCCGACCGGGCCACAATCATCTCCTGCAACTGAAACTGCCGCCGCTGCTCGCGGAGTTCCCGCAGATCCGGCTCCGGTTTCGCAGGTTCCTGCTGCTCCGGCGAGGGAGGTTGAGCGAATCCGAGACCCGAGCAGGCAATCGTGAGATACAACGCCCAGACCACGGTTGCCAATGGGTAGATTCGATCGACGTGCATGGCGTGGTTCCCATTCCCGTGGTTTGCGCTGCGACATGAATTCAGTTATGAATCGTCGCGCTGACCAGCCCAAAGCAAAGCTTGCAGCGGATCGGAGACCGATGAACCCAGCCGACGATACGCCGGCTTGTCAAGTCGCTGCGAGGCTCGGAGGTACAACTGACTTGCCTCGTTCGGATCAAAGGACGCGATTTGCGGATGCGTCCACTTCGCGCGGCCTGCCACGAACGGCTCGAACCAATCCAGGGCGGCTTCGATGCTGCGTCCGTCCTCGGTCCGGAAATGCCATAGATCTACTTGAACGTGCTCGGCCAGGCGAGCGAGATGGAGAAAGCCGCGCAGATTCATGTGGGTGTAGCCAAAGCTCTTCGTGCGTGCCAACTCTTGGGGCATTCGGCCGTCCGGCTCGATCTGCGTCGCAATGCGGCTTGGTCCGGCCTGTTCCAGCACCCGCCGTGCAACGGCTTCGTCTCCGACAAACAGTGCAAAGCTGGCCAATTGGACGTCGTACCAAATCGCGTGATTGTTCTTCGTCCGCCCTTCCTCCCTGCCGTGCGTGGACGTCAACAACCAATCGAGATAAGCCCGGAACCAAGTCCGCAGTGCCTGATGATCCGCATCCGTCCAGGCCTCGCTGGTCGTCAGCATGCCCACGGCATCGACCAGGGAAACCAGCGACGCAGTATCGATGATTCCGATCCCCCGGCCCTCGGTGCGGCCTGGGATAGCTTGACCGTATTGCAGGTGCGGGTTCATCTTGGTCGCTGGATCGAGAAACCAGTGCCGCAGCAGCAAGGCTGCACGCTCGGCATACCTGGAATCTTCGGTGAAGTGCCACGCCAGCGCAAGGTCTTGCACTGCGGAAACGGTCGCCTTGAGGCCGGCATTGTCGAATCGGTTCCGCTCGGGATTGGTTTCGCCGTCGCGACGGATGTAGGGCAGGCCGTCGGCCTTCGATGGGTCAGGCCACCAGTAGGGTCCGATGCTGTAGTAATCGTGCTTGTCACCGCTGGGCGGCACGAAGTCTTTGTCCATCACGGACCACGGCCTAGCGGTCAGCGCCTTGTCACCTTGGGAACGGATAAACCGCAGCGCCTCGGCCAGTTCACCGGCGCCTTGCTGAACCTGTTGCCGGACCTGAGCCAGCCGGACCCCGTCGAGAAGAAAGACCGTTGGAGTTCCGTCGGCGGCTCGCGATGCGGACGGGCAGACAAACGCGAGGACGATCAACGCGCAAGACATCTGGAACTTGCTCATGGAGCGGTTCCTCCTGGATTGGAATACGACGGAAACGGCTAATTCGGGCTCGGCGGAGCCTTCTTGGTGGGCGTGACGCCCTCGACCGATTCGGGGGGCGGTTCTAGCGGCGGTTGCGCCGGGGCTCGCAATTGCAGCGACTGCACTTGCGCCTGACGACTGAAATCGATCGACTCGCCCAGGATTCTGGCTGCTTCCTGATCGGCGTGGAATCCGCGCGAGTTCTCGCTGCTGATGAAATCCAATCGCCACATCGCTCGCTTCTGCAAGTCGAAGATGGGCGCCAACTGCTCGGGGGTTGCTCCCGCGGCCTTTGCCTGGAGAATGGCGTCCAGCATATCGGTCATGGCCGCCGCAGCTCGCTCGATCAACGATTGCGTCCGGGACTGGATCGTCCGGACCCGGTCGCGCAATTCGTCTTCGGGAACATTGTGACAGACTTGGCACGACTTGTTGATGTTCAGCATGGGGCTGCGCACCCAGTGGCTGCTGACCTTCATCGCGCCCTGCCGTTCGTAGGGCATGTGGCAGTCGGCGCAGCTTACGCCGCTACGGGCGTGGATGCCCTGACTCCACAGTTCGAATTCGGGGTGCTGCGCCTTGTAGACCGGCGCGCCCGTCTCGGCGTGGACATAGTCAAGAAACGGAGTTCCGTCCGGGAAAACGTAATTGTCGAATTCCTGCTCGATCTGCTCGACCTTCAGACCGTTGCTCCAAGGGAAGAACAGCGTGTCCTTCGTCGCACAGTAGTATTCGACGTGACACTGGGCACAGACGAAGCTGCGCATCTCTTGGCGGCTGGCATCGCGGTGCGGGTCGTAATCGTTCAGGCGATTGCCCGCTCGCCAGCGCCCAATGCTGGGTAGATGCGGGACGGGGTCGTCGCTGCGTGCCAAGGCCGCAATTCCCAGCATGAACCCTGGCCGGGTGATACGGATCTGCATGGTCTTGGGATCGTGGCAGTCGACGCAACTGACAGGATGGGCATCACCGACATGGGGATCACCGACCGCCGCATCCGGCTCGGCCTGGCCGTCGCCCGACGGGGGCGCGGCCGGGGTGGCCCCCCCGGGAAACAAGGAAGGAGTCGTCCCCGGAGTGCCGTCCGGCGTACGGAGCATTTCCGCATGTGCCGTGGCGTAGTCCATCTTGGCGGCGATCCGGAAACCTTCCAGCACCGCTGGCCAATTGAAATCCGCGCCCAGCGCCGCCGCGTCAGGCGTCTGCCCCGCGGCCTGCATCCCCAACCGTCGATACGTCGGGATCACCGAGGCGTGGCAATGAAGGCAGGAACCACTTTGCGTACGCTTGGTGACTCGCTCGGTGACTTCCTGGTCGTACAACATGTAGGCATGTCCACGTGCCTCGCGATAGTCGATGCTGAACGCATAGCCAGCGTACAAGCGGCGGAGCCACGGGTGCGTTTCCAACTTGCTTTCCGGCATTGCGGCGGATCCGCCGTACTGCGTATGCGTTACGTCGACCGTCCGACGGTAAGTATCGAACTGCAACGGCCAATTGATGCCCCAAGGAACCGGGTCCGTCGTCGTTTCGTCGACCTCGACCAACCGGACAAACGGCGCGCGCGCCTCCTGGCGGTGCTCGAAGATCGTCACCAGCAGCCAGGTAACGCCGAATGTAGTCACGGCGACCGCCAACAACAATGCCACGAGAAAAATGGGTCGGTAG
Organism: Pirellulaceae bacterium; assembly: GCA_023382975.1. Classification (GTDB taxonomy): domain Bacteria; phylum Planctomycetota; class Planctomycetia; order Pirellulales; family Pirellulaceae; genus SKKK01. The sequence goes on from JAHDXO010000012.1 coordinate 135,091, forward strand.
AACCCGCCGCCGCGCTCGCTGGCAGCACCACTTCCTGATGCCAAATTCGCATCGGCGGTTGGCTGACTGGAATCTCTTTGCTGACTATGGTCTGGCTGTGGGCTCATGGTCTTCGCTCCTTCCAAGCGTTGGTTGCTGTTCCCGCTCCGGCGCAATCGCTATCGATGCGCGTGCCCTACGCTGCTGTGACAATGAACGCAGGACAGCATGTCGGCACCTGCCTCGGCGGGCAGCATCTGATGCACGAAATCCGCATGACAAGCTAGGCAGGCGTTCTGGGCTACCCGGCGGTTTCTCGGTTTGATCTGAATCGGCTCGTGGAAATTGTCCAGCGTGAATGCCAGCGAATGGAAGAACCCGTTGTCGGCCTTCGTAACCCACTTGCCTACGGAATGCTTCGGCAAATGGCAGTCGTTGCAGACGGCAACATGCCGATGGCTTGAATTCTGCCACGAGTCGTAGTGATCTTGCATGATGTGGCAGTTGGCGCAGGTCAGCGGATTGTCGCTTAGGTAACTGGCCCCCTGACCGTAACCGAAGGTGAATACACCCACACCCGCAAGGATTCCGCACATGACGACGAAGGCGGTGGGAAACACTCCCGCACCGACAACCAGCCACGCTCCCCAACGAGTCCGACGGCTCGCACATCCTGCCTCGGAACCCTGATTCAACGCACGACCCTCCTCAATCGAATACAACGGTCCAACTCACGGGGCAAACGGGTCGTCGTTTCCCGCGGCGTTTTCCGGGGGATCGTCGGTGAATGGATCTGCATTGTCTTCACCCGCGGGCGGCATCGCCTCGTCCCCGGCGTCCTCGTCCATCCCAGGCTCTGGTCCAGGCGGATTGGCAAACGGATCGTCACCGCCCAGTAAGTCGCTATCATCCGCTGGCTGTGGTGCCGGAGCGCCGAGCGGATCAGCGGCGGGTGCGGCTGGTGCTGCCGGAGCGCCGAACGGATCAGCGGCGGGAGCCGCTGGTGCCGCCGGTGCGCCGAACGGATCAGCGGCGGGTGCCGCTGGAGCTGCCGGTGCGCCGAATGGATCAGCGGCGGGGGCGGCTGGTGCCGCAGGTGCACCCATTGGATCGGCGGCCGGGGCCGCTGGAGCTGCCGGTGCGCCAAACGGATCAGCCGCCGGGGCTGCTGGAGCCGCCGGTGCGCCAAACGGATCAGCCGCGGGGGCGGCTGGAGCTGCCGGTGCGCCAAACGGATCGGCGGCGGGTGCCGCTGGAGCCGCTGGTGCGCCAAACGGATCAGCCGCCGGGGCTGCTGGAGCCGCCGGTGCGCCAAACGGATCGGCGGCGGGTGCCGCTGGTGCGGCCGGTGCGCCGAACGGATCAGCCGCCGGGGCTGCTGGAGCTGCTGGAGCGCCGAACGGATCTGCTGCGGGAGCGACTGGTGCCGCCGGTGCGCCGAACGGATCGGCGGCGGGTGCGACTGGTGCCGCCGGTGCGCCGAACGGATCGGCCGCGGGTGCCGCTGGAGCGCCGAATGGATCTGCGGCACCACCGGCTGGCATGCCTGGCGTACCGAAAGGATCGGCGGGTTCAACTGCGGCCGGTGGTTCTTCGCCGGCGGGGGGAACCACAACGGGCACAGCAGGATCGGCGAAGGGATCTGCAGCCTCGTCGGTCCCTGCGGGAGCCGGGGGGATTGCCGGCTGAGTGACCGTGGGGGCGATCGGGGCGGCCGCGCCGCCCGATGCACCACCGAACGGATCGTCGGGCAGGTCAGCAGGCGGGGTAACGGGCAGTTTCACATCCGCTCCTGCGTCGGGACTTCGGAGGACTCGCGGCTCGTCTCGACGGAACTCTTCGTATCGCTCTTGGCGTTGCTTGACGTCGGTGACGTGAGCCGACAGTCGAGCCTGGTAGCGATAATCCTCAAGCTGAAGCCGCGTCTGCCCCTGAACTCGCTGCAGGGACGAACCGATGTCGATCTGGACGGCGGCTCCCGAAGCTTCCAGTTCAGCACCACGCTTGAAATCCGCATCGCCTTCCTCGGGGCGGCCAAGTTTATGATACGCCAACCCGCGGAAATAGAAGCAACGGGGATCGTTGCTTCCCCGCTCGATGGTCATGGAAAGCACTTCGTGAGCCTTCTCAGCGTCACCAGAGAAGTAGGAATGTACTCCTTGGCCGTAGAGTTCAGACAACAGCGTATCCTGAGCAGTCGCCGTTGCCGCAGCCAAGGCTGCAAGTATCACCGCAAACGCAGTTTGGATTAGCTTCCCGGCCATGAACGTGTTCCCCCTGAATCGTGAAATCGCAGTAGCGCGGCCAAGCGCGACAACCGATGGTTACCAGACAATTCTACGTGCTTATGTTAATCCCGGCCAAGCGGAATCGCAAGATTCGGCAGGCCGGAAACGCACCGAAAGTCCATTTGGCTAGTTCTGTCGGGTAGTCAGGCGGTGTTGATGCCTAACGAAAATACCGAGTCAAAGGCCGCCGATGCTTTGCATGGCAGTGCGCGCCAAACGTGCCAATCGCGGATCGTCACTCTCGGCTGCTCGCCGCAGTGGAACCAAGGCACATTTGGCCGCTGGCCCGATCTGCCCCAAAGCCCATGCCGCTCGCTGCCGTACAGCGATCGGAGAATCGCCTGAGACCAGATCCCCTAAATTGGTAGATGCATGGGCAGCCACTTCGCCAAGACGTCCCAATAGTGTGGCGGCCCAGTATGCGACACTTTCCTCTGAACTGTTCAGCATTCCGCGCAACTGCTCGACGGATCCCGCATCCGGACCATCCATTCCTTCCAGAGCCGACACCACCCACTCGCGAACCGTCTCGTCCGGGTCGCACGATGCACCGATCAAGGCGATTAGGCAGACGGGTTCAACGCCGTACTGTGCGCAGTATTCCGCCGCCGCTCGACGACAGAGTACATCGCCAGACTGCAGGTCGTCAGCAATCTTCCACGTGTTCATCGGGCGGCGAGTTGCGCTTTGAAAATTGAATTTTGGGTAACAGACCGGGATTCAGGCGAGCCTTGGGGAACGTCTCCTCGCTGCTCGATATCTCCTCGCAGCAGATCTCCATTTCGCGTAGGAGTTTCTCCAAGTCCAGCCCTCGATGGCTGGGGCAGAAGGGCTCCAGGTAACGGCGGCTGCTATGGTAAAGCTTGCGGGCGCCGCGGGTATTCCGCTTGGTGAAATGAAGCAGGCATACCGCCGCCTGAATCAGCCCCTGATAAAACGTGCGAGACGGATCGCGACACTCGATCCATAGCTCCTCCCAGACCTCGTGCGCTTCGAAGAAGTTGCCGTCGTTAAACCAGCGTACACCTTCGAGATATCTCGGGTCGTATTGGCTCTCGTCCACGTGTCCTGCCTGATTTCAATCGCGACCGCTGAACGCAATCACAAATCGCAGAATGTACCAGAACAGAATTGCCACCGACGCGAACAGGGCCAAAGCCGCCGCGACGTACTGATCTGTCCGGTAGTGATGAAGGACATTCGAGGTGTCGTACAGAATGTAACCCGAAGCGAGGGCGATCATGCATGCCGAGAAGATCACGCCCAGGCCGAAGCCGCCTGTCACAATGCTGGCAACGATTACCCCCAAAGCCACTAAGCCACCGACCCAGAGATATTTTCCCCAACTGGAAAGATCCGCCCGTGTGGTGAACACAATCATCGTCAATCCGCCGAATACGATCCCCGTGATCAAAGCCGCGGCCAAGATCGTCTCGTCGCCGATTAGACGAGCGACATAAAGCAATGGCAGGAAGATCACGGCTTCGGCCACCACGAACAGCCCGAGACCCATGTATTGGGTGGTCAGAGATGTTGCCGACGAGGCCCAACTTTGTGCGATCCAACTGACGACCATGAAAGCCCCGAGGACCAGCAACCAATTCCAACCGCCGGACATAGTCCGGACCAGATTGCCTACGGCCTCGCCCGCGACCATGAAAAACAAGAATTCCAGCCCCACGAACGCGGCGATCGCTCCGCCCAAATGCAGATACGTCCGGCGGATGAACGTCGTCCGCGCGTCTTCGTCGGCCATGGCGGCCACAAAGCCCTTGTCGTAAACAGGTTGATATGGGTTTTGTTCGTAGTAGTTCATCGGGCGCTCCTTGACCGGTTTGGATCGACACTGAAACAAATCTACGAGGGGGTGCGAAGCAAGTCAAGTTGTGCCGCGGGCGATTCGAGCCGTCGGAAGAGGGTTGTCCAGCGTACTTGACATCCCGGCGCCCGCTCCGGCAAAATTGCGTCGCGGAGTACGGCCAGCACCTCGGATTCGAGCGAGTTCAGGCAAATGATACTATCTGGCGAAGAGATTCGAAGAAATCTGGGCGGTAACATCGTTATCGACCCTTTCGATCCCAGGAACTTGAATCCGAACAGCTACAACCTGACGCTTCACGACGAGTTGTTGACGTACGAAGAAGTCGTGCTTGACATGCGCCAGCAGAACCGCGTGCGGCGGATTCGGATACCACAGGAAGGACTGGTCCTGAATCCCAATCAGCTCTATTTGGGCCGCACGGTCGAGCGAACCGAGACGCATTCGCTTGTTCCGATGATCGAAGGCCGATCGTCGATCGGCAGACTCGGCTTGTTCGTCCACGTTACGGCCGGGTTCGGCGACGTCGGGTTCTGTGGCTTCTGGACGCTGGAGATGTTCGCGATCCAACCCGTGCGCATCTATCCCCATGTCTCGATCTGCCAAATTTTCTACCACCAGATCGAAGGCGATTTCCGGGCCTACAGCAGCGATAAGTACCAGAACAATCGCGATATTCAGCCCAGCATGTTGTTCAAGGAATTGAATCCCGAAGCTCAGCGGCACGATCCGCAGTTGAAGCTGCCGTTCGGCGATCAAGAATCCGTGTATTGAAAAGGAGATGCGACGATGAGAATGATTTTGGTAGGTCCCCCCGGCGCCGGAAAAGGGACTCAGGCAGCCGAACTGATCGACCGACTGAGGATCCAGCACCTATCGACCGGCGATATGCTGCGCGCGGCCGTCGCTCAAGGAACTGCCTTGGGCAAGCAGGCGGACGGGCACATGCGATCCGGCGGATTGGTTCCGGACGATTTGGTGATTCCCATCGTGATCGAACGCATCAAGGAGCCGGATTGCCAGAACGGTTTCATCCTGGACGGATTCCCTCGCACGCAGCCCCAGGCGGAGGCACTGGACCGGGCACTCGACGCCGCCGGCGTGACGCTCGACGCCGTGGTCCTGATCGAGGTTCCGGATGACCTGATCGTCGAACGGATCACCGGACGGCGCATGGATCCGCAGACCAAGATCATCTATCACCTGCGATTCAACCCGCCGCCAGCCGAAATCGCCGACCGGTTGGAGCATCGCAAGGATGACACCGAAGAGGCGTGCCGCGCGCGGCTTGGCAAGTACCACAGCGAGACGGCCCCCATCATTCCCTATTACGAAGCGCGCGGCCTGTTGCGCCGCATCGACGGAGTCGGCGCCCCCAAGGACATCACGGTGCGCACGTTCCAGGCCCTCGGTTTGGCTTGACGCTTCGCCGTTTGAACGGTCCCGGCCAGCGCCCAAGTTCGTCGCTGGCCGGCAACTGGTGCTCAGCCCATCGGACGTCTGTTTTGGCGAGACAGGAAGCCGATCACGGCGACGAAAAGCGCTGCGCCCAGGACGGACCAAACGACCGGGAACTGGGAGCCTCCGATGTTCAGCATCAGCAGCTCGGGAAGTCCGAGAGTCCGCTTGAGCCAGACACCGATCAGCGATCCGATGAAGCCCAGCGCAATGGCGACCAAGCACCCTCCGCGCGAGTACCCGCTGATCGCCTGACCAATCATTCCGCAGACACCCGCCACGATCAAGAGAACCAAGAAATCAACTAAGCTCATCGTTCTCTCCTTTTGTCTTCAGGCCGTACGTTGCCCGCCGCGAAGAGCGTCTTCGCGGCGGGGAAAGCCTACCGTTGTTGTCGCCGATCGCTCGGCAGGTGTTCGCACTAAAATAGCCATTATCTCTGCCGTCGCACGCAGCTCACTTGAACTGTGATTTGGCGCTCTGAATTCCTTCACTCAGGGCTTCCCAGGCCAATTCCATGCCGGCCCGCAGCTCCTGCCACGCCGCCTCGCTCGCTTCCCGCAGGCTCTGCAACCGGACGACCGCGTCGTCCCGCTTGGCCCGCAGTTCGGTCAGCTTTCGATCGTAGGTCTTGCGCGCGTCGGCGCCGATCTCTTTCGCTCGCGCCTCGAGCTTGTCGATGTCGGCATTCCATTCATCCAGCTTCGCTTGAAGCTTCTTGACATACTCGTCGCGTTTGGACATCGTTCTTCTCCTTTCGATAGGCAACGTGGATGGGTCAACTTGCGTCCGCGGCCAGCAAGGCGACGGGAAACGCGGACAGCATCTCGGCTGCGCGAATTCTGCGTTGGTCCGCCGAGCAGACTTGCCCGGTGAATTGGTTCATCAAGGCGGTCGGCACGTCATCGGGCAGGACGATGTTCGTATCCTCCCAAATCGACTCGCCGACCGGAGCGGACGACGGCTCGGCCTGACCGGGCCGGGATGTCAATTGGGCCAGCAGACGTGGAACCGCGACAATGACGGTTTGTTCGGGATGCTCCCTCGCCGCAGGCAAACGCCACGCGAACGCAACCAGGTGATTGGCCCAGGCGCCTTCCACCGTCAGCGGCAGGTAGTGGCCCGTCTGGAAAAGGTCGGCGTGATGCTGTCGGATCTGCAAGGTCCGCCATGTCACGAACAACTTGATGCGAGGATCGCGCGGCGACGCACCCAAGTGTCGCGCCAGTTCCGCCAGCGCGCCCTCGCCCAAGGCGATTCGGGTCTGGAGTTCATCGAGCAGCCTGCGTCGAACTTCGAAATCGACGGGCCGCCGGTTGTCGGGATCGACAAGACTGAAGTCCCAAAGTTCCTGTCCCTGATAGATGTCCGGCACGCCAGGCGACGTCAATTTGAGCAGCACCTGCGACAAGGCCGAGTACAGGCCCCAGTCGAGTACCTGTTCGTGAAACTCGCGGAAGTCCGTCAGGAAACGGTTCTTGGGATCGTTTCGCAGAGCCGTTCGGACGAAGTGCTGCACCGCCTCGTCGTAGCCGGGGTTGGGGGCGAGCCAACTGGTATGGGCTTTCGCTTCGTGAGTCGCCTTTTCCATGTACTGCACCATGCGTTCGATCAATTGCTCGTGCTCCGCGGCGCCCGCTGGCTGCAGCGGCCAGATCCCGACCAGGGTTTGGTAGAACAAATACTCGTCGTTGCGACTGGGCGCCGGTTGCCCATCGATGTCGTGAAGCAATCGCCGGTTCAAGCGAGCCCAACGGTTCACGGCCTTTCGCCAGATCTGCGGGATCTCGGCCAGCACGTTGATCCGCGCCCGGGTATCCTCGCTACGTTTGGTGTCGTGCGTCGAGGTGCAGGTCATCGACAGCGGATGCGATGCCCGTCTGGCCAGGTTGTCGGCATGGAACTGCTGGATGGTCAATGCGGGCCGAGCCGGTTCGCCGCCCACTTCGTTTGCCGAGGCGAGCGGATAGAAGCGGTAGAAGGCGGTGTCTTCCACGCCCTTGGCGACCACCGGACTTGTCACCTGTTGAAACCTGCCCACGAAGAAATCTCGCTGGCGGCGGATCGAATCGTTCAGATTCGGCGGCTCCTCCAGCAGCAGAACCCCGCGGATGAAATCAAATTCGCCGGTGCCCATCGCGGGATTCAGTCGCTTGGCGTGCGCCACGGCCCGGCCGATGACCTCCCGGTCGCGGTCGCTGACCGAGTCGCCGCGGATATAGGTCCGGTACACGGGAAATGACGCCAGAATGGCCCGCAACGCGGACCGCAGTGCATTGAGCGTGTAGTCTCGCGAAGAACGATGCCGCTCGGAGATCCGGTTCAGTCGATGCGCCAGCAGGTGGAGTTCGCTGGACATCGCAACGCGGAGGATCAACAGCTTGCCACGGTGGGCGATTTGCTGGAAATCGGTTGGCTCCTGAGTGAACCGGCCGTAGGTCTTCAGCATTTCGCTAAATCCCGCCGGATCCATGAACGTTCCGTTGACCGAATTCAGGAAGTCGTAGCCCGTCGTTCCGGCGGTCGGCCATTCCAGCGGAAGCGGCTCGTGAGGCCCCAGGATCTTCTCGACCACGACGTACAGAGGCGGATCGTCACGCCCCACCTCCGTCGCCGCCGTACCGCGGGGCTCGTGCGTTGCGATGTTGCCGGGCGCAGACCTTCCGCGTTCCGGTTGGATGGCCGAAAGAACGGTCTGCACGATGGTGGCCTCGAAACCGTTCTCGTGATTGCCGTCCGCGGGAGCGCTGTCGGGCATCGCTTCCGGACGGTCGTACTCGCTCGCCAACACGCGACGTACGGTCTCTTGCACATATCCCTCCTGGAGCCGCCAGAGATATTCGAGCGGATCGAACAGGCCGTCGACGTGATCGATGCGCAGGCCATCGATCTTGCCTTCGGCTAGCAGTTCCAGAAGCAGAGCGTGGCTCGCCTCGAAGACGTGCCGTTCCTCCGTGCAAACGGCGGCCAGATCGTTGATATCGAAGAAGCGGCGGTAATTGATTTCGTCCGCGGCAGTCTTCCAGTATGCCAGCCGGTACACCTGGGCGTTCAATAACCGCTCGAGCGCATCGAAACTGGCGGGATTTCCCGGCTGTCCGTTTAGTTGCCGCAGGTTGGCCTCCACGTGCGCGGCCAACTCGGGCGACCTCGTAAGCAAGTGGCGGATGCGGTCTTTGATGACTTCCTTTTCTCGCTGCCGCTCCTCCACGGCCGGCCGATCCGTCTTGTTGCGGTCGGGCAGATGCTGCGACGCAGTCAGGATGCTCTCCAACTCGCGCACATCCTCGTCATCGTTCGGTCTGGCGGTTTTCAACTCCTCCAGTCCCACGGCGAGAATCGCGTCGTAGGTCTTCGGATCCACCGGCAGTTCGCAGCCCGAGGAATCGATGTGAAACGCACCGTTGCCGTACTTCACGTTCAGGCAACCAGCCTCCAGGGCATCGCCAAACTGCCGGTCCAGGATGGGCAGGAGCACCTTGTTGCGCAATTCCACTTTGATCGGATTCCAGTCGATGTCGAAATAGTCCGCATACGGCGAACTCGGGCCGTTCTCCAAGACGTCGGTCCACCAGCGGTTCTCGCCGGGCGCGGCACTCATGTGGTTGGGCACGACGTCCAGAATCTGTCCCATGCCGTGCTGGTGAAGCGTTCGAACAAACGTCTCGAACTCGTCGTCCGACCCCAGTTCCGGATTCAGCCGAGTGTAGTCGATGACGGCGTAGCCATGTGAACTGCCTCGGCGGGCCATCAGGCAGGGGGCGGCGTAGACATGGCTGATGCCCAGCGTGTTCAGGTACGGCACCAAGGCCGAGGCATCCCGGAACGCCATGTTCCCGCCCTGGAACTGAAGGCGATACGTCGCCCGCGGCCGGCAACGCCGTTCCGCCAACCGTCGCTGGACGGCCGCGAGCACCGCTGCCTGTGAGTCAGTTTGTTCGTTCATAGTTCCTCATCCTTCCCAACAAGTCATTTGTGCCCGAAGCCAGCGCTGAGTGAAATCGGATATCAAATCCTAGCGACCTCGGCACAGGCAGCACCTGAATTCTCGCGCTCCCCCACGGCTACCAGGAGCCGAAGATCAAAAGTTCGTACGGATGCAGTTCCGATACTTGCTCGCCCAAGTCGCGCGAGCCGCCATACACGGCCGCTTCCGTGCTGAACCGCAGTTCGCCATCTCGCCGATCAGCCTCGGGTAAGGGCTGCCGTTCGGCGGACAGATTCGCCACGGCTCGCAGACGCGGCGAATCGCCACGATCCACCAGCAACACGCTGGCTTCCTCGTCCGGCCGCTCGCGATTTCCGACGATCCGCGCAACCGTATACTGGCGGTCCTGCAACGGCGGCCAGGTTCGCCTGGCCGCCAAGAGATCGCGGTACAGCCGTCGCAGGCAGGCATGAAACGAGCCTTCCGCCCACTGCCAAGTCAACTTGGCCGATTCGAACGTCGCTTCATCCTGCGGATCGGGGATCCGCGAGGTCCATTGGAAGTCGAGCGCGGCAAACTCATCCCGGCGTCCGCGTCTCACGGCTTCAACCAGTCCTTCGTCGCCGAACGAACAGAAGAACGGGAACGGATTCTGCTCGCCGTACTCCTCGCCCATAAACAACATGGGCACGCACGGCGAAATCAACAGCAACCCGCAAGCCAAACGCTGAGCCGGTTTCTGCAGATAGGACGCCGAGCGGTCGCCCAACGCCCGGTTGCCGATCTGATCGTGATTGTGAACGCAAACGACGAACTTGGTTCGATCGCGGGCCTCGACGCGGCTGCCGTGCCTCCGTTTTCGGAAGGGACTGTAGCAGTCGTCGTACACGAACACGTGCTCGAACGCTTTGGCCAAGTGCTCCGCGCGTCCGAAATCCTGGTAGTACCCTTCCCGGTCGCCGGTGAGCAGCGTGCGAACGCTGTGGTGGAAATCGTCGCTCCAAACCCCGTCCAAACCATAGCCGTTCCGTTGCGGCGGATCGATCAAGCGGACATCGTTCTGGTTGCTCTCGGCGATCACATGCACCGTCCGGCCTTGCTCGCTGGCGATCTGCTGGACGGTCTGCTGAAGTTCCGCCAGGATGTGCCGCGTTCCGAAATCGTAGATCGCATGGACCGCATCCAGACGAAGTCCGTCGACGCGGAAATCGCGGACCCACATCTGTGCGTTTTCGAGGATGTAATTTCGAACGGCATCCGACCAGGGACCATCGAAATTCACTCCGTCGCCCCAGGGCGTATGGTAGCGATCCGTGAAATAGTGCCCGAAGCTGCCCTGGTAGCTTCCCTCCGGGCCGAGGTGGTTGTAGACGACATCCAAGATGACGGCCAGGCCGGCCTGATGAGCCCGGTCGACCAGACGCTGCAAGGCGCGCGGACCTCCGTAGCTGTTCTGGACCGCGTAAGGAAACGCACCGTCGTAACCCCAATTGCGATCCCCGGGAAACTGGGCGACCGGCATCAACTCGATGGCGGTCACTCCCAACTCTCGAAGATCCTCGAAACGCGACGCGACGCCGTCGAATGTTCCGGCCCGAGTAAAGGTGCCGACATGCAGTTCGTAGATCACCAGATCCTCGCGAGCCACACCTTTCCAGTCTGAATCGGCCCAGCGATACGTCTCGGGAAAGAAAACCGCGGACGGCAAGTGGACCCCGTCCGGTTGCCATCGCGAGGCAGGATCGGGCAACTCGCGGCCGTCGGCCAGCCGATAGGCGTACCGCGTTCCTTCGCGAACGTCGCGATCGGCGAACACGTGATAGCCCTGGTCTTCGGCTGTCATCAAGAATGCGTCCCGTCGACCGTCGCGGTCGATCACCAACTGGACCGCGTCATGCTTGGGCGCCCAGAGTCGCCATTGCACGGAATCGTCGCGCCGCCGGGTCGCTCCGGGCACGCCGTGAACGGGCTCCTCGAACGCCGACTCCTTCTCGTCAGTCTTCGGCATCAGCCGTCATCCTTCCGTTTCGGTGGGTTCGGTTCGCCGTTTTCGCAGCCGGTCGATGACACCGAGAATCCGCTGGACATCAGGCATTTCGCTGAACGAGTCGAAGGTCCACCTGGCTTTGCGTTGCCAGTTCGGGTATTCGCGGTACGTGCCCGGGCGATTTTGCGGTTCGGTCTCGCCCCACAGGTCTTCCAGGTTGACCAGCACGATTCCCGCATCGCTCGCGGCCAGGAAGGCTTCGCACGCCTGCAGCACCTGGGCGCACTGGGGTTGGTCGGTGTCGAGCAGTCCCCTGCCGATCAAGAAATCGACCAGCCGATCGCGCAATTGTTGGCGCCGCTGCTGTTCGAGATCGGCTTCTTCCTCGTCGAACAGGCCCATTTGCACGCGGTCCTGGATGTCCAGACCTTGCCAGTACGCGGCGAACTGGGGCATGTCGTGGGTATTGACGCTGGCCACCGACGTCGCCGGCACGTCTCGCAGCGCCGTTCCCTTTTCCGGATTCGTTTCGTACTGCAGTACGTACATGTCGTCCAGCCCGTGCCGAGTCAGGGCGCGATCGACCGCGGGCGGAACGGTCCCCAGGTTTTCGCCGACGATCCGCGCCCCGAAGCGGTGCGACTCCAATGTCAGGATGGCGCACATTTCCTCCAGCGCGTACCGGACGTAAACGCCCTCCTGCGCGGAAAATCCTCGCGGAATCCAATACAGTCGGTGCATTCCCATCACGTGGTCGAAACGCAGCACCCGCGCGTGCCGCAGGTGATTTCTCAACGCGCGAATGAAATAGGCGTATCCCTGCTGGCGCAGTTGCCCCGGATGAAGCGGGGGAAATCCCCAGTCCTGTCCCCGGGTGAAGAACGAATCCGGCGGCGCGCCCCCCGAAGCCTCGCGAACAAACAGACCTCGCTCGCGCCACACGTCGTAACCGCCGCCGTTGACTCCCAACGGGAAATCGAGATACCACAGCAACTGCAAGCGATCTGCTCGGTCCTTCAACGACTCGAGCTGTCGATCGACCTGCCACTGGGTGTACAGATGGTACTGGAAGACGGCGGGGTCGTAGTCGTCCGGCTCGACCGTCCCGTCGCGGAGCCGCTCGGGCCAGGCAGGCCAGGCAATCTTCTGGCGTTCGCCCACCGCGCGGAATTCCGCGAATCGTTCGAGTTCGGGGTGCTGACGGCAGTACTCGGTCAGCGCCTCGCGGCGCGGCGAATCCTGCGCGAAAAACGACGCGGCCAATGCTTCCAGGATTCGGCGTTTCCTTTGCATCTCGGCGGGATAGTCGATCAGTTCTGCGAAGGGCGTTTCCTCGCGACGCCCGCTCGGCGGGCTCGATTCCATCCATCGGCGAGCTTCGCCGCAGCCCTCGAATTCCGGGATCTGTTCGGGATTCAAATAGTACTCGTTCCAAAAAAGTCGGCTCGCGGGATTGTAGGGGCTGGGATCGTCCGTCAATTCCCACAGGGTCGAAAGCAAGGGCAGGGTGGCGACCAGATTGCCGCCGCGATCCGCGGTCCATTGCATCAGCGCTTCGAGATCCGCGAAATCACCTCCTCCCCGACTCGACCGCCGATGCAGCGCGTACAGAGGCAGGAACACGCCCCAAATCCGTTGGCGATCAGTGTCGGTTTCGCCGTACGCGCGCAAGGGAGCGGCGATCACCAGGCTCTCTCCACGCAGGCTTCCCACTTCCAGGCTCAGCCGGTGGTAGCCCCAGGGAAGTCCGCCGGGCAACTCCATGGCTCGCCGGCTGTACTCGACGCCCTCGACCGATCGACGCCGCAGCACCGGCAGCTCGCGGACCGAGCCCGATCGTGTCAGGGACGCTCCGTCCTCCAGGTCGATGCGCAACTGGTACTCCGCGTGCTGCATCGACTCGGGCAACTGCAACCTCGCGACGGACTTTCGGCCGTCGAATGCGACCAGCACCGGCTCGATCATCTGCCGCCAGATCTCTTGCCGACGGAGCCGAACCGCGCCGGGCAGGTCGGCCGGCGAGTCGACGGGAGCCCCCAGCAGTTGCAGAATGCGCAGCACGGCCGCTTCCGAAGATCGTCGCGGGCGCTGCCAGACGTCGACGTAGGTCGTGCGCACTCCGTACAGTCGAGCGAGTGTCGATAGCGGTTCTCGATACATGGCGGCTACTCCGCGTGTGGGACCGTCTCTCCGAGAAACCGATTCATCTGCCGCAGCGACAGAGGTAACTCGGGGGAACGGTTCAGTAGGTCGTGTTCCAGAACCGTCGCGCACCGTTCCGCGTAGTACAGATCCAGCAACGTCTCCAGGGCTCGCGGCGGGCGGGGAACGATTGGCGAATTCGCGGCCACCGCCAGATAGGAACGGAGGAACTCGGCTCCGGTCCAGGCCAGCCAGTAATCGGTCCACTGGCCCAAGCGGCAGATTTCCGACTCGTCGACCTCCGTCACCGTACAGTAGTCGCGCAGCGCGAACAGCGCGGCTCGCTCGAACGACCACAACATGCCGGACACGTCGCGCAGGGGCGAGGCCTTCGCGCGGCGCTGGCTGATCGACCAATCCGGATCGCCCTCGAAATCGATGATCACCAGATCGTCGCCGTGGCACAGGACGTCGCGCAGGCCGTAGTTCCCGTGACAGCGAATCCGCATGGCTTTCAGATCCTGCGGCAGGGCGTGGAGCAGCGTCGTCAGACGGTCGCCGCCCCGTTCCAGCACCGCACCGGCCAAACGCTGTACCTCCTCGGGCATTTCCGGCAGCATCTGCCGAAGCGAGCGGAACGAGCGTCCCAGCACGTTGCGGATCGCCTGGTACAACGCCCGCTGGTGGAAGGGCAGCATCGGCTCGGGCCGCAGCGCCGGATCGTCCCCGTTGGCGGCCAGGGCGCGATGCAGTTCGGCGGTTCGCTGACCGAGACGCGAGGCCGATTGGAGGTAGTTGCCAAAGAATCGCTGCGCGTTGTCCGGCACGGAGGCGTCCAACAATTTCAAGTGGGATCGCTGGTCCGGCGGCAGGTCGCCGGGAGGATCGAGCGGCGGATCGACCGAGACGGCGCGAATGAACGCTTCGAGCGTGTCGAGCGCCTCCTCCCATGCAGTGCGCCGGTGCTCGACGAACCCCTGCAAGATGCCCACGGTCATCGGCCGCCCGCCCCGCGGCTGGTACTCGAGGGCGCCGGCCACGGGCGCCATGTGCGTGAAACTGGCCATTTCGGTCAGGTGCAAACCGATCTCCAACTCCGGATGCGTGCCCTCCTCCAGTCGCCGGAACCACTTCAGCAACAGTCGCTGCCCGAGCGCGACCACGCTGTTGCTCTGCTTCTCCTGGCGCGTTCCCGCTTCGAGCGGTTCCTCCGCGTCGCCGCGGATGCGCGCATACGCCGATGTGGGACGGGCAATCAACTGGCCGTGCTGCGTTTCGGTTTCGCGCCGCACGGCGATGGCGTCCAGCATGCCGCGGCAGAAATCGGGCTGGCCGAACGCGTCGTACAGCATCCCTGTCTCGCACATGCCGTCATGCTCGATTCTCAGACGGGCGATCGTGCTCTCCGCGAAATCCACGCCGGTTCGCGCCGCTTCGCTCTCCACCGCAAATGCCATCGGGATCAGGTAGGTGGAATCCAATCCGTCCTCGTACTCGGCGCGGGCCAGCACCAACACGATCTCCGCGCCGGCGTGGCCCTGGGAAAACGGCGCGACGTCGCGGATGGTCACACTGCGAATCGGCACGCCGGGGCGCCGGTGCCAAACCCGCGAGACGAGATACGCGGGCAAGGCCCGCTCCAGTCCTTCGCGCGCGGGCGACTCGAGCACGGAGGTCCAGGCATCGCGTGCGTCCAAGGTCGGCAGCTCGAACCGCAATTCCCAGGGCTTCGCCTCGTGCGATTCGGGCTGGAGGATGAACCAGTAGAACGCGTAGGGCATCAGGGTCAGCAGATAAGGCAATTCGCCGATGCGGGGAAAGCGGGTGCGACCGGACAATTCGACCGGCGTCTTGCCCTCGTGCGCCGCCATGTTCAATTCGACAAACTGCGCCGAACGCGACAGGTTGGCGACCACCAGCACGCACTCGTCCTGGAACCGGCGAATGTAGGCCAGCACTTTGGAATTGTCCGGATGCAGAAACTCCAGTTCGCCTTCGGCCAGCGGACGCACCTCGCGCCGCAGGCGGATGATCCGCTGCATCCATTGCAGCAGCGAATTCGGATTCGTCCGCTGCGTCTCGACGTTGACCGACTCGTAGTGGTACTGATAGTCGATGATCGGAGGCAGATACAGCCGCTGCGGGTTGGCCCGGGAAAACCCGGCGTTGCGGTCGGCGCTCCACTGCATCGGAGTGCGCACCCCGTTCCGATCGCCCAGGTAGATATTGTCGCCCATCCCCAGTTCGTCGCCGTAGTAGACGATGGGAGTTCCCGGCAGCGACAGCAGCAGTCCGTTCAGCAGTTCGATCTTGCGCCGGTCGTTCTCCAGCAACGGCGCCAACCGCCGCCGGATGCCCAGGTTCAGCCGGGCCTGCGGATCGCGCGCGTAGAACCGGTACATCACGTCCCGCTCTTCCTCGGTCACCATCTCCAGCGTCAATTCGTCGTGATTCCGCAAGAACAGCATCCATTGGCAGTTCTCGGGGATCGGCGGCGTCTGTTCCAGGATGTCGATGATCGGAAAACGGTCCTCCATCTGCAAAGCCAGATACATCCGCGGCATCAGCGGGAAATGGAACGCCGTGTGGCACTCGTCGCCGTCGCCGAAGTAGGGCACCGAGTCCTCCGGCCATTGATTGGCCTCGGCCAGGAACATACGGGCACTGAACTTGGCGTCGACGTGCGCGCGCAACTGTTTCAAGAAGGCGTGGGTTTCGGGAAGACTCTCGCAAGTCGTTCCTTCGCGCTGGAACAGGTAAGGCACGCCGTCCAGCCGCAAGCCGTCGACACCCAGGTAGCACCAGTGGTCCAAGATCCCGGCAATCTCCTCCCGCACCGCCGGATTGTCGTAGTTCAAATCGGGTTGATGATGGAAGAAACGGTGCCAGTAGTAGGCCCGGGCCACGGGGTCCCAAGACCAGTTCGACGCTTCGTAGTCCTGGAAGATCACCCGCGCCTGGGAGTACTTTTCCGAGGTGTCGCTCCACACGTAGTAGTCGCGCTCGGGGCTGTCCGGTTCGGCGCGACGCGCGCGCTGGAACCACGGATGCTGGTCGGACGTGTGGTTCAGCACTAGCTCGGTGATCACTCGCAAGCCGCGACGATGCGCCTCGCGCAGAAATTCGCGGAAATCGGCCAGTGTCCCGTAGTCGGGATGGACGTTCCGGTAATCGGAGATGTCGTAGCCGTCGTCCTTCAGCGGCGACGGGTAGAACGGCAACAACCAGATCGCCGTGACGCCCAGCTCTTGAAGATAGTCCAGTTTCTCTGTCAGTCCCCGGAAATCGCCGATTCCGTCACCGTTCGAGTCGCAAAACGAACGAACGTGCAACTGGTAGATGATCGCGGTCTTGTACCACAGCGGGTCCGCTTCCATGGTCGTGCAGCTCCTTTCTGTCTGTGGCCGTCAAGGCCCTGGGATTCATGCGCCATTCGAGGCCGCTTCCGTCCCTCCGTCGCGAGCGATCAGCCGGAACACGGCCACCGAGCGGCCTTGCAACGCGTAATGTTCCTCAACCACAACGCCGGTGTCTTCTAGCAGGCCGGCGGCCGTGTCGAATTCCAGCAACCAGCCTTGCTCGTCACCGTGCGGCGGGAGGGTGAATTCAATTTCGCCGGCATCCGCGTTGAACAGCAGCAGCAGGGTGTTGCCGACCAACGGTCCACCCCGCTCGTCGGTCTCTTGGATCGAGTTACCGTCCAATCGGACGCCGATCGACCGTACAAAACCGGCGTGCCAGCCTTCGTCGGACATTTCATCGCCCGACGGATCGAGCCACTGGACATCTTTCAGGACCGTCCCGCGGAGAGGCCGCCCTTGAAAGAACTTCGGTCGGTGAAGCACCGGTTCGCGTTCCTTCAATTCGATCACCTTGGTGACGAAGTCCAGAAACTGCTGCTGTCTCGGATCCAGGTCCCAGTGTAACCAACTCAATTCGTTGTCCTGGCAATAGGCGTTGTTGTTGCCGAGCTGCGTGTGGCTCAATTCGTCGCCGCCGCGAAGCATCGGAATGCCCTGGGAAAGGAAGAGCGTGGCCACGAAGTTCCGCTTCTGACGCTCGCGCAGCCCGATGACCGCGGGATCGTCGCTCGGCCCCTCGACGCCGCAGTTCCAACTCAGATTGTGCGAGTCGCCGTCCCGGTTCTGTTCCCCGTTGGCCTCGTTGTGCTTGTCGTTGTAGGCCACCAAGTCCTGCAGCGCGAAGCCGTCGTGCGAGGTGACGAAGTTGACGCTCGCATACGGCCGACGGTTGCTCGATTCGTACAAGTCGCTGCTTCCGCACAACCGCGTCGCGAACTCGGACACCGTCCCGCTGTCGCCGCGCCAGAAGCTGCGCATCGTGTCGCGGTACTTGCCGTTCCATTCGTTCCAGCCCACGGGAAAATTGCCCACCTGGTAGCCGCCCTCGCCCAGATCCCACGGCTCTGCGATCAGCTTGACCTGCGACAGAACCGGATCCTGATGGATGATATCGAAGAAGGCGCCCAGCTTGTCGACCTCGTGCAGTTCCCGAGCCAGCGCGCTGGCCAGATCGAAGCGGAACCCGTCGACATGCATCTCCAGCACCCAGTAGCGCAGGCTGTCCATGATCAATTGCAGCACCCGCGGATGCTGCATGTTCAGCGTATTCCCGCAGCCGGTGTAATCCATGTAGTACCGCGGCTGGTCGTGGACCAAGCGGTAGTAGGCCACATTGTCGATTCCCCGCAGCGACAGTGTCGGCCCTAGGTGATTGCCCTCGGCGGTGTGGTTGTAGACCACGTCCAAGATGACTTCGATCCCGGCCGAATGCAACGCATGAACCATCCGCTTGAACTCGCGCACCGATTCGGGGCCGGTGCCGGACATCGAGTACCGGGTATCCGGCGCGAAAAACGCCAGAGTATTGTAGCCCCAGAAATTGCTCAAACCCCGGTCCACCAGGTGCCGGTCGTCTACGCGGTGGTGGACCGGCATCAACTCGACGGCATTGATGCCCAACCGTTTGAAATGCTCAATCGCCGCTTCGGACGCGAGCCCGGCATACGTCCCGCGCATCTTCTCCGGGATATCGGGGTGCAGTTGACTGAAGCCCTTCACGTGTGCTTCATAGATCACCATCTTATGTCGCGGGATCGCCGGGCGAGATTCGTCGCCCCAGGTGAATGCCGAGTCGATCACGGAGGCCAGCGGTGCCATCGCGGCGTTGTCCCGCTCGTCCAGCGACAGATCCTCGCGCTGGTCCCCAATCCGGTATCCGAACATTTCGTCGCCCCAACGCAAATCGCGGCCGATCGCCTTGGCGTACGGATCCATGACCAGCTTGGCGGAATTGAACCGATGCCCCTGCTCGGGTTCCCAGGCACCGTGGACGCGGTATCCGTAAAGTTGGCTGGGAACCACGTCCGGCAGATATCCGTGCCAAGCCAGATCGGTCTGCTCCGGCAACCGGATGCAGTAGGATTCGCGCTGCGCATCCGGAGCGTCGAACAAACAAAGATCCACTCGGGTCGCGTGTTGGGAAAACAACGAAAAATTCACGCCGCCGCCGTCCCACGTTGCTCCCAACGGATACGGTCGGCCTGGCCAGACCCGCATTCTTGACTCTCCCAGCGAACAAAAAAATTGCGAAGACTTGAATGGCGGCACGTAGATTTCTACGTCCCAAATCCATTTGTCGGCCAATTCGTGCAGGGTGTCAAGTACCGCATCTATGTACACCCGTTGCTGCAGGACGCCTGCCGCCGCAGCGGCCGGGGAGGGGCGATGTCCCCGTCGTCGCCGGTTCAACAGCGCGGCAGCGCGGCGTCGAGCAACCGACGGCGGGGCTTGACTTCCCTTGCGATCGGGCCTACCTTAATCTGGTATCGTCTAGTCGCAAACCGCGGCACGCTGCCGCGTCCGCGTGGAATCTTGGACAGGAGAGGAGTACGAGTGGCACTTGATGTCCCCGAACGACGGGCCGTACTGGTTTCGGATTTCGACGGCACGCTGGCACGCCCCGACTTTTATCATCTGGTCCGCCAGCATCTGGTTCCCCCCGGGACACCGAATTTCTGGGATGCGTACCGAGTCGGCAAGATGACTCACTTCGACGCCCTGAGGTCGTTTTTCGAGGCGGCGGAGGGAGGCGAAGCGGCACTTCGCGGCATTCTCGACATGATCGAGATGCCCGCGCAACTGGCCGACCATCTGGAGCGTCTGCGGGCGGTCGGCTGGGACGTGCTTCTCGTATCGGCCGGTTGTTCGTGGTACATCGACATTCTGCTGGCCCGTGCCGGCGTCAACTTGCCCTGCCATGCGAATCCGGGCCGTATTCACGATGGTCGATTGATCATGGAGCGTCCTACTGCGTCGGAATACTGCTGCCACGAAACCGGCATCGACAAGGCGGCGGTGGTGCAAGGACTGCTGCAACAGGGACGCAAGGTCGCCTTTGCCGGAGACGGATTCCCCGATTTCGAAGCCGCTCGACTTGTCGCCTCGGATCTGCGCTTTGCCCGCAGCGATCTGACCATCGCCTGCCGCAAGGCCGACGTCCCGTACCGCCCGTTCGAAGATTGGAGCGAAGTGGCAGCGGCACTGCTCGAAGAACCTGCTTGATCGGTTTTTTCATTTGCCACCCCCTGAAGTTCACTGCAAGGAGAACGCCACGATGTCGGAAGCAAAGCAAGGCCGGAAAGTCGGTCGCCGGAGTTTTCTGAAAGGACTCGGTTCGGTTACCGCGGGCGCGGCGGTGATGGCGGGCGGTGTACCCGCCGTCCACGCTGCCGAGGACAACACGATCCGACTGGCGCTGCTCGGTTGCGGGGGTCGGGGATCCGGTGCGGTCGGCAACGCGTTGAGGACCAGGGACCAAGGGCCGATTCGCTTGTTTGCAGCGGCCGACGTTCAAGAGACAGCGCTCGAACGCGCCCTCGGCACCTTGTCCCGACAGTTCAAGGACGAGGTCGACGTGCCCGCTGAACGGCGCTTCGTCGGCTTCGACGCGTACAAGAAAGCGATCGATCTGCTGCGGCCCGGCGACGTGGCCATGTGTACCACGCGGGCCTACATCCGCCCGCTGCACGTCGAGTACGCGGTGGCCAAAGGCATCAACGTCTTCATGGAAAAGCCCTTCGCGTCGGATCCAGGCGGACTTCACCGCATGCTGCGGGCCGCGGAAGAGTCGGAGAAGAAAGGTCTGAAGGTCGCCGCGGGACTCCAGTGTCGGCACTCGCCCGCGCGGGCGGCCTTGATCGACAAGATCAACAGCGGTGAATTGGGCGAGTTGCAGTATGTGCGTGCCAACCGGCTGACCGGTCGCCGCTGGATGGGCGATCAGGGCGAGAAGTCCAACGATCTCATGGCGCAGCTCCAGTTCGGCAAGATCCCGCTGCTCTGGGTCGGTTCGGGGCACATGGTCGACAATCTGATTCATCAGATCGACGAGTGCTGTTGGCTCATGGACGCTTGGCCAGTCGCTTGCCACGCCATGGGCGGGCGCGAGGTGGGCAGCACGGACCGCGGCCAGAATATCGACACCTACTCGATGGAATACACCTTCCCGGACGGACGAAAGGCGTTCTGCGGCTTTCGGCGTGCCCAGGGCGGGCATACGGAGTTTGCCACGTTCGTCCACGGTTCGAAGCGTGCCGGCCAGTTCTCAGGCAATATTCACGCGGCGACGGTGCATATCTTCAAGGACCAACGCATCGCGAACGACAACATTGTCTGGTCGCCGACGCCCGATGCCCACAGCCCCTGGGATTACCAGTGGATCGACTTCATCGACGCCATCCGCAACGACAAGCCGTTCAACCAGGCGAAGCGGGCCGTCTACGCCGACTACACCTCGCTCATGGGCCGAGCCGCCGCGCACTACAACCGTGTCGTGACCTGGGACGAAGTTCTCCAGTCGCAGTTCAAGTTCTGCGACTACCTGGACGACTTGAACTACGACAGCCCCCCGCCCGTCCTGGCCGACGCCGAAGGCTTCTTCCCCGCCCCGCACGCCGGCAAGTGGAAGGAGCTGTAACGGCGTCGGATTGGCGTGCGGAAAAGGCCGCATCGATTTGCCACCCGCGATAGCTCTGAGACCGACAACTTTACGTGGTCCGCGATTGTCGTGTGCGGAATGGAGACACCAACGGAAGTCAAAAGCGATCGCTTACTGGCCGAAATCCGGAAGCCTTGTCTGGTAATGACTTTTGCGAGCACATGCCATAAAATCGAGTGCGTCGAACCGGACTTGCGGATCGAAGTACGACATGGCGTGACCTATTCGTCGGCGCCGAGAAGATGCACCGGACGGTTGGCTTCGTCACTAAGTCGGGAAATCGCAATTGAGTGGAAGTCCAGGCACAGGGAATCGCCATGCCGTACCTCGAATTCCTTTGGGTGGATGAAAACGTCGACCACATTGCGGAGCACGACGTGTCAACAGAGGAGTTCGAACACGTGGTCAGGCACCCCGAGAGAAGGGATGTGAGTCATTCTTCTGGCCTGCCATGTTGTTGGGGTAACACGCCAGGGGGTCGGTTTCTCTTCTGCGTGTACGAAAGAATTGATGACATCAGGGTTTTTTCGGTAACGGCCTACGAGCCCAGTGAGGAATAGTCATGATAAATCCATCCCGTCACGGGTTGACTCCCGAACACTTGGCTGACATTGAGCAGGCTCGAGAGCACATTGCCGCCGAGTTGCCTGATCTCGTCGCTCGGGAGCGGCGAATGCGAGAGGCTGCTGAGGAGAACACCTTCAGCGGGGAATTGAGACGTGCCATTCATGCCGGCGACCGGGATCTGATTTCCTTGGCCGAAGTCGTCGGAACGACACCCATTCACTTGTCCGAATTTCTCGCCGGGGACCGCACGCTGCGTTCCGATGTGCTCGATCGGCTCGTCTCAGTTCTCGGAGCAAGGCTGGTCGTATCGACCCACTCCGCTTCATCTTGAGGCAGGTCGAATGAACTGTGACGGCATCAGATCGGCGTGCGGAAAAGGTCGCTTCGGTTCGGCGCGTTCCGGGTACACGTCGCGAGCGGAATCTGTGCCGTGCTACGCCGATGCGGTGAGTTGGTTCAAGGCTTGGCGGAGTGCCGTCTGGACCATCGCATCGGTTTCGCTGGCCAGACGCGATTGAAGAGCGAGGCGACCCCGCTGGTCGTCGAATTGTCTCAGCGCCCAGGCGCAGGCTTCGCGGACCAGCGGCTCGGCATCGTTCAATCCAATCTCCAAGGCATCGATCGCTTGCGGCGGACGCTGGTTGCCCAACACGATCGCCGCGTTGCGGAGTATCCCGCGTCGCTTGGAGCGCCAAAGCGGCGTGTGGCGAAAGCGGCGGCGGAACTGCTCGTCCGTCATTCGAAACAGTTCGAGTAGGTCCACGGGGTTCGTGCCGGCGCCGGGACGGAACTCGTCGGTCTCGACCCGCGGAGCCTTGCGGTTCCAGGGGCAGACCTCCTGGCAGACGTCGCAGCCGAACAGCCAGTCGCCGATTCCCGCTCGCAGATCTTCGGGAATCCGGTCGCGCAACTCGATGGTCAAGTAACTGATGCAGCGAGTGGCGTCCAACACACCCGGCTCGGGAAAGGCACCGGTCGGGCAGGCGTCCAAGCAGGCTCGGCACGTCCCGCAGTGGTCGGCCGCGTGCGGCGAGTCGTAGTCCAACGTCAAGTCCGTGATCAGCGCAGCCAGGAAGAACCAACTGCCCGCGCGCTTGTTGATCAGCATCGTGTTCTTGCCGATCCAGCCGAGGCCCGCCAATTGGCCGAACTCGCGTTCCAGCAGCGGTGCCGTGTCCACGACTCCGCGCGCCCGGGCTTGGGGAACGGCATCCAACAGGAATTCGCGCAAGCGACGCAGCCGGTCGTGGATCAGATCGTGATAGTCGGCCGGCCCCCAGGCGTAACGCGAAATGCGTCCCTGCCCCGGTTGTACGGGAACAGGTTCGTCCGTGCGGTAATGCTGCCCCAGCACGATCAGGCTCCTCGCACCAGCCAAGATGCTATCCGGATGTTCGTATGCTTCCAGACGATCCGGCAAATAACGCATTTCGCCCGCATAGCCGGCGGCAATCCACTGCCGCAGGCGGCTGATCCCCGGAGCGTTGGTCGCCGGACAGACGCCGACCAGATCGAACCCCACTCGCCGGGCCTCCTCTATCAGCCGCTGTGTCAGCGGATCGGAAATTTTGTGTTGTAACGCCACGGCGCTCGAACTACCTTGGAAAATTGGAGTTTTCGATTTGACTTCGCAGGAAACGTCAGCTTCGGGAGAACGGGACCATGAAACATCTACGTTTGGCGCTTGTCGCCCTCACCTTCCTCACGGTGTGCGGCATGTTGGAAAACCGTGTCCAGGCCCAGGTTTTCGACGGCGGATTCAGCTACGGCTGGTATCCCTACTGGTTTGGGGGGCCGGCGTATCAGTCCGACTTGGTTCCCACGCCACCTTACTTTGCAATCCACCCGCCGGTCTACTATGGTACTCGAGTCGGGATGCCGTACGGGAACAGTCCGATCACCCGTCCGCCTCGCCCGATCGTTCGGGAACAAATCCGATCCCACGAGCCCGCCCCCGTGCCGGTCGGCCAATGGATCGAGAACCCATTCTACGCGAAGGACGAGAAAGCCGACAAAGCCAAGCCGCGGGAGGAACGCAAGCGACGTGTGTCGACAACGGCGGAGACGCCGACGACCATCGCCAATCCCTACTTCGTTGGCGAGCAGCGATCGTAACGGGATTCGTTCGAGGGAAGGTTTCAAGCAATGGAGGATGGATCGATGCACAGCGTGGCGGGGATGGGGCGGCGTGAGTTCCTTTCGAGGTCGGTCGCGGGACTGGCTGCTGCTTGTTTGCCGGTTCGCTGGGCATTTGCCGCGGACCCGCCGACGGCGGTGAACGACGCGATTGCCTGGCACGATGTTCGTGAATGGGGCGTCGAGGGGAAAGGGTGGTCCGATACCGCTCGATACTTCGACCGTTTGCCGGCCCGTGCGGAAAGTCGCGTGCGCGCAGCGGTCTGGAATCTCAGCCGGCACTCGGCCGGCATGTTGGTGCGGTTCCGCACCGACGCCCCGGCGATCCATGCGCGCTACTCGTTGCTCTCCAGCAGCCTGGCCATGCCTCACATGCCGGCGACCGGCGTCAGCGGCTTGGATCTGTACGCTCGCGACGAACAAGGCCGCGACCGCTGGCTGGCTGTGGCTCGGCCCGATGCCCAGCAGATGAAACTGGTTCTAGCCGCCGACATCGACGCCCTGCCGGATTCGAATCCGCGGTTGTACACCGTGTATCTGCCGCTGTACAACGGCACCGAGTCGCTGGAGATCGGCGTGCCCGCGGGATGCCGGTTCGAGCCGGTCGCGCCGCGAACGGACAAGCCGCTGGTGTTCTACGGCACCTCGATCATGCATGGCGCGTGTGCGTCGCGTCCCGGTATGTCGATTACGGGAATCCTGGGCCGACGATTGGATCGGCCCGTGATCAACCTGGGTTTTTCGGGAAACGGCCGGATGGAAGCCGAAGTGGGCGAGTTACTGGCCGAGTTGAATCCGAGCGTGTACGTGATCGATTGTCTGCCCAACATGACAGGCGCGGAAGTCGCCGAGCGAGCCGAACCGCTGGTCCGTCAACTGCGGGCGGCCCGTCCCGAATGCCCGATCCTGCTGGTCGAGGACCGCACGTATACCTACGC
Organism: Pirellulaceae bacterium; assembly: GCA_023382975.1. Classification (GTDB taxonomy): domain Bacteria; phylum Planctomycetota; class Planctomycetia; order Pirellulales; family Pirellulaceae; genus SKKK01. The sequence goes on from JAHDXO010000012.1 coordinate 160,352, forward strand.
GCCGTTCCGGCGTTCGTCACGCGACCGCCACACGGCCTCCCGCGCGGCTCTGAAAAACGCTTATCAGAAGTTGGCCGACGCAGGATGCGGGCGTCTGTACTACCTGACAGGCGACCCTTTATTGGGCGACGACGGCGAAGCGGCGACAGACGGCTCGCACCCCAGCGATCTGGGCATGATGCGTTACGCCGACGCGTACGAGAAAGTGCTTCGCGAGATCCTGGCTTGACACGATCCGTTGCCGGTAATTCCGGTTCCGCTGGCGCCACCCCACCCCGATGCTCGGCTCGATTTGAAACAGGTCTTGGATCGGATTTACGACGCGTCCGGGTACGAGGATTACATCTACGACAGCGAACCTCGGCCGCCTCTTTCCACCGACGATGCCGAGTGGTCACGCCAAATGATGGCGTGACCCCGTCGCCGCCTTCGCGAGACTTCGGCGGTCCCGGCCCGCGGCGAGCTTTCGACAATCGGACGCACATCTAAAGATCGCTGGTTAGCGGGTTTGCGTTCGCATGCCAAGTTTCGCGCCTCGAGGACAAGTTCGGGATACGCCGATTCTTCGGGTTGGCAAAGTTGGCAAAGCGGCAAGGCGTCACAGAGCACGGCGAATGTCTCGCTGAATTGGAATCCGTGCGCCGATGGAATTACAATATACGCCGGTCCATCACTTGCCAGGAGAATACCCGATGGCGTCCCAGCCCGTTCTCGACTTCCACTCGCTTCTCGCGCCCGTTTCCGACGGTCAGCCCGGTGGCGTCGAATTGAAAGAGCATTCGTCGCTCAGCGCGGTCTACTACCAGATCAAGGACACCCGGGACTCGGCGCGTGCGTCGGAACGTCAGTTGTTGAACGCGCGACTGTACGGCGACGAGCAGGAGGTGGCACGAATCGATCCGCCCGACTGGCGCAAGGTCAAGAGCCTGGCCTTGGACACGCTGGCGACCAAGTCCAAGGATTTATGGGTGGCGGCGTGGTTGATCGAGGCCTTGGCCCGCTTGGACGGCTTTGCGGGACTGCGGGACGGTTTTCGTGTAACCCGCGAGATTGTCGAGCGTTTCTGGGACGGCATTCACCCGCGTCCGGACGAAGACGGCTACGAGACAACCGTCGCCCAGTTGACAGGATTGAACGGAGAAGATTCCGAGGGGGCACTGATCGGCCCGATCGAATCGATCCCGATCACGCAGGGAAGGTCGCACGATCCGCTGACGAGCCGGGACTACCGGCAGGCGTTGGATTTGGAATCGATCACCGACCCGGAACGCCGGGCTCAGCGCGCCGCGGAAGCCGGGGCCGTAACGCTAGAGATGTTCAATCGCGCCGTGGCGGAGACTCCGCCGGAGTTCTTTCGCAATCTACGCGACGATATCGACCAATGCCTGGACGAGTTCAATCGCTTGGGCGAGGCTCTGGAGTCGCGATGCGGCGAAAACGAGGATGGTTATTCGGCGGCGCCGCCGTCGTCGCAGATCCGCCGATCGCTGGAGGACTGCCGCGACCGAGTCTCTTCGTTGGCTCAAGGAATCCTTGGCGACCCGTCGGCATCGGTCGCGGCGTCAGGTGGGGAAACGACGGCCGCTGAGGCGAGCGGCGGCGCGGCGGGCGGGCAACCGGCCGCTTCCTCGGGACCGGTCGCGAACCGCGACTCTGCGTTCCGAACGCTGCTGCAGGTTGCCGATTTCTTTCGCCGCACCGAACCGCACTCGCCGGTCTCCTACGCCCTCGAGCAGGCGGTCCGATGGGGTAAGATGACTCTCCCCGAGTTAATGGAGGAGCTGATCTCGGAGGAAGGGACTCGCGACGACCTGTTCCGCCGAGTTGGAATTGTCAAACGACAATCTTCAGATGATGATTGATTGCCCGTTGCGGATACTCGAAAAAGTCCTTACAACATAGGCTGGTTTGCGGGCCGGCTCACTTTTCGACACCGCGGGAGCCAATTTTCCGTCCGGCCCGTGGGGACGTCGTGTCCCAGCGGTCGATGTTTCTGCTCACGGTTCCATAGCTGATCGGGAGATCGATTCATGAGCGAGAGCGTGCATGAAAAGCTGAAGAGAGTGCGCAAGCCTCGGGTCCACATCACCTACGACGTCGAGACCGAAGGGGCCGTCGTTCAGAAAGAGTTGCCGTTTGTCGTCGGGGTCGTCGGCGATTTCTCCGGCAATCCGACCGAGAAGCTCAAGCCGCTGAAGGACCGCAAGTTCATTCAGATCGACCGCGACAACTTCAACGATGTCATGAAGCGGATGACCCCGGGACTGACGATGCGGGTCGAGAACACCATCACCGGCGAAGGCGAGATGCCCGTCCAGTTGAAGTTCGAATCGATCGACGATTTCGAACCGACCAACGTCGCCAAGCAGATTGATCCCCTGCGGAAACTGCTGGAAACACGCGACAAGCTGCGCGATCTGTTGACGAAAGTCGATCGCAGCGAGGACTTGGAGGGCGTGCTGGAACAGGTGCTGAAGAACACGGACGATTTGAAGAAACTGTCGTCTGAACTTGGCGTGAACGGCCCGGAAAAAGGAGGTGACTGATGAGTGCTGCGGAACGACAAACTCAACAAGCTCAGGCGACCGAGGCGGCGGAAGGCAGTCTGCTGGAATCGGCGATCGCCGCGACCAAGCAGACCGAACGCGACCGCGCGCAGGAATTGTTGAAGACGCTGGCGGAAGAGGCCATGCGGGGCACGGTCACCTGGAACAAAGACGTGACGCGGACGATCAAGGCGGGGATCGCGGCGATCGACAAAGTCGTCTCGAAGCAACTGTCGGCGGTCATGCATACCCCGGCGTTTCAGCAGTTGGAAGGCACCTGGCGGGGTCTGCACTATCTCGTGATGAACTCCGAAACCAGCACCCAGTTGAAGCTGAAGGTCTTGAACGCCGGCAAGCGCGAGGTGTTCAAGGATTTGGACAAGGCGGTCGAGTTCGACCAGAGCCAGTTGTTCAAGAAGTTGTATGAGAACGAATTCGGAACACCGGGCGGCGAGCCGTACGGGGCGTTGATCGGCGACTACGAGTTCACGAACCATCCGGAAGACATCGATCTGCTGGGCAAGATCTCCAACGTCGCAGCGGCGGCGTTCTGTCCCTTCATCGCTTCGGCATCGCCGGCCTTGTGCGGTTTCGACAACTGGACCGAGCTGACCAAGCCGCGCGACATGGCGAAGATCTTCGACACGGTCGAGTACACCAAGTGGCGATCGTACCGCGACAGCGAAGATTCGCGGTTCGTGACCTTGACGATGCCGCGGGTGCTGGCTCGCCTGCCCTACGGAGCCAATACCAAGCCGGTGGACGAATTCGATTTCGAGGAAGTCGAGTTGGGTGCCGGGAAGCAAGCGGTTTCCGTGCCGCACGACCAATACTGCTGGATGAATGCTTCCTTTGTCCTGGGAGCCCGTCTGACCGACGCGTTTTCCAAGTACGGCTGGTGTACCGCGATCCGCGGCGCCGAGGGCGGCGGCAAGGTCGAGGGCTTGCCGGCGCACATCTTCCGCAGCGACGACGGCGACACGGACTTGAAGTGCCCGACGGAAGTCGGCATCACGGACCGGCGCGAGTCGGAACTCAGCCTGCTGGGCTTCCTGCCGCTGTGCCATTACAAGAATACCGACTACGCCGTCTTCTTCGGGGCTCAGACGACGCAGAAGCCGAAGAAGTACGATCGGCCGGAAGCGACCGCCAACGCGGCCATCTCGGCACGCCTGCCCTACATCATGGCAACGTCCCGATTCGCTCACTATCTGAAGGTCATCGCCCGCGACAAGATCGGTTCGTTCATGGAGGTTGAGGACTGTCAGGCCTGGCTGGAACGCTGGATCGCCAACTACGTCAGCGCGGACTCGAAGCCCAGCCAGGATGCGAAAGCGAGATTTCCATTGCGGGAAGCCAAGATCGAGGTCAAAGAGGTGCCGGGTCAGCCGGGAACCTACAATGCCGTCGCTTGGTTGCGTCCTTGGCTGCAGTTGGAGGAATTGACCACGTCGCTGCGCATGGTGGCGCGGATTCCGAAAGTCGGCGGTTAGCCGCCCGGTGGCTGTGAAAAGAGGGGATGGGATCCGAGCGGGAACCGCCAAATCCTTGGTGTGCCTGTTCGTCGCGACGGTGCCTGTCCCCATTCTTTCCCAGCCGCCCGGTGACCGGGACTGCGAGGAGCAACGCGCATGACACCCGACGCAGCCGTATCGGATCGGCACCCATCGACCGATGGAGTAGCTCTGCCGGCAACGGTTCCGTTGTCGGCCACGGGGGCGGATGCCGCCGGCTCCAGCCTGTTGGATGCGATCGTGGCGTCGCCGCAAGCGGCAGAGGCTTCGGCGGTCGCGCGGTTGGACCGCTTTCTGCGTGCCCCGTCGCTGACCGATTCGTTGAAGTGCTGGCTGGACGGCCCGGTCGGCGGCGACCGGCAGTCGCTGATCCGCCGGCTGAACCGAGACGTCGCCGCGATCGACCGGTTGATCAACGACCAGTTGAACGCCGTGCTGCACCATCCCGACTTCCAACGCCTGGAAGCCTCGTGGCGGGGCGTCTGGATGCTGGTGAATTGCGTCGCGGACGAGGGCGATCCGGGCATCAAGATCCGACTGCTGCACGCCACGTGGCGGGAAGTCGAGCGGGACTTCGAGCGGTCGGTCGAATTCGACCAGAGCCAGATGTTCCGCAAGGTCTACGAAGACGAATTCGGCACGCCGGGCGGCGAACCGTTCGGAGTGCTGCTGGGCGACTATCAGGTCCGGCTGAGACCGCAGCCCGGGTACCCGCACAACGACCCGGCGATTCTCGGCGGTTTCGCGCAAGTCGCTGCGGCGGCGTTCTGTCCCTTCGTCACGTCGGTCCACCCGTCTCTGTTCGGCTTGGACACCTTCGCTGAATTGGAACAGCGATTGGATCATGCTCGGCTGTTTCAGCACACGGACTACTTGAAATGGAATGCGCTGCGCAAGACCGATGACGCTCGCTTCGTGGGGCTGGCGCTGCCGCAGGTGCTGATGCGTTTGCCCTACGCGGACGACGGCAGTCGCGTGGACGGTTTCTGTTTTCGCGAAGACGTTTCCGGGACCGACCGCAGCAAGTACCTGTGGGGCAATGCCGCGTATGCGTTCGGCAGCGTCCTGATCCGGTCGTTCGCCCAGTCCGGCTGGCTGGCCGACATCCGCGGAGTCCAGCGGGACATCGAAGGCGGCGGATTGGTGACCTGTCTGCCCGCGCACAGCTTTGGAACGGACAAGGCCGGAGTCGCCGTGAAGATCTCGACGGACGTAGCGATCAGCGACGACCTGGAGCGTCAACTCAGCGAACTGGGCCTTATCCCCCTGTGCGATTGCAAGGATACCGAGTACTCCGCCTTCTACGGCAGCGCCTCGCTGCAGCAGCCCAAGGTCTACGATCGGGCGGCGGCGAGCGCCAACGCACGGCTGTCCGCCATGCTGCAGTACATGCTGTGCGTGTCGCGGTTCGCCCACTACTTGAAAGTCCTGGGGCGGGACAAAGTGGGGGCGATGAACGAACCGTCCGAGCTGGAGCGGTTCCTGTCCGATTGGATTGTGCGGTACGTGACGACGGACGCCGAGGCCTCGGCCGAAGTGAAGGCCCGTTTCCCGCTGCGCGAGGCGCGGGTCGAGGTGCGGGAGCAACCCGGCAAACCCGGCTCGTACCAGTGTGTGATGCACCTGGCGCCCCACTACGAACTGGACGAAATGCGAGCGACCGTGCGAGTCGCCACCGAACTCGCCCCCGGACGGGGCTGACGAAGATGAAGAAGCACGTGGCCCGGTCTCTCGGGGACCGACACCGGCGTCTCGGAGAGACGCCACCACGTGGATCGGTCTCTCCGAGACCGACATGGTTTTGTGATCGCTTAACTGGAGGGTAACGGACGATGACCGCGAGCGAACTGTACCAAGCTGGCCAATTGAACGAGGCCATCACCGCGGCGACCGCCGAAGTGAAAAAGCACCCCACCGACACCGACCGGCGCGGGTTCCTGTTCGAACTGTTGTGTTTCGCGGGCGAATGGGAACGGGCTGACAAGCAGTTGGAGACGATGGTCCAACAGGATCCGGCCACGGCCGTCGGGCTCAGCCTGTTCCGCCAACTGGTGCGGGCCGAGGTCTGGCGGCAGCAGTTCTACGACGAAGGCCGCGTCCCGGAACTGCTGGGCGAACCGTCGCCCGTGTTTCAATTGCACTTCCAGGCGTCGATCTGTCTGCGCGAGGGCAACCTGGCCGAAGCGGCGACGTTGCTGGCCCAAGCGGAAGACCAGCGTCCGCATGTCCGCGGCGTGTGCGACGGGCAACCGTTCGACGATTGGCGCGACCTGGACGATTTGACCGCCTGCGCGTTCGAAGTGCTGACCAGCACGGGCAAGTATTTCTGGATTCCCGTCGAACGCGTCGAGTCGATCGAGTTTCATCCGCCGCAACGGCCCCAGGATCTGCTTTGGCGGCGAGCCCACATGATCGTCGCGGGAGGTCCGGACGGCGAAGTCTATCTGCCGGCGATCTACCCGGCCACGCGGCAAGCGGGCGACGAGCAATTGCGTCTGGGACGTGGCACGGGGTGGCTGGGCGACGAAGGCCAACCGGTCCGCGGACTCGGGCAGCGGATGTTCCTGATCGGCGATCAGGACCGAAGCATCATGCAGTTGACCGAGGTCACCTTCGAAGCCGCCGCGGCGGCGGGCGATTGAGGACAGGGCGAGTCATGGCCAGGATTTCCGACGATCAACAACTGATGCCTTCGGTCTTGGACCGGCTGATCGACCGCGAACCGGAGAATTCGCGCGAAGCGCCGCTCAGCCGCCACCAGGTGCTGCGCGAATTGAAGCAGAGCGTGCGACGCGATTTGGAGAACCTGCTGAACACCCGCTGGCGCTGCGTTCAGTGGCCGGCCGACCTGGACCAGTTGGATCTCTCGCTGGTCAACTACGGGATTCCCGATTTTACCGGCGCCAGCATGGGGACGGCGTCCAGTCGCGAACAGTTGCGGCAGATTGTCGAGCGGGTCGTCCGCAAGTTCGAGCCGCGGTTCAAATCGGTGCGAGTCAAGTTGCTGGACAACGCCGACGAAACCGACCGCTCGCTGCGGCTGAGGATCGATGCGATGCTGTATGCTGAACCGGCTCCCGAGCCGGTGGTCTTCGACTCGCAGCTCGAACCGACCAGCGGCAACTTTGCCGTGAAAGGAGTGGAAGCGTGAGCGACGAGTTGTTGCCCTACTACAACCGGGAACTGGCCTTCATCCGGGACATGGGCGCCGCCTTTGCCGACGCCCACCCCAAGATCGCGGGTCGGTTGCGGTTGGGGCCGGACGGCAGCAAGGATCCGCACGTCGCCCGGATGATCGAGGCGTTTGCGTATCTGAACGCCCGCACTCGCCATAAGCTGGACGACGATTTCCCCGAGGTTTCCGAAGCGCTGCTCGGTGTCTTGTATCCCCATTATTTGGCGCCGACTCCCAGTGCCGCCATCATCCGGTTTGTCTTGGACCGAAAGCAAGGCGAGCTGACCACCGGATACCGGATACCGCGCGGCGCGACGATCGAGACCGAGGGGATCGAGGGACAACCGTGCCGCTTTCGCACCTGCTATCCCACTACGCTCTGGCCGATCGAGTTGAAACTGGCCGAATTGCGCGCCGCCCCGTACAGCGCACCGCCGGTTCGGCTGTCGCCCGCACCGGTCGCCGTGGTGCGGCTGCAGTTGGATTGCCTGTCGGACAAGATCGCCTTCTCCGGTTTGCCGCTCGATTCGCTGCGTTTCTTCCTGCGGGGTCAGAGCCAGTACGTTTACGACCTGTACGAACTGCTGTTGAACAACACGGTGGCGGTCGCGGTCGCCTCCGGTCCCGGCGATCCCGAGCCGCGAGTGCTGGATCCGAACTGTTTGCGGCCCGTGGGCTTCGATCGCGACGAAGGCCTGCTCGAATACTCGCCCCGAACCTTCTGGGGCTACCGCTTGCTGTCGGAGTATTTCTCTTTTCCCGAGAAGTTCTTGTTCCTGGACATCGCAGGGTTGACTCCCGCGGTCTTGTCCAAGCTGGGACCGCGAATGGAGATCTTCCTGTACGTGAACCGTCACTCGACGGATCTCGAACGAAACGTCAACCAGGAGACGTTTCAGTTGGGTTGCTGCCCGATGATCAACCTATACAAGCAGCGGGCCGAGCCGATCACCATCACGCACACCGAGCCCCAGTACCGTGTGGTTCCGGACGCGAGACGCCCTCGCGCGCACGAAGTCTACTCAGTGGACCGCGTCGTGGCGACCTCGCCGGACGGCGAGGAAGAGGAGTTTCTGCCGTTCTATTCGGTCAAGCACGCCCGGGCAGCCGGCCAGCAGCGAAGGTTCTGGTACGCTTCCCGCCGCGCGGTCGAGTTTGCAGGCGGCCAAGTCGACCACGGGACGGAGGTCTTCCTGTCGTTGGTCGATCTGGATTTCCGTCCTTCGACGCCGGGCGAATGGACGCTGGACGTGGAGACGACGTGCGTCAACCGCGATCTGCCGAGTCGTCTGCCGTTCGGCGGCGGTCAACCGCTGCTGCAATTGGCCAGCGGCGGTCCCATCGCCCAGATCCAGTGCCTCACTCAGCCCACGGCGACCCTGCGTCCCGCCTTGCGGCACGGTACGGTCTGGCGTTTGATCTCGCACCTGTCGCTGAACCATCTGTCGCTGGCCGAGAACGTCGAGGGCGCCGACGCCCTGCGCGAAATCCTGAAGCTGTACGACGTCGCCGATTCGGCGGAAACCCGCGCGCTGATCCAAGGCGTAGTGGGCGTGTCCTGCCGACGTGTCGTCGGCCGCGCCGGGGGGCCGGTTTCGGCCGGTTTCTGCCGCGGGCTGGAAGTCACCCTGAAGTTCGACGAGGAAAAGTACACGGGCGGCGGCGTGTTTCTGTTCGCCAGCGTGCTCGAACGATTCCTCGGGCTGTACGTTTCCGTCAATTCGTTTACCAAGAGCGTCGCCACCACAACCTAACCCGAGGAGCCGCTCCGTCGATGGCCACCCCGGGCAGGAGAACAGGTGCTTCTCTAGTCCAGCGGCTGGAGAAGGAACCCTACCGATTCGATTTTTTCCAAGCCGTCCGGCTGCTGGAATGCGTCCGCCGCGAGCGAGCCGAGAAGGGCACGGACACCGGTCTAGTGCCCGTCGGCGAAAACGGACCACCGGGCCGCGAGCCCGTGCGGTTTGGCGTGCTGCCGTCGCACGCTTTCCCGGCCTGCGAAGTCACCTCGGTCGAGTTCCCCGAACCTGCGCGGCCCGCTCCCGGCAACTCGGCCGACCGGCCGTTGGCCAAAATGCAGGTGAGCTTCATGGGGCTGACCGGTCCCAACGGCGTGCTGCCACAGCATTACACGCAAACCGTGATCGACCGGGTGCGCAGCCGCGACACGGCACTTCGCGATTTTCTCGATATCTTCAACCATCGTGCGATCTCGCTGTTCTATCGCGCGTGGGAGAAGTACCGTTTGCCGCTGGCGTTCGAGCGAGCTGCGTTGGACGCCCGCGCGGCGGGCAGCGATCCTTTCGGCCTGTGCCTTCGTTGCTTCGTCGGTCTGGGAACCAGCGGATTGCAGGGACGGCTGGAGATCGACGATGAAACATTCCTCTTCTTCGCTGGCCACTTCGCGCACCGGCCGCCCAGCGTGGTGGCGATCGAAGCGATGGTCGGCGACTATTTTCAACTGCCGGTCCGCGTGCTTCAATTTCAGGGTCAGTGGTTGTACCTGGATTTGGATGACCGCTCGGCCATGCCGTCGCGGGCCGAACCGCGAGGCCGCAACCGCTCGCTGGGCCGGAACGTCGTGGTCGGCCAGCGGGTCTGGAGCATCGAGAACCGGTTCCGCATTCAGTTGGGCCCGCTGGGCTACGCGGAATTCCGCCGCTTCATGCCCAACGGCGATGCGCTGCGGCCGATCAGTCAGTTGATCCGCTCGTATGTCGGGCCGGAGTACGATTTCGACATCCAGCCTGTGCTTAAGGCAGCCGAGACGCCTCGCACCCGGCTGGGAGGCCGGCGAGACGACGGTTCGCTGCTCGGCTGGAACACGTGGATGCAGAGCAGGCCGCGCGACCGCGATGCCCGCGAAGCGATATTCGAAGACGATGGTTTTCCCCGCTCATCTTAAACAGGAACTCCGATCATGGTGCCTCTGAATCTGAAGGAACTCATCAGCAAACTGAACGACACCTGCCGCCGGTCGCTCGAAGGCGCCGCCGGACTGTGCTTGTCCCGGACGAACTACAATGTCGAGATCGAGCACTGGCTGCTCAAGCTGCTGGAATCGTCGGACATCGATCTGGCTGTGCTGTGCAAGCATTTCGGCATCGATTCGTCGCGGCTGGCCGCCGACTTGACCCGCATGGTCGACCGGCTGAAGACTGGCAACGCCCGGCCTCCGGCACTCAGCCAAAACATCGTCGACCTGGTGCGCGAAGCTTGGTTGCTGTGCTCCGTCGATTACGGCGAGCGCGCGGTGCGGTCCGGGCATTTGCTGTGCGCCCTGCTGAGCGAAGAGACGCTGGCCCGCGGAGCGCATGAAGCCTCGCCGCAGTTCGAGAAGATCTCCGTCGAAGTGTTGCGCAAGAATCTCGGCACGCTGATCGCCGGGACAGCGGAAGCCGGGCAGCCGGCCGAAGCAGCGGCGCCCGGCGCGCCGGCCGCTCCGGGCAAGCCGGCAGGACCCACGAAGACCCCGTCGCTGGACCAGTACACCATCGACCTGACCGCCCGGGCAAAGAACGGCGAGATCGATCCCGTGCTGGGCCGCGATCCGGAGATCCGCCAGATCGTCGACATCCTCACTCGCCGCCGCCAGAACAACCCGATCCTGACCGGCGAAGCCGGGGTGGGCAAGACTGCCGTGGTCGAAGGCTTCGCGATCCGGGTGGCCGAGGGCGATGTGCCCGACGTCTTGAAGAACGTCTCCATCCGCACGCTCGACCTCGGCTTGCTGCAAGCCGGTGCCGGTGTCAAGGGCGAATTCGAAAACCGGCTGAAATCGGTCATCGCCGAAGTCAAGAGTTCGCCGACTCCGATCATCCTGTTCATCGACGAGGCTCATACGATGATCGGCGCCGGCGGGCAAGCCGGTCAGGGCGACGCGGCCAATCTGCTGAAACCGGCGCTGGCACGCGGCGAATTGCGGACCATCGCGGCGACCACGTGGGCCGAGTACAAGAAGTACTTCGAGCGGGACGCCGCCCTGGCCCGCCGCTTCCAGGTGGTCAAGGTCGAAGAACCCGACGAGAAGAACGCCATCAACATGATTCGCGGGCTGGTAAGCACGCTCGAAAAGCACCATAAGGTGCGGATCCTGAACGAAGGCTTGGTGGAAACGGTGCGGCTGAGCCATCGCTACATTTCGGGACGCCAGTTGCCGGACAAGGCGGTCAGCGTGCTCGACACGACCTGCGCACGCATCGCCATCAGCCAAGCGGCAACTCCGCCGGCAATCGAGGATTGCCAACGCCGCATCCGGCAGCTCGAAGTTTCCATTGAGATCCTCCAACGCGAAGCCGCCAGCGGCGCCGATCACAAAGATCAATTGGCGGAACTCGCCGGTTTGAAAGAAAGGGCCGAAGCGGAGTATCAGCAGTTGCAGGAGCGTTGGCAAGCGGAAAAGGAACTGGTGGCACAGATCCAGCAACTGCGCGACCAGTTGGAAGCATCGAATGCGCCCGCCGCAGCTCCGGCCGCCGCCCCGGCGAAACCGGCGGCGGCAAGCCCCGCTGCCGCACCGGCTTCGCCGCCGTTGTCCGACGAGGATCGGCAACGCATCTGCGACGAATTGCGCGGCCGCGAAGCGGAACTGAAGCAATTGCAAGGCGAAAACCCGCTGGTCCACGTTTGCGTCGATGCGCAGGCCGTGGCCGGAACCATCTCGGCCTGGACCGGGATCCCGTTGGGGCGCATGGTGGCGGACGAAGTGAAGACGGTGTTGAACCTGAAAGGCTTGATGGAACAGTCGATCATCGGCCAATCGCACGCCCTGGATGTGATCGCCAAGAGTATCCGCACGTCGCGGGCCAACCTGTCCGATCCCCGCACGCCGATCGGCGTCTTCTTGCTGGCGGGAACCAGCGGCGTCGGCAAGACCGAAACCGCCATCACGCTGGCCAATCTGCTGTACGGCGGCGAGCAGAACATGACCGTGATCAACATGTCCGAGTTCAAGGAGGAACACAAGGTCTCGCTGCTGATGGGCTCGCCTCCCGGTTACGTCGGCTACGGCGAAGGGGGCGTGTTGACCGAGGCCGTGCGCAGAAAGCCGTACAGCGTCGTGTTGCTGGACGAAATGGAAAAGGCTCACCCTGGAGTCCAGGACATCTTCTACCAGGTGTTCGACAAAGGCACGATGAAGGACGGCGAGGGCCGCGACATCGACTTCAAGAACACGGTCATTCTGATGACCACCAACGCCGGCACCGATCTGATCAAGAGCCTGTGCAGCGATCCCGAGACGGCGCCCGAGCCGGACGAGTTCAACGAAGCGTTGTTCCCGGAACTGTTGAAAACCTTCAAACCGGCTTTCTTAGGCCGCTTGTCCGTTGTGCCGTACTATCCGCTCAGCGACGACGTCATGCGGAAGATCATCGAGTTGAAGTTGGGCAAGGTCGCTCGCCGCATCAGCGAGCACTACAAGGCCCAGTTCCGCTACACCCCGGAATTGGTCGACGCGATCGCACGGCGATGCACCGAGGTCGATACCGGTGCGAGGAACGTCGACCACATCCTGACGCGCACGCTGCTGCCCGAGATGTCCGCTGAATTCCTGGCAAGGATGGCCGAAGGCGGCTCGATCGCGGCAGTCGAAATCACGGTGGGCGAAGAGGGCGAATTTCGGTATCTCATTCGCTGAAGCGGAGGCGCCTGATCTTTCACCTAATCTTTCACTTAATCTCTGCCGTCTCATCAGCGGCCGCGAAGATCCCTGTCCCGATTTCTTCGCAGCCTCGGACTGCGTCGTTTCCCACTCGTGGGACGCTTCGGAACCTTCGCCATTGTACGACCCCTCGTACCAACTGCCGCCTTCGCCAAGGTACAGATAATCCAGCGTCCGCTCGATAGCCGCCCCGCCGGACTCGGTCAATCCGCTCGGCGAGCGAACGACCGCTGTCTACGACGACGCGGGACGGCCGGTGGCCAGCATCAACCCGCTCGGCGAGCGCAACACCACGCTCTACGACGCCGCGGGACGCGGGATCGCGTACATCGACCCGCTCGGCAACCGCAGCACCACCGTCTACGACGCGGCCGGCCACCAAGTCGCGGGCGAAAACCCGCTGGGCCAGCGGAACACCACGGTCTACGACGCCGACGACCGCCCGGTCGCCTCGATCGATCCGCTGGGCCAGCGCAGCACGACCGTCTACGACGTCGCCGGCCGAGCGACGGCACTGGTCGACCCGCTGGGCCATCGGCACACCAGCGTCTACGACGAGGCGGGACAGACCCTTGCCACCATCGACCCGCTGGGCAACCGAGCCACCAACGTCTACGACGCAGCGGGCCGCGCGATCGCCTCGATCGATCCGCTGGGCAACCGCTCGACCACTGTGTACGATGCGGCTGGCCGCACGGTCGCGGTGGAAGATCCGCTGGGCCATCGCAGCACCAGCGTGTACGACGCCGCGGGCCGCACTGCGGCCTTGCTCAACGCACTGGGATACACCACGACCTTCGCGTATGACCCCACGGGACGACGCACCGCAGTCATGGACGCGCGCGGCAATATGTCGACAACCGTGTACGATGCGGCGGGTCGCACCGAAGCCACCATCGACGCGGCGAACAACCGCACCACGCTCGGCTACGACGCCGCTGGCCGGCACGTCTCGGTGACCAACGCGTTGGGATACACGACCACCAACGTCTACGACGCGGCCGGCCGAAGGGCGGCGGTGATCGATCCGCTGGGCTACCGCAGCACGAACACCTACGATGCCGCGGGCCGGCCGATCGCGCAGATCAACCCGCTGGGGCAGATCACAACGAACACCTACGATGCCGCGGGGCGAACCGTGGCCACGCAGAATCCGCTGGGCCACCTCACCACCATGAGCTACGACCCGGCCGGCCGCCAGATTGCCTCGACCGATGCCAACGGCAACACGTCCACCACCGTCTACGACGACGCGGGCCGCACCGTCGCCCAAGTGGACGCCCTGGGCTATCGAGCCACGACGGTCTACGACGCGGCGAGCCGCCGGGTCGCCATGGTCGACGCCAACGGCGGCCGGAACATATACACGCACGATGCCGCGGGGCGTGTTGTTCAACAAGCGGATCCACTGGGACGCCTCACGACCTTCACCTATGACCGTGTCGGCCGCCAGACGTCGATCCTCGATGCCCGCGGCATCCACAGCACGTTCCAGTACGACGCCGCGAACCAACTGACCCGGCGGATGTCCACCCACGATCCGCCCGTCACGTTCGGTTACGATCCGGTCGGCAATCGCATCGAGGCGGTCGACGGCACCGGCCGTTCGACCTTTACCTTTGACCTGTTCAACCGCCGCACCGGAGCCGTCGATCCGGCCGGGCACACCATCACGTACACCTACGACGCGGTCGGTCAGCGGGCCGCCATGATCGCCCCCGTCGGCGGCCGCTTCACCTACGCCTACGACCCCCGCGGCCAGATCGCCCATCTGATCAACCCGCAAGCCGACCGCACGACGTTCAGCTACGACGCCGGGCGTCGGACGCTGACCGAGTTGGCCAACGGCACCCGCGCCAGCTATACTTACGATGCGGCTTCACGGGTTCAGCAGCTCTACAATCTCAAGGCGGACGGCAGCGTGATCCTCGGCCTAAGCTACGAACACGACGCAGTGGGCAACCCCACCAGCATGCTCGAATCGAGCGGCGACCGGGTCACGTGGACCTATGACCCCGCCGATCGCCTGACCCGCGAACAGCGCAGCGGCCAGTCCGCCTACGACACCACCTACAGCTACGATCCCTTGGGCAATCGTCTGGTGAAAGACGCAACCGGTGCGCTGACCACCTCGACGTACGACTTGGCGAACCAATTGGTAACCAGCCAGGATGCCAACGGCGCGACAACCTACACCTACGATCTGGCCGGCAATCTGCACATCGTCGAGCACGCCACCGGCCAGCGGACGACCACGACCTGGGACGACCAGAACCGCCAGACCGGCGTGCTTCAGCCCACCGGCGCCGTTACCACCTGCACCTACCGTTGCGACGGATTGCGTCATTCGAAGAAAGACTCGGCAGCGACCACAAAATTCATTTGGGATTTCGAAAACTACCTGGCCGAAACGAATGCCGCTGATGAAATCCAAGGCATCTACACCAACGAGCCGCAACGATACGGCAACCTGATCAGCCAGTATCGCAAAGGCCCAACGATCTGGCTGCCCAGCTACTATCACTACGATGCCCTCGGCTCGACTCGGGTGCTAACGGATGAAGGTGGAAGTGCGACTGACACGTACCTGTATGATGCGTGGGGCAACGAACTAGCGGTGACCGGTTCGACCGTCAATTCGTTCCGGTGGGTCGGGCAGGTCGGGTACTATTGGGATGAGCAGGCGGGGACATTGTATATTCGGGCGCGAGTGTATGAGCCGGAGACTGGGAGGTGGATGTCGCAGGATCCGTTGTTCTATCCGGCGGTAAGCCCAACGGCGCGTCTCGAAGATCCTCGCCTGTTCAACGAGTCAGGATTGGTGTCTTACGATGCCTTCGATAATTGGAGCGATGATGCTAGGCCGTACAGGTACACATCCAATCGACCTTTGGCGTTCGTTGATGCGTCGGGGATGGCCGCAGCGCGCGAGAGAATTGGCCTCAGGCTTATGAAGTTCATAAACCGCGCTTGTGGGTACGTCCAAGCAGTGTGGGCCCTCACATGGAAGCCACGGACATCTGATCTATTGCTTGTCAGCCACCTGTGCTATTCGTGCCTTATCGTCGAGTGTGAAAAGGAGGGGAAATGTTGCAAGGTGAAGGGGCGGCGCAACGCACCCGGAAACTGTGTGTACGAGGTGGCAGTCGTGCGAGCAGGCCAAGCTGGGGTAATCGACGCGAACACGCACCCCAGCGAGGACTTCTTAATGTGCAGCACGAAGGGGTCGCTGCGGGTCGGAAATAACATCAGAGTATTTAGCTACGCGAAACTGCCGCGAGATTCGGCATCGATTCAATGGGTAGACGACGCCTTGCGCAACAAGTTGGTTCCGTTCACAAGGTGCGGCCTTACGGTCCCCATCTCTGCTGGGCTGGAGTCGCAGCCTCCTTTCTGGAACGACCTAGAGGCCATTGTTGCTGCAAACTTCCGTTCATGGTCGATCCGTTGGGACTGCTGCAATCTGGAACGAAGAAGGCAAGAGTTTGAAGCTTATACTGACTTGGGCATTGTCCGTGACGTGTTCGAGAGGCGGTATTGAGGATGCCTCCGAATCGTCGTCACGAACGGACCCGGCGTACCGAGGGAGCAGATGATCGCATGACCGCACTGTTGGTTCTGTTGGTATGTGTCGCGTTGCCTTCCCAGGCGTGCTCAGCGCTGGGGCATGACGACACAGAAATGGCGGCGGTTGATAAGTTGATTGTTATGCTGAATCAAGGAAATCCTCGTCAGAAAATCGAGGCTGCTGAACGTCTTTCTAGAATACCGGCCGCCGCTTCGCGTTCGGTTCCGGCGTTGATTCGGAGGGTCAACGACACCGACCTGTACGTGCGGCGGTGGGCCGTTTATGCTCTGGGACAGCTCGCTCCCGCATCGCGCGACGCGACGTCGACGCTGATGACATTGCTCGACCATAAGGACTTCGCCTTGCGCACGTACGCGGCTTTCTCCATTTGTCAGATAGGGAATAACAGCTCAGTACATAGTCTACCCGTGCTTATAGAAGCGCTTTGGACTTCGGATCCCGAAGTCCAGGCTCTCGCCGCTCATTTCATCGGTGAGATTGGGCCTGCCGCCAAAGATGCCGTACCCTACCTTGCGGTCGTAGTTGTCTTCAATGCTGTCGACGGGGTTCGCACTTGGGTTAGTATGCAGACGATTTCCGTAACCCCAGCGAAATCGCCTGAGGACGAGAAGCTTACAGTTGCATTTCTCAGACCCGGGGAGAGTCCTCCTACAGGGAACGTCCGCGTTTGTTATTGGGATTGCAATGGGGCTGGATCTCCAAGCGATGGCGCCAGGCGGGCCGCGCTTATTGCTCTCGGCAAAATCGGTCCTGACGCAAAAGGCGTGACCCCGTTCTTGAATCAGACCTTATTTGATCGGGACGAGGCGGTACGGAGGAGCGCGAGAGATGCCTGGGAACGCATTCACGGCGAAGAGTTGAAGGATCTAGGGCGTTGGCTCGATCAACGTAAGCAAGCTACGAGAGTCGAACGGGGGAATTAGAGCGAGGGGGAATTAAAGCGTCAGGAGCACATACGGGGCATTCTGTGGAAGCCGGCTAGAGAGAAAAATGGGTCAGATGAAGCGATGAGAGTCAATCAGGTCGGGGGTGATGACCCGCTGGAATCCGTTAGGGTGCCAGTGGAGCTGGTTTCTCCTTGCTGACGTGAGGTGATCAGGCCCGAGTGCTGTGGGGCCGGGCCTCTGGTCGGTGCTAGTCGTGTCCTTTCTGCAAGTGTGCAAGAGTTTTTTTGGGGGGCCGGGTAACCTTGGCTGTCGAGATGGCAACTTTCGGAGGACAGCCGATGGATGCGGGACCGGAAAAGGAAACGGGGATCTTTTCAGCGGCAGCGTTGCATCACGAGGTGTGCTGGCTCAGCAAAGGTTTGGTGAACACGCTGGTTCTCAGGAAAAGGGCCCCCGTCCACTTTTGCCGTTCGCACCGAGTGAGACAATCGGGCAAGCGAATGTTGGGCAAGGGAATGGTTTTCTGCGCGAAGGAAGATTTGGCGCCGTCGAATCGGCAGTTCGGCTCGAACTTCCGTCTTCCAGATTTCGTTCCCATTCGCTTGCCCGCCATTCGCTTGCCCTGGACATGTTCGCCGGTGTCCCATCGGCCAGCTACGGACGCCATGTTGCCTCGAACGCTGTGGAACGGTACAATTGGATAACTGACGACAGCCTGATTGCCGGGTTTGCGTGCGACTACGATGCCGCGGGCGATCGCACCGGCGTGTTGGAATCGGGAGGTGACCACGTGACCTGGACGTACGATGCAAGCAATCGCTTGACCCGCGAACAGCGGAGCGCACCATCGGCCTACGACAACACCTACACCTACGATGGTTTGGACAATCGCCTGGTGAAAGACGCATCCGGGGAATTGACCACCTCGACGTACGATTTGGCGAACCAATTGGTAACCAGCCAGGATGCAAACGGCGTCACCACGCACACGTACGATCTCGCCGGCAATCTGCATCTAGTCGAACAGCCCACCGGCCAGCGGACGACGACCACGTGGGACGACCAGAACCGCCAGACCGGTGTGTTGCTGCCCGACGGCAGCGCCGTGACCAATACCTTCCGCTATGACGGACTGCGCTACAGCAAGCAAGAGCCGCAGTCCACGACGAAGTTCCTTTGGGACGTCAACAACTACCTGGCCGAGACCGACGCCGACGACGACATCCAAGCCGTTTACACCAACGAGCCGCAACCGTACGGGAACCTCATCAGCCAGTATCGCAAAGGCCCAACGATCTGGCTACCCAGCTACTATCAGTACGATGCCCTCGGCGCGACGCGCGTGCTGACGAATGACGCGGGAGATATGACCGACACGTACCTGTACGATGCGTGGGGCAATGAACTGGCAGTAACCGGAACAACCGTGACCCCATTCGGCTGGGTCGGGCAGGTAGGATACTACTGGGACGAGGGCACGGGAACCTTCTACATTCGCGCGCGGGTCTATGAGCCGGTGACGGGTCGCTGGATGTCGCAGGATCCGTTGTTCTATCCGGTGGCCAATGCCTTGGCAGGTTTCGGCACCCACACTGTCTGGGCGAACCTCCGCTACAACCGGAATCGATACTACGTTGGGAGCGCTGATAGTGTTAATCTCCGCCAATACGCGGGCGACAATCCGCTTGTGCTCAGTGATCCAACTGGACTTGCGGCTGTTAAACTGGCGTATCCTGTGGTTTGTACGTGGTGCCGCAAATGCAAGGTTTCATTTCTCCGACAAGCGTGCAGCGGTTTCATCTGGGCAAAAAGGCCATGGACCGATTGCACTAAACCAACCGTCGTATCCTGCCCATTGCCGGTAGGAGAAGATGGCAAACCTCTCACCACAGATCGTGGCCAGGTCTATCTGGAACCTAGGGCGTGCTGCAAGTCTAAGCGTCCAAGATCCTATTCTCATTATTGCACCGCGTACTGGGAAGAGGAATCGCACACGAATCCACGGGTCGATCCACCAATGACCAATTGTGATAAGTTGATGTTCTCCTGGATCGCGAATGCGGGAGGGAGCCAGGGGACCCAACCCCACGCGGATTGTATGGAATGGTGTGAAAAATGCTTTGCCAAGATTGGAATAAATGACGGTACGGACATGGACGTGAAACAAATCCTTAAGAAGGAGTGTATTGACGGCACATGCAACTATGCATATGGGTAAGCTTCCGCTGAAGGCGCACTGGCGATTGGAGCAGTTGCCACAATCCCCCTATGACTACACTGTAGCGTCAGCTTTGTTTGATCGCTTACGGCCGCGAAGACTCCGTGACCACCGACAAGAGTGTTGTAATGACCACCATCATGCGATTCAAGTTACGAACAGCACTGATGATCGTTGCGTGTTTTGCAGCCCTATTCGGGGCAATTGCAGCTGCGACAAACGGCTACTGCAAACGATTGCGCATCACAGCGGAATTGACGGCTATGGGTGCGTGCTGGGTTGCGTTCGACGACAACAACGACCCGGAGTGGGTAGCCTTCAATGATCGCATCACCTCAAGCGACATCGCGCGTTACACGACGCTAAGGTATCTTGACTTCACAGACTCCAACGTCAGGGACGAAGATCTTCAGCACCTAACTGAGCTACCGGCGGTTTTCTACCTTGAACTCGATGGGACGAATATTTCCGACGCGGGAGTAAAGCAGCTTTCTTCAATCCAGCACCTCGAAGTGCTCGACTTGACGGGGACGCGAGTGACTGATGCTGCGGCGCAAGACATTGCGATGATACGAGGGCTTCGTGGAGTTAACCTATCGAGGACGATGGTAACATCGGATGGTATTGACGCAATTCGGTCTTTGCGTCCCGACGTATGGGTCAAACACGACATTCCTGAGGCGGCCAGGAGAAAAAACGGGCAAGCCGGTAGCGAACGGGGAAGATCAGGGGAGGGGACGATTAAGGAAGATTAAGGGGACGCAGCTCATTTCCTTGATCGGGCTGCGAAGCGGGGACCGAAAAAGGGGACGGACCGAAAAAGGGGACGGGGGTCTTTTCAACGGAAGCGTTGCATCAAGAGGTGTGCTGCCT
This sequence comes from Pirellulaceae bacterium, assembly GCA_023382975.1. Classification (GTDB taxonomy): domain Bacteria; phylum Planctomycetota; class Planctomycetia; order Pirellulales; family Pirellulaceae; genus SKKK01. The sequence continues at coordinate 180,816 of JAHDXO010000012.1, forward strand.
AAGCAAAAGCGTAGTGAACACGCTGGTTCTCAGCAAGAAGGGCCCCCGTTCACTTTTTCCGGCCGCACCGAGCGAGGCAATCGGGCAAGCGAATGTTGGGCAAGGGAATGTTTTTCCGTGCGGAGGAACATTTGGCGTGTCGAATCGGCAAATGCGGGTCGACCATCGGTCTTCCAGATTTCGTTCCCATTCGCTTGCCCGCCATTCGCTTGCCCTCGACATGTTCGCCGGTGTCCCATCCGCCAGCTACGGATACCATGTTGCCTCGAACGCGGTGGACCGGTATAATCGGAGAGTTGACGACAGCCGAATTGCCGGATCCGCGGACGACCACGACGCCGCCGGCAATCGCATCGGCTTGTTGGAATCGAGCGGCGATCGCGTGACCTGGACCTACGATGCAACCAATCGCTTGAACCGCGAGCAGCGCAGCGGCTCGTCAGCCTACGACACCACCTACACCTACGATCCCTTGGGCAATCGCCTGGTGAAAGACGCATCCGGTGTGCTGACAACGTCGACGTACGACCTGGCGAACCAATTGGTAACCAGCCAGGATGCCAACGGCGCGACAACCTACACCTACGATCTGGCCGGCAATCTGCACATCGTCGAGCACGCCACCGGCCAGCGGACGACCACGACCTGGGACGACCAGAACCGCCAGACCGGCGTACTCTTCCCCGACGGCAGCGCGGTCACCAACACCTTCCGCTTCGACGGCCTGCGCTACAGCAAGCAAGAGCCGCAAGCCACGACAAAATTCATTTGGGATTTTGAGAACTACCTCGCCGAAACCGACGATCAGGACGAACTCCATGCCGTTTACACCAACGAACCGCAACAGTACGGGAACCTGATCAGCCAGTATCGCAAAGGGCCAACCCTCTGGCTGCCCAGCTACTATCACTACGATGCCCTGGGCGCGACGCGCGTGTTGACGGATGACGCCGGGGATGTGACCGACACGTACCTGTACGATGCGTGGGGGAACGAACTCGCCGTCAGCGGCTCGACCGTCAATCCACTCCGTTGGGTCGGGCAGGTTGGGTACTACTGGGACGAGTCGAATGGGAGGTTCTACATTCGCGCGAGGGTGTACGAGCCGGTGATCGGTCGGTGGATGTCGCAGGATCCGGTAACACACGGTGTTAACTTGTATCCGTATGCATCAAATAGCCCGCTGACGCTAACTGATCCAACGGGGTTGGTTCCGACGATCAAGTTATCTCTCACGAGCTTTGAAAACCGCGCGTGCGGCTTCATTCGCACAGCTTGGCTGATGACATTCAATCCCCTCAAGGCCCGCGCCCTGATGGTAAGCCATCTCTGCTACGACTGCACTTTTGTGGACTGCGAGAAAGAAGCCGGCTGCTGCACGAGGGCAAGACGACGTGTTGACAGGCCCGGCAATTGCATCTACGAGACCTTTGTACTGCAAGTCGGCGAGTTTGGATTCCAGGATCATAATACACATAGGATATATTCGTTTCAGAGATGCTCCAGCCGAGGCCACGTAGCTGTCGCGAACAACATTAGAATTTACAGCTACGCGGCACTTGAAGCACTTCCAGAGCCGGCACGATCGGAAGCGATGCATTGGGAGCAGCAAGCGTTGGGAAATCGCTTTCCCCGGGCGACTTTCACGCGATGCGGCGATACAGTACAAATCACCTCTGGGCACTCCAGTCAGCCCCCGTTCTGGGACAATGCGAAGGCTATTGTTGCCGCCACCTACCGTTCCTGGCGAATTCGTTGGGATTGCTGCAATCTGAAGACCCGAAAACAAGAGTTCGAGGCGTACACTGATGATCGCGGAATCAGGCGCGACATCTTTGAAAGAAACTACTGATGGACAAGTTGTGGGCTGAATTGACAGATAATCGATCTATGGAAAAGGGGGTGCGCCAAATGCATACGCTTGCGGTTTTGGTTTTGTCTACAGTACTCATTGCTGACCCTGTTTCCGGCGAACAGCGAGCAACGTCTCAAGCCACCAACGAGGATAGATTGTTGGATATGCTCGATTTGGGGGAAACGGATCAGAAGATCGAGGCCGCTCGCCAACTGTCCGTCCAGCCGCAGATTGCCAAGCGGTCGATACCTCGCCTAATCCATGCACTGCGGGATAATGATATCTTTGTAAGGCGTTGGGCGGTCTACGCGTTAGGGCGATTGGGGCCAGCTGCGATTGACGCTGTGCCAAGCTTGCGAGAGCTACTCCAGAACGACGACTTCCCGTTACGGGTCTATGCGGCTTTTTCGCTTTGTCAGATCAACAGACAGCAGTCGCAACACGCCCTCCCAGTGCTCATCGAAGCACTCTGGACATCCGATCCGGAGGTTCAGACTGCTGCGGCTCGCCTGATTGGGGAGATGGGGCCTTTGGGGAAGGATGCGGTCCCATACCTAGCGGTCGTGGTTGTATTTAACGAAGTCGACGGGCCTCGCACCTGGAATTCGCCGCTTGTTCGGTTAGTACCGGCGAAATCGCGTCAAGAGGAGGAACTCCCGATATCGTTTCATCTGCCCGGTACGGTAGTAACGACCAATGCTATCGTTCGCTACTGGGACTTTGATGGCGCGGAATCGTCGACCAATGCCGCACGGTGCGCCGCCCTCAAAGCCTTGGGACAAATCGGTCCGGCCGCTAAAGGTGTGTGGCCATTCGTAGAGGGAGCCCGATATGATCGGGATGTGGCAGTCCGCTCAATCGCACGTAACGCAATGGAAAGGATTTGGGGCAGGAAGGCGAGTGAATAGGGCGACTGGTACACACTGCCGGAGCCCGTCCAAATGTCGAGAAGAACGGTTCCAGGAGCCCCGCTGTGGCAGAGGACCATGTGGACGATGCACGGCATGAACGGGAGCATGGAGACGGAGAATCCGCTACACGAGCCGACGACGATCACCGATGACGTCGCCGGTCGCCAGAACGCGATCCTGGATGGCCGCGGTATCCAGAGCACGTTCTACTACGACGCCGCGAACCAGCGCACCGCGCAGCTCTCGACCAACGATGCCCCGGTCACGTACGGCAACGATGAAGTCGGCAACCATTCGGCAGACTCAGACGGAGTTGACCGACGGCGCCTGCACCAGCTATACTTACGATGCGGCTTCAAGGGTTCAGCAACTGTACAATCTCAAGGCGGACGGCAGCGTGATCCTCGGCCTAACCTACGACCACGACCCAGTGGGCAACCCGACCAGCATGCTGGAATCCAGCGGGGACCGCGTGACGTGGACGTACGATGCAACCGATCGCCTGACCCGCGAACAGCGCAGCGGCCCGTCCGGGTACGACACGGGCTACACGTACGATCCCTTGGCCAATCGGCTGGTGAAAGACGCATCCGGTGCGCTGACCACCTCGACATACGACTTGGGCAACCAATTGGTAACCAGCCAGGATGCGAAGGGCGTCACTACGTACACGTACGATCTCGCCGGCAATCTGCATATCGTCGAACAGCCCACCGGCCAGCGGACGACGACCACATGGGACGACCAGAACCGCCAGACCGCTGTGCTTCAGCCCACCGGCGCCATCACCACCAACACCTTCCGCTTCGACGGATTGCGTCACAGCAAGCAAGAGCCGCAGTCCACGACGAAGTTCCTTTGGGACGTCAACAACTACCTAACCGAAACGAATGCCGCCGATGAAATCCAAGCCGTTTACACCAACGAGCCACAACCGTACGGCAACCTCATCAGCCAGTACCGAAAGGATGGGGCGATTTGGACGCCCAGGTATTTCCAGTTTGATGCGTTGGGCTCGACGCGGATACTGACGGATGACGATGGGGAGGCGACGGATGTGTATCTGTATGACGCGTGGGGAAACCAGCTGGCGGTTAGCGGCTCAACTGTCAATCCATTCCGCTGGATCGGGCGGGTTGGGTACTACTGGGACGAGGCTACGGGAACCTTCTACATTCGGGCGAGGGTGTATGATCCAGTGACGGGCCGTTGGATGTCGCAGGATCCGCTGTTCTATCCGGTGAGCGGCTCATCGAGACAGCCCGGCGCGATTGGGACGGGCAGACGCCTTTCAATAGAGAATCCATCTGAGCAACAGCACAGATTCAACCTCTTCCGCGCGTACTTCATCCCCGAGAGTGTAGACCCGAGCGGGCTGTTTGCCGGCTCACCCGACAAAGGTAGTCCGGTCGGCGTAGCTGTGGAAGGAAAAAGGATATGTGGTATTGTCTTGATGGAAGCTAATGGTGGGCCAGTTCCAGATGCGGGGCTCTTGAATACCAACGCCATTGTGCCTGAAAGGCCCTTCAGCACGCAGGAAGAGATACTGAACTTTGTACAGAAGCAGAAGTGTTGCACCCTCTACTTGCTTGGTCATTGCGGGAGCACGTCTGGTGGCATCGTGGGGCAGAGCGGCGGTATTGGACCCATTATACTACCGGATGACCATTTCGAGGCACAGTTGCGGCAGGCGTTTTTGGATAATGGCTGTTCACACTGTGTGATAAACATCTTCGCTTGTGCATTGGGCGACACAGCTAAAGTGGATGCTACTCGCGACGGCATCGCGAAAGACACCGGTTGCCTGACATGTGGGACTCTGTCTGGTCTTCAACAGACCTTGTGGAATCCGCTCAACCCGTGCAGCAAAGAACCGTGGCGACACGCGTGCAAACCACCCAAGAAGGGCTGGAAGGTGGGATGCATTGAAATGGGTGTGGCATCAGGCCCCTACGGACCGGTGCCCTATTGTAGGAGGAGTGGGTGGATGCCGCTTAGGGAGTGAGGGCCATGTCTTCTGTAGATTTTGAGCGCGTTCTGGTCACGGTGCGACAGTGACCAAGCCTTACGCTTTCCGGTTACGATTCTCATTGCGGTCACTCTTCGTGGTCGTTTTGTGGATCGCGGTGTTGCTGACCCTGGTCCAGGAGCGACGTCGCTGGCTGAAGCGTGACTTTGAGACTATGCAAGATGTCGTCGTGGAACTGACACCAACGATTGATCTGATTGAAGGATATTATCGTCTGCATGGACGATATCCAGCAAGTCTGGGCGCAGCCGGTATTCCCTCGCCCTCATCCCGCCATGGTTGGCTCGTCGAATACACCGAGTACGACGGTCGGTGTTACTGGCTTCAGGTCTTTCTTCGGGACTACGCCCATTACTGTTTCTGGGACAGTGACCAACGTGCATGGCGCACGAAAGGCCGTAAACCGCAGGAGGTGGAGTGGTCGGAGGCGTACATCGAACAACGAATTGCGTCTTGGAGGGAAGCAAGAGAGCAACGCGAGGCGGCAGGCCCCAATTAGTCGCTACCATGAGCGGGGGGCGGAGGGCGGAGGGCAGGTCTTGACATACAACTTACTGCCCGCGACAAATGACGGATGGCATATGTACACGGATGATTCTCTTCGAGTCAGTGTCCAGCAAGGCGATGCCTTGCGACCGGGAACGGTGGCTTGGGATACACTGAGTGGCCAGACGTCGATCCTCGATGCCCGCGGCATCCACAGCACGTTCCAGTATGACGCGGCGAACCAACTGACCGCGCGGCTCTCGACGAACGACGCTACGGTCACGTACAGCTACGATGAACTCGGCAACCGCATCGAGGCGCTCGACGGCACCGGCCGTTCGACCTTCACGTACGACGCGGTGAATCGGCGGCAGACCACGACCGACCCGGCTAGCAGGACGATCA
>JAHDXO010000013.1:0-170945 GCA_023382975.1 Pirellulaceae bacterium
ACGACGAAGCCGAACTGTCCTATTCGATCGGCAGCGGCGGCACGATCCGATTGACGCGATAGACGCATCGGCCGGTTCAAGGTGTTCCGAGCCGAGTTGCCGGGTTCGCGTCGATTCTGGGCGACGTGGCGCAACGTGGCGGGGTTCTGGTCGGTTCGCCGATCACCACCGTCTGCTGTTCGGCCGGTCTGGCCACATCGCCGTGGCGCTGCCGTCCAGTTGCCGACACATCGCCAGGAATGGGCCACCATCGCACGATCGGAACCCTGGGCGGCTTCGGACACCTGGGCACGATCGGCACGTTCTGCGGTCTGCTGTGGAGTCGCGAGCGGTTCGGATGCCTATTCACCACCGGCTGCCCACTCGCAACCGACGATCCCCGTTGATGCGTCCAGACTTCCAGCGACGTTGACAGCGGCGACGTTGACACGGTTGGTCAAACCGGTCGGTCGGAACTGGCACCACTCGCAAACGGGCGTTGCGGTTCGGTTCGTGGTTGGGTTTGCAGCGGGTGCCATCGCAGCGGCCGGAGGATTCGCGTCGTGGTCCGGTTTTTGATAGCGGTGGGGGCGGTAAGCAGCACGCGGACATCGCAGCGGCCGGAGGATTCGCGTCGTGGTCCGGTAGCAACTGATAACCGTTATCAGTTCAGATTCACCCATCGCAGCGGCCGGAGGATTCGCGTCGTGGTCCGGTTCGCAACTTGCAACCGTTGCAAGTTCCCTTCGCATGTTTTATCGCAGCGGCCGGAGGATTCGCGTCGTGGTCCGGTGGGACGGGCAACCGTCCAGATTCCCTTCCTGGTTGCCGGATTCGAGCCAGGATCGACGATCGACACCGGCGACGGCTTCGGACACCACCGCCCCGTGGATGCGTCCAGATGCGTTTCCTGGGCTGCCGAACAAGACCGCATTAAGACCGAGGCGAACCGGAAACGGAGCGAGGCGGCAAAGGGAAATCAAAACGCAACCAAGGACCGGAAAAACAGTTCTAGGACACTTTGTCCTAGAACTGTTTCGGAGCCCGGCAGGCAAGCCAAAGCCGCCGCCTCGAAAACCAACCCCGGTGCCGTGGCGCGGGGCGCGGCTGCGGTCGGACGTCTGGCCACATCGGAGTGGATCACCTGGGCGAGATCCACGAGGGCCACCGGCTTGCACCTGGGCGACGTTCCCACCGTCTGCGGTTCGTTCGTGGCTGCGGTTGGCGTTCCAGGTGTCGAAGGGCGGAAAAGCGGTTGTACGTACAACCAAAACAGGCAAAAACAGGCAAGAACAGGCAAGACGGACGGACGGGCGAAAACTGCGGAAACCCTTGTTTTTACCGTGTTTTGTTTGCGTTTGGTGGGGTGGGGGAGAACTGGCCGATTAGCATTAGGAAACCGTTGCTCTATCCCCTGAGCTACGAGGGCAAATGCTGGTTTTTACCGGGTTTTCGTGGTGTTTCGCGGATTGCTCGTTCACCTGTTGACACCCGGATCTCTGTTCTCGGAGCGTTGACACCCTTCCGTGGAAGTCGAGCCGGGGTTCTTCGCGGCCTGCCTGAAGCCTCGAAGTTCCGGCACGCTTCATGCCAAAGTGTACCAAATCGAACACTCGGCAAAAGCCCGTGGGCAAGGGGCTTGTTGCTCGTCGGCCCGCCACGGCTATCCGAACTCGCATGGCAACCGGTAGTAGCTCTCCGTAGCGGCTTCCAACTGCTCAACCGCAATCCATTCGTCGACCGTGTGAGCTTGTGCGATCGAGCCGGGTCCGAAGACGACGGTTGGAATTCCGGCGGAAGCGAATGCCGGTGCGTCCGTGCCGTAGGGCACTCCGATGCTGCGGCCCGGCCCGCCCGCCGCGCGCGCCGCTCGACTCACCCGTTCGGCCAACTGTTGGTTGCCGTCCTGGGCCAAGGCGGGAACGGCTTGGTGCGGCTCGTCGTATTCCAAACGGATTTGCGGTGGCAGGTCTCGCGTCACGTATTCCATCGCCTGTTGCCATGCGGTCCGTTCGTCCTCGCCGGGCAGCATGCGACGATCGATCTCGATGGAACAGTCGTCGGGCACCACGTTGACGCTGATTCCGCCGGCGATCAGCCCGACACTCAACGAGGGTCGCCCGAGCAGCGGATGCTCTCCGAGAGCAGGTACGATCTGGTTCGCGTAGCGTTCCAAAGCGGCGACCACGTGCGCCATGTCGTAGATCGCGTTGTGTCCGAGTTGGGGCTGCGAACTGTGGGCTGCTCGGCCGCGCGTGCGACAGCGCCAGCGGACGACGCCCTTGTGAGTGACGACGACATCCAACTCGGTTGGTTCCGACACGACCACCGCGTCGGGGGCGCGCGGCAGGAAATCGCGATCCTGTTGCCACAGTCGCCCGACGTGGCGGGCGCCCGTGAAGCCGTACTCCTCGTCCACGGTACACGCCAACACCACGGTTGCCATGCCGGGCGGCCGCTGCTCGGCCAGTCGCGACAGGGCAGTCAGCATACAGGCCATGCCACCTTTGATGTCGCATGCTCCGCGGCCGTAGACCCGGCCTTGACGCACCTCGGGCTGCCACGGCTCGATCGTCATGCCTTCGACCGGAACCGTGTCCTGATGGACTTCGAACATCAGGAGCGGGCCACCGTCCATCACCGGGACTTCACCATCGAGCCGAGCCAGGATATTGTCGCGGCCGGGAGCCACCGTCTGCCGAACCCAAGGCAGGCCCAACCGATCGAACAACTGTTGCAGATAATCGGTGACGCGATGTTCATAGTAGACGTCGCCCTGCACGTCCCGTCCCATCGGATTGACGCTCGGAAGGCGCACCAAGTCGCACAGCGTGTTCAGCAGGTCCAAGGGCATCGCACGAATCCATTTTGTCGGGTAAGATCGTCGCCACGTTCGTTCAGCACTGTATCGTTACTCATGGACGCTTGCCACCGCAAGCCCCGGAACCGATGTCCGACCAAGAAACCACCGTCGCCCAGTTGCGCCAGATCGTCGCCCAGTTCGTCGACGCCCGCGATTGGCAGCAGTTCCATTCGCCCAAGAATTTGAGCATGGCCTTGGCGATCGAAGCCGCCGAATTGATGGAACATTTCCAGTGGATCACGACCGACGCCTCGCGGCGAGTCGGCGAGAACCCCGAGAAACTGACCGCCGTCGGCGAGGAATTGGCGGATGTCCTGTGCTATGCGCTGGCGATCGCCAACGAGCTGCAGGTCGATGTCAGCGACGCAATGCGCCGCAAGATGGTGAAGAATGCGATCAAGTACCCGGCCGACGAATTCCGCGGCCGATACGGCCCGGAAGACCAGGGCTGATCCGCCAGGGCAACGGTCTTATTCTTCCCGTTCGTCCTTGAGCCGCTGAACGCGGTTTAGAAAGACATCCAGCGATTTGGTTCGCTGTTCGCGTTCCGCGGCCATGCAATCGGCGATCGCCGCGGCCAGGGTGCGGTTCACCCACGGAGCCGCTTCGAGCAACGGTACGGGCGGTTCGGAATCGTGGGACAGGGCGCCCTTGCCCGTCGCTTCGGCATTGGGCCACGGCAACTCGAAGGCCAGCAACTCGTAGGCCGTAACGCCAAAGGCGAAGACATCGACGCGGCGGTCGGTCGCCCGGCGGCGGACGATTTCGGGAGCCATATACATCGGCGTGCCGGTCCGGTTGCCGGGCTGGCGAAACGCCGGCTCGTCCGGCAGGGTGAGCCCGAAATCGATCAGTTTCAACGATTCGAAGTCGGGGGCGCAGATGAAGTTCCGCGGGCAGATGTCGCGATGGATATAACCGGCTTCGTGGACCGCCAAGACGGCTTCGGCCATCTGCCGGATCAGGTTCAACCGCCTGCCGACCAGATGCTCATCCTTCTGGCGGATCAAAAGCTGCAACCCCGGGCCGGGCAGGTACTCCATGACTGTGTACGCTTGGCCCTTGGCGCTGACCCCGTACTCGTACGTTTCCACGATCCGCGGATGTTTCAAGGCCATCGCGATCGCGCCCTCCGGCGGTTTCTTAAGGCTCGCGAATCGTGATTCGAACAACGCCGTCTTCTCGGGATCGCAGAGTTTCAAGCCGACGATCCGGTCGTGTTTGCGGTCGCGGGCTTTGTAGAAGCGGGACATCGTGCCCACGAAGCCTTCGCTCAACAGCTCGAACCGCATGGCGATATCGGTCTTTTCGCCACCGCTGAACAGCGCCTGGATTTTGTCCAACCAAGCCATGGCTACTTACCACAATAGTCGATGGTGCGAGCGATCTCGGTCTTGAGTTTATCGCGCGGAACGATGCGGTCCACGTAACCGTGTTCCAGCAGGAATTCGCTGGTCTGAAAGCCCTCGGGCAACTCGATGCGGATCGTCGCCTTGATCGTGCGCGGTCCGGCGAAACCGATCAGGGCGCGGGGCTCGGCGAATACCACGTCTCCCAACGCGGCGAAGCTGGCGGCCACGCCGCCCATCGTCGGGTTGGTGAGCACCGAAATGAAGAGCCCGCCGGCCCGGTCGTACTGGGCCAACGCCGCGGACACCTTGGCCATCTGCATCAACGACAGGATCCCCTCGTGCATGCGGGCGCCGCCGCCGGACCCGCTGACAATGATCAGGGGCAGGTGCTGTTGGGTCGCGCGTTCCACGAGCCGGGTCAACCGCTCGCCCACTACCGAGCCCATACTGCCCATGATGAAGGCCGAATCGGTGACGCCGAAGGCGACGCGGCGGGCTCGGATCATCCCGCAGCCGGTAATCGCCGCGTCACTCAGTCCGGTGCGCTGCTGCTCGACCACCAACCGCTCGGCGTAGGACTTCTTGTCGGCGAACCCCAAGGGATCGGTGGGCATCACGTTGGCGTCCCATTCCTCGAACGTTCCCTCGTCCAGAACCTGCCGGATGCGTTCCTTGGCCGAAACGTTGAAATGATGACTGCACTCGGGACAGACGCCCAGACGCTGGTCGACCACTTTGCGGAACAAGGTCGATTGGCAACTCGGGCACCGCAGCCAAAGGCCCTCGGGAACGCCTCGCTTTTTTTTGGTCTCCATCATCGTCAATCCATCCTGTACCTGATTTCGTGTCAAGAAGACCTCCGTTTGCCGCTCAAACCGAAAGCGATTCGGGCGAGGGGACGTCCAGTAGTTCCCAACGACCGAAGTCGCATTCGGCTTTCCACAAATCTCCCAACTCGCCGCGCTGGATGCAGCACCGCAGAATGCTGGCCAGCGGGTCGGGAACCACCAGGGCGATCACTCCCGTCCGATGCTTCTTCAGCAGTCGCTTCATCGAGCTGCGGACACGCTCCCGGGCCGAAGCCAGCGTCTCGCCTTCCGGCGGACACACCGTTTCCGGATGCTCCTGCCACAGCCGGTACACCTTGGGTTGCCGCTGCTTGACCTCTTCGATCAGCTTGCCGTGCCACAGTCCGTGGTCCAGGTTCTGCAGCTTGTCGAGCACCTTGTATTTCACCTTCAAGCTGGCGGCCAACGTCTCGGCCGTCTGCACGGCCGATTGGGCCGGCGACGAGTAGATCACCTCGATGGCTCCCCCTCCCAGTTCTTCCGCCACCCGCGCCGCCTGGCTGCTGCCATTGGCGTTCATCGGGATGTCCAAAGACCCCTTGATCCGTCCTTGTTCGTCGAAATCCGTCGAGCCGGGTCGTATCAGATAGATGCGCAACATACTCGCCAGACCACCTCAACAAGAACTGGCCAACTCGGTCAATTGCCGGACAACAGCGGCATAGTCGCTGTGGCCGAAAATGGCCGTACCAGCCACGAAGTACCGGGCACCGGCCGCCGCGCAACGAGCGATCGTCCGATCGTTCACGCCTCCGTCCACTTCCAGCATCGTCTCAGCCGGCACCAGATCGCGAAGTCGGCGCAGTTTGTCCAAAGCCACTTCGTCGAAACTCTGGCCGCCGAAGCCAGCCGGCACGCTCATCGCCAATACCAAATCGCACAGATCCAAACACCCCTCGATCTGCGCCAGCGGAGTCGCCGGGTTCAAGGCGATCCCCGCTCCCGCCCCTCGCTCCCGGATGCGGGCCAGCAGCGGACGCGGATCGTCGACCGCCTCGATGTGAAAGGTGACCACGTCCGCACCGGCGTCGACGAATCGGTCGGCGTACCGGCCGGGCTGGACGATCATCAGATGCACATCGAGCGGCAGATCGGTCAGCCGCCGCAGCGCCTCGAGAATCGGCAGCCCGAAAGTCAAGTTGGGCACAAAGCAGCCGTCCATCACATCCAGGTGCAAACCTTGAACCCCGGCCGCCTCCAGCCGACGAACCTCCCGCTCGAGATTGCCAAAGTCGCACGCCAACAGCGATGGCAACACCACCGGCGAGGCTTCGCGCAATCTGGACAAGTTGGATCGATCAGGCATGTTCCTAATTCTATCAAGGATCGGCGAATCAATAAGTGCCAGACACAGAACACGACTTCCGGTCTATACTGTCGTTCCGGAAGGGGTGAAATTCACGCAAATCGCGACCTCGACGGTCAATCCGAATTCTCACGAATTCGGCTACAGGGTCGGAATTCTCCACGAATTCGGCCACAGGACCAATGATCAAAGCCTTGATGAGTCGGGGATTCTAGCATCGAATGCCCCCAACGTCTGCGCTGCCTTTCCCCGCTCGCCTTGACGTACTTAACCCGTTTATATGTAGCAGTTTACGGAGGATCTTCTACTCGGGATCGATGCGGACCAGATCGTCGGTATCGCCGTCTCGGTCGAAACGGGCCGCCAGGAACTCGTTCGCCAAGTTCTCGCCCAGGACGGTCCGGTTCGCTGCCGGCGCGAGCGAACGGTAGAATAACCACTGTTCATCTCCGACCTGCACGCGATAGGCCACCACCCGCGAAGGCGGCTGAATTTGCAGCCGTTCGGCCACCGTCAATTGCCGCCAAGTGAGCGGACGCCGAAATCGCTTGCGGTCCAAATCGATAAACAGCGGGATGTACAGACGCTGGCTTGTCGCCGTCTGGCGGATCTGCAACTTGCCGTCGGCCATTTCAAGACTGCCGTCTGCGCGAGCCGTTCGCCACTCGGGCAACCCCAGCGGCAACACGGTGGCCAGACAGCGTCGGCCGGTCAGTTGGCCTTCGCGGGTGTCCTGCATCGGCTCGAATCGCACTCCTTCGGCCAGGGGCAATTCGGCTTGGTACTCGATCAGCGCGCCTTGCGGTCCCAATAGCGCATCCGCAGCCAGCAGGAAGCGGTCCTCGCGTGCCAGCAGAATCTGTCGCTGCAACGTCCAACCGCCCGACAGATCCGCTTGCAGTTCCTGATAGTCCACATCGTCGTCCGCGTGCCAACAGATCTCGTCCCATTCCGTCGGCACAGGGATCGCTTGGCCGCTGATCCGAATCTGAGTCGTCCACAAGCCGCTCCAGACGGTCTCGTCGCCGCAGTTCAGCTCGGTATGGATCGCCCCACCTGGACGCGCGACGACCAATTGAGCATCTTTGCGCGGCCAACCGGTGCGAAAGATGGCCAATCGTCCCCACTCGGAACTGACGCTCGGTTCGGCCAGAATGGCGCGGCTGCGGTTCTTGCGACGCCGCGCCACCCGGCTTGGCAAGATCTGGTCGGCGATCGCCGTGTCGTCATCGTCGTTGACCAATTTCAACGCAACATCAAACAATTCGGCGTCGTCCGAGCCTGACGAAACGCGGGAAAGAACGGGGCAGCCCGTCTCGCGCGTCAGTTGCAGCGCGCGACGGACGAACCAATCAAAGTGGGTTCGGGCCAAAGCATCGAACACCGGCGGGCTCTCGTTGCCGCCCAACACCAAACAGCGAGTCCAGCAAGCCAGCAGCGGCCGAACCAACGGAACATGCTCGGCCGCGGGCAGGCCGTTGCCGTCCAGCAGGTCTTGAAGACCACGTGACAACGCCTTGGATGCAGGTTCGCGTAAGCTTTGGCACGCCGGCAACTCGGGAAATTGGTAGGCCAAGGTCAACGGCAGTTCGCCAGCCAACCACTGGTGGGCCAGAGGCTGCTGGTGCAGATCCAGGTCCGGCCAGTTGGTGGCCGCGTCCAACAGAAAATCGAGCATTTCGCGCCAACGAGCCGCCGACAGCGATCCGGCCAGACTTGGCAACACGTACGTCCAGGCCAGCAACTCCAAACCGCTGCGCGAGGTTCCGGCATCGGCCAGCCAACCTTCCAGCCGGCTCAGGACGTTTGATCTCCGCGATTTCCCCTGACTTTCGCACCAGATGGCCAGAAGGGACAGCAAATCGCGAGTTTCATCCGACACAGGTGCATCATCGGTCGCCCAAATCAGCGGCCAGACACCGTCGGCGCCGATCCGACGCCAGGGCGCACGCGGTGACTTTCGCGTTGCCAAATGAGCCGACCAAGCTTCCCAATTCTCCGGACCGAGTTCCGGCATGTTCCTCTCCGCCGTTCGCATCCCGATCGTCCTTCCCCCTTCAAACTTGCCCGCAGTCGTTATAATGACGGCCATGATCCCTTCGCCTGGAAGCGAAAGAGTAATCGATCTGAAGCAGGTTGCCAGGGGGCGAATACCAATTGACAGAGAAGGAGTGTTGGGATGTTGAAGCAAGTCGCATGGTGGAGCATCGTTCTGCTCGTGTGCCTGACTGGTCGCGCGGTGGGCGACGAACCGGTTCCAGCAGTGGAAGAAGCGTCGGCCAGTACCGAGGCGGCACCGGCCGAGACGGCACCGGCAAAGGACGCGCCGAAGGAGCCTGGCACGAATCTGGTCCGCCTGACCGAGGACTACCCCGTATGGATCGATCCTCAGCGCAAGCTGGTGGTTGTCGACGGTGTGGTTTGTCTGCGCGAGGGCCAGTTGGAGATGTTCGCCTGTCCGCGCGGCACCAAAGAGCATGAGTCGATCGTGGCGGTAAACGCCAGGGCCCAGTACGTCCACGCCGCGCTGCTGGCCGTGGGCGCCAAGCCCGGTCAACCCGTTCAGTTCGCTCCGGAGTACTCGCCCGCCACCGGCACCGTGATCGACATCTTCTTGTTATGGGTCGACCAGGACGGCAAGCGGCACAGGGCGCGCGCCCAGGACTGGGTCAAGTACCTGAAGACTGGCAAACCGATGACCTACAACTGGGTCTTCGCCGGCAGCGGCTTCTGGACCGACGAGCAGACGGGCGAACGCCTTTACTACGGCGACGGCGGCGATTTCATCTGCGTGTCGAATTTCGCCACAGCCACCCTGGACCTGCCCGTCGCCAGCCCGCAGGACAACGCCGATCTGCTGTTTGCCGCCTTCACGGAGAACATCCCACCGCTCGGCACCAAGGTTCGTCTGGTGCTGATTCCTCGCCCCGAGAAGAAAGAGCAGTGAGCAACCTGCTTGCGCCGGAACGAGGCCCACGACACGTCACGGCTCGGGACGAGACTCATCCAGATCGGCGGGACGCTTTCCCCGGAGGCGGCGCAACCAGCTACGAAGGTAGTGGGCGACCAGAAAGACGCCGGCGACGAGAACGCCGCCGGCGTAGCCCAGCACAAAGCCGGGCAGGACGATCGCGCCGAGGAAGAGAATAGGAACAAGGAAGACATCTACCCACAATCTCGGAAGCCCTCGTTCTATGAGCATAACCGCCAGCATGAACCCCATACCGGCCAGGTACGAGGCCTCACGCGGGCATTTCCCGCCGAACAGAACGGCCTGGGCCGCACCAACAACCGTCAGGAAGCCGGCGCTCCAGACCATCGCTTCCGGCGGCCAGTTCAACGCCCGTAGAGCGCCGAACAGGCAGGCGTACGCCAAGGTCACCGCCATCAACGTCGCCAGATCGTAACGCCGCGGCACGCCGAACACCTGCGGCTCCGGCCGGGCGATACGCCAAGGCGGCACGTTGGACACCGGCGGCGGTCGGTCGGCGAACGGGTTCTCTGTTTCCATGCGATTTCCCCACGCGGCTTGATCCCTTGATCGTAGCAAGGAACCTCCGCCGTGTAAGGATCGGCGAGTGAAAACGTGCAAGGGCTTGCGACGGGATCGGAAGTCGTTTTCGGAGAACACGCCTGCCATCTGGTTCGTCGTAGCCCGAAACGACTCCCGACCCCCGCCGGATTGCGATACGAGCGCGGGCAGCTTGGCCAGGTACCGCATTGAGCAGACAGGGCTGCCGGGTTGCTGTTCTCCCACTTGACCTGTTCCGGTATAACTTCGGCATCTTCGACCCCTTTTCATCCGACTGGGAAAATGGTTGCGATGGTGCATGGACGCAGAACTCGAAACCGGCGCTGTGACTCGTCGCACTCGCGAGGTTTCGACTTCACGGGACGAATGCGCGCGTTGTGCGACGACGTCGTCCAGCGGTTGCCCGAATTGGCCCACGTCCGTATGGAGCAGGTCGCCGTGACTTGGACTCAGGCGAAGAAACCGACAAGCCACGGGTTGCAGGCATCGTTGACCCCTATGCGTTTCCGCGACGGATCGCTCGACGGTCGGATCGGTCGGCGGCGTTACACGGTTCAGCGGATCTACGACGACCGGGGCGTCGAGTATCTGTACCTGCTGACCTTCTGCCTGCCTCGCTTCCTGGATCTTGGTTTCGGCGAGAAATTGACGACGGTCCTGCACGAACTATGGCACATCGGCCCGCTATTCGATGGAGACCTTCGGCGGCATCCGGGACGCTGCTACGCCCATACGCATTCGCAGCGGGAGTACGACCAGGAGATGAAGCGAATGGCTCGGCAGTGGCTGGAATCGTCCCCGCCCGCAGCGCTCTATGATTTTCTCCATCTCGACTTCGCCACTCTCTACCGGACCCAGGGCAGGATCGGCGGAGTTCGGCTGCAGCGCCCCAAGTTGATCCCGCTGGTTTGAAAATCCTTCCGTCGCTTTCTCCCAAACATTCCGCCGCGGACCATCGGTGCCGCGTCGTGTCCGCTCCGTCCGGCCTCCGAGAAAAATCGCAAACCATTTCTGAGACTGAAGATGCGGCCACACATCGGCATCGGCTGGGAAACTTTTTCGGCCATTGGCACCGAGTGTGCTCTAAGCCCAACCATGTCAGCAGCGGTCGCCTGACCGAGCCAAACCAACCTAGAAACGGAGTTCACGATGACCAATCAAACTTGCCGCCGCTCGAACGACACTCGATCCGTGGACCTCTTGCCCTGGGCCGATCCGTACATCCTGCAGTTGTTCGAGGAAGCGGAACTGGTGCGCCGCGAGGCGTTGGCGGAATCGGACGACTGCTTGTCGCGGGATCACTTCAGCGTCCCGAGCGCGGGACCGGCGACGGTCGAGGCGGTGTTCACGCGGAACAACTGGCGCGTCACTCGGCCGAATCGTCCGCCGGTTTCTCGAAAGCGAAGAATTGAATTTGCACTTGAGTTGGCCCCTTGCTAGGCGCGGCCAGTTTCACTTCGAGACCGGCTCCGAAGGTCTCGACCAGCACCGGCTTGATCTGGACGGCCGGACCGGCCACTTGATCGGTGGTCAGGCTGGCGATGGCCCGTAGCGGCGGACAGAATGCGATATGAACGTTCTGTTGCCTCTGCCCGGCCAGAAAATCGCAGCGGACGGTGCCGTAGACAATCTCGGCGCCCCGTTCGTCGCGAGCCCGCACGACGCGCTGCGAAACTTCGTCCGGCAGCAGCGTCTCCTCTTCCGATTCTTCGTCCGATTCGGAAAACGCGGGCATACGGCTCTCGGCATCCAAACCGGTCAGCGCTCGGTGGGTCACCGGCTCTGTTCCGTCGTTTCGCTCGGTTTCTTCATGGCGAGCGTTTCGTCTCACGATCCAGGGAACCAAGCGGATCGGAGACCATGCTCGCCACGTTCCCGCCAGGACGCATGCCCAAAACACGATCAAGACGGCCGCCGAGCTGCCGGGCAGCGAAACGGCGATCGCCAGCATCCAAGCGGCGGCGGTCAGCAAGCAGCGCGACACGGGCCAACGGGAAATCCAGCCGAGCTCGGAGCCGGGATCGGTTCGGCGTTCGATGGACCCCGTCGCGGCCAGCATCGAACCGAGCAAAGTCCCGAGCAGCAAGAGAGCAGAACTCGACAGCGGCTCCAGCGACGCGCCGCCAAAGCGGCGGATGAAGATCCACGCCGCGGTGAACAACAGCAGTCCTGCAGAGAAGACCGCCGCGACTCGAACCAACCGAGCCGCGGGAAGCAGGCCCGACTCGACCGGTCGAGCCGGGCTAGATGCCGATGCGGATGTCATGGTGTTGGTCTGCCAGCAAACCGGATGGAAACACCCGCGGTTCTATGACGGCCGGACGCTGTCGTCAAGACTATCGAGTCTGCCGATACGTCGCGTGGCTGACTTGGCCGGGCCGCACGGCGCGCCGATTGGCCTGCTGGTCGTTCGCATTGGCGCTCGGCCGGTTCGGTGCCGGCTTGGGAATCGGGGGCGCCTGCAACGTTTCGCCGCCCTCGGCTTCGGCAGGCACGTACTCCATCGATTCATAGTCCATCGACTCGAAGTCCATCCCACCCGACCCGCAAGTCGAGCAGCTTGAACAGCCCGAGTCGTAACCCGCGGACGCGAAGCGGTAGCCCCACAGATTCCGCAGTCCTTGGAAGGGATGCCAGCACGAAACGCCGCAGGCACCGGCGCCGGTCCAGTTCCCCTGCTGGTCGCAGGGATCGCAATACGTCGGCGGATGATTGATCCATTCGCCCCAGTAGACTTCGCCACAACCGGAACCGCAGGTGAGCGCCGAGTTCAAATGTCCCATGACCTGCCCACCGCAAGGGCCAACCGGGCCGCAACTTGCGCAACCACCACAGCCGTCGATGCCGCAGGCGCCACCTACCATGCCCACGCCGCAGCCCGCGGGATGCATCGCGACACATCCGTTCGCCATCACCATCGCGGCTGCGAGCAGGCCGCCGCATACCGTTCTCAAGAACATGCCAAGGTTCCCTTCTTGATTCCCGTTTCACGTGCCAGACAATTCGGACGATGCCTGAGACTGATATCGGCCGAACAATCGGCAGAATCCAGAAATTCCGCGCAACCGGCAGTCTTTGCCTAGTCCGCGCTGACGCGGTTTGAGAGCCGTATTCGTGAGAGTGCCGGGCGACACCGACAAACCCGACATCCCGCGGTTCGGGCCGCGATGCTAGCAGCGGCAGCACCGCACACGCGGACGAAGCAGAGAACATGCCTTTCCGCGTCGAGACTCGACCGGCTCGCTACAGCGGGATCAGCAACATGCCGGCGATCGTGGCGAGCAGGCCCGCCAGACCCATCAAGGTCATCAGAGGCGAGATGAAGCGGAGACCTTCGGCCTCGGTCATGCCGCTCATCTTGCACATCACCCAGAATCCGCTGCTGCGTTCATCCAGCACATGGAACGCTTCTTCTGGTCGTTGAAATACGAATGGACAAACCATGAAAGCTATGCCGATCTTGAAGAAGCTCGACTCGGCATCTTCAAGTACATCGAAACCTTCTACAACACGACACGTCTCCATCAGACCTTGGGCTACCAATCACCTAACCAGTTCGAAGCGGAATACCAGCTGCAAACAGTCGCGTAAGTAACACCTGTTCGGAGTCCGCTGGCACTGGGCGACCGCAGACGCCAATCGCTGAGACGGTCCGCAATCGCTGCTCGAAGCTCGTCAACGACCAGACGGCCAGACTAGGCAATGATGCTGGTCACGTTGTGGCACGCGTTGCCTGGGTCCGAGACCTTCGAGAGATACCGATCCCTGTTCCGTCCACTCTCGAATCCATTGCTTCACATCGCCCTCCCAGACCATCGGGTAGAATAATGCGATGGCCCACGCCTGCTCGTACGGCACGCGAATCTGGTTTCTCAGACGCGATTCCAATGCCTTTCGCGCCATGCCGAGATACCGATCACGAAGCTCTTGGAAGTGAACGGGATCGTGCATCTCCTCGGCGGAGAACAGGTATCGACCTCCTTTCTCCTCGCGTTTTCGCTGTTGAGCTTTCGCCCGTGCCTGTTCCATATCCGCCATCGACTGTTTCTCAGCATCCTTGAAGACTTCCAAACCCTTCGAACTGCGCGTCAGATAGACCAAATGAAAATGGCTTCGGTTCTTCTGCGGGTGCAACACCACCGCGATGCTTGGGTAATCAAAGCGCCCCACGGCGGCAACTGTTCGCGCATATTCGAAGACGACCGCATCGCGCCGTTCAGTGACGGGAATTTCTGCAAGTTGATCACGAAAATCGGCGCTGCCAAAAAGCTCCTCGAACGAACGACGCGTCTGTTCGTCTGGCGAATCGATGAAACGCCGGATGTGTTCGGTCATGAAGTTAATGAGAACTTCGCCTGGTTTCAAGAGCAACAGCGGGCGAATTCTATCCAATGCGAATCCGCTCCACCCCGTTGGGTCGACAAAGACGAATGAGAACGGCTTTGGCGTCACGCCCGTGACAAAACGTTCGATGTCTGCAACGGAGTCCTCGAGTGGGGCGTTGCGAGTGGCGATTTCGACGTCGGTGAATGTTCGAGCGTACCCATGCAATCGTTCGTAAGCGTCCGCATCTCTTTCGAGAAAATAGCACCGCAACTGCGGTGCTTTGCCAGATCTCTCCGCCAATTCATCCCGAGCTCGACGCAGTTCTTGGACAGCGATGCCAAAGGATGTATCCGCAAACTCTGCCGATCTTGACTGCCACGGGCCGGAAAAGCAATCAACGTAGGTGATGGATGACCAGACCTGACCAATGATCATGGCGAACCGCTTGAGATACCTTTGCAAGATCAAATGCTTGACCAGCGTCTGCTCGCGTCCGGCATAAAGATTATCTTCGGTCATGCGACACCCCTTATCGCTGCGTCCCCTTTCGAGTATCCCTGTAGCGAATCGTCGGGGAAATCCTTCGACGGATCGGCCCGACAAAACGTTCTGGGGAATTCGTCGTAGGTCTGCCCGTCGAGCAATCGCCCCGTCTTTCCTTTCTGCACACCGCCCCACTGTTTGAAGAAAAACGGGATCTTGGCTTTCCGGCATTGCTCGCGAATCGACCGGACCCATTCGGGATTCATCGGACGCGCTCTGGCTCCGCTTTCACCGCCGACAATTACCCAACCCACACCGCCAAGATCCAGTTGCTCCAAATTCTCCAAGAGCGGTTCGATGGACAGAAAACGCATAGCGGCCGGCGCCGCCGTCAACGCTCGGAGTCGCGGCAATCCATGTTTTCGGTTCTCGACACTCACGCCCCACCAGATGTGCCTCTGCTCGGCGACGAAACGCAGTTTTGTTCGCAGTAAGTCGCCCATCCGGTCGGCACGTTTTGTCAAGACTTGAAACGTGTGCCAATTCGCGCGGGCCATCACGTCAGCCACCCGAAGAACATAGGCGTCCGATACGCCGGGATGGAACAAGTCGCTCATCGAGTTGACAAAGATTCTTCTGGGCTTTCGCCAGCGCAGGGGATCCAAGAGCTTCTCCGGGATCAATCGCAGATCGAAGCCTTGTTCGTACGGATGGCCTGGAACCCCGCGGAATCGTTCGGCAAACACCGCGGCGTAGCAGTGCGCACATCCTGGCGCAATTTTCGTGCAGCCTCGAACAGGATTCCATGTGGCGTCCGTCCACTCGATTTTTGACGTTTCGCTCATGCGATCAATAGTCCTCTGGAATAGTAACGCTGACTGTTCTTCCTACTCGATTGGCAGGGTCTCGGCAAGCCCATTCACCCTCTGACACCGAACAGCGGGATCATGAGCATGCCGGCGATCGTGGCGAGCAGGCCCGCCAGACCCATCAAGGTCATCAGGGGCGAGATGAAGCGGAGACCTTCGGCCTCGGTCATGCCGCTCATCTTGCACATCACCCAGAATCCGCTGTCGTTCATCCAGCACACCGGCTTCGAACCGCAGCCGATCGCCAACGCCAAGAAGACCGGGTGACAGCCCAGTTGGCCGGACGCAACGATGCCCGACAGGATGCCGACCGAGGTGATCATGGCGACGGTGGCCGAGCCTTGCGCCGTGCGGATCGCCGCCGTGATCAAAAAGGCCAGCACAATCAACAGCAGCGGAGAACTGGTCGGCAACCGGCTGACCAGTCCGGCGACGCCCGTCTGCTGCAGCATGCTGCCCAAAGCGCCACCGGCCGCGGTGATCAGGATGATCACGCCGCCGCTGGACAAGGCCGCCTGGACTGCTTCGGCCAGCCGTTGGCGGCTGGTCCGCTTTTGCCAGGCCAGCGTCCCCAACGCGACCGCCGCGGCGATCGCCAGCGCGATGTTCTTGTCACCCAACGTCGCCGCCAATGTCTGCCAGTGCGGCGCCGCGTTCCGTAGCGACGGTTCGAGCAGGGTATGGCCGGCGATCAAGACCAGCGGGATGACGATCGGCAGCACCGCCAATCCCAAGGGCGGCAACTGCCGCTCGTCCGCGGTCGCCATCCGCTGCATGTCGTCGCGGGAGAAATCGGCCGATTCGCGCAGCGGCAGGCCGATCCGCCGGTTGACCCACCAGGCGAACAAGTATCCGGCCGAACTGCTGAACAGCCCCACGATCGTCCCGGCCAGGATCATCAGCCCCAGATCCACCCCCAGTTGCTCGGCCACGAACAGCGGCCCCGGCGTGGGAGGAACGAGCGAGTGAGCCATCGTCGCGCCGGCGATGATCGTCAGAACGTACAGCAGGTAATCGCGGCCCGTGCGGACGTGCAGCGCCTTGCCCAGCGGCATCATCAGATAGAACACCGTGTCGAAGAAGACGGGGATGCCCAGCACGAAGCCGCTCGACAGAAAAGCCGCCGGCGCGCCTCGTTGGCCTGTCACTCGGACGGCCGAGCGCACAATGCGGTCGGCCGAGCCGCTGTCCAGCAGGCACTTGCCGATGATCGCGGCCAAGGCGATCAGGATGCCGATCTTGCCGCACGTGTCGCCGAAGGCGAAAGCCACCCGCTCGCCAACGGTCTGACCGGCCTGGCGGCGAATCGATCGCCACGCAACCGGTTCGACGAACCGGTCGTCGTCCTGCCACACGTAGCCCTCGTCGCCGATCGGCTGGACCAACAGGCGAGTATCGCCCCCCGGCGGCGCGGCCGCGGATGTCACCTCGACCTGCCCCACGGTCTGCCAAACGCCGTCGGTTTGCCGCACGACCAGCAACCGCGATCCCGGCTCGGTGGCTCCCTGCAACACGATCTGCCCGGTAGCCGCATCCAACGCCGCAGCAGTGGCTCGCTGTGCCAGCAGATGGCCCTCGATGGCGGCCCGCGGCGTCAACGCACCGACCGCGACAGCGGCCAGGATCAAGGCGAGGAAAGCGTGGAGACGCAGGATCAGCACGCCGCCGACCACGATTCCCACGCCGATCAACACGATCCACAAGGAATGCATGTCCGGTTCTCCGTGCTTGGTTCTGCGCCGCTACTGGCCCGGCTGACGCAGATGGACGTTCATCTGCGGGTACGGGATCTCGATGCCGGCTTTGTCCAAGGCCCGCTTCACGGCGCGGACCGTGGCTTGCTTCACTTCCCCGAAATCCTCGCGTTTGGCCCACACACGCACCGACCAGTTTACCGATGAAGCGCCCAGGTCCACCAGGAATACGACCGGCGGCGGATCGTCCAGCCGTCCCTCGACGCGCGCGGCCGCTTGCTCCAGCACTTCCCGCGTACGGTCGATGTCCGCATCGTAACTGACGCCGACGTCGACGTCGGCCCGTCGCTTGGGATGATACGTGATATTCTCGATCGTCGCACCGAAGATCGCACTGTTCGGCATGATGAATCGGCGGTTGTCAAACGTGTCCAAGGTGGTCGAGAAAACGTTGATCTCGTCGACCACGCCTGTTTGACCCGCGATCGTGACCGCGTCGCCCACCTTGAACGGCCGGAAGGCCAGCAGCATGACGCCGGATGCGAAGTTCGACAGCGTTCCCTGAAACGCGAGGCCGATCGCCAAGCCAGCGGCGCCCAGCACGGCGGCGAAACTGGTCGTCTCGACACCGAACATGCCCAAGCAGCCGATCACTGCCGCCAGCACCACGAGCCACCAGACCAGATGCGCGAAGAATTTGGTGAGCGTCGCATCGAACTTCGCCCGTTCCAGGCTCCGGCGAACAAGGCGGGACACCAACGCAGCGGCAATCCACGCGACGATCAACAGCACCAGCGCTCCAACCGCATTGGCAGCGTAGTTGGCCAACAGCGGCAAGAGCAGCTTCAACGATTCAGGCATCTCAGCGACTCCTCGATCTGCAACCCTCTCAACGAACGGCGTCCCACACGGCAAGATTATCTGCTAGCCGCCCGATCAAAAAGGGGGGCGACGCAACCATGTCCACTCGTGTCGCTCCGTCCAGCGTTGTGCGCTCTGTGTTCTCCTTCGAGTCGTCGTCGCTCGGCTGGGACGCCGTCGTCTGCCTCCCGCGCAACTCCATGTCCTTGATCCAAACCACGCCGCCGTCTTCGATGGTCAGGTTCAGCTTCACTAGGTCCGGCTGTTCATTCTCCGTCACCCAGAACGGAATCTCGTATTCGGCCCAGCCGTTGGTTCCGCTGACGGCGTTGTGGAGACCTTTCGAGAAGAACTCGCCCTTGCCTGGAATTCGGACCCACATTTCCAGATAGCTGCGGCCCTTGACGCCTTCCGTCCGCAGTTTCGCGCGATAGAAGAACGGTCCCGGCTTCATCTGCGGCATCGGCGCCTCGAACAACCGCACCGTGCGAGTCTTGTCCGCCGCAATCTTCCAGCCGCCGTCAACGACATCGACGCCGTCCTGGGTGATGGTCGGTTCGGACGTGCCGAACGAACGAATGACGCCCTGCCCTTCGCTGCTCCACCGCGCCGTGACAATCGCTTTTCCGAGCCGGTGCAGGGTGAATCCGTCTTGGTCCAGCTTGACATCGTTATCGCTCCCGGCCAATTCAAGTTCGTACTTGCCGGTCGCCAGCCACTTGATTTGCGAGCCGGTTTTCAGATCGATCGTGTGAACTTCCCGACCATCCTGTTTGACCACGACCTGCACGTCATCGACTTCGGATTGAATTTCCAAGCGGCCCCGGTCGGTGACCACGACGATCACTGCGGCCAGCGCTAGGGACAGAGTCAGTAACAACGTGGCGGCGATAACCAATGGGCGTCGTCGAGCGTAGGCGGGTTTCTCCAAAACCCGCGCCGCTGGTTTCGAAGAGAGCCGACTATACTCGGCCAGCGTCTGGGAGACGTGGACCGGCGTTTGAAATCGCTCGGCGGGATCCTTGGCCATCATCTTTAGCAGGATCGCTTCGACCTCGGACGGCACATCGTCGCGAAACTCGGCCAGCGGCGGCGGTGCCTGTCCGGCGTGAGCCTTGATCTTCTCCAGCACCGAGCCCTCGGGAAAAGGCGGTTTGCCCGTCAGCAGCGTGTAGAACGTGCAGCCAAGGCTGTAAATATCCGAGCGGATGTCGGCCGCGTGGGCGTCCCGCGCCTGCTCGGGCGCGATGAAGTCGGGGGTGCCCATCATCGTGCCCGCCAGCGTGAGTTTTTCGCCATCGCCGGGTGCCTTCGGGTCGGCATTCTCATCCGACATGTCGCTGGCAGCCGCTTCGCTGGCGAGGTTCGACAACCCGAAGTCAAGAATCTTCACCGTGGGGAAGGCATCCGGACTGCCACCGTTCTTCTGCATGGATGACGGACTGGACGTCCGTCCCGCGGTCGCCATCAGGTTGTGCGGCTTGATGTCGCGGTGGACCATGCCGTGCTCGTGGGCGTGCTGTAACCCCAAAGCGACCTGGCGGATGATCTCGCACGCTTCGGCGACGGGCAGTGCGCCACGTCGTCGGATCACTTCATCCAGATTGACGCCTTCGACGAACTCCATCACCAAGAAGTGCAGGCTTCCTGCTTGCTCCGCGTCGTGTGCCGTGACGATGTTGGCGTGATGCAATCGGGCGGCGGCCTGTACTTCGCGCTGGAACCGCTTGACCGCCGCGTCGCTGCGCACCAGTTCCGGCCGGATCACCTTCAGCGCGACCGGCCGGTTCATGACGCGGTGCTGGGCCTTGTAGACGTCGCCCATCCCGCCGCGGCCAATGAGTGCCAGAATTTCGTAACGCGGGTGCTGGCGCAACGCAGGCGGCAATTGCTCCCTGCCGTCGGACCTGGCGCCGCTCGGCCCTGCCACAGCATCCATCGTGGGCGATGCGGGGGCCACAGCCGCCTTGCCCCCCAATTCCCCAGACGGCGGACCAGGGGGTGGCGACTCTCGCACAAGTCCCAGGAACGTGTCGTCCTGCAATCCGACCATCGTATTGCAGCAGTCGCGACACCGATCCAGGTGATCGGCGATTCTCTCGGCCTCGGACGAATCGAGCGTTCCCAAGGCAAATCCCACGAGTTGTTCCTTCGGTGGATGACGGTCGAACTGGTCGGTCATGTGTACCTCGCTTTCCGGCAGAAGATCGGAGGGTCGATATGATGGGATAGTGCAGAAGCCGTCGAATTCTCACGCCGACCGAAAGGAATTTTATCGCGAAGTCCGCAAGTCCTGACGAAAACGCAACTTACGCTGGCAGATATCGTCGACTTCCAGTGTCCGGCGATCAACTCGATTCCAGCGGGGCGACCAGCCCGGCCGCCTCACGCCGCAATGCGTTCAACACGCGGTTGCGGGCCATGTAGACCGAGCCGCGGGACATCCGAAGTTCCTCCGCGATCTGCTCTGCATTCTGACCGTCGAACATCTGCCGACAAAAGGCGTCCCACGTCTTCGCTTCGAATTTTGGCCGGACCAGCTCCAGCAGTCGGGCGATTACTTGGCGGTCGTGCTGCTCGTTCCAGACGCGGCTCAAACCGCTTTTCTCGTCTTCGAGATGATTAAGCCGTTCCAGCACGCTACTGCTGCCCGTGGCGACGGGGCGATGCCGTCGACCGCGCCAATAATCCCGCAGTCGATGGACGAGGATCTTCCGCAGCCAATTGCGAAACGCACCAGGACGATCGTTGTGCTGGAATCGGGGCAACTCCTGCGAAACGACGCAGAGAACTTCTTGAACAAGGTCGTCGGCATCGGACGCATCGACTTCGTAGGCGCGCAGCCACCCCCGCATCAGTGGCGAGTAAATCTCCACCAGCCGGCTCCACGAGTCGGAATCGCCGTGTTCGCGAATGCTCGCAAGCAAGCTGAGCGACGTTTCACTCACGGCCCACGAGGCCTCCCGATGAAGTGCTTGTCGAAATCGGTCAGGGACGTCCGGCGTCCATTCCCTTCCAACCAATTCTATCAGTGAACGGGCGGGGAAGCAGTCTGGGAGTCTCCGCTCGCGACGAAGCGAGATCCGCGGGGCGACCGCCGGTTTCGCCGTCGGCCGGTACGGCGCAATTTGCTAGCGGTGCTGTCGCCGCCGCGAAGGGAGGGTGAAAAGTGGTCAATCGCCGTAGTCCCGCCTTGGCGAATTTGCTATCGTTCCGCGCCTTTTCCATCGGTAGGTGGAAAGGGGCCCGACCCAGTTGCGCTCTTGTTGGAGGAGAATTGCCGTGCAAATCGCCAAACTGCAGATTGACCGCTTCGGTGCCTGGACAGACCTGGCGCTGGGCCCGCTGAGCAGCGGAGTGAATGTCTATTGGGGTCAGGAGACGGCACACCGCGCGGCGCTAGTCGAGTTTGTCCGCAGCGTGCTTTACGGCTTTAGCGACCAAGTTCGCGACCAGTACCTGACGCCAGGTGCGCGCGATGCGGGCGGTTCGCTGGCGCTGAACGTGCCGGCGGGCCTCCAGATCGTTCATCGCCACGATTCGGGCGATCGCTACGGTCGCATGATCGTCGAGGGCGAGCACGGTCCTCTGGTGGGCGGGCAACGTCTGGAATCGCTGACCGGCGGGATACCGCAAAGCGTCTTCGACCGGATCTTCACCATCGACTTTCATCAGCGCAGCGGGATCGAAGCCCTGATCGACGCAGCCGCGGAACAGGGCTTTCCGGTGATTGGCGGCCACGGGGACGAGACCCGCCTGGAACCTTTGCGCCAGCGGCTCGGCGAGCAGCGTCGGTTGCTGGCCGATCTGACGGCGGGCGACCTGTCGCTGAACGGTCTGCTGGAACGGCGTCGCCGTTTGCGCATGGACATCGAGGCGTTGCAGACTGCCGCCCAGCAGCACGCCGACCGCGACGGTCAGCAGCGCCGCAAGTTGCAGTCCGAACTGGTCGATCTCGAACAGCAACTGGACGAACTGCACGCGGAACTGCAGCGGCTGGATGCCGAGATCGAAACGCGCGGCGAGGAACGACAGCGCCGGGCTGCCGAAGTCCAGCAGATGCTGTTCGAACGCCAACAGGGCGTCATTCAGCGGCGTCAGCAGTTGGCCGAGGCCGACAAGCAGTTGGAGCGTTGGAAGCAGGTGCTGAGCGACGTCGAGATCCGGCGCGAGCGTCTGCAGGCCGATCAGGAAACCGGCGGCTTCCGGGACGACGGCACCGCCGATCCGCGCCACCCCCTGCGTCAATTGGAAGAGCAGGTGGAACACCTGCACGCGACTGTGCTGCAACTGGATCCCGGAAGCGATCCGAACGCCTGCGTGTGCCGCCAATTGCGACTGCAACTGACGCCGACGCTGCACGCCATGCGCGAGGGCATCTATCACCTGTGCAATCAACTGAACCTTTGGGAGGCCTCGGCACGCCGCAACGAAAGCGGCAGCGAGTTGGGGCAGATGCGGCGTTGCGAAGCCGAATTGCGGCAGTCGATCCAGGCGCTATCGCTGCGGCGGCAGCAACTGCTGGCCGAGTTGTCGTCGATGGCGCCGCAGGGACATGCGCTGCGCGCCGCACACGCCGAACTGTGCCGCTGCGCCGACCATCCCAGCGATTGGGACTGGGCCGTTTCGACCGACACCCAGCAGCCCGGCTTGGACGAAGAGCTTCTGTCCGTGCTCGACGCGGAACTCGACCGCCTCCAGCAGCGACGGCGCAACGTGTTGGCCGACATCGACGAGGTCGAGCAGGAACTGAACGAACTGCGCCAGCGGCTGGAACACGGCCCGGCGTCGGACGAGTCCGAGCCGCTGCGGCAGCGGCTGGAAGCCAAGCAGGCCGAGTTGCAGCGGATCGAGCGACAGATCTGTGACGGCGAAAAACGGCGCGACGTCCATGCGAGCATCGCCGAAATGGAAAACGAAATCCGCGCGCTTGAGGCCGCCACGCAGCCCAGCGAGATTCTCCGCGAAGCGAGCACTCTGCTGCGGCAAGCAAGTTGCGAGGAACTGCAGCAGGTCGCCGTCACGCCAGAACGGATCGTTCGCGTCCAACACCGCAGCGGCGCTCGACTGTCGCTGGCCGATCTGAAACCCGGCCAGCGGGACCAGGTCCATTTAAGCCTCGGTCTGGCCATCGTCGCCGCTTTCGGACGCCGCGGCACGCATCTGCCGCTGATCCTGCACGATCCCTTGCTTCGCCAGGACGGCCCGCACGCCGAAGCCTTGGTCTCGGCGCTGAACGACTTCGCCGCCCGCGGCCATCAGATTCTGCTGTTGCTGGGGTCGGGGCCGGCCGCCCAGTTGTTCCGCGCACGCGGCGCCTCGGTGCGCCAGTTGCCCAATCCGCACGAGGTCCTGCTGCCGGCCGTCGCGCCGGCCGCTGTCGATCTGAGCGAACAGAAGCGGCAGGAGATCAATCGCCAACTGAATGCGATCGCCGAAGAGGCCAACCGCGCGGCGGCCGCGGTCAGCTACCCGGCTTTCAGCGCGGAAGAATTTCCGGGCGAACTGACCGATCGGGTCCGCGGAGCCAGGCCTGCCGAACCGGATCCGGCCGACGCGCAGAACGCCTCGGAGTACTTCCTGCTGGAAAGCAGCCCGATCCACGAAGCCCCGTCGATCGACGCCGCCACGGCGGAGCGGTTCCGCAAGATCGGCGTGCTGTACGTCCGCGACCTGCTGCGCATCGACATCGAGGACGCCGCACAACGCCTGCGCCACGCGGGCATCACGGCCGCCATGATCCGCAGTTGGCGAGCCGAGGCGCTGCTGGTCTGCCGGGTGGCTCGCCTGCGGCCTTACGACGCCCGCATCTTGGTTGCCTGCGGGATCGAGAGTCCCAAACAGTTGGCTCGGCTGGACGCGGACGAGCTGCGCCGCCGGGTGGAATCGTTCTCGGCGACCAGCACCGGACAAGTCTTGCTGCGGGCCGGCAACCGCTACGAACTGTCGCGCTTGACCAATTGGATCCAGTCCGCGCGCACCGCGGATCAGCCGCGATACGGTGACAACGGCCAGGAGCGTTCGACTTCAGCGCGGGCAGAACGACCGTACCGCGAACGATCCGCGGAGCAGCGGACGCACGATCGAGGCGAACGGCGGAGACGGGAATTGGAAAGCGGTGACCGGCGGCCGTCGCGCCGCAGCCGCGAGCGCTCCGGCGGCACCGGTCTGACGCGCGAGCACCACCAAACGCCGCAAGACGGCCAGCCGTCGCCCCGCGGCGAACGCAACGGCCGCACTCGGGTGCGCGAGGCGGGCATTCGGCAGGATCGCGACGCGGTCGTCCTGAAACTGGACCGCGAAGACGACTCGCTCCGCTTCTACCTGAACACGGCCGATCCGATCGAGAGCGCTCCGTCCATCGGGCCGCGAACCGCCGAGCGGTTGGAACGCATCGGCATCCGGACGGTCGCCGACTTCCTGCGAGCCGATCCGGAGGCGACGGCCGAGCGGCTGCGCAACCGGCACATCAAGGCGGATACGATTCGCCAGTGGCAGCAGCAGACAATCCTCGTCTGCCGCGTGCCTCAACTCCGCGGGCACGATGCGCAGATCCTGGTCGCGTGCGGTATCCTCGATCCGGAGAAACTGGCCGCGATCGAACCTGCGGCGCTGTGGCAACGGGTGGAACCGTTCGCCGAAACGAACGAAGGCAAGCGGATCATCCGTAGCGGCAAGACGCCGGACCTGGAAGAAGTCCGCGGCTGGATCGCCTGTGCCGCGCAGGCCCGCCCGCTGCGAGCCGCCTGAGAACCGACCCGCATCGCTGCCGAAGCCAACTTTCCGGCCGAGCATGATACATGGGCTCGTGCCGTCGCTGTCTTGACCCGCGACGGTTTCGCTGTTCGAATCGGGGAAGAGTGGCGCGGCCGCTCGATCGACATCGGCCCGTTCGCCGATGTCTCGTATCACTCTCTTCTCGCTCAGAATGGATTGGCAGCCATGAACACCAACGCTTCTTCCCGACTCGTGCGTTCCGTCACCCCGCACCCGGCTCGTTGGCTCACCCTGGCGTTCGTCGCCGTTTTGACGCTGGCGCCGTCGGTTGTCCAGGCTCAAACGCCCCGCGACCAGCGGCGCGAATTGGTCGAAGGCCTGCTGCGGACTTTCCTCGAGGCCCAAATCGAAAAGAACTTGCGACCCGATCGTCCGGCACCGCCTCCGCAGGCGATCCCGGCCGATCTGGTCAAGGCGCGTGAGGCGCTGTCCGGTTTCGCTCGCGAGGCGAAACAACTGTACGAACTGCTCCAAGCCGAATCGGTGCGCAACGCAACCGCTCGACAGTACTTGCCCGACATGATGCGAGTGGCAGCACAGGCCGGCGTGCTGGCCGACCAGAGCACCCGCATCTACGACGTGCAGTTGCTGGGGCGAGAATTTCGCGACCTGGATCGCCAGTGGCGTCTGCTCTCGTATCGGCTGGATCAAGCCGACGGGCTCGCCCGGTTGTGCAGCCCGAGCGTCCGACGCTTGGACGGGTTTGCGGCGGCGCTGGGGCAACTGTGCGGAATTCAGCCCCAGACCGATTACCGCGAACTGCTGCGGCAGACCGATGCGTTGAATGCGGATCTGCAACGGCTGGTGGACGAAATCGAAATCGGCCTGGGGCGGACTCGGGATGCCCAGATGCTGCAATTCCAAGGCCGCCGCATCCAGCAGCAGGTCCGTCTGCTGGCCAACCTGATCGCTCAACAAACGTCCCGCACCGCCATCGTGGCCGAATTCCAGCGGTATCAACAATCGTGGCAGCCGTTCGCCGCCAGCCTGTGGCCGCTGGGGCAACGCAATCTGGAACGTACGTTGCGCAGCATCGAAGAGACCGACCGCCAGATCCACGAGTTGCTCTGGCTGCCGGTACCGATCAACCGTCAGCACTTGCAGCATTTGACCGAGGTGTTGATGGATCGCGTCGACGAACTGCTGGACCGGGTCACTCTGCGCGTGTTGATGGAGCTACGCGGGGCGGAGAACGTGCTGAACACCGCGGGCGAGTTCCACGGCGTGTGCGAACACTTCGCCGGGGTGGTCGTGCAGCGCGGCACGCCCGTCGAATTGCGTCAGGAGTACCAGTTTGTCGTCGAAGCCTGGCCCGCCTTCTCGGCCTGCTTCCGCTCGGCCCGCGACCCGGACATTCTGAATCTGTTGAAGGAGATCGAGCTGACGTTCGTCGCCCTGCGCGACGCGTTGCGGATCGCTCCCGAGTTCGATCGCCGCCTGGCCGTGCAGCGCGCCGCTCTGTTGGCCTACTCGTCCGAACGGCTGGCCGACGAAGTCCGCGACGGCGCGGGCAAGGACAGCCGCTACCCACCACCATGGCGCACCGGATTCGTGCAAGCCAGCAGCACGTTCCGTCAGGAGACCCAGGCGTTCAACGAGGCTCTGATGCAACGGCGCACGGTCACCGAACTGGCCGACATGGCCAACCAACTGACCCGCAGTTGGGTCCGTCTGCAACGCGACTATCTGCCGAAAGTCGACGCTGCCCGCCGCGGCACCTTGGACGAACTGGCCAACGAAATCACGCCCGTCCTGGTCGAGTTGCAAGCCATGTTTTGACGCTAGACGTAGTGCAGGCTGCCAGCCTGCGGAGCCTGCTGAAATACTGGCAAGAACCGCGGTGGGGTAAGCTTCCAGCTTGCCGAGTTTTCGTATCTTTGATTCCCGCACTTTCCTAGACGCCCCATTTGGCAAGCTGGAAGCTTACCCCACGACTTTTTCAGCAGCCTCCTGCGGCTTGCCGTTAAACGAAGATGCGCGCACGGTGCGAGCATCGGGCGTAGGCCCCCGGCCTGAGACTCTCGCCGACAAGCGGCGAGGATCATGCCTGCTGGCGCGCCCGGCCATTACGATCTTGTTACCCAGCGCGTCGGTCGCGCCCGGTACAATACAGGCGGACGCCCGGCAGGACATAACGGCTGCCGGGCGGCCGACTCGTAAGATGATTCCCTGGGTTCCGCCTCGCAGCAACAGGAGCGTTCGCCATGTCCGCACCCGCACGATTCGACTTCCGAGACCGATTCCTCATTCCTGGCATCCAAGGCCAATGGCCCGCTGTGCTGGTTCTGTTCGTCTTGCTCGGCTGCCGCCAAGCGACGTTTCCGTCTTCGGCCGCGGCGGCCGAGACGCCGGAGAACGCCGCGCGGCTGGAACTGAAGACCGAGCGGGTGATCGTCTTCAAAGACGGCTATTGCCTGATCGTCAAACGCGGCGACGCCGTGACGGACGAGCGCGGCGAAATCCATCTGGACGAGGTGCCCGACGCGGCAGTGCTGGGTTCGTTCTGGGCTACGCCGCGCGAGGGACGCATGATCGGCATGGTGGCTGGCTGGGTCGAAGTCACGCGCCGCGAAGAGAAGGATCTGCCGTGTCTGGAGACGATCGAGGTGTTGAAAGCCAACCTCGGGAAATCGTGCATGGTGCATCTGCGCGACGACGCGCGATTGAACGGTGTGATCCAGTCGGTACTGACCCAAGAGACGCCGGTGCCGGTCTCCGAGTCGCTCCGGCCGGCGCTGGAACCGGCAGTCCGGTTTCTGTCCAGCGTGAGAGCCACTCCGGCGAACACGTCCGCGGAATCGGTCGATTCACGGATCCATGCCGTCAGCGGCACCCATTTCGTGCTGCGCACCGAAGAAGGGGACGTCCTGATCCCGGCCGCGGAGATTCGGCGGCTGACGGTTCGCGACATGCAGACGACGCTGGCGCGCACGATGACGACCAAGGAGCGCACCAAGCGACTGACGTTCCGGTTCGCCGAACCGGGACAGCGGCGCGAATTGATGATCGCCTACTTCCGGCCCGGCCTGCGCTGGATTCCCACCTACCGCATTCAACTGCCCGAGGCTGACGCGGCGCAGAAAATGGCCGAGATCGCCATGCAGGCCGAACTGATCAATGAAGCCGAGGACTTGATCGACACGCCGATCGATATCGTCGTCGGCGTCCCGAACTTCCGTTTCCGCACCGTCCCCAGCCCGCTGGTGCTGGAGCAGACGCTGCGCGACGCCTTGCAGCAAGCCGCGCCGCAGTTGTCCAACCAATTCCGCAACGATCTCTCCAACGCCCTGTTCACGCAGCGCGCCGCGGAATTCCGCAGTCCCCAACCCGCCGTCGCCGCCGAGTCCGCCGGGATCGATCTGCCGCCGGAGTTGACCGCCGCATCGACACAGGAATTGTTCGTCTACAACCTGCCGAAGTTCAGCTTGCGCAAAGGCGAGCGGGCGGCGATTCCGATCTACACCACGCAAGCGCCGTATCGGGACGTCTACACCTGGGACGTGCAGGTCAAACGCGCCGATATCGCCACGGCCCCCAGCGGATCGGGCGTCGAGTCACCGCTGACGTTGTCGACCAACGAAGTCTGGCGGCAGATCCAGTTGACCAACACCGGCGCCATGCCTTGGACCACTGGCGCGGCGTTGATTATGCAAGGCGGCCAACCGCTGGCCCAAGAACTGTTGACCTACACGTCGCCCAAGGGCGCCTGCCGCGTGCCGGTGACCGTGGCTGTCGACGTGCGCGGCAGCATGAACACCGAAGAGATCGAACGCCAATTGCAGGCGCTGACGTGGGACGGAAACCGCTACGCGAAAATCCGGCAGCGTGCGACGCTGGAGGTGACCAGCTTCAAACAACAGCCGATCCCCCTGGAGATCAGCTTCCGCTTCGGGGGCCGTGCCGAGCAGGCCAGCGATGGCGGCAAGATCACGCTCGCTCCGTACCGCGACGACGACTGGAACCAGTACCGGGGCTCGCAAGCGGTCAACAACAGCTCGACGGTTCGCTGGGCGTTGAACCTGGAACCGGCCAAGACCTTCCAGCCCACCGTCGACTACCACTTCTACGCCCGGCACTGAATCGGTTAGAATCCGCAGGCGACGGCAACTCGTCCGTCTCCGCGTGGCGGATGCGTCGCGAACGGGGGTCGGGAGTCGTTTTCGGGTTGTGGACAACTATATGGAAGACGCGTTGTCCGAAAACGACTCACGACCCCCCTTGCGCGAAACCCGAAACGAATTCATTTGCCGGTTCTTGCCTCTTGAGGAGTCACCCATGTTGCGTCTGACACTTTTTGTTCCGGTGTTGACCGTTGTCTTTGGGCTGTGTGGCCACGCACGCGGTCAGCAGACCCCGGCGTCCAGCCGATTCAGTGTCAACCCGGAGTCCCGCACTCCGATCGAAAACCCGCTCTTGGCTTTGGACGACGGCGAGCAACAGATTCTGGATGCCCTGCAACAGGCGCGGCAGGGCACCCGGTACGCCAACGTCTCCGACACCGATGGTCGGTTGTTGCGGCTGTTGACCGAGACCACCGGCGCGAAACGGGTTGTCGAGATCGGCACGTCGACGGGCGAATCGGGCCTGTGGTTCGCGATGGCCTTGCGCCGGACGGGCGGAAAACTAATCACCCACGAAATCAATCCGGGCCGCGCGAAGATCGCCGCCGAGAACTTCAAGCGGGCCGGCGTCGATCAACTGATCACCATCGTGGTTGGCGACGCGCACGAGACGGTCAAGGAGATCGAGGGACCGATCGATATTTTGTTCTTGGACGCCGACAAGGACAATTATCTGGACTATCTCGACAAACTGGTTCCCAAGATTCGCCCCGGCGGCCTGATCATCGCCCACAACGTGGTTGCGCCCGCACCCGATCCGCGGTTTCTCGAAGCGATCACCAAGAACCCGGCCTTCGAAACGTCGTTTCTCTTGATGGACGCCGCCGGCATCAGCGTCACCATGAAGAAGCGGTAGTTCGGCGGTGCGACCTTTTCGACGGGCCGTGGAACAAAGATGCCCGATTGCAAGCCTACGCGGGTGTCGGTAAGCTGAAAATCGGCGGTCGACATGGCTTCGCTTCCGGAGCAACGAGCGCCCGCAGACGATATCGATCGGAGCGGCTGGCGGCCATGAACGGAGACTGGGACTTACTGATCGAAGAATGGATGGCCGAGCGGCCGAAGCTCAAACGCCGCAACGAGGAGCTCGAAGAGTTCGCGGAGATCGTGGCGCATGACTTGAAGGAACCGTTGCGGGGCATCGGACAGTATGTCGACTTCGTGCTCCAGGACTGCGGAGACGGTCTGGCGGGCCAAAGCAAGGACATGCTGCTGACGATTCGCCGCTTGGCGAGCCGGATGACCGACCGGATCGAAGCCCTCTACCGGTTCGCGTGCTGCCAGCGCTTGTCGCCGGACATTCGTCGCGTCGATCCGCGACAGATCGTCAACGAGGTCGTGCAAGACTTGCACTCGTGGCTCGAGGATCACCGCGCCCACGTTCGCCTGGACGATTCCTTGCAGCCGTTGGATTGCGACCCGGCGCTGCTGACGGAAATTTTTCACAATTTGATCACCAACGCCGTCAAGTACAACGACCAGCCCGAGCCGCACGTGGAGATCGGATGGATCGGCAACGCGACGCTGTACGTGCGGGACGACGGGATTGGCATCCGCGAGGAGGACCGCGATGCCGTTTTTCGCATGTACCGGCGTTTGCACGCGCGCGGTCAGTATGGCGGAGGAACCGGCGCGGGTTTGGCGATCGTGAGCCGCTTGATCGAATGCCTGGGCGGAAGGATCTGGATCGAATCGGTTTCCGGACAGGGCTCGACGTTCTACTTCACGGTGAGCCCCGAATGCCCCCCGGCGCCCGTTGACGGTTGACTTCCGGGCCTCAGAAAGGCGATGGTGCGCGTGACACGAAACGATCCCCCTTCGCCGGTGTCCGTCGCTCGACCGCGTCTGAACCATCGCGTCTTCTGGCCTCCGTTTGCCTTGATGCTGCTGGCGGCCGGATTGAATCTGATCAGCCCGCTGAAATTCGGGAACTGGTTCCGGTCGGCCAACGGTTGGTTGCTGGACCATTTCGGCTGGTTGTTCGTCGCTTGTGCCTTTGCATCGTTCGCCGTCTGCGTCTGGATCTGTTTCTCGCCGCTGGGCAAAGTGCGTCTCGGGGGACGGAATGCACAGCCCTTGATGAGTCGTTGGAATTGGTTTGCCATTACGCTGTGTACGACGATTGCCGTGGGGATTCTGTTCTGGTCGACCGCCGAACCGCTGCATCACCACGCTCGCCCGCCCGAGTCGCTGGGACTGGCGGCATCCAGTCCCGAGTCGGCTCGATTCGCCCTGGCGGCGCTTCATCTGCATTGGACGTTCATCCCTTACTCGATCTACTGTGCGGCTTCGCTGGCGTTTGCGTTCGCGCACTACAACATGCGACTGCCGTTTTCGCTGGGATCGACGCTGGTGCCGATTTTGGGCAGGCGAGCGGCGATGGGGGCCGGACCGTTCGTGGATGCGATCTGCCTTTTTTCGCTGGTGGCCGGGATGGCCGCTTCGCTTGGAACGGGAATTCTGACCATTGCCGGCGGCCTGCAGAATGTGCTGCGGATTCCCAGCGTTCCGTGGGTGTGGGCGCTGATCGCGGTGGCTATCGTCGCCACGTTCGTGGTGTCCAGCGCCACGGGGTTGATGAAGGGAATTCGCATCCTCTCGGACGTGAACGCCAAAGGTCTGCTGCTGCTAGGTTTGGTCGTGTTCGTCATCGGGCCGACGCTGCCCATACTTCGATGGGGCTTGTGGTCGGCCGGAGAATTTGCCGTCCGGTTCTTGCAGGTCGGTTTGCAGACCAGTCTCGTATCGCGGGATCCGTGGTCGAAGGAGTGGTCCGTCTTCTACTGGGCGGTGTGGATCGC
The DNA here is from genome assembly GCA_023382975.1 of Pirellulaceae bacterium. Classification (GTDB taxonomy): domain Bacteria; phylum Planctomycetota; class Planctomycetia; order Pirellulales; family Pirellulaceae; genus SKKK01. The sequence continues at coordinate 31,813 of JAHDXO010000013.1, forward strand.
CTGGACGCCGATCACCGCCTGCTTCTTGGGCAGAATCGCCTACGGTCGCACGGTGCGCGAATTCATGATGGTCAACTTCGTGCTTCCCGCCTTGTTCAGCATGGTCTGGATGGCCGTGTTCGGAGTGACGGCGTTGCAGTTGGAGATGAACGGCGCGGGATTGGTGGAGCAGCCATTCGAGTCCATTTCGTACGCCGTGCTGCGTTCGTTGCCGTGGGGAGTGGGGCTGGTGCTGTTCTACTTGCTGAGCGCCTTTGTTTGTTTCGTTACGTCGGCCGACTCCAACACGACCGCCATGGCCAGCATCAGTTCGCAAGGCGTCTCGCTGGAAAATCCGGAAGGCAGCCTGACGCTCAAGATCGCCTGGGGGTTGCTGGTCGGCGGCAGCGCCTGGACGATGATCGCCTTCGCCAAGATCGACGGGATCAAGTACTTGTCGAACCTCGGCGGCTTTCCGGCCGCCATCCTGCTGCTGTTCATCCTCGGATCGCTGGTCGTCATCCAATTGCGATACCGCACCTTGAACATCGTGGATTCCGCTTCGTCGGAACCTACGCCCTGAATGTTCTGCTCCGAGATCGCGTCTTCGATCGCAGCCCCAGTTCAGGAGACATAATCACCGGGTTATGCGATGACCCCCCGAGATGTAGATTTGACTTGTCCGCCGGGAGTGGGAAACTGGAGTTTGGTTGCGATGGGACTCGGGAACAGAATTGGAGAGGAATGTCATGGCCAAGCAGCCGATTCGCATTCTGATCGTGGAGGACTGTCCCGAAGATCGCGAAATGTACAAGCGGTTTCTAAAACAGGACGTATTGCATCGGTACGTGGTGTTCGAAGCCGAGACGGGGCGTCAAGGGTGCGAATTGATCGCGAGGGAGCAACCTCATTGCGTGCTATTGGATTACCTGCTTCCCGATCTGAACGGCTTGCAGATCCTGAGCCAGTTGAACGAAGACGCCGGTAGCCTCGGACTGCCTGCGGTGGTGATGTTGACCAGTCACGGAAGCGAATCACTGGTCGCCGCCGCTTTGCGGAGCGGTGCGCTCGACTACCTGTCCAAGGCGACGCTGACCCGCGATGAGCTGCTCGAAAGCATTCGCCGCACGGTGGCTCGAACCAAAGACGTGCAGCGCAGAAAGCGAAGGCACGAGAAGGCGCAGCAGGATCTGAAAGACACCAAGGACAAACTCCACGCGGCCGGCGAGATCCAGCGGACGATGCTGCCCAAGCGTCCGCCGCAAATTGCGGGGCTTGATATCGGCGCGGGGTGCCTGCCCGCCGAGGCAACGGGCGGGGATTTCTACGATTTCATCGCGATGCGCGACGGTTCGATCGGGTTGGTCATGGGGGATGTCGTCGGTCACGGCTTGGGCCCGGCGCTGTTCGCCTCGGAAACACGGGCTTATCTTCGAGCCTTCTCGCGAACCATGTCCGGTCCCGGGGCCATTCTGGTCGCAACCAACGAACTGCTGTACGACGACACCGAGGGAGAACGGTTCGTCACGCTGTTCTTCGGCATCCTCGATCCACTGAGCCGGTCGCTCCGCTTCTCCGGGGCCGGCCATCGAGCCTTCCTGCTGGCGGCGGACGGAAACGTTACGCGGATCGACAGTCATCAGCCGCCGCTGGGCCTGAGTCCCGATTTCATCCACAACACCGAGCGCGAATTGTTCCTGCGACCCGGCGATCTGTTTTTTCTGATGACCGACGGGATTACCGAAAGCGCCTGCCCGGAAACGGGACAACCGCTGCCGGAGCGGATGTTCGGCGAGACGCGCGCCCTGGAGTTCTTGCAGAACAACCGCTGCAAACCGGCCGGTAACTTGGTTTCCGAGTTGTTCGACTACGTTCATCAGTACACCGGACAGTCGGCCCATGACGATGATATGACGGTAATGATCGTCAAAGTTCTTCGTGAGGGTGTTTAGGCGTTCGACTTGCGGGGGGTGCTGTACTGGGAGAGGTTGTGGAAAGTTCGGGACAGCGAGGCTAGAATTTGGGAGAACCCGGCTGGCTACCGCGTTCGTATCGAATGCATGGTTGCTTGAGGCCGAACACCACCGAGCCGAATTCGCGAGAATTCGGAGCATTCCCACTGACGAGAATCGAATGGAACCGCCGTCAGATTGCGGTTTCCCGCGTCTCGCCGCTTTACGGATCAGGACTCATGCCAAACTCGAATGCGTTGTTCCATCGTCGGCGATTGCTGGTTCGTCGCTCGGGATCGCTTGCATTGTTCGTCGTATTGATTCTGATCCTGATTGCCGGCGGTGGCGGCTTGGTCTGGTACTACTTTCAGCAAGACAGGTCCGAAACGGTCGAACGGGTTCTGACAACCTCGGTCACACGGGGGCCGTTCGAGCAGATTGTGCTCGAACAGGGGGTCGTGGAGAGTTCCAGCAACGTGGACATCAAGTGCGAGGTGAAATCGGGAGCGAGCAGCACGACCGAGATCATCTGGGTGATCGACGAAGGGACGCAAGTGAAGAAGGGGGACAAGCTGGTCGAGTTGAAGACGTCGGCGTTGGAGCGGGATTTGGTCCAGCAGCAGATCGTCTGCAACACCAGCTACGCGCTGGTCGTCCAGGCGGAGAACACTCTGCGGGCGGCCGAGATCGCGCGCCTCGAGTATCTCGAAGGCTCGTTTCGTCAGGAGGAGCAGACGATTCTGAGCGAGATCTTCGTGGCCGAGGAGAATCTTCGCCGCGCGCAGCTCGCCTTTCAATCCACCGAGCGTCTGGCCGCGCGGGGCATTGTGAGCGCCCTGCAGTTGGAGGGCGATCAGTTCGCCGTCGAAAAGGCACGCAACGAACTGGAGGCCGGTCAAACCAAGCTGGAGGTGATGCGCAAGTACACCAAGGCAAAAATGCTGAAGCAATTCGACAGCGACATTGCCACGGCTCAAGCTCGCTGGGATTCCGAAAAAGAGAGTCACAAGCTGGAGATGGAGAAACTGGAAGAGATCAAGCAGCAGATTGCCAAGTGTACGATCATCGCGCCCGAAGCAGGCCAGGTCGTGTACGCCAACACGTTCAGCGGTTTCGGCGGCAATTCCGAGTTCGTGGTCGAGCAAGGGGCGCTGGTCCGCGAGAACCAAGTCTTGATCCGACTTCCCGATCCCACCAAGATGCAGGTCAAGGCGACGGTCAACGAGTCGCGGATCTCGCTGATCCGCGCGGAGATGCCGGTGTCGATCGAGTTCGATGCGATCCGCGGCCGGAAACTGCAAGGGCGAGTGACACGGGTCAACCAGTATGCCGAGCCGACCAGTTGGCGGAGCGGCAACATCAAGGAGTACGCCGCCTACGTCGAGATCTTCGATCCGCCGGTCGAAGTCCGCTCGGGCATGAACGCCGAGGTGCGCATCTTCGTCGAACGGCAGGACAGTGCGTTGCAGGTGCCAGTCCAGGCGTTGTACGAGACGAAGGGGCGATTCTTCTGTTTGCTGAAGGACGGCGAACGGTGGGAGACCCGCGAGGTCCAAGTCGGCTCGAGCAACGACAGCTTCATGACGATCAAATCGGGCTTGTCCGAGGGTGAGAACGTGGTGTTGAATCCGCGCGCCTATGCGGAGCGACTGGAATTGCCTTATATCCCCGACCCCGTCGCTCCAGAACGCAGTCCGGAGCAAGCCGGGCCGCAGGGCGAATTGGCGGACGTCGGGGGATCTGGTCCGGGCGGACCGGGGCGTGGGGGCGGCCGAGGGGCAGCGGGCGGCGACTCAGCCCCGGATGGTGAATGGCCCGGGGGCCGCGGTCCCGCGGGCGGCGGTTCGGCGGCTGGGGGGCCGGGCGGCGGCTTCGATCCGAATCGCCTTTTCACGATGCTCGACACCGACGGCGACGGGACGATTTCCGCCGAAGAATTGGCGAAGATTCCCGAAGAGCAGCGAGCCCGCATGGCGGCCAACGATCTGGACGGCGACGGAGCTGTCAGCCGCGAGGAGTTTGCGAAAGCGATCGCGGCTCGCGGGAGCGGGAATCCGGGAAGTCGCAGCGAAGGGAACGGCTCATGACAGCGACTACCGCCGCCTCGTCGAGCATGGCGTGCAGCCTGGTCGATTTGAAAAAGGACTATGTGCTCAAGGGCGAAACGGTGCGCGCCTTGCGTGGCGTTTCTCTGGATGTGCCTCAAGGCGACTACGTCGCCATCATGGGCCCGTCCGGTTCCGGCAAGAGCACGCTCTTGAACTTGCTGGGCTGCCTGGACAAACCGACGTCGGGTTCCTACTTCCTGGGCGATGTGGACGTCTCGCGGTTGAACGACCATCAATTGTCCATGATTCGGGCCAGCCGGATCGGCTTCGTCTTCCAGTCCTACAACTTGATCCCGCAGTTGACGGTCGTGGAAAACATCGAGGTGCCGCTGTACTACCAGGGCCGGGTGAACCGCCAGACTCGCCGTCGCTGCCACAGTCTGGCCGAGATGGTCGGGCTGGGTGACCGGCTGCGACACCGCCCGACGCAACTGTCCGGCGGTCAGCAGCAGCGAGTCGCCATCGCGCGCAGCTTGGTGAACGACCCCTACTTCATCTTGGCCGACGAAGCGACGGGGAATCTGGATTCGAAAACCACCGCCGAGATCCTGGCCCTGTTCGACCGGCTGAATCGCGAAGGACGCACGATCATCATGGTCACGCACGAGGACGACGTGGCCGCTCACGCCAAACGCGTCGTCCGTCTCCGCGACGGTGTGGTCGTCAGCGACGAACTGAACCCGCCTCGCGACCAGAATAGCATGCTTGCATCCTCGATGGCCGCCCCGTAGCACAGGCTGCCAGCCTGTGCCTGTCGAGCTGGCGTGTCGAGGCGCCACATACCTGATTCTGGGCTGCTTCCTTCCAGTAGTGGATTTTTTGGTCGAATACGCTTTTTCCTTGACTTTCCGGGAAATCTGCGATATTTTCTTGGCTGATTGGTCGAACAGCCTCAAGTTGGGAAGCTGACTTCAACCGGTTTTTTCTCTTCTATTTCTCGCCACGGGTATCGTTATGACCGCATTCAAGAAGCGTTTTCGGGCGTTCACGCTGGTCGAGTTGTTGGTGGTGATTGCCATCATCGGGATCTTGGTCGCCTTGCTGCTGCCGGCGATTCAGGCGGCGCGCGAGGCAGCTCGCCGCACGCAGTGCAGCAACAACCTGAAGCAGTTGGGCATCGCGCTGCAAAACTACCACGACACGTACAAGCGGCTGCCCGCGGGCTGCAGTGCCACCGGAGATCCCTGGACCGGCGGGATTCACCGCAAGGGGAGCATGCTGGTCAAGCTGCTGCCGTACGTCGAGCAGACCGCACTGTACGACGAGATCGACTTCAAGCGGGACGTGACCGACTGGATCTGGAACAACCATCGCTGGACGCAGATCCCGGCCTATCTGTGCCCTAGCGATCCGGGCGGGAATTTCGATCGAGCCGTCTCGAACTACGGTACCAGCATGGGCGCCCAGGCCATGAGTTCCCAGGGCGGTTGGTGTTCGATGTACCCAGGCAACATCAATGGCCCGACCGGTCATGGCAGTACGAACGATCCCGGGAACATCTCGGGAGTGTTCTCCCGGTTTTTCTGGTCCGCCCGACTTAACGAGGTGACCGACGGCACCTCGACGACGATCGTCATGGGCGAAATCCGGCCGAACTGTGGCGACCATCACAGGCAGGGCTGGTTCCACGGCAATGCACTTTGGACTGCCACCACCGCCCCGATCAACTTTCCGACCTGTCCCGGCGAACCTCAGTATCAAGCGAGCAGTTGTTTTGCGGAAAACAACTGGCAGACTTCGCAAGGCTTCAAATCGAAGCATCCCGGCGGGGCGCAGTTCGTGTTCTGCGATGGATCGGTTCACTTCATCAACGAAGCGATCAACTATCAAACGTACCAGTACCTCGGAGCGCGAGCCGACAAGAACGTGGTGGGATCGTTCTGACGCCAGCTTGACACAAGGGTAGCAACGATGAAGTTATGGTTTCCGAGTTTCGCTTGCCTGTTGGTCGCAGCCGCGGTATGCGGATGCGGCCCGAGCCATCCGCATGTGGTTCCCGCGTCTGGCGTGGTGACATACCAAGGCCAGCCGGTTGTCGGCGCTCAGGTGAATTTCATGGCTCCGAACGCGGCGCGCGCCGCTTATGGCGTGACGGATGCCGAGGGCAGGTTCCGTCTGTCGACCTACGGCAAGGAAGACGGCGCGGTGCCCGGAAGTCACACGGTGACGGTGGCCAAACCGACGGAAACCGTGACGGGAGCGGGAATGTCGCCGGACGATCCCGACGGCGGCTACGCAGCCGCCATGGGCCAGGCGGCCAGAAGCCCGGCGCCCAAGAGCGAACTTCCGAACAAGTACGCCAACCCGCAGACCTCCGGTTTGACGGCCGAAGTCACCCCGTCGGGACCGAACGAATTCACGTTCCCTCTGGAGTAGAGCGAAGTTCCGCCGCCTGAGATTCACGCTTTGGCGTGCGCCGGAGAAGGACACGCGGAAGCGTGAAGCCCGCCGGACTTCACGGCGATTCGGCCTGCTGGCGGTGCCGCTGGGCCGCTTGCTGGTCTCCCTGCTGCGCGTAGTAATCGGCCAGTGCGCGGTGCGTCTCGACGTGGTCGGGATCGATCTCCAACACCGTTCTCAGCCATCGCAAGCCGTCCGGCGGGGAACGGTAGCGCAGTACCGTGACGCCGATCTTGTAGCGCAGCGAAACGTCCGCCGGATTCTCCAACACTTGGGGCAGCCACACATCCAAGTGCCGCAGTTCGCGTTCGGCTTCTTCGACGTACCGGAAATGCGGTGCCGCTTCGTCGGCCCGGCCGGCAACCTGCAGGGCTTGCCCCAACGCTTGTCGCACGGACGTATCGCACGGGGTCTTCTCGGCCGCCGGCAGCAGCCACCGAAACGCTTCCTCGGGTCGCCCAGCCGCCAGTTCGATCTGCCCCATCAACCGCAAGGCTTCCGGGTTGTCCGGAGCGCGGATCAGAACCTGCCGGAGCTCGTGGTGCGCCTCGTCGCCCCGCCCGACGGCGAACAGATACGCGGCCCACTCCGTCCGGACTTGCAGATCGAGCGGCTGTTCGTCCAGGCAGCGAGCCAACTCGCGCTCGGCACGGGCATAGTCCTCCTGCCGGACCAGCACGCCGCTCAGCCGCAGCCGGCCATCGGTGCGGCCAGGTGCTTTCACCAAGCCCAGTTCGTATTCGGCCACCGCGTCCTTGTAGCGATAGAACGCTTCGTAGAAATAGCCCCGGAGAAAATGCGGCTCCGCGTCGTCGGGATAGTCCGTCTGCCAAGCTGTCAGCACCCGCTCGGCATCGGAAAACCGCAGATTGCCGAAATAGCCGCGGACCAGGGCTTCGGAGATTTCGTCCGCCCTGGTCTCTTGCGGATCGCTCAGCCGCGCGAGCAAACGGGGCTCGGCCTCTTTCAAATCGCCCGTCTGCGCCAGCACCAACCACTGTTCTCGCTGCAGCGCCGCCACATCGTACCCGAGACGCCATGCGGTCGACAACGATTCACGCACACGGTCCAACTGGCCCAAACGCCGGTAGACGCGGGCTAATTGAAAATGGGTTTCCGCGTGGTCGGGGGCCAGTTGCCGCGCCGCGTGGAAGTACTGCAGCGCCTGGAGCGGGTCGCGGTTCTCCATCGCCAGACGGCCTTGGGACAACCGATACGACCGCAACCAAGGACGCCACGCGAAGACGCCAACAGCCGCCAGGGCCAGTGCCACGGCGATCAGCAGCGCAAGCCGCTTGTTGATCGGCGATCGTCGGTCGTTCGGCTGGCATCCGTCTTTCACGTTGCCTGTCCCCTGCGGTTCACGACGCCTGGGGCCGATTCCGCCGGCGATCCGACGCCGCACCCACCAGCAGCCCGATGAGCGTCGTCCCGGCAACGGCCCACGCGGCCCGGTTGGCCAGCGAGGCGGGCACCAAGAGTTCCGCATGATCCCCGGGAAACGCAAACGCTGCGGCCACCGCGTAGACCAGTCCGAACATGCCGCCGGCCAACAGTCCCTGGCCTAACAGATCGCCCCATCGGCGGGCCGAGTCCGAAAACAGCCCGACGCCAGCGCCGACTCCGGCCCCTGCAATCGCCCAAAACGCAGTCTGCAGCACCACCACCGCGGTCATCGGCTCCGCCGTGGTCAACAGGTGGTGCATCCAGGCTTGGCTGGCAAAACCAGCCGCCGCACCAGCCACACCGCCACATGCGACACAAATCGACATCGGCAGGCAGGATCGGCGGTAGCCTCTGACGCCGCCTTGCACCACCGCGAATGCCGCCGCGGCCAGCGTCCCAAGCAGCAGTCCCGCGGCCGTGGCGTTCTTCACGTCTACCGCGCGTTTCTCCGCAGAGTATTCCGCCAGCAGTTCAGCCGGCGGGAACGACATGGGGATTCGCTGCAGCAGCTCCTGCGACACGCGGAAATAGGGAAAGGTCTGGTCCAGTATCAACCAGCCGACGGCACCTGCCAGCAGACCGGCAACGCTCATGGCGAGAATACCCGCCTGGCGGCGCGATGTGGCTTGCTCGCCGACCGCGGACCGCGATGTCTCGTACGCTGGCGTCGTTTGTCCGTCAGGTAGCGGACCGCCGGTCGAGGTTTCTTCGGAAGTCATCGTCGGCTCCATGGCTGGGTTTCGAAAACGAGACCGGCCCCGGGCGTCCGTGCTCAGGAGCAAGTCCCATTGTCGCACGATTGTCGCCGGAGCTCCGCGTCGCGTCAACGGACCCTTGCCGCCACTGCCGGAAGAATTACGATGATGGCATGGTGTCATTCCGTCCGAAGTCGACTTCGTTGCGTCGCGCGATGCGCTGGTGTCTGGCTCTGGCCCTGTCGTTGGTCGTCGCGCTGGCCCTGCGTCACGGATTGCTCGCAAGGACGCCGCCGGACAGCCATTTCCAGCAGGGGCTGGCCGCATTCCGCGAAGACCGTATCGAGGATCTGGACGACTGCGCCGCGACGTTGGCGGCTTTTCCGGGTTACGAGCCGCACAGCCAGTTGCTCGAGGGCATGGCGCTCATGCACCGCGGCCAATTCCAACCGGCGTTGAACCGGTTCTGGAACGCCCGGAACCACGACGACACGCGGCAACTGGCCTACAGTCTTTCCGGCGAGGCGTTCTATCGCCTGGGCAACCTGCGCGAAGCAATCCGCGTCCTGTCGGTCGCGGTCCAAGCCGATCCGGACAACGTCGACGCCCACCGCTGGGCGGCCGCAGCCTGCTACGATATCGGTGCGATGGATCACGCGCTGCGCCATCTGCAATGCGTCGCTGAATTGGCGCCGGACGATCCTCGCCCCAACCGGCTGCGCGGATTGATCCACAAGGATTTCGAACGGTACGGCCAGGCCGCCGCTGAGTACCGCGAAGCCCTGCGGCGCCATCCCGATCCGGATCGCTGGGACGAGGTTCGCATCGAATTGGCCGATTGTTTGCGCCGCGAGGGGCAGTTTGCCGAGGCGCTGACCGTGCTCGAGCCCTGCGCCGCGACGCCCGGTGCCGACGCACTGCGGGCCGAATGCCAATTGGCGCTCGAACGAACCGAGCCGGCCGCGCAACTGGTCCGACGCGCCTTGGACAACGACCCGCAACACCGGGACGCTTTGCTGGTCCAGGCCGATCTCGTTCTGCAGGCCGGCGATGCGGCGCAGGCCGCCGAGTTCCTGGAACGAGCCGTGGAAGCGCATCCCCGCGATGACCTGGTGCGCTACCGACTGGCCCAAGTCTACCGGCGTTTGGGACGCGACGATCGGGCCGAAGAGCAGGCCGCGGCGATGCGCGAGCTGCGCGAATTGGGCAAGCAATTCACGAAACTGCACGAACGGGCGTTCAACGACTTGAGCGATCCGCAGTTGCGTTACGAAATCGGAGTCATGGCAAACCGACTCGGGCGACCATTGCTGGCTCGCGGTTGGTTCGAGGCCGCGCTGACGCTCGATCCCGGCCACCAGCCGTCGCGCGAGGCCCTGCTCGAACTGGCGCAGCATGCCGAGCGGGACGGGACGCAGGCGACTGCGACGGGCGGAACCCCATGAAGTTCATTCGCCGGTTGATCGCGTGGTGGTTGGCGGCCGGATTGACGGCCGGTGCGCTGATCGCGGCTTGGCAGTTCCGCCGGACAGCCGACGAAGATCGCACTCCGCCAGTCCCGCCCGTCGCTGTCGCCGCCCGTGCGATCGAATTGCGGGACGTGCTGGACGAGACGGGGATCGATTTCGTCCATACCGATGGCAGTTCCGGCCGCCGGTACATCGTCGAGACGGTCAGCGCGGGGTTGGCGCTGTTCGACTACGACGGAGACGGGTTGACCGACATCTATTTCGTCAACGGAGCCTCTTTGCCCGGCGGGCGAGCGACGGAAGACGCCCCGCCGCGCAACGCCTTGTACCGCAACGAAGGCGGCTGGCGGTTCTGCGACGTGACCGACTCGGCCGGAGTGGGCGACACCGGTTTCGGGCTGGGCGTGACCGTAGCCGACTACAACAACGACGGGTTCCCTGACCTGTTCGTCAACAACTTTGGTCCCAATGTCCTGTATCGCAACAACGGCGATGGTACGTTCAGCGACGTGACGAGCGAGACGGGGACGGCCGGCGATGGTCAGGTCGGCGCGGGGGCCTGCTTCCTGGACATCCAAGGCAACGGCAACCTGGACCTGTACGTGGCGAACTACGTGAAATTCACGATCGAAACCAACGTCAGCCAGACTCAGGACGGACACCCGGTGTACGTCGGGCCACGCAGCTATCAATTCGAGCCCGATCTGCTGTACCGCAACAACGGCGACGGCACGTTCACCGACATCAGCGCCGCGTCCGGAATCGCCTCGCACGCCGGCTCGGGGATGGGGATGGTCTGCTGCGACTACGACGGCGATGGCGACACCGATGCGTTCGTGCTGAACGACGTGTCGAGCAACTATCTGTTCGAAAACGACGGCGCGGGCAACTTCCGCGAAGTGGCTTTGATGGCCGGCGCGGCCTACAACGGGTTCGGCGACGACTTGGGCAGCATGGGAGTCGACTGCGGCGATTATGACAACGACGGCTGGCCTGATTTTCTGATGACGTCGTATCAAGGCGAGTTGCCCGTGCTATACCGCAACCGCGGCGACGGGACGTTCGAGGATATCACGGTCCGGGCTCGCGTCGGAACCGCCGCGTTGCGGCATGTGAACTGGGGCGTCGGACTTGTCGATTTCGACAACGATCGGCACCGCGACATCTTCATGGCGTGCGGGCATTTGCAGGACAACATCCATTTGCTCGATGGCTCGACCGCCTATCACGCTCGCAACATCCTGCTGGCGAACAACCAGGACGGGACGTTCAGCGACGTGTCCGCGATCAGCGGCGACGGGATGAGGATCGAAGCGAGCAGTCGCGGGGCGGCGTTCGACGACTTGGACAACGATGGCCGGGTGGACGTCGTAGTCTTGAACTCGCGGCGCGAACCCAGCATCCTGCGCAATCGGTCGTCGATGGGCCATCACTGGATTCAAATTCTTCTGTGCGGCATCCGTTCCAGCCGCGATGCGGTCGGCGCCCGCGTCCGGGTCGTCACCGGGGATTTGGTGCAAACCGCCGAGGTTCACAGCGGGCGCGGCTACCAAAGCCACTGGGGGACTCGTCTGCACTTTGGGCTGGGAACGAACGATCGCGTGGACCGGCTCGAGGTGCGCTGGCCCGCTGGTCATACCGAAGTCTTCGAACGTCTCGAAGCGGACCGGTTGCACCACATCATCGAAAGCGAAGGGTAGGCCGATGCGCGGAACACGCGGATTGTCGTCGCCTGTCCCCCCGAGCCAACCCCATTTTCTGCGCCGTCCGGTTTCGTTCGTCTGCATCCTCGGGCTCATTCTGCTTGCCGGTTGCGGCCGCGGCGAGCCACCGGCGCCAACGCTCGACGCGCCAATCTGTCCCATTCAATTGAGCGACATGACCGCGCGCACCGGCATCACCTTTCAGCACACCGACGGCAGCAGCGGTCGCTACTACATCATCGAAGCGATGAGTGCCGGGCTGGCGCTGTTCGACTACGACGGTGACGGGCTGATCGACGTCTATTTCCTGAACGGCGCACCGCTGCGGGGGGCCGAGTTGGACCGGCCGCCACGGAACGCACTGTACCGGAACCTGGGCGACTGGCGTTTTGCCGATGTGACCGACGAAGCAGGGGTGGGCGACGAAGGATTCGGCCTGGGGGTCACCGTGGGCGACTTCGACAACGACGGGTTTCCCGACCTGTACCTGAACAACTACGGCCCGAACGTCTTGTATCGGAACAACGGGGACGGCACGTTCACGGATGCGACGGCCTCGGCCGGCGTGGGAAACGGCAACTGGGTCGGTGCCGGCGCGGCGTTCCTGGACATCGACGCCGACGGGTGCCTCGATCTGTACGTCGGAAACTACCTGGAGTTCCACTACGACGGGCACGTCGAGCGCATGGTCGATGGGCTGCCATCGTATCCGCTGCCCCGGGACTACGATCCCGTGCCGGATACGCTGTACCGCAACAACGGGGACGGCACGTTCACCGACATCAGCGACGAATCGGGAATCGCCCGGCATTCGGGAACCAGTATGGGAATGGTGTGCGCCGACTACGACAACGACGGCGATACCGACATCTTCGTGTTGAACGACGTTCTGGAGAATTTCTTCTTCCAGAACGACGGCACCGGCCGTTTCCAGGAGGTGGCGGTCCAGAATGGCACGGCGTACAACTTCTACGGCGAGGCCAACGCCAGCATGGGAGTCGACTGTGCCGATTACGACAACGACGGGCTGCTGGATTTCTACATGACGTCGTACCAGGGCGAAATGCCGGTCCTGTACCGCAACCTGGGGCGCGGCATTTTGGAAGACGCCACGCGGCGAGCCAACGCGGGCGAAGGCATGTTTGCGCACGTCAACTGGGGAACCGGACTGATCGACTTCGACAACGACGGGCACCGCGACCTGTTCATCGCCAACGGCCATACCGAGGACAACATCGAATTGCGCGTCCGCGGTTCGGCGTACCGCGCGGCCAATTCGCTGCTGAGGAACCGGGGCGATGGCACGTTTGTCAATATCAGCGAGATCGCTGGGGACGGCTTGCGGCCGGTCCACGCCAGCCGCGGCGCCGCGTTCGACGACCTGGACAACGACGGCCGGATCGACGCCGCCATTTTGAATTCGCGCCAGCATCCGACCGTTCTGCGCAACGAATCACGCGGCGCCAACCACTTCCTGCAGTTGCGTTTGGTGGGCGTCCAAGTCAGCCGCGACGCCGTCGGATCGCGAGTCTCGGTGACGGCCGGTGACCTGACGCAAACCGCTGAAGTCCACAGCGGCCGCAGCTATCAGAGCCACTTCGGCTCGCGCCTGCACTTTGGCCTCGGCGAGCGCAACCGAATCGACCGCCTGGAAATCCGTTGGCACGGCGGCAACATCCAAGTCCTGGAAAACCTCCCCGCCGATCGCCTTCACACGGTTGTCGAAGGATCAACTCCATGAAGTCGGAGGCATTGCGGGCAGCAAGGTGTCTCCCACGCCATTTGCAGCGTGCTGGGTGGACCGCATAATACGGAGCATGAAGGATGAAGGCGAACATCGACAGACAGAGCCGGCCGAGGGGCGGTCCGCGCGCCGGCTCGGGATGCAATTCAGTCTGCTCTCGCTGCTGGCGCTGACGACCGCCAGCGCGGGTGTGTTGGCGTTCCTTCGGCCGCTGGATCTGCCGCTGGGGATCAAGCTGGGCTGCGCTGCGTATGCGATCCTGATGGCTGCCTACGTTCTGTTGCGTGGCGCAGCGTTGTGCCGCAATTCGTTCCGGCTTCGCCGCCGAGTGGCCGAGCGCCGCAGGGAACTGGCCACGTGGCTGGACGAGAAACGCACGTAGATCGAACTCCCACAGCCGACGTATGCGGATTTCAAGTTTCGGGTGGCCGCAAGCGAGCCAATTCGGCGCGCAGCCGCGCCACTTCGGCTTCCGCCGCCAGCCTCGCCTCCATCTCGCGCTGCCGCGCTTCGGCTTCGAGTTGCCGCGCCTCCGCTTCGCGCTGCCGCGCTTCCGCTTCGCGCTTCCGCGCCTCCGCCTCGAGTTGGCGGGCGGCTCGTTCCCACTCGGCTCGCTCGGCGCGGGTCAGCAGGCGTTCGCCCGTGTCCACGCGGTGGAACTGCAGATTGTCGTCCGCGATACTCAGCCGCAACCCCAGCTCGACGCTGGTCAACTCGCCGCCTGGGTCGGAGTCAATGCGCCGATAGCCGGCGGAGCTTAGCCGGTAACCTTGCAGCGGCGGGTCCAAGTATTCCTGATGCGGATCGAACAGGAAGTATTCTTTGATGCCCAGTTGTTCGTACAGCTTCGGCTTTTCCTGCGTGTCCTTCTTGCGAGTCTTGCGGGAGGTCGTCTCGATCACCACGTCGGGCGCCTTGCCTTCGACCCAAATCTTGTAGGTGCGGCGTCTGCGTTGCGTAAGCCCCTTGGCAACAAAAGCGTCGGGGACAACGAACTTGCGCGGGTTGCCTTGCACGTAGTACAACAGCAGATCGCCGGTAACGTACACCTTCTGGCCAGCATAGTAGTCCTGCAGCAGTTCGATGTGCCGCACCATGGCCTCGCGATGGTCGTCTGTCTCGCCCATGGGTTTGCCGTCCGATTCGGGATAGTAGATTTGACTGACTTGGATTACCGGTGCCATGCGCCCTGCTCCCCGTTACTGCGGAATCGTTCGCAGTCGCCCGCGATTCTCGACCGCTGCTTTCGATATTAGTGAAAGATAGGCAGAAATGAAAGGTAGTGCCGTCCGTTGACCGTCACTTCGCCCACCTCGCGCTGCTCGTTCGGTCGGCAGCGACGCGCACAGAAAGTCTGGCGGCGGAAACGCCCAAGATGATCTCACCGGCTGATTCCTTGGCGTGTTCGTCCCGCGCGACGCCATCGAATCTCGATGGCGCCGATGCCCGGCGGAGGCGATCATTTCCGCTTGTTGAACAGAATCTGAGTCCCCTCTTTCCCTGCCACGACGATGTCGATATCGCCGTCGGCGTCCAAGTCGGCCGTGCGGATCTGCAGGCCGCCGCCGACCTGACCGGCGTTGATCGTGTAGCCGTCGAACGCCCGCTTGTGCGCATTCCACACGTAGTAGCGCATGATCGGCGGCTCGGCGGCGCCGGGGTCGTTGCCGTTGTGGGCGCGGATCCGCTTGCCCGTAATCAACTCGTCGGACCCGTCGCCGTCCAGATCAGCCAGACAGAAACCGTGGGGCTGGGAAAACGAATCGTCAATCAGGTGCTCCTCGAACTGCAGCTTGCCATCCGCGCCCGGACCCAGGCCGCGCCACCAGTGAATCCCGTAGCCGTGCGCGACGCTGTTGATCACGTCGTTCGTCCCGTCGCCGTCGACGTCGTAGACGAGCATCGGACAGGCCGCGTGTTTCTTGTCCCAGTCGGCGTGGTATTTCCACGGCTGCGTCAGCGGGTCACCTGCGGGTCGCTCGAACCAACCCGACCCGAACAGGATGTCGTCGCGGCCGTCGTTGTTGATGTCGCCGAAGCCAACTCCGTGACCGTTGATGTCGCCGATCGTGTGCCCGACCAGCGTCGGCACTTCCCGCCGCACGGTCTCGGTCTTGGCTCCCTTGGTGATCTGCACGTCGCGTTCTTCCGTCGAGAAAGTCCAGATGATCGTCGGGTTGTTCTTGTTCCACTGGTTCGAGAACCACTCGGGCTTGCCGTCGCCGGTCAGATCGATCAAGTAGCTGACCTCGTTGTTCGCCCAGCCGGTATCGGCCAGCAGGTGCTTGGGCCAGAGGTAGCCTTGCAGCAGCTTTTCGCCGCCCGGATTCTCGTACCAGTAAACCTCGCTGGACGTGAAGTCCATCGAGACCACATCAGGTCGCCCGTCGCCGTTGACATCGTAGGCCCATTCGCCGTTGGTGCGGGCGTAGCCGTTGTTGTCTTCGATGATTCGCACGGGACGAGGAATCCACTGGTCGTTTCGGTACCAA
The DNA here is from genome assembly GCA_023382975.1 of Pirellulaceae bacterium. GTDB lineage: Bacteria > Planctomycetota > Planctomycetia > Pirellulales > Pirellulaceae > SKKK01. Next base: position 47,801 of record JAHDXO010000013.1, read on the forward strand.
TTGCGGCCTGCGACGATGTCCAGCTTTCCATCGCCGTCCACGTCGGCGATGTCGCAGCCCTCGTTCGCATCGACCGCCAGCAGCTTGACCTCGAACGGAACCGGATGGTCGGCTCGGACATACGTCCCGGCCAAGACACCCATCAGAAACGCAACAGGAACGAACTTCGTCATGATTCGATTCTCCGAAAAAGTTAGATATTTGATTCCAACGTCCTCCATGCGGCGAGCCAACCAGAGCGTCGGCCTCCTGGTCGCCGGTCCCTTGAGGGTGCAAGAAGTGTACCATGCAGCGCCCCACTTTTCACCGTCTGCTTGCGGCCTGAACCCTGGGCAGTTCGAGCGGCGATGGGGTTTGTCTTTGCGAGGCGGGCGGCTGTTGATGCCGTCAGGGCGGGCGATGGTTGCTTGCGGGGGCTCTTTACACGAAAATCCCGTGGATGTGACAGTGGCTTCACGTACCGCGTTTTCAAGGATCGATCGCCATGTTGAATCGACGGTCAATGCTGGGGATGGGAGGATCGGGAGCGATTGCCGCGGCGGCCGGGATTTTCGGCGGTGCGGGACAGGCGGCCGAGCAGCGGTATGCTCACGCGGTGCGAGGGTTGCCGCGATTGAAGATCACCAGAGTCAAGACGATCCTCACGCAGCCGGACACCGCTCGCTTGGCGGTCGTCAAGGTCGAGACTAGCGAACCGGGCCTGTACGGACTGGGTTGCGCCACGTTCACCCAGCGGGCCCAGGCCGTGGCGGTGGCCGTCGACCGGTTTCTGGCGGAATTCGCCCAGGACCGCGATCCGGACAATATCGAGGACCTGTGGCAGACGGCCTACACCAGCAGCTACTGGCGGAACGGACCGGTGTTGAACAATGCCCTGAGCGGCCTGGACATGGCATTGTGGGACATCAAGGGCAAACGCGCCGGTATGCCCGTCTATCAACTGCTGGGCGGCAAATGCCGTTTCGCGGTCGATACCTACGCGCGGGCCGGAGCGGACGATTTGGAAACCGTCCAGGAATTGGTCCAGGGATTCATCGCCGACGGGTTTCGTCACGTGCGGATTCAGTTGGGCGGATACGGCGGAGCCAAGACGGCGGGGCAAGCCGATTTCCACCGGGCGGGATTCGGGCTGCCCGACGACCAGCACATGCCGGTCAGCGCCTACTTGAAGGCGGTTCCGCGAATGTTCGAGCAGGTTCGCAAGACGTGCGGCGACGACGTCGAACTGTTGCACGATATCCACGAACGGATCAGTCCCCGCGATGCCATCGGTCTGGTCAAGGAATTGGAAGTCTACCGGCCTTTCTTCATCGAAGATCCTTTCCCGCCGGAACCGAACAAGGGATACTTCGAGCAATTACGTCGAGCGACGACCGTGCCAATCGCGATGGGCGAATTGTTCAACAACCCGCATGAATGGAGCGACCTGATCACCGAGCGACTGATCGACTACATCCGCGTTCACATCTCGCAGATCGGCGGCCTGACGCCGGCTCGGAAGCTGGCCGTCCTGGCCGAGCACTTCGGCGTGAAAACCGCTTGGCACGGCCCCCCCGACGTTTCGCCCGTCGGCCACGCGGCCAACGCCCACCTGGACTTGGCGATCCCGAATTTCGGCATCCAGGAGATGAGTTTCCTGAACCAGGCCACCCTGGATGTTTTTCCCGGTTCCCCAACGATTCGCAACGGCTATATGTTCGTCAGCGAAACGCCCGGATTCGGCGTCGACGTCGACGAGAAGCTCGCCGCTCGGTTTCCGATTTCCGAGAGCGCCAACAACTGGTTGCCCCTCCGCCGCTCGGACGGCTCCGCGGTCCGACCTTGACTCAAGAGCACGAGTGGGCACCGATCGTCCCAACCCAGGAGATTTCCATGAAGACCAACCGCTTTGTTCCCCTGTTGTCCGCCCTGGCACTTTTCGCGGGGCGTGCGTGTGCCGACGATGCTCCCGGTGCGCGAGGTGTGGTCAACACGTCGGCCAGCCCGCACGTCAAGTTTCAGAATCCGGACCTGAGCGCCGTCCGCTGGACGGGCGGATTCTGGGGCGATCGGTTCGAAATGTGCCGCGAGGTGACGATCCCCGCGTTGTTCCAGGTCATGCAAGATCCGGACAACTCCGCCAACTTCCAGAACTTCCGGATCGCGGCGGGCTTGGCCGAGGGCGAATTCTCCGGCAACCACTGGAGCGACGGCGACTGCTACAAGCTGATCGAAGCAGCCGCGGCCGCGTACTGCACGGCGAACGATCCGGAACTGGATCGAATGATGGACCAGTGGATCGCGGTGATCGCCAAGGCGCAAGATGCGGACGGTTATATTTCGACTCAGATTCAACTGACTGACCGCGAGCGCTGGCAGGATCTGAAGTACCATGAACTGTACAACATGGGACACCTGCTGACCGCCGCCTGTGTCCATCACCGGGCGACCGGCAAAGACAGTTTTCTGAACGTTGCCCGCAAGCTGGCGGACTATCTCTGCACGGTCTTCCTGCCGCGTCCCGTGGAACTGGCCCATTTCGGCTTCAATCCTTCGAACATCATGGGCGCGGCCGAACTGTACCGCACCACGGGCGACGCCAAATACCTGAGACTGGCCAAGACGTTCGTCGATATGCGAGGATCGGCTCCCGGCGGCAGCGACCAGAACCAGGCCAAGGTGCCGCTGCGTCAGGAGCAGGAAGCGGTCGGGCACGCGGTCACCGCGGCCTACCTGTGGTGCGGTGCGGCCGACGTGTACGCGGAGACGGGCGAGCAGGCTTTGCTGGACGCCTTGCTGCGGCTCTGGGAAGACGTCACGCAGCGGAAGATGTACGTCACGGGCGGCACCGCCGCGATGCACACGGGCGAAGCCGACCGCCGGTTGCTGCGCCGCTGGCCTCGCGACTCGGTGCATGAAGCGTTCGGCGCGCCGTACCAGTTGCCCAACCGCACAGCCTACAACGAGACGTGCGCGAACATCGCCAACGCCATGTGGAACTGGCGGATGCTCGCACTGACCGGCGAAGCCAAGTACGCGGAAGTGATGGAGCGGGTGCTGTACAACAGCATGCTGTCGGCGATCGGAACCGACGGACGCGACTTCTTCTACACCAACCCGCTGCGCCGCGTCGACGGTCAGCCACTGCTCAGCAACGACTCGGCGACCCGTTGGACCGACACAACGCCCGCGTCGCCGCTACGATGTTTCTGCTGCCCGCCTAGCGTCGCCCGCACGCTGACCGAGTTGAACGGCTGGGCCTACGGACTGAGCCAGGATGCCGTCTGGGTGCATCTCTACGGCAGCAGTGAGCTCGACAGCCGCTTGCCCGGCGGCGGTGAGGTTCGTCTGGTCCAACAGACGCGGTATCCGTGGGACGGCCGAGTGACGATCACGGTCGAGAAAGCCCCGGAGCGGGAACTGGCCTTGATGCTGCGGATTCCCGGCTGGGCTCAGGGCGCGACCGTCCAGGTGAACGACCAAGCTGCTGGGGTCGAGATCGAACCGCTCGCGTACGCCGAGTTGCGGCGGCACTGGTCGGCTGGCGATACGATCCAGATCGACTTGCCGATGGAGGTGCTGATGGTCGAGGCTCATCCACTGGTCGAGGAAACCCGCAATCACGCGGCCGTGCTGCGCGGTCCGATGGTCTATTGTCTCGAATCGGCCGATCTACCCGCTGGCGTGAGACTGGACGATGTGCGGTTGCCTCGCCAGCCAGCCTGGCAAGTGCGACACGATGCGGACCTGCTGCGAGGCGTCACGGTCCTGCAGACCGAGGCCCGGCAGTTGCCCCCATCCAGCCCCTCACCCGCCCTGTACCGCCCCGTGCCCGCCGGCGCCACTGGTTGCGTTTCGGTGCGACTGATTCCTTACTATGCCTGGGCCAACCGCGGCCCGAGCGAGATGACGGTCTGGATTCCGTTGTCAGACGATACGGCGCGGTGATTCCGCCGAGATGCTTTTTGATCCTCCGATCTGGCGATTGGTAGACTTTCCGTACGATCCGATGATGTTTAGCAGGAGTGCTCGACATGTTTCGCCAACCGTTGATTCTCACGATGTTCGTGATGCTGTCGCCCGCCGCGTTGACTCTCCAGGCGGTTGCGGCCGAGCGGCCGGAACTACCCGTGGAGTGGCGGGAGCAGTGGAACGCGGAGATCGGATTGTGGACTCGACCCGGCGCTGGCCACACGGCGCCGGTGGCCGCGGCCAAGCACGTGCATCCGGGCACGACCGCGGCGGCGCAGTTGGTCGCTGCGGCGGTGGTCGATCGCCTGGACGAAGTGGATGCCGGCGCCGTCCTGCATGCGCTGCGACGGATGCAAGTGACCGACGGCGGGAGCCGCCACGGCTGCCTGAAATGGTATTGGGAGGAACCGCGGCCGGTGGACACCAACGCGGCGTTCTTCACGGGGCTGAATCTGATCGTGCTCCGGCTGGGCTTCCCCGATCAGGTCCAGCGACTCGATGCGGACGCTCAGGGCACCCTCGAAGCGATTCTTCGGGATCTGAGCGTCTGGTTCGATCAGACGCTGTCCCACCCCTCGCGGCATTATCCCAACAAGTACATGGGCGATCTGGTTTGCCGCTGGCTGTTGATCGAGGCGCTGGGACAACAGCCCCAGCGGAATCGCGTGGCGGCAGAGATGCTCGAATCGTCCCGCTACTGGCGAGACGAGAACTGGGGCTGGGGCGAGCACATGAGCAACATCTACGCGACCGTGCTGCTGGATCAAATCTCGGTGCTGCTGATGCTCAGCAGGGAATTGCCCGTCGAGGTGCGTCGCGAGTACACCGAGCTGCGCGACGGCTTGCTGGCGATCGAGGACGCTTACGGAGAAGGCCCGCGCGCGCCGATGATCCGCAGCTACAACTTCGACCGCAGCCCCTCCCACGCCAACTACCGCGACCGCGTGCGGCGGCCCGAGAACCCGTCCGACCTGGCCACCGGCAACCTGGCGATGCAGCCCGTGCTGGCCACACTCGGCTGGTCCGGGACCGTACCGCCGCGCCTCCCGCCGCTGCAGGATATTATCGTGCCGTGTTATGACGGCGTCGTTGCGGTTGCTCATGTCGATGGGCCTGTGCGTCTGGGGACACTCAGCCGGTTTCCTCTCATGCCTCAGATGGAACACCCGACCTGGGGCCTCTCGTGGCAGACCTTTCCCGTCACGCTCTGGCACGAACAGGGCGGTTGGGGCTTCCTGCAGTGGTGTACCGAGATGGACGGCCAGAACCGGGCTCACCCGGCCGAGCGGCGGGCCGAAGCGTACTTGCGCAACGCGCTGACCTTCGACAAACCCAAGCCGATCGTCGGCCGCACGTGGTCCATCCAGGAAGGTGGCCATGCGATCGTGCTGCGGATCATGCCTGAACTCTACGAGTCCTGGGACGGTCTGATCGACCGCTTCCGACTGGTCGAGCCGAACGCGGAACTATCGGAATCGGAAACCAATGGGCCGTGGACGCAGATCGTGCTGAATTTTGGCGACCACGCCGTCAGCGTCCACCACATCAGTCTCGACGGCCACCAGCCCCGGATGATTCAACCGGACGGAGGGCCATGGGACTGGCAGATCGTCTACGATGCAGCCGACTTGGCCGTTCGCAAGCGAGTTGCCAACCTGTGGGCTTTCAGCTTGGCCGGACGCATCGAGAATGCACCGCGTTTGGAGCGCACCGAGGGCGAAGAGTCGTGGGAACTGACATGGAACCTGGGCACCGACCGCCCCACGTGGAGTCTGCGGATCAACCCGACCGACGACCAGCCGCTGTGCCAACGATAAGCATCGGCCAAGAAGTCAACGGCCCGCAGTGGGCTTCGTTCCCGCCCTCGGCTTGGCTGCAGGCTTCGGTCTCGCAAGCAACTCGTCCAAACGCGATTGCATTCGCTCGACGCGCTGCGGTTGGCTGGCTGCCACGTTCGTGGCTTGGCCGGGATCGCTGGCGAGATGGTACAGTTGACAAGACGGTGCGTCCGGTCTGACGCAGCCCGCCTCGTCCACATCGCTGTTCACCAAGCCCAGCTTGGCGTACGGCTGGCCCCATGGGGCTCCCGGCGGCGACTGGACCGTCATGCCCAGCGAGCCCTGTTTGGGCAGATAAACCCAATCGCCCTGTCGCAGCGCAAAGCCGCCTGTGCCCTGCATGAGGAATTCGCTGCGGACGGCGGGCGCGCCGACCGGATCGATCAGCACCGAAAGCTGGTCGAGGCTGTCGGGGGCCGCGCCAGCGGGCACGGCCACACCCGCCGCAGCCGCCAACGTCGCCATCAGATCGGTCAGCCCGAACAACTGGTCCCCACGCGAGCCCGCGGGAATCCGGCCGGGCCAATGGGCGATCAGCGGCACACGATGTCCGCCCTCCCAGGCATCGGTTTTCTGACCCAGGAACGTACTGTTGGCACGATGGCCGGCCTCCAGCGCGTCGCGCTGCAGCACGGCCCCGTTGTCGCTGGTGAAAATGACCAGCGTGTTGTCGCCCCGACCTTGCGCCCGCAACGCATCGAGCACCTTGCCCACGCAGGCGTCGAGCTGCTGGACGAAATCGCCGTAGCGGCCTGCCTGGCTTGTGCCTTGAAACTCGGACGCCGGAGCGATCGGCACGTGCGGCGCGACAAACGCGAGGTAGAGGAAGAACGGCTGGTGCCGCTGCTGGCCGATCCACTGCGCGGCTTGGTCGGCGAGGAGCGTGTCAATTCGGTCTTGCGGTCGGGCCGCGTGCGCCTTCGCCGCGCCTTCGCTGAGTCCCCAGCCCCAGTCGCGGAGGCCGCGTTTGACGACCTCGTCATGAGGAATGATGCGCAGCGGATCCGCCGGGTCGAGGCCGACCGTGTGATGGTCTTCGACGAACACGAACGGCGGTTCGTTGTGGCTCCGCGGGCAGCCGAAGAAACGGTCGAAACCGACCTCGAGCGGACCCGGCTTCAACTCGCCGTTGTAGTCCGGCTCCGCGCCGCGGCCAAAGCCCAGATGCCATTTGCCGATGGCGGCCGTTCGGTAGCCGGCCGTCTGCAGCAACGACGGCAGGGTGACCTGACCCTCGTGGAAGTAAAGCGTCTGCTGGCCCTGCCGTTTGGCACGCAGGAAGTACGTGCCGCTGAGGACCGCGTATCGCGTCGGTTGGCAGACGGCGGCCGGAGCGTGAGCGTCGGTCAGCCTGACCCCTTGGCTCGCCAGGCGATCGAGGTTCGGCGTCTTGATCTTCGTCGCGCCGTAGCAGCCGACATCGCCGCAGCCGAGGTCGTCGGCGACGATCAACAGAATGTTCGGTCTCGCGGGTGTTTCCGTAGCGGAGGCGACGACGCTAAGCACGTTCCATGCGCACAGGACGGCGAGAATACGGTTCATGGCTCGACCTTCTCCGCTGTGTCCGCCGCGACGTCGGCCGGCAATGCGACCGGTTTGCTGGTAATCAACCCGATGCAGCGTCCTTGGTTGCCCGTGGCGCAGTAGTGCATGTAGAAGGTGTCGTTTTCCGGGCGGTAAACGAGCGAGATCTTGTGGGCGTACTGCTTGTCGAGCCCACCGGGATGTCCGCCCGCCCGGTAGAGCGGCTCGGGATGCGCGGTCCAGTGAAGCAGATCGCGGGAGAAGGCAACCATGATGTGGGCTCCGCCGCGTCCGACGCCAAAGTAGAACATCACCCAATGATCCCCGTCGCGGAAGACCTTGCCGTCGGAGCAGAACTTCTCGTCGTACCCTCCCGGGCGGTTCCGCACGATCGGATTGCGCTCGTAGCGCTTCCAGTCCATCAGGTCGGTCGACGTGGCCAGCCCCATCTGTTCGACGCCTCCGGAAGCCGCGTTGTAATAGTTGAAGAACGTGCTCTCGTGCTCGACCAGCCAGGGCTGGTAGATGCAGCTTTTCTCCCAATCGCCTACCTCCGGCTCGTGGACCGAAAGAATGTAGTTCTCCTTGGCGCGCTTCCAGGTCAGGCCGTCGTCGCTCGAAGCCACGCCTTCGTAGCCCGGGCGCAATTCGTAGCCGCCCTGCCTGGGGTAGCAGCCGTAAAGCGTCCAATACTTGCCGTTGCGTTTCTTCAGCACCCGCGGCGCCCGGATGTCGTAAGACTCGTAGAGGAACGCCCCGATCACGGTTCCGCCGTAGTCGAATTCCCCTTCTCGGCCGAATCCCATGGCCAGCCGCGGAGCCGTCCAGCGGACCAGATCCGTGCTCTCGGCCACGAACGAATTGTAACCATGGCCGTTGAAGGCGATGAAGCTGATGAACCACTTGTCCGTCTGGCCGGGCAGTTGATAAACGCACGGCACATCCGTGTTGTGGAACCGCTCGTGGCCGGGAATCCGGGGCTCGGCCGGGATAATCGGATCCGGCCAGTAATGCCAACCGCGATAGGGAGCAGCCCACTCGTCCAGCTTCTGGCGGTCGATCTCCGCCGGCGCGGCCGCCTCGACGGCCGCCCATTCGCACAAAGGCGTCAGCAGGACGATGGCCAGAAACCAAACAATCTTCCTCATGGTGCGAGTCTCCCAAGGCGGCAACGATCTTCCGTTGCATTGTAAGAGCCGAGCGTTGACCAAACCACCGGTGCGCATCCGCCGCATCTCAACGCCAAACGAGGAAAAAATCGATTGGCCCTGTAACCGGATCGAATCCCGCTTGCACTAGCTTCGGTGAACCGCACGAGATCTCTGCAAGTGGTTGATTCTTTTTGGTAGCAAGCGTGTAATCTAAGGAGCAAGAAGATGTTGCGAAATCTGATGATGGTGGGATTGGTCGTGGCAGGATTGGGGACGATCGGAGCCGCTTCGACGCCAAACGCGGGCCCCGGCGCAGGCCGGTGGCCGGGCGCCAACACGCCCTTGGGCCGAATGATCACGGGCAACCTGGGACGGCTGATGGTCTTGCGATCCGAACTGAACCTGAGCGACGAGCAACGCTCGCAAGTCCGCGACGTGCTGGTCCGTCACCGCAGCGAGATCGTTGCGACGGTCCAGGCGGTGCGGGCCAAGCGACTGGTTCTGCGGGACGCCGTGTTGGCAGAATCTGCCGACGAGGCCGCGATTCGAGCCGCCGCAGCCGAACTGGGCGAACAGATCGGCGACGCCGCGGTCAAGGCATCCAAACTGAAAGCCCAAGTGGCGCCGATCCTGACCGACGAACAACGTGCGCTGATTGTCGAGTTTCTGGCCGACCGCGACGAGGCGGTCGACCGCTTCCTGGAACAAGCCGCCGCGAAACGATGAACGAGATCTGCTGGAACGCGATCGCCTGGACAGGGAGTCTCGAGCTGCAAGGCTTGACGCTCCCTGCCTCGCTGCGCTGTATGGTCCTGGCCTCGGTCAAGTCCTGCGAGCAGGATGGCCCACGCGACCGTACCGAATCCGACGCGCAGACCGATTGGCCCGAGATCCGCGCGTCGCTGGACGGCGACGGCGAGGCGTTCGCGCGGCTGGTCCAGCGATACCAACAACCCGTCGCCGCCTACCTGTGGAGATTCACACGCCAACGCCAAGTCTGGGAGGAACTGGTCCAAGATGTATTTGTGGAAGCGTTCCTGTCGCTGCGCACCTACCGCGCCGATGCGCCGCTGCTGCACTGGCTGAAGCGGATCGCGACCCGGGTTGGCTATCGACATTGGCGAAACCGCCAGGGAAAACGTCGCGAACTGTCGATCAGCGAAGCGGAGGCGGTGACGGACGCGGACCAGGCAAACGCCTCGTTCCGTTACGAGGCCGGCGAACTGGTGTACTCGCTGTTGTCCCGCCTGTCGCCCCGCGACCGGTTGGTCATGACCTTGGTTTACCTGGAGGAATGCAGCACTCGGGAGATCGCCGAGTTGACCGGCTGGAGTGAATCGCTGGTCAAAGTGCAGGCCTATCGCGCTCGCAAGCGATTGAAAAAGCTTTGCGACCGGGAAGGGATCGACCTATGAACGAACCTCGACGCAGTTTTCAGCAGTTGGTGCAAACGGCACGGCACGAACCGGCTCCTCCGGTGGACATCACGAAGCAAGTCGTTCATCGACTCGCAACCGTCCGACCGGCCAGCGGCATCGATGCCTCGCTGTGCCTGGCAACGCTGCTGTCCGTGGCCGCGGCGGCGCTGGTGATGGCACTGGTCGGTTTCCAGGGAGCCTGGGACGTCGATCCGTTGGCCGACCTATTTCAACCTTTGACAGGTTTGATCCGATGAGCGAAAACGCCTCCCTTCCGACATCGCCAGCCCCGACCCCGGCGTCCCGAGCGACGGTTCGAGGACGCTGGTTGCGACCCTTGATGCTGGCGGCCATTTTTCTTTCGGGTCTGTTGGTCGGTGCCGGCCTGACGCTGATGGCTGTCCGGCAAGGCGTATTGTACGGAATCCATCATCCGGAAGAGATGCCGGTCCGGGTCGCCGCACGACTCCGCAGGCCCTTGAGCCTCAGCGACCAGCAGGCGGATCGCGTCCAAGCGATCATCCGGGAACGCCAATCGCAATTGCAGGAAATCCGCCGCCGCTTTCAGCCCGAAGTCGAAGCTGAACTCGAACAGGTCTACCAGCAGATCCGCGAGATCCTGGACGATCAGCAGCGCGAGCGTTGGGATCAAATCTATACACGTCTGCGCGAGACCTGGATTCCGCCCCTACCGAAACCTGCCGCGATGCCCGAGCGCGTAGATTGAAACCCGTACGAAATTGCCCAGGAAGCCTCGTCGCTTCTTCCGCGATTGACTAAGGTGCTCTTGGCTGGTGCCCATCAAGAGCTTCGTCGGCGAGTCGGCCAAAGGGTTCTCCATCGCATCCGGCGGTGCCTCAAGCACTGTCCACGGCACGCTTGGAAGAACGAGGCTTGCCCAGTCGGTCAGGCGTCTGTCAGACGCTTAGCACCGTTCGAGAAATAACTGTCCGATTTGCACGGGAGGCCTTGCGCACGCCCCCTTGCAGTGCGGGCAACGCTCGGGCTGATAAATGCCCAGGCCGCGACACAACCCGGCCCCCTATCCCGATCGATGGTTCGGTGCTGTGACAGTGCGAAAACGGTTTCCGTCGTATTCAAAAAAAAGCGTGGCTTGCTTGGCGACGCGTTTGCTATGGATCCACTGTGTGAAGTTCATTTGCAGTATTCTTGCCGAATCGTCATAGTCAAATGCGACGTTAAAAGCACCATCCGTATTCCCGCCCCCATCCACAATCGGGAACAGATTGAAACTCGTTTCACCGGGGCTGGAAAGGGCCCAGATCTTCACGAGTATCTCGAAAGTCTGGTTGCCGAAATGATCTGAATAGGATAGCTCGAACAGTTGTTGATCAATCTCCACAGGCTGTCCAGAATCACTCTGAGATGTCATCGCAAAATACTTGTTGTGAGGAGCCGAAAGCCCGGATCTACCTGGCTGCCATTCAACGGTTCTCCAACGCAAAACGGTCGGTGTGTCGTTCACCAACACACGCTCGGAGCCTGGGTCGATTGCAAACGCCCCATGCAGCCAGACAACGATACCAAGTACCATGGCAATAGCAGCGATTACAAGCAGAAGGTGTCGAGTTGAGAATTGGAGCAACCGCCGGTCTCCTTCACCGAAGGACCACGATCATGCGGGCGGGACGCGCGATCGACCATCCGTTTCCGCACGCAAGCCCACCTCGCATGCATCCGATTGTTCAAGTAAGCCGCTGGCGCGGCGGCCGGTGCCACGCGGGGGTCGATTGATTGCTTGTCGGCGTGACATGGGCCACAGTGCTCCTGACCGCAGCGGATTGACACGGACCACTTCGGCCCGCTCCGACCGCGGACGCTTCCCCTGGAGACCCTGCTCACGGCACGCCGTTCCCCGAATTCTAACCGGCCCGTCCGACCTTCGTCCACCTCGGCCAAGCGACAGGGCGTCCCGCTGTCCGCCCTGGCCCGGCAGATGCAACACGATTTGCAGTTGGCCGGCCGCAAACAGAGTCCAGCAAGTCAAGAGTGGCTCGCGGGCGCCGAACGCGAGTCGGCCCCGCAACCCTTCGGACAACCGCAACCCGGCCGCGTCCAGGACAGCACGGATGGCAGAGCCGGGGCACGGATGCAAATGCGAATTGCCATCGCCGCATTCCGCGGCGAACCAGACCAACCCGGATTATTCGCGAAGTCCTCCGCGGGGCCGTGGTACAGGCTGCCAGCCTGTATTTGGGAACACAGGCAAGCTGCCTGTGCTACAACACGCCCCCGTGAATAATCCGGGCCGAGGCTCGTTCCCGACACGAGACGGGCTGCTGATCATCCGTGCTCCGGCTTTGCCGTCCGTGCGATTCCGAACTCCGAGAATGCGATCACTGCAAGACTTCAGCGAAACACGGAACTGCCGTCCCGATACGCGCCCCAATGTGCTTCGAACTCGGCGCCCCGCGGATCGCTGCCATCTCGATGCTCGGCATCGCTGGCCGGAACCGGCCAGTAGAAATGCAAAACCCTACGGCGAGCCTCTTCTCCCGCGCTGCCGTTCGTTCCCGCCGAGCGCGCCGGGCCACTTGAACGAGAAGTGGATCGTGGGGGAGTCCACCGCCCGGCAACCTCTATCCCGTGACAACGTCTCTCTCCCCCCGAAGCCTCTCCACCTGATCACCGCAGGATCGAATCCTTCATGAGTTCGACGTCCCCTGTACTTCTGCCGATTCGATTTCTGCTCTTCGGCCTGGAGACGGTCGACCAACGCGTCAAGCGTCCCGCCAGCGTCATCGAGCAGCTTCTGTCGGATCGTGTGCAGTTCGTCAAGAATGGGATTTTTCGTCATCGTCATCGTCTCCGCCAAGGAACTCCGCGGGCGTACGAATCAGGAACTGCCCGGACCCGCGTTCATCGAGCAAACCGTAGATGCCGGGAAGCTCACGAGCGTTGGCAAGATGTTTGCCGTTCGGCGCGACGTGCCTGGAAGCGCCGCTCCTGATGAAGACTCAGCCGATCTCGTCCAGACGGACATCGATCTCAATCACGTTCCGCCGAAACTCTTCGATCGACGGCGCCAGTGGGATGAGTTCCCGCCGCACGCCTTCCGCGGTTCCGTCGTCGCACCATTCGTGGTCGGCGAAGTAGACGCCTAGGTCGTCGATCCCCACGACCACCGCGTTGCCGCCAACCGTGGTGCCGACGACGTACCAGCCGTACGGGTTGATGTCTCCGCCAGGGCCGACTCCGGGCATATTCTCGTCGTTGAGCCGCTGGTCATCGCACCAGTTCACATGGTCGCAGGCGACCATCGCCAGCTCGTCGCGCTTCCGACGAATCTCATCGGGAACCATCCGTCACCTCCTCGGTGTCTTGGTCAGCAGCTTGAAAACCCGAGTAGTCATGTTGACTCCCGGTCTCGACATTTACAAGGATTAGCCGCCGTGCGTCCTGCCGCCGAACGACTGCGGCAACCCGGCGGCGGCCAAGAACCGCTGATTTCGGGGCCGACCCGATGCGCCGCTTCTTCTGGTCCGCTTGGTTCGGCCGATTCAGGGTTCCCAGATGTCCAGTCTGCCAAGTTACTGTCGCCGCTTCCAGTACCCAAAGCGTCGACGTGCGTGGGCGACGGCCGCAACCACAACGGTATCATTCACGAGCCGATACACAATACTGTAGGGATACCGCCGCAACAGGTGCTGGCGATGTCGCCTATCGCAGAACGGCCATCGATCGGGAGCCTCGACGATGTCAGCGAGGGCTCGCTCAACGGCTTCCTCAAATCCTTCTGCCGCGCGTTCGCTTCGGGCACGGTACCAATCGAAGGCATCTTCGTAATCCTTGGTCGCGCCCGGCAGGAATCTCGGCTCAGTCATGCGGCGCCTGCCGCCGGCGAGCCCGGTCCTTGACTTCAGCCCACGATAGGGTCTCGACTCCACCCGCATCAAACTCGTCCGACCGGCGATTGATTTCCGCCAGCCATGCGTCGTCAAGCGGCGCAGCGTCTTCGGGCGCAAAGCTGGAAATGAGGGTATCTACGAGTTCAGCCCGTTCCGATTCAGGCAGTGCCAAGGCTGCCTCGAGAACTCGATCCAATGACGCGACCATACGCTCGTCCTTTCGCTGACTGAACACCGCGAGAGGCATTTCCGCACTTGCCCTCGATACGATTCCACGGCTTCATTATAGTGGCTCTTGCCCCTGGTACGATACCTTCGCAGACACGGACCAGCGGCACGCGCGACGGTTCCTCGAATCCTGCACAGGAGGTGCAGCCGTCTTCGTCCCAGTCCTGAACCGTGCGGCGTGGCCAAGTCCAGTGTTCCGGCGGGCGCTGGGAGAACAGTTGGCCGAAGTCCTGCCGGGCAGCGTCGCGCACGCCGCCCGGCCCCGCTCGTAGCCATCCGAGCGCAAAAAAAAACGCCGAGCCAACCAGCCCGACGTCTCTGTCTCCACACTCCAAACGCCCGCCCCGCCGAAGGTCCCCGCGCAGCGGCCAGTCCAACGACACCGTTCACCGGGCCGCGGCGGACGACATTGATTTCAAAAATCCGCGCGACCCGCGGCTCCGTGTGGAACGGTTGGTTATCCGCAATTCGGAAGTTGACGCGACGCCGAATGGCGACCGTTGATGATCCACGCACACGCCGACACGACGAGAGCGGGAGTCATTAACGGGCAGTAGCGAAGTACCGACATCGAAGCGGCAACGGGAAGCAAAAGCATCGTGATCGTCATCGCAACTTGCGCCATCACCGCACCTGCGCCGAATCGAGCACCAAGCCTCGGTGATACGGCAGAGGCAATGGTCTGCCCGATGAGGTGAAGGACATTTACGATGAGCACGATCGTCAGAAGAGACCAGGGCAGAACGTGGCCCGGCAGTATCAGCAGACAGAGCCATACGATGGCAGACGCCGCAGATACCCATGCGACCAACCGCGAGGCGTCCGCCGGACGAGTCTTGCAACACACTTCGTCCGATTCCGGCCGTCTGTATGACGGTGAAGGCGCTATGGTCATGTCAGTCGGTCCTTTATCTGAGGAACGGAAACTCGAAGCGGATAACGTAAAGGTTTCTATCCCGCTGGCTGCCGGAGAAATGCCTTTGCGTCGGTGGGCACAGTTCCCGGGAGCGTGCGGGATAGAAAGCAGTTGGACTCCAGCCGCGGAGCTGCGGCGGCTATGCACTTTTTTTACCGCGGCACCGTCCGCACTTCAGCACGGTAACCGGCCTCGGGTGCGGAAGTCAAGTACCAGAGTGCGGGATTTCCCGCGATTCCTCGGCGATCGTGGCCCGAACGGCGCGGACGGGGTGTGCCGAGCGGAAGACGATCGTGGGGAAGATGCTGGTGGCGCGGGCGGCGGGAAGAACCCGAAGTACCGCTCGGGAATTTCGCGATACCCGCTTGGAGAAAGAGCTGAGAACCACGCGAGCCGACGCCGCATGTCAGGAGTTCCAAACCTGGAGCGATCGGGCAGGGCAGGTCGTCGAGTTCGAATCCCGATGCCTGGGGCTTCGCTGCTCGCCGGACTGTCAGCGCCCGATCCGATTTCCGGGCAGGGTCTGCTTGACACTGCGTTGGCGATGGGCGACGATTGGATTCCGCTTGCGTCGGATTCCGGCTTGCGTCCGCAATCCGGATCTCCCGCCAAGTTCCTGCCCATCCATCCTTGCAACGGAGAATCGTTATGCCGGACAAAGCGTCTCTCTCGCGTCGCCGATTCCTCAAGACCGCAGCCGGGGCCAGTGCCCTGGCGGCCGCGCCGTATTTCGTGCCCGCTTCCGCGCTGGGCAAAGGCGGCGCGGTGGCGCCGAGCGATCGGATCGTGGTCGGCGGCATCGGCATCCAGCATCGCGGCATGCACGATCTCCGCTGGATGATGAGGAATGCGGACGTGCAGTTCGTCGCTATCTGCGACTTGCAGCAGAAGCAGCGGCTGGCGGTCAAAGACGCCGTGGACAGTCACTACGGCACGAAGGATTGTGCCATGTACCCCGAGATCAACGAATTCCTGGAAGCTCGGCCGGATATCGACGCGGTGCTGATCGCCACGGGGGACCGCTGGCACGCGCTGGCCTCCATCCTGGCCATGCGGGCGGGGAAGGACGTGTACACCGAGAAGCCTTCGTGCATGACGATTGCCGAGGGGCGTGCCGTGGTCGAGACGGCTCGTCGCTACGGCCGCGTCTATCAGACCGGCACGCAGCGGTTGAGCGAGCCAAATCATGTGTTCTGCATCGAGATGGCTCGGACCGGCCGTCTCGGCGAGATCCACACGGCCTACGCCCATATCGCCCCGTGGGACGCGGCCGAGATGCGTCACGACTGGTTGCCGGCCGTGGAAGAGCCTCCCAAGGAAGTGGTCGACTGGGATGCCTGGCTGGGCTCGTGTCCCTGGCGGCCCTACAACCCCAGCTATGTCGGCGGCGGATGGCGGGGCCACTACGACTTCCACACCAGTTGCATCGGCGAGTGGGGGGCGCATACCTTTGCCCAGGCCCAGGCCGGTCTGGGGTGCGGCGAATCGTCGCCGGTCGAGTACGAGTACGTGGCGAACGACAGCGGCGACGGCATGGTCACCCACTTCGCCAACGGCGTGCGGATGATCCTCTCCCGCGGGAACAAGTACTGGCACGGCTCGTGCGGGGAGCGGTTTGACGGCAGCGAAGGTTGGGCCGCGGCCGCCGACGGCTATTCGCAGCCCGACGTTTCCTCGCCGGCCCTGCTGGGCGAATTCAGTCGCGTCGTCGGCCAGTACGTCGCCCGCACCGGCCGATCGCTGGACCACATGCAGAATTTCCTCGACTGCGTCCGCAGCCGCGAACGGACGGTCGCCAACCCCGAGGTGATGCATCATTCCATGACCACCGTCCACGCCGCGAACATCTGCATGTGGCTCAAGCGGAGCCTGACGTTCGATCCTGTCAAGGAAGAGTTCGTCGGGGACGACGAGGCTAACCGTCTGCGCTCGCGGGCCATGCGGGAACCGTATGTTTATTAGTGGTCGCACGGCCCGACTTCGTTTGATCCCACCCCTAATTCCCCACCGACAACCGGAATTCGCCATCATGTTGAAAAGCAATCTGAAACGAACTTTGATCCTGGCCGCGGCCGTGCTGGTCACCGCTGCGGCTTCCGCATTCTCCCAGGAAACTAACGAAGCCGAACTGCTGGGCGTGCTTCGCTCGGACGCCACGCTGCAGGAAAAGTCGACTGCCTGCCGCCAGTTGGTCCGCATCGCCACCAAGGAATCCGTTCCCACGCTGGCCGGGCTGCTGGGCGACGAGCATCTGTCGCACATGGCCCGCTATGCTCTGGAAGCGATTCGCGACGCCTCGGTCGACGACGCCCTGCGGGAAGCCCTCGGCCGAGTCCAGGGCCAGCCGCGACTGGGCGTCATCGGCAGCCTTGGCGCACGACGCGATGCCAAGGCCGTGGATGCGCTGGCCGGACTGCTCCGAGACGCCGACGCCGCCCAGTCAGCCGCCCGCGCGCTGGGCAGTATCGGTACGGCGCAAGCCGCGGCGGCCCTCGAGGCTTCGCTGCCCGGCGCGACCGGCGGCAACCAACTCGCTATCTGCGAAGGTCTGCTCCGCTGCGCCGAGTTGCTGGCCGCGGACGGCGAAGACGCAGCGTCGCAAGCCATCTACGATCGCTTGCGTGGTCTGGCGGATGCCCCGCCGCAAGTCGCTGCCGCGGCGCTGCGGGGGGCGATCCTGGCGCGGGGCAAGGACGGTGTTCCTCTGTTGGTGCAAGCCATTCACGGTCCCGACTATGCCCTGGCCGCCGCGGCCGTACGCACCGCCATGGAATCGACGGACGCGGAAATCTCCGACGCGCTGCTGGCCGAATTGCCCAAGGCGTCGGCCGAGCGGCAGGGGCTGTTGATCCTGGCACTGGCCGACCGAGGCGAATCCCGCGTCTTGCCGATCGTGCTGCGGGCAGCCCAGAGCGGCGATGGTCAGCTTCGTATCCTGGCCTTCCGCGCGTTGAAGCAAGTCGGCGACGCGTCGTGCATTCCCGCGCTGCTGGACGCAGCGGCCGGGGACAGCGCCGAAGTATCGCAAGCGGCGATGGAGTCGCTCGAAAGTCTTCAAGACAAGTCGGTCGACGGACAGGTAGCAGCGGAGTTGGAGAAGGCCCAGGGAAAGATGCGGCTCGTGCTGCTGGAGTTGGTCGCTCGGCGACGGACGGCCGCCGCGGCTCCGGCGCTTTGGCGGGCCGCCGATGACACAGAGCCCGCGGTCCGAGCCGCTGCCTTGGCCGGTCTGGGCGCTGTGCTCGAAACGGCCGACTTGCCGAAGTTGATCGCGCGACTGGCCGACACCCGGCAGGAACCGGAGGCGGCTGCGCTGGATAAGGCGCTGCGCGAGGTCGGCCTGCGTTCGGCGGATCGCAACGCCGTCGCCGCGCAGCTTGTCGCGGCGCTGCCGACGGTCGATGGCTCGGTCCAAGCCAGAGTTCTCGAGACGCTGAACGTGATTGGCGGAGCCACCGCGTTGGAAGCGGTCGCCGCGGCGGCTCGTTCCAGCGACGAAGCGTTTCGGGATGCAGCCTTCCGCGTGCTGGGTCAATGGAGGTCGGCCGACGCGGCGCCCGTGCTGCTCGATCTTCACAACGGGGCGAGCGACGAGCGGTTCAAGATCCGCGCGATTCGAGCCTACATCCGGATCGCGCGGCAGTTTGACATGCCCGCCGAAGACCGAGCAACCATGTGCCGCACGGCCCTGGAGCTCGCCGGTCGCGACGAAGACAAACGTCTGGTGATGGAAGTCCTGCTTCGTTATCCCAGCGAAGAGATGCAGGCCATCGCCTTGGAGGCCGCCAAGAATCCCGCCTTGAAGGAAGAGGCGTTGTTGGTGGTGATGGGCATGGCCAGCAAAGGCATCAATCGGGCCGAACTGGGCAGGGCCCTGGCGCAAGCGGGGCAAACGCCGGTCAAACTGGAAATCGTCAAGGCCGAGTACGGCGCGGGCGAGAACATGAAAGACGTCACCGAGATCCTTCGCAAGCACGCCAAGGGCTATCGCATCCTCTTCCTGCCCAACGCCAGTTACAACGAGAGTTTTGGTGGCGACCCGGCGCAGGGCATCGTCAAGCAACTGAAGATCCAGTACCGCATCGACGGCAAGGAGGCTGAAGTCTCGCTGAGCGAGAACGCGATGATCGTGTTGCCGTTGCCGAAGTAGGGCGAGGCGGAGCATCCGGAATGTCACACGGCGAATGGGAGAGACGCAGCATGACAAGAAGCATACTCGCGGCCATCGCCGTGACGACGGGGGCCATGATTGCGGCGCTGCCTGCGCGGGCGGCAGAGATCGTCGCGGCCCCGCCGGCCGAGGGCTTTGCCAACGGCGTCTTGGCTTCGGCCCTCGACAGCGCCCAGCCCGGCGACCGGGTTGTGCTGCGCGGGGGCGAGTATCGTCTCGACGGCCCCGGGACGTTTCCGCGAGGCGGTGAGCCGGGACGGCCGATCACGCTGTGTGCCGCACCCGGCGAGTACGTCGCGCTGCTGGGCTCGGTGAGGCTCGTTGGCTGGCAGCAGCACGCGGGCAACATCTGGCGGGTGAAGCGGCCACCGAAGCACGTGAAGGGCCTGTTCGAAGACTCGGAACGGCTCACGCACCCACGGCCCGACTGGGGCAAGCGAGAAGATCCGCCGCTTTCCGAACTCAGGACGCCCGGCACGTGGACGCAGGACGACGACTGGATCTACCTCTGGTCCCGCGAGAGCGATTCGCCCGATCGTCACCGCATCGAGGCGTCCCAGCACGTGGTCATGAACGTGAACCGGCCGTGGATCCGCGTCGAGAGGCTCCACATGTTTTTTGGCCAACACGTCGTTTGCGAGATCACCGCCGACCATTGCGAGGTCGTCGGGTGCGAGATTGCCCACTGCTCGAACTCCGTCGACAATTCCTACAATGCCTACTTCTCGGGCTGTTCGCATTCGGCGTTCCGCGAGTGCCGAATCCACGACTCGTTCTACTGGGGCGACCACGGATCGAATTCGCACACGTTATCGACGATCGACTGCGGAGACCGCGGTCCCAACTTCGTCGATCGTTGCGAGATCTTCAACGGTGGTCTCGGCGTCGGTTCGAAGGGCGCCGTGCGGGAACTCGTCGTCACCGGTTGCCGCATCTACGACCAAGTGAACGGCATCGTCATCACCGGCGAGCGTTCGAGCGGCCCCGGCGCTGGCAAGACCGACCGCGGTCACTATCTCGTCTGGCGCAATCACATCTCCGACTGCGAAAGGGGCGTCTGGATCAGTTCGGGTACGACGCACGGGGACCGCGTCTGGGGCAATCTGATCGAAGGCTGCGGGGCCGGGTTCGCGATGCGGGACGTCGATGCGGTTCCCGACCGGCCGCACTTGGCCAACAACCTGTTCCGCACGAATGATGCCGCCGTGTACATGGTCGCGGGCCGTGACGGGACCGAGAAGATCTCGACCTTCGTTTCGGCCGGCTTCAGCTCCCACAACAATCTGTTCTCCGGCAACAAGGTCGACTGGCAGAGTCCGCTCACTTGGAGCCAAAATCTTGACCTTTCGTTGCCGGAGGTCCAAGCGTTCCAGAATCTGCAACTCGAAGAGGGCTCGATGACGGCCGAGCCAAATCTCGATCCGTTCGGCCGCTCGCAGGCTGGCTGCCCGGCCCTCGGCAAGGGCGCGGAACTCGCGCTGCCGGACTACATCGAGAAACTGGAAGCGTGGCACATCGGCCTCGGTCCTGTGACCGAGCGGGAGAAAAGCCCCGCGCCGGGGCTGACGCTGTCGATCGACGGCTCGCCCGCCTCGGTGGGACCGGGCGAGCGAGTGGAACTCCGCGCTGCTTTGGCAAACGAATCCGCCGATCAGGCAGTCGATCTCGGCGGCCAGCGCGACTTGATCCTCACCTTTCACTTCCGCTACAGGGGTGGGCATCGGGACAAGCAGGAACTGTACCGCTGCCGCGTCGAACTGCCCGCGCGGCAACTGGAACCCGGCGAGGTGTTGGACCTGACCGGACTGTCCGGCTGGATATCCCCGACCAACGGAAACCTTGGCGATGCGTTCCATCTCAGGATCGATACCGATCCGTGGCGTCGCGGTTGTCGGCTTTCCGCGACGGCGCGTTTCATGGATCGCGATGAGGAGACCAGCAGGGCCTTGCAGAAGCTGACGGATGTTATCCGCTCGAAGGAATTGCTTCCCGTCGCGTTCCGAACGGAGTGAGTCGGAGGAGAGGCGGGATCGGCGTCTGTCGTCGTGCGGAGCTACCTCGCGTGCAGGGTGACTTTGCGGACCGAGAAGCAGTCGTCGCCGGAGAAGAGCAGGTGGCACGTGCGGCCGTCCGCGCTCATCCATTTCGTAGGCAAGCTACTGCTCTCGCCAGGGCCCATGTCCCAGTTCTCGGTGTAGAACGCCGTTCGCCAAGGGCCCCAGGGGTCGGGGGCTTCGTAGATTCCAAAGCCGCCCTGATAGCGAGGGCCTCGCGAGTCCGTGCTCTCCGGCAGGATCTGGCACCAGAGATAGCGCTTCAGGCCGGCGTTGTAGCTGACCGCCGACCGATAGCAGCGGCCTGGGTGGACGAAGACGGCGACTCGGTCGCGGATATCCCCGGTCCAGAGCGGCTGGCCTTGGGCGTCGAGTCCCTGGAAGAACTCGTAGGCGTTCCGTTCGCGGATTCGGTCTTTCGGCACGCGGGCCATGACCATGCGGTCGCCGGGCTCGTAGGCGCTATCGTGGTCGTTCGAATAGAGGTAGACATAGTCGTCCCGCGCGCCGGCGTAATTCCTGCCGAAGTTCAGAAAGGTCGGCGCGCCAAAGCTGGTCTCGAACTTCCAGTCGGCCCAACGCCACGTCCTGGCGTGGTCCTCGGACCAAGCGACCTGCGAATTGCCGGTGTTCCGCACGAGCATGTAAAGCACCCCGCCCACGCAAAGCATGCCGCTGGCCTTGGGACCGGAGCGGCCGTCGCCCAAACGTTCACCGGTCTCGGTGCGGATGTTCGTGCCGATGAAGTCGTGCGGACCGCCAGAGACTTTGGCGAACCCGAGACTGAGCTTCTTGTTCACTTTGGGCTCGAATCCTCGGCCGTCGCCGTAGGCGGTGTAGAGCTGGTCGTCGTCGGCCCAGGTGATCGGCCAGTTGTCGCTGCCATCGGCCCTGCGAATGACCGTAGCGGCGGGCGACCACTCGACGGCGCGGATGAGTTCGCTCGGAGGTTGCGGAGCGCCGGGCCAGCGGCCTTGGGCCTCGACCGACACCGCGATCACCTCTTTGACCGCGGCCCGGCCGGGCTGCGCTTCACTGCCCTCGACTCTGCAGTCGAGCAAACTGACGACGAGAGCCAAACTGACCAAGAACCATTGCGTGCTGCTCATTCTCGGAATACCTCCGCTCGTTTAGGCAGGATGGTGCGTCGGGCGAGGGCGCCAGTGTACCGCCCGCGACGAACAGCAGCAACGTGCGGTCATCCCGTCCCCCGGCTGATTCCCGATGGGCGCGGTGATAGAATCACCCTCGAATTGCCTTTGCCATTGATGTTCCACCCCCTGTGACGAAAGGCCCGACGATGAGACGCGCCGCTTGGACAATCGCCTTGCTCGCTTTCTATCCAGCAGCGGCCGGACTGGCCGCGGAAACCGTGACCGCGGTGGATCGGCCGGACACGCAATCGACCAATGCGCATTACGTCGGCAACCGGCCGCCGCTGGTCAATGCGCCGTTCGTCAAATTGCCGCCGCGCGCGATCGTTCCCGGCGGTTGGCTGCGCAAGCAGTTGGAGTTGCAGGCCGCGGGCTTTCACGGCCACCTGGGCGAGATCAGCCGATTCCTGGTCAAGGAGAACAACGGCTGGCTCGATCCAAGCGCCGACAAGCACTCGGGTTGGGAGGAAGTGCCCTACTGGCTGAAAGGTTTCCTCAATTGCGCCTATCTTGTGGGCGACGAGCAGCAGATCGCCGAAGCCAAGATTTGGATCGAAGGGGCCCTGGCCAGCCAGCAGCCCGACGGCTGGTTCGGACCTCCGTCCAATCGCACTCGCATCGACGGCGCGCCCGACCTGTGGCCCAACATGATCATGCTGTTTTGCCTGCAGGACTACCACGACTACACCGGCGACCCGCGGGTAATCGAACTGATGAGCCGCTACTGCGAATACTTGCAGACGATCCCCGGCGAACGTTTTCTGCCCGGCTATTGGGACAACATGCGCGGCGGCGACCTGCTGTCCAGCGTCTACTGGCTGTACAACCGCACGGGGCAGGAGAAACTGCTCGAACTGGCCGCCAAGGTACACCGCCGGACGGCGCGCTGGGATCAGGACGTGATCAACTGGCACAACGTCAACATGTGTCAGGCGTTCGGCGAGCCCGCGACGTACTACCTGCAATCGAAGGCCGAGACCGATCTGCAGGCCGCCTATCGCAACTGGCAAAAGATCCGCGAGACCTACGGCCAGGTTCCCGGCGGACTGTTTGGCGGCGACGAGAATTGTCGGCCGGGTTTCGTCGGGCCGCGTCAGGCCATCGAAACCTGCGGGATCATCGAAGCCATGCTTTCGCACGAAACCTTGCTGGTGATCAGCGGCGATCCGCTGTGGGCCGACCTCTGCGAAGATGCGGCCTTCAATTCGTTGCCAGCCGCCCTGACCGCGGACATCAAGGCCTTGCGCTACCTGACCGCCCCCAACATGATCCTGTCCGATCGTGCCAACAAGAGCCCCGGCTTGCAGAACAGCGGGCCGATGCTGCTGATGGATCCGCACTTGCACCGTTGCTGCCAGCACAACTGGGGCCACGGCTGGCCGTACTTCGCTCAGCACCTCTGGCTGGCCACTCCGGACAACGGGCTGGCCGCCGTGTTCTTCCAGGAGAGCCGCGTGACCGCCAAGGTAGCGGACGGAACCGAGGTGACGATCGAGCAGGAGACGCACTATCCGTTCGACGGGACGGTGCGGTTCACGATCAAGACGCCCCGGCCGGTCGCTTTCCCGCTGTACTTGCGCGTGCCCGAGTGGTGTGCCGCGCCGCGACTGGCGATCGGCGGTCGAGCGATCGACGTTCAAGGTCGACCGTCGTCGTACCTGCGGCTGGATCGGACCTGGGCGTCCGGCGATTGGGTCGAATTGACCTTGCCGATGGACATCGCGCTGCGGCGTTGGGAGAAGAACATGAACAGCGTCTCCGTCGATCGCGGGCCGCTGACGTACTCGTTGCGGATCGAGGAGCAGCACGTGCGGCAGGGCGGCACGGACGACTGGCCGGCCTGGGAGATCCATCCCGCCAGTCCCTGGAACTACGGCCTGGTGCTCGATGCGCAGGATGCGGCCGCCTCGTTCCAAGTCGTGCAGAAGCCTTGGCCGTCCTCGGACATGCCGTTCACGCTGGAGGGCGCGCCGATCGAATTGCGGGCCAAGGGGCGGCGGATTCCAGCCTGGCGTCAGGACCGGCTCGGGCTGGTCGGGTCGCTTCAGCCCAGCCCGGTGAGTTCGGCGGAACCCGAGGAAGCGATCACGCTGATCCCGATGGGTGCGGCCCGCCTGCGGATCAGTTCGTTCCCGGTGATTGGCCAAGGCCCCGACGCGCGGCCCTGGCAGGAGCCGCCGAAGCCCGCCTTCGAGGTCAAGGCCTCGCACTGCTTCGCCAGCGATTCGGTCGAGGCGGTGGCCGACGGTCTCGAACCAACCAATTCCAATGATCACAGCATCCCGCGCATGACTTGGTGGCCGCGTCGGGGCGGCCAGGAGTGGATCGCGGCCGAGTTCGCGGCGCCCCGCGAGTGCTCGCGGGTGACGGTCTACTGGTTCGACGACACTGGAGTCGGCCAGTGCCGGGTGCCCGCCGCCTGGAGACTATTCTATCGCAGTGGCCAGGACTGGACACCCGTCAAGACCGACGGCATTTTCGGAACCGCCAAGGACCGCTACAACGACGTGCGTTTCGAGCCCGTCAAGACCGATGCCTTGAAAATCGAAGTGGATTTTCAGCAGGGCTTTTCCGGCGGCGTCTTGGAATGGCAAGTCAAATGACCTGCTCACCCGCGAGGTGCAGAGGCGGCCTCGATCCTTCCGGGCTTCTGTCGAGCCCGGAAGGATACGTGCCCTGTTCAGCTCGCAAGCCTAATTTTCGAACCCCTTGATCGTCGGCTCTTGTGTATAGGTATTGCCGCCCAAATTATCCAGCCAATCGTCGATTCCGGAACCGCCGTCCAAAGTGACTTTTCCGGTTACATCGGTATCTCCGACCGCCAGGTAATCTTCGTCTCCGGCACCCATTTTCACCGACGCTCCGGCACCGACCGTCGTGTCCAAGATCTCGCATTCGTCCGTCCCGCCACCCATGTCGACCGACGCGGAACCGACGATGTCGCACCAACTGATCGACAGGCCGTCCCAGCCGTTGCCCGTGCTCACCGTCAACTTACCTCCAACATTGACCAGATCGGCCACGATACCGTACCCGTCCCACTCGAACTCCAGCAGGAGTTCTTCCAGTGCTGCATCGATAAAATCGCCCGTGCCGATGCCGACCTGATCGTGGCCTTTGCCTGTCTTGACGGTCAGGTTCTTTTCGATATCTGAGTTGGTGACAAGTACCTGGTCGCCAGGCTCCTCATCGGCAACCGCGTTACCGCTATCCAGGGTCACATTGCCCGCGGCCTGCAATTCGACGATTGCGATACGATCGCTCTGGTTGCCGGTGTTGATCGACACGTTGGACTTTGCGGACGTGACCGCAACTTGCCACAAGCCCAGCGTATCGTACCCGTCTCCCGTATTGATGCTCAGTGCGCCGGTCACGTCCGCCGAGGTAATCGCTACCAGATCGTCCCCGCGACCGCTGTTCAACGTCACCTTACCGCCGAGAACGCTGTTGGCGCCATTCGCGAACAATTCCAAGTCTTCTTCGCTGTCGACGGAAGCTGGTTCGAACGCGATCCAATCGTCGCCGTCGCCGGTGTTGATGCTGACGTCCTTGTCCACCGTCACTTGGTTCAGCCAAACCGCGGCATCCCCCTTGCCCAATTTGATGGTCAATTTGCCCTGGATCGTTGCAGCAAAGACGTCAACTCCCTGCGACAATTCGTCCTCGAAAACCGGCGCATCGCCTGCTTTGAACGAGACGTCCTTTTTGACGGTCGTGTCGCCCAGCCACATCCAGCCACCCCCCTTGCCGATGTCGATCGACAGTTTGCCCTCAATCAAACTCGGGGTCACCTCGTCAACCACCGGGGCTTCTGCAGGTGCGATGTCGTCGCCAACCGGTTCCTCCTCCCACCCTTCGACGCCCGCGTAGTCCTCGCCATCACCGGTCTTGATCGTGACGTTCTTCGTGACCGTGACTCCCTCCAGCCAGATGTAGTCGTTGGTCTTTCCCGTTGTCACGGTCAGGTTCCCCGTGACATCCGCTCGTGCGATCCCGATTTCGACGTGCGGATCCTCCCCGCCCGGTGCATCGCCGGCCTTGACGGCGACATCTTTTCCGAACGTCACCAGATCGATCGACGCACCGCCCTCGCCTTTGCCAAGGTCGATGGTCGTCTTTCCGCCGATCTCGGCGTTCGCCAACTCCACGTAGTCGTCGCCGTCTCCCATTTTGATGGAAAGATCGCCGTTGAGTTGAAAGACGGGATCGAGATCGGTATCGCCCACTATCTCCAACCTGTCGTCGTCCTTCTTCAGGTCGACTTTGATCCCTTTGGTCACAACGGGACTGTCATACACACCATCTACAACGCCGTTGATTGCCGTACCGTCGTTCCCCTGAACTCGATAGCTGACGCCGGCTTCTCCTATATCTGCGATCTCCACCTTGACCTGATTTCCCAGATCGTCCCCCGTAACAACCAGCCAACCTCCTTTCACCGTCGCAGAAACGTCTCCCGCCAACAACAGACGCCGTTCCAACGATTCGACTGCCAAGCGCCGACTAGCCATGACACACCCCCTTACAACGTGACTTACGAAATAGAATCAAGGAACAGAGACTCACCGCCATTTTGCCTTTTAGATCTTTCGCCATTTGAAGTAAATAATGCCAATAGGTTATTGCCGTTCTTTCTTGGGGGGGCACGGCATCCGTCATTCGGCGAGTGGCCGCCTCGAACTGAATCTCAGCATCACGAAATCGGATGCATCGCGGACTAGTGCCGTTGATACCCAACTTCGCGTAGAATGGCGTCATGGGAAAACAGGCTTGGACTGCGAGATCGGTTGGCCGGAGCCGGTGGTGGTTCTCCTTGGCACTCGTGCCCCTGCTGCTGGGCTGCGCTCCCGGTGCGTCGCCGCCGGGGGTGCCGGAAGTGGTCTGGGGTCGGCGGGGACTGGCCGACGGGCGCATGCAGAAGCCGCGGGCGATGGCGATCGACGACCATGATCAACTTTACATCGTGGACATGACGGGCCGGATCCAAGTGTTTTCGCCGGACGGCCAGTTCCTTCGCAGTTGGCGGACCCCGGAGATCGCCGACGGTCGTCCGACGGGTCTGTCGTTCGACCGGCACGGCCGCCTGATGGTCGCCGACACCCACTATTACCGGGTGCTGTTCTACTCGCCAACCGGCGAATTGCACGAAGAATTGTCCATCGGCGGCGTTTGTGGACAAGGACCGGGCGAATTCCATTTCGTCACGGATTGTGTGGAGGATTCCCAGGGGAACTACTACATCGCCGAGTACGGGGAATTCGATCGGATTCAGAAATTCTCGCCGCAACGCGAGTTCCTGTTCCAGTGGGGCAACCACGGCGAGCGGGAGGGACAGTTCATGCGTCCTCAAAGCCTGGCGGTCGACGAACAGGATCTGTTGTGGGTTGCCGATTCGTGCAATCATCGGATCCAGGTGTTTGACGCGCGCGGCAAAGATGCGAAACTGGTCAAGTCGTGGGGACGACCGGGACGCGAACCCGGCCAGTTGAGCTATCCTTGGGGGATCGTCTTGGACGGCCGGGGCAATGTGTACGTGAGCGAACGTGGAAATCACCGGGTGCAGAAATTCGACCGGGACGGGAATTCGTTGGGGATCTGGGGAACCAGCGGACGGCGGCCCGGCGAGTTAAACGAACCTTGGACGTTGGTCCTGGATTCCCGGCAGCGGATTCACGTTTTGGATACCTACAATCATCGGGTGCAAAGGATTCGGCTTTAGCGTGCTTCTTCTTTCCGCCGCACGCGGAAGCGAACAATCCAACGCATCGGGTCCGAGGAACTTGAGACAGAGGACGGTTGATGTTCGGACTGGACATAGGCTTCGAGAAACCGCACTATCTGTGGCTGCTGGTGTTGCTGCTGCCGCTGTGGTGGTTCAGTTTCCGCAGCTTGTCCGGTCTCGGGCCCTTCCGCCGGCTGTTCGCTCTGGGATTCCGCACGCTCGTGTTGCTGCTGATCGTGCTGTCGCTGGCCGAGGTCCAGATGCTGCGGGTCAGCGACCGCGTGACGGTGACCTACTTGCTGGACCAATCGGAGAGCATCCCGCGCGAGCAGCGCCAGTTGATGCTGGACTTTGTCCGCCAGTCGGTTCAGGAGCATCGCCGGGTGGACCGGCAAGATTGCGCCGGTGTGATTGTCTTCGGGCGCGACGCGGTCGTCGAGATTCCGCCGTTCGACGATGACATCCCGTTGATCAGCTTGGAAAGCGCGGTGGGTTTGCGGACGGATGCGACCAACCTGGCCGCCGCGCTCAAGATGGCTCACGCCACTTTCCCCGAGGATTCCGCGAACCGGATCGTCGTGGTCAGCGACGGCAACGAGAATCTGGGCGACGCCCGCGCGGTCGCGCGGTCGCTGACCGATCAGGGCATCGGCATCGACGTGGTGCCTGTGCGGCTGGAACGACGAGGCGAGGTGTTGGTCGAGAAGGTGACGCTGCCGACCGACATCCGCCGCGGTCAGCCGATCGAGGCCCGCGTGGTGATCGACAACCTGACGGCGCCGACGGAATCGCACGACGGCACGGTGCGGGGCAAGTTGCGGCTGGTCCGGCAGATGGGGCGGCAAGAACAGTTGTTGAATCCCGGCTCGCAGGACGTCGAGCTGCGGCCGGGCAAGAACGTGTTTTCGTTCGAGCATACGATCGACGAGGTGGCGGCGTACCGCTACCAGGCGGTTTTCGTTCCGGACAACCCGGAGCACGATCTGCAGACACAGAACAACCAGGCGTCGGCCTTTACCCACGTGCGGGGCAAGGGCAGCGTGTTGCTGATCGAAGACGCGCAGAACCGGGGCGAGTTCGACCATCTGGTTCAGCGGTTGCGGGCCAACAACATCGAAGTCTCGGTCGAGGCCAGCGACGAGTTGTTCACCAGTCCGGCCGAGTTGCTGGGCTACGATTCGGTCATCCTGGCCAACGTGCCCCGCAGCACGGGCACCGAAGTGGACAACGTCAGCAGCTTCAGCGACGAGCAGATCCGGATGCTGGTCCGCAACACCGAGCAGTTCGGCTGCGGGCTGGTGATGCTCGGCGGGCAGAACAGCTTCGGCGCGGGCGGCTGGGCCAATACCGAGCTGGAGAAAGCCATGCCCGTCGATTTCCAGATCCGCAACCAGAAGATCCGCGCGGTCGGGGCGTTGGTCATGGTGATGCACGCCTCGGAGATGGCCCAGGGGAACCACTGGCAGAAGGTGATCTCGCGCGAGGCGATCACGCCGCTGGGACCGATGGACTATTGCGGCATGATCCACTGGGGCATGGGCCGCGAGGAATGGCTCTGGGGCGGCGCCCAAGGCTTGATCCGTGTCGGCGACCAGAAGAAGAAGATGATGGCCCGCGTGGACCGGATGACCCCGGGCGACATGCCCGATTTCGATCCGGGCATGAAGATGGCCTTGGCGGCCTTCAACCGTTTGACCGATGCGTCGGTCAAGCACATGATCATCATCAGCGACGGCGATCCGACGCCGCCCGGGTTCATGACGTTGGCTGGTTACCGGCAAGCGGGCGTCAAGATTTCGACGGTGGCCGTCGGCACCCACGGGCCCGCGGGCCACACCACCTTGCAGAACATCGCCAACGCGACGGGGGGCCAATACTACGTGGTCACCAATCCGAAGGCCCTGCCGCGGATCTTTCAGATCGAGGCCCGCCGCGTGGCGCGGCCGCTGATCAAGGACTTGAATGACGTCCCGCCGGTCATCGACTATCCGCACGAGATGCTGCAGGGGATCGACGCCCCGCTGCCGCCGCTGAAGGGCTTCGTGATGACGACAGTCAAGGCCAATCCGCTGGTCGAGGTCGCCCTGGTGTCGCCCGATCCGCCCAGCCCGGAAAACGCTACGGTGCTGGCGGCTTGGAACTACGGATTGGGCCGCAGCGTGGCTTTCACCACGGATGCCGGAAAACGCTGGGCGCAGGCCTGGACTGACTGGGAGAACTACGACAAGTTCTTCTCGCAGATGATTCGCTGGTCGATGCGTCCGGTTCACGACGAGGGCAAGTATACGATCGCCACGGACATCCGGGACGGCAAGGTGCGCGTCGTGGTGACCGCCTTGGACAAGGACGACCAGTTCCAGAATTTCCTGAACATGGCCGCGACCGTCGTCGATCCGGAGCTGGACGATTTCGAGGTCGGCATCCGCCAGATCGCGCCGGGCCGGTACCAGGGCGAGTTCGACGCGGACAAGGCGGGCAGCTACTTTGTGACCATCAGCCCCGGACCCGGCAAGGCGCCGATCCTGGCGGGCGTGAACGTGCCCTACTCGTCCGAGTTCCGGGAATTCCAGACCAATCTGCCGATGCTCGAATCGCTGGCCGCGATGACGCCCAAGGAAGGCCAGTCGGGGCAAGTCGCCGATGCCGATCTGTCGCGCGACCAGTTCGAGACGCTGCTGAGCTTCGACACGTTCCGCGAGGGATTGCGGCGGGCCGTTTCGCGACAGGACATCTGGCCCATCGTGTTGCTGATCGTGGCGGGCGTGTTCTGGGGCGACGTGTTCATCCGCCGCGTGACCGTGCATTTCTACTGGGTTGTGCCCGCCGCGAGTTGGCTGATCGCCCGCGTGGTGCGCCGGCAGGCGGAAGTGACAGCAGATGTGGTGATCGAGCGGCTGAGAAGTCAGAAAGCGGCGATCGGCCAGCAGATCGACGAGCGACGAGCCGCCGCGCGGTTCGAACCGCAGTTGGACGAGGCCGCCGGCGGCCCGGACCCGGACGAAGTGCTTCGCGACGCCGCGGTCCCCGCCCCTCAGACGCCGCCGCGCCCGCGCGAGGAAACCCCCGTCTCGGGAGAACAGGACTCGTCCTACACCGCGCGATTGCTGGAAGCGAAAAAGAAAGCCTGGAAAGAGAAGAAAGAATAACCCGCGAAGGAGCCCTCATGAGTATCGGCCAGTCCATGCAGCAACAGGCGGAGCTGTTCCGCGAGCGTTACGCAGCCGTGCGCGAGCAGATCGGCCGCGTCATCGTCGGGCACGACGAGATCGTCCACGGCGTGTTGACCTGTCTGTTTATCGGCGGCCACTGTCTGCTCGAAGGCGTTCCCGGACTGGGAAAAACGCTATTGGTGCGGACCTTGGCCGAGACGCTGTCGCTGGACTTCTCGCGCGTCCAATTCACGCCCGACTTGATGCCCGCCGACATCCTGGGCACCAACATGGTGCTGGAGACCCCGGACGGCAAGCGGGTCTTCGAATTCCAACGAGGCCCGATTTTTACCCAGATCTGTTTGGCCGACGAGATCAACCGCGCCACGCCCAAGACCCAGTCCGCACTGCTCGAAACGATGCAGGAAGGAACGGTCACCGTCGCCGGCACCCGCTTTGAATTGAAGAAACCGTTCTTTGTCATGGCGACTCAGAATCCGATCGAGCAGGAAGGCACCTATCCACTGCCCGAGGCCCAACTCGATCGGTTCTTCTTCAAATTGGTCGTGGGCTACTCCAGCCGCGAGGAACTGGCGACGATCGTCGAACGGACGACCCGCGGCATCGCGATCGTGCCCGAGAAAGTGATGGACGGCGCCGAAATCGTCCGTTGGCAGCAGTTGATCCGCGAGGTCATTCTGGCCGAGCACGTCCAGGACTACATCGTGCGATTGGTGCTGGCCACGCATCCCGAAGGTCCGTTTGCCCTGCCCATCACCAATCAGTACCTGCGGTGGGGCGCCAGTCCGCGCGCGGCGCAGGCGATGGCGCTGGCGGCGAAGATCCGGGCTTTGCTCGAAGGACGCTACAACGTCAGCTTCGAGGACGTGCGGCGCGTTTGCCTGCCTGCGATGCGACACCGCGTGATCCTGAATTTCGAGGCCCAGGCAGAAGGTGTCGATACCGACCACGTGTTGTTGGAAATCCTGGAAAAACTGCCCGAGAAATCCAGCGACACCCCGGTGACTGCGGCACTGGCCCGGTGACACGTATGGCTTCCAACACCACCTCGCCGCCGCTGCTCAGCCCCCAGTTGCTGGCTCAACTGGAACGCCTGGAACTGGTCACGCGCAAAGTCTTCCGCGGCCGGATGAAGGGCGAACGACGGAGCCGGCGCAAGGGCCAGAGCGTCGAATTCGCCGACTTCCGCAACTACGTTCCCGGCGACGATCTGCGGTTCATCGACTGGAATCTGTACGCGCGTTTGGAGAAACTCTTCCTCAAGTTGTTTCTGGAAGAGGAGGATCTGCATTTCTTCGCCTTGGTCGATGCCAGCATGTCGATGGACTTCGGTGACCCGTCCAAGTTGCTTTACGCCAAGCAATTGGCCGCCGCTCTAGGGTTCGTCGGACTGTGCCGTGCCGACCGCGTGAAGGTCGAGGCGCTGGGCGGGTCGAAAGTCAATCCGGGGCCCGTCCTGCGCGGGCGTCATAGCGTATGGCGGTTGCTGGCTCACTTGGACAGCATCGAGCCCGGGGTGAATGTTCCCTTGGCGACCAGCGTTCGCGATTTCTGCCTTCGCAACAGCGGCAAGGGCATTCTGGTTCTGATCACGGACTTGATGGACAAGGCCGGTTACGAGACCGCGTTGCGATTCCTGCTGACCCAGGACATGGATGTCTACGTTGTCCATGTCCTGTCGCCGGAAGAGTTGGAGCCCGACATCAAGGGGGATCTGAAGCTATTGGACTGCGAGGACGGGGACATTGCGGAGATCACGGTCAGCCGGCCGTTGCTGGACCGCTACAAACGAACCCTCGCGTCCTTTATTGACGGGGCACGCGAATTCTGCACTCGTCGTGGAATCAACTACGTCATGACCGCTACAAACGTGCCTGTCGAACAGTTGGTAACGAGCTATCTGCGCCAGCGAGGATTGGTCAAATAGCCCACTTTGCCGAAACCCAGGACGGCGCTCAGGGGTTACTTAGGTCATGGTAAGCGATGCGCGCTGAGGATGCTCCCCTGCCAACTTAATAACCGTTACAGTCGCTACCCGATCGGGGAGTCCGAACTGTCGATGGTCCGGGATGCGCAACTCTCGTGTATCGCGAGATTTGCGCCCCTAAATTTGGCATCGCTTGCGTTTGCATCGACTATACTTATCTGGGAAAGTTTTTCGGGTCGTCATGGCCACTACTACGAAACAAGGATTTTCACCGTGTTGAGAACTGCCAATCGAGTCCTTGTCCTCTTGCTCCTGGGTGCCTGCGGGATGGTGCAGGCCGCTTTTGTCGGTTCCCCGCTGCATGCCGCAGACAAGGATTTCGTGGGCATCCTGGCTTTGGCAGTCGAGAAGGACACGCTCCGTCAACTGGGATTATCGGAAGAGACGGAGCTTCAGTTGCTGGATCTGATCGATCAGCGGGAGAGCCAAGCGCTGGAGATCGTTCAACAGAGTCGAGATCTGCCGCCTACGGAGGCGATTGCTCGACTGGCGCCGTTCGTGGCGGAATCCGAGCGGATGGGCCTGCGTCTGCTGACGGGCGCTCAAATCGCCCGACTTCAGCAAATCCGCGTGCAGCGCAGCGGCCTGAAGTCGTTGGGCGAACCAAGTTTGGCCAGCGCGATCGGCTTGACCGAACAGCAGCAGCAAAAGGTTCAGGAACTGCTCCAGCAGCGTCAGGCCGATCTGGCGCGGAGCGATGAGAGCAAACGCGGCATCACCGACAAGATCTATGAACAACAGTTGCAAGCCCTGCTCACCGAGAAACAACGAGCGGATTGGGAAAAGATGGCGGGCTACACCGACGCCGAGGTGGGTTCGGAGGCAACCGCGCCTGAGTTGACCGTACCCGCTGCGATGGCACCTTCTGTCACCGAACCGGCTGCGGCCGAACCGGCTGCGACCGAACCGTCTGTGACCGAACCGTCTGTGACCGAACCGTCTGTGACCACACCGTCTGTGACCACACCGGCTGCGACCGAACCGGCTGCGACCACACCGTCTGCGACCACACCGTCTACGACCACACCGTCTACGACCACACCGTCTACGACCACACCGTCTGCGACCACACCGTCTGCGACCACACCGTCTGCGACCACACCGGCTGCGACCACACCGGCTGCGACCACACCGGCTGTGACCACACCGTCCGCGACCGAACCGGCTGCGACCGAACCGGCTGTGACCACACCGGCTGCGACCGAACCGTCTGTGACCACACCGTCTGTGACCACACCGGCCGTGACCACACCGGCCGTGACCGAGCCGGCCGTGACCGAGCCGGCTGCGACCGAACCGGCTGCGA
Source organism: Pirellulaceae bacterium (assembly GCA_023382975.1). Classification (GTDB taxonomy): domain Bacteria; phylum Planctomycetota; class Planctomycetia; order Pirellulales; family Pirellulaceae; genus SKKK01. Next base: position 82,260 of record JAHDXO010000013.1, read on the forward strand.
CCGAACCGACAGCCATCGTACCTACAACGACAGCGCCTTCGATCACGGCGCCTGCCGCGGCTCTTCCAACGACCTCGGAGCCCGCCGCGACGGAGCCTATCGAGACGGTTCCGACGGGTTCGGTTCCATCGGGGCCTGCGACGACCGCGTCTACAGCCAAGCCGCAAGACGTCAAGTTGCGATTCAGCTTTTATGCATCGCCCTGGAAGGAAGTGCTTGAGTGGTTCGCCGAGCAAGCGGACTTGTCCCTGGTGATCGACGTCCTGCCGGTCGGTTCATTCACGTACCGCGACGATCGGGAATATGGCGTTGATCAGGCACTGGACTTGCTGAACAGCTACCTGCTGACCAAGGGCTATACCCTGGTCCGGCGCGAACGACTGCTGCTGGTGATCGATCTGGAGAGCCCGATTCCCGAGGAATTGGTCACCCTGGTAACGCTCGACGAATTAGACAAACGCGGTCGTTACGAGTTGGTGAAGTGCGTGTTCCCGCTGGCCCGGATGACGGCCGACGAAGCGCGGCGGATGGTCGAAGGTTATCTAGGGCCGCAGGGGTTGGTCATTGGCTTTCCGGCCGCGCGTCAGATCCTGGTCACCGAAACGGCGGGCAAGCTGCGGGTGATCCGCGATATGATCGCCCGCGTCGAAGATCCCAAGCTGGGCGGTTTGGAGAGGATCGTCGATTTCCAGTTGGCTCACGTCACGGCCGAAGAAGTGCTGGCCATCGCGCGACCGCTGTTGGGACTGACGGCGGACCAGAACTACAACGCCGAGATCAGCATTTCGAGCGACCCGTTGGGGACGCGGCTGTTTGCGACGGGCAATCCGGACAAGATGCAGTTGCTGGCCGACCTGATCCCGCGGATCGACCGTGAATCGGCCGTCGTCGGCAGCGAAGGCGTCGAGCCGGAGGAGCCGACGCTCAGGACTTTCTACATCAAAGCGGCCGATCCCCAATTGGTTCTGCGGATCTCGCAGACGCTGCTGGCGAACCTGCCGGGAGTCCGCATGGAGATCGATGCCACTTCGAACAAGCTAGTGGCGTTGGCCCGCGAGTCCGAGCACAAGATGATCGAGAATACGATCGCCCAGTTGGAGGGCCAGACGAAGCGTTTCGAGGTCATCCAACTGAAACGCACGGACCCGCAATTCATCGTGCTGGCGTTGAACAAGTTTTTTAACCTCGGCACGGGAGAAACTCCGAATCCCGATGATCCGATCATCGACGGCGACCCGTTGACCATGAAACTGTGGGTCCGCGCCACAGAGACTCAACTAGAGGACATCCGCGAATTGATCGACAAGCTGGAAGGCCCCGAGGATGAGGAGACGACCGGCAGCAACTATCGGATTCTGCCGTTCACTGGGCCGGCAACTCAGTCTGCGCTGGAGACGGTCGAGCAGCTCTGGGACCGCAAGAACAAGATCCGCATGGTGACGCCATCGACGTTGAAGCCCACGGATATCCGTCTGCGGTCGATTACGCCGCTGGACGAAGAAGACATCGAGGTCGACGGACTTTTCCCTCTTCAGCCCCAGACGGATACGCCTTCGCAGCCGGTTCCCCTGGAACCCTCGGCAGGGCCGAGCCGCGATTCGAGTCCGGCGACGAACCGATCGGCAGCAGCCAGCCTCCGCGGTTCGCAGTTCCACTTCGCCAGTCAACTGCGGCCCGCGGCCGATAGCGACCAGGGCCCAGCCAACGCGGACCAGCCCACGGACGAACCTCCCGAGATCCAGGTGGCGATCACCCCAAACGGCCTGCTGATCAAGTCGGACGACAAGGAAGCCCTGGACAAGTTCGAGGAATTGTTTCGGATGGCGGCCGGTCCCTCCGCGACGGTACCGCAACGGCAAATCACCGTGTTTTATTTGAAGTATGCCAAAGCCGAGGTGGCGAACACGCTGCTTCAGGAAGTGTTGACTGGTCCCGGCGCTGATTCCGGCGGCGGTTCGTTGCTGGGCGATGTGACGTCGAACCTGCTTGGTGGAGGATTGCTCGGTGGCTTGGTGGGCAGCTTGGCCGGCGGCACGAGCGACGCCACGACGAGCACGATGCAGGGCACCGGTCTGATCACCGTGGTGCCCGATCCTCGCCTCAATGCGCTGATCGTCGAAGCCAACGACGTCGATCTGCAGTTTGTCGAGCAGTTGTTGCGCGTCATCGACCGCGAAAGCAGCATTACGGACATCGAAACGGCGGGACTTCCGCGACTGATCCCGGTGATCCACAACTCGGCCGAAGAAATCGCCGGGGTGGTGCGGCAAGTCTACGCAGACCGGATTGCCACGAGCGGCGGCCAACAGCGCCAACCTTCGCCCGAAGACCTGATCCGGGCTCTGCGAGGCCAACGCGGGGGCGGGAATCAAGAGTCTCGCGGCGAGATCCAGAAGATGACGGTCGGCGTCGATGCACGCAGCAATTCGATCATCGTCTCGGCCCCTGAACCGCTATTCCTGCAAGTCAAAACGCTGGTCGAGCAGATCGACCAGCCAGGCAGTCCCGATTCGGACGTGGTCTCGATCGTGCCGATCAAAGTGTCGGATCCCGAGGTGGTCAAGAAAGCGCTGGGCTCGCTGATGACCACCCAGACAACGACTCGCTCCTCGTCGACGCAGCAGGGCGGCGGTTCCAGCGGACCCAGCGCGGCCGAGGTCGATCAGCGCATGGAGTTCCTGCGGCGTCTGCGCGAATCCGGCGGCTTTGGCGGCGGACCTCCCGGCGGATTCGGTGGCGGACCTCCCGGCGGATTCGGTGGTGGGATGATGGGCGGAGGACCACCGTCCTCCGGTGGCAGCAGCCGATCGACGACCGGCGGCTCAAGCCGGGGTGGATCCTCCAGTGGTCGCGGCTCACGAGGCGGACGTTAGAGCGTTTCGTAGGGTGATGTGAAGCAAGTTCGAAGATCAAGTCCAGAATCTGAGATTCAATTTCCTTTTGTCGACTAGTCCTCTTGGCATCCGTGCCCTTGCCAGCCGCGCTAGTTGAGGCATTGAACGGATAATTCTGGGTTGGCCCAGCGGAGTGGCGGATCATGGAGTTGCTGAACCGGATGCTGGTCTTTGCCGCCTACGTTATCGTCGGTTGCGTCATCGGCATCGGCGCGTGGGCCGGGGGCATATTCTACGCGAATTCCAACGGGTTCCGAGACGTAACGGGCGATCGGGATCCAGGAACGGAACTCGCTGCCAGCGGCGACGACGCCGGCGGACCAACTCCCGGGGTTCATGTCGAGCACCTGTTTGCCCAGCGAGCGCAGATCGAGCGACTGCAGGCCGCCTTGGCTCAAAAAGACACCCTGCTGGACCGGAAAACGCGGCTTCTCGATCAGAAGACCGAGGAGCAACTGGCCCTGCAAAGGGAAATGGAGTCGGCGATAGGCATGTTGGAGATGCTGGCAGCCGAGGTGTTCTCTCGGCGAACCGAACCGGTCGAGGGCGACGAAGACCGGTTGTCAGCCGACTTGGAACGACTCCGCGAAGAACGAAACAAGAATCTGGCGTTGGCCGAGAAACTGCAAACGGATTTGGACGAACTGAAGGCCGAATTGGCGACAACCGACGAGAGAATTCAGCAGTTGCAGGACCAATCCGAGCTGGAGACGACGGTGCTGCTGGCGGAAATGCGAACGTTTCAGACGGTCGCCACCCAGGCTCTGGCCGGACTGGGCGGCGAGTCGGTGACGGCGCTGGTCGAATTGCTGTCCGATCCTCGGCCGCGAGTCCGCCGCTGGGCGGCGTCGGTGCTCGGACAGATCGGCCCGCCCGCCCGGGACGCAATCCCCGCCCTGGTCGACGCCATGGCGGACGAAGATCCGGCTGTGCAGCAGGAAGTGCGCCGCGCGCTGGACATCATTCAGCCGCTGGAACGTTGACGAATTGTCTGTTCCGCCGGAACATGTTGGGACATAATAGGTTTATTCTGAAGTCATAGGCCCCATTCAGGTTGGGCATGTCGGAGATCTCGTCTCGGAGGAGGCAGGCCATGAATCGTGCAAATTTCCTTGGGTGCGTAGCGGGTCTGGCATTGCTTGCCATCGGGTCGCACTCTCGTCAAGCCGCGGCACAGGATCCCAGCGAGTTCCTCAAGCGACTGGACACGAACGGCAACGGGATGGTCGATCCGTCCGAATTGGAGGGTCGATTTGGCTCGTTTGTCCAGCGGATGGCCGAAAACAACCCGAGACTGGATTTCTCGCGGCCCGTACCGATCAGTCGCGTGGCCGAGGAGTTCACTCGCATGCGTGAAGAACGCATGCAAGGGGGCGGAGGCCCTCCGTTTGGAGGTCCAGGCGGCGGTCCTCCAGGCGGCGGTCCTCCGGGTGGCGGTCCTCCGGGTGGCGGATTCCAGGGACGAGGTGGTCCTCCTGGCGGTGGAGGTCCCGGAGGAGGTCCGCCGGGACGAGGTGGTCCGCCGGGACGCGGCGGCGACGATCAGGGGGGACGTGGTGGTCGAAGCGACGAGCAGAACAACCCCTACCGGCCATCGACCACGAAGGTCGAACCGTTGGTGCCCGGATTTGGTGAAGTGGAAGTGCTGACGGCGCCTCCCGGATTTGGGTCGGAGGGCGAGTTGTTCTCGGTCCAGGTCAGCGACCAGGATCGACAGGAAGCGGCGCGGGCCTTCGGGTACTACGACGCGAACAAAGACGGCAAGATCGACCGCGAGGAGATGAACCGCAGCCGCTACGGCGCGGATCTTTTGATGTACGACAGGAACCGCGACGGAGCGATCACCCTGAACGAAATGGAATACCGCTACGCGCGACGCCGAGTCGAGAACAGTCGAAACGCCGGAAGCGGAGGCGGCAGTCCGCAGGCGGCCAACACCGGGGACCGCGGTGGTCGAGGCAATCGCGAAGGGGGACGGGGTGGCGACCGTCGCTCGTCCGAGGGCGGGGAAGACAACCCCAACCCGTTCGCCGATCTCAGTTCGTACCGGATCGTGCCACCGGTCGAGCGGTTACCGGCGGGGCTGCCCGACTGGTTTGCCCGCAACGACGCCGACGGCGACGGCCAGATTTCCATGGCCGAGTTCTCCGCGACTTGGACAGATGCCGTGTTCGAGGATTTTCTGCAGTTCGATACGAACCGCGACGGGCTGATCACTCCGACGGAATGCTTGAAGGCTCAGGCGGCGGGCGCCCAGCGCGGAGCGGCCGTTGCGGTGGCCGCGGCCGAGTCCTCGAACGCTGGCTCGCAGGCAGCCGCCTCCGGGCAACCATCTGGCGGCGATGCCCCAGCCACGACGGCGACGACCGAGCCCGGTGGCGCGGCGCCCGCTATCGACACGAGATACTTGGACTACTACAAGAAATTGGTAGCCAAATACGACACGAACAAGGACAATGTGCTGACGAAGGACGAGTGGAGCAAAATGTCGAAGGATCCCGTGGCGGCGGATGCCAACCGTGACGGAAAGATCACCGTCGAGGAGTTCGCGCGTTGGTCGATGCAGCGGTGATTCACCACCGATTTCCCGACTCGTTGAGCGACACCCATACTACCAAGGAGAAGATCGATGAAGCGAACATGGTCGTGCGGCGCAGTTCTGGCTGCCACCCTCGTATTGATTTCCGGCATCGGCTTGCATGCGCAGCCACCGGCTGGCGGGCCGGGAGGAGGCCCCGGCGGGCCAGGAGGATTCGGTGGGTTTGGCGGGCCGGGCGCGTTCGGCGGCTTCGGCATGGGCGGTCTCGGAGGCGGTGACAATTTGACGCTGTTGCTCCGAGCTGACGTGCGGGGCGAATTGGAGCTTCTGGACGAGCAGGTCGCCGAATTGCAGAAGCTGGCCGACGGCATGCGGGACCAGTTCCGCGATCTCATGACGCCTGACGAGAACGTCTCATGGCAGGACCGCATGCAGCGGTTCCGGGAAGTCGCCGAGAAGGCACGCGACGAAGCGCAGCAGAAAGTCGACAAGATCCTCCTGCCTCACCAGAAGAAGCGTCTCGAACAACTGAGCAACCAGATGCGGATGCCCGGGGGCGCTATGCGCGGCATGACAGGCGGCCCGCTGGCGGACGAACTCGGCCTGAGCGACGCTCAACGCGAGAAGATCCGGGCCAAGGCCGAGCAACTGGAAGCCGAACTGCGTAAGAAACTGGCCGAAATGCGGGCGCAGGCTCAGGCCGAGCTGCTCAAGGAACTGACGCCCCAGCAGCAGGCCAAGATCAAGGAGATGTTTGGCGAACCGTTCGAGTTCCGTCGCGATGAAATGCCCCAGGTCGGGCGCGGTGGTCCAGGTGCCCAGGGTGGCCCCGCCGGTCGCGGAGACGCCAACCAGGGAGGTCGCGGAGCACGCCCCGCACGAGGGAACTGAACGCGGTTCGCAGAAGAAGCAGACATGCCCGTCAGGACTGACAGAAATTCCTGGATACGGGCACCCGCCAGACCCCCCGAGTTTCTACGGGGGGTTCCCGAAACCAGCCCCCTATCCCGCAACGAGATATCCTTCGCTTGTCACCCGTTGTTTCGGGGGAATTTCGGGAAACGTCGCCGCCTGCAAGCAGATTCTTCGGAACGTCGCAGTTCGGGGAAGGTTCCATTGCTTGGTGGCGGGGTGTCTGCCGATTTCGCGAACTATAATAGCAGGGTTGACTTTATGTTGCCGGGTTGACCGGCCGTGGGGAGTGTAAACGAGTCATGGACGCGGGCGAAATTCTCTTGCGACGCGGATGCCTGGATCAGCGCCAGTTGGATCTTGCGCGCGAACGAGGGGGCGAATCGCTGCTGGATGCGGTGATCGAGCTTGGATTTGTCAACGAAGAGGACGCTCTGCGGGCCATCGGCGACGCGGTCGGGCTGGACTTCGTCGACTTGACGTCGATCGAGGAATCCGGTCTCGCCCAGTTGCTGAAGGATTTTCCTCAGAAACTGATCTACCGCCAGTCGCTGTTCCCGATCAGCCGCAACAACGGCACGATCGTGGTGGCGACCAGCGATCCGTTCGATTTGTATCCGATCGACGAGGTGAGTGCGGTCACCGGTTTGACCGTCATCCCGGTTCTGGCTTCGCGGGTTGAAATCGCCAAGTTGGTCAAGAAACACTTGGGCGTGGGCAGCGAAACGGTCGAGGGACTGATTGCCCAGACGGAATCGGACGATGGCGTCGAACTGCTGGAGGATCTGGACCTGGACGGCTCGGAATTGTCCGAGATGGCCCAGGAAGCGTCGGTCATCCGGCTGGTAAACGAAATCCTGCTGGAAGCGATCGAGACGAAGGCCAGCGACGTCCATATCGAATCGCAACCGTCGGGACTGGTAGTCCGCTACCGGGTCGACGGCATGTTGCAGCCGCAACCGGTGCCGCCGGAGATCCATCGTTTTGAAGCGGCGATCGTCAGCCGTTTGAAGATCATGGCTCGCTTGAACATCGCCGAAAAACGTCTGCCCCAGGACGGGCGGATCAAGCTGAAAGTGCGCGGCCGCGAGGTGGACGTGCGCGTGTCGGTGATCCCGATGATCCACGGCGAAGGCATCGTGCTGCGTATCTTGGACAAAGGAGCGATGGTCTTCGAGCTGAAGTCGCTCGGCATGGACGAATCGACCTACCGGATCTACCGCCAGTTGATCGATCTGCCGCACGGCATCATCCTGGTCACCGGGCCAACTGGTTCGGGAAAAACGACGACGCTGTACAGTTCGCTGATCGAGATCAATCGCCCGAACATCAAGATCATCACGACCGAAGATCCCGTCGAATACCAGTTGGAAGGGATCAACCAGATCCAGATCCACTCCCGGATCGGCCTGACGTTCGCGCATTCGCTGCGAAGTATTCTGCGTCACGACCCGGACGTGGTGCTGATCGGCGAAATCCGCGACCTGGAGACCGCCGAAAACGCGATCCAGGCGTCCCTGACCGGCCACTTGGTCTTCAGCACGCTGCACACGAACGATGCCGCGGGCGCCTACACGCGGTTGGTGGACATGGGGGTCGAGCCGTTCCTGGTATCCAGCACGGTCGAGGCGGTGATGGCACAGCGTCTGGTCCGGCGTTTGTGCCCGAAATGCAGGCACCCTTACCAACCCGTGCTGGACGATCTGCCGCCGGATTTCCCGCGCGAAGCGTTGGAAGACCGGCCCCTGTATCAACCGGCCGGTTGCCGACACTGCCGCCAATCCGGCTACACCGGCCGAATGGGCATCTACGAGTTGTTGGTCACAACCGAAGATGTCCGACACTTGGCCCACGACAACGCCAGCACTTGGGACATCAAGAAAGCTGCTGTGCGCAGCGGCATGGTGACGTTGCGCATGGACGGTTGGAAAAAGGTGGTCGCGGGGCAGACCAGCGTTGACGAGGTGATTCGGGTGACCAAGGGAGACCGCGAAATTTCGATGACGTAAGACGGCCGAGCCGCGTTGGTTGGAGTTCACGCCTCCGCGTGTTTTTCTCGCCAACACGCGGAAGCGTGAACACCAGCGAGCCCGTTGAAAACTGAAGCTTGAGTAGATTTGAACATGCCTGACTTTGTTTACACCGCGCGCGACTTGCAGGGCGAGAAGGTCACGGGGCTGCTCTCGGCGGGTTCCGAGCGCGAGGCCGTTGCGCAGTTGTCGGCCAAGTCGCTGTTCCCTGTCGAGGTGTCCGCGGCCAAGGGCAAATCGGCGGGGGTCAGCCACAAGCGGGTCAGTGGCCAGTTGATGGCCAATACGTACAATCAACTCTCGTCGCTGATGCGGAGCGGCGTGCCGCTGCTGCGCTCGATCCGGGTGATCCGCGACCAGACGTCGAATGCGCGTCTCAAGGAAGTGCTGGACGACGTGTACCGCCGCGTCGAGGACGGGGCGACGTTGGCCGAGGCGATTTCGCGCTATCCGCGCGTCTTCAACGAGATGGCCATCAACATGGTTCGGGCCGGCGGTGAGGGCGGTTTTCTGGAGGACGCGCTCGACCGCGTCGCGACCTTTACCGAAGAGCAGGAGGACTTGAAGAGTCGCACGATGGGTGCGCTGGCCTACCCGATGTTTCTGGGCGTTGTCGGCACGCTGGTCGTCGGCGGATTGGTGATCTTCTTCGTACCGCACTTCGCCGAGATGTTCGATGTGCTGCGGGAACGTGGCGAATTGCCCGTGATGACGGAATGGCTGTTGTGGCTGAGCGCGACGATCCGCCGGTACGGCATCGTCCTGATCGCGTTGTTTGTCGTCGCGGTGATCTTCCTGAAACGCGAATTGGAGACCCCGCGCGGAAAGCGATGGCGGGACTTGGTCAAGCTGCGGATGCCGATTCTGGGGCCGGTTTTTTCCAGCTTGGCCGTCGCCAGATTCTGTCGGGTGCTGGGCACGTTGCTGCACAACGGCGTCCCGATCCTGAGGTCGCTGGAGATCAGCCGCCAAGCGGCAGGAAACCGGATCTTGTCCGAGGCCATCGCCAAGGCGTCGGAAAACATCTCGTCGGGCCAGTCGTTGGCAGGCCCGTTGGGAACGTGCGAGCATTTCCCTCGCACGGTCGTCGAGATGATCTCGGTCGCCGAAGAAGCCAACACCTTGGATCAAGTCCTAGTGGATGTGGCAGACGGGTTGGAACGGCGGACGTCTCGCCGTTTGGACTTGGCGGTTCGCCTGCTGGAGCCGATGATGTTGCTGATTTTGGCAGCCGTGGTTTTGTGCGTCGTCATCGCCCTGCTGATGCCGGTGATCAAGATGAGTGGTACGATGAGAGGGTAGGAACGGACGGCAACACCGGCTGCACCGTCGAGATGCGGGCGGACCGTGCGTCCGCCAGCGGAACCAGATATATGATTTGGAGTTAGTAATGAAGGGGCCCCGCGCGGCCTTCGGTTTGCCGTTCAACGAACGAAGTCGGCCCGGAACGGCCGACTTACGAGTTATTTGCCGCCGTTCCAGGATGCTGCAGGACATTGAAGGACTTTATTGAGGAGTGTTCCATGTTCAGGTTTCAACGTCGCCGACGCCGCCAGGGCTTCACCCTGATGGAAGTGTTGCTGGTTCTAGCCATCCTCGTGATTCTCGGATCGATGGTGGGATTCTTCATTGCCGGGATGCAAAAGGGGGCCTACCAGGACTTGGCCCGCACCCAGATAGGCATGTTCGAGAATCAACTGGACGTCTACCGGCTGCACATCGGCAGCTATCCCAATTCGAACCAAGGACTGCAATCACTGCGGGTTCCGCCAGCCGACCTGCAGAATCCGGCCAAGTGGCGCGGTCCCTACTCCCAGAAGGAAATCCCGACGGATCCCTGGGGCAACAACTACCAGTACGAATTGCTCGGACCGGAGCAGTACCGGATCTGGTCGATGGGCCCCGACGGGGTCAGCGGTACGGAAGATGACGTTGCCAACGTGCAATAACGCCGAGTTTCGCCGGCCGACGCCGTGTCCGCCGTCTTGCCAGGTTTGGGCAAGTCGGCGGTTTGCGTATGCGCGGTGCCGTGCGGGGCTCAGTTTGATGGAGATGATCCTGGTGCTGGCCGTGATGGTGGCCGCGGCGGCAATCGCTCTGCCGGCGATGCATGGCCCCATGAGCGACCAGCGGCTCCGCAAAGCCGGCGATCTGGTGTTGGCGCAATGGGCCAAGGCGCGACTGACGGCCATGAAGACCGGTCAGATGCAGGTCTTCCGCTATGAGATCGGCACCGACGTTTACCAGGTGCAGCCTCGCTTCGATGGATCGTTCCTGCTGGAGGGCTCGGCGGACGCCAATCAATTGATGTCCGCTAATCCGTTGCTCGAGAATCCGAATCGCGATGGCCGGGATTCGCTCTTGGGCGTGTCCGGCGCCCAGTTGCCCAGCGGGATCACGTTCTTTGCCGGCGAAACCACGATGGACGCGCGTCTGGCACAGATTCAAACGGAGGATCCGAGCATCGCCATGACGGAGTCGACGGTACCGCCGATCATCTTCTATCCGGACGGGACGACCTCCCAGGCCCGGATCGTCTTGACCAATGAGCGATTCTTCGTCGAGCTGAAGCTGCGCGGACTGACCGGGTTGGGGCGGGCAAGCGAGTTGCTGAGCATCGAGGAGATCGCGCCATGAGTCTCGCGAACCCAGCGACGGTCGTTCACCGATCACTCGCGTGGCGTCGGCGGCGGAACGCCGGCTTGTCGCTGCTCGAAGTGATCTTGGCAATCGCGATCCTGGGCGGTTGCATTGCCGTGATCGGCGAACTGGTGCGTTTGGGCGCTCGGCAGGCCGAGGAGGCGCGGGAGTTGACCACCGCCCAATTGCTGTGCGAGAGCAAGCTGGAGGAGATCGCCGCCGGGGTGTACGCGCCGGAGTCGGTGGGCAACGTGCCCTTCGAAACGGATCCGCGTTGGAGCTACTCGATCGAAGTCGGTTCGCTCGACACCCAGGACTTGATCCAGGTGACGGTATCGGCCCAGCAGGTCGACGGCAGTCGCATGGTCCCGCTCTCGTTCTCGCTGACGCGCTGGATGCTCGATCCGAACCTCGAAGCGGAATTGGCGGCGCTGGGCACGATGGACGCCAGCGGCACGGAATCCGATTCGGAAGGTTCGACAGGAGAACCGTGATGCATCCCGTGCCGCAACCAAAGTCTGGTGTGACGCTGGTCGAACTGCTGCTCGCGCTGGCCCTGACCGGCGTGGTCTTGATGGTGATCGGCATGGCCATCGACTTGAATTTGCGCACCTTGGATTCGCGGCGGGCCGAGATCGAACGGGCCCAGTTGGCCCAAGCCGTGCTGCGCCATATCGCGATGGATCTGCAAAACGCGGTGATCTACGAGCCCCTCGACATGTCCTCGGTTCCGCAGATGGCGTCGGGCGGGGGCGCGATGAATTTGGCCGGAGGCGCCGGGATGTCCGATCTGTTGGGCGGGTCCGATCCGCTGGGCGGATCCGGACTGTTGGACGATTCCGGACTCGGGCTCGATTCCACGCTGAGCGAAAATACGATGGACATTGCGAACACCGTAGCGCCGCCAAGCGTACCCGGCCTGTTCGGCAACCAGTACGAGCTGCAGGTGGATGTCAGCCATCTGCCGCGTGTGGATCAGTACGAGCGCATGTTCGCCACGTCTTCGGAGGCGGTGGTCGCGGACATCCCCAGCGATGTGAAGACCGTCGCGTATTATCTGAATTCAGGGGTTCTCGATCCCGCGGGTGCCGTCGCAGGCGTCGAGCCCGCGGCTTCGTCCGGCATGACGGGCATGACCGGGACGGGCGGTAGCGGACTGGTGCGGCGGGCGCTGGATCGCGCGGTAACGGCCTGGGCGTCGCAGAGTGGCAGTTTGGATACGCAAGTCACCTATGGGGACTTGCTGGCGCCCGAGGTCAACTACCTCGAATTCCGGTACTTCGACGGAACTCAGTGGTTGACCGAGTGGGACAGTTCGACTTTGGGCGGGCTGCCCGTGGCCGTCGAGATCACCATCGGCATCGATCCCGCCTACGGCCTGGACCAAGCATCCACCGACGTTGCGCAGATGCGCGAGGTGTCCATGTCCGACATGACCGAATACATGTTCCGCCTGGTGGTCCGAATCCCGACGGCCAAGCCGTTGCCGTTGGACGAGGAGTTCCTGGAAACGGGCAGCCTTGAGGGGGTGGGACTATGAACCATCATCGCGGCTTGGTGTTGGTCATCGTGCTGGTTGTTGTCGCCGTGCTGTCGTTGTCGGCCTATGCGTTCGCCAACTTGATGCTGATGCAGAGCGAATCGACGCAGTTGCTTGGCCGCCGCATCCAGGCTCGTTTGCTTGCCGCCTCGGGGGTCGAAGCATTGCGGGTCTTTCTCCTGCAGGACTTGGCAATGCAGACCGAGGCGGGCGGGTTGTACGACAATCCGGCCACTTTCCAGGGCATTACGGTATTGGACGAGGGCATCCCGGAAGAAGTCGGCAAGTACACGATCCTGGTTCCCGCGACGGATTCGGCCGGCGGAGAGGCGGGCGTGCGGTACGGTCTGGAGGACGAGTCGGCTCGAGTCAACCTGAACGCCCTGCTGGAGATCGAGAAGCAAGCGATGGAGATTCAGGAGGCCACGGGCGGTTTGGTTCCCGACGAGGTTGCCGAAGTTGCCGACGAGGCGACCGAGGGACTTCCCTCCGAGAGCATGGCCCGCGATCTGCTGATGGCCTTGCCCGGCATGACGATCGAGATCGCCGATGCCATCCTGGACTGGCTGGACGACGACGAAGAGTCCCGCGAATTCGGTGCCGAAGTCGATTACTACTCGTCGCTTGTGCCGCCCTATGCGCCCAAGAACGGACCGCTGGAGACCGTCGAGGAACTGCTGCTGGTGCGGGGCGTCACGCCGCAGTTGCTGTTTGGTTGCGACGTGAATCGAAACGGGATGGTCGACCTCGACGAAATGGTTCTGGCCGGCCAGTTGGGTGACCTGCCTCAGCGAGGCTGGTCGGCCCACCTGACGCTGTACAGCAAGGAACAGAACATCAACATGTTCGGCGAGCCGCGGATCGATCTGAACAACGACGATCTTCAGACGCTGTACGATTCGCTCAGTTTGATTTTTCCCGAGGAGTGGGTGAAGTTCATCGTCGCGTACCGCCAGAGCGGCCCCTACGAAGGCGACGAAGAAGGCAGCGATGATTTCAGCGGCGAATTGGACCTCAACAAGCGAGGCGAGACCAAGTTCAACCAGGTTCTGGATCTGATCGGCAAGAAGGTCCAGACTCGGTTTCAGGGAGCCCAGGAAGATGTGGTGCTCAACTCGCCGTTCCAGGACAATCTGGCCTCGATGGCGTTGTACATGGGGGATCTGATGGACAATGTCACCGTGGTCGCCGACACGGTCATCCCCGGCCGGATCAGCTTGAGCCAGGCGCCGCCCGAGATACTGCTGGGAATCCCAGGGATGACCGAAGAGATCGTCGAACAGATCCTCAGCGAGCGCACGCCCGAGCCCTCGTTGGACGATCCCGACCAACAGCACGAGACGTGGCTGTTGACCCGCGGCATTGTCACGCTGGAAGAAATGCGGTCGCTGATGCCCTTCGTATGTGGGGGCGGGGATGTCTATCGTACTCAGGTTGTCGGTTATTTCGAGGACGGACGGGCTTCGGCCCGAATCGAAGTCGTTTTAGACGCTACGCAACTGCCACCCAGGCTATTACTCTGGAGAGATATCAGCCATCTGGGCCGCGGATATCCTCTGGAAATGCTCGGGGTCAGCCTGACGGAAGCCAACTGATTTGGACCCCTTCACGAACCAATTTTAACCCGCAGCGCAAGCGAGGGCGTTTTACATGTCGCGACTGTTGGCACTGGAATGGGACACGCGCGAGGCGCGGCTGATCGTCGGCCGGTCGGTCGCGCGCAACCTGACGATCGACGCCGCATTTTCCGTCGCGTTGGACAGCAGCCAGGGCGACAGCCTGCGCGAACAATTGGCCGCGACGGTTGCTTCCCGAGGCCTGGTCCGCGGCGAGTGGCTGGTCGCCGTCCCGCGCAGCCGCGTCGAGCTGCGCGTGCTGCAAGTGCCTCCCGTGCCGGACGACGAGTTGCCGGACGTGGTGCGGTTCCAGGCCGTGCGGCAGTTCTCCGCGCTGGCCGAGGACGCTCCGCTGGACTTCGTCCGGTTGGACGGGGGGCAGGCGTCCCAGGTGCGCGTGCTGGCCGCTTCGCTCGCGCCCCAGGTGCTGGACGATTTGCGAGCCCAGTGTGCCGCCTGTCACGGTACTCCGCAGCGGCTCGTTCTGCGGCCATTTGCTTCGGCGTCGCTCTTTCGCCGGAGCAACCAGGATCCGCAGTGCCGGTTGCTGGTCGAAATGCTGGCCGAGGAGGCCGACTTGACCGTGCTGGTCCGCGGCCAGGCCGTCATGGTTCGTTCGGTTCGCTTGCCGAGCGAAGATCCGGCCGTTCCGCTCATCGGCGAGATTCGCCGGACAATCGTGGCGGCGCAGAACCAAGTCGGCGAAGAGACCGTGCGCGTCGTGACCCTGGTCGGTGATCCGCAGCAACTGGCGCCGCTACAAAGCAAATTGTCCGAGCAGCTTGGTCTGCAAGTCGACGTCTTCGATCCGTTCGCGGCCGTCCGGGTCGCCGCCGAAAACATGCCGTCGCTGCCGGAACACCGCGGCCGGTACGCCGCGTTGTTGGGAATGCTGTGCGACGAAGCCGAAGGACAGCCGCACGGCATCGATTTCCTCAACCCGCGTCGGCGCCCGACACCGGCGAACAAACGCATCCGCTATGCCGTCCTGGGCGGTGTCGCCGCGACGTGCGCCATCGTGTTGCTGGTGATGATCACCAGTTATGTGGGCCGCTTGGATTCGAGAATTCGAGGACTTCAGGCCACGTCGCGCGAATTGGACGATCAAGTCAAAATGGCCGAGAAGACCAAGGCGGACGTGGCGGAAATCGACAAGTTCGTGCTCGGGGACGTCAACTGGCTGGACGAACTCTTCCGCATGTCGGCGGCTGCCCCCTCCGGCAAAGATGCGATTGTCGAACAGGCTTCGTTCAATTCGATTCCCAGCGGCGGCGGGCAGATTCTGCTGGAAGGATATGTCCGCACCCCGGAAACCATCAGCATCCTGGAAGTGGCCCTCCGTAGCCCGCAGCATCAAGTCACCGGCACCGGGGCACAGCGAGTGGACCGGCGACAGGATCTGCCGTGGGAGTTCAAAGAACGCATCAACATTCTGCCGCCGGACTTGGAGAATCTCACCGCCGCTGAGTTGATCGACGGATCGGTGGAACCGGACGAATCGGCACCCTCGACAACCACCGAATCCGCCCCTTCCGCTCCATCAGATTCGTCCGGCGAAGCCGACGAAGAAACCAGCGGAACTGGCGAACCGGAGGCGCCGGAAGCGGCCGAACCGACGGAAGCGACGGAAGCGACGGAAGCGACGGAAGCGACGGAAGCGACGGAAGCGGCGGAAGCGGCGGAGGCGACGGAGGCGCCGGTCCCGTCTGAGCCCTCCGACAGTCAGGAAGTCGAAACGGACGAAATGAACACAGAACAGGACGCCGACCAAACGCCGCAGCAAGACGAATCGGAGGTTGCCAACGATGACCAAGCGTGAACGATTCTTAGCGGCCATCGTCGGCTCGCTGTTTCTGCTCGGCGGACTGATGTACGGGATCAGCTACCTGTCGCGGACCATCTCGGACAAACGTGCGCAGGCGCTGAGCCTGGAGGGCCAGATCCGCGACAAGCAGCGAACCGTGCGGCTGAGCATGTTGGCTGCCGACCGGCTCACGCTGTACGAGCGGCGATCACTGCCGCCGGATCTCGAGAAAGCGCGGTCCCTGTACCAGACGTGGCTGCTGAAAGCAGTCACGGACGTGGGGCTGAGCGAACCGATTGTCAACGTCGTCAGTTCCCAGTCGCATCGGGGTCTGTATCACCAGTTGGGTTTCACGGTCAGCGGACGCGGCGATCTGAAACAACTGACCGAATTGCTCTACGCCTTCTACAAGGCCGACTACCTGCACCGCATTCGGCGGCTCAGTGTGAAACGAATTCAGGGCTCGCGCCAACTGGATATCGCGATCGCGATCGAAGCGGTGTCGCTGCCCACGGCGACGCATTTGGAGCAACTGAGCGACTTCGACTCCGGGCGTTTGGCGCACGGAAATTTGGAAAAGTACCTCGACACGATTCTGGCCCGCAATCTCAGCGGACCGCCGAATCAACCGCCCGCGTTCGAGTCGATCAGCGACCAGCGGGTCAACACCAACAGCAGCCTTTCCTTCACGGTTCGCGCGCGCGATCCCGACCGCAACGACCAACTGCGGTACTGGATGGAAGCCGACGGCTTGGCCGGCGCCGAATTCGATCGTCGCAGCGGCCAATTCCGGTGGCGTCCGAGTCGCGCGGGCGAGTACCGAGTGACCTTCCATGTCAGCGACGACGGATTTCCGTCCATGTCGGCCAGCCAGCGGGTTCGGATCACCGTGACCGATCCACCCCCGCCGCCAGCCACCAAGCCGCCGGAGACGATCGTTTCCAAGCCCAGTTTTGCGATGGCCAAGTTCGTCTACGTGACCGCGATCACCGAGTCCGCCGGTCGGCGGCAGGCGTGGATCAGTCTGCGAACCGAAGGCAAAACGTTGAAGTTGCACGAGGGCGACGAATTCAACGTTGGCCAGGTTCCCGTCACGGTCCGACGTATCGAAGATAGCGCCGTCGAACTGGAATCGGCCATTCTGGAAAAGCGGATCCGCGTCACCTTGGGAAAGAGCGTGGCCGAAGGGGACGATTTGGCATACTCTTCTTCGTAGGCTCTGCCAAGTCACTCGCCCAGGTCGCCCAGACGCGACAGGTATTCGCTCATCTCGCTGGCCGCGTGCTGGTCGCCCAGGCGTCGAGCGTGTTCGATGCCATTGCGGAGGGCCGTACGCGCCTCGGGGAATCTCCGCAAGCGGGTCAACTGCTGGCCAGCCATGAAGAAGGCCGCGACCATCGGCGATTGGTCCGCCATCAGCCCGTCCAACAACGTCAGGCAACGATCGTAGTCTCCTTCCTTCTGCAGTTCCATCGCCAGGCTGTACCGCAGAAACTGGTCCCCCGGTTCATCGGCCAACATGGCCTCGATCCGCTCCCGCCGCGTAGGTTGTGACATTTGGCTCAGACTCCTCGAATATGCTGCTGCCGAGATGGCGAAGCTCAGTTCACCGCATCCCATCGAAGAAGTCAAGCTGGCAAGCGGTTGCAAATCGGGTTCGATCCGTCAGACTATGGAGAGGAAGATGTGGACAGCAACCCGAGCTTGCAAGGAGAATCGCGATGAAGACGACGCGTCGAACTTGGCTCAAGGGCGCGGCGTTCGCCGCTGGTGGAGCGTTGTTGGGCGGCCGCCGCGCGGCAGCGGCCCCAACCGCCAAGATCGAGGATATCAAAGTGATCAGCCTTCTGCCCGATCTCTACCACGGTTGGCCGACGTTGGCGCGGCGGCGCAGCGGAGAACTGCTGCTGGTTTGTTCCGGGGGACGCGAGGCGCATGTCTGCCCGTTCGGACGAGTCGATCTGATGCGGTCGCACGATGGCGGCGAGACCTGGTGTTGGCCGGAAGTCGTCATGGACGGTCCGATCGACGACCGCGACGCCGGAGTCTTGGAGACCGACAAGGGGACGCTGCTGGTCACCACGTTTACCTCGCTGGCGTACGAGCCGATCCTGAAGCGGGCCGAGCAGGAGGGCAACTGGCCAGCCGACCGAATGGCCCGCTGGCAGGCGGCTCATCGGCGAGTCGACGCGGAAGCGCGCCAGCGTGCGCTGAACGTTTGGATGATCCGCTCGACCGATGGCGGTGTCACCTGGTCCGGACGCTTCGAATCGAAAGTCAACAGCCCGCACGGTCCGATCCAGTTGGCCGACGGCCGCCTGCTGTACGCGGGCAAGGAACTGTGGCACGGCGACAACCGCATCGGGGTGTGCGAGTCCAGCGACGACGGTCAAACGTGGAACTGGCTGGCGGACATCCCGACGCGCGAGGGAGACGACTATCGCGCCTACCACGAACTGCACGCGGTCCAAGGCGCCGAGGGCCGGCTGATCGTGCAGATCCGAAACCACAACAGCCGCCATGCGGGCGAGACGCTGCAGTGCGAGTCCGAGGACGGGGGACGGACATGGACCGTGCCGCACTCGATCGGCGTCTGGGGCCTGCCCTCCCATCTGCTGCGGTTGCAGGACGGCCGGTTGCTGATGACGTACGGCCATCGCCGGCCGCCGTACGGCAACCAGGCCCGAATCAGCGAAAACCAGGGCGAAAGCTGGTCGGAGCCGGTCATCGTGTCCGGCGACGGGGCCGGCGGCGACCTGGGCTACCCGAGCACCGTCCAACGGGACGACGGCTCGCTGGTCACCGTCTGGTACGAGAAGCTCGCGGGCTCGCCCAACGCCGTGTTGCGGCAGGCCCGTTGGTCGTTGGGCTCGGGCGCGTAACGTGTTTCTTCATACGTCAGGCTTTCCAGCCTGGTTCGATCCGGCGCGCTCGGCGCAGGTCTCCGACTCCGCCGAATCGCCCACTTGGATGCGGTCTTTCGCCGCGATAACATAGCGAGAGCGTCTCTGGCAGCCAACTTTTTCCGCGATTCCCGGACATCCCTGTGAAACAAGTCATCGCCATCGTCAGGCCGCATCTCGCCGAAAACGTAATCGAGGGTCTTAAACGCGCCCCGCTGGAAGCGTTGCAGGTGCGCGAAGTCAAGGGATACGGCCGCCAGAAAAGCTACCTGGAGGAATACGGCGAAAACGAGTTCTCGATGGCTTTCCTGCCCAAGGTCGAGATTTCGATGTGGGTCGACGATACCCGTGTCGACGAGATCGTCCGCCGCATCGTCAACGTGGCCCGCAGCGGACGCATGGGCGACGGAAAGGTCTTCGTACTGCCCGGCGTCAGCTACGAAGACGTGATCGATCTGGACTAGAACCGCGTTGGCCCCGAACTGCGGTCTCCGACCAGGGCGGGCTGTCCCATCCCGTACTCGTTTCTCAGACGGGCGAGTTGCTGTGCCCGTTTCGGATCGGCGGCTAGGGCGTCGAAATCGAGCGGCTTCCCGAGTACTTTCTCCAGATGCCGTGCGGCCGTCACTCGCTGCCGCTGGTCCTGGCGGTCAAGCAGGCTGATCCACGTGGCGGGGTCGTCGATCAACCACGCGGCGACGCGCAACGGTGTGTCGCCGTCGCGGACCTGCAGGGACTGCTGGATGCGCGCCAAACGGAAACGCTGTTCGGCATTCAAGTGATCCTGGTTGACGCGATTCAAATGGCTGACGACACGCTGCCCAAGTTCGCGCAACTGCCGCTCCGCCGACTGACGTCGATGAAACTCGCGGTCGCCCAATTGCAGAATCAAGTGGTCCAGAACCTGCCGGTCCAGGATCGCATTCCCGGTGGCTTGCTCGAAGAGCGTACGCTCGACCTGCTGACCGAGTTCGTTCAAACGCCAGTCGGGCCTCAGCGATTCCAGGACCGGTGTCAGGTGCTGTCGGCAAAGGTCCGGGGCGCTTAGCATCAGCCGCCAGAAGTCCGCCGCAGCCGCCTGACGCGTCGCGCCGTCCTGCTCGACCAAGACGGATACGGTTCCCGATCGGGGCTGGCGGTAATGGACCTTCGCGACGGTCCCATCGTTCCGGGGACGACGTTCGATCGAAACTTGTCGGCTGAGTTCGACGTCGACCAGCCAATGCTCGCGCTCGTCCAGATATTCGTATCTTACCGAGACCGACTCGACATCGGTCGCACAGAACGACAGCAGTTCCTTCGCCCGCCCGTCCGGACTCTCGGCCGTCACCGTGGCCTTGTGCCCCAGACGCGGATCGACCAGTTGGATGCGTCCCGCGACAACTTCCAGACGGCACCACGGGGTACGGCTCAGCAATCCGCCCGGAACCGGCGATGGCTGAGCCACCGCTTCGGCACCGACCGCGAAGCAAACGACGAGGACGGCAAACGAGGCTTTCCGTAGAATCATTTCAGACCGCTCCGCGAAGGGGGGTCAACCGAAGAGCATCCGAACAAAGCAACAACAGGCAAATCCGCCACTCATTACAGAAACCCGCCGACCGGGTCAAGGCGAATCGAAGCCTGCTAGCACTGACACCGCCGAGAAGGTACTATCCGGTTCGGCCAGAACGCATACTCGTGTTCAAATCGACGATTCCCCATTCGATCCGCAGCGGCGCGACCATGACCGACGAACAATGGACTCGATTGCTGAGGATTCTGGACGGCGAGCGGCTCGACCCGTTGCCGGTGGGCTTTCTGGTCGATGGCCCGTGGTTCGCGGGCCTTCGGCAAGTCCGCCTGATCGACTACTTGACCGACAGCCGGATCTGGCTCGACGCGAACCTGGATGCTGTCGGGCGGTTTCCCGAGGTGCTGTGGCTGCCCGGTTTCTGGGCCGAGTTCGGCATGATCTCGAACCCGCCGTCGTTCGGCGCCAAGTGCATCTGGCCGGAGCATGGTTTTCCGACCTGCGAACCGGTGCTGGGCGACTATGCCCACATCGCGGACCTGGCGGCGCCCGACGTGCGCACGGACGGTTTGTTGCCGTTGATCATCGCACGCGTTCAGCAGCATGTGCCGGCGATCGAGGCAGCCGGACATCGCATCCGCTTCGCCGCCTCGCACGGACCGCTGACGATCGGCTCGTATCTGCTGGGGCACACGTCGTTTTTCCTGGGGATGAGAACCGAGTCGGCCGCGATTCACCGCTTGCTGGAAATCACCACGCAGTTTGTGATCGATTGGCTGCGACTGCAGAAGGAGCGGTTTCCGTCGATCGATGGCATCCTGGTCTTGGAAGACATGATGGGCTTTGTCGGCGTCCAGGATTTCCGCGAATTCGCGTTGCCGTCGATGACGCGGATCTTCGCCTCGCTGGACGTCTCGGTTCGCTTCCTGCACAACGATGCCGCCGGTCTGATCACGGCGCAGCATCTGAACGAGATGGGCGTCAATCTGTTCAATTTCTCGTTCGAGCATCCGATCGCCGAGATCCGGCGATTGGCCGGCGACGGCGTGACGCTGCTGGGCAACATCCCGCCGCGCGACGTACTGGAACTGGGTTCCGAGCAGGACGTGCGCGAACACATCGCGCGAATGATCGGCCAACTGGCCGACCACCGCCGCCTGATCGTCTCCGGCGGCGGCTTCACCCCGCCCCAATTCGGCGAATCCAAGATCCAGGCCGTCTGCGCAGCAGCGGCCCGCGCCGCTTCCCGTTGACCAGGCTGACTTCGCCACCGCCGAGCTCGCTCGGCGGAAGCCATGATTGACGATTGCCGCGCGAGAGTCACCGAATCATGCGCCCGCCGAGCTCGCGGCCTGTTGATCTGATGCACTGCTGGCATTGGGTTCTACGGCGGCTGTGGGGCACGTTCGGCCGCGAGTGGCGGTCGGCGAGCCGAAATGCCGCGCGGCGGGTATGCCCCCGCACATTCCTTCAAGGCGATTCCGTTTCCGACAAGTGCTCTCCCCTCGCGCAACCCCCCTCCTTTCCCCGGCTTCAGCTTTCCGCGACGCTTTTCGAACCCGCGGCGCGCAGGATCGCCAGGGCACGCGCCAATTTCGCGATGTTGAAGGCCGTTGCCGCCCAAATCCATTCCGTTTTCACTTTCTCCAATCGACGCAGCAGGAACTGACGGAACCCCATGATCGACTTGAGGATCCCGAACGGTGTCTCCGCAATCCGCGGCCGCTGCCGGTAGATTTCCTTCCCCGATGCATTGCTCATCCGCGCCGCCGGGGCATGCACTCGGCATTTGGCAGCCGAGCCGACTGGCGCGCCGGAATCGCTACTCTACAAAATGAGCCCTCCCGTTATCCGCAAGGTTCCCCGCCCCAGTTGCCTTGCCGTGGGCCGGTGGTTCCAATTCTCTGATGTACGGCCGACGGGAGCGGAGTTCCCAAAGAGAGCTATGTCATCCGGCTCCTAGGCCAAAAGATCGACTGACCTCATTTTGCTTGACGATTCGCCATGGCCCGCAACTACCATCGGAACCCGCTTCGTGCCTTTGTGTCTTCGACGTTTCTCGATCTGCAGAAACACCGCGCGGCGGTGATCGAGCAGTTGCGCAAGGCCGGGATCTTCGTCGACCCGATGGAGGATTGGACGGCCGACGGGGACGAACCCAAGGATTTCTCCGCCGCCCGCGTCGAGGGCTGCGATCTGTGCGTGCTGCTGGTCGCCTTTCGCCGCGGCCATGTGCCGGACGGTGAAACGCTGAGCATTACGCAGACGGAATACCAGCGCGCTTGCCAACTGGGTATCGAGATCCTGCCCTTCTTGCTGGATGAAGACGCTGCTTGGCCGCGCAAGTTCGACCAGTTGGACAAAGATCCGCAGATTCGCGAGTGGCGCGCCGAACTCATGGCACGGCACGGCGTCGGCTTCTTCGGCACGGACCCGGCGTCGATTCCGTTCGGCGGGGCCTTGGCCCGCTGGATCGACAAGCTGCGGGTGGCCGGGGCCGCCACGCCGGTCGATCAGGCCGCCTACCTGCGCAAACTGTACGCCCAAAACCGCTGGATCGATATCCGGGGCCTGCAAGTCGGCACGGGTCGGGTCTACCGGTTTCCCATCCGCCAACTGTTCATTCCCTTGACCGTCCTCGGTGCCGCCGCACGCGAAGGAGCGTTGGAGAAGATGGGACAGGCAGCTTGCAACCAGCAGGAAGCGCCGACCGCTCAAGATGTCGATACGGAGCCGGCCCGGCTTTCTTCCGGTGTGGAAGGCAACGTCCAACTGTCCAGTCTGCTGGGGCAGCGGTTGCTGTTGGTGGTCGGCGATCCGGGCATGGGCAAGACCACGTTTCTGCGGCGCATCGTGGCCGAATTGTGCGAAGCTTTCCTGGGCACAGCCGTTGCCGACGAAGAAACGGCGGGCGGCGAAACCCAGCAGATTGTCGAGATCGCCGAACCGCCCGCACCGGCAGCACCGTGGTGGGATACCGCCCCGCCGCCGTTGCCGGTCTTGATCCGGTTCGCCGAGTTGCACGAGCACATCCAAGGCGCGCGCGGTCTGGTCGGTGCCCCGACGGTGGCTGGGCGCGCTGCTTGGCTGCCTCACTTTCTTGCCGCTACTTGGTCGGAGGCCTGTTCCGGTGCGGATGAAGCGTTCTTCCGCGGCGTGCTGCAGCAGGGCCAAGCCATCGTGCTGCTGGACGGATTGGACGAGGCGGCATCGGACGCCGACCGCCAACGGCTGGTCGCCCTGCTCGAACACGCCGTCACGACCTACGACCGATGTCCGTTCGTCGTCACCAGCCGGCCCGCGGCCGTGCAGGGCAGAACGTTGCCCGCGGGCTTTCAGACGGCGGAAATCGCGCCGCTGGAACCGGAAGCGGTGCAGGTCTTTCTGCGGCGGTGGTGTGGGGCCGTGTATCCCGACGACCGCGACCAGGCAGAAGAACATCTGGTGGAACTGCTGGACGCGGTGCGTTTGCGCGACGAGATCCGCCGCATGGCACGCAACCCGGTGATGCTGACCGCGCTGGCCGTGGTCCACTGGAACGAAAAACGGCTGCCCGAGCAGCGGGCCGATCTGTACGAATCGATCCTCACCTGGCTCTCCCGCTCGCGCGAACTGCGGGCTGGCCGGCCCAAGCCGGAGACTTGCATCGGCTTGCTCCAGAATCTGGCTTTGGCGATGCACGACCATCCGGACGGGCGGCAGGTCCAGATCCGGCGGCGCTGGGCGGCCGAGTGCATCGCGGACGGCTTTCGGGACGAACCCGACCGCGCGGCCCGGATCGCGGCGGCCGAATCGTTTCTGGCGGAGGAGGAGTTGGACAGCGGCATCGTCGTCGCCCGCGGCGACGATCTGCGGTTCTTGCACCTGACGTTCCAGGAGTATCTGGCCGCCCGCGCCTTGGCCGCCTGTACCGACCAGCAGCGCCGCGAACGGCTGCTGGCGACGGACAAGCGATTTCGGCCCGAATGGCGCGAGACCTTTCTGTTGCTGGCCGGCGTGCTGCACCGCCACGGTATGGAACGGGTGGACGAGATGCTGCGGGTCGTGCTGGACCAGATCCAGGCCGATGCGCCGCTGGCCGACCGGGCGCGCTGCGCCGGCCTGTTGGGCGCCGCCGTGCGCGATCTGTCGCCGGTCAAGTACCGCCCGAACGACGCCCGCTACCAACGTCTGCTGGACCAGGTTCTGGGCATTTTCGACGCCCAGCAATCGCGCAGCGTCCCCATCCAAGACGCCATCGCCGCCGCCGACGCGCTGGGCCAAGCCGGCGATCCGCGTTTCGCCCACCACGACGACCCGAACCTGTGGGTCACCATTCCGGCCAGCAAGTTCCACATGGGCAGCCAGAGAACCGACGAGAACGCGCCGAACCACGACCCGCAGGCAGATCCCAACGAATCGCCGGTGCGCGAGTTCTACCTGGTCGCATTTCGGATCGCCCGCTACCCGGTGACCGTGGACCAGTACCGCTTGTTCGTCGAGAACGCTTGCTACACCGAATCCAGCTACTGGGATGCTGGCGGTTTCGGGAAATTCGGCGGGCCGGATGGTTGGGACGAGCAATTGGAACATCCCAACTGGCCGGTCACCGGGGTCAGTTGGTACGAAGCGATGGCCTATTGCCGCTGGACGGGACACCGGCTGCCGAGTGAACCCCAATGGGAGCGAGCCGCACGCAGCACCGACGGTCGCTGGTTTCCTTGGGGCAACCAGCCAGCCGACTGGAAACGGCTGAACTGTGCAGATGACGAGGGTAAGCCACGAGTCGGCCACGCCACTCCGGTCGGAGTCTATCCCAGCGGCGCGTCGCCCGACGGGCTGTGCGACATGGCCGGCAACGTCTGGGAGTGGTGCGCGGATTGGTATGGGATATACGGCGCCAGCGAGAGATTAAATCCAGTTGGACCCAAGGAAGCAGATCGCCGCGTTGTCCGCGGTGGGGCTTGGCGCTTTCGATCGAGGCATTGCCGCTGCTCTTTCCGTATCCTCCTCGATCCTGAGGACCGCAACGACATGCTCGGTTTTCGCGTGTTGTGTGTGTTCGGCCAGGACTCTTGCTGAAAATCTCTTCCTCTTCGTCCCTCTCTTTCGCCGCGTGGCGGCGAAAAGAAAATTTTTTCCGGCGGACAGACGCGTCTCATTGCACGGAACGGCTTGGGGCGCGTACGATGTGGGCAGAGGAGAGGTAGGGTGTCCGGTCGTAAACGCCGCGTTGTCCGCGGTGGGGGTTGGCACAATCAATCGAGGAATTGCCGCTGCTCTTACCGTAACCACAACGATCCAGACAACCGCAACGACAAACTGGGTTTTCGCGTGTTGTGTTTGTTCGGCCAGGACTCTTGCTGAACACCTGCATCAGTTCGAAGGGGTGTGCCCCTCGAAGTTCTCCGCGGCCAGAAACCCTTTGGGCAGTTCGGGGATCTGACGCAATTCTTTGGCTTTGAATTGACGACCATCGCTCGGGAGCAATTCTTTGATGCTTGGACGCCGGCGAAATCCGGTGAACAAGCAATAGTCCAATAGATACGCTTGATAGCGTTCTCCCGCTCGGTGCGGCGTGATGGTCTGATGGATCAGATGGACGAGCCGGAGATCGCTCAGGACTTCGACGGCGTGTCTTTCCGGACTCTGTTCCGAGCGGAGCAGGAAGCCATTCACCTTCTGTTTTTCGAGGCAAAACTTCTCAAGAAAGTTCATCACTCGCTTGAGTTTGTTCTGATCGTTCCGCGCATCGCGTTCCATGTCATCCATCTTTTGCTGCCCGAATTCGCCGATGGACAAATTGACGTCCGTCAGCGCGACCTTCGCGCGGTTCGCTCGACGAGCCTGTTCAAGCGATGCCGCGAACATCTGCAGAAAGTCACGCGGGACGCCGGCGTTGGCCCAAACGAGCCGTTTGAAGGGCGCTTCGTGAATTACCTGTGTCTCCGAAGAGATGCCCACCACTTGGAGAAAACGCTGCAAGATCGTCCGCAGGTGGTTCTCGGCGGTAATGGGATCGACCAAGGTGAAATCCAACGAAATTTCCTGTGCATCGCCAGGCACTTGCAGGCCTCTTCGCGTCGCGGGATCGTAGGCTCGCAATCGTGTCCGGAGACCGGCAACCTTGAGCCATCCGTTTGCTCCCTTCAACGAACCGTGAAGAATATGCAAGAGGTCGGGTTGCGAGTGCTCATCCAGAACGTGATAGTCGTCAAGGAAAACAAATACATCGGAGTCCGCTGCCGCGGTCAATTCCCCGAGCAGTCGATTCAATTCAGGCTGGGCGCGAGCAACTGGTCTTTCTTCATTCAAGATGGAATCGGAAAACGCTAGGAGATCGTCAGCAACCGTGCGTCGTTCGGTCGGCAGTCTTCTGGATGCAGTCTCGCTCAGTTTTCGGGCAAGATCGTGCAGAACTTCGCGGTGAAGAGGTGTGTGCGTCAATTCGGAATAGGCCTGCATATCCATGACGACGCACAACGACTTGGCCTTCTCCAGAAGTTCGACAGCACGCAAGATCAGCGTCGACTTGCCCACTCCCCGCCGCCCGAGAATCAAGTGCGTTGCTGGTTGGATGACTTTCAGATCTTCTCGATTCTGAAAGGCAATATTTGCCAGCGACAGTGGACCAACACGTTCCCGCTGTACCACACGCCGCGTCTCGCGAGCAATGATGGTTTGCAGGACATCGGCCTCTAACGAACGCGGGAAGTTCCGAGCGTGCTCGAACGTGAGTCCCAAGAGCCCTCGAAAAGGACTGTCAGGCGGAAGGGCTTTCTGAGTGGCTCTCAACGCATGATCGTACAGGGGCGATTCACGACCGACGACGAACTTCAGAAACATTTCGGTTCCGACCTGGTCGAGATGGTACTCGACGTCTGAAATACCAAGCGCACGGGCGAATATGGCGGCGACGTCCTGCGCGACTTGTTCCAGGTCCGTATCTTGAATGGAAGTGGACATCAAAAAGGCACTCCAAATTTGTCAAAGAGATATTGCCGGCACTCGGCCACGAATGCCTGAGCCTGAGAAATGCAATCGTTTGGCGATAGAGCGTTCTCGCTCGCGGTGTTGCTCCAATTGTCGTAGTCTGCCCGTAGTCGATGTTCGTACAGCGCCGCAACCGCTTTGCTCCATCGGTCCACGTCAGGAAAGTCATCTGGAAGTTCTGGCGCTCGTTGGTGGTCATCGCCTTTCAGACTCACAACGCCGTTCACTTGATACCGCACCGCTTTGGAGGCGTTGTAGACTGCGTAGTAAGCGCGAGAGAATGTGGCGCGGTCACAGCCTGCGTTGTGTGCTGCGATCGCGTCGGCCAAGTGTTCGTCGCCCAGCTTCATCCAGCACGCGGTGATCGTGAGAACTTGATTGTCGAAGCTCGGCAGATCATTCAGCATGGATAGATCCGTGAGGGTCCGCCGGAATTCCGCGTGATTGCGGATGCTCTTCAGGAATCGGCGCTCGTCAGTGGGCGAAGTCGGCAGTGTCGGCATTTGCATAACCCGCGGGTCGTCGTGAATCGCGTCAATTATCACTATGCTCCAAAATACCAAACATGGGATTGGCCGCAAGAGAACTTTCGGATGCATAGTGCGGGCTAGAATTTCCTGTATCCGGCGGATTACTTCCTGAGGAACGCCCAGCCAGATACGGTCATCCAGTCTCGTCAACGGATCTTGCAGGTGGCAGGGGAAGTTGCGCGGCGACGCGTTTGCCGCGCCGCGTGCTTCCCGAGTCCGCTACTCCGATCCGTTCCCTGGGCGCTCTTCCCCAAGGACAACCATTTTCACCGACTTCGGTGCGAAGGGTTCGATCGCGATGGTGTTCGCTCCGTGCCGGAGATGCCGGGTCACGTCCAACCGGAACGGCTTTCCGATGAATCCGCCGGCGTACCGGCCGTTGACGGTCACGCGCGCCGCGGCTTCCGGCGCGAGTTCATCCAGTTCGAGGAAGGCCCGTGCCGAGTCGAGATCGACACTGTCCGGTACGCTGCAAGTTCCAGAAAACGGATTGGCCGCAACGGGACTTTCCTGCCCTTCGCCAAGACGACCCCACGGACCTTCACCATACCGGGCAACCGGCTTTGCGGCCGCCCAATCGCGATCGTCCAGCGAGGCCGTTTCCCAGCCTGGCTGTTCCTCGTTGGCAGTCCTCCAACTGCTGTCTACCGTTGCGGAAACCATTTCGCCGTTCTCGAATTCCACGGACAGTCGGCCGAGGATTCCGGCCGGGTTAGGCGCGTCGCCCCCGTTGACCGCCGAGATCGCCACCAAGTTATCGCCCGGCTTGAGGTGCGGAGCAACGTCGATCTTCTTCCACCTTCGCCAATTGTCGATGTCCCCGGCGCTCTTGCCGGCCGCGTTTCCGTTAACGTACAGGGTGAAGAAGTTGTCCGCCGTCAAGGTGAACACGGCGCTGCGTATCTTGGCGCCTTCTGGCAAGGTCAGTCTCTTTCGGAAATACCGAGTGGCTGCGGGTGGATTCGTGCCTTCGGGATACCACACCCACGAACTGTTGCTCAGCCAATCACGATCGTCATTCGCCGTTGGCTTGGTCGGCGCCGACGGCGTATCGCCCGTCACCGCGATCGGCGTCCCCGAACCGGCAAGTCCGCTCTCGATCCTCGCCGGCAGGTCGCGCCGCTCCGGGTTGAATACGAGCAAAACGCTTTCCATCGGTTCGAGGCGCAGGGCAAACTCAACGCTCTTGTCCGTGCGTTGGAAAGCCACCGACGAGATCTCGTTTCGCATGGCGTCCCAGATCTCGGGGAACCCGTCGGCGGTGACCTTCAAGCGAAACATCTTGGCGCCGTTTTCGTGGTCCTGGTTGCAGATGAGGAAGACATCGTTGCCGTCCTTGACCCGGTGCAAGACATGCAGCCAGTTGTGGGTCTCGCCTTCGAGGACCTCGACGATGGGCGGAATGCCTGCATCCCCGTGAAGGGCTGCGGAGATCTCGCCGACGTCCGGTTTCTCCGGCAGGAAATACGACCGGCCCCCGGCAGCGTTGGTTCGGCAGGCGGTCGTGCCGGGCTGGGGAGTGGTTCCCCAAATCGCGTCGCAAAGTTCCGCGATCTCCGCGGAGGACCGACCGATGGTACCCGAAACCGACGGCAAGTGGCCGTAGCCGACCACCACGCCGCCCTGGTCGAAGAAGGCCTTGGCCTTGGCCAGCGTGGCGTGGGGAATCACATCGGTCGGGGGCACAATCAGAACTTGGTAGCGTTCCTGGAGAAGTTGAATGTCGCTTCCGTCCACTGCCGCATCACGCTCGAACGCTTCGAACGGCAGCCAATCGCAATCGTACCGAGCGTCCTGAAGCACGCTGGTCATGTCTTCGGGCGTCACGTACTTGCCCACTCGCCGGGCATTGCCGCTGAACAGGATGGCGACGGGGCAGACGTGGTGGCCGCCGGTCAGCCAAAGGCTCAATCGGCTCGTGTAATCGGCCCAGACGCGGTAGAGCGGCCAGCGCGGTTCGCGGCCGTCGTTGTAGAAATACGGCGGGTAGTCGCGGTCGTTCGGAGCCTTGGGGTTGAAGGAATGCGGGATCATGAAATTGATGCCGCGGACCTGGTGCTGATCGGTCAGCCACTTCATCTCGGGATAGGTGAGAACCTGGTTGTAGCCGCCGAAGATTTCGCACATGGCAACGTCGTCCTTCTTGCCGTAAACGTGCGAGATGGAACTGCCGAGCTTGGGAGTCTGGTAAATGCTGTGCGGGCGCTGGCCGGGATACATCTGCTGACACACCAAATCGATTCCGCCCATGTCGCTGTATTTTTGCAGCCGCATCATGTCGCCGGCACAGAAGTCGGGACGAAGATAGAGGTATCCGTGTTCCATGAAATGGCCGATGGACTGGACGTCGTGTTCCCGGCACCAGCGGCTCATGCCGCCGTACATCACGCGGCCCCAGGCTTCGGCCAAAGCCTCCATGTACTGATAGCGGGCGGCAACATCGTCGTCGCCCGCCAGTTTGAACTTGTAGGCCACGTAGGCTCTCTTCCAGTCGACGCCCCATTCTTCCAACACGACGTTCAGCTCGGTTCCCCAGTCGCCCTTCGTCTCCGGCTCGTCGTAGAAGAAGCCGGGGATGGTCTTGCCGAAGCCCTCTTGGAAGCGGTCGTAATGCGGCTGGTAGACCTGCTGGATGAACCAATCGGTGCAATCCCGGCTCGCTCCGTCGACGCTCAGTTCCTTGCCGCCGCTCTGGCCCAGTCCGGGCGCCTGCTCGTGCGTGAACTTGATGACGCGCCAATTGCCGGCGGGCGTCTGCCATGCGAGTTTGCCCGCCTTGATGAAGGGCACAAGGTCCAGCAGGCTCTCGCCCTCGATCTGCCCGGCCGTGTTCAGTCGCCCGGCGACCGTCGCGATGTATCGCTCGCCGCCGTAACCTTCGCCCTCGAACCGGCTCGGTCCGGTGACGTCCACCGCCTCGGCCACAAGCGTCTTGGCCGCATAGCGCGGCGGGACGGTTCCTCCGATCGACTGACTGGGCCACCACCGCTCGTCGAAGATCCACATCTTCAGATCGAGTCGCTTGGCCTGCTGCAAGCAGATATCGAGATCCTCGTACCAACGCGGCCCGAGCCAGTCGCTGTGCGGGCGCGATTCGGCCGTGAAGCAACCGTTGCCCCCCTCGGCGACCTTTTCGAGGTAGCTTTCCAGTCGCTGCTTGGTCTCATTCGCGTCGCCGTGCAGCCAGAACAGCGGACCGGTCAGGCGCCGTGCCTCGACCGGCAATTCGCGAAATTGCGTCTCCAATGTTTCGAGTTCCGCGGCCTGAGCGACGGCGAGCCCAGCGAGTACGCAGGCGAGAGTCAGAAGTACCTTCTTCATGGAATTGCCTCCTGTTGACGATGGTCATCTTGCGTCGATTATCCGTACGCTTCCGGGCGTTTTCAACGTGACCGGCCCGAGCAGGCCGGACGGTCTCAATGCGCCGTCCAGCGGAGGACGAATCGCCGCCCGGGTCAAACGTTCCTGCTGCGGCCGGGAAGCATCTCCGGTCAGGCGGTTGGTCCAGAGGTTGGCCACCTTGATCTCCAACAGGTTTCCCTGTTGCTGGAGATGGCCCGAAAGATCGATCCGCCACGGCGCACACCAGACCGTGCCCAGTCTCGTGCCGTTCAGGGTCACTTCGGCCAGTTCATGAACCGTTCCCAGGTCCAGGTGGATTTCCATTGCCGCTCCGGCCGGAAGGTCGAAGGACTTGCGATACGTGGCGATGCCGGAGTAGTGCTTAATTCCCTCCTCAGACCGCTGGCTCCAGTCCTGCAGCGACGGGAAGGTGACGCTTGCGGGGCCGCCCCAGCGGGGATCGAACGCGACTTCCCACGGCCCGTCCAAAGTGGCGATCGCCGTGAATGCCGGGAAGTTGATCCCGGGGGTTCCCGTCTTGTTCGATTCCTCACGCGGGAAGATCACGAAGAAGCTCTGATGCGGAGCCAGCTCGAGCGGAACCAAGGTCGTCTCTTCCCGATGCGCGAAGTGCGGCAGCGTGCGGACGGTTCCGGTGACCGCATCCCACAACCTCGGCGTTGCCTGACGGATGCGAAACGTACAGGCAGCGGCGACCGGCTCAGCCGTGGTGTTCGCAACGAAGTAGATATCCTCTCGGGCTGTACGGCGATGGGTATAGCGGAGCGGGGCGTCGGCTAGAAAATCCTCCGGTACGCCCATGTCCGCGAGCACGGCCGCGGTGGATGCATAGTCGGGATAGAGCGACGGAGCCATCGGCGCGGATGCCCGCAGATTCCAGGGCGACATGGTTCCGGATCCCAGTTCCCCGGCGGCGGACCAGTCGGTGCCGTTGCGGCTGGCGCTCCACGTGTTGTCCGATCCGATCACGCGGCTGGTCCCGTCCGTGAAATGCAGACGCATCGCCGCGAGGAAGCCGGCCGGGTTTCGCTCGCTGGACGGGGAATTCTCGGCCAGCACCTCGACGGTGTTCTGGCCATTGTGCAGTCTCGGCAGCAACTCGGCCCGGTCGATCTGCTGCCAGTTGTCGCTCGAAAAGACCGGCTTCCCGTTGACCTTCAGCGAGAGCGTGTTGTCGGCGGTGGCTTCGATGATCGCGCTGCTCAGCAGCCGGGTATCGGGAATGTCCAACGTGTAGCGGAAGTGGACGTTCCCCGCCGCGGCATCGTGGGCCGGGTTTCCCTCGTCCAGCCAAATCCATTTTCCCGCGTCAGGAAGGAGCGGCGGGGCGACGTTGCCGACCCCCGCGGCGGAATCCCAAATCACTCGCCCCTTGCCCAGTTGCCGCTCCGACGAGCCTGGCTTGCCCCACAGCTTGTCCGCCAGTTCCCGCACCTGGAGATCGCATTGCGGGTAGCCGCGCAAGCTGGGTGACGCCACCGGCGGCGCGCCGTAGACAACCGCGCCATCCTCGACAAGCTGGATGATCTTCTCGAGCAGCGCGGGCGTCATGGTTTTCCAGCGCGGCAAGACGAGCAGCCGATACGACGTACCACCGGGAAAGGCAATCTGCCCGTCCCGGACCTCGGCCCGGCTGATCAGGATGCGCGGGGAGCAGCCGTCGAAGCTGTACCCCCTCTTGTCCGGTAACCTCGTCTCGGCGGCTTTCAGCGCGCTGGCGGGGGGCTGAAAGACTTGCGGCACACCTTCGGGAGTGAGGTAGAGAATGTCGGCGACCGTCACGCCCTGCTGCAACAGGTGCGAGCACCTCGCTATGTACTCGTGGTAATCTCGCACCAGCGGCCAGAAGGTCTGCTTGCGGTTCCAGAACACGCCGTAGGGGCCGAATGTCGCCCCGGGGGCATCCTCGTCGGGTTGATGGGCGTAACCGTGAATCGAGAACTTGTTGATTCCCACGGCGAAAGCCCAGTTGGTCTGATTCTTGAGCACCCACGGCGTACGTTCCCAGTTGCCGCGGCCTGAGGTGAATGCTTCCGCCAGAACGACGGGCCTGCCCATCGTGTGCGCAACCGAGGCGGCCTCGATGCAACTCCACCCGGATTGGAAATGGTCGAACCAGAACTCGCCGGCCGGAAAGTCGGCGTACGAGCCGAGATCGAGGTCGCCGGCCGGATTCATGTCGTATGATTCGATCATCAGTCGCAGCCCACGCTCGTGACACAGCTTCTTCAACTCTGCCGCGTGGTTTTCAAGCAGCAGTTCCTGGCACACCTTGCGGACATCCCAGAGGAAACGCTCGGTCTGCTCGCGGGAACCGACCACGCAACCGGTGTACGTCGTGAAGTACAGCCACGGGTCGTAGCCGCATCGCTTCGTAAACTCCTCGCGGAAACCGGGCGTCCAGTTCTGGCTGCTCATCTCCCAACTGTCGGCGTCGAGAGCCACGAAGCCGACCTTGCGGTCGAGCGGACGTGGCCCGATCGCCGCGAGCAGCGGGTCGAAATAAGCCTGGAAATGCGCCGCAATCGCTTCCTTGCTGAACTTATCGGACTCCAGGCCGAGCCCGGCCTCGGGCGCCGGGCGTGTGTTGGCGCCCGTGGAGCGTACGCCGAGCCGAACGATCGTCCACTCGCCCGGCGGGACATCCCAGCTCAGTCGGCCGTCAGCCTGCAAGCCGGCGGTCAAGTCGATGATGGCTTGGGGGTCAATGACCTGCGCCGCGGTAGCAGGGGGGAAACTGGCCGGTGACGGCAGATAGGGCCGCACGCCCGGCATCGAGGTAAACGGGTTGCGAATATGCAGGGCTTTCTCCTGAATGTCGTCGATGACCGGTTCGCAACGCGGGAAAGCAAACACGGCGACGTCCTCGTAGAACTCGTCGATCGCTTTCTGCATCTGCGGCGTCTGGTTACGGTGATACTTGGAAACGCGCGGCTGCGGCAGCGGCAACACCTCGTCGAACTTCGCCGGCCCCGTCGTGTTGACGGTCGCCGGGACGAGGTGCTGCATGGATTGCTCGGCGCGGATCCAGGGACCGCCCGTGCCGGACCAGCCGGGCCCCGTGATGGCGGCGAACTCCAGACCCAGACGCTCGCATTCATGGACCGAATGGACGAACTGTTGGCGCCACTGTTGGCCGAGAAACGGCGAGGCATTGGAAATCTGCCCAACACT
This sequence comes from Pirellulaceae bacterium, assembly GCA_023382975.1. Lineage (GTDB taxonomy): Bacteria > Planctomycetota > Planctomycetia > Pirellulales > Pirellulaceae > SKKK01. The sequence goes on from JAHDXO010000013.1 coordinate 116,690, forward strand.
GCAATCCATCCGCAGCACACCACCGATACCGGCCTTCTTCATCGCTTCCAGGTCGGCGCTGACGCTTTCCAGGCGGTAGTCTCCGCTTTGCGTCCAGTAGACCCAGGGCCGAGCCGCGTCGGGAGGATTGAAAAAGCCTTCTTCAAGGTCGGCAGCAGGGGCGACATTCAGCGCAACGCCGAGAATGAAGATCGTCGTCAGAAGTCCGGCTTTCGTAGCAACCTCGGTTCGGTGGTTCTGTTCGTCGTGGTGCATCTTGCGTGTCCTACTTCGATTTCGCTAGTGCCTAACGCGTGTCATTGGAATCTTGGCGAGGCTTTCAGTTGTCAGTCCGCCAGGATTGGAGTTTCGAGCGGAGCTGCTGGACGATCTCCGGTCGCTCGTCGGCCAGATTCTTCCGTTCGTGAGGATCGTCGGCCAGGTTGTACAGACGCACGGGTTCATGGTCCCATTGATGCACCTTGACGTAATTGGTTGTATCCCTGCCGTGATGGCGGACCAGCAGCTTCCAGTCCCCGTCAACGCACCATTCGTACTGCAGCGTATCGTCCGGATCGCCCACGGTCATGTTGTGGATCGAATGCATCGTACCAAAGATCGTCGTGCGACGGGTCCGGGCATCGCCGTTCAGCAGATCGATACCGGGCAGGCCGGCGGGCGCGGCGACGCCGCAAGCCTTGGCGATGGTTGGAAACAGATCGATGCTTTGAGCCAAGTCCGAGGCATACTGGGGTTCCAGATGGCCCGGCCACGAGACCATGATCGGGGTGCGGACTCCGCCCTCGAACGGCGAACCCTTGGATCGCAGCGCGTATCCAGCCCACTGGTTCTGATTCGGGTCGTCCGCGTTCGTCGAGCAGGCCGACCATCCATTATCGCAGAGGTAGACGATCATGGTGTCTTCGCTGAGCCCGCGCAGATCCAGATGATTGAGCAACTGTCCGCACGTTTCATCGAACCACTCGCACATCGCATAATATTTCGCGACATCCATCGCCCGTCCGTCCTTGACATACTTGTTCAGCAGTCGCTTCGGCGGGTTGTGCGGCGCGTGCGGCAGGAACGGCGCGTACCAGACGAAGAACGGCCTGTTCCGCTCGACCGCGTGATCGATGAAATCGGTCACCGGCTTCATCCCGTTGCGCCCGATGACCAGGCCCGCGTCGCCATGGCGTCCGCCCCGGTTCGGATCCCCGTGCGTCATGCCGTGCGTGAATCCGCCGTCTGCGTAGGAACCCTCCCACCATTTGCCCGACTGGAACGCCAAATAGCCCGCCTCGACGAGCGTCTTGATCAGACTTGCCTGGGTATGGAAACGCGCGCGTACGGCTACATCGAGCTGCGCCCGGTTGTTGTTCCCGTCGACATCATTGCCAGTCACCCCGTGCTGATGCGGATAAAGGCCCGTCACGATCGACGCCAGCGATGGCCGGCACAGCGGAGATGTCACATAGCCCCGCGGCAACAACAGGCTGCGCCGCGACAGCTTGTCGAGATTGGGCGTCGCAATCACGTCGTGGCCCATGAACCCGTAGTCCGGCCAGCCCTGATCGTCGCTCAGGATCAGCACGACGTTGGGCCGCTCGGCGGCACTCGCACACTCGACGGCGAATAACATCGCAGCCGTCATTGTCATGATGGAGACGATTGTTTTGGGCATGATGTCACTCCGCCAAGTAATTGCCATAGCCGATGACTCCGGTTGAGACGATACTTCCTGACGCGCCGAACGCTGACGGCCGCAATCCCCATATCATATCCCCAAGGAACGTCCCGGTCGAAACGGTTGGCGGCATTTTGAAGTGGACCCCCGGAAACTGGAGCCGGGCGGATTCGTTCCTGACGAAAGCCCAGCCCGACGCGATCTTCCAGTCTCGGCAAATGATCTTGCAGGTTGCGGCGGGGTGGTTTAGGCTGGTGGCGAAGTTGGGGTGTGCGCTCCGAGAACATGTGGAAGCACCCACTCCAAGAAAGACACGCGGAAGCGTACACTCCAGCGAAGACACGCTGAAACGTGAACTCCGACGAGGACACGCGGAAGCGTACACTCCAGCAGAGAAATCCCGCCCGTTGATTTGCCCTCCCCGGAGACGATCATGATGTTGTGTCGCACGGCTCGCTGCTCGATGTTTGGTCATGGTTCGTTGGCACTGGCCGCGTGGCTCGGTGGGCTGGTGACGATCGGGTATGCCGAGGCGCCGGCGTGGGTAGCGGCTTCGTCGGTGCATTCTCCGCCCTACGCGGCGGAACTGGCTTTCGATGGCGATCGGCAGACGCGCTGGGCCAGCACACAGGCGGGTGATCAGCCGGCTTGGCTCGAAGTCGACTTCGGCCGCGAAACGGCTGTCCGCGAATTGGTGATTCATTGGGAACGAGCCGCGGCGAAAGTCTACGAGATTCAGGTCTCGTCCGATCGCAAGACATGGCAGACGATCCACCGCCAGTCGGATGGCCAGGGGGGCGCCGAGCGGATCACGAATCTGGCTGGCAACGGCCGTTACGTGCGGATCGCGTGCCAGCAACCGGGCTCGTGGGGACTGTTCTCGATCTGGGAGGTGGAGTTTCCTAAGGGCGATGCGGCTGCGGCGTTGGCGGACCATCGGCGGCGCGCGGATCAAGTTCGGGCTGAGCGGGAGCGGGCGGCCCGCGAGGCGCTGGGGGGCGCACTGGCCGAACACGGAGTCGAGGAGATCGTATTCGCCGTACGCCAGCCGGGCAAGGACGGACATTGGTACGCGAACTTCAGCTACTTTGCCGACGACGACCAGCGGCGGACGTTCGGCGATGGCGGCCGATTGAGCCGCCTGAACGTGCGCACGGGTCAGGTCACCCACTTAATCGACGACCCGCTGGGCGGCGTGCGAGATCCGGTGGTCCACTACGACGCCGAGAAGATCCTGTTTTCATACCGGCCCGGCGAGACGGAGCACTACCATCTGTACGAGATCGGGATGGACGGTAGCGGTCTGCGGCAATTGACGGACGGGCCGTACGATGACATCGAACCGGCATATCTGCCCGACGGCGGGATCGTGTTCGTGTCCAGTCGCTGCCAGCGCTGGGTCCAGTGCTGGCTGACGCAAGTGGCCGTGCTGCACCGCTGCGACGCGGACGGCGCGAACATCCGCCAACTGTCCGCCAATGTCGAACACGACAACACCCCGTGGCCGCTACCCGACGGCCGCATCCTGTACCAGCGCTGGGAATACGTGGACCGTTCCCAAGTGGATTACCATCATCTGTGGACGACCAACCCGGACGGCACGGGGCAGATGGTGTACTACGGAAACCAGCATCCTGGCATCCTGATGATCGATGCCAAACCGATTCCGAACACGAAGAAGGTGGTGTCGATCTTCTCGCCGGGCCACGGGCGCCGCGAGCACGACGGCGCCGTCACGGTGGTTGATCCGCGCTTCGGGCCGGACGATCCGAGCGGCGCCGCGCCGGTCAGTCGCCAGGGCCTGTTCCGCGACCCGTGGGCCTTTTCCGAACAATTGTTCATGGCCGCTTCGGGCTCGAAGATCGTGCTTCTGGACAACCAGGGCCTGACGCAGACGCTGTTCGAACTGTCGGCCGACGACAAGCAGGCCGGCCTGGAATGCCACGAACCGCGACCTGTGTCGCCGCGGCCCCGCGAGCAGCGGATTCCCGACCGCACGCAACTGGACGAATCGACCGGCATCGTGGTCCTGCAGGACATCTACCAGGGCCGGAACATGGAAGGGATCGAGCGCGGCGAGATCAAGCGGTTGCTGGTCCTGGAATCGCTGCCCAAGCCGATCAACTTCACCGGCGGCATGGATCCGTTGACCTACGGCGGCTCGTTTACGCTGGAGCGCGTGCTGGGCACCGTTCCCGTCCAGTCCGACGGATCGGCGGTCGTCCAACTGCCGGCGCTGCGCAGCGTGTTCTTCGTGGCGCTGGACGAAAACGACGTGGCGGTCAAGCGGATGCACAGCTTTCTGACCGTCCAACCGGGCGAAGTGACCGGCTGCGTCGGCTGCCACGAGCCGCGGACCGATAGCTTGCCGGCCGCCAATCCGATGGCGTCGCTGCCGTCGCGGCCCAGTCGCATCGAGCCGATCGAGGACTGTCCCGACGTCTTCGATTTTCCGCGCGACATCCAGCCGATCCTGGACCGGTTGTGCGTGGACTGCCACGGTTATCAAGCCACGGATCGAGGCGGGCCGTACGCCGGCGGGATCGTGCTGAGCGGCGACCGCGGACCGATGTTCTCCCATGCGTATTTCACGATGACCGTCCGGCAGTTGTTCAACGACAACCGCAACCGGCCGGTCAGCAATCTGTCGCCGCGCTCGGTCGGCTCGGCGGCCAGCCGCATCCTGACGATGCTGGACGGCAGCCACCACGGCGCCGAGGCGACCGAGCACGAGCGCCGGATGCTGCGGCTGTGGATCGAGGTGGGCGCCCCGTATCCCGGCACCTACGCCGCGCTGGGCACCGGTTCGATCGGCGGCTACGCCCAGAACCAGTTGGTCAACACGGATACCGACTGGCCGACCACCCAGGCCGGCGCGGAAGCGATCCAGCGTCGTTGTGCGGACTGCCACCAGGGAGACATGGTATTGCCCAAGTCGATGAGCGACGAGCGAGGCGTTTCGTTCTGGCGGTTCGACGTTGACGATCCGCGACTGCGGCTCAGCCGGCACATCGTTTTCAATCTCTCGCAGCCCGAACATTCGTTGTTGCTGCTTGCTCCGCTCGCTCCGTCCGCCGGCGGTTTCGGCCTGTGCCGCGACGCGGCGGGGGAAGCGACTCGCGTCTTCGCCGACCGAACCGATCCGGATTACGGCACGCTGCTGCAGATGGCCGCCGCCGGCCGCGACGGACTGGAGCGGATCAAGCGTTTCGACATGCCCGGTTTCCAACCGCGCCCGCAATACCTCCGCGAACTCCGCCGCTACGGCATCCTGCCCCCCGACCACCCCGACGACGCCCCGGTCGATCCCTACCAGCTCGACCGCCAATACTGGCAAGCCCAGTGGTATCGACCCAGATGACACCTGTGGCCCGCGTCCGCCGGCCGCGGGCCTGAATAGCGTCCCAGCATTCGAGTCGCGTTCAGCGCCCGCGACCCACCTGTGACCCGCGTCCGCCGGCCGCGGGTCTGAATTGCGTCCCAGCATTCGAGTCGCGTTCGGCGCCCGCGACCCACTTTCCAGTCATGATCAAGTCCACCTTCTCGGCACCCTGACTATCGCCTCGGTATCTGGCGAGCGGTGGGCGTGAGCCCATCGGTTTTCCGCAACTTTCACCTGCCGGCAGAAAGGGAACCGGTGGGCGAACGCCTCACCGCTCGCCGATGCAAGAAAGTCGAACTGCCTGCCCATTTGACATCCGGTGACGGATCGATAGAAATAGATGTATCAATGTTCCGCCGACTGCGAGGTTGTGGTTGGCCGCGCCGTGAATTGATCTGACGGCGGCTTGGTTCGGAGGTTCGCATGAATGGTCGCGTGACGGTCCCATGCCTGATGTTCCTGTCCTGCTGGACCGCAATGTCGTGCTTGCAGGCGTTTGCGGCCGACGTGCCGGACCGAGTCGATTTCAACTGGCACGTCAAACCGATCCTGTCGGATCGCTGTTTCTTCTGCCACGGGCCGGACGATCGGAACCGTCAAGCCGACCTGAGATTGGATACGCGCGAGGGCCTCTTCGCGGCGCTCGAGTACGCCGAAGGTTCGCACGTAGTACGGCCCGGCGATCCGGGAGAAAGCGAGTTGTATCTGCGCATCTCGGCAGACGCGGACGGATACCGGATGCCACCGGCCGATTCGAAGCTCAGTTTGACCCGCGACGAGATCGCCGTTCTACGCCGCTGGATCGAGCAAGGGGCCGAGTGGAAACAGCACTGGTCGCTGGTGCCTCCGGAAAGGGTGTCGGTGCCGGAGGTTCAAGATCAAGCTTGGCCGCGCAACGAGATCGACCGGTTCGTGCTGGCCCGACTCGAGCGCGAGGGCTTGCAGCCCGCAGTCGAGGCAGACCGCGAGCGGCTGATTCGGCGCGTGACACTCGATCTGACGGGGCTGCCGCCGACGATCGACGAGATCGATGCGTTTCTGGCCGACAATTCGCCGCAGGCCTACGAGCGGCTGGTCGACCGATTGCTGGCGTCGGAACGCTTTGGCGAACGGATGGCCATCGATTGGCTGGACGCAGCCCGCTACGCCGACACATTCGGCTATCAAGCCGATGTGTACCGGGACGTCTGGCCTTACCGCGACTGGGTCATTCGCGCCCTGAACGAGAATCTGCCGTTCGACCGGTTCCTCACGTGGCAATTGGCCGGCGACCTGCTGCCCGATGCGACGCGCGACCAGCGGATCGCGACGGCGTTCAATCGGCTGCACCGCCAGACCAACGAAGGCGGCAGCGTCGAGGAGGAGTTCCGCGTGGATTACGTCGCCGACCGCACCGACACGCTGGGGGCGGCGTTCCTTGGCCTGACGCTCGGCTGCGCCCGTTGTCACGACCACAAGTACGATCCGGTCAGCCAGCGGGAATACTATCAACTGTTCGCGTTCTTCGGCAACATCGACGAATGCGGCTTGTACTCGCACTTCACCAACGCCATGCCGACGCCCACGCTGCTGCTGACCAACGACCGGCAGCAGGCAGACATCGACGCGGCCGAGGCGGCGGTCCGGCAGGCCGAACAGCGGTTGGAGACGTTGCGATCGGAACGCAGCGAGGCGTTCGACGGTTGGCTGGCGCAGCGGCTCGCGGATTCGACGACCGGCCCACCGCCGGACGTCCATGATTCCGCGCCAATCCCGGTTTCGGATCGAATCGGCGATTTTCCCCTCGAGTCGATCGAGAACGGGCAACTGGCCAACCGGGCGGAGGCAGCGAAGCCGGCCAAGGTGTTCGAGGATCCGCAGGTGGTGCCGGGCCGGCTCGGCAACGGGTTGCTGCTGAGCGGCGAGAACAACATCACGACCGCGGTCGGCGGCGATTTCACTCGCGACGATTCATTCAGCGTGGCGCTCTGGATCTGGATTCCCGATCGGAAGGACCGCGCGGTGATCTTCCACCGCTCGCGGGCCTGGACCGACGCCGGCAGCCGGGGCTACCAACTGTTGATCGAAGACGGTCGGCTGAGCGCCTCGCTGGTCCATTTCTGGCCGGGCAATGCGATCGGCATCCACGCCCGCGACGCGGCGCCGCTGGAACGATGGGTCCATGTCGTCATGGCGTACGATGGTTCGAGCCGGGCGGATGGCTTGGCCTTGTATGTCGACGGCCGCCGAGCCGACTGCCAGGTGGTTCGCGACCACTTGGTCAAGGACATCACCGGCGGCGGAGCCAACGAATTGACCGTCGGCCAGCGTTTCCGCGACCGGGGCTTCAAGGACGGCAAGGTGGACGAACTGCAGGTCTACCAGCGCTGCTTGACGCCCATCGAAGCGGCTCAACTGGCCGACGGCAAATCCCTCGACCGGTTGCTGGCCCTGCCGTCCGAGCAATGGACCGACGCCGAGCGGCAGCAGCTTTACGAATACTACCTGAGCAGTGCGGATGAAGTATTTCGCGCGGCGTTGGCGGAACTGCGCCAGTTGCGCCGTCGCCGCAGTTCCCTGGTCGAGCCGGTGCAGGAGCTGATGGTGATGCACGAGATGCCCGAGCCGCGGCCGACCTACGTCCTGGCGCGCGGCGCCTACGACGCGCCGGGCGAACAGGTCCAACCGGCGGCGCCGACCAGCATTCTGCCGTTCGACCCGGAATTGCCGCGGAACCGGCTGGGGCTGGCTCGGTGGTTGACCGATCCCCGGCACCCGCTGACGGCGCGTGTGGCGGTCAATCGGTTCTGGCAAACGCTGTTCGGCCGCGGTCTGGTGACGACGCCCGACGATTTCGGCAGCCAGGGCCAGTTGCCGACGCATCCCGAGTTGCTCGACTGGCTGGCTGTCTCCTTCGTGGAATCGGGATGGGACGTCAAGGCGACGATCAAGCGCATGGTCATGTCGTCCACCTACCGGCAAGCATCCGAGTGCGCGGCCGAGTTGCGTTCGCGCGATCCGCAGAACGAATTGTTGGCGCGGGGCCGCAGCTACCGCTGGCCGGCCGAGATCATCCGCGATCACGCGCTGGCTGCCAGCGGACTGTTGGTCGAGCGGATCGGCGGTCCGCCGGTCAAGCCGTACGAACCCGAGGGGCTGTGGGAAGAGAAGTCGGGGGCCAAGTATCAGCGGGACGCGGGCGAAGGCAGCCGCCGCCGCAGTCTATACACGTACTGGAAACGCACGTCTCCGCCGCCTGCGATGATGACGCTGGACGCGGCCAAGCGCGAGGTCTGCGTGGTGGCTCGCCAAACCACGGCGACGCCACTGCAATCGCTCGTGCTGCTGAACGATCCGCAGTACGTCGAAGCGGCGCGGGCGCTGGCCGAGCGCGTGATGGCGGCCGAAGCCGAATCCGGCGAACGATTGACGCGGATGTTCCGGTTGCTGACCAGCCGAAAGCCGGCCGAGGCCGAGCTGCAGGTGCTGCAGTCGCTGCTGGAGCAACAGCGAACCGCGTTCGCCGCCGACGGCGATGCCGTCACCCAGTTCTTGGAGGTCGGCGATCATCGCCCCGATCCGGCCGTGGACCGCATCGAGTTGGCCGCGATGGCCGTAGTGGCCCAGGCCTTGTTGAACTACGACGAAACCGTGATGAAACGTTAGCATCGTTCGAGAAACAACTGTCGCCTCGCCAATGTAGCCATCACACTCCGTGGGATGATCAGCAATGAACACTGGACAGTTATTTCTCGAACGATGCTTAGGTGCTGCGGGCACCCTGGAGGGAACAAATACGATGGACCAGCAAGACTTGTTGACTCGGCGGCACTTCTTCTCGCGGACCAGCCTGGGGCTGGGCACCGCGGCGTTGGCGCATCTGCTGGCGGCCGACGCGGCGCCCGCGGCCACCGACGGGCGCGGCGGCGTGCTTGAACAGTTCCATCATCCGCCCAAAGCGAAACGGGTGATCTATCTGTTCATGAGCGGCGGGCCGTCGCAGATGGACCTGTTCGACTACAAGCCGATGCTGAACGAATTGAACGGCCGCGAGCTGCCCGATTCGATCCGCCAGGGCCAGCGGTTGACCGGCATGTCGGGCAACCAAGCCACGCTGCCGCTGGCCGGTTCGATTTTCAAGTTTCAGCAGCACGGCCAGTCGGGCGCGTGGCTCAGCGATCTGTTGCCGCATACGGCGCGCTGCGCCGACGACATCTGCTTCATCAAGACCGTACATACCGAGGCCATCAACCACGATCCGGCGATCACGTTCTTCCAGACCGGGTCGCAGATCGCCGGGCGGCCGTCGATCGGTTCGTGGCTCAGCTACGGCTTGGGCACGGCCAACGAGAATCTGCCCGCGTTCTGTGTCCTGGTGACCAAGGACAAGGGCGGCCAACCGCTGTACGCTCGCCTGTGGGGCAGCGGCTTTCTGGCTGCCGGGCACCAAGGCGTCCAATTCCGTCCGGGCCGCGATCCCGTGCTGTACCTGACCAATCCGCCGGGCATCTCGCCGGCCGCCCGGCGCCAGATGCTGGACCATTTGCAGCAACTGCACCAAATCGAGCACCAGCGAACCCTGGATCCGACCGTCGAGGAACGCATCGCCCAGTACGAGATGGCCTTCCGGATGCAGTCGTCGATCCCCGAGGTGACCGATCTGTCCGACGAGCCCGAGCAGGTGTTCGAGCTGTACGGGCCGGACAGCCGCAACCCCGGCACCTTTGCCGCGAACTGTCTGCTGGCCCGTCGCCTGGCCGAGCGCAACGTGCGGTTCATCCAGTTGTTCCACAAGGACTGGGACCACCACGGCGGCTTGCCGGGCGGCATCCGCAGCGAATGCCGCCAGACCGATCAACCGTGTGCGGCCCTGATCCAGGATCTGAAGCAGCGCGGTATGTTGGACGACACGCTGATCGTGTGGGGCGGCGAGTTCGGACGCACGGCGTACAGTCAAGGCAAGCTGACCGCGAACAACTACGGCCGCGACCACCATCCGCGCTGCTTCACGATGTGGCTGGCCGGCGGCGGCATCCGCGGCGGTACGACCTACGGCGAGACGGACGATTTCAGCTACAACATCGTCCGCGATCCGGTCCATGTCCACGACGTCCACGCCACGATCCTGCACCTGCTGGGCATCGACCACCAGCGGCTGACCTACAAACACCAAGGCCGCCGCTACCGCCTGACCGACGTCCACGGCGAAGTGGTCGGCGGCGTCCTGGCCTGAACGCCCGGCGCGACATCCTCACATCCTGACACGGACGCTGGCCCATCGGGCGTGCCCGTGCCCACGTGGTCCGGAAGCCTTCGACATCTGCGGCGTTTCCTCGTGCGGCTACGGAGATTCCAATCCTGTCAACGGCCATCCACGCCATCGACGAGAACGGCGTCTTCCGCCCCATGCAGCCTGTTGATCTACCGGAGCGGTGTGAGGTGGAAGTCGACATCGTCACGGTGAACCGGAAGTCGCCGCATGCGAACGTCGATGACGGGGACGCAAGTTCTTGCGAACGGGAACTCGGGGACGTCCCAGGGAACGAGTTGCAAGCGGTCTGGGAGTCGTGTAGCACACCGGACTGGGACGGATTCGGGGCGCTCGCGGTAAGTCAGGACGTGCTGGTCAATGGACGTCGCTTTCTCGAGTCCCTGCCGCCGGATCTACCCGCGCCATCCATCGGAGCAGAACCCGATGGCGCCCTGACGATGGAGTGGCATTGCTCCGAGCGACGGACGCTTTCCATCAGCGTGAGTTCCGGCGAAGAACTGCATTTTGCGGGCCTGTTTGGATCGAACCGCGTTTACGGTACGGAAGCATTCTTGGGACAGGTTCCCAAAGCAATCGTGGACCTTGTTCGACGAGTCTACGTGAAATGATCGATCCAAACCACGCGGACGTGTCCGGTTGGCCCGCCGACAAGGCCGCTCAGAAGATCATCGCTCTCGAGATCGCCGCCGCAGCCGTTTTCGCGGCGAACAGGTGAAAACAACCGCGATTTTTTCCCCACCATTTCTTGTCAACCATGGCGTCGTGACGATCGAGTGGCATTGCTCCGAGCGACGGACGAGGATCATCGGTTGACTTCTTCGTCGCGTACGGCAATCATTGGGAAAGAAAGGGTATCCTGAGTGTGGATTTCGTCGGAGAAAACAAGATGACCCTGAAAACGATGATCGGCACTTTGAGCCGTGACGAGAAACTGGCCGCCATGGACCTTATCTGGCGGGATCTGACGGCGGATTCGCAGGCGTTCATCTCCCCAACTTGGCACGAGAAGGTAATTAGTGAACGGCTGGACCATCCGGTGCCCGGTCCAACGCTGCCTCTAGCCGAGGCGAAAGCCGAAATCAAGGAAGCGATCGATGTTGTGGCCATCCTGGACTGTCGGCGCGACCCGGACATGATCGCGCTGCGACTCAGAAAAACAAACGCGTGAACGCCAGGGGCAGCCGACGCGCGCGGTTGCCTGACTCATCTTCCGCTAGGCCGCGTGCTTCTCCGAGGATCGCACGGCTCAGCGTTGGACCCCGAATCACCACCGAGCCGAGTCCCCGGATGCCCGACAAAGAAATCGTTGAGAACGAGACGCGCCCCGCTCTTCATTTTTCTGCCCATCATTCTTTTGCCAGCCATCTTCCCGCCCGCCCGCTGCCGACGCCCCCGAGGTTCCCCGTCACCGAGCCGCCGGACGTGCGAGGCCAGACGCTGCGAGACGCTTGGAGCATCTGTCGCAAGCTGCGGGTCGTCGCGCCAAGGCATCACCGCCATGCCCCACGGCGTTGGCCACATGCTGCCGGTCGTCGTCGGGACTGAAGGCTGGGATTGTCTGCGGTCAACTCGTTCGCTTACAATGGGGTGATGGGGGATCCGGCACGGTCCTTGAGGAGTTCCGTTGATGAGCACCGCCTATTCCGAGTTTGCACGGGTGTGCCAACAGGTGAAGCACTGGCCAAGCGACTTGCGGCAGCATCTCGCCGACGAAATTGCCAAATCGCTCGCCTCGGAACTGCCGACAGACAATGGCGAATGGAACGACGCCAAAAACGAGCGACGTTGCGAACTGATTGACAAGGACATTCAGGGCGCGCTCAGCGCGGCGGAACGGCGAGAGCTCGAATTGCTGACGCAAGAAATGAGAGTCCATCGCCGGGCCGTTGCGCCGATTCCGCTCGCGGGCGCAACTCGGCTTCACCAACAGCTTCTGACCAAGAAACGGCAGCAGCAGGATTTGGATGGCGAGACGCCATGATGCGATCTGGATTCACCTATCCCGACTCGCCCCATCGACGGCGGCACGGGCCTTTGGGCTACGCCGACTACGATTCTTATCGACCTTGGCTGCGCGACGAATTCGATTTTCGTTGCGTCTTCTGTCTGATCCGAGAGCAGTGGGGCCGCGTTTCCGGCGAGTTCGACGTCGACCACTACATTCCGCTGAGCATCCAGCCCGGTGGTGCCACGGACTACGACAATCTGCTGTACGCCTGCCGTGCCTGCAACGCTGCCAAAGGCAGTCACCTGATTCCGGATCCGGCGGTCGTGCTGACGGCCCGGGAGATCGTCGTTTACGACGACGGAACCGTGGAAGGCATCGGCGAGGACGCGATCCGGCTGATTCGCGTTCTGGATCTCAACGACGTCGAGTACTGTCGTTGGCGCAGGACACGGCTGCGAATCATCGATCTGGCGGAACGATACGATCGTCCGCTTTTCAACCAACTTCTGGGTTTCCCTGAAGATTTGCCGGACCTTGCCCGCTTGCGGCCGCCTGGGGGCAACAGCCGGCCCGATGGAATTCGGGAAAGCAGCCTCGCGAAGCACGAACGAGGCGAACTTCCGCCGACCTACTGAGGGAAAGCAAACTCATCCCGACGCTGGCCACCTTGAACCCGGCACCGCAAACCCCGAAAATCGGCCCTGGTTCACTCTGTGATTACGACGCTGGACCGAGGGCATGGGCCGGCGGCGTGCGGAATGTGACCCCAGGCAAATTCAACCATCTGGGATTTGGCGTTGCGGAACCAGCGCCCTGAAAGCGGCAACGGAACAGTTGCATTTCACGGACGATGCGGTGGGAACACACGGGCCTGGATGAGCAGTCGCCGGTGCTGAATGCGGTCCGTTGTGTTCATGCCGAGGACCGCGATGGTTGCCCGCCCGATGGGCGACTTGCCGACCAACCGCGGAACATGCCAGCGGAAATGTTCGCTCCACTCGTCGGTTCGTGGATTGAACAGCGGAACCAAGCTGTCCGTCCGCGGATCGTAACCTGCCGCGTTCGATCCCTTCCTCGCGTTGCACGGCAAACACGCCAGATTCGCTATTGTGGTGGGCCACCATGCTTCTGAGCCCGGATATGGTCCAGTTGGAATGGCAGGACGTCGAACTCCTGCGGCATCTGACAGTATTCGCAGCAGCTACCCGCACGATCCCAGACCTGTTGACGGCGTGAAGGCGGCATCGATCAGTCCGTCGTACGGGGCCGCCGCAGAGAAACACGCGCCTTGGCCTGGACCACGTTGATGAAGCTGCCGACGCGGAGGTACTTGTCCAATTCCTCGCGTTCCGGCGGCGTGATCGAGCCCCGATTGTTGCGGTCGGCTAATTCGGTCATGCGAGCAGTGGCGCGATCCGTGAACTTCCATCCGAGGATCGACGCGGCCACATCGGCGGGAAGATCGCCCCGCTCCGGCGCGATGACATCCGACATGATATCGACTTCGGTAATTGTGCTGGCCTGGCTCATGGCGGCACTATACCACGCCCAATCTGCCTGCGCGAACCACAGATTGCGTTTTCTGCCGCAGGCCCGGCCTTTTTTGGGATTCGTGTGTGTGTCCGCGGTAGACCTACTGAGGGAAAGCAAATTCATCCCGACGCTGGCCACCTTGAACCCGGCACCGCAAACCCCGAAGATCGGCCCTGGTTCGTTCTGTGATGACGACGCTGGCCCGAGGGCACCGTGAGTACGCGACCAGCCAATTCCAGGCTCGCCGACTTGCCGCTGGAGACCGAGTACCGGTCGGACTGCCACGATCTGGTGCGCGATTTCTACCTGCCCTGCCTGACCCACAGCACGCAGTACCGCCGCGCGGTCGGGTACTTCACCAGCCGCGGCCTTTCCGTCGCGGCCCAAGGCATCACCGTCCTGGTCGATGGCGTTGGCCGCATGCTGCTGGTCACCAGCCAGGATTGAAGATCGGGATTGTCTGCGGTCAACTCGTTCGCTTACAATGGGGTGATGGGGGGATTTCACGTTCTGAAGCGTAAGCATCGTTCGAGAAACAACTGTCGCCTCGCCAATGTAGCCATCACACTCCGTGGGATGATCGCAATAAATACTGGACAGTTATTTCTCGAACGATGCTAAGCAGCCGCAAGCGGCATCGTCACGAGGGTAGCAACGCATGAACATTCTCTTACGCGGAGTGGTTCGCGGCCGAACGGTGGAACTGGATCGCGACCCAGGATTCGAGGACAACCGCGTGGTGGACGTAATTCTGCGGACCAAGCAGTTGCCGGGGCCTCCGCCCGGCTGGAAACCCGGCAGCACCGAAAGCGCCGCAGGCATGTTGGCGGACACCTGGACGGCCGAGGATGATCGCATCCTGACGGAGATCTATGAACAGCGTCAAAGGTCCAAGTTACGGGAACTTCCCGAATGAGCTATCTGCTCGACACGAACATTCTCTCCGCGCACTTGCGGCGTCCTTCCGGGCTGCAGCACCGCTTCGTGCAACATGCGGGGCGACTGTACACGTCCAGTATTGCTCTGGCCGAGCTATACGATTGGGTCTTGCGACGAGCGGATTTCGCCACCGCTCAGACAGCCGTGGACAAAATGCTGCTCCACGAAGTCGCCACGATTGACTTCGACAACGATTGTGCGAAGGAATCCGGTCGACTCCGGGTCGCGCTTCGGCGACAAGGGATTAACGTTGCCGCATTGGACCTGTTGATCGCTGCCGTGGCCTTGTTGTACGACCTGACGGTGGTCACCCACAACACCAAGGACTTCCAAAACATCCCCGGCCTGAGGTTGGAGGACTGGCTGACGCCGTGAAGCCGTCCGCTGCACCAATACGAGCACCTGCAGCGGCAAACGGAACCATCCTCCGGGCAAGCCGGAGGCATTTGCCAGATCCCGCCTTCCCACCATCTTGAACCCGGCACTGCAAACCCCGAAAATCGGCCCTGGTTCGTTCTGTGATGACGACGCTGGACCGAGGGCACCGTGACTACCCGACCGCTCCAATCGACGCTCGCCGATTTGCCGTTGGAGACCGAGTACCGGTCGGACTGCCACGATCTGGTGCGGGATTTCGATTTGCTGTGGCTTGAGCGCGGAGGATGTCCGGCATGACGGAACTCGCAGACCCGCGTGCGGCAATCAGCACGGCTGCCGAAGACCGGTTCGTCGAGTTGTTCGCGGAGGCGTTCGGCGTAGAGAGGGTGCAATTGCTGAGCCCCGAGCACCCGGTGCAGGACATCTACGGTGCGACGCGTTTCGTCGATTTCGCCATCCGCACGCCAGCCCAGCGAGTCGCTTTCGAGATCGACGGCTTGGTCTGGCACCACCCCGAAGTGATCAGTATCGCCAAGTTCGAAGACGACCTGCTGCGGCAGAACAGTCTGATCCACGACGCCTGGCGCGTGTACCGCTGGACCGACCGGCAACTGGCCGAAGACGGCGAAAGAGTCAAGGAGCAACTGATCCTGTTCCTCGGCGCAGTCCCCGGCCTGCTGGCGATGAACGACTTCCTGCCCAAGCAGCGCGGCGAGGTGGTGCCGCTGGAGTTGCGCCGCCATCAGCATGAAGCGCTCGAAGCGCTGCAACGCCTGCGGGCCGAAGGCAAGACGATCGCCCTGCTGACCCATGCCACGGGAACCGGAAAAACGATCGTCGCGATCGAGGACGCCAAACGACTGGGCGGCCGGACTTTGTTCCTTGGACACCGCAAGAATCTCGTGCGACAGGCCGCTCGGCGACTGCGGGAATTCTGGTCTGAGAAACCCGTCGGCGTCTTCATGGGCCGCCAGCGAGAAGTCGCCGCGTTCAACGTGGCGGGCTCGATCCAGAGCGTCGCGGAAAACCTGCACTTGTTCGCTCCGGACGCATTTCGATACTTGGTGATCGACGAAGCACATCACGCGACGGCCGACACGTATCGCGCGATCCTCGCCCACTTCCAACCGGACTTCATCCTGGGCCTGACGGCCACCCCGGAGCGGGCCGACGGCGAATCGGTGCTGCAGATCTTCCGCGACTCCGCGCACCGCCTTTCGCTGGAAGAAGCGGTGAGACTCGGCGAACTCGTGCCCATTCGCTGTCTGCGCGTCGAGACGAACGTCGATTTGAGCCGCGTTCGGTTCAACGGCGTGCAATACAATCGCTGGGATATCGACGAACGGGTTGTCGTTTCGTCTCGCGATCAACTGATTGTGGACACCTATCGTGGCCATGTGCCCGGCCGCAAGGCAGTGGCGTTTTGCGTGAACGTCCGGCATGGGGAAGAATTGGCTCGGCGGTTCCGGGATGAAGGTTTTCCGGCGGAGTCCGTCTCCGGCAGTATGTCCGAGGCAAAACGGCAAGAGATCCTGGACCGTTTCGAGCGCGGTCAGATCAGCATCCTGTGTGCGTGCGATGTGTTGAACGAAGGCTGGGATTGCCCCAGCATCGAAGTCTTGATGATGGCCCGGCCCACGCTCTCGAAGGTGTTGTATCTCCAGCAACTGGGACGCGGCACCCGCAAGGCACCCGGCAAAGAATGCTCGATCGTCATTGACTTTGTGGACAACGCCACACGCTATAACGCGCCGCTGACGCTGCACCGCGTGGTCGCGAAAAACCGCTACCGGCCCGGCGGTTTGGTGCTTGCGACCGACGCCTTGTTGGCGGCCGAGGAACAGGCATTGGAGCGGGGCGAATCGCCGACTCAAAGTATTGAGATCGGACTGTGGGTTCGACAGTTCCACGAGATCGACATCTTCAACTGGCAAGACGTCGTGGCCGACATGATCACGCTGAGCGAACTGGAGGTCGAACTGGCCGTCGCCGAAGGCTTCCTGCGGCGCAAAGTGGAAACGGGCGAACTGCAACCCGACCACACACTGGAACTCGGCCAAAAGGTCTACCACTACTTCGACCGCGAACGCATCGAGGCAATCCGTGCCCGATTCAACCTGACGCCGGTTGACGACACGACGATCAAGCGTTTGTTCCTGGACTACTGCCGCGAGATGGACATGGCCGCCTCGTACAAGCCGGTCCTGTTGCTCGCCATCCTGGACAGCGTCGACAACCGCGGCAAGGCACCGGTGGACGAGGTTGTCGCGATTTTCCGCAAGTTCTACGAGGACCGCGCGAGCGCTGGCTTGCCAGTCGAAAAGTCGAATGTCCGGATGGCCAAGGTCGGCGAGTTGGATGACGCCGACGTCCGACGCGTGATGCTCGGCATGCCATTCGAGAAGTTCGAACGCCGCCGGTACTTGAAATACGATCGCGATGTGGCCAACCTACGAATCGCGCCGAACCTTTGGAAGCAGTTGAAAAAGAAGGACTTGGCCGACCTCCGCCGCGTCTGTGAAGAAAGCATCGCGAAGTACTATGAACGAGTATGAAAACGGCTGTCCGTTCTGTGATCTACGGCCCGATCGAATCATCGCCGAGAACGGCTTGGCGTTTGCCCTGCTGGACAAGTACCCCGTCAGCCCTGGCCACCTGCTCGTCTGCCCCCGGCGGCATGTCGCTTCCTTTTTTGATTTGACCCTTGCGGAGATGACGGCGATCTTCGACTTGGTTCGCGAAGCAAGATCCCGTTGCGACGTCGAATTTCGACCTGCCGGGTACAATGTCGGCGCCAACGTCGGCCACGCTGCCGGACAGACCGTGATGCACGTTCACGTCCACCTGATCCCCAGGTATGATGGCGATGTACAAGACCCGACCGGCGGCGTGCGGAATGTGATCCCCGGCAAAGGCAACTATCTGGGATTCGGCGTTGCTGAACCAACGCCCTGAAAGCGGACAAGAGAAGCGAATCACGGAGGACCGCGATGACAGCCTCTTCGGCTTGGCTCCATCAGCTTGCCCATCTCAATTTCTATCGAGCCAGACACGGACGCGCACCTCATAAGCCACTGTTGCTGCTTGTCATCCTGGAGCTTGCAGAAAAAGGTGAACTGCCGAGCGACACCCTCGTGCTCACGGCAGAGTTGGCTTATCGCTTCGACACCTATTGGATCGTGGTCCGGCATCGTCGTACGCAACCGCCTGACGTGAGGATGCCTTTTCACCATCTGACGAATGACCGCGTGTGGACGGCCTTCACCGCCGACGGCTCCAAATCGCTTCATCGAACGGTTACCACGCACGTCCAGTTGAATCCCGAATTCGTGGCGTGCGTCTGCGACCCCGCCTTCCGCGAACAAGCACGGAGAATCTTGGTGGCGACCTATTTCGAACCCGCCGAACGCAACGCGCTGTATCATCTGCTTGGCATGGCGGTGCCAAGCGACGACGAGATCGCGCGGGACGCCAGTTTCGAGTCGCCGGACGACGCGCGGTTGGCCGGCCGGGAAGGTCGCTTTCGGCTGGAGGTCGTGCCAACCTACAACTATACGTGTGCCTTGACCGGGTATCGGGTTACGACCATCGGTCAAGGCACAATCGTCGACGCGGCCCACATCCACGAGTTCTCCGACTCGCGGAACAACGACCCCAAGAACGGGATGGCCTTGTGCAAGAACGCCCACTGGCTGTTCGACGCGGGGCTGTGGTCGGTTCAGGATGATTATCGGATCATTGTCGCCGTGGATGCGTTTTCCGAAAATAGCCCTGACCAAAAGCCGCTCGCCGAATACCACGGCAGCCGCCTCCGACTGCCCAACGACCAATCGCTGTGGCCGGACCCCAAGCATCTTGCCTGGCACCGCAAGCACAAATTCCTGGGCGCAGCTTGATCAACTGCGGCCTCGCTTCTTGAATTGACGTTCCAGTTCGTCTTCCTCTGCCGTGAGCGGCAGGCCGAGATGCTGCTTGATCGCGTTGGCCGTAAGCACCACGCAGCTGTTCGCCTTCGACAGCCGGCCCGCGATCATGGCTCGCCCTTCCCACAGCCGTGAATTGGCGCGCGACCAGTCTAAGCTCTTCAGTGCGCCCAACTTCTTGCGCCAGTCCTTGGGACTGCCGATCAGCAGGCCTTGCCCCACTCGCCCCAGCGATGCGAGAGCAATTCCATGGGCGTGAACAAATTGCCTCCGCAGATCGGCAGGGCTGATCTGCCCGGCAACGGCCTGTTGCCACGCCGGAATCTGTTTGGCGACTTCATTCCAGAATATCGTGGCGATCCTCAGCTTCTCCTCGAACTTATCAGTGGGCTGCTCCGCCAGAAGGGCCTTCGTGGCTTGGTAGATCGCGCTCAACGTGAACAACTTGCGGGAACGATTCGAGATCGTTGTGCGAACCATCTCAACGTGGTCGCCGAAAACGTCTACCTTCCGAATCACGTCGCGCGCGAGGCGGGCGTATTCATCCCGATCATCGTGCAGGATGCTCAGGGAGCGCGGCAACCGTCGTTCATGCCGCTTGAGGTCCGTGAACAGTTGCTCGCTTCGCCGGAAACCTGGGTCGACGAACAGCACGATTGCGATCGTCTCGTCGCCCAATTCGGGATGCTCTCGGACGGCCGCTTTCAGGCCCGCACATCGGTGCTGACCATCATGCACGATGAGTCTGGCGGACATGGGGATCCGCAACTTGCCGCTGGAAATGGACGTGTGTTCCTCGTTGGACTCAAAAACAACATCGGTATCGACCGACGCGGTAAGAGCCCCAAATACATACGACCGCGGATTCCCGGTTACGTACTTGGCAATCTCCGGTATCCGAGCGCGGTTCAAGGCGCCCGGCGGCTGACGCTTGGCGGGGAAATCGCCGTCGGAATCGGGAAAAATTCGTGACAGCAGTCGCAGCGGGCACGCGGTCAGGTAATACGGACGGCTAGCCTGAAGGCCGCGAACTGCCGGCAACTCAAATTCGAAGGAGGTCATGGTAATCATCTGGAGTCAAAGAATTTGCGACGCCGCATTAGCGGGCCGCATTTTACCACAAATCACCGGAGTCGGAGGACCGTGTCGCGGAGGGCGGCAGTCGGAATCTCCGTCACGCCTGGTCCCCAGGACAATCGAACCGCAGAGGCGATGATCTCCGGAGCCAATCCCATCGCCTCCAGTACATGGCTTGATCCGTAACGTTGGCTTGTGCATGCCGCCCCGTTGGAGACGGCCAATTCGTCCTGCAAGGCCATCACCAGCGCTTCACTATCCACGCCGGGAAACGACACATTCAGCACGTGGGGTTGGCATCGCGACTCGTCGCCATTGATGCGGAATTCAGTGCCCTGCAGATCGGCGATCAACTGGGCTCGGACGCGTGCGGCAGCCACGCGACGCTCGGCGTGTTCCTGTCCGGCCAGTTCGGCCGCGAGCCCTAAGCCGACGATCAGGGGCACGGGGTGCGTGCCGGGTCGCAGGCCGCGTTCTTGGCCTCCGCCGAACATTAACGGTTCCAATGGAGACCGTTTGATTCCTCGCCGGCGAACGACAACTGCACCGATGCCTTGCGGACCGTAGATTTTGTGACCGCTGATGGACAACAGATCGCAGCCCAGATGCCGTAGACAGTCCACCTCTTTACCGAATGTTTGGGCGGCGTCCGTGTGAAAGAACGCGCCGCTTTCCTGAACAATTTCGGCGATTTCCCGGACCGGCTGTAGTACGCCCGTCTCGTTGTTGGCGTGCATGACCGACACCAGCAACGTGTTCGGCCTCAGCCGCTGGCGGATCGAATCGGGCTCGACGTATCCTGCTGCGGTGACCGGGGCTAACTCGATCTCGAAACCACGACGCGCCAACTGGGCAAGTGGCTCCAGGATCGCTTTGTGCTCGATGGCCGTCGCGAGAATGTGTCTTCGGCCGCTGCGCTGTCCGAAAGCGATGAGGCCGAAGACCACCAAGTTGTCGCTCTCGGTGGCTCCGCTGGTGAAGACAACCTCGTCTGGGGCTGCCCCGATGAGATCAGCCACCTGAGTGCGGGCCTTTTCGACGGCTTCCCTGCCCCGCCGCCCGTACACGTGCGTCCGGCTGCCAGCGTTGGTTGGCGGTCCGGCGTACCAGTCGTTCATCGCCGCAAGAACACGGGTGTCAAGCGGTGTGGTGGCGTTGTAGTCGAGGTATTTCGGCGTCACGGCCATTCAGTCGCTTGACGGCTTACAGCGGGATGTTATAAGTATGCATTTGGAAGTTACCTATCTCACTTCCACTCAAATTTGTCAATTCCTGGAAGGGACGCTGGGTAGTGGAATGTTTGAAGACGATCTTGCCAGACGATCAAAAGCTTCCGTCTTCTCAGCGCACGGAATGGCGGCTCGGGTCAGGGGCATCTGCGAGGAGATTCGCGAGCTTTACCTGTGGGACGAAGTCCCTTGGGTCGTGGGATACAGCGGCGGAAAGGACTCCAGCGCGGTCCTGCAATTGGTCTGGCTCGCCGTTCGCGAATTGCCGGCCGAGCAACGGCAGAAGCCGATCCATGTCATCTCGACGGATACGCTGGTCGAACAGCCCGTCGTCGCGGCCTGGGTGGAAGCGTCGCACGCGAAGATGCGCGAGGCGGCAGCCGAACAGCAGATGCCGATCACGCCGCACCGGCTGACGCCGGAAATCAGGGATACCTTCTGGGTCAACTTGATCGGCAAAGGCTATCCAGCGCCACGCAAGCTTTTTCGCTGGTGTACGAGCCGGATGAAGATCAATCCATCCAATGCGTTCATCCGGAGCGTGATCCACCAGAGCGGCGAAGCGATTCTGGACTTGGGGACTCGCAAAGCCGAAAGCCAGCGGCGGGCGCTGAATATGGCGGAGCATGAAAAGCGCCGCGTGCGCGAGCGGTTGACGCCCAACGCGGCTCTGCCGAACTCGCGGGTCTACACGCCGATCGAGGACTGGACGAACGACGACGTGTGGCTGTTCCTGATGCAGGTGAAGAACCCGTGGGGCCATACGAACAAGTCGCTGCTGGGAATGTACCAGGGCGCGTCGGCCGACGGGGAGTGTCCGCTGGTGGTCGATACGTCGACGCCCTCCTGCGGCAGCAGCTGCTTCGGGTGCTGGGTCTGTACGGTGGTGGATCAGGACCGGTCGATGGAGGCGATGATCAAAAACGACGACGAAAAACTGTGGATGACGCCGCTGCTGGAACTGCGCAACGAGTTGGGCGACTTTTCCAAGGACAAGCTACGGCGGGATTTCCGACGGATGAACGGACGGGTTCAGTTGTTCCATGACGGGGTCGTTCGGGGACCGTACGCGCGGGTCGCGCGGGAATACTGGCTGCGCCGCGTGCTCGCGGCCCAGCAGGAAGCCCGCCGCCTGGGCCCGCCCGAGTTCCAGAACCTGGAACTGATCTCGATGGACGAATTGCACGAGATCCGACGGATCTGGCTGTACGACAAACACGAGTTCCAGGACAGCCTGCCCCGGATCTACCACGAGGTGACGGGCAGCGAGTTTCCTCAAACGGCGGCCGATGATCGGCTGCTGCGATCCGAGGACTGGGAGATCCTGCGCGAAGTATGCGACGAGGACGAGGAGTTCTTCCAGTTGCAGGCCGGGTTGCTGGACATCGAACGCGAGTTCCGCGGGATGGCTCGACGATCGGGGATCTACGGAGCCCTGGAAGAACGTCTACGGGCGGGCCAATTCGCCAGCGAGGAGGAAGCGCTGGCCATCCGAACCGAGGAAGAACGCAAACGAGACGAGGCCGTTCGAAAGGATGCGCCCCAACTCCAGATTGCCGAGCTGCATCAGAAGACGCTATTTGAAGGGGAAGGTCAGTAGGCTGTGGTCAGTGGTCAGTGGTATCGCGCCGCGGTCCAAGAGCGATCCGCCAGGAATCAAACGCGGATGAACACGGACCAAGCGAGGGCGAGAGGTGCTGCGGTAAGAATCGCGACCGCCAACTGCCAACTGCCAACTGCCAACTGCCAACGGACAACGGACAACGGACAACGGACAACGGCCAACTGCCAACTGCCAACTGACAACTGACAACTGACAACTGACAACTGACATGATTCGATCACTCTCACGCGCGAAGCTCCAATCATTGCTTCCACCGAGCAAGCTCGGCGGGGAGCAAAAAACGTGGAGATTTGCCCCCTAGTGCAAAATCACCGCACCACCGAGCAAGCTCGGCGGGGGCGAAGCCGGACGAAATGCGCAACTTCAAAGACTTCCAACTGACGACTGCCGACTGCCGACTGACAACTGCCAACTGACCACTGACAAGCGCCTCATGATCCTGCACCAACTGACTCTGCGAGATTTCTGCCTGTATCGCGGCCAACAGGTGCTGGACCTTGCGCCGGTGTTGCGGCGCGGTCGGCCGGCCCCGATCGTGCTGTTCGGCGGGATCAACGGTGGAGGCAAGACGACGGTCCTGGATGCCGTGCAATTGGCGTTGTACGGCAACCGAGCCCGGTGTTCCAAGCGGGGTGACAAGGGGTACGAGCAGTTTCTGCGGGAGTCGGTCCATCATGACGCCGACGAACGCGAAGGGGCCGGAGTCGAGTTGTCGTTCCGCTATGCCAGCGAGGGCCAGGACCATTTGTACTCGGTCAGCCGTACATGGTCGGTGTCGGGCGATCGGGTGCGCGAGAAAGTCCGCGTCTGCAAGGACGGCGTGGACGATGGCTGGCTGTCGGAGAACTGGAACCAGTTGGTCGAGGAATTGATTCCGCTGGGGATTGCCCAACTGTGTTTCTTCGACGCCGAGAAGATTCGCTTCCTGGCCGAAGACGAAACCAGCATGCAGGCTTTGGGCGGGGCGATCAAGTCGCTGTTGGGTCTGGACTTGGCCGAGCGGCTGGTGGCCGACGCCTCGGTGCTCGAGGGCCGTCTCGCCAAACGGGCCGTCGAATCGGCCGAGTTGGCCGAAGTGCGGGAATTGGAGAGCGAGTACGAGGCTCGGCAGACGGACATCGACCGGCTGGTCCGCGAGGTGGGGACGCTGGAGAATCATCGGCAACGCGCGGCGACTCGGGTCCAGGAGGTCGAAGAACAGTTCGCCAAGGTGGGCGGGCGTCACTGGGAGGCGCGGGACAAGCTGCTGCAGCGCAAGGGCGAGTTGCAGCAGTCGCTGAAGGAGGCCGAGAGCCGGTTGGTCAACTTGGCTGCCACGGACTTGCCGTTGGCGCTGGTGCCCGATCTGCTGGCAGCGGTTCAGCAGCGCGCGGGGGCGGAGCGACAAGCGGCCGAGTCGGAGGTGATCGTCCGCCTGCTGGCCGAACGCGATGCGGAACTCCTGACGCTGCTGCGAGAGAAACGGACGGGGCAGCGGGTGATCGGGCTGGTGAGCGAGTTCTTGGAGGCGGATCGGGCGCGACGGGGAACCCTCACCCCGGCCGTCTCCCGCGGGGAGAGGTGGGAAAGAGATCGGTTGCGGTTGTCGGATGCGGCGGGTCAACTGCTGGATCGCTTTCTGGCTTCTGGGCGGGCGGATCGCCAGGCCGACGCGCGGCAGCAGTTGGAAGCACTGGAAAATGTGCGGCGGGCGTTTGAGGATGTCGAGCGGAGTCTGGCGGCGACCCCGGACGAGGCGACGATCGGCAGCGTGGTCGAGGAACTGAAAGCGGCCTCGGCCGAACTGGCCGGCTTCGACTCGCAGATCGCTCGGCTGGAAAAGGAACTGGCCCGGCTGCGCGGCGAGCGGGACGAGTTCGACAAGCAACTGGCCAAGCGGCGGCGCAAGATCGTCGATGAAGAACTGCGGTCCGAAGAGGACTCGCGGCTCGCCCGGTTGCTGGTCCGCACCCAAGCGACGATGCAGCAGTATCTCCAAATCGCGACGCATCGTAAGATCGAGCGGCTGTCGCAATCGGTGACCGAGTCGTTCCGCTTTCTGCTGCGCAAGCAGACGCTCGTTCAGCGAGTGTTGATCGATCCGGACACGTTCGCCGTGACGCTATTCGACGAACAAGGTCGCGTGCTTCCCAAGCAGAGGCTGTCGGAGGGCGAGAAGCAGATCTTTGCCATCTCGGTGCTGTGGGGGCTGTCGCGCGCCGCGGCTCGGCCGTTGCCCGCGATCATCGACACGCCGATGGCCCGGCTCGATAACGCTCATCGCGACAAACTGGTCGAACGCTACTTCCCGCACGCCAGCCATCAGGTGATCGTGCTGTCGACCGATACCGAGATCGACCGCGACTACTTCGAGAGCTTGCAACCGCACATCGCCCGCGCGTATCACCTGACCTACGACGACCGCCGAAAGCTGACCGTGGCCGAAGAAGGCTATTTTTGGAAACTGTAGATGGGCAGTTGTCCGTTGTCAGTTGTCAGTTGTCCGTGGCGACTGCCAACCGCCAACTTTGAAGTTAAGAAGCGTCTCCGCCGAGCTTGCTCGGTGGGACGACGATTATGCACTAAATCGAGGAGTCCCGAGAAGCCCCGCCCCCGCCGAGCTTGCTCGGTGGAGCGCATGATTCGATCACTGTCACGCGCGAAGCTCCAATCATTGCTTCCACCGAGCAAGCTCGGCGGGGAGCAAAAAACGTGGAGATTTGCCCCCTAGTGCAAAATCACCGCACCACCGAGCAAGCTCGGCGGGGGCGAAGCCGGACGAAATGCGCAAAATCAAAGACTGACCACTAACCATGAAACAAATCAAACTATCGTCCCAAGCCAAGGAGCAATTGATCCGGTTGAAGACTCGGACGGGGATCGGCCAGTGGAACATCTTGTGCCGCTGGGCGTTCTGTCTGTCGCTGGCCGAGGCGACGCCGCCAACGCCGGTCGAGATTCCGGCTGACAGCAACGTCGAGATGAGTTGGCTGGTGTTCGGCGGCGAGCATCACGAATTGTACTTGGCGCTGCTCAAGACGCGCTGCGTGCGTGATGGGCTGGATACGGGGGACGAGACGCTGTTGCGTCAGTTCCGGCTGCACCTGCATCGCGGGATCGGGTACTTGGCCACTCCGAACCGGATCCGCGGGATTGCGGATTTGGTAGAACTAGTCGAGGAATGATTGATGCGGGACGGACGAATTCCGTCTAGCCATGCGGTTGGTTCCCGTAGCCACCATGCCGGAAGGCCGTATCGCGAAGAGCGACCAGGGCTCCTCTTGCCTGCTATCTTGGACTGGGTTATTTTCGAAGGAAGAAGAGGAGGATTCCAATGACCGTCTTGGCAGCCGATCTGGAGCAGTTTATCCAACAAGAGATCAGCAGTGGGCATTTCGCGGACCGTGAGTCGGTGGTGGCCCACGCCTTGCGTCTGCTACAGCGGGAACGCGAAGAGGCCGTCGTCGGCATCCGCTTGGGGTTAGACGACGTCGCCGCCGGGCGAGTTCAGCCGTTAGCCGATGCTTTTGCCGATCTTCGGCATGAACTCGAGTTGCCCCACGACGTATGACCTATCGCGTTATCCTCACCGCCAACGCGAAGGGCGATCTGCGGAGGTATTACCTGCGTACGGCCGAGCACGCGCCGGTCACAGCGTTCCACTGGCTGAGCCGATTCGAGGCCGCGCTGGCCACGCTGGCCCTCAACCCGCAACGCTGCGGCCTTGCTCCCGAAAACGATGCCGTCGAGGAGGAAATCAGGCAATTCTTGTTTGGGAAACGCGGTGCCAGCGTGTTCCGGGCGCTGTTCGTGATCGCCGAAGGCGAAGTCCGCGTGCTGCATGTTCGACGGGCCGTGATGGATACAGCCACACGCGAGGAACTCTATGGATAACAGCCTCGCCAAGAAACCGACCGATGGGCGGAAGGCGTGACCGAGTCGTTTCGCTTGTTGCTGCGCAGGCAGACGTTGGTCCAGCGAGTCGAGATCGCCGCGGATGCGTTCGTGATCCGCCTGTACGATGCCCCGGGCCGCGCGCTGGCCGAGGCGACGCCGCCGACGCCGGTCGAGGTCCCGGCCGATAGCAATGTCGAGATGAGCTGGCTGGTGTTCGGCGGCGAGCAGCACGAATTGTACTTGGCGCTGCTCAAGGCGCGCTGCGTGCGCGACGGGCTGGACACGGGGGACGAGACGCTAATGCGCCAGTTCCGGCTGCACTTGCATCGCGGGATCGGATACCTGGCCGCCCCGAACCGGATCCGCGGGATTGCGGATTTGGTGGCAACGGCGGTCCAGGCGTGAATTACCGGTGGCGTAAGGCAGCATCGTTTGCCTCCCGTGATCCGTTCCCGGACCGGCGTTTGGCGCACGCGGGCCACTTCCCACTGACAATTCGCGCACCGGTGGGCTGACGGCACAACGCTCGCCGCTCAGGCAGTTGACTCGATCAAGCTACGAATCTCGCGGGGCAGCACGCGCCAGGTGGCTTGGTACGTCTCTTCCAGCGGCACGTTGGTGCCCTGGTCGTCGCAGAGGAACAGGGGCATGTCGGGCAGCGGATCGCCTACGGCAATCGGTTCCACGTACGCGGTCAAGAGCGGCGAAACCTGATAGGAGACGAAGGTGAGAGGCTTGTCCGCTGGCAACTCGAACGGTTCATCGGAGTAGACGGCGGAGATGGCTTGGTGAATGCCGCCCGCGTCATGGGCGCCAGGCGGAAACGGATCGATGATCAGCAAGTTCACCTGTTGATCGAGTAGATCGACGCACTTGTCGACGAACGTCCGCAGGGAGTGCAGACGGTCCTTGTTTCCTGGCGATACCAATTCCACGACCGCCACGACTCTTCCCAGTTCGTGCCGCACGACCACGCGGTGCGTCTTCCGGGCGTATCGCTGGGTTTCGGGCGGATACTGCACGACGAACCGCGCTTGCGAGCGGACGGGCACCGTTGCCACACTGCCCTCTCCGCCCCCTCGCCGCGTCGGGGCGGCAAACGTCTCGAGTGCCACCACCTCGGTCTCCGGCTGCCCAATGATCTGCTCGGCCATCGCGAAATAGCCAGCGGGCAGCAAACCGGCGTTGAGCCGGTCCATGATCGCCGCGATCCAGCGAAAGTGGAAGTTGTGATAGACTCCCGACTTCACGCGTTTCCAGTTGTGCATCGGCATGGTCCATCCTTCGCGTTCATCTGGGGTGGTGCGCGGCGCTGCTGGGGACGATTTCGCCGACTCCCAACCGCTTGAGTTGTACGCCAAGATACAGCGTTGCGGAACCCGTGTCGGTCCGGGACGAGCGCTCGGTGCTGGACGCTTCGGGCAGTCTGTCCCGCCGTCTTGGCTCAGGCGTCGACCAGTTCCAGTTTGAGCCCGAGAGCTTTGGCGATGGCCTCGATCGTTGCCAGTTCGGTGTTGCGGCCGTACTCGACGTCTTTGACCGTGTTTGCGTCGGGGAGTCCCGCCAGCTCGGCAAGCGCCGCGCAAGTGAATCCCCGTGCTTTGCGCGCCCGACGCAGGTCAGCCGCGATTCCGCTGCTCAACGCGTTCTGCTTCTTCTCCGCTGGAGGAAACTCCTGCATGACCTGCTTTCGGATCATGGCATGGCGCGCTTTCTCTTCATCGGTCAACGGGCGGGAAATTCGTTCGAAATTCATCTTCGCCATATCGCTCGCTCCTCGAATTCACGGCTCCGGAACTTCGTAGGCCGTTACTGGCAGGATCGTATCCTCGTCAAGCCACTCGAAAACCACGAGAATGAATTCGTCATCCGGCGTGTAACCGAACACGCATGGGCGACCGCTCGAGTCGCTGCTCTGTTGCTCCCAAGCGTTCTGCAGCACGAACTCTACATCGCTCGGAGTCAAATCGTGCTCATCGATGTGCTCCACGTTTCCATCCGGTTCGTGATCCCAGATGATGCGCAAGTAGTGCACGCGACTTTCTCCGTACCCGTCGTTCAGAGTATCACAGCGAAATTATAGCCGTTCACGAGTGAGCGGCGATAGACGGAGTCGATTAACGCGAACAGTAGGAACGCGACGAGGATATCGTGTCGGTCGCGGAACTTCCGGCAACCTGTATTCAACGAAGTCGAGGATGGCGTTCTTCGCGGGTCTGACATGATGAGATAGGTGCGGTGGTGATTACCGGTGGGCTGACGCCACACCGCTCGCCGGGAAGAGCGATCGCCGGGGTTGCCGGCGAGGTGACGGCACACCGCTCGCCGGGAACCCGCCGTCTTGGCGATGGCCTCGATCGTTGCCAGTTCGGTGTGGCGGCCGTACTCGACGTCTTTGACCGCGTTGGCGTCGGGGATCGGATGAAGCTCGTCGCCCAGAGCGCGATTCGGAGACCGTGCTAGCATTGGCGTCAAGGTTTCCGGAAGCGAATCGGTCGTCGCGGCTTGCCTCGACCCGCGGCGCCGCAACAATTCCCATGCGGTCGCGCCCGACGAAAAAATCCGGAAAATACGTCCGGTTCGGACCTCCCGTGTCAAACGGGCCGCGATGATAGGTAGCGGGCAGAGGCGCCCGACAAGGAAGTGGTGGTCAGTACCGTCAACGAAAGGAATGGAACGATGGCAAAGTACTATGTGGAATCCGGGACCATGCAACTGGTAACCGACGCGGACGACGATCGCGGAGCGGCTCTGTGGGCCATGCACCTGTGCCTGGAACAGGTTCTGCCGATCTGTCCCGACGACCCGCTGACACCCGGCGAGAAGGACCGGCGACTCCAGCAGCGAGGCTGCTACGTCCTGGACGAGACGATTCGAACCAGCGAAAAGGGCTTCGGACGCAAGGACGCCGAGGTTCACGACACGGGTGAATTGTTCGCCGAGTGGAACCAGTTGATGATCGCCATGTCGAAACTCCAGCGGCAGTTACAGCCCGTCGGCTGATCGCGCGGAACAAGGAACGGTCCATGTTTTTCTGCAACGATTACCCCCTAACCCCATCTCTGGCAACACGCGGCGGGACGCCGTCATAGCGAAGGGACGACAAACCACACAGGCAGGATGCCTGTGTCCTGTCCCCGCTCTCTCTTGCCTTGCGGCAGTCGGCCGCACCCTCGAAACCCCGGCATGCTTCCGCTTCCGCAATTCCGCGCATTGCGGCTGGCAGCGTTTGCTGATGTAATGGGAGAACAAAATCGACATTCGGGGCTCGATCGTAACCTTGTAGCCGAATTCGTGAGAATTCGGATCGAAACCGCGGATCCGAAGTCTCACGACTCCGGCTACCATGCTGGGGCCGACATTCGGCTCTGCTTGCCCATCCAGCTTGACGGCGCGCGAACCATCGGAATCCAGCCATGCATCTGATCGAACTTTGCTGCAAGAACTGCGGCGCTTCGCTGAAACCCGAAAACATCTCGGCCGCCTTGGCCATCGCGAGATGTCCGCACTGCGACGCGGTCTTCGCGATCTCGGCGCCGTCGGCCGACGGCCGCGTGGACAGCGGTCGCGCGGCGCCGCGACTGCCGGTGCCGATGCCCCGGCGGTTCGAGATGCTGGATCTGGGCAATTCGCTGGAGATCAAACGCAGTTGGTTTACTCCCGCACTTTTCTTCCTGATCTTTTTCTGCGTGTTCTGGAACGGCTTCATGGTTGTCTGGCACGGCATCGCCCTTTCCACGGGCGCCTGGTTCATGTCCTGCTTCGGACTGATCCACACGGCCGTCGGCATTGGACTGGCCTACGGGACGGTCGCGGGCTTCGTCAACCAGACCGTTGTCCGCGTCGGCCAAGGGTTGCTCGAAGTTCGCCACGGACCGCTGCCCTGGCTGGGAAACAAGAGTTTTCCGGTACACGCGGTCAAGCAGTTGTACTGCAAGGAGCACGTGCATCACGGCAAGAACGGCAGCAGCACCAACTATTCGGTCGAGATCCGGCTGGACAACGGCCAGGAGACCCTGATCCAGAGTCTTCCCGAATGCGAGCAGGCGCTCTACATCGAGCAGGAACTCGAGCGATTCCTGAAGATCGAAGACCAACCTGTCCGGGGTGAATTGCCCCGGTAAGCCGCTCTCGGTGACCACCGGCCAGACGGGGATCGCCTCGGTCACGGCTCAGGAAAACGCCGGGGGCAGCCGTCTCCATCCCCGCGGCGATTCTGCGGTATACTGCGATCCGGTCGCGCGACGGGTGTGCGGCCGGGAACCTTCCTTCGAACTGGCGGCTGCGACGGATGACCGACGCCACCCAACTGGACCTGGAAAGCTATCTCGATCGCTTCAAACTGTCCTCGTTTCGCAAAGGACAGCGCGAGGTGATTTCCGCCGTGCTGGCCGGCGACGACTGCCTGTGCATCATGCCGACCGGCGGGGGCAAGAGTCTCTGCTACCAATTGCCCGCGATCGCCCGTGCGGGGGTCACGCTGGTTATCTCGCCGCTGATCGCCTTGATGAAGGACCAGGTCGACAGCCTGACCGCGCTGGGCATCCGCGCCGCCTGCATCAACAGCTCGCTGTCGCTGGCCGAGCAGCAGACGCGCCTGGAGCAACTGGCCCGGGGAGAATTCGATCTGGTCTACGTGGCGCCCGAGAGACTGCGGAACCAGCGTTTCTTGGACTCGATCCGCGGCGCGCGGATCCAGTTGCTGGCGGTGGACGAGGCGCATTGCGTCAGCGAATGGGGGCACGACTTCCGTCCCGACTACGCTCGCCTGGGTCGGTTCCGCCAACGGTTGGGCAACCCGCAGACTATCGCCTTGACCGCGACCGCGACGCCCGACGTCCGCACGGACATCGCCCAGATGCTGCAACTGCGCGAGCCTCGCATCTTCGTGTCCGGATTCGCGCGGGACAATCTGCGATTCGAGGTCCAAGATATCAGCAACGGCCGCGAGAAGGACCAGCGGTTGCTGGAATTCTTGCGCGAAACCCCCGGGTCCGGGATCGTCTACGCCTCGTCCCGCAAACGCTGCGAGGAAGTCCGCCTCCTGATTGCCGATCAACTGAAGCGGACGGTGGGCACCTACCATGCCGGTTTGTTGCCCGAGGACCGGCGACGGGTCCAAGAGGATTTCATGGCCGATCGCGTGCAGATCATCGCCGCGACGAACGCCTTTGGAATGGGGATCGACAAACCGGACCTGCGGTTCGTCGTGCATTACAACATGCCGGGCAGCCTGGAAGCCTACTACCAGGAGGCCGGCCGCGCGGGTCGAGACGGCCAACCGTCGCGATGCCTGCTGTTGTATACCTACCAGGACCGCTACATCCAGGAATTCTTCATCGAAAACGCCTATCCCACGCGCGAGACGGTGGCGTTGGTCTACGAGTACCTGCGCACGCTGGACGACGACCCGATCGAGATCACGCTGGAGGATCTGAAAGAGCGGCTGGAACTGCCGATCGGCGCCGAGGGGGTGGGCGCCTGTGAACGCATGCTGGAGAAGTGCGGGGCGTTGGAGCGGATGGACTCGGGCGAAAACCGGGCCTCGGTGCGGCTGGACAGCGATCTGCCCACGCTGGTCGACCTGCTGCCGAGAGAAGCCAAGACGCAGCGCAAGGTGCTGCGGCTGGTCGAGCAGGAAGTCGGCGAGCGGCGCTGGGAACGGGTCTACTTCCATCCGCAGCGCATCTCGGCCGCCGCGGACATGGACCGCGACGCGGTGTTGCGGGCGCTGCGCGAATTGAACCGGCTGGAAACGTTCGACTATGTGCCGGCCTTCCGCGGCCGGGCGGTTCATCTGCTCGACCGCGACGTGCCGTTCGATCAGTTGGAAATCGACTTCGACGAACTGGCGGCGCGGCGGCAGGCGGAGTACGACAAACTGGAACGCGTGATCCGCTTCGCCCGCGCGCGATGCTGCCGTCAGCGGGAGATTCTGGACTACTTCGGCGATCCCGACCGCCGCGACTGCGGCCGTTGCGACAACTGTACCGCGCGGCGGCCGGCGACGGTCTCCACGGGCAAGATCCCGCCGTTGGCCCAGGACGCCGAAGTGGTAAAGGCCGTGCGCATCGCGCTCAGCGGCGTCGCCCGCGCCCAAGGCCGATTCGGCAAGGGCATCGTCGCCCAGATGCTCTGCGGCTCGAAGGCCACCAAGATCGTCCGAAACCGGCTGGACCAGTTGAGCACGTTCGGGCTGCTCGGGCACCTCAAGCAGCCCGAAGTTACCGAATTGATCGATGCGCTGCTGGCCGCCGGGCTATTGGACCAGACGGACGTCGAGCGGAACCGGCCCGTGCTCCGGCTGACGGATGCGGGAAACGAAGTCATGCGCGGTCAGGCACCGTTGCCGGAATCGTTCGCCTTGTCCGACGACGTGGCCCGAAAACTGTCCCGGACGACAACCGCCGGTTCGCCGGCCAGCGCGGCGCCGCGTTCTGCCGCCGAACCGGACCAGGACGCACTCGTGGCCGACCCGAAATTGGAAAAAGAGCTGCGTGACTGGCGCCGGCAGATGGCCGCGGCGGCCGGCTGGCCAACGTACCGCATTTTGTCCAATGCCACGCTGGCCCGTTTGGCGACTGTCAAACCGTCGGACATGCTCCAGTTGTTGACCGTCAAGGGCATCGGGGAATACACCGCTGGCACCTACGGCGACGATCTGCTGGCAATCATCGCGCGACACAGGCACGACCAGCCCGCGTCATCGTCCGCGCCCTCACCCACCTTGGCATCCCCAACCGCGCCGAGTCAAGCGTCTCCTTCAGCGTCTGTGCCTGCACCTCGTCTTGGCGCGCCGCCCCAACCGCCCGGCCGCGGCGAAGCGGTTCGCGAGCGGGACGACACGTACGAAACGCATCCCACTAGCGACTCGGCCTCGACCGCGCGCGCGCTGCGCGACGAACCCCGGCCTCATCCGCTGCCCGCCGTGACCGCCGCGTTCGAGGAAAACCAGGTCAAACCCAACTTCTACTGGAGTTGGCGTCTATTGTGGGATGGGTTTACGGCGGACGAGTGCAAGCAGATCCGCCGCCTGGACGATCAGCAATTGGTCGCGCACCTGCTGCAAGCCATCGAGCAGGATCTGCCGGTGGACGTCGCGTGGTGCTTTCGCCCCGACCAACTGGCCATGCTGGACCAAGTTGTCGGGGAAAGCGCGCCGACCCGTCTGCGTCCCCTGCTGCAACAACTGCCCCCCGAGATTCGCCACGAACATCTCCAACTCTACCTGCACTGCCGCGGCAAAGCGTCGTGACGCGTCCCACATGTCACGAGCTTGGCCGGTGATGGCCTGCGTCAGGCAGGGAGGGCGAATCGTGTCTCGAGAAACTCGGTCAGCTTGACGATGATGTCCCAATCGCAGGAGATGATGTCCTGGGCGTGCGCCAGATTGTTCCGCAGGGCTTCCAGTTCCTTGATGGACCGTTCGCCGCGGCTTCGCGACACGAATCCTGCTCGCTGCCGCAAGTCGTCGTTGCGGAGCACGATTTGGCCCCGGTCGGAGAATTGCAGGCAATCCAGCAGGTCCAGGTCTTGGTGGCGGCGCCGGCGTTCCTCCAGCAGCATCTCGGCTTTTTGCAGTCGGCCCTCGGACAGAAACTGCCGCCACGAGCCGTCAGGATAGGCTGTTTCGATCAGCCGGGTCAGGCCCATCTCGATGATCGTGATCATCCCGAACAACCACATGCGCACCGGCGGCTTCTGAAGATCGGTCCTGGTGACAATTCCGCCCACTTGGCCCAGCACGTTGACGAACAGATGCGGCCGGTCGTTGAGCCGCATGACGAGCTCCGGGAATCCAACCGAATCGGCCACCACATCGTCCTCGTCAAACGGATGCAGCACATCGCCGCACGCCCCCTCGGCCAGTTCCTCCCGCCGCACGTAACCGCAGAGTGTGCCGTCGCGCCGGACTCCCGCCACTCGATAGGCGCGCCGGACCATGACGGCCAAGACATCGGCCGCCAGGGTGCTGGCGTCGAACGAGGCCAGCGGCTCCGCGATATCGGCCACCGAAAAATTTTCGACAAACACCCGTCGCAAATGTTGTTGAGAAGCGATTGTGGTAGCCATCGTCACAGGCCCGTGGGGTGCGGAGGTTGGGATCCATCGCCTCCGATTCTATCCACCGGCGACTCGGGCGCGTAGGATCCGCAGCTCACGACCCCGCCCGAAGCGTGGGCTCACCCGCCCTGCCGCTCCCCCGATGGCGACTGGCGTCGCTCGCAAAGGTGCCGTTACCGATGCTGTGATGGCATGAGGGGCAGCCTCAATGAACTTCCGGTCAGATCGACCTGGAAACCGCCATGTCCTCTGGCGCGATTGCTGGCCGGACATGCCGCCGCTGAGATCGAAGAATCGTGGCGGGTGGGGCAAGTCGCAGGGAAATTTTGGTGGATGCAAATGCGGCGGTAGTCTACAATTGGCTCAGTGTGGAAGCCGCATCCTCTTCCGGCATTCCGCCGGTCTCCGCGGTCGGTCTTGTCTTTCGCCGATGCGACTTGCAACGTACTCGCTCATCGTTCCGCTGTGTCTGGCGTTCGTCCAACAAGGAACATTCCGATGTCCCGTCCATCGTTTCGCCGGAGCGCTCTCGACCGGCGTCTGTCGCAGAGGCGACGTGCCGCACTGAATTCGTGCCACCGGCAACTGCGGTTCGAACCGCTCGAAGATCGGCGGATGCTGGCCGTGTTCGTCGTCAACAGCACATTGGGGCTGGGCGACAGTTTTCCGAACGACGAGATATGCGACACGGAGCATCAGCCGAACGCCGATCCACCGATTCCGCCCAGCGGAGTCTGCACGTTGCGAGCGGCTTTGGAGCAGGCGGCCACGACCGACGGCTCGGACGAGTTGCGGTTCGCGATCCCCGGCGGCGGTGTCCCGGTAATCGACATCAACGCCGTGATGAACGCGGGTTCTGTCGAGATCGACGGAACCACTCAGCCGGGGAGCGGAAAAGTCGAGATCCGCGGCATCTTGTCGCTGAGCGGCGACGGACAGCACACGGTCAGAGGATTGGTCTTCAACGACGGTGGATTGATTCTGGTGGGCAACGGCAACACCGTGGTCGGAAGCATGTTCGGCACGACGCCGGCGGGCGACGCGCTTGGGGCGGGCTCGGCGGGACTGGAGATCACGGGCGACAACAATCAGATCGGCGGGACCGGTCCGGAGGATCGGAACATCGTGGTCGGCGATATCGTGATCGCCGGCAACAACAACCGGGTGTTCGGCAACTACATCGGCGTGGACGTGACGGGCGAGATTGCGCTGGACGGGCCCAACACCGGGGTGCGGATCACCGGCGGCATGGACAACCAGGTGGGCGGCGACACTCCGGCGCACGGGAACGTGTTCGCCGCCGGGGGAGTGGTGGGGGCGATTTTCGTCGAGAAGCCGGGGGTCTTGCCCGAGGCCGTTCCGCAAACGATCATCCGCCACAACTTCATCGGCACCAACAAGGACGGAACTCGGGCGTTGCCGAACAACGGTCCCGGGATCGTGCTGTCCAATGCGCCCAACGCGGCCGTGTTTGACAACGTGATCGCTGCTTCCGAAGACGGAATCATCGTGCGCAAGGGCACGAATCTCGCGGTGATCCAGCGGAACAGGATCGGCACCGACGCGACGGGGACGGTAACCGATCCCGACGGCGTGCCCGGCAGCGGCGACGAGTTCGGAAACCGCAACGCCGGCATCTTGCTGAACGCCGAAGGCCTCGGCGCCACGGGGAACGTGATCGGCGGCAGCTTGGGCGAGCAGGCCAACGTCATCTCGGGGAACGAAATCGGCATCCGAATCTTCAATTTTGCGGACGGCAATCACGTCGAAGGGAATCTGATCGGCGTCAACGCCGCAGGGACGGCGCCGCTGCCGAACCGGAAAGGCATCGAGATCGAGTTTGCCAGCCACAACATCGTCGGCGGTTTGCGGCCGAACGTCGTCTCTGGCAACACGGATTTCGGGATCGTGATCGCGGGCTTGCTGGCTCGCGACAATCTGGTCGCGAACAACCGCATCGGCACGAACGCCGATGGCACCGCAGCGATCGCCAACGGGACGGGCGTGTTGATCAACGATGCGCCCGGCAACTGCATCGGCGGGATCTTGCCGGGCCAGTCGCAACCGCCGCAATTGTGCGCCGATTTGACGTCCAGCACGGCCGCCGTCACGGGGAACGTGATCTCGGGCAACGTGCAGTATGGAGTCAGGATCGTCAACGGGAACGCGTTGGGGAACATTGTTCAAGCCAACCGCATCGGTGCGAACGATCTTGGAATGGCCGCGGTTCCCAACGGCTTCGACGGCGTGGCGATCGACGCGGGGGCGGACGTGAATCTGATCGGCGGTGCACATCCCAATCGGCGCAACGTGATCTCCGGCAACACGGGGGACGGCGTGCTGGTCGTCGGTCTGCCCGCCAATGCGAGTTCGGGCAATGCGGTTTCGGGCAATTACATCGGTGTCGACGCCACCGGTGCCGGGGCGCTTCCCAACGGCGCCCGCGGCATCCATCTGGACGCCCACGTGACGCACACGCTGATCGGCGGCGAATTGCCGGGGGCGCGAAACACGATCTCCGGCAATGCGCTGGACGGCGTGATTGTGGCCTTTGCTACCACGTTCGGCACCCGGTTCCAGAACAACTACATCGGCACGGACAGCACCGGCCAGCACGCAGTGCCCAATCAGCGTCACGGCATCCGCATCCTGGGCTCGCCGAACAACCTGATCGGCGAGGTGATCGGCACCTCGGGACTGGGCAACGTAATCTCCGGCAACAAGCTGTCGGGCGTGCGGATCGAAGGCGCGACGGCCACCGACAACGTGCTGGTCAACAACGCCATCGGCACCGATGCTTCGCGCACGCAGCGCGTGAAGAACGAGGAGTTCGGCGTCTACATTCTGAACGCTCCGGAAAACAGAATCGGCGGCTCCTTTGCATCCAGCCCCGTGTTGTCGACGTTTGTCGGGAACGTAGTCTCTGGGAACGCGTCCGCCGGAGTCAAGATCGAAGGCAGCGGCGCGAACGGAAACGTCATCGGCGCGAACTTGATTGGGCTGGACGGCTCGGGCCTCGAGCGACTGGCCAACGGCGGCGAAGGGATCCACATCGTGGATGCAGCCGACACGCGGATCGGCGCGTCGATGCCGAACGAACCGCCGCTGAGCGGCAATACGATCTCGGCCAACCTGAACGGGATCCGGATCGACGGCGCCGGCGCGGTCGATACGCTGATCGGCGACAACCGGATCGGCACGGATTGGCAGGGCGATCCGGGCAGTCCGCCGCGGTTGGGCAACACCGTCGACGGCATCTGGATCCGCGGCGCGTCGGAAACGTATGTGGGCGGGCTGTTCCTGCGCGACGGCCAGGCGCTGCAACTCCCCGGCAATACGATCTCCGCCAATTTGGTCGGCGTGCGGATCGAAGGCGACACGGCCCGCTTCAACAAGATCCAGCGGAACTCGATCTTCGGGAACGTTAACCTGGGCATCGATCTGGGCGCCGCGGGCGTCACGGCGAACGACGAAGACAACCTGGACGGCGACGACGGGCCCAATGATCTGCAGAACTTCCCCGTCGTCGAGCGTTATACGGCTTTCGATGCCAGTCTGCGCGGCCGCTTGATCAGCAAGGCCGGCGAGACGTTCACGATCGACGTGTACAAGAACCGCAGCCTGCATTCGTCGGAGCACGGCGAGGGCGAGGTCTGGGTGGGCGAGTTCACCGTCCAGACCGGAGCGAACGGGGTGGGCGAGTTCATCTGGCCTGTGGTGCTGGATCCGGTCTTCAAGTGGCTGACACTGACGGCGACCGACGCGGCGGGAAATACTTCGGAATTCTCCGGACCGCTGCGGCAAGCCGACTTGACCATCGACGCCTTCTCGATCCATCCCGTCGATGTCGTGCGCGATGCACCGGGCTATGTTCTGCCGTTCGAGGTCACCGTCCGGAACATTGGCACCGCGACGGCCCAGTTCGCGGAACTGCGATTCTGGGGCAACAACCAGATCCTGCACGGGACGGAAACGACCGTGACCCTGGCGCCCGGCGAGTCGCAGGTGGTCACCGGAACGTGGAACATCACGCCGTGGCTGCAAGCGTTTCCGCGTGGCGTTGCGGCGATCGAGTTGAAAGCCGCCGTGGACCCGGACAATTTGATCGAGGAACTGCCTGTCGGGCCGAACGAGCGCAGTTCGCTGATGACGGCCGATGCGCGGCCTCGCATCACGGCAGTCCACAAGGAATTTGCCGAGGGCGTCTTTCTGGAGGACGTGTCCCTGGAGAACACGATCGGCGTCCTGGTCGACTGGAACGGCAACCTCGACGGCGTGCAGATCGGCCAGGGCGACCTGCCGGATATTCTGTTCCAGTTGAACGGCGTCGAGACGCTGCCCGACGGTCCGGTCAGTCTGAGCGAGTTCACGCCGACCAACTTCACCATCAACATGGGCACGGATCTGACGCCCGTCGACAATCTGATTCGGATCTGGGCGCGGTTGCGCGGATTCCAGTTCGAGTCGGAGCCCGAGTCGATCCGCTACGATCAATTCGCGACCGTGCCCTGGATCGAGTCGCCGCTGTGGATGGTCCGGGAACATGGAGGTCCCAACGAGAAGACCGCCGAATACAAGGCCCGGATCTTCGTTCCTCAAGCGGCAACCGCCGGCAGCTTCGACGTTCCCGCGGATCGCGTCGGCGTGGCGGGTGGTGCCTTCGGGCCGGCGATCCCGCAGGCAGCCGTCACCGCGATCATCCGCTCGGATCGAACGAGTCGGATCGAGGGCGAATTCAAGATGGAGGGCGAGGTGACGGACAAGAAATTCGGCGGGGTCGGCTCCAGCATCACGGGCAAAGCGGCCGGCGAATTCTCGTTCGGCGACAGTCTCGATTTGAAGAAACTCGAAGCCGTGATCCGCGGCGATGCGACCGTCAAGAGTCCCAAAGTGCCGCTGGCGCCCTATCTGCCCTGGGTGCGGGCCCAAGCGACCATCGGGGTGGGCGTGGACGCAAAGCTGGAATGGGAAGAGGACGCGAACGGCGACTTGGCCTGGAAGCCGAATCTGATCCTGGGGCTGGAACCCAACGCGGAACTCGCGTTGATCTTTGGGTACGATGGAGCGACGGTGGAATTGGCCGGCGGAGGCAGGATTCGCGGCGAGTTCAGTCTGGCCGGCGATCCGTGCGTGCCGATCGGTGGACGCGTGACCTTGTACGCCCGGGTGAAGGCGGAAGTCTGGATCTTCGAGGCGTCCAGGACGTTCGCGTGGGTGGAAAACCTGCCGGTTTGCGGTGCGTTGGGCGAGGGGGAGACAACGAGTCTGCCCGATGCGAAGTTGGCGGACGACATCCGTCTGCTGCCGCGTTTCGTCCCTCAGACATTCCCGCACGAAGGCGAAGCGGCCACCGCCGGGCTGCCCACCATTGCCTATCCCTACGCCCAGCCCGCGCTGGCCCAGCGCGGCGACGGGACGATGACGCTGGTCTACGTCAGCGAAGATCCGACGAAAGCCGACGGGCAGCATCTGGAGGTCTTTGCCTCGCACTACGACGGTGCGGCTTGGTCGCCGCCCGTGCAATTGACCGACGACACGTTCCTGGACGATGCCCCCTCGGTGGTCTACGATGCCGACGGCAACGCCATCGCGGTGTGGACGCGGATCAACGCGACGTTGACCGATCCGGCCCAGACCGATCCACACTCGTTGCTGGCCGACTTGGAGCTGGTCTATGCGGTGTGGGACGCCGCGGCACAGACCTGGAGCGCGCCGGCCGCGTTGACCTCCGACGACGAAATGGACCATTGGGCCCACTTGGCACGCGGCGCGGACGGGACGGTCATGGCGGTTTGGCAGCACGACTCCGGCAATGACATGCCCTTGTTTCCGGACGATGACACGCGGCCGCTGGGTAGCGATCTTCTGTTCTCCACGTGGAACGGCGCCAATTGGTCTCCGCCGGCCGTGGCGGTAAGCGGCGTCAAGACGGGCGGTGCACCGCAGCTCGCCCTGGGCGACGGCGACGGTGTGCTGGTGTGGAGCGACGACGCCGACGGCAACATGGTCACGGACGCGGACCGCGACGTTCGAGCAGTGCTGTGGGACGGCAGCCAATGGAGCGCACCGGTGACGCTGGGAACGCCCGCCGACGGATACGCGGACGTCGCGCCGCGGGTGGCCGTCGGCTTAGGTGGCGAAGCGATCATCACGTGGGTCAAGACGGGAGTTCCCGTGGCCGACGACGCGGATGATTTCGAGGACCAGGTGTTCGGGGTGGAAGTCTCCGCCGGATCGTTGACGGCGGCGCAACGCTGGTTGACTTGGGACAACGTGACCGAGCCGCATCTGCTGACCGATCCCGCAGGCAACGCGGTCCTGGTCTGGCAAGGGCGTTCGGACGCCGGCCCCGACATCCTTTTTGCCGTGCGGGATGCCGACAGCGGCGAATTCGGCGCGCCGACGGCGCTGACCGAAACGCCCCAGTATGAATGGTCGTTGAATCCCTTTTTCAATTCGGACGGGGAACTCGAGGTTCTGTATCTCGTCCGGGAACTCGGGACGGAAGCCGTGCCGCAGCCGGACGATGGCAGCGAAGGCGAGTCGCACGATCTGATCGAGATTCCGACGTTCCTGGGATCGAGTCTGGCTTCGACGGCGGCGCTGCCGGGGCCGGATCTTGCCGTCGAAACGCTGACGCTCGACCCGCCTGTGCCGCTGCCCGGCAGCGACGTGCAGGTGTCGGTCACGGTCGGCAACCGCGGCAGTCTCCGCGCGCCGGCCTCGTCGGCCGTGTTGCTGGACGACGGCGTGCCGGTGAGTCTTGCTCAACAACTTCCATCGCTGGCGGCGGGCGAGACCGTGACGATCGACTTTGTCTGGAGCGTTCCCGTCGGCGCCGCGGCTCCTCGCGTCTTGACGACCATGGTCGATCCGCAGAACGAGGTGGCCGAAACGGACGAGACGAACAACGAAATGGCGCGGACGGTCCTGCGTCCGGATCTGGCGATCGTCTCGGTCGCCAGCGTCCACCAGGCGACCGGGTTGGTCGTCACCGCCGTCGTCGTCAATCAAGGGGACAGTCCGGCGATGGCGCCATTCGGTATCGCACTGCGTCTGGATGATCCCGAAGCCGCGAATCTGATCCTGCATACGGTTGCCGATCCGCTTGCGCCAGGAGCCACCGAGACGGTCGTGTTCACGATCCAAGATCCGACCGCCACGCTGCTGCGGTCGCGCGTAGGTTGGGTCGTCGCCGATGCCGGGAATGCGGTGGACGAGTCGGACGAAGACAACAACCTGGACTCGGCCGGTCTGCATCCGTTTCTGTCCTGGCAGAACCAGGACGACCGTTTCGACGTCTCCGGAGTCAACGGCGTGACGCCCGAAGACGTGCTGCTGCTGATCAACCGGATCAATGCCACCAGCATTCAGAGGTTGCCCGTTCCACCCTCGCCGCCGTTCTTCTTTGACGTGGACGGCGACGGCGCCTTGACGCCTTTGGACGTCTTGCTCGTGATCAACCTCTTGAACGATGTGTCCGCGCAGGAGCCCGAGGGGGAAGGGGCGGAGGCCGGCCCAGTCGCGCGACAAGCCGGCCAGCGCGACGTGGTGCCGCGGCCCGACGCGACGCTGTTCGCGGCTTTCGATTCACGCGACCAGCGGACGGTCGCTGTTCGAGTGCCGGCCGCCCCCAGGCTATCCGCGCTCCCGGCTGAAACGCCATCGCGTATCGTGGCGGATGACGCTCGCACAACCTCCGACCATCGCTCTCCGGCCAACCGAGCCGTTTGGTTCTTCGCCGCTGGTCCTTTGCCGACGGTGTCGAACGACCTGGACGATCTGGAGACGTTGCTGGACGAAATCCTCCGCCCGCAGGCCCTCACCCCCTCGCGCTAGGGCCGACCGCTCGGGTCGGTTCCCGCAAGACCTCCGAAAAAAAATCGCGTCCCTTGTTGACACCATCCACATTTTCTGTGATCCTGTACAACATGATATTGATTCTCAGTTGCGTATTCTGGGAATCCCCGCTTCGGGCGAAGGGGCGTGCTCCCGTCTTCCGGACGGTTCTCTCTGCGAGTGTTGAAACCATGAAACGCCAACATCGATCAGGCCCGACCGCATGCGGGGCGATGGTCCTCCTGCTGTTGGCGGCGGGATGCGGCACGCCCGAGCCGGAACTCTTCCCGCTTGCGGGCCGCGTCCTGTACCGCGGCCGGCCAGTCGCCGGGGCCGAACTGGGTTTTCACCCGCTGTTCGAGGGCCCCGGCTGGTCGCCCGTGGCGGTGACCGGCGAAGACGGCTCGTTCCAGGCTGCCA
This sequence comes from Pirellulaceae bacterium, assembly GCA_023382975.1. Lineage (GTDB taxonomy): Bacteria > Planctomycetota > Planctomycetia > Pirellulales > Pirellulaceae > SKKK01. The sequence continues at coordinate 159,836 of JAHDXO010000013.1, forward strand.
CCAAGCAACCCGGCGACGGCGTCCTGCCGGGTCGCTACAAGGTGACCGTGGTCTGGCATCCGGAGACGAGCGACGGCGAGGAAAGCCCGAATCGGCTGCCCGCCCGGTACGCGTCCCCCGTCACCTCGGACTTGGAGGTCGAAGCCGGCACCGATTCCGATACTCCGTTTACTTTCGAATTGAAGGATTAAGCCATGAAAGCTACTGCTGTGCGCAGTCTTCACCAAGCGCGTCGAACGGGTTTCACATTGGTGGAATTGCTGGTGGTGATCGCCATGATCGGCATCCTGCTAGCCTTGCTCCTGCCCGCGGTCCAACAGGCGCGGGAAGCGGCCCGACGCGCCCAGTGCAGCAACAATTTGAAGCAGATCGCGCTGGCCATGCACAGCTTTGAACGCGCCTTCGGGCATCTGCCTTACGGCGACCGCCTGAGCGCCAACAACGCGAACAAGGTGGGGCCCGGCGTCCAGATCTTACCTTACGTCGAACAAAGCGCGTTGTACGACCAATACGATTGGTCGACGCACTGGTACGCTCCGGAAAACCGCGACCTTGTGGAAACGCATTTGGCAGTGTTCGCGTGCCCGTCGACGCCGAATTGGAAGCGGCTGGTCAACGGCGTCGAGGGCGGGGTCGCGTTCAGTGCGGCTGCCAGCGATTACATTCCCCCCAGCGGCATCGGCAACAACGAAAAGAACTACGTCCAGCTCCACTATGGTTTGACGGTCTTGGACGACAAAGCGATTCTGACGAAGAAGGTCAAGACGCCCAACTATCTGCGAGACGCAATCGACGGTTTGTCCTACAGCGTGTTGTACATCGAATGCGCGGGCAAGCCCGACGTCTGGAACGGCGGGCAGAAGACGGGGGGCGTGAATACCAAGACAGGGTGGGCAAGTCATTCGACCGGCTTCGACCCGAAGATGCTCGTCCCCGGCGGATGCGCCGGCACGGGACCGTGCAGCGTGAATTGCTGTAACGATCAGGGAGTTTACGCTTTTCATCCGGGCGGAGCGAACGCCGCTTTCGGCGACGGATCGGTGCGTCTGCTCACCTCGACCATCGCGCCGCCAGTCTTCGTATCGGTCATCACGCGAGCCAACGGCGAAGTGGTTCCTGCGCTTGATTGAATCGAGGCCGCGTCTTAGGATTGGAGTCGTTTGTAGCTTCTGGAGTTGCCCGAGATGAAACCGGTTGCGCCCAAGGCACCCGACAAGAATCGAGTGTTTCGCACCTTCCGCCAATGGCATTCGTGGGGCGGACTGCTGGTATCGCTGTTGATCCTGGTGGTCGCCGCCACGGGCATCGTCCTGAACCACAAGGATCTGTTCCTGCCTGGCGGCAAGGAGAAGACGCGACTGTCGGGTCAACTCACTTCGACAACCGACCTGCGCTCGCTGCCAGTCAGTTTCGAGCGGGCCCTGGAACTGGCCCGGCACCGTTACGGCGACGTGCCGCTCGAGAAGATCGAGTTGAAGGAAGAACGCGGCTGGTTGGCCTACCGGGTCGGACCGGGGCAGGGCGAGGAGATTCGGATCGACGCGCACTCGGGCGAAATCCTGTCGAAGTACGGACTCAAGTCCGGCACCGGCGCCACCACGGTTCAATGGTCCAAGATCGTCAACGATCTCCATACGGGAAAGATTTTCGGCACGGGCGGCAAGCTGATGGTCGATGCGACCAGCGCGGCGATCATTGCCCTGACGTTGACCGGCATCTATCTCTGGGGCCTCCCGCGGCTCCGCAAACGCCAGCGTGCCAATCAGCGCGATGCCAATCCTCGGGATCGCACGAGATGCGCGGCGCCGACCGGAACCGAACCGCTGCCGAAAGGATCATGATCGTTGACCCGTGTTGCCTCAGGAGGCTTCGCCGCTGCTGTCTTGCCGCGGGCCGGCCGTCTCCGTTTCCTGTCCACGTCCCGGATGGCGACTTAACGCTTCGATTCGGTACACATCGATTTGTGCCGCATCGTCGCCGAAGATCCGCGTCAGTTCGTCCTTCGGAACGAACACGGGCGGTATCGCGTGGCGATTGACCACGCAGTAGCCGACGCCCAACTCCCTCAGCCTTTCGATCGACTTGCTGCCAGGAAAATCCTTCAGCAGCGATTTGGTCTCGAGGAACGACTCGGGAAAGAAGCCGGAGTAGCCGTTGATCATGCGCCGGTGATGAAAGGTTCCCCAGTACATGTGCAGCGCGGTTTCCTCGTAGGCCTTCACGTTCGTGCCGTCGGGCAACGGGATGACGGCGATGGTGGTATCCGGGGCCGTCTCGCGCTTCAGCCATTCGATCCATCCCCGCTGTGCGTCCAGGGCAGGCACGGCATACAACCTCTGCGGCGCAGGCACGATCTCGATCAAGGCCAGCAGCCCCAGGCAGGTTGCGACGATCCGACGCCACGGCTGCCACCGACGTCCTGTGACGATTCGCTGCAGACCGAGTGCGGCGAGCAGTCCGGTGGCCAGTTGGACAAACATGGCGAAGCGAAACGGACTCCTGACTTGCGCCATGCCGGGATACCAACCGGTAAGCCATGCGTACGGCGACCATCCGAAGACGGTGAACTTCGGCCCTTGGGAAAGCACCAGCGCCGCGACGGCGATCGTCAGACAAAAAGCCGTCCATTTGCGATACCGCCGAGACGCCAACCCGGCACCGGCGCCGAGCAGCGCCAAGGCGATCTTCAGCCATCCCGGCGACAAATGGAACCGGGACCGGTCGCGCAGCAAAGCAATCCGTCCGGGCTCGAGCCACTGCGGCCGCGGCGTGACAACGTAGTGTTCCAGATCGGCGGACAGCCGATTCATCCAATCGTGATCTCGCCGCAGGTCGTGCGCACGGATGATCTTGATCTGCGCCGCGACCACGGGCGAAACAAGCAGCAGCGCCAGTCCGGCGCCGGCGGTCAATCGCCACCAGGTCCCGATTTCCCGGAACCGCTTGCCAAGCAACCAAACGCTGCTGATGAACAGCAGGATGCTGAGAAACAGTCCATAGTAGGCACATGTCAGGTACGTGAACGCAAATGCTGCGCCCAGGACAAGCGAGTGGCTCCAGTGCGGACGCCGCGCAAAACGGCAGAGTGCGTGCAGTGTCCAGAGGATGCCGAACAACGGGATCAACTGCAGAACGCCGAGTTCGGCCTGAACCATCGGCAGCATCTCGATGATGCCGCCGGCCAGGACGCAAACCAGCCACCGCAGACGAAGGTATCGGAGCAACCGAAACGCGGCCCAGCCATTCAACGCCAGCGCGGTGAGAAGCAGGACGTTGTAGGCCAGTACCCGCTGACCACTCAGCCAGACGATGGGCCCGACGACGACGGTGGTCGGCATCGGCTCCGAGAACGCGAAGGCGCCTTCCGTAGGATGAAAGATGGGCGCGTCCCAATAACCCCGATAGAAGTGGGCAGCGCGATCCGCGTTCCACCAAACCGACCACAGGTTGAGCAAGGGTACGGTGGCGACGGATTCGGTGCCCAAGGGTAAGGCCGACGTACAGCGGACCGCCAATGGCCAAGTCGCGATCGTCGCCAACAAGAAGTAGCCGACCAGTTCGATCAGCCCCCATCGCGAGAGCCTTCGGCGAAGGGAGCGTCCGGGTGTCGAGACAACGCTTCGACCTCGACCGTCGGGCGCGGTGACGACTGATGCTCCGACCTCGTCCACCTCCGCAACCGTGTTCACTTCGGTATCTTGGTGCATCCCATCGGCTTCTTCACCGTCTTCTGCCTGTGGATCCCCGCCGTCTGGCGACGGCAGCTACGGCCACGGATTGTATCGTTTCCAGGAAAGCCAGGCAATTGCGGACGAAGGGAAGCCCGCCACGCCAAGAGTCGAAACCAGCGATGCGGACGCGCGCGGCGTCCAACGTGCCCGAGATCAAGTTGACCAAGGGGGCCGAGCGGCTTCATTTCCTTTGTCCGCCAGTTCTTCCTCGCGCTCGCGCCGCTTGGCCTCCAACCGCTGCTGCCACGGGACCGCGAACGTTGAATTGTTGAACAGCACACAGCCCGGTCGTCCCGGCACGCATAGATCGCCGATCCGCTGGCACGTATCGTGTTCATCGTCGTAATGCGGACAGGAAAAAGAACTCATCGTCAATCCCGCGTCGCGGTGCAAGCGGCCAACGATCGGCCTGTCAGCCGGCCGGAGATGGCTCGCCGCAAGGTTCGGTGCGCCGCGCCGCGGTCGCCTTGAGGCCGCCCGCCATGAACAGCGTGACCAGCCCCGTGACCAGAAGAATTCCTCCCAGTTCCGGCCCGCCGAATGGTGGTTGGGCGCCGTCGAGCGCCGGCAGGACCGTGACATACAGATCCACCCAGCGTCCCGCGAGAATCACGACGGAAATGCGGACCATGATCTGCCAACTGCGTTTGGCGGGCCGCGGCAGCAGGACGAAGAAAGGGATCGCCCAGTTCAAGCCCAGACTGAGCAGCGTGACGGGACCCCACAGCCCTTGGGTGCGGCGGATGAAGTAGACGGACTCTTCGGGAATGTTCACGTACCAAATCAGCATGTACTGGCTGAACCAGATGTACATCCAGAAGCAACTGAAGCCGAACAGCAATTTGCCCAGGTCGTGCAGTTGCGTTTCGCCGATGTGCTCACACTCGTCGCCCGTCCGTTTCCGCCACGCCACAAGCACCACCAGGGCGGCCAAACCGCTCAGAAAGGCCCCGGCGAATTGGTAGACACCGAACATGGTGCTGAACCAGAGCGGTTCGAGCGACATGATCCAGTCGAATCCCGCCCCGCAGACGGACAAAGCCAGCAGTACCAGGGCCAAGGCGGAACGCCCGGCACCGCCCGGAGACCGCGGAGAACTCATCCAACGGCCGACGACGATCCAGACGAGGACGTAGACGGCGGTGCGGCCGATGAAGAAGCCCGGCGCGAGCCATGCGTTCTTGAACCAGAAGGTCGCGCCGTGCGCCGCTTCGCCGTGCGCCCAGGGATAACAGAACAGTCCGGCCACCGCGACCGCGCCGGCCGCGATCGCCGCCGGCGGCAACGTCCCGGCCAGTTCGCGGACTGCCGTCAGCAACGGTCGGCTCCACCGCGCACCGGTCACCCCGTGAAAGGCCAGGAAGAACGATGCGCCCAGGCCGAATCCGGCCAGCAGCGTCGAGACCAGCAACAGATTACCCCACATCCGCTCCGCGTCGAAAAGTCCGCCGAACACGAGGGCGGCCAGTCCGACCAGCACAAGGCCGGTGGCCCAGCGCCGCAGGCTGCCACAGTCGAATTGGGGTTCCGATGCTGGGATCATCGTTCGGGGGCTCCTCGGAATCAATGGGACGAATAGGATGAAAGAGACGCATAGGACCTATGGACCCGATGCGTCCGGTGGATCTTTCCCTGTCGCTTCTTCTTCACCCGCAGCTCTTGCAGCGTCGTTCTGTTCCGCCTGCTGCACCGCGCGGCGTTGCAGTTCGCGGATGTGCAGCACGGCCCGCCAGCGGTCGTCCTGAGACAACTGGTTCCGGTGCGGCGGCATGTTGTTCCGCCCGAGGCTGATGACATGGAACATCGCACCGTCGTTCAGCAGACGCGATTTTTCGGCGGTCAGTGGCGGCGGCGGCGGGTAGCCGCGGGCGCTCATCGGTCCGTCGCCTTCGCCCGCCGGTCCGTGGCACGAGATGCAGAAGTTGACGAACACCACGCGGCCTCGCTCCAGGGCCGCCGCGTCGTCGGCCGCCAGCGGATTGCTCAGCTCCTCGCCCGCTCGCTGCTCGTCCTCGACGGTGGCCTGGAAGTGCAACGGCCGGGCGTCGCGGGCGAGTGTGCCGGGAAGCGGCTGGGCGAGCGGCAACCCGGCGAAAGCCGACTGCGGCTCGACGGGCACCGACCTGCGCATCGTGGGCAGGAATTCCAGGTTGGGCCGGGTCAGGTCGCGCGGTGTCAGCAGGATCGCCGCGACGGCGGCCACGAACAGAACGGCCAATCCCAAGTTGACCCATCGCAGGGCAGGCCAAGCCTCCGGGTCGTCCGGGCCGGGACGCGGGCCGCCGTCCAGCACGCGTTCCTCGATCTGTTCCGCATGATGCGATTCCAGCAGCGACGAGATCTGCTGGACGTCGAACGCGGCATCCGTCTGCTCGATCACCAGGGCAAAGCGATCGTCTGTCACCCGCGGCCGAATCAGGCTGGCGCGTTTGCCGGGTCGCAGGCGGGCGATCAAGAAGAAGGCCAGCACCGTGCCGACCGCTCCGCACAGCACCATCGCCTCGAAGATCACGGGCACAAACGCCGGCAGCGAATTGAACGGCTTGCCGCCGACGTTCAACGGCCAGTCGACCGCCGAGGTCCAGAATTGATACCAAAGCATGAACAACGCACCGGCCGCTCCGCACAGGCCGCAGGCCCAGGTCAGCCGCGACGGACGCCAGCCGAGCGCGTCGTCCAGGCCATGGACGGCGTACGGGCTGTAGACATCGACAACCGCCGCGCCGCGAGAACGCACGGCGCGCACGGCGCCCAGCAGTTCCCCTTCGTCGCGAAACGTGGCCAGTAGGACTCGTTGGCTCATGGATCGTTCCCGTTTCAATGGTGTTCCGTGTGACGCGGCAAGACGCCTTTGACTTCGGTGATGTTGATCATGGGCAGCACGCGGCAGAACAACAGAAAACACGTGAAGAACAGCCCGAAGCTGCCCAGCAGCGTGGCGATTTCAATCGAGGTCGGCGCGTAATCGGCCCAACTGGACGGCAGGAAATCCCGGTGCAGCGAGGTGACGATGATCACAAACCGCTCGAACCACATTCCTACGTTCACCGCCAGCGTCATCGCAAACACCAGCGGCAGGTTGCGGCGGACGGCGGGAAACCAAAACAGTTGCGGCACCAGCACGTTGCAGGCGACCATGATCTGGTAGCCCCAGCCGTACGGCCCGGCCATGCGGTTGACCATCATGAACTGCTCGTACGGGTTGCCGCTGTACATGGCGATGAACACTTCGGTGGCGTAAGCCGCGCCCACGATACACCCGGTCGCCAACACCAGCTTGCACATCGGGTCGATGTGCCGCAGGGTGATGTAGTTTTCCATGTGCATCACCTTGCGGGCCACCAGCATCAACGTCAGCACCATCGACATGCCGGAGAAGATCGCTCCGGCCACGAAGTAGGGCGGGAAGATCGTCGTGTGCCAACCGGGGATCACCGCGGTGGCGAAGTCCGAGCTGACAATCGAATGCACGGATACGACCAGCGGCGTCGCCAAGCCCGCCAGCAGCAGGTACACGGTCTCGTAGCGGTGCCACGTGCGGAACGATCCGTCCCAGCCCAGGCTGAAGATCTCCAGCAATCGCCGCCGCCAGCCGGGAGGCGTGCGGTCGCGCACCGTCGCCAAGTCCGGGATCAGCCCTACGTACCAAAACATCAGGGATACCAGGAAGTACGTGCTGATGGCGAAGAAATCCCAGACCAAGGGCGAGCGGAAGTTGACCCACAGGGAGCCGCGGAAGTTCGGATACGGCGCGATCCAATAGGCCAGCCAAGGGCGGCCCATGTGGATCAGCGGGAAAATGCCGGCGCACATCACCGCGAACAGCGTCATGGCCTCGGCCGACCGGTTGACCGATGTCCGCCACTTCTGCCGGAACAAGAACAAGATGGCGGAGATCAGCGTCCCCGCGTGCCCGATGCCGATCCAGAACACAAAGTTCGTGATGTCGAAGGCCCAGCCGACCGTGCGGTTCAAGCCCCAGGTGCCGATGCCCGTCGCGACCTGGTACAGAACCGCGACCGCGCCCAGCAAGAGCAGTGCGGACGAAAACAGGAAACTGCCCCACCAGAGCGCCCCAGGACGGCGCTCCAGCGGCGCACAAACGTCCCGAGTGACGTCGGACAGGGTTCGGTCGCCGGTGATCAACGGCGCGGAGAGTAGAGCTGCTTCAGCCATGATGACCTTCCTGAGAATGTTCCTTGCTGTTGCGAACCACGCGCAAGTAGCCGACCGAGGGCCGGACGTTCAGTTCCGCCAAGACCTGGAAATGCCGGTTCGCAGCCGCCGCCTTGGCCACCGCGCTCTCCGGATCGTTCAAGTCGCCGAACACGATCGCCGCCGACGGACACGATTGCTGGCAGGCGGCCTGGACCGAGCCGTCCGCGACGGGCTGGCCTGCCTGCCGGGCCCTTCGCGTCGCTTCCTGGATCCGCTGGACGCAGAAGCTGCACTTCTCCATTACGCCGCGCGAGCGGACGGTGATGTCGGGATTCAGTGCGGCGTTTTCCAGACGCTCGCCGCGGCTGTACTCGAACCAGTTGAACCGGCGTACTTTGTAGGGACAGTTGTTCGCACAGTAGCGCGTGCCGACGCAGCGGTTGTAGACCTGCTGGTTCAGGCCCTCGGCGCTGTGGACGGTAGCCAGCACGGGACAGACATTTTCGCACGGAGCGTTGTCGCAGTGGTGGCAGAGCATGGGTTGATGCACGGCCGTCGCGCCGCCGCTGTGATCCTGGAAGTAGCGGTCGATCCGTATCCAATGCATCTCGCGGCTGCGGAGCACTTCGTCCCGGCCCACGACGGGCACGTTGTTCTCCGCCTGGCAAGCGATTACGCAAGCCGAACATCCGGAGCACTTGTTCAGATCGATGACCATGCCCCAACGGGCTCCCGTGAAGGGGTGATCGTCCGGCCACAACTCGCCTTCGAAATGGTGATGGTGCGCCGCGCCCGCATGGGGATCGTCGCGATACGCGGCCAGCGTGGTCTGCTCGACGATCGCTCGATGTTCCGTGCCGGGGGTGGCCAGATGCTCCGGAACCGACAACGAGTGGTGTTGCTGGGTGGTGGCCAAACGGCGGTGTCCCCCGGTCGCCTCGACACGGATGTCCCCGCGCGCGTAGCGAATCGTGCCGCCGTCCCGTTGCAGCAGCGGCGCCGCGTTGACGCCGACCAGTCCGTTATCTCCCACCGACGGCCGCGCTTCGATCCACTGCGGACCCACGCGGGCAAACCGGTCCGTGCCCAGCCGGCCGTAGCCCAGCGCGACCGCCACGACGTCATCGTGCTGGCCCGGTTGGATCAGCACCGGCAACTCGATCGACGTCTGCCCCGCGGTGATGCGCAACATGTCCTCTTGGCGAACGCCCAGACGCTCCGCGCCGCCGGGCGACAGGCAGGCGTAGTTGTCCCACACCGCCTTGGTGACCGGGTCGGGCAGTTCCTGGAGCCAGGGGTTGTGGGCCGCCCGTCCATCCAGCAAGCCGATCTTGGGATACAGCACCAGCGACAGCGAATCGCCCGCAGCCGGAGCCGGGAGCTTGGCCAGTTCCACGGCCGCGTCGGCCTGGACAAGCTGATCGACATTGACCCGAGGCACTTCCACCGCGCCGCTGCGCAACGCCTCTTCCCAAAATGCCACCGCATCCAGGTTCTGCTGCGGCCGCATGGGAAAGACGTGTGCTTGCCAGTGATCGCGGATCGCGCGATAGGCGGCTGTCGCGTCGGAGTCCGCCGGGGTTTCCGATTGCGACCAGGCCAACAGGCATTCCAGCAGCGTACGAGACGAGCCCAACAAGGGAATCGTCGGCTGGCAAAGGCTCAGCATGCCCGCGACCGGTTCGGCGTCGCCCCAACTCTCCAGCCAGTGACTCTCTGGGCATACGCACGAGGCGACCGCGGCAGTTTCGTCGCGATGCTGGGCCAGCCGCACCACGAACGGCGCCTTGTCGCCTTGCAACCAATCCGACCACGGCGATTCGCTGGGCAGATCGTACGCGGGGTTGACGCCGGCGATCACCAGCACGCCGACCTGCCGGGCGCGCAATTGCTCCAGCAATTCCGCCAGCGGCTCGTCATCGGCGGCTCGTTGCCGGGACTGGACGTCGATCTCCAGTGTCTGGCCGTAGCCATCGAGTACGCCGTTGATCCAGTTGCAGACGATCTGCGTGGACACGTCTTGGCTGTCGCAGACCACCAGCGACTTGCCGCGGGCCTGCCACAACCGCTCGGCCAAGGCGTCGAGCTGCGTCTCGTCCAGCGGCCCGGCCGGCGGGACACCGTCCAGGCTTCGGCTGGCGCAAGCCGCCAACTTCACCGCCAGCCGCCCGGCGATCGAGCCCAAGGCGTCGGACGGCACCACCCACCGCTGGTCGGCGTTGCTGCCGGTCAGCGACATCCGCGATTCGATCTGCAGATGGTACGACATCCGCGGCGGATCGCCGATCGGAGCGCGGTGCGTGCGGTAGCCGGCGGCGTATTCCACGGGCGAGATCCAAGTCCCCAGGAAGTCCGCACCCAACGACACGATCACCTCGGCCCGGTCGAAGCGATAGCGGGGGATCGCCCGCACGCCGTGGGTCTGCAAATGGGCCGCGCCGATCGCGGACGCCGACAACGGATCGTAGCTCACGTGGCGGGCATGCGGCGCATTGCCCAAGAAAGCCTCGATCGCCGCCCGAGTGGTCGGACTGTGGATCGTGCCGGTCAGCAAGACCACCGATCGGCCCGACTCCTGGGCCGCCGCCACCTGCTTCCGCACTTCGGCATCCACGCGGTTCCAATCGACCTCTTGTCCGTCCAGCAGCGGCCTGCGCAGCCGCTGGCTGTCGTACAGACCCAGCACCTCGGCCTGTCCCACCGCACACAGCCCCCCTTGCGACAAGCCGTGGTCCGGATTGCCCTCGAGCTTGATCGGCCGCCCGTCGCGAGTCTTGACCAACACGCCGCAAGCGGCCGGGCAGCCGCCGCAGGTGGAAGCATAGTAACGGGCCAGACCGGCCACGGCGTCCTCTTCCCCGGCCGCCGGCGAAAGGATCGTCCGCACCGGCGCGCGCATGCAGCCACCTAGCGCCGACACGAACAGCGCGAACCCGGACGCCTCCAGAAACCGGCGCCGATCGATCGACACCAAACCGTCCAGCGGCGCATCCCGTTCGGGCGCCCCGGACGCAGTCGGCCGCGCACGCGGCACCGCTCGGGTATCCGGCGGCAAATCAGTCTTACGCGGTTGGGTCATCAAAACCTCGATTGGTCAGTTGTCAGTTGTCAGTTGTCAGTGGTCAGTGGTCAGTGGTCAGTGGTCAGTGGTCGGTGGTCAGTGGTTAGTGGTTAGTGGTTAGTGGTTAGTGGTTAGTGGTTAGTGGTTAGTGGTTAGTGGT
>JAHDXO010000013.1:171045-183357 GCA_023382975.1 Pirellulaceae bacterium
TAGTTAGCGATTCCTGGTTCGATTTCTAGCTCCCAGCTTCCAACTCCTAACTCCTAAAAATGGCATGTAGCGCAGTCGGTCGATGCCTGTACCGGCTTGCCGTTGACGCCCTGGGCCGTGGCATCGCGGTGGCAATTGACGCACCAGCCCATCGACAACGAACTGTGCTGCCGCATCCGGTGCATGGTTTCGACCGGCCCGTGGCATTCTTGGCAGGCCACCCCGGCTTGGACGTGGGCACTGTGGTCGAAGTAGGCGAAGTCCGGCATATCGTGGACCCGAACCCACTGGATCGGCTGCTGCCGCTGAGGATCGGGATTCATCTGCTCGTCGACCGCCAACGCGTCGTACAGCTTCTTCAACTCGTCCGACACGATCGGCCGCCGCTCGCGATTCTCCTTCGAAGCCGCTTCGTCCTCTTGGCGCATTAAGCTCAACGGCGCCGTGACGAAGCGGTGGCAGTTCAGACACGTCTCGGCCGCCGGAAGGCCCGCATTGCGACTGACCTCGGCGCCGTGATGGCAGTACAGGCACTGGATGCCCAGTTCGCCCGCGTGCAATTGATGCGAGAAGGCGATCGGCTGTGCCGGTTCGTACCCCTGGTTGTTGCCCGGCAAATGCCAGGTGTCCGCCAGCGCGGACAGAATCAGTAGGCATCCCCCGATGCCGGCGACCAGCACCATCGTAATCGTAAGGCGACTCATTATGCCCTCAACACGGTATTTCTGCGCCGCGGCGCGCGTAGTACCACCAGTTCACCCCAAGACAGCTCACGTAATAAACGACAAATCCCCACAGGGCTCGTTCCGGCGTTCCCGCCTTGATCTGGGTGGCGAAGACCGTCGGAATCAGAAAGGCGCCGTAGGCCGCGATCGCGGAGGTCCAGCCCAGCACCGGCCCGGCTTGCTCCTTCGGAAAGATGATCGGAATCATGCGGAACGTCGAACCGTTGCCGATGCCCGTCGTGACGAACAGCAGCAGGAACAGCAACAAGAACGGCACGAACCAGGAGGCCGGATCGGGCGACATGCGGGCCTGCATCACGCACCAGGCGGCGCCGAGCGCAGCCGCGATCATGACCAGCGTGTCCCAATGCGTGACCCGCGCTCCGCCAAAGCGGTCGCTGAGCCAACCGCCGAGCGGACGCACCAGCGATCCGACCAGGGCGCCCAGAAAGGCATAGGTCAATGCGTTCGGTGCGTCGGCCAGCTTCTGCGGTTCGGCCAGCAGCCCGCCGCTGGCGTCCACCCGCACGTACCCGAAGACGTCGGCGATCATCTTGGGAAACGCCGCCGAGTAGCCGATGAACGAACCGAACGTCATCGTGTACAGCCACGTCATAATCCAATTGTGCTTGTTGCCGAACACGGCGAACTGCTTGACCAGGTTGCCGCGGATCGCCCGCGGCGTGGCCAGCCGCATCAGCAGCAGCGTCACCGACACCGCCGTCAACACCACCAGAAAGATCTTGACCAGTTCGGGCAATTGCAGCTTCAGCAGGAGCACGATTCCCGCGGCGGCGCCGGCAAAGCCGAGCAACTCCAACCACAGGAATTTCGCGGCGGCGACCGGAAACGGGCCGCAGGGATGCTGGGGCAGATTGTTCATCAGCAGCCAAGCCAGAATCGCGCACACGGCCAGAATCGGCACCCACACCAGCCCAGCGTTCTGGATCCACACTGGTCCCGCAGGTCCGGCATAGGGCTGGCCGCCCAGCGATCCGAAAATGCCGAAACAGACCACCCAGGGAACCAGAAACTGCATCAAGCTGACACCCAGGTTGCCCAAGCCGGCGTTCAGGCCCAGCGCCAAGCCTTGGATCCGCTTGGGGAAAAAGAAGCTGATGTTGGACATCGACGAGGCGAACGCCCCGCCCCCGACTCCCGACAGAGCGGCGAGGATAATGAACGTATTGAACGACGTCTGCGGATTCTGCAACGCGATCCCGGTTCCCAGCGCCGGCAGGATCATCAGCAGCGTCGTCAGCGTCTTGACGTTTCTTCCGCCCGAGATGGCCACCATGAACGAGTTGGGAATCCGCAGCGTCGCGCCGGCCAGTCCGGCCACGGCAGGCAGCAGATACAGCAAAGCCCGGTAATCGTTGCCCGACAGGGGGCGGCCGTCCGGACCGGAGAACGCGAACCACTCCGGATTGGCGTCGTTCAACGTCTGGATGCGGACGATGATCGTACTCCAAATCATCCACACCGCGAACCCGCACAGCAGGTTGGGAATCGAGACCCACAGGTTGCGGTTGGCGATCGACTTGCCGGTCGAGTCCCAGAAGGCCCGGTCCTCGACGTCCCAGCGCTCCGGTGTCTTCATGATGGATGCCCCTCCGTGAATCGCTCGCCGCGTTCGGCGGGACTTCGCTCGCCGGGCGTCGCGGCGACCGCGCCGGACGCGCCCAATTTTGCCTGCACGGTCTCCATCCGGTCGGCCAGATGCGGCGCTTGCTGCTGCATCATGCGGCGGATGACCAGATGCATCCAGATCAAGCTGACGGCGACTAGTATGAAGAAGAACATCCAACAACTGGTCCACAGTCCCGTCGCCTTCAGCAGATACCCGAAGACAACGGGGCAAACGAATCCGCCCAGTCCGCCGATCACGCCGACGATCCCGCCCACAACTCCCACGTCGTGCGGAAAATAGTCCGGAATGTGTTTGTAGACGGCCGCTTTGCCGATCCCCATCACGGCGCCCAGGATCAGGCTGAGCCCGGTGAAGATCCAGATGTTCGCCTGAAAGAAGATCTCCGTGATGCCGCGCGCTAGCAACTGCTTCTTGGCCACCTGCTCGCCGGGCTCGACCACCGCTTCCTGCCACGCCATCGACCGTGGCCAGATCAACATGCCGGATCGCCGTTGCTCCTCCGTCACCAGTTCGCCCTGCTTCTTGCGGAGCGGATAACTGGACGCGCCGACCTTGGGCGAATTGACGACGATCTCCGACTCGGTAACCTCTTGGACCGTTCCGGCGAACCTGGTGGTGATGCCGCTTCCGGGCGACTGGATATCCATCTGCGGCACCGACAGGGCCAGGCAGCAGACCAGCGACGCACCGAAGACCCAGTACATGACCGTTCGCGCCCCCCACAGGTCCGACATCCAGCCGCCCAGCGCCCGGATGACGCCCGAGGGCAGGCTGTTGCAGGCCGCCAGCGCCCCGGCCAACGCGACGGTCGTGCCGTAGGCGTTCACGTAGTACGGCACCAGCCACTGGGCCAGCCCCACGAAGCCGCCAAAGACGAAGAAGTAGTACAGCCCGAACCGCCACACGCGGATGTACTTCAACGGCTGCAACCGCTGCAGCATGGTCTTCTGGGCGCTGCCCATCGGCAGCCGATTCACCGTCGTCAACGCGAACAGAACGGCCGTTGCCAGCAGGATGGCCGCGTACAGTTTGGGCAAACCCCGCCAGGCATCCAAGTTCTCGCCGCCCCCGGTCATCCAACGCAGAATCCACGGCGCCCCGAAACTGGTGATCGCTGCTCCCGCATTGCCGGCCCCAAAGATGCCCAACGCCAAGCCTTGACGGTCCTTGGGAAACCAGACCGACGTGTAGGCGATTCCGACCGCGAACCCGGTGCCACACAGACCAAAGCCCAACCCGGCAAAAAAGAACTCCCAGTAGTTGTTGCACATCGACACGAAGTACATGGTCACCGCCGAAACCACCAGCAGGCCGGTGAACACAGGGCGCCCGCCCCACTTGTCGGTCGCCAACCCGATGGGCAACCGGAGGATCGAGCCGCTGAGGACCGGGATGCCGATCAACCAGCCCATCGCGGCCGGATCCCAGCGATGGACGCCGTTGTCCACCAGGTACGTGATCAGCACGCCGTTCAGCATCCAGGCCATGAAGCAGACCGTGAACGCGAACGTGTTGACGGCCAAGATCCACCACCCCAGCCGCTGATCGTGTTGGCTCAATCCCTCGTGCATGTCTGTCAGTTCAACTGGTTTGTGGTTGATGTGCGGATGGATCGGCCACCCGTCCTGCCCTGGCACTACACCTCGCAGATCGCCCTATCCTCTGCCGTACCAACGTACGACCTGCGGCCTGCGCCACAGGTACGGGTTCGGGATCACCAGGATGTGAACCAACCGGGTGAAGGGAAACAGCGTGATGATCACGAAGGCGTTGACGATATGCAGTTGCACCAGCCACGGCATGCCGACGACGTAGCTGATGTCCGGTTGCAGCAGAAAGATCGAGTGCAGGTAAGGCGCCGCGGCGGCGGCGTACCACGAGGTTCCCCAGGGATACAGGACAGCCATCGCGATCCCGCCGGCCACCTGGACCAACAGCAGCGTGTACACGGCCCAGTCGGCCAAGCTGGTCGTCACTCGGACTTTGTTCGCCTGCATCCGCCGCACCACCAAGCTCAACAGCCCGACCAGCGTCAACACGCCGAAGGCCAGCGCGGCCACTTCCAGAACGTACAACCGCAGCGGGTGACTGTTCCATAGCAGGACCGTGCGCGGGATCAACAGGCCGATCAGATGTCCGAACAGCAGGATGATGATCCCGTAATGAAAGGGCACCAGGGCCCAGAAATGCTGCCGGTTCTCCAGGAACTGCGACGACAGACTGGAATACGTGAACGCCCGCGAGCGATACCGTTGGATGGTCACCAGCAGAAACGTGAACAGGGCCACGTAAGGCAGCACGGCGAACAACAGCTCGCCCAAGTTGGGAACGAACGCGGTCATTAAGCGTCTCCTGCCGGTAATGTCTCCCCTCGCTCCGGTACTCCGGGGAGAGGGGCCGGGGGTGAGGGGGCGACAAAACGATGTTTCAAGAACAGGCCGATCGCCAGCAACACATCCCAGTAGGGATTGGTGGAGTCTTCGAAAGCGATCAGCATCTTGTCCAAGGCCGGGATCACACAGCATTCGGCGAACGCCTGAGCCTCGCCCGCCTGCATCCGGTCCAGCAGCGACAGCACATGCACCAAGTGGTCAGGCAGTTCCGTGGATTCTTCGATGCCGTGCCGGCGGAGTTCCCCGCGCAGACGCACCAACAGCGCGCCGCGGTGGTACTCCTCGCCAAACAACTGCCAGCCGATCTCCAACGAGCAGACAGGATTGATGTCGAAGGTCCGCGTGTACAGTTCCTCGCGCTCTTCGGCCGACAGCGGCGCGACGGCGTCCCGGAACCTTGCCAACGGTTCCGCGGCGGCCGGCGCATAGTTCCGGACCTGCGCCAAGGCTTCGTCCAGCCGCTCGGAGAAAAATTCCCCGGGATAGCCGAGCGCATAGGCCAGCGCGCCCCCGGTCGTATCGCGGTCCGCGCCGGACGGAATGCCTGCCAAGTTTGGTAATTTGGTGTGTGTCGTCATCCTCACAGTCCTCGTTGCGGCGCTTCCAGAAACCCGAAACCGGTCGCCTGACGACGTTCCATCGGATCGCCCATCATCTCCATCGCCTGTTCGCGGTGTGCGGCGGGAATCACAAACCGATCGTCGAACGTGCAGAGGGACGTCAACCGGTAGATCGCCTCGGCCTCCTCCTCGCTGCACTCCGCCTCGTGCAGCATCCGCAGCGCAGTCTCCATGCTGACATCGCCGACGGTCACCGCGCGGCGATACCAGCGAACGGCCTTCTGCTTACACAGGGCGTACCGCAGCTTGGAGAGGCTGCCGACCCCGAACATCTTGGCCAGGAATTCCAGCGGCACGCGGGATTGATCGATGTCGTGGAACAGGTTGTCGCTGTTGTGCTCCAGCACCTGGTCCTGACGGTTGGACATCACGGGCGACATGGGCGGCACGTAGAACAGCATCGGCAGCGTGCGGAACTCCAGGTGGGGCGGCAACGCGATCTTCCAGACTTTGACGAACTGGTAGATGGGCGACTTCTGCGCTGCTTCGATGGTCGAGTCGGGCACGCCGTTCTTCCGCGCGGCGGCGATCACTTCGGGATCGTGCGGGTCCAGGATCAAGGAGCGTTGGGCTTCGATCAGCCCGTCGTCCGGCGTGCGGGCCACCTCCTCGATCCGTTGGGCGTCGTACAGCAGCACGCCCAGATAGCGGATGCGGCCCACGCAACTGTGGAAGCAGGCCGGCGCCTGCCCCGTTTCGACGCGCGGGAAGCACAGAATGCACTTCTCCGACTTGCCCGTGGACCAGTTGTAGAACGTCTTCTTGTAGGGACAGGCCGCCACGCACGACCGCCACGCACGGCACCGTTTCTGGTCCAGCAGCACGATGCCGTCCTCGCCCCGCTTGTACAAGGCCCCCGACGGACAAGCCGCCACGCAGGCTGGATTCAGGCAGTGATTGCAGATCCGCGGGAAATAGAAGAACACCAGCCGTTCGACCGCGAACAGTTGTTCCCGCTGTTCGGGAGTCAGCGCATCCAGGTTCGGATCGTTGGCGGCGTAGACCGGCGAGCCGCCCAGATCGTCGTCCCAGTTCGGCCCGGCTTCGATCTCGATCGGCTCGCCGGTGATCTTCGAGATCGGGCGTGCCACGGGCTGGTCGGGGCCTTCGGGCGAGTTGAACAGGTCGCCGTAGCTGTAGGTCCACGGTTCGTAGTAGTCGTCCAGGCTGGGCATGTGCGGGTGGTGGAAGGTGTTGAAGATCACCTTGCTCTTGCTGGTCGATTTCAACTGCAGTTTGCCGTTGACCTCCCATCCGCCCTGGTACTTGTCCTGGTCCTCCCAGGCCGTCGGATAGCCGGTGCCCGGCTTGGTCTCGACGTTGTTCCACCACATGTATTCCGTGCCCTTGCGGTCCGTCCACACGTTCTTGCAGGCGATGCTGCACGTGTGGCAACCGATGCACTTGTCCAGATGAAAAACCATGGAGACTTGCGATCGAACGTCCACCGGTAACTCCTCGATAAGTCAGGCTTGCCAGCCCGACGATGTTGACGATTCCCCCAAGGGGTTTCAGACGCTCTTGGTCAGGCTGGCAGCCTGACCTACGGTTACCAAACCAACTCCGGAAGCTTGCGGACCAGGATGTGCGTGTCCCGGTTGCAGCCGATCGGCCCCCAGTAGTTGAAATGGAACGTGAATTGTCCGTAGCCGCCGGCCATCAAGTTCGGTTTCAGCCGCGTGCGAGTCAGGCTGTTGTGCCCCCCAGCGCGGCGGAGCTTGCGCAGCGGCGACTTCGGCACCGAGTAAGTCCGTTCCGGCGAGTGGTACTGAATGCAGATGCCCCGCGGGATGCGGGCGCTGACCGCGGCCCGCGTGACCACCACGCCGTTGTCGTTGTGGACTTCGACCCAGTCGTTGTCGTGGATGCCGATCTCCGCCGCGTCGCGTTCGTTCATCCACAGCGGTTCGCAGCCGCGCGACAGCGTGGTCATCCGTTCGTTGTCGCCGTACGTGCTGTGAATGTGCCATTTGCCGTGCGGCGTCAGGTAGTTCAGCATCAGCGTCGGACCGACCTCGGTACTGAACTTCAGGTCGGAGTACTGCATGGCCGAAGGCTTCGGTTTGTAGGTCGGCAGATGCTCGCCAAACTGCAGGTACAGCGGATGATCCAGATAGAAATGCTGCCGCCCGGTCAGCGTCCGCCACGGCACCAGGCATTCGACGTTGTAGGTAAAGGCCGAATAGGCCCGGCCATCGGTGACCAACCCCGACCACATCGGGCTGTTGATGAAGCGCCGCGGCTGGCTCTGCAGTTCCTTGTACGAAACCCGCTGGCCCCGATAACGCTCGGACAGGTGCGTCAGCGGCAGGCCGACCTTCTTCTCCATGTTCTGGTAGGAACGGTGAGCCAGTTCGCCGTTGGTCACCGTGGCGAAGCGCAGGATCGTCTCGCAGACCTGTTCGTCATCGGCCAGCGAGAGCAGCCGCTGCCCGTCCACGATCTTCGTCGGCCGCTCGCGCAACGCCGCCTCGTATTCGTCCGCGATGGCGTAGCTCGTGCCGTGAGCGCCCAAGCCGTTGTCGCGGGCCAGCGGTCCGAACGCCGTGAATTGGCGCCACAGGTTCTTGTAGTCCCGGGTGACGACTTTGAAACCGGGCATCGTCTTGCCGGGAATCGCTTCGACCTCGCCGCGGATCCAGTCCCGGATCGCCGGCTGCGCGATCTCCGCCGCGCTGTCGTGGGACAGCGGCGTCGCGATGAGGTCGCGAACCGGCTCGGGAAAGTGGCGTGCCGCCAATTCGGAGAACCGCTTCGTGATCGCCTGGAAGATCTGCCAGTCGCTCTTCGATTCCCAGCACGGCGGCACGGCAGCAGACAGCGGATGGATGAAGCTGTGCATGTCCGTCGAGTTCAGATCCGCCTTTTCGTACCAAGTGGCTGCCGGCAGAACGATGTCGGAATACAGGGCCGACGTATCCATGCGGAAATTCAAGTCGATCACCAGATCCAGCTTGCCCAGCGGCGCGTGCTCGTGCCAAGCCACCTCGCGGACCGAGTCGCCGGCCAGATCCTCCGCGATCGTGTTGGTGTGGGTGCCCAGGTAGTGCTTCAGGAAATACTCGTGGCCCTTGGCACTGGCCATCAGCGCATTGCCTCGCCAGATGAACCAGACCCGCGGCCAGTTCTCCGGCGCGTCCGGATCCTCGACCGAGAACTTCAGTTCACGCGACTTCAACTGGTCGACCACGTACTGCACGATCTCCTGGTCCGTCTTCGCGCCCGCCGCCTCCGCCTCGCGAACCAGATCCAGCGAATTCTTCGGGAACTGGGGATAGAACGGCAACCAGCCGTTGCGCACCGCGCGGACCTGGTGGTCCATCGTGTGGCCCCCCACCGCCGGCCGGCCGTCCGCCGTCTGCGGCACCGTGTGATAGTCCGTGAAATCCTTCTCGTAACGCCACTGGTCAGTGTGGACATAGTGGAAGCTGGGCGCGTTCTGCAGCCGCGACGCCGGCTGCCAGTCTCGGCCCATCGCGATCGCCGACCAGGGTTCCTGCGGAGCCAGCTTCTCCTGGCCCACGTAGTGCGCCAAACCGCCGCCGTTGACGCCGATGCAACCGCAGAACATCAACGCATGAATGCCGGCGCGGTACATCAGGTTCGCGTGATACCAGTGGTTGATCCCGGCGCCGATGATGATCGTACACTTGCCGCCCGTCTTTTCGGCCGTCACTGCCCACTCGCGAGCAAAGCGGATCAGCGTCTCGCGGCCCATGCCGGTGTACTTTTCCGACCAGGCCGGCGTGTAGGGCGCGTCGGCGTCGTTGTAGTCGACCGGGTAACCGTCCCCCAGTCCCCGCGGCACGCCGTACTGCGCCATCAGCAGATCGTAGACCGTGGCCACCATGACCGTCGTTCCGTCGGCCAAGGCCAACTGCTTGACGGGAATCCCGCGAGCCATCGTGCCGCCATCGGCAAAGTTGTCCAGCGTCACCGAGACAACCGCGTCGTGTTCGGGCAGGAAGGTCAATACCGGATCGATGGCGCTGCCATCCGCGCCGTCCTTCAGTTCCAGGTTCCACTTGCCTTGCGTCTGGCCCCAGCGAAAACCCGAACTGCCCATCGGCATCTTCGGGGCATCGGCCGCCTGATCCCACATCAGGAATTTCCAGTCGCCGTTCTCTTCGCCGGCGTAATTGGCCAGCCGGTTGGCCCGCAGCATCTGGCCCGGACGCAGCGCGCCGCCTTCGTCGCGGATTTCGACCAGATAGGGCGCATCGGTGTACTTCTTGGTGTAGTCGATGAAGTACGGCACCTGCTGCTCGTGATGGAATTCCTTCAGCAACACGTGGTTGACCGCCATCCACCACGCGCCGTCCTGCCCGGCGTTGATCGCCACCCAGTCGTCCGCATACTTGGCCACCTGGTTGAAGTCCGGCGAGAAGACCCACATCTTCGTCCCGTTGTGCCGGGCCTCGGCGGCGAAATGGCAGTCCGGCGTGCGGGTCATATTCAGATTCGACCCCATCACCGCCAACAGTTTGGCGTTGTACCAGTCGGCCGACTCCTGCACGTCCGTCTGCTCGCCCCACGTTTCCGGCGACGCCGACGGCAGATCGCAGTACCAGTCGTAGAACGACAATCCCACGCCGCCCATCAATTGCAGCATGCGTGAGCCGCTGGCGTAACTGATCATCGACATGGCCGGAATCGGCGAGAAGCCCAGAATGCGGTCGGGACCGTGGGCCTGGATCGTGTGAACCTGCGACGCGGCGATCATCTCCAGCACGGTGTCCCAATCCGCGCGGCGGAACCCGCCTTTGCCGCGCGCCTGCTGCCAGCGCTGCCGCTTGGCCGGATCGCTGACCAGCGAACGCCAAGCGATTACCGGATCGTCGTGTTGCGCCCGGGCCTGTTTCCACAGATCCAGAAGCGCACCGCGGATGTACGGGTATTTCACGCGCAGCGGGCTGTACAGGTACCACGAGTACGAAATCCCGCGCTGGCAGCCCCGCGGCTCGTACGGCGGCAGCGAAGGGTCCAGCGGCGGGTAGTCCAGCCCCTGCATCTCCCAAGTGACCAGGCCGTCTTTGACGTGGATCATCCACGAGCAACCTCCGGTGCAATTCACGCCGTGCGTGCTGCGGACGACCTTGTCGTGCTGCCAGCGGTTTCGATAGAACTCTTCCCAGCCACGCAGACTGGGGTTGGCTTCGTCTTTGATCCAAGCGATCGCATCTCGTCCCGACATGACTTTCGCTTTCTCTTGTCCGAGCGACAAATAATTGATGCAGGAAACGATTCAGAATTCACTCACTCGTCACTGGCTCGCGGCCTGTCCACCGGACGCCGTCTTGCGCGACGCCCAGACCAGGGCGCGGCGGACGCTGCGGAACCGGTTCCGCCAGATGGCATCCATCCCCACCAGTCCGCAAACCGCCACGAAGACTCCCAGCAGCAGGAAGGCCAGCGATCCACTGGCGTTGCTCTCGATATCCGACTGGGCGCTGTGCTCGAAGAACGCCACCAGACCGTTGATTTCTTCCTTGGTCAGCGGATGCGACCGAAAGACCGGCGCCATGGTGGCCGTCGCCGGCGCCGTCAACCAAGCCGTCAAGTTCTTTCGCGGTGCATCGCCGCCCAGCCGCTGGTAGACTCGCGTCAAGTCCGGCCCCAGCCGCCCGCCTCCCAGCGAGCCGGTGCCATGCACCGAATGGCAGCCGATACAGGCGGCGCCGCCATTGGCCAACCGGGCCGTACCGAGAACGTAGCGCCGCCCCAGTTCGATCTCCTGTTCGGTAAACGGCTCCGTCGATACCACAATGCCCTTGAACTGGGATTCATCGAGCGCCGATTCGGCCTCGATCAGTTGCAGCAACGCGTCTGCCCGGTCCCGCGTCATCCCTGGAATCGCGGGCATGACGGCGCCGCGGGATTCGTCCTTCAGCTTCAAGGCGTAGGCGTCGCCGCTATTCAAGACGGCCGTCGGATTGAGGATGAAGTTGACCAGCCAATCCCGGTTCTGCCGCTTGGTGACGTCTTTCAGGTCCGGCCCCGTCAGTCGCCCGCCGCCGATCGTATGGCAACTGGCGCAGTTTTGCCGATAGAACTGGGCCGTCTCCTGAGCCCGCACCGTTCCCGGCGCGGCTACCAGCCCCAGGCTGGCCCAAACGGCGGCAACAACGACTGACCACCTACACTGGATCGTTGTGCATGCACAAGTCAACTTTATGGCAGTTTGACAGCATCGGATATTCACGGTGGATTTCGCCTCCTATTTCGAAAGGCTGTGCAATCGAAGCCGGGGACAGACTTCGTCCGGGCCGATGTCAGCAATCGTCGTGGTGGTCATGAACTGCAGATAGGCGTCACAAACAACCTTCCAGCCCGAGTGGGCTGAGCAAGCCTCTTCGTCGTTGCAGCCGTGTTTCTCGCCGAGAAAACACTTGGGCCGGGCACTGATCCCGTCGAACAATTCGACCACCTGCATCAACGTTATCCGGTTGGGGTCTTGCAACAGCCGATACCCGCCACCTAGTCCCCTGGTGGCATCAATCACCCCCGCATTGCGCAGGACTAGCATGATCTTCGCCAGGAAATTGCTCGGGATGCCCGCCGACTCGGCCAACTCGCGTCCGAGAATCGACCCACCCTCTGGCAGTTGAGCCATCTGAGCCAAAGCGCGAATCGCATGTTGTGCGGTGGCCGAAAGCATGATTGTTGACCTGTTGATGAACAACCAGAACAATTACAGAATATATCTTTCGTCCGAGCCGCGTCAATAAGCTTTTTTCAGTTTTTTTCGATTTTTCTTCGGACGCCCAATTCGCCCGGATTTCGCGACCCACGCGCCGAGAATTCATCCGCCAATCCACGTCCGCGCGCGACGCTCGTGACGTGCGGCTAGCCGTCGGGCCCATGCGCGTTCGGAGCCTGCTGAAATACTGGCAAGAACCGAGGTGGGGTAAGCTTCCAGCTTG
>JAHDXO010000014.1 GCA_023382975.1 Pirellulaceae bacterium
TCTTCACCGCCTCGCTGCTGACCTTCCAGGGCGGCATCACCGTGCCCGGCTACGCGGCCAGCAAGGGCGCCATCGGCCAGTTGACCATGGCGCTGGCCAACGAATGGGCCGGGCGAGGCGTGAACGTGAACGCCATCGCGCCGGGCTATATCGCGACGGACAACACCGCGGCGTTGCGGGCCGATCCCGAGCGGAGCGCGGCCATCTTGGCGCGCATCCCGGCCGGACGCTGGGGCGCGCCCGAAGATTTCCAGGGCGCCGCGGTGTTTCTGGCGTCCGCCGCTTCGGACTACATGCACGGCTCGATCGTGCTGGTGGACGGCGGCTGGATGGGCCGGTGAGGCTGCATCCGCCAAGGCGGCTCGAAGATCAAATAGGTCACGGCCGCCAAAGCGGTGGCGGTCAGCGACGAAGGCAGATGCCAGCGGCCGATCGCCTCGATGCCCTGCAGAAAATATTCCCAATCCGCCACGCGTTCCATCACGAAGTGAAACAGCCACAACCCGGTTCCGACCACCATGCTGGCCAAGGCCGGCAGGCTGCTGCGCGGACGGGTGAACAGGCCGAACATCATTGGCACGAACAAGCCCGTCAGCGGAATGGAATAAGCGTTTTCGAGTAGCTTGTAAGCGTTCTCGCCCACGTAGGCCAACGCCAGGCTGCACGCTGCCACCACCAGCACGGCCACACGGTTCAGCGTCAGCAACCGGATCGGGATGAAACGCGACATCACGTTTTGCGACAGCACGCTGGCGGGAGCCAGGATCGCACTGTCGATCGTCGAAAGCACCGCTGACACTAGAGCGACGATGAAGACGACCGCCAGCGCGGGACTGAGAAACACGCCCGCCAGCGCCGGCAGGATCCGCACCTGGGCGTCGCCGGGTAGCAGCAGATTCGCCGAGAGGCCCAACACGACCGGGATCGCCCCGAAAACGATGTACAAGACGCCCGCGATGAAACAGGCCCGGCGGGCGACACGCTCGGATTTCGATGCGAAGATCCGCTGCATCAAGTCCTGACCCGTCATGTTCCCCAAGGCCGCAACGGCAAAGAGATCGAGCCAGCCGAAAAAAGCCGCCGCGCTTTCTCGCGGGATCAGCGTCCGCTTGTCCGCAGGGGTTTCGCTGATCAGAACCGCCGCGCCGGCCATCCACTGGCCGTCACCCAACTCGATCAGCACCGTGACGCCCAGGATCACCAGACCGAGCAACACCAAACTGATCTGCACCGCGTCGGTCAGCGTCACCGACCACATGCCGCCCATCAAGGTGTATCCCGTGCCGAGGACGCCGACCAGCAGCAGCCCAAGCCGCGGATCCATCCCGAAGAACAGCGACAGCAGCCCGGCCAGCGCCACGAACTGAGCGGCGATCCAGCCGAAGAAACTGGGCACCATGATCAACGAAGCCAGGACCTCGGCGGTGGGACCGAAGCGGCGCCGGAAGAGATCCGGCATCGTCAACAACTTCTCGCGCCACATCGGCGCCGCGATGAACAGTCCTGCGAACAGCAGACAGCATCCCGCGCCCAACGGCTCCAACCCCGCCGCCCGCAGTCCGACGTCCCGCACCTCGTCGGCCGCCGCCAGAATCGTCCCCGCGCCGAACCATGTGGCCAGCAGGGTCATCCAAGCTAGCGACAACGGCAGCCGGCGCCCGGCCACCAGATAGTCTTCGGTGTTGTGGATCTGGCGCTGAGCGAACAGGGCCAGTCCGTACATGATCACCATGTACACGATCAGCACGCCGCCCAACGCCCATCGCAGTTCCAGCGAGATATTCAGGGTTTCCATCGCAATCCATATCTCCAGGGAGAAATCCGCAAAACGCCACGCCTTGACGCCGCCGCTCGCCGCCGCGAAAAACACCCGTAGCCGAATCCGCCGCCTCCACCGAGGCTCGACTCACGAACTGAAAACGGCTTTAGATTGTGCCGATCTCGGTCCCTGTCCACAAGATGCGTTGGAGACTTCTTTTTCCATGCCTGTCATCCACCTGGAACCCGTGTCGCGGCGAGTTTCGAAATCGGACGTGCTGTCGCTGCTGCACACGGTCGGCGGCCTGGACCGCCAGCGAGTCGGCCGGATCGAACTGCACGGCGGCACGGCGACCGTCGAGGTGCCCGAAGGCTGGCAATTCCGTCTGGCTCGCCAGTTGGACGGTCAGCGGTTGGGCGACCGGCCGGTGCGGGCTTGGGCCGAACGTCCCGGCAGCGGCAATGCTGCGGGCGAAGAGCATTTCCAGCGGCTTGCTCGCCTGTTGCAATGGGAGAGCGAGGCCGAAGCCCGGCAGGCGGTCGAACGAGCCAGCCGACTGTCGCCCCCCGAGGCAGAACGATCCGGAACGAGTCTCATCGATCTGGTGCTGCTGGACGAGGACACGGGACTGGGCGGGCGACGGCTGTGGCAACTGGGCAAACGGAACCGGTCGCCGCTGCCGTGGACCCGGCTGGACGTAGGCAGTCCGGTGGTGCTGACGCCTCAAACGAATCGGCCTTCGCACAAGGGACCGGCTCCGGGAGAGCGACGCCCGGCGCCCGGCCCGCTTCAGGATGCCCACCGCGGCGTCGTCTACCAGCGCACCGACCAGACGATCAGCGTCGCCCTGGGCAGCTCGGACGACGACCCCGGCGATCACGAAACATGGCGATTGGACCTGGCCGACGACCAAGTGGCCGTTCAGCGTCAGCGTTCGGCGCTCGAGCGCGCCGCCGCGGCCAGCGGCGACCGGACGGCCAAGCTCCGCGACGCGCTGCTGGGCCAGCGCGATCCCGAGTTCGCGGCGGAGACGGACGAGGCGTCTTTGGACCGCGGACTCAACGACGTTCAGCAGAAAGCCGTGCGGTTCGCGCTGGCCGCGCGCGACGTCGCGCTGATCCACGGCCCGCCGGGAACGGGCAAGACGACGGCGGTGGTCGAGTTGATTCGGCGCGCGGTTCGCCGCGGCGAGCGGGTCTTGGCGTGCGCGCCCAGCAACACGGCGGTGGACAACCTGCTGCTGCGCTTGGTGGCCTTCCGGGAAAGGGCGGTGCGTCTGGGCCACCCGGCGCGCGTCCTGCCCGAGCTGCGCGAGCACACGCTGGATCTGCTGGTCGATGCGCATCCGGACGTCCGGCTAGCGCGCAAGCTGGTCAAGCAGGCGATGGGCCTATTCCGGCAAGCGGCGCGGTACACTCGCGCCAGGCCCGAGCCCGGCGCGCGCCAGCAGACGCGCCAGGAAGCCCGCCAGTTGCTGGCCGATGCGCGGCGGCTGGAGATGCAGGCGGTCGAGCATCTGTTGAACACGGCCGACGTGCTGTGCGCCACCACGACCGGCCTGGACAGCGAGATTCTCGGCGCGCGGCGGTTCGACTTGGCCGTGATCGACGAGGCTTGTCAGAGCGTCGAACCCGGCTGCTGGATTCCCCTGCTGCGGTGCGACCGCGTCGTCCTGGCGGGCGACCATTGCCAATTGCCGCCCACCGTCATCAGCCTCGAAGCGTCCGCCGACGGACTGGGCATCAGTTTGTTCGAACGGCTGATGGATCTGCGGGGCGCCGCCATCTCGCGGCAACTGACCGTCCAGTACCGCATGCACGAAGCCATCATGGCCTTTCCCTCGCGCGAATTCTACGCCGACGGACTCGTCGCGGACGCCTCGGTGCGCCAGCACCGGTTGGCCGATCTGCCGGACGTGCAGGCGACCGCGCTGACCGAATCGCCGCTCGAGTTCATCGACACGGCCGGCGCCGGCTTTGACGAGGAAGTCGAACCCGACGGCGAGAGCCGGCTGAACCCGCACGAGGCAGCGCTGGTCGTCCGCAAAGTCCAAGAGTTGCTGGACGCGGGAATTCCGGCCGCCGATGTGGCCGTCATCGCTCCGTACGCCGCTCAGGTCCGGCTGCTGCGCCAGCGGTTGCCCGTGCCCGGCCTGGAGATCGACAGCGTGGACGGTTTTCAAGGCCGCGAGAAGGAAGCGGTCGTCATTTCGCTCGTCCGCAGCAACCCTGGCGGCGAGATCGGTTTCTTGGCCGACATCCGCCGCATGAACGTCGCCATGACGCGCGCCCGCCGCAAGCTGCTGCTGATCGGCGACACCGCCACCCTCTGCACCCATCCCTTCTACCAACGCCTGATCGAATATCTCGAACACCAAAACGCCTACCGCACCGTCTGGGAAGAGGACGCCCCGTGAAGCAAGTTCCCTTCATGCCTGTACGCGACAAAAAACAAGGAACATGAACCAAGGACCGGAAAGGAAACACTGGCGTGACGTGGACCTTGGTCGGTCGTTCCGGGCCGACTAGACGGCCTGGAAAGGCCGTTCTACAAGCGACCGTCTTGATTCGCCGATTCTGAAGTCCTACGACCTCGCGATTGTCCAATCTTCGACGGTCAGGCCATCAATCCGGCTGAACTCACGGTTGTTCGTCACGACAGTTAGGCCATGATTCAGTGCAATGGCCGCGATGAGCAGATCATACGGCCCGATAACCTCGCCGCGCGTTTCGAGTTCGTCCCGAATCTCAGCATAGCGTCGGGCAGCTCTATCGTCGAAAGGCAGTGACCGGAAGGGGCTCAACGTATGTTCGATACGCGCGACGCGTGCCTCGCGTTTTCGTATTTCCGTGCGCCATGCAGTAATTCGGCCCATACGACCGAGCACACGGCAACCTCGCGAGCAGGAGTCTGCCGCAACCGTACCTCCACGGGCGAGCCAAGGTGCTTCAAGTAGTGGATCCAAGTGTTCGTATCGAGCAGATAACGCATCACCATGATTCGCGAGTTGGCAGTGGCGGTTCAGTGGGGACTTCCAACGGTTCATCCGCAAAACTGCCCGCCGTTGCTGTGAAGTAACCGGCGGGATAACCCAGTGCATCTTCGACAGCACTGCGATCGGTTCGACGGTCTACCAACGCCAGCGCATCGCGC
Source organism: Pirellulaceae bacterium (assembly GCA_023382975.1). Classification (GTDB taxonomy): domain Bacteria; phylum Planctomycetota; class Planctomycetia; order Pirellulales; family Pirellulaceae; genus SKKK01. Next base: position 4,913 of record JAHDXO010000014.1, read on the forward strand.
ACGGTTCGCTCCAGCAGAATTGCGGTTTCCGGATCAAGCTGACCGACGATCCTGTCCAATTCGAGGGCGAGTGGATTCATCGCAATGTCCTCGTTCACAACCTTTGCTTCAAGACCTGCTTGCAGTTTGCCTTGTCGCGCATTTCGCGACAAGGCCCCTGAATCTCCAACTTGCGAAAACCAACGGCGGCTTGCGAGGCGGTGATTTGACGAAGCATCGAAGTCAGCGCTGGTCGTCCGCAAAGTCCAAGAACTGCTGGACGCGGGGCTTCCGGCCGCCGATGTGGCCGTCATCGCTCCGTACGCCGCTCAGGTCCGGCTGCTGCGTCAGCGGTTGCCCGTGTCCGGCTTGGAGATCGACAGCGTGGACGGCTTTCAAGGCCGGGAGAAGGAAGCGGTCGTCATTTCGCTGGTCCGCAGCAACCCCGGCGGCGAGATCGGTTTCTTGGCCGACATCCGCCGCATGAACGTCGCTATGACCCGCGCCCGCCGCAAGCTGCTGCTGATCGGCGACACCGCGACCCTCTGCACCCATCCCTTCTACCAACGCCTGATCGAATACCTCGAACACCAAAACGCCTACCGCACCGTCTGGGAAGAGGACGTCGTGTGAAGGACAGCTCGGTTCGGACGTTCGTCTCTCTACCCTGCCCGGGGCAAGGCGGCATCGGAGCCTCGCATCAGCGCGGCGCATTTGCGGTAACCTCGCGTTTCGTCGCGGGGGAAAACCGTCAGCGATCGGTCTTGATTTCCGGCCAGCCGGACCAGATCCAGCAGTGTCACCCGCAGGACGGTTTGGCCGGCGTCCCGAAGCTCGTCTGCCTCGCGGTCGTCCAACTGGATTGCCATCAGTCCGCCAGGACGCACCAGAATCGCGTAGGAATCGCTTCGCATGGCAGTCACCTGATGATCGAACGGGGATTGTCGGGCTGCACCACGGGGCCGTGGGAGTCCAGGTCGAAATGAACGGCGTTGTTGCCTCGTTCGACGCTTGCCGTCAGTTCGCTCCGCAGGTTGTACCGGTACGGCACTCGCTCTGCAGTCTTGGACACCGGCGGATCGCCATCGGGATCTCCCTTGGAGAACGTCGAGATGGTGACCCGGTGCTCGCCCGGCTCCGCCCCGCGGGTCTTGGCCGAGTACAGTAGCGAGTACTCGCCATCGGCATCCGTAACCGCCACGAATTGGTTTCCCGGGGTCGTCGGCGAGAAGATCACCGTCGCGTTGGCCAACGGCTGGCCGTCCAGCGTTACCCTGCCCGAGACGCGACCGATGTCGTCCAGAGCCCGGCCGCATCCGGAAATCAAGAGCAAGCCGAAGACTCCGAGGATTGTGGAGGTGGGATTTTTGCGAAGACTTTGTAATTGCATTGGTTGAACTCCTGAAGTGGGACGGACGTTCTCGTCCGTCGTGTCTGCTTTCCCTCGCTACTCGACGGACGAGGACGTCCGTCGCACAAGACGAAAGACCGGCATCTAATACGCATCGACGGTCAAAGCATCGTTGCGGGACAGCAGACGCTGGTAGACGCCGTTTTGTACGTCCTGATGCTCGCTGACCGCACCCTGCACCGTAGTTCCGTACCAGAAATGGTTGATCGAATCGCCCACAAATCTCACACTGCCATCGCACAGCAGAAACAAGGCTCCGCCAGGGTGCAGGCTGCTAAAGCCTTCTCCGCAACCGAGGTTGGCGGTATTCCAGGGAATCGCCGAGGTGTCCTGGTTCAGCTTCGGGCGGCTGTGTCCCAAGACCACCTGTGTGCCTCGCGTGCCGCTGCCGTTGGGATTGCGGACGCCGAGCCACGTTCCGGAGCGGCAATTCTTGGTCTCCCGTTCGCCCACGGCAACGGTGTTGCTGGTCCCGTCGGTAATGTCGGCGATCGAGATCTGGCTGTTTCCGAAAAAGATCCCCGTGTTCACCGCCCGCTGGACCACGTCGCGATGCCCGGCGACGCCGATGTAATTGCTCAACCCGGGCCTGACTGGAGTCGCAATTCCACCCGCGACGACACCTACGCCATCGTCGAAATTCCGATTCTGATGCACGTTTCCGGGTTTGTTATACTCCGTGTCCGAAGGGCAAATGAACCCAGGCAGCGGCGTCTGAACGAGATCCTTGAATGCCGTCCCTCCGGTCGTAAATCCCCGGTACAGCGGCTGACTGGTGACGCCCAGTTGCTCGTGCAGAGCTTGCTGTTCCCGGAAGGGCAGCGTCAGGGCTGCCCACCCCCAGCTCTCGTGATTGGCTGCTGCTGCATTGTTTGCGAACCCGCTGGGGTAGACGTAGCCGGAGGGAAACGATCGGAAGGTATCGTGATAGTTGTGCAGGGCCACACCGATCTGTTTCAGGTTGTTGTTGCACTGCATGCGGCGAGCCGCTTCGCGCGCCGACTGGACGGCGGGCAGCAGCAGCGCCACCAGGATCCCGATGATGGCGATCACGACCAACAATTCGACCAATGTAAATCCCGCATTTCTCAATCTCTTGAACAACATGTCTCACCTTTTCTTCATGGAAAATGTCCACTCTCAAATCTCGCCGTTGCATCTCGCGAGCGATTGACGATCTGACGATGTCATGTCAGGAAGCAAGACCCGTGCCAAATCCTGGTGACTTCGCTGGGGACATCGCTCGTCCAAGCGAATTATCCGGAGACGCTGCGGTTTCTTGCGTAGCGCGAGCAGGAAACCAGATGCCGATGGTCATGCAATTCGACTGACGAAACTGCGAGTCTGTCAGATCATTTGACGGCAGGCCGTGAAATGATCTAGCGAAGCGGCATCCCTCCGGGGCAGACTGCTCCGTAGGACGGACGCAGTCAAGCAGATCATGCGCCGGTCGATGTGTTCTTTCTCGGACCAACAGAAGCGAGGGGATGGTGGACGGTAGAGTGCGCGAGCTCGCCGGACTACGTCAATCGACTTGCTCCCGGAACTGATTCCAGTCGATGCCCAGTTTCTTCATGCGGGCACGAAGCGTGTGCGGGTTGATCTTCAGCGCCGCTGCGGCGCCGCGACGGCCTTCGATGCGGCCCTGGGTGACGGTCAAGGCGGCTTCGATGTGCTGCTTCATGGCTTCGTCCAAGGGCACGATCTGCGCGAACGTGCTCGGTTGGTTGCCGCGTACACGCGGATCGGCCGCTCGCAACGGCGGTGCGTGCGGGGCCGACAATCCCAACGCAGCGGCGACTTCAAGACGATGTCCCTCGCCCAGGATCGCGGCACGGTCGATCACCGCGCCAAGTTCGCGGATGTTGCCGGGCCAATCGTAGACGCTCAGCAACGCGATGTCCTCGTCGCTGGGAAGGGCCAGGGGCAACGAGAACCGGACGGCCGCCCGTTCGGCGAAATGGACGGCCAACGCGGGGATATCCCCGCGCCGCTGCCGCAGCGGCGGAAGAACGATCGGAAACACGGCCAGTCGATACCACAGGTCTTCCCGGAACCGGCCCTCGGTCACCATCGCGGCGAGATCCCGATGCGTGGCAGCGACGATCCGCACGTCGACGTGGACCGGTTGCCGCCCGCCCACGCGATCGAGCCAGCCGTCCTGCAAGATCCTGAGCAGCCGGACCTGGGCCGGCGGCGGCAGCTCGCCGATTTCGTCCAGCAGCAACGTGCCGCCATCGGCGCGTTCAAACCAGCCGGCGCGCGCCTCGGTGGCCCCCGTGAATGCGCCCCGCTCGTGCCCGAACAGTTCCGAGTCGATCAACTCCGAAGGGATGGCTCCGCAGTTGACCCGCAGGAACGCATGGCCGGCCCGCGGCGATTGCGAGTGGATCGCCCTGGCGATCACCTCCTTGCCGGTTCCCGTCTCGCCCAACAGCAGCACGGTGACGTCCGAACGCGCGACCAGTCCGACACGCTGCATCACGTCGCGCAGACCAGCCTCGGCGCCGACGATTGCTCCGGTCACGTCTTTTCGCCCCAGACGGTTCAACAGCGACTCTTTGTCCGCTTCGGCCGCCGCCCGCAGCGCGGCGATCTCGCGCAGACGCTGGTCGTTTTCCAGGGCGGCGCTGAAGGGTTCCAGCAGAGCCGCTGCCAGATCGGCGTGTTGGCGCGTGAATCGCTCGCCGGGCGCTGCCACCAGGATCAGCGCCCCCAGGAAGTCGCGGGACGCCGTCAGACGACCGACCAGCGCCGAAGCCCGCTTTGCGTCCGCGGGCAGCAGGCGGTCCATCACGGTCCCCGTCTCGTCACCGCTTCCGCCGACCGCGCCACCCTCCAAACAACAAACTCGCTGATTCCGCCAGTCGCTCTCCAGTCGCCGAATCTGGTCCGCTGTCACGTCCGTCCGCAGAGCCGCCGTTTCGCCGGCCGCGGCCAGTGCGGTGTCGGCCCAGGTCTCGATGACCCCCCGCTGTCGGTCGATCTGCCGGACCACGACGCGCGCCAGCGGCATGACGTCCCGCAGCAGGCTCGCCAAGGCCGCCGTGGACTCCGTGATCTCCACGTGGCGGCACGTCTCCCGCCAGGCGCGCAGCATCAAGTCGTCCGTGCCGGCGTCCGGAGCCTGGCTGGCAGCATCGATGTCGGATCTTCCTGCTCGTTTCGACATGGCAACTCCGCTTCACGTCCCATAATCGTCCACAAACAACCGCGAATCCCGCGGCGCTACGAACACGTCATCTCCCACTGTACACGGATCCTGCCGGAAACGCTCGTGCGACATTTCGACGAACAGCGTCTGGCGGTCGTCGCTCTGCAATTCAATCTTAACCATTGGCCCTGCGGATTGGACGCGGACCACTCCGGCTTTCATGCCCTGCCGCTCGGGGCTTTCCTCTTTCCAGATCTCCAGATCGTGCGGGCGCACCGCCAGGCGGGCGTGGTCGCCGCGGATCTCCAGGCCGTCCGGCGCATCGACCACCAGCGATCCGAACACCGCCTTTCCCGCCTCGATCCGTCCTTGGAACAGGTTGACGTGGCCCAGAAAGTCCATCACGAATGCACTGGCCGGCTGGTGGAACACTTCGTTGGGAGTGCCGACTTGTTCGATCCGCCCTTCGTTCATCACGACGACGCGATCCGCCACCTCCAGCGCCTCCTCCTGGTCGTGCGTGACAAACACGCTGGTGATGTGGATCTCGTCGTGCAACCGCCGCAGCCAGCGGCGCAGGCCCTGCCGCACCTTGGCATCCAGCGCTCCGAACGGTTCGTCCAACAAGAGCACTCGCGGCTGGATCGCCAGCGCCCGGGCCAGCGCCACCCGCTGCCGCTGACCGCCGGACAGTTGGGAAGGATAACGGTCTTCCATGGCTTCCAGTTGGATCAGACGGAGCAGTTGCCGGACGCGGTCCCGAATCTCCTCGTTCGGCAACCGCTGGCGTCTCGGACGCACACGCAATCCGAAAGCGATATTGTCGAAGACGGTCATGTGCCGGAAAAGGGCGTAGTGCTGAAAAACAAACCCCACCTGTCGACGGCCGACCGCCTGCCGGGCCACGTCTCGGCCGTCGAACCGGATCGCGCTCCGCTCGGACAGATCGAATGCCTCCAGACCGGCGATGATTCTCAGCAGCGTCGTCTTCCCCGAGCCCGACGGCCCCAGCAGCGCCACCAACTCGCCGTCCGGAACGTCGAGCGATACACGGTCCAAAGCGACAAACGTGCCAAAACGCTTGGTGATGTTGCGGACTTCGATTCCCATCGCGGCTTCTTCCTCATTCCCAGAGATGTTCGCCGCCGAACTTGCTCGGCGGCAGTTCCGTTCTCTTCACGGCCTCTCCAGCGTGCGCCATTCGACCAGCGATTTCAGCGCCAGGGTAACCAGCGCCAGTAGCGCCAGTAGCGAGGCGACGGCGAACGCGGCGACGAAGTTGTATTCGTTGTAGAGGATCTCGACGTGCAGCGGCATCGTGTTCGTCTTGCCTCGCAAGTGCCCGGAGACGACCGATACCGCGCCGAATTCGCCCATCGCCCGGGCGTTGCACAGGATGACTCCGTACAGCAGCGCCCACTTGACGTTCGGCAGGGTAACACGCCAGAACGTCTGCCAACCGCTGGCCCCCAGCACCAGCGCCGCTTCTTCCTCCTCCGTCCCCTGTTCTTGCATCAGAGGAATCATTTCGCGGGCGACGAACGGAAACGTGACGAAGATCGTGGCCAGCACAATGCCTGGCACGGCGAAAATGACCTGCAGGTCGTGCGCCGCCAGCCAAGGCCCCAACCACCCCTGCAGGCCGAACACCAGCACGTAGATCAGCCCCGAGATCACGGGCGACACCGCAAACGGCAAATCGATCAGCGTGATCAGCAGGCTCTTCCCGCGGAACTCGAACTTGGCAATGGCCCACGACGCAGCCAGACCGAACACGACGTTCAACGGCACGGCAATCCCCGCGACCAGAAGAGTCAGCCGGATCGCCGCCAACGCATCGGGCTCGCGAACGCTGGCGAAATACGTTCCCAGGCCTTTCCGCAGCGCCTCGGCAAACACGGCCACCAGCGGAATCACCAAGAACAGGCCCAGGAACGCACAGGCCGCGGCGCACACCAGCCACTTGACCCAGACGGGGTCGCCCACCGCGGCGACGGCCTTCGACGAACCGCGGGCAACAAGTCGGGATCTTTCGGTTCCTGCCATCGCTTCAACTCTGTCTGGGTACGAAGGTCGGTCTTCGTTCTTGCACCACGTCTCACGTTTTCGCTCGATGACAGCTTCCGCTCCACCACTGCAGACCGTTGATCGCCAACAGCAGCACAAAGGACAAGACCAACATCGCCGCTGCGATCGCCGTGGCGCCGACGAGGTCGTACTGTTCCAGCTTGACCAGGATCAGCAGCGGTACGATCTCGGTCCTCATCGGCATGTTGCCGGCGATGAAGACCACCGATCCGTATTCGCCCAGCGCCCGCGCGAATGCCAGCGCGAAACCGGTCAACAACGCCGGGAACACCGCGGGCAGGATCACGCGGCGGAAACTCTGCCAGCGACTGGCGCCCAGACTGGCCGCTGCTTCCTCCAACTCCAAGTCCAGATCCTCGAGCGCCGGTTGCACCGTGCGGACGACAAAGGGCAATCCGATGAACGTCAACGCAATCGCCACTCCCAGCGGCGAAAAAGCGGTCTTGATGCCCCACGGTTCCAACCACTGCCCGATCCAGCCGTTGGGTGCGTAGATGGTGGTCAATGCGATGCCGGACACGGCGGTGGGCAGCGCAAACGGCAAGTCGACGATCGCATCCACGATCCGTCGCGCGGGAATCGCATAACGCACCAGCATCCACGCCACGGCGAACCCGAACACGGTGTTGATGAGCGCCGCGATCAAGGACGCACTCAGGCTCAGACGGAACGCGGCCAGGACGCGCGGGCTGGTGACGGTTTCCCAGACGTATTCCCAGGGCGCCGTGGCCGCCTTGATGAACAATGCCGATAGCGGGATCAGCACGATCAAGCTCAGGTACAGCACCGTGTAGCCAAGCGTCAGACCCAAGCCGGGGATCACACTGGCGCGTCTGCTCAAGAATCCAGAAAGGTCGTTCAATGCAAAACTCCCGGCACCAGCCGGCATGTGTCGTCGGGGACGCTATTTCAAGGTGTAGATCTGGTCGAACACTCCGCCGTCGGCGAAATGGGTCTGCTGCGCTTTCTGCCAGCCGCCGAAAGCCGCGTCGACGGTCGTCAACTCGACTTCTGGAAACCGCTCCAGATCATTGGCCGGCACGTGCTCCGAATGAACCGGACGGAAGAAGTGCTTGGCCGCCAACTGCTGGCCGACCGGCGAGTACAGAAACTCGAGGTATGCTTCGGCCACCTCGCGAGTACCGTGGCGATCGACCCACTTGTCGACGACGGTCACCGGCGGCTCGGCCAAGATGCTGACCGAAGGAACGACAATATCAAACTTGTCCGGCCCGAGTTCCTGGATGGCCAGGAACGCTTCGTTTTCCCAGGCCAGCAAGACGTCGCCCAGGTTCCGCTGCACGAACGTGTTCGTTGCGCCGCGCGCCGCCGGATCGAGAACCGGAACTCGGCGGTACACTTCGCTGACGAACTGTCGCGCCTTGGCCTCGGCGGCGGCCACTTCCTCCGTCTTCGCCGGATCGTTTCGCTTGCTCAGGTCGCCAAGCTCCCTCTTGAGTGCATACGTCCACGCGGCAAGATAGTTCCAGCGGGCTCCGCCGGAGGTCTTGGGGTTCGGCGTAATCACTTCGACGTCGGGTCTTACCAGATCGCCCCAGTCGCGGATCCCTTTCGGATTGCCTTTGCGGACCAGCAGCACGATGGTGGACGTGTAGGGGCAACTGCGGTGCGGCAGCCGTTGCTGCCAATCGCTCGGCAGCATCTCGGTTCGCTCGGCGATGGCGTCGATGTCATACGCCAGGGCCAAGGTGACGACATCGGCCTGCAACCCGTCGATCACGGCGCGGGCCTGCTTTCCCGCGCCGCCGTGCGATTGCGTGACCGTGACCGTCTGGCCCGTGGTCTTCTTCCAATGTTCGGCAAACGCCCGGTTGAAGTCCTGGTACAGTTCGCGGGTCGGATCGTAGGAGACGTTCAGGATCGAGACTTCCCCGCCGGTCGAAGACGATGACGAGGAACGCTCGCAACCGTTGCCGATCCCCAGCAGACCGGCGATGAATGCAAGCAGGAAACGGGACGAATGACGCATGGATGTACTCTCCTGCCGGATGGACAACCGTCACTTACGGACCACATGGTTCCCACCGCGGGTCCGCTCGGTAGCTACGCGACCCGGGCGATGCCATGCTCGCTGTCATGCACTTCGCGCCGACTCGCGAACCGCTTCCGCGGCTCCGGCGGTGGCTGGGTGCTGGCGGAACGGCCGGACGCACCTCGTGCGATCATCACCAGCGGCCGTCCAAGTCGTTGGGCCACCCGCGCCAAATGCTCGGCCGTCCCCAGCAGCAACGGGCAAGCGCGGTCCAAGAGTTGCGCAGCGGTGGCAGGATCGATCTCCGCTGCGACCAATCGATTCGTTTCGACGCGAATTGCATAGAGGTGCTGTGCCACTTGAACCGTTTCCCCGTATCTGAAATCTCACCCACTTGCCAGCCGCAAACCTTGCGGCTGCAACACAACTGCCGACAGGAAGCAACGGCCGTGCCACGTCCGCCCCCAAAGCGTTTCGTCGAATCGCTTCAACGATCGGACCGAGTTCCCGCCAGCGGACGTCGACGTGTGCCACAAACCTGCTCAAGGAAAACACTTGCGACGATCGTGCCAGGGATGCGGCAGACCACGAAACGTACGGCGGGCCACCACAGAAAGCCACTCCGAACTTTCTTAAACGAACAAGCCGACTCGCGATAGCCGTGATATTTGCTGGGAAAATCAAGCAAATAACACGGATGCCGACCACCTATCACGGCCCGCTCGGCGCGGGTCTCCGCCAACTGCTGTAAACATCCTGGACGATTGTTTGAGGCGGAGAATTGTGAGCCGCAGCCTCCGCACGCGACGGCGGAGGGCGGGCAGGAGGGAAAAGAGAGATGCTGCGATGTAGCCGCCAGGCAGGCTTCCGCCGAGACGAGTTCGGCGGTGGCTGCCATGCGGAATCGCACCGCTGGTCGGACATGGTCAATTCCCCCTGACCCGACGCCAAAGCAGATACCATCCGCCGTTGCATCCTGCGCGAGTCAAGCGAGTTCGCGACGACATCCGGTGATGGCATTGGCTAGCTCCAGCAAACGGGGACACTCGCGACCGGCTGCGTTCTGGGTGCGCGAGTGCGGCCAAACGCCGCCACGAACGGTTAGGTCGGGGCTTTGTAGACAAGTCCGCTGTGGTGTCGTAAAGTGTTGCCCGACGACCGCCGCGTCCGCGGATCATGCAGATGGGCCGGGGATGGCGTCGCGGGGACTCATTGGTTGATGTTCAAGTTCGTTTCAACTCCCGAGGAGAACAAGCATGTTGTTTCGAGCGTTGATAGGCTGCCTGTGGCTGAATCTCTGCCTTGGGGCGCCCATCGTCTTCGCCCAGATTTCCACCCTGTCGGGCGCTTGGCCGCAATTCCGCGGCCCCGAGCGGAACGCGGTGTCGTCGGATACCGGACTGCTGACCGAATGGCCCGAGAACGGACCGCCGCTGGTGTGGCAAGCCCACGGGGCGGGACGCGGGTATGCCAGCGTGGCGATCGTGGGCGACAAGCTGTACACGATGGGCGATGGACTGTCGATCGCCGACGACGAGGACGAGTACGTCGTATGTTTCAACGTGTCGGACGGCGCACCGGTCTGGAAATCCAGACTCGGCGCAGCCTGGACCAGCGGCCGGCCCGATTGGCAGAGCTCGCGTTCGACGCCGACGGTGGACGGCGACTTGCTGTATATCCTGACGCCGCACGGCGACTTGGTGTGCCTGGAGTCTGCCACGGGCGCCCCGCGTTGGCGGAAGCAACTGGCGAAGGACTTCGGCGGCAAGAAGGGCGACAGTTGGGGTTACAGCGAGTCGGTACTGATCGACGGGGATCGCCTGGTTTGCACGCCGGGCGGCGAAACGGCGACGATGGTGGCCCTGGACAAGAAGACGGGCAACGAGATCTGGAGAGCCGTTTGGCCGAACGACCGCGGCGCCGGCCACGCCTCGGCGGTGATCAGCGAAGTGGCGGGCACGCGGGTGTACGTCAACACGACCGCCGGTGGAGCGTTGGGCGTGCGGGCCGAGGACGGTCGGGTTCTATGGACCTACGAGATCGATCGCACCACGGCGGTCATTCCCACGCCGATCATCCGCGGCGACTTGGTGTTCTTCACGGCGGGCTATCGACGGGGCGGCGCACTGCTGCGTCAAATTCCGGGCAACGACGGGCAGGTGACCGTCGAGACCGTGTATCCACTAAACACTGACTTGGCCAACAAGCACGGGGGCGTCGTCCTGGTGGGCGACCACCTTTACGGCGACTCTGACGATCAGGGCATCCCGTTCTGTGCCAACTTGATGACCGGCGAAATCCTCTGGAAGGAACGCGGCCCCGGCCAGAACTCGGCCAGCGTGGCCGTGGCGGACGGCCATCTGTACATCCGGTGGGCCAGCGGCACGATCGCGTTGGCCAAGGCGTCCCCGGACGGGTTGAATGTGCGGGGTTCGTTCAAGATCCCCGGCAGCGGCGACCGGCCCAGTTGGTCGCACCCGGTCATCGTGGGCGGCCGATTGTACTTGCGCGAAGGCGATACGATCCTCTGCTACAACGTGAGCAAAGGCTAGTCCGAACGAACGTGCCACCGAATCGGCGAAATCTTCTTTCGCCGATCACGTCATGAGCGCACCGGAGCTTGCCATCATCCCTCGCGCCGCCCTTTCTTGGGCTGCGGCGCGGCGGGAACGTCGTTCTTGTTGGGCATGGGCGCCTTCACTTCCGCCCGCCAAGCGAGAAGACGGGTGTGCAATTCCTTGGCCTTGTCGGGCATGACGTTCGCCAAGTTCTTCGTCTCTCCGATGTCATCGCGGAGGTTGTAAAGTTCGAGGCGGCCGTCTTCGAGAAACTCCATGAGTTTCCAGTCGCCACTCTGAATCAGACTCACCGGCGTGGTTCTCCAGGCGTTCTTGCCCGCGCCGAGGTAGCCGGGGAAGTGCTGGAAGATGGCGTCGCGCTCGAGTTGGGCGTCCGGATCGCGGAACAGCTTCACGAGGCTCTCGCCGTCGAGCACTTGCCGGGGAGCGGGGGCGCCGGCCAGTTCGAGGAACGTCGGAAAGATGTCCACATGGATCGTCGGCACGTCGCAGGACGAACCGGGTCGTGTGACGCCGGGCCAGCGGGCAATGAACGGCTCGCGCGTGCCGCCTTCGTAGAGACTGCCTTTGCCGCTACGCAACGGCGAGTTGTCGGTGACGTCGCCGTCCGTCTTGATTCCTTCGCGCACATAGCCGCCCACGCCGCCGTTGTCGCTGGTGAAGATTAACACGGTGTTGTCTGCCAGTTTCAGTTCGTCGAGCGTTTCCATCACACGCCCGACGCTTTCATCCACGGAGTAGATCATAGCGGCGTAGGTCGGGTTGTTGTGTCCGCCCACGCCCGGCTTGGACGTGAATTTCTCGATCAGTTCCGGCTTGGCCTGGTACGGCGAGTGGACGCCGAAATGCGGGAGGTACAGGAAAAATGGGCCGTCCTTGTGCCGCGCGATGAAGTCGACGGCACGGTCGGTCAGGAAATCGGCCAGATACTGGCCGCGGGGATAGTCGGTGTTCGGGTTGGTGGCAAAGTTGAAATGACGCCCGGCGCTGACGATGGCTTCGTCGAATCCCCGCTGGCCGGGATGGTGCTCGCCGCGTTCGCCGATGTGCCACTTGCCAAACATCCCGGTCGCGTAGCCCGCCGCTTTGAGTTGCTTGGCGATGATGTCGCGGTCCAACGGCAGGGCAGTCACATTGTCGACAGGCCGCAGGGGACGCATGCTCCAGTCGAAGCGGTCGATGCCGCCGACGGTGTAGACGCCGGTGCGGGCGGCGTACTGGCCGCTCATCAAGGCCGCGCGGGTGGGCGTGCAGTTCTGGCAGTTGTGGAAGTTCGTGAGCTTCATGCCCTGCGAAGCGAGGCGGTCCAGGTTGGGCGTCTCGTAATACTTGCTGCCGAAACACGCGACGTCCGTATAACCGAGGTCGTCGGCCATGATGAAAACGATGTTCGGCATGCGTTCCGGTTGGGACGCATCCGCGGCCCGCAGCCAAGCGGGCGAAACCAGCAGCAGAAGCGGGAGAAATACAAGTGTGCGTTGCATCGTCGAGTTCCTGGTGTTTTTCGAGGTGCCTGGAAAAGTCGCGGTGATCCAACAGCGCGTGCAGGGCGGTTCCGATACGACCCTGCAGATCTCGGAATGATACGTTTCGGGTCTGCTGCGGAACAGCATGCGAAGCGCGAGGCGGATACGGGAGACAGGCCATCCAACTAGCGCATCCGCGGGATCGGTTCTTCCAGCACCAACGCCCGCACGTACTGCGTGGGCGGCGAACCGAAGGACAAGATCTTGTCGTGGTACGTCTTCAGGTTGAAGTCCTTGCCCCAGGCTTGCTCGACATCCCGGCGCAGGTCGAACAACTCCTGAGTGCCGACGAAGTAGGTGGTCAATTGGGCCGAGGTCAATTGCGCCCGAACCCATTTCGCCGCGGCTTCGCGTTCCTCTTGGAACGTGTCTTCCACCATCAACCGCATCGCCTCGTCGCGCGTCATGCCCGCGGTGTGGATCGCCTGGTCGATGAGCGCGTTGCCGATCCCGCGGAGATACCACTTCAAATTGATCAACTTCATGAGCGGATCGCCGTCCATGAAGCCGGCATCGACCATGACGCGTTCGGAGTAGATCGCCCAGCCTTCGATGAACACGCCGGACGAGAGCACGGACCGCAGTTTTCCGGGATAACGGTTCGAGTGGGCCAGTTGAACAAAATGGCCCGGCATAGCCTCGTGCATTGTCAGGTCGTGAATCGAACGCACATTGTACTCGCGGAGGAAGGACTGCACCTGCTGGCCGGTCCAGTCGTCCGGCAGCGGCGCGATGGCGTAGAAGGTGCTCAAGCCCACGTCCAACGCGCCGGGGGAGTCGCAGTAGGCCAAAGATACGCCGCGCTGGAACTCGGGCATGATGATGATCTCGACCGGATCCGGCGGCAGAGTGATCAGGTCTTTCTCGCGAACGAAGTCCGTACACATGGCCAGCGAGTCCTTGGCCGTCTGCACGATCGCATCCGCCGACGGAGCGTCCTGGTAGGCCATCTCCAGGGCCGCGCGGATGATCGCCTGCTTGTAGGCACGGGAGGGTTCCGCGGGGAACTGTGTGAAGGGGAACTTCTGTTGGTATACCTCTCGCGACACGTTGTACATTTCATCGCGCACGCGAACCAACTCTCGTTCGGCCCGTTCCCGGACTTGGTCGCGGGTGAGCGGCGACTTGAGCGTGAACGCCAGCTTCCGGTCAAACAGTTCCTGGCCCAGGCGAAAATCGCCGCGGGCGTTGGGCAGCAGTTCCTTTTCCAGCCACTGCTGGTGCTTCTTGACTTCCGCCTCGGCTACGGCCATCGCTTGGACCAGTCGCTGGCGCTGGTCGTCGGGCAATTCGTTCAGATGGGGCCGCACCTGGTTGTCCAGGATGCTCAACACGCCCGGATTCTGCTTGACCGCCGTTTCGGCGTGGATTTTGGGCACCCGCTGGGGAACCAGCGTCTCGCGGATCTGCCGGTACAGGCGGGGAAACTGCTCCAGGCGGTCCGCGACGTGACCGAGACGCTTCGGCAACGGAGCGAAGTCGCGAGCCATCAAGTTGTAGATCGCGCTGCCGCACAATCCCGTGTAAGTCAGCGGATTCCAGGCCCACTCCTCGAGCGTATCGAGACGCCACAACGCGCCCTGGAGTTCGTAGTCCAGCAGAGCATGGTCCACTTGATTGGCTCGGGACAGATCCGCGAGATCGATCCGCCCGAGCTGCTCCAAGTACTTGCGATACAGATCCCGCTCCTGTTGCCTCGCCTGCTGGCTGACTTCGTCCAATTGACTGTCGAAGCGATGGTCGCCGAGTGCCGTGGAAGAGACCGGCGACAGCGCGGGGAACTCATCCATGTACCGAGCGGCGAGCTGTTCGAACTGAAGGTCCGCGTCGGCGGCGGGCGCCGTGGCGGACAAGGCGATTTGAGCAAGGATGACCGTGATGGACAGCATCGACATATTGGTTCCTTTCAAATGGGCATTCGTTGTGACTCAGCACATTGGCGGCTGCGGGGAACGTCTTCCTCAAGCGTGGCACGTATCGATTAGCTGGCGACGGACCGTGCCCTCCGTACACCGCCCGTCGCCATTCTACCGAACGGACACGAGCCAAGTGACAATCTTCCGAGATTTGTTTCCAATGGGGAAGGACAGGACATGGCCGGAACGAGCGTGGTGTGCTCCCCTTCCGCCGCCATACCACCGATGGCGGATTTCGCCTCGAGCCGGACCATCGCGGTCGAATTTGTGTCCAAACGAAAGCGAAACGCCCCGAGAGACTCTATTCATCAGCGTGACGAGTAACTTCGGACCGACCTGCTCGAATACTTAATCATCGACTGCTTTCGCCGGCAAATAACCGTCGACCGCCGCGAGGGCGACGAGATGGCCGAGAGCGACAGCGACAATCAGGCGGGAACCGGATCAACGATCCGGGAACCGCGGATTGGCAGAAAAATTGGTGGCAGAAAGTGATCAGTCGATGCCGGTCGCGGTTTCGCAGTCTCGGCCATTCTTCTGCCATCCATTTTTCTTCCCGATAAACCGCCGCCTCTCGCCTTCCAATCCGGCGTTGTGTCCGAGGCTGTGAAAAATTGGGACAAGCACCTTCGCGACTGCTGATTCTCCAGGGGGTGGCCGTTTCCGCTCGAGGAAAAAAGGAGGAAAAAGGGGACATTCTACTTTTCCGAAAAAGTAGAATGTCCCCTTTTCGCTTGTGCATCTCTGCGTCACGCCGTGGCACGTGAAGCAATCCATCGTTGAAGCGATGCAGGGCTCTCGCCACTTCGATGTCCAGCCAACAAGCTCGCGACACCGATGTGTTCGTCGAGATCGGGCCACTCAATCGCGTATCCACCGCCCAGCAGTTGCCAATGGGCCCGTTCCGCCTGGGTTGCCTGCGCCAAACGTGGATACCACGCGAGCGGCACCGACAGAGCCCGACCGTCGGCGAGGACCACCGTCAGGGTGCTTCCTGTTACGGACAAATCGACAGCAAACGGTTCCTGTTCAAGCACCAAAGTACTCATGCCATGCCTCGATCAAAAACTCGCGATGCTCTGCGATCAATCGCTCGATTCGGTTAATTTCGTGATCCGCAAACCCAAGGTTCTTGGCCAGTTCAATTGGTTCCAACCAGAACTTGGCGATGTCCCGTTCCCGTTTTACATGGATGTGAATCGGTTCGCCGCGGTCCGAACTGAAAAACACAAACCGGTACGGACCAACCGTTAGAACCGTAGGCATCCGTTGTACCATTTCTGATAGTGGCTACGTGATACCGTCATCGCAAGCCATCGCCTGCACAAACGACGGCGGTCACCTTGCGGCGGACTGGCGCGGGCCATGTCGATTTGGGCGCTGTTGGCGGCGGTCGCCTGCTTGCTTTTTCGCGCCGGGCACCGTGTTCCTGACCGCGACGGATTCGCGCGGGCCATGTCGGCTCGCTACGTCCGCGGATGCTGCTTCGCTTCAGGAGTACTGTTCCATGGCACGTCGTTCCCCCAATTTTAACCGACCCTTTCGCCCCTCGTCCACCCGGGCCAAGCGAAAAGGCATCCTCCCGTCTCCGCTCGCCCAGTGGCTCAAGAAGTCTCCCGTCCCAACCTCGGAAAACGACCTCCGGCGCTACTGCTGTTCATCAAGAAAGAGCAGACGGAGAAGGCGAGTAGCCGCATGGCGACCTGCTCGCGAGTCTCCTCCAGCACCACCTCGAAGGCGGCATAGTCGTCAGCCTTTTCAAAGATCGTAATCCGCCCGACCGGGAGGTTCAGGGCGCGGTAAACAAATCGGCCAGTAGCGATTCGTGGTCCTCGGGGCACGGCGATATCAGATGGAACCGGACCAACGATCCGGGAACAGCGGATTGGCAGAAAGATTGGTGGCAGAAAGATGATCAGTCGATGCCGGTCGCGGTTTCGCAGCCTCGGCCATCTTTCTGCCATCAATTCTTCTGCCCGATGACCCGCCGCCTCTCGCCCTCCGGTCCTGCGCTGGGGTCCGAGACTGTGAAAAAATTGGAACAGACACCATCGCGACCGCTGATTCTCCAGGGGTTTGGCCGTTTCCGCTCGGCGCCAGTCCCATTCTTGATTCATGCGAAACGAACGCGCGCAAGACGGTTCTCTGCCCCAGCGGGGCGGAACATGCCAGCCCAGGGCAGAGTAAAGCGGGTGTACCCGCAAACGTCGCCCTGGGTACGCAGGAGCCCGAACGTATCAGCCCTGAAACGGCGAAACAGGACTCGCTTGGCGCTTGTTCCACCCTTTCAGGGCTTGCGCATCTGTGGATTCACCACTGGGGCGTCGCGTGACTCAGAGTGTTGCTATACGACGGATGGTGGAGCACCTTTTGCCATCGAGAGGCGTTTGTCGCTGGAAACCATCGGCATGGGCATTTCGTCTATAGTGCGGTCGTTCTCGGAAAGCGGTAGGATGGATGGAATCGAGGACGACTGCGGAGCGGTCGGCGTTTCAGAATTCGTTGCGGAGTCCTTTCACCATGCGTTACCTCTCACTTCTCGTGGTATTGATCATGACGTCAGCCAGCTTTGCCGGGCCTCGGGATGACCTGTGGAAACAGGTGGACGAGGCGATTAAGAACGGTCTGCCCAAGACGGCGATCCAGCGGCTCGAACCCATCATCGCCGGTGCGATCCAGGACAAGAGCTACGCCGAGGCGATCAAGGCCATCGGCCGCAAGATCGCCTACGAGGGCAACATCCAAGGCAACAAGCCGGAAGAGAAGATCGTCCGGCTGCAGCAGGAAATCGCCAAGGCTCCCGCCGAAATGGTGCCGATGATGGAGGCGATTTTGGCCCATTGGTACTGGCACTATTTCCAGCAGAACCGCTGGCGGTTCATGCAACGCACGGCGACGGATCAGGCGCCGAGCGATGATTTTACGACGTGGGACTTGCCCCGCATTTTTGCGGAAATCGACAAGCAATTCGGCAAAGCACTGTCCGCCGAGGACAAGCTGAAGGCCACGCCGGTCGGCGACTACGACGAACTGCTGGACAAGGGGAACGTGCCGGATACCTACCGGCCGACCCTGTTCGACTTCGTCGCGCACGAAGCGTTGCGGTTCTACAGTTCCGGCGAACAAGCGGCGGCCAAGCCGCAGGATTCGTTCGATTTGATGGCCGACAGCCCGGTGTTTTCGGACGTCGCCGACTTCTGCGGTTGGCAGGTCGAGACCACGGACGAGACGTCGCCGCTGGTCAAAGCGATCCGCCTGTTCCAGAACCTGCTGAAGTTCCACCAAAACGACGCGGACGCGACTGCCCTGGTCGACGCCGACCTGAACCGGCTCGAATTCGGTTTCAACAAAGCGTTTGGCGAGGAGAAAAACGATCGCTACAAAGCCGCCTTGAAGAAGTTCACGGACAAGTGGGGAGACCACGAGATCGCCGCTCGGGCGCTGCACAACTGGGCGAGCGTGTTGCACGACGAGGGGGATTTCGTCGAGGCGCGTCGCCTGGCCGAGCGCGGCATGAACGCCTTTCCGGAGACCGTCGGCGGTCGTCGCTGCTACAACTTGATCCAACAGATCGAAGCCAAATCGTCGCAGATCAGCACCGAACGAGTTTGGAACGATCCGCTGCCCAAAGTCTCCGTCGCCTACCGCAATTTGACCAAGGTCTATTTCCGGATCGTCCCGGCGGACTACGAGCAGCGGCTGAAGAGCGCCCAGTATCGCCCGGAACACATGGACATGCCGGGGCGCAAGCAGATGTTGGCTCAAAAGCCGCTGCGCGAGTGGTCGGTCGATCTGCCGGCCACGGAGGACTACCAGCAGCGCACCGAGGAGATTCAGCCGCCGCAGGACTTAAAACCCGGCTTCTATTTCCTGATCTCCAGCCATGAGCCCGAATTCGGCGAAAACAACAACATGGTCATGTTCGCGGACTTCTGGGTCAGCGATCTGGCCTTGGTCATCCGCTCGCGCCATGGTGAGGCCAACACCGATGGTTTTGTGTTGAACGCGATTACCGGTCAACCGCTGGCCGGGGCTCAAGTCCAGACGTGGTATCAGGAGCAACGCGGTCAGCGGGCGCTCGGCCCCGAAACGAAGACCGACGAGCACGGGCGGTTCACGTTGAAAACCGACCAGCGGAAGAGTTTTCTGATCTACGTCAAACACGACGGCCAGGCTCTGGCATCGGCCCGCGATTACCACAATTACGCGTTTCCGCAGCAGGAGCGTCCAAGCGAACAGACGATGTTCTTCACCGACCGTTCGCTGTACCGCCCCGGGCAGACGATCCGCTACAAGGGCATCTGCATCCACGTCGACCAGCAGCGCGACAATTACACCAGCATCGCCAACCGCTCGCTGACCGTGATCTTCGCCGATCCGAACGGCAAAGAGGTGGCTCGCCAGCAGCATCGCACCAACGATTACGGCTCGTTCGACGGCAGTTTCACAGCGCCTCGCGACCGTCTGATGGGCAGCATGGTGATCCGCGTCGAGGGCGAGCCGGGCGGCGCCACGCAATTTGACGTGGAAGAGTACAAGCGGCCGAAATTCCAGGTGACGTTGGACAAGCCGGCGGTGGCGGCGAAGCTGAATTCCGAGGTGGTGCTGTCCGGCAAGGCGACGGCCTACACCGGTTCGCCGATCAACGATGCCGGAATCCGCTTCCGTGTGGTGCGCGAAGTCCAGTATCCGATCTGGTGGCGCTGGTTCTACTGGTGGATGCCCCCGCAGACCAACAGCCAGGAAATCACCCACGGTTCGGCCACGACCGGCGCGGACGGTACGTTTGAGATCCGTTTTACAGCTCGGCCGGACTTGTCCGTGTCCGAGAAGGACGAACCGGTTTTCCAGTACACCGTCTACGCCGATGTGACCGATACGACCGGCGAGACGCGGTCGGCACAGCAGGTCGTCCGCGTGGGCTACACGGCATTGCAGGTGGCCGTCACTGCGGACGACTGGCAGGCGGTCGACAAGCCGGTGGCCGTGTCGTTGCACACGACCTCGCTGGACGGCGAGGGCCAGTTGGCCGAAGGTTCGCTGAAGATCTACCGCTTAGTGCCGCCGGAAAGCGTCCAGCGCGCTTCGTTGTCGGAGCGTCCCCAGCCCTTCCCACGCCGCGGCCGAGCGATGGGCGGCATGGTGGTCGATCAGCCTCCGCCGGATCTTTCGGACACCAAGTCTTGGCCGCTGGGCGAAGTGGTCGCCGAACGCGGGTTCACCACCGATGCCGGCGGCCGGGCCAGCTACACCTTCGAACTGCCGGCCGGGGCCTACCGCGCGGTCGTGGAAACACAGGACCGTTTCGGCAAGGCCGTCACGGGCAAGTTGCCGATCCAAGTGTTCGATCCCAAGGCTCCGCAGCTTGCGATCAAGATCCCTTACGCGGTGGAAGCCGCCAAGTGGACCATCGAGCCGGGTGAAGAGTTCCAGGCGCTCTGGGGTTCGGGTTATGAAAAAGCCCGGGCGTTTGTCGAAGTCGAGCATCGCCGCAAGGTGGTTCAAGGCTACTGGACCGATGCCGAACGGACTCAGGTCCAGATCGCTCAGCCAGTGACCGAAGCCATGCGCGGCGGATTCACGCTGCGCGTCACGATGGTCCGCGAAAACCGGGCCTACGTGACTTCGCGGCGCGTTGACGTGCCGTGGACGAACAAGAATTTGACGATCCAATGGGAACGGTTTGTTTCCAAACTCGGCCCGGCCGAGAAGCAAACCTGGACGGCGATCATCAGCGGACCGGACGCCAAGCGGGCGGTCGCCGAGATGGTGGCCACGCTGTATGACGCTTCGCTGGACGCCTATCTGCCGCACAACTGGCCGACCGCGTTCGGCGTCTTCCGCACCGACCACAGTTGGGTGGACGTGCAATTCGAGAACAGCCTGAAGGGATTCCAGCACCTGCACGGCAATTGGCCGAGCAGCGGCAAGGACGGCTCGCTGGTCTACCGATCCTTCCCGCAGGAGATGATTACCAACCTGTGGGGCTTTGCCTTCTTCGGGGGCCGTGGCGGCGGAATGGGCGGGATGGCGCCGATGGCTGCGATGCCGGGCGCGCCGCCAACGCAAATGCGTCGCATGGCCGCCATGAACGCGGACGGAATGGTGGCCGAAGCCGCGGCCGCGCCGATGATGCTGGCCGACGCCGCAGCCGAAGGCGGCATGGACAAGCAAGGCGGAGCGCCGGGTGGGGCGGCGCCGCCCGCGCCGCCGCAACCGGACTTGAGTCAGGTCTCGGCGCGGCAGAATCTGAACGAGACCGCCTTCTTCTTCCCCCAGTTGCTGGCCGACGAAGAAGGTCGAGTCAAACTCGAATTCACCATGCCCGAAGCGCTGACCGAATGGAAGTTCATGGGCTTCGCGCACGACAAAGTGTTGCGGGCCGGCTACCTGCAAGACAAAGCCGTCACGGCCAAGGACCTGATGGTCGAGCCCAACCCGCCGCGGTTCCTCCGCGAAGGCGACGTGCTGGAGTTCACCGTTAAGGTCAGCAACCAATCGCCCACGCGCCAGACCGGCGCCGTCCGGTTGACGCTGAACGACGCTCGCACCGGCGATGCGGTCGACTCGCAACTGGGCAACACGACGACCGACCAGCCATTCGATATCCCGGCCGGCCAGTCGCAAAGCTACTCGTGGCGGTTGACCGTGCCGGACGGCATGGGATTCCTCACCTATAAAGCGGTCGGTTCGACGGGACGGTTGTCCGACGGCGAGGAAGGCTATCTGCCCGTCCTGCCGCGGCGGATTCTGGTGACGGAATCGCTGCCGTTACCGATCCGCGGCCCGGAGACCAAGAAGTTCGAATTCGCCAAGCTGATCGAATCCGGCCAATCGGATTCGCTGCGGCACCAGAGCCTGACCGTCCAGATGGTCTCGAACCCGTCGTGGTACGCCGTCATGGCCTTGCCCTACCTGATGGAATTCCCGCATCAATGCACCGAGCAGACGTTCAACCGCCTGTACGCCAATTCGCTGGCGCGGCACATCGCGATGAGCGATCCCAAGATCCGCCGCGTGTTCGACCAGTGGAAAGGCACGCCGGCGCTGGACAGCCCGCTGGAGAAGAACCAAGATCTGAAAGCCGTGATGCTCGAGGAGACGCCGTGGCTGCGGCAGGCTCAGGCTGAAAGCCAGGCCCGCCGTAACGTCGGCATCCTGTTCGACGACAACCGGCTGAACGACGAAACGTCGCGCCTGCTGCAAAAAATCGCCGAACTGCAGCGCGAGGACGGCGCGTGGCCTTGGTTCCCCGGCGGCCCGGCCAACGATTTCATCACGCTGTACATCACCACCGGCTTCGGGCGACTGCGGCATCTGGGCGTGGACATCAGCGTCGAACCGGCTGTCAAGTCGCTCCAGCGGTTGGACGAGTGGATCGACAAGCAATACCGCGAAATCGGCCGCCTGAAACGGCAGGACGAAAACAACCTGTCGACGACCATCGCTTTGTACCTGTACGGTCGCAGCTTCTTCCTGGAAGACCAGAAGATCGGCGACGGACAGCGCGAGGCGGTCGATTACTTCCTGGGTCAGGCCCGCAAATTCTGGCTGCAACTGGGCAACCGCCAGAGCCAGGGACATCTGGCCATCGCGTTGAAACGCTTCGGCGATGCCAAGACACCAGGCGACATCATGCGGTCGATCAAGGAACGTTCGGTGACCGACGAAGAGATGGGCATGTTCTGGCGAGAACTGGAAATGTCCTGGTGGTGGTTCCGCGCCCCGATCGAAACCCAGGCGGTGATGATCGAGGCGTTCGACGAGGTGATGAACGATGCCCAGGCGGTCGAGGACTGCAAGGTCTGGCTGCTCAAGCAGAAGCAGACGCAGGACTGGAAGACCACCAAGGCCACGGCCGACGCGGTCTACGCCCTGCTGCTGCGCGGCACCGACCTGCTGGCTTCGACCGAGTTGGTGCAAGTCACGCTGGGCGACACGGTCATCGAGCCGCAAAACGTCGAGGCCGGGACGGGCTTCTACGAACAGCGGTTCGCCGCGGGCGAAATCAAACCGCAGATGGGCCGGGTCACGGTCAAGAAGATCGACGAAGGAGTCGCCTGGGGCAGCCTGCATTGGCAGTACCTGGAAGACATGGCGAAGATCACGCCGCACGAAGACAACCCGCTGATCGTCCGCAAGAAGCTGTACGTCAAGGAGTACACCGATCGCGGGCCAGTTCTGAAAGCCGTCGAAGGCCCGGTCAAGGTCGGCGACGAACTGGTCGTGCGGGTGGGCATCCGAGTGGACCGCGACATGGAGTACGTCCACTTGCGGGACCATCGCGGCTCGGGCACCGAACCGGTCAACGTCTTGTCCCAGTACAAGTACCAAGACGGTTTGGCCTACTACGAATCGACTCGGGACACGGCCAGCCATTTCTTCATCGACTATCTGCCCAAGGGCACGTACGTCTTCGAATACTCGACGCGCGTCGTCCACCGAGGCCAATACCAGACCGGCATGGCCCAGATCCAGTGTATGTACGCTCCCGAGTTCAACAGCCACTCGGAAAGCATCCCGCTGAAGGTCGAGTGACGCGAAAGTAAACTACTCAGCGCCGTTTCCAGGAGGCTCACAAACCGGAAACGGCACTGGGGATCGGCAATACAATCGATGTCGGATTTGCTTTGGTGGCACGCAACGGGGGCGGGTGGCACGCAACGGGGTCGGGAGTCGTTTTCGGACTGTGATCAACCACGTGGAAGACGCCTGGTCCGAAAAAGGACTCCCGACCCCTTGCGCGAGACGCGGGGCGAAGTTTCAATCCCGCACGATGCGCAGGACTTGGCAGGTTTCCTCGTAGCTCGCTTCCAAGTCGAGCGAGACCGACAGTTCGTCGGTCAGCCAGATCGGCAGCGTCGGCAGCTTGTGTCCGACCGCCAGCGGGTAGGCCCAGGCAGCTAGCCGAGACTGGCGATCGACCTTGTGGCTGCGGCACGTCACGGCGTAGGTCGGTGGGGGCGGATCGAACGATGGGTCCGAACAGCCGATCAAGTCCAGCAAGTCGCAGTAAAGATTGGATCGGCGAATGGTCACCAAGTCGACGATCGACACGCACACTTGCTGCTGCAGCAGTGTCGCGCATTTGGCGACGAAAATACGGCGATTCTCGGGCCGGTCCTTGTTGGCGGGGCTGACGAATTCGATGGCCGCCACCAATTGCCGATCTCGCGTCTGGTCGAAGACCAAGACCTCATACCGGTATTGGTCGTCCAGTTCGGCATCCAAGACCAGGGTAGGTCGGGGCGGAGCATAGGTGGCGGTGGCCACGCCTCCCGAGTCGCCTCCCCCTGCCTCGCTTTCCACGGCCGGTGTGCCATCAGGACGACCGTAATCCTCCTCGAAAGCGCAAACATCGATCTCGCAGTAGTCGCCCAAGTGAACGCGGGGCTCCGCCGTGAATTGTTCGGGCAAGACTTTCACCAATTGTTGGACCAAGATCGCAGGCCACATTCCGTGAAATCCCTCCCACGAATGGCGATTCGATACGGGCGGTCGGAAGTGATCTCGCATTGGCATGGGGCGCTCCTTGTGCTTCCAGCGCGATTATAGGCTGGCGAGGGATTCAGTTGCTAGATCACCGACTGCCGCTGCGGCGAAACCGGTTGTTCCGGGCCGGGCACGAAGAGGGTAGAATTCCTAGGGTTTCAATCCAATTCGCACGACAGGCATCACCGACACTTGTTTGTCCGTCCTGCGATCACTAAGGTCGAATCTAATGTCCCACGCTGCCATCCTTGTACTCGGGTCGAGCAACACGGATCTGGTCGTTCAAGCAGCGCGATTGCCCGCGCCGGGCGAGACGGTCGTCGGCGGGGTATTCTTCCGCGCGGCCGGCGGCAAGGGCGCGAACCAAGCCGTGGCCGCCGCTCGCGCCGGCGCAGGATCAGTTTCCCTGATCGCGGCGATCGGAGAAGACGATTTCGGTCGGGAAGCGCTGGCAAGCCTGCGAGCCGAGGGCGTGGATTGCGATCTGGTAAAAAGGGTCTCCGGCGAGCCCTCCGGCGTGGCGCTGATCATGGTCGATCGGAACGGGCAGAACTGCATCAGCGTCGCCTCGGGGGCCAATTTGCATCTGACCCCGGCAGACATCGAGGCGATCGACGATGCGCGAATCCGACAGGCCGCCGTGATGCTGGCGTGCCTGGAAGCGCCGTCGCCGACGGTGGTCCGCGGTCTGCAACGCGCCAAACAACTCGGGCTGATCACCATTCTGAATCCTGCGCCCGCCGATCCGGAAATCGCTTCTTCGGACGTTCTGCGGCATGTCGATATTATTACCCCGAACGAGTCCGAGGCCGCCTTGCTGACCGGCCAACGTGTTGAGGGCATTGCGGATGCCCATGCCGCGGGCCAGCGACTGCGGGATTTGGGCTGTCGGCACGCCATCATTACGCTTGGGGCTCAGGGCTGCCTGTTGGTCAGCGACCAGGTGGTTCATGTCGAAGCCCTAAGAGTCCAGCCAGTCGACACGACCGCTGCCGGCGATGCTTTCAACGGAGCCCTCGCGCTGGCGCTGGCCGAAGGCAAGGACTTGCCCACCGCAATTCGCTGGGCGAGCGTCGCCGCCGGTCTTTCCGTCACTCGCCGCGGTGCCCAGCCCTCGTTGCCTCGCCGGGCGGAAATCGACACCCAAGACCATCCGCTCGCCATCCGACCGTTGACCGCCGTGCAATAATTAGAGGCAGCCTTCACGAAATGGCTAACCCGAAGCACTGACCGGAAACGGAGAATCGAGGTAGATCGTGCCAGAGAATTTCAACCCCTACCACCAATGGCTTGGCCTAGGTCAGCAAACATGGAATCCGGACCCTTACCAACTGCTCGGCCTGACGCCCGGCGAGACAGACGTCGCCAGGATCGCATCGGCCGCCGATCAAGCTCAGAATCGGCTCCGCAGTTGTTCGCCCGGGGGGCAGGCTGCGGAGTGGTCGCGATTGCAGGTTGAGATCGAAGCGGCAAGGCGATCGCTGCTGGCACTAGCGTCGGCAAAGGGCAATACGGCACCGGCTGCCGCCGGGGCGTACCGGCCTGCGCCGCGGGCCAAAGCGCCCGTGTCCAATCCAGCGCCGCAGGCCTA
The DNA here is from genome assembly GCA_023382975.1 of Pirellulaceae bacterium. GTDB lineage: Bacteria > Planctomycetota > Planctomycetia > Pirellulales > Pirellulaceae > SKKK01. Next base: position 30,642 of record JAHDXO010000014.1, read on the forward strand.
TCCCACAGCAACGCCGGCGCCGGGCGCCGTGCCGATGGCAGCGCCGGTCTACCCGCAGGCCAGTCCGGCGATTCCGCGGGCCGTTCCGGTTCAACCCGCGGCGCCGGTGGCGCCGCTTGCCTATCCCGTCGCGGGGGGGACCGCGGTTCCAGTCGCGGGCTATGCCCAACAACCACCGACGCCTGCCGGACTGCCCGTGGCGACGCCGATGGGCGCATCGTCCGCGGCGGCCCCAGTTGCCGCCCGCCGGACGAAGACAGCGGTCAAAGCGCGTCGGACCCGAAAATCCAGCAATCTGATTGTCTTGGCAAGCACCGCTGGCGGCCTGATGTTGGTGGCAGCCATTGTGTTGCTAGTCGTGGTCATGTTGCAGAATCGCGAGGACAACCGTTACCGTCCCAACCGCGTCGCAGCCGTCAACCCGCCGCCGGTGCCGGCCCCGTCGCGGTTCACTCCCACGCCGGACGACGCCCCGACGCGCCGTCCGCGCTCTCGGCCGCAGACGCCCGTAGTTCAACCAGGCCCGTCCGAGATCGCGACGAATCCTCCGCTGGATTCCGGCGAGCCAAACGCGGCGGATCCGGTCGAACCTCCGCAAGCGACCGAGGTTCCGCCGATGTTCGGGCAGGACGTCGTTGGCAATCTGCCGCCAAGTCCCGTTTCCGATCCGCCCCTGACCACGCCCGCCGTTTCCGAACCGTCCGTCACGCCGCCGTCGTCGCCCCTGGGTCCGATGTCGTCGTCCGGTTTGCCGATGGTGACCCCTATTACGACTCCGGCCGATCCGGACATGTCACCCGTGCCGTCGCCAGTTCCGACCAAACCGGAGGCCGATGGTGCCGCCCCCACTCCGGAGCAAATTCAAGAGTTGTCGCGAGTCCTGACGGCTGCTCGGACGGCGTTGGAGGATGGTCAATTTGAGGAAGCATTGAATCGACTGGCCGGGGCCGAGCAACTGCCCATGCGTCCCGACCATCTGGAACGGTATCAACGTTTGCAATTGTTGGCTCAGTACGCTCGCAATTTCCGCACCGAGTTGTCCAAGGCGATGGCCTCGCTGAGCGGCACGGACGAAATCCCCGTGGGCACCAGCACCGTGGTCGGCGTGGTCGAGAGCAGCGCGGACCGGATCACCGTCCGGGTGGCCGGAGCGAACCGCACCTACGGAATCGACGAATTGCCGGTCGGGCTGGCGACCGCGATCGTCGACTTGCGATTGGCAAAAACCGATCCCGTTTCCCTGGTGGTCAAGGCGGCCTATCTGGCCTCGCGGAAGGACGCCCGCGACGATCAACGGGCCAAGGCCCGGGAATGGTTCCTCGAAGCCAAGCAGAAGGGCACCGACATCGGCGACCTGGAAAAGGTTCTGGACGATTCGTACCAGTTGACTCCCTAAGGCGGAAGTCATTCTGTTCTCGCTGCAATGCGAACACAAACGATCGGAGACAGGTTCTCTCGTGTCGCGCCGTCGAGTCTCCCCGTAACTCGTTGTCCCTGTCTCGCAGCAGTCCCAAGCCGCTTGGAGTCCGGCGACTGCTGGCACCGCTGGTCCGGACGGTGTATTCTGGTGACCAATTCGCCAACACCGCCAACGACGAAGGAGACTAGACCATGCGGCCGGAAACCATCATGCTGTGGTTGACTCTGCTGTTCGCCAACTTCGCTTCCTCAACGGCCACCGAGTCGATTCTGGTGCCCGTGATCGACGGCCCGTGGTGGCAGGTGGCCGGAGATCCGGATCTGGGGCCGTACACACGGGAGAAACAGCAACCGGTCGACTTCGGCGTCTGGCAAGCCGCCGACGGGACTTGGCAACTGTGGTCCTGCATCCGCGGCACGGGCTGTGGCGGAAACACGCGGCTGTTCTACCGCTGGGAGGGGCAGAATCTGACGGACGAGCACTGGAAGCCGATGGGCATTGCGATGGAAGCACAAGCCGAACTGGGCGAGACCCCCGGCGGTTTGCAGGCGCCTCACGTGGTGCGGCACGAGGGCGTGTACCACATGGCCTACGGCGACTGGGTGAATATCTGTTTCGCCATCAGCAAGGACGGCAAGGAGTTCGAACGGGTGATCCAGCCGGATGGCAAGACGGGCGTCTTCAGCGAAGGCCCGGGGTGCCACTCGCGGGACGCGATGCTGATCCAGATCGACGGCCTCTGGCACTGTTACTACACGGCGTATCTGCAAGACATCGGCTACGGGTTCTGCCGCACTTCGCGCGATTTGAAGACGTGGGGTCATTCGAGCGTCGTCTCGTACGGCGGCCGGGTTGGACCGGGAAAATTCAACAACGAATGTCCCCATGTCGTCGAAGCGGAGCCCGGGGTGTTCTACTATTTTCGCACCCAGTTCTACGGCAAGCAGGCACGGAACTGGGTGTACCGTTCGACCAATCCGTTAAATTTCGGGATCGACGAGGACAGCAAACTGGTCCGCAACTGGCGTCTCGCCGCGCCGGAGATCGTCGTTCACCAAGGGCAGTACTACATCGCCGCCCTGCGGGACGATCTGAAAGGCATCCAGATCGCGAAGCTGAAATGGGTTCGCACGCCTCAACTGGGCGAATCGGTTTTCGATTTCGACTCCGACGAAGCCCGCGCCGCGTGGACGCTCAAGAGCGGCGATCTGGCATCGGTCTTCACGAATGCAAATCGCAGCGATTTCAACCCCGCGACGGAGTATTTCATCGGCACGGCCGAGTTGGGCGATGGCCAGTTCGACGACGCGCGTACCGGTGTGATCGAATCCCCGGTGTTCGCACTGCAGCCGAAACGTTACCTTCTGTCCGTCTCCGGTGGCAAGGACGTCGAGAAAGTGTACGTCGCCTTGATTCACGCCGAGACCGGCAAGGAGATCGCTCGAGTGACCGGGGAAAACCGGAACGCGTTCCAGAAGTATCCGGTCGATGTGCCCGCAACGGCATCCGGAAAGGCGTATGTGCGGATCGTCGACCAGGCGACCGCTCCCTGGGGCCACATCAATTTCGGCGGCATGTACGAAGACTCCCTTAGCCAATATATCGAATGACCGCAGTCCGATGACCAATGTCCTAGACAAGATCGTTGACGCGAAGTGGACCGAGATCGCGCAGGCCAGGCAATTGCGGCCGGCCGAAGAATTGCGGGCGGCGTTGGCCGATGCGCCGCCCGTTCGCGATTTCTTGGCGGCCCTGTCCGGCGGAGGACCGATCAAACTGATCGCCGAGGTGAAAAAAGCCAGCCCTTCCAAAGGCGTGATCCGCGAAGACTTCGAACCCGTCGAAATCGCTCGAACCTACCAGCGGCACGGAGCCGCCTGCATCAGCGTCCTGACCGACTTCCCCTTTTTCCAGGGACGTTTAGAGTATCTGGCCGAAATCCGGCGGCACGTCGATCTGCCGCTGTTGCGGAAGGACTTCATTCTGGACGAGTACCAGTTGCTGGAAGCCCGCGCGGCTGGGGCCGACGCGGTGCTGCTGATCGCGGAATGCTTGGGGGACGACCAGTTGAAGCGGCTTCACGAGGAATCGCTGCAACTGAATCTGACACCGCTGGTCGAGTTCTACGATCCCGCGAATCTGGCCAAAGTATTGGCCGCCGGCGCCCGTCTGATCGGCGTGAACAACCGCGATCTGAAATCGTTTCGCACCGATCTGCAACACACAGTGCGCATGCGGCAGCAGATCCCCGCCGAGTGCTTGCTGGTCGGCGAAAGCGGAATTCACAGCCGCGAGGACGCGGTCCGGTTGCAATCCGCGGGCGTCAACGCGATGCTGGTGGGCGAACACCTGATGGCCAGCCCGGACATCGGCGCCGCGGTCGATCGGCTGTTGGGCAAATCGGTGATCCCGTAGAATCGGCAGAGCGTGTTCTTCATCCGTAGCCGAATTCGTGAGAATTCGGTGGTTGGCTTTCGTCCTTTTCACCCCGCAGAGAATCTGGAGGGTACTGCAATGTTGGCTCGACTCGCGGGAATCGGCTTGGTCTTCCTGACCGCGTCCGCCGCGGCACATTCCTTCGCCCGCGCCGCAGACCGGTTGCCCAACTTCGTCATCGTGTACATCGATGACATGGGGTACGCGGACATCGGTCCCTTCGGTGCCGAAGGTTACGAGACGCCCCATCTGGACCGCATGGCGCGGGAAGGCCGCGTCTTTACCGATTTCTACGTGACCCAGGCCGTGTGCTCGGCGTCGCGAGCCGGATTGATGACCGGTTGCTACAACGTGCGGGTCGGCATCCTGGGCGCGCTGGCTCACCGCTCGAACGTCGGGATCAACGCGGCCGAGATGACATTGGCCGAGGTGGTCAAGCAGAAGGACTACGCCACCGCGGTTTACGGCAAGTGGCACCTGGGCCATCACCCCAAGTTCCTGCCGACCGAGCACGGGTTCGACGATTTCTTCGGCATCCCGTACTCGAACGACATGTGGCCCTACCATCCCACGGCCAAGAACGGATTTCCCTGTCTGCCGCTGTTCGACGGCACGCGCATCGTCAACGCGGATGTGACCGGCAAGGACCAAGAGCAGTTCACGACTCAGTTCACCGAGCGCGCCGTCCAATTCATCGAGAAGAACAAAGAGCGGCCCTTTCTGCTCTACCTGCCGCACCCGATGGTGCATGTGCCGCTTTACGTTTCGGACAAGTTCCGCGGCAAGAGCGAGCGCGGCTTGTTCGGCGACGTCGTCATGGAGCTCGATTGGTCCGTCGGCCAGATTCTTCAGACGTTGCAGAAGCATAACCTGGACGAGAACACGATGATCGTCTTCGCCACGGACAATGGCCCGTGGCTCAGCTACGGCGATCATGCCGGATCGGCCCGGCCACTGCGCGAGGGTAAAGGCACGATGTTCGATGGCGGTTGCCGCGTGCCGACGTTGATGCGGTGGCCCGGCAAGATTCCGGCGGGCACCGTCTGTCGCGATCCGGCGATGACCATCGATCTGCTGCCGACGATCGCCCACCTGGTCGGGGCGCAACTGCCAGACCACACGATCGACGGCAAGAACATCTGGCCGCTGATCGCCGGACAGCCCGACGCGAAGAGTCCTCACGAGGCGTACTACTTATACTACGGCGCCCAATTGCAGGCCGTCCGCATGGGGCGGTGGAAGCTGCACTTTCCCCACGACTACCGCACGCTGGCCGGGCGCGAGGGCGGGACCGGCGGCATTCCGGTGAACTACCAGCAGGCCCAGATCGGCCTGTCGCTGTTCGATCTGGAAAACGACGTCAGCGAAACCACGGACGTCGCGGCGGAGCATCCCGAGATTGTGGCCAAGCTGCAGGAGCTGGGTGACCGGATGCGGGACGAACTGGGCGATTCGGCAACGAAGCAGAAGGGACGCGGCGTCCGTCCGCCCGGCACGCTGGGGCCCGACGATTTGCGTTTCGACTGGGTGCCGGGCAAGCCGTTGGACGTGGAAGCGAGGATCGCGAAATGACGGGACGAACGGCATCGATCTTGGCAGCGTGCTTGTTGTTGGCTCTGGCGTGGTTGCCAGCGCAGCGTGCGGTGCTGGGCGCGGACGATGCATCCCAGCCGGAGGCGTCGGCGGAGAGCACGGCCCCGGATCGTCCAACCCAGGTGGCCGTCGTCGGCGAGTCGAAACCGCCTGTCGCGGAGCCTTCGTCGCTGCGGGAAATGCTGGTCAAGGTGTACCGGCCGTTGGTGATCCTGCTCGTCGGCATGGCCGCCGTCCTGGTCCTTATCATTGGCTTCAAAATCCATCCGTTTATCGCGCTGACGGTGGCGGCGATCATCGTCAGCGTGATGGCCGCGGGCTGGCTGGGCGAGGGCTCGTGGGCCAATTCGATCGCGCGGGTGGCCGACGCCTTCGGCTCGTCCGCGGGCAAGATCGGCATTGTCATCGGCATGGCGGCGGTGATCGGCAAGTGCATGTTGGACAGCGGCGCCGCCGATCGCATCGTCCGGAGCTTTTTGAAAGTGTTCGGCGAACAACGGGCGTCCGTCGCCCTGATGGGCAGCGGATACGTACTGGCTGTGCCGGTATTTTTCGACACTGTCTTCTATCTGCTGGTGCCGCTGGCTAGATCCTTGTACCGCCGGACGCACAAAAACTATCTGCTGTATGTCCTGGCGATCGGAGGCGGCGGGGCAATCACCCACACGCTGGTGCCCCCGACGCCCGGTCCGCTGGTGATGGCGACCACCCTGGGTTTCGACGTGGGGCTGATGATCCTGATCGGCGGCTTGGTGGCGTTGCCCGCCGCCGCTGCCGCGTTGGCCTTTGCCCATCTCGCCAATCGATGGATGCCGGTTCCGATGCGGTCGATCGGCGACCAACCCGAGCCCGAGCCGCTGGAGGACTCGCAACTGCCGTCGTTGTGGGTCAGCATCCTGCCGGTTGTCCTGCCCGTGCTGCTGATCTCGATGAACACCATCATCGAAACCTCGGCCAAGTCCGCCATCCGCCAGCAACTGATCGCCGCGGGCGTCGAACGTCCGCGGGACGAGCAACTAACCGAATTGCTGCGTGCTCCCGACAAGATCACCGATCCGGATGTTCAGCGACTCGCACGGGCGTCCCGGTTGACCAACGTCGTCGGCAACGCCAACTTCGCGTTGTTGCTGTCCGCGGGAATCGCCATCGCCACGCTGGTCCGCCAACGTCAGCTCTCGCGCGCCCAGATGGCGGCGGCGGTCGAGACGTCGCTGATGAGCGGCGGGGTGATTATCTTGATCACTTCTGCCGGCGGCGCGTTCGGCGAGATGCTCAAAGCGGCTCAAGTCGGACCGGCGATTCAATCGCTGTTTGCCGACGCGGGTGGTTCGGGGGCCGCGATGCTGCTGTTGGGATTCGGGATTGCGGCCGTGCTGAAGACCGCGCAGGGCTCGAGTACCGTGGCGATGATCACCGGCTCGGCCATGTTGGCCGGCATCGCCAGCCCGGAGACATTGGGCTTTCACCCGGTGTATCTGGCGACGGCGATCGGCGGCGGTTCGCTGGTGGGTTCCTGGATGAACGACAGCGGGTTCTGGATCTTCGCCAAAATGAGCGGCTTGACCGAGATCGAAGCGTTGAAGTCGTGGACGATCATGCTGATCGTGCTGGCCACGGTCAGTCTGATCGTCACGCTCCTGTTGTCGTCCGTCCTGCCGCTGGCCTGAAAGCCGCATCGCCCGATGGAGTCGCCGCCTTGAAGAACGGCAAATTACGATCACCTCGACCCCGCCGCGACGGCTGCGGCTTCCTTACGTTGACGTGCGTATTCACATGCTTTTTTTTGGTCTTGAACGCCGCGCTGGTATCGCGATTCTACCCCGAGGTCGCGGAGTTCGGCCCGCGGTGGCTGCTGTATCCCCGAGTCGAGCAGATGTTCAAGTTCGTCGCCCCCGTGCTGTTGATTTTCGTCGAGTGGTGGGTGGTGGATCTGGCGGCCGATTTTTTCGCCCCCGCCGGCCACGTCCGCCAAAGCGATCCGGAACCGGATTCCAGCTCCGATTCCAAAACCCCGTAGCACACGGCAGATAGCGAGTAAACCGGTGGAAATCATCCTGGGATTCTTGGCTCTGATTGTGCTGGCGATCGCTGTCCTTGGCCCGATCGTCGCCATCGTGATGCTGATCGTGCTGTGGCGACGGGTCGGGCGACTGTGCCAGCGGATCGAACAGTTGGAGGGGCATCCGAGCGCCCTGTCCACGGCGAAACCGGCCCAGACGCCGTCGGGGATGGAACCGGTTGGCGGGCAGGCCGCGGCAGCAGAGGAGATTGTCGAAGCGGAAGCGGTCGAGCCCGCGCGGCCTGGGAGCGCGGTTCCGCCAACTGTCGGCCGCCCCGCACTCAATTGGGAACTGTTGATCGGCCGCAAAGCGTTGGGATGGGGAGCGGTCGTTTTGCTGTTGTTCGGCTCGGCCTTCTTCCTGCGGTACGCTTACGAGAATCAGTGGATCGGCCCCGTGGGCCGCGTGGCGATCGGCGTTCTAGCAGGGGCGGGCTTGTTGCTGGGCGGCTGGAAGTATCATCGCCAGAACTGGCGAGTGTTCTCGCAGATGCTCTCCTCGGCGGGCGTCGTCGTGTTGTACCTGGCGGTCTTCAGCGCCTTCGGCTTCTACCAACTCGTTCCGCAGCATGTGGCCGGGGCGTTCATGCTGGCGGTGATTGTGGAATCGGCGTTGCTGGCCGTGCTGTATCGGGCGCCGGCCCTGGCCTGGATGTCGCTGGTCGGCGGTTTGGCCACGCCGTTGCTGATGTCGTCCGAGACGGATCAGTATCAATCGTTGTTCGTATACTTGGCGGCGCTGAGTGCCGGTGCGGTGGTTTTGGCCCATTGGAGGAACTGGCTCGGACTGGGGACGGTGGCGTTGCTCGGCGTCCAGGGCATCTTCTGGCTCTGGCACAACGGCAACTACCATCCGGAGAAACTCGCTTGGGCCCTTGGCTTCCAAGCGGCGGTCTACGGGTTGTTCATCGCCCACAGTCTGGCCGCCCATGTATTTTCGTCGCGGCGGGCCACCTACGAAGATCTCTTCCGCTTGCTCGTCAACGCGTTCCTCTGGTTCACCGCCGCGTTCGTTTTGTTGCGCGCCGATGGCCGCGAGTGGATGGGGCTGTTGGCGGTCGGCATGGCCGCGGTCTATGTCCTGCTCGGGCGGGTGATGTTGTGGCGCCGTCCGGACGACGATCGCCAACTGCTTACCTCTCTCGCCGCGGCGGTGGGCTTCATCGCGTTGGCCTTTCCGATCCAGGCCGACGCGCAGTGGGTGGCGTTCGGTTGGGCGGCGGAGGCATTGGCCTTGTGGTGGTTCGGCTTGCGGACTCGATCCGGGGTTCTGAAAGGCATGGCAGCCGGGTTGATGGCGCTGGCCGTGGCGCGGCTGACGACGTTCGACACGTGGAATCGCTCGGTCGACCAATTTCATATTCCCGTGCTGAACGAGTACGCGCTGCCGGCGCTGGGCGTCGCCGCTTGTTTTCTGGCCGCGGTCAGCGTCTCGCGACGGTTCTGGCCACGCTTGGGGGCGGCGTTGCGGATCTTCATCGGTATCGGCGCGGTGAGTGGCGTGCTGCTGTTGTGGTTCGTGCTGTCGATCGACGCTTCCGACTATTTCCGCGCGCGGGCCATGGACGATCCGGGCGAGGCGGTGCGTTGGCGATGGCTGAGTCAGATGATGCTGTCGGCTTTGTGGGCCGGCTATGCCATGGCCGTCTTGGCGGTGGGTTTCGCCAAGCGTGTGCCGCCGCTGCGATGGACCGCGCTCGTCTTGTTTGCGTTGACGATTTTCAAGGTAATCTTCTTCGACATGTCGGAACTGGCCGAATTCTACCGAATCCTGGCCTTTTTCATTGTAGCCATCGTATTGGGCATTGCCGGTTGGATCTACCAGCGAACGCAGGTAGATCATGAACCGGCGGAGGCAAGTACAAACCGTGAGTAACAAACCGAGGAATCTTCGCCGGCGGATCGCCGTGGCCGGAGCGTTGTTGATCGCCTGGACGGCCAACGTCGCAGCGCAGGAAGGATCACCAGACACGGGCCCCGTTCCGCCGTCCATGAAGTTCTGGGAGTTCGTCCAGCCGATCCCGCTGGACAAGACGGGCGATTCCCCCTGGTCGGACTTTGTCCTGACTCCCGAGGTGTTCGACGGTGCGCGGACCGATCTGGCGGACTTGCGGTTGTTCGACGCTGCGGGCAAGGAACTGCCATTCAGCCGCCGCGAATTGCGGACGAAGGATGCGATGACCGAGGCGAAATCCACGCCGTTCAACGAGTCGCAGGGTGCGGACGGCAGCAGCCAAGTTTCGTTGGATCTGGGCGAAGCGAGGATCGAACACAACGAGGTCCAGATCCGGACGCCCGGATCGGGATTCCGTCGTCAAGCGGTGGTCGAGGGCAGCGACGACGGCGAACAGTGGAGCAAGCTGGCGGACAAGCCGCTGTTGAATTTCCGGGACGTCGACCAACGTCTGACCGTGGACACCGTGCAATACAGCTCGTGCCGCTTCCGCTACGTGCGGCTGACGGTCCACCAGGATCCCCAGACGGATCGAGCACCCGTCAAGATCGAAACGGCCATCGTCCGGCGTCGCGTTCAAGTTCCCGGCGAAGGCGTCACTCGCACCGTTCCCATCGGCCCGCGCGAAGCGACTCGCACCGATCGGGGCGCCGGGTCGCGCTGGATGATCGACCTGGGCGGTCAGAATGTGCCTTGCGAGCGTTTGATCGTGACGATTGACGATCCTGAATTCGCTCGCGACTATACCATCGAAGCCGGGGGACCAGCGGGATCTCGCGAATCGTTTTGGCGGATTGGCGACGGAACGTGGCAGCGCCGCGCGGGGGAAAGCGGCAAGGTCATGGTGGCGACGTTCCAAGAGACGAAAGCCGCTCGGCTCCGCTTGTACGTCACTGATCACAGCAATCCGCCGCTGAACATCTCCTCGGTCCAAGTCGCCGCGCCGGCCAGGCAGATCGTGTTTGCTCGTCCAGCCGACCTGCCGGGCCCGCTGACGCTGTACTTCGGCTATCCAAAGGCGGAGGCGCCCAATTACGACTTTGCCCGCAATCTGCCCGAAACGCTGAAGCCGGCTCCCATTCGGCTGAACGCAGGGGCGCGAGCGGCGAATCCGGCGTTCGAGCCCGAACCGCTGCCGCTGACCGAACGACTGCCGTGGCTGATTTACGTCGTGCTGGGGATTGCCGTCGCTGTGCTCGGTGCGTTGATTGCCAATCTGGCCCGCGCTGCGATCCGGGTGAGCGATGCGCGCGACGCGGTTCCTACGTCCTGACTCCGGCAAGCTTGATTTGCGGTTGGAAACGGTTACTCTAGAAGTAGACGGTTTCTGCTGGCGGAACGGCGGTCTCGGTGGACGAGCCTGGTTTTTGTTTTCGGAGTCAAGCCCATGTACATTCGACTCGGTTTCGTGTTGGCGTTGTTGGCATTCGTTCCCGCGTGCGATCGAGTGGTATCTTCGGAGGCCCCGGCGGGCAGTGAGCCATCGGCGCCAGAGCCGGGCAGTCTTGTCAAACCGGCTTTCTACCAGACCAGCACGGCGTCCGATCCGGACGCAGCCGATGACGGCCAGCGGCTGGACCAGGGCACCCAACCGGCCCCGTCTGCCGATGACCGGATCGCACAATGCCTGGCCGCCATCGAACAACTGCAGTCCCGCATGGACGAACTGCAAAACCAAAACCGCCAGATCCTTGCCGCTTTGGGGATCGACGACCAGCAACCCGCCCCGCCGCCGCCCGCCGGCTCGCTGGCCGACAAAGTGCTGGACTTGCAAGAGACCGTGAAACTGTTGGCAGCCAACGGCGAAGCGCTCCGCCGCGTGATCGAAGAGCAGACGGTCACCTTGAAGCCCGTTGTGCCCGCGTCGGCCGACGGACGGCTGACGGTCGAGAACAACACGGACAGCGACCGTCAGATGTGGATCAACGGCACCTCGTACTGGATCTGGGCCGGCGGCAAGTTGACCGTGCATGTTCCGGTGGGCGAGGTGACAACCAAGGTTTCGGGCGAAGAAGCCAAGACCTGGGAGATCGCCGCCGGGAACGACGAAGTCCGCATCGAGATCGTCCGTACATCTCAAGTTGCTTCGGACGACGAGCGTTGAACCCGCTTCGGTAGCCCAGACATCCATCGAGCCCCGCGCGGCGTTTGGTTTTCATCCACAAGTTGCTGGACGATCTTTCGATTCTGATTCCCCAGCGGCTCTCGGCAAGATCTTGTGGTTTGTTAGAATGTGCGGGGGAGGTATAGCCATGACCACATTACTTGAACGCGCATTCGCGAAAGCAGCGGCGTTGCCGACTGACGAACAAGATGTCCTGGCTTCGCGTCTTTTGGCGGAGTTGGCCGACGAAGACGATTTCGACCGAGCAATTGCCGCGACGTCGGATAAGTTGGCGATCCTTGCTCGGCAGGCATTGGCCGAGCATGAGGCTGGTTTGACCGAGGAACTGGACCCAGACCGCCTATGAATTCCCGCACCACGCGTCAGTTCCGCGAATTACTGGCTGCTCTGCCACGGCATGTTAGGCAGCAGGCACGGGAAGCGTACCGGTTGTTTCGCGACAACCCGCGGCATCCGAACCCGCAGGGGCGTTCATGCCCCTTGTTCCGCGGCTGGCGGTTTGGGCCCGGGCTTCAGCACGGGTTAACGCGGGAACAAACCATCCTCAATTCTCAACAGGTGCAGGCCGTCGACGTTGACATAGCCGTCGGTGGCCGTGGTGTCGACGCGGATGGTCGAGTTGTCGTCCAGTGCGAACGTGCCTAGCGAGATGAATCGCCCGTCGATGGGCGGCTGCAATCGCTGGTTGACGCGAACCGTGGCCTTGCCCGCGGCGTGGGTGACGGTTACCGGAACGTTGGTGGCCCGATTGGAGAAGGCCACATAGGCCAAGCGGACTTCGAAGCGGCCTGTCGCTCCGGGGTAGAACTCCAACGAGGCGTTGCCCTTGTCCTGGTTGTTGTCGTGAATGTACCCTGCGCCCAAGTACTTACCGCCGAACGTCGATGCGACCCACGAGCCCGTCGTCACGGCATCCGGGTCGTCCAGGAAGATGCCCGGCAGATTCGGGACCAGCGATTCCCCCTGCGGCAAATCCAACTCGCCGCGCCGCTGGATGGCTTCGACGACCGCGGGCGGCTCATGGTACAAACGGATCTCGCACACCGCAGCGGGGCGGGGGAACGTCATGCGAATCTGCTCGGTCGTCACCGCATCGAGCGGTAGCACGTACCGACGTTGATCCAGGCGGGTGATGCGACCGATTTCCTTCGGCGCGGCGCCGCGTTGCATGGCTTCGATCCGGACCGGCACAGCACGCTGCTCGAAGGTGATGTGAGCGACGTTGACGGTCCGCGGTTGGTCGAAGGCGAACGCGATCCAGTGCGGTGCGTCGCCGTCGGCCAGCCAAGCGTTACGATCGTCGCCCACGACGCGGCTCAGGCCGTTGACCACTTGCTCGGGCGGCATCGCATCGGCCGCGGACGACGCAGTGATCGTGGCCGAGCGAGCCAGGTCCGCCGGATCCTCGTTGCGGACTCCCAGCAGATAGCAACCGTCCTTGAGCAACGTCTGCTGCAACGTGTGCAGATGCCGTTGGTAAACGCCCGCCGGTGTGGTCTCGTTGGTCACGGCGATCGCGGCGGCCGTGCCGGCGGCCTGCCCCATCGCGACGCAAGGCCGCATCACGCGGGTTCCTCCGTGCGCGATGTGCGTGGCCGAGTGGCAGCGGCCTGCCATCATCAGGTTCGGGATGTTGATCGAATAGAGCGAGCGGTACGGGATGCTGGTCCGACGGCCGCCGTACACATGGATGCAGTCGTTGCCCGCGACCCAGAAACCTTCGGGGTGATGCAGATCGGGCCCCCAGTCGGTAAAGGCGACCGTGTCGTCGTGGACCAGTCCGGTGTCGAAGTCGCCCTGGCTCATCACATACGCGCCCATCAGTCGGCGGCTTTCGCGGACGCCCGGCACGTAATTGAGCCAGACGAGTTCCCGCGTGGCGTTCTTCTCCTTAGTGGCCGGATTGTGGTTCTTGGCATAGTCCCACAGGCCGAGATTGATGCGGAACAACTCGTCGCGGATCTGCTCGGCGTCGGCCACCGTATCGCTCATCCCGCCGTACTCGACCCACCAGCGGCGGACGACGGTTCCGTCGAGATCGTCGCCGGGGTTGCGACCCTTGCCGCGCGACGGCCGGTCGAAGTTCTCCGGTCGCTGGACGGTGCTCAGTCGGCGGTGATCGCCGCGAGGCTGGAAGTCGCCGTCCTCGCGCCACTGGTAAGCCCACTCGGGGCAACGGAACTCGACCGGCTGGTGGCGGGTGACGATGACCGCCTGGTTCAGCGTGTTTCCTTGCGTGCGCGGCGTGGCGTGGACGGGGGCCAGCGACTCGCCGAATTCGTCGCGAGCCTCCTCGCCCACGCGGTACTCGGCGCCGGCATAGTAACCGATCCAGGCGTGACCCGTCGCGTCGACGAAGATCGGCGCGCGCAGGGCCATGCGGCGACCCGTTCGCACGTCGATCGCCAGCACGGCTTCGATCTCGCCTCGCACCCCCGCTTGGCCCGGTTCGAGCGGCCGAGCCGGGATCCCTTTCATCCGCACCCCGGTGGCACGAGTATTCAGGAAAAGCGACAAGGTCTGCTCGGCGCGGACAACCGCTTCCATCCGAGCGGAATCGGCAAACTGGTTCCAGCCTTGGGGCGACGGAAAAAACTCCTCGCATAATCCCGTCACATTCACGCGATCCGGCGGAGTGCCCAGATAGCCCATCGGCGGAACGCTGATCTCCGACGAACTATTCCCGCCCACGACGGGCCGGTCCTGGATCAGCGCAACGCGAGCTCCGTGGCGTGCCGCTGCCACCGCCGCGCCCAGCCCGGCCGGACCGGCGCCGACGACGACCACGTCGAATCGCCCCGCGTCTTCCACCGCGGCCGAAACACCCCCGAACTGCGCCCGCTGCGCGGCCAAGACGTTCTGCTCATCGGCAGGCCGGAATCCCTCGCCGGCCAGCACCACGGCATCGACTCGCCCCCACCAGCCGGTCAGATCCTGGATGCGAAGCTCGATCTCGCCCTGCGCCAGATCGAACCGCCCGGCCATCTGCCATCGCCAGGCATCATCGGCCGCGCGCCCCAATTCGTCGGAAGGACGCCCATCGACCAGCACACGGAACCGGCCCGGACCGTGGCTGGGAAGCCAATCGCGGCACCGCACCCAAAGATGATAAGTGCCGGCAGCGGGGATCACGGCTCGCGACACCGCATCGTCGACCGGCCGTCCCAGGCCGGTCGCCAGTAGGTAGACCGAACCCATTGTATCGACATGCTGCGTGTCGCGCTGCCAGCCGCCGACGGAATCAAAACACTCCGCCTCGAGCCAGACGACCTCTGCGGCTGGCGCCGTACACGCGGTTGCGATCAACAACGCAATGGTGTGCAAGATAGCCCATCTCTTAAGCACCGCGGTTCCACTTCCCATGCGTTGGCTCCTTGTGCGATCGGTATCCCGTCTTGTCCAAGGCGAGACTTAACTTCGTCGAACGGTGTTCCCAACCCGCCATGATACCGCCTGTCGCGGTTTCCGCCACGGCGGCCGGGCGTGTTGTCATGGATCGGGGCGAGCGATAGAATCGGATCTTCACCCTTTTGGAGCAACTTCATGAAACCGCAATTTCTTTTGCTTTGGGCCGTCCTTTGTTCTGCCGCGATGCTCGTTGCCGAGGCCGCCGACCGTCCGCAGGTGGATCCGAATCGCAAGGTGGCGATGCGCACGCCTTGGGGGCAACAGGTGACGGCGGAGAACGCGTGGCAGGAGTATCCTCGGCCGGCGCTGGCACGCAAGCAGTGGGTCAATCTGAACGGCCATTGGGAATACGCCGTGACCAGCGCAGACGCAAGCTCGCCTCCGCAGCAGTGGGATGGCAAGATCCTGGTGCCCTTCGCCATCGAATCGCCGTTGTCCGGTGTCGAGAAGCGATTCGCGCCGCAAGACGTGCTGTGGTATCGCCGCACGGTGCCAATCGAAAAGCACGCGGGGAAACGCTACCGATTGAACTTCGAAGCAGTCGATTATCAATCCACCGTCTGGGTCAACGGAGTCGAGGTCGGACGCCACACGGGCGGCAACCTGCCGTTTTCGTTCGACGTCACCGACGCGATCCGGTCCGGCGAGAACACGTTGGTGGTGCGAGTCACCGACTCGACCGACACGCACGGTGCGTACCAACTTCACGGCAAGCAGGTGCTCGAACCCGGCGGGATTTGGTACACGCCCGTCTCGGGTATCTGGCAGACGGTCTGGATGGAAGAACTGCCCGAGACGCATCTCACCGGCCTGAAGATCGTGACCAAGATCGACGGCACCGTGTCGTTGCAGATCGCGACCAGCCGGAACGAGCCGAATCTTGCCGTAGGTCTGCGCGCCTCGCTCAACGGCCGAGTAGTGGCGGAAACCTCGGGCGCTGCCGGTTCGCGGACGTTGAAAATCGCCGAGCCGCAACTCTGGTCGCCCGCTGCGCCCACTTTGTACGACTTGGACATCACGGTCGGCGACGACATCGTGAAGTCGTATTTCGGCCTGCGCGAAACGGGCATCACGAAGGACGGGGAAGGCCACCTGCGGTTCACGCTCAATGGCCAGCCGATCTTCCCGTGGGGCACGCTGGACCAAGGCTGGTGGCCCGACGGACTGCTGACACCGCCGTCCGACGAGGCGATGGCGTCCGACATCCAATTCCTGAAAGAGGCTGGCTTCAACACGATCCGCAAGCATATCAAAGTCGAGCCGCGGCGCTACTACTATCACTGCGACCGACTGGGCGTCATGTTGTGGCAGGACCAAGTCAGCTCGGGTACGGGCAAGCGGCGCGGCAGCGAGTCGTCCAGCGCCGAGTGGACGCGGCTGAAACCCGACCCCGTCGACGCCGTGTGGCCCGATGCCGCTCACCAGCAGTTCATGGCCGAACTGAAGACCATGATCGACACGCTGCACAATCATCCCAGCATCGTCCAATGGGTGCCCTTCAACGAAGCCTGGGGCCAGCATCGCACGATGGAGGTGGGCCAATGGACCGTGGCCTACGATCCCACGCGGCACGTGAACATCGCCAGCGGCGGCAACTGGTTTCCTGTCGGCCACATCGTCGATCATCACCAGTATCCGCATCCGGGCTTCCCGTTCGACCTGGGCGCGGGTGGCCGGTTCGATGGTTTTGTCAAGGTGGTCGGCGAACTGGGCGGCCACGGTTTCCCGGTCGAGGGTCACCTGTGGAACCCCAACACGCGCAACTGGGGCTACGGCGGATTGCCGAAGGACAAGGACGAATGGCTTGAGCGATACCGCACCTCGATCCGCATGCTGGCCGAACTGAAGCAACAGGGCATCGCCGCCGGAATCTACACCCAGACGACCGACGTCGAAGGCGAAATCAACGGCCTGATCACGTACGACCGCCAAGTCCACAAGATTCCGGCGGAACAGCTCGCGGAAATTCACGCGGTTCTGTTCGCCTCGGAGAGGGAGAACTGAAGGGGAACCCAATCCATGCATCGTCAATCGCTCCTTGCGGCTCTCGGACAACTCTTGAGCGGGCTGGCCGTCTTGGTCGTGCTGGCGGCCCCGGCCGCCCCGGCCGCCTCGGCCGAACGGCCGAACCTGGTGGTCGTCTTCATCGACGACATGGGCTGGTCGGACTTGTCGTGTTTCGGCGGGACGCGGACGAAGACCGAGCATATCGACCGTCTGGCGGCCGAGGGCCTGCGGTTCACGAACTTCTACGTGAATGCACCCATCTGTTCGCCCTCGCGCGTGGCGCTGGCCACCGGCCAGTATCCGCACCGCTGGCGCATTTCGTCGTACCTGAACAACCGCCAAGACAACGCGCGTCGCGGCATGGCCCAGTGGCTCGATCCCGCGGCCCCGATGCTGGCTCGCCAGTTGCAGCAGGCCGGTTATGCTACGGGGCATTTCGGCAAATGGCACATGGGCGGCCAACGCGACGTGGACGATGCGCCGCCGATCGCCGCGTACGGATACGACCGAAGCCTGACGAATTTTGAAGGCATGGGCGCCAAACTGCTGCCGCTGACGATGCGGCCCGGCTGGCAGAAGCCCGGCAGGATCTGGCAGGACGCGGTTCGACTGGGCGAGCCGGTCACCTGGATGCAACGGTCGCATATCACCGAAGGTTTCGTCGCAGCGGCGCTCGATTTCATCGGAGACGCGCAACGGGCCAAGAAGCCGTTCTACATCAATCTGTGGCCCGACGACGTTCACGGCCCGTGGTTCCCGCCTGTCGAGAAGTGGGGTGACGACAAGCGGGCGCTGTACTACGCCGTGCTCGATACGATGGACGAGCAACTCGCCCCGTTGTTCGACCGCATCCGCGACGACCAGGCGCTGCGCGACAACACGCTGATCGTGCTCTGCTCGGACAATGGCCATGAACACGGCGCGGGCTCGTCCGATCCGCTGCGCGGCGCCAAGACTTGGCTGTACGAAGGCGGCATCCGCTCGCCGCTCATCGTCTGGGGACCGGGAATGCTCGCCGACGGCGTGGCCGGCACGGTCAACAACGATTCCGTTTTCTGCGCGCTCGACGTGAACCGGTCGCTGTATGAAATCGCCGGAGTCGCTCCTCCCGCCAACATGACACTGGACGGCGAGAACCTGGCCGACACGATGCTCGGCCGAGCGAAGGACAGCCGCAGAGCACCGATCTTCTGGCGACGGCCTCCCGACCGGCCTGGATTTGTGCCCGACTTCGACGAAGATAATCCCGACCTCGCCGTTCGCGACGGTCGATGGAAATTCACCGTCAACCACGATGGCTCGATGCCGCAATTGTTCGACCTGGACGCGGACCCGTCCGAAACTCGCAACCTGGCGGACCAGCATCCGCAGATCGCCGAACGATTGAAGAAGCTGGTGGTCGAATGGAATGCCACGCTGCCGAAGGACTTGAGCGACCCGACCTATTAGGTCGCGCCGAATCGGGTCGGAGGTCGTTTTCGTTGGAGTTCACGATTCATCGTGTTTGCAAACGGCTTTCGGCCCCTTGGATCGCAAGAGCCATGCACAACAGGAAACCTGCCATGAAGTATCTGCTCGTCCTGCTCGCGTCGCTGGGGGCCTTCTGCACGTTCTGCGGTCTGGTTACCGCCGCCGAGCCCAAGCCGAACATCCTGGTCATTCTGACCGACGATCTCGGCTTCTCGGACATCGGTTGCTACGGGTCGGAGATCGATACGCCGAACCTGGACCGACTGGCCGCGGCCGGTCTGCGGTTCACGCAGTTCTACAACACGGCCAAGTGCCATTCGTCGCGAGTGAGCTTGCTGACCGGCCGGTGGTGCCGGCAAGCGGGTGACGAGAGCCTGCAACGGGCCGTCACGATCGCCGAGGTTCTCGCGCCTGCCGGCTACTTCGCCGCGATGTCCGGCAAGTGGCACCTGAGCAAGCAGCCGACCGACTTCGGATTCCAACGCTATTTCGGGCACCTATCGGGCGCGTGCAATTACTACCGGGGCGACAAGACCTTCCGTCTGAACGGTCAGCCGTGGAGCGTTCCGGAGCAAGGCTTCTACACGACCGTCGCCAACGTGGACTACGCGTTGAATTTCCTTGGCGAGGCCCGCGAGGCCAGTCAGCCCTGGTTCCTGTACGTGGCGTTCAACGCGCCGCACGCGCCCTTGCAGCCGCTGGAGGCCGACTACAAGAAGTACTTGGGTCGCTACGACGAGGGCTGGGATGTCATGCGGGCCGCGCGAGCGGCGAAACAGCAGCAGATCGGGCTATTCGGCCAGGACGTCCAGCCCGCGCCGCGCCCGGAACACATTCCCGCATGGGACTCGCTCTCGCCGGAGATTCGCGACTGGGAATCTCGCCGCATGGCCGCCTATGCAGCGATGATCGACCGCGTGGACCAGGAACTCGGACGCTTGCTCCGCGATGTCCAGCAACATGGCGAGTTGGACAATACCCTGATCCTGTTCTTCTCGGACAACGGAGCGTGTCCCTACGATCGGCGCAGCATCGGCACGGACCGCCAACCGTTCGAGCCCGACGTGACGTGGAGCGACAGCACCGGGTGGGCGTGGGCGCGCAATACACCCTTCCGCTACTACAAGCAAAACCAGTTCGAAGGCGGCATCGCGACGCCGGCCATCGTGCATTGGCCTGCCGGTCTGAAGACGGCGCCGGGCTCGCTGGTCCATCGGCCCGCCCACCTGGTCGACGTGTTGCCGACACTGGCCGAAGTCAGCGGCGCCGCCCTGCCCGAATCCTGGCCGGATCGCGAGCTGTCGCCGCTGGCCGGCGTCTCGCTCGCTCCGGTCTTCGCCGGACGAACCAGCAGCCCGCGTCCACCCATTCATCTGTTGTTCAGCAACGACCGCGGTTTGCGCGACGGCGATTGGAAGCTGGTCAGTTTCCGCGGCCAACCGTGGGAACTGTACAACTTGGCCGAAGACCGAACCGAGCTGCATGATCTGGCCGGGCAGCATCCGGAGATCGTTCAGCGCATGGCTCAACAATGGCACGAGATGACGGAAAATGTGTTGCAGGCACCCGCTCGCGAGTGCGCCCCGGTCGCGGCGACTGCGACCGGGCAGCGTCATCCCGAATGGACCGATTTCACTCGTGCCGACGCCGGCGGCGAGCCGCGAACGGCGGGCCAGGGCCGTGCGAAACGGGCCCAACAAGCCGGTGCGAGCGACGACCGTGCCGGATTGCCTCGCGCCCGCGTCGGCACGAAGCTGACGGTCGAATCCGGTCAATGGGTGCTCGAGTGCCGCGGCGACGATCCCGGGCTCGCGTTCGACCGTTTGGCGGAGGTGGCCGAGGGAGGACCGTACACGCTGACGATCCGGCTGCAGAGCCGCGCCAGCGGAAGCGGCGAACTGTTCTGGACGACCGACGCCCAGACGAATCTGCCGCAAGGCCAACGTCTTGAATTCGCCGTCAACCACGACGGCCAGTGGCAGGACATCGAGCTGAAGATCCCAGAGAGCAAGCCGATGTACGCCCTGCGTCTCGACCCCTGCGCCGGTCCGGGCGAAGTGCGCATCGAAACCCTCACCGTGAAGAACGCCACCGGCACAGTCCTGTACGCCTGGCCGCCGAAGTAAAGGCTTGGCGACAAGCACTCCCTGTGAGCGGCATGGCGCTCGCTGCCGGTTTCCGGCCAACGTCACCCCAACGCTCGCAGCGTGGCCAGCGCCTCGGTCACCTCGTGGCCTTTCTGTTCGATGATGTCCAGCAACTCGGCAGGCGTGCGAGCGTCCTCTTCCACTTGTTTGTTCGGATTAACGGCTTTCAGGTCGTAGACCGCGTCTTCGATTCCCTCGGCCCGGGCCTGCTGTTCGCGGGCCTCTTTGGTCAGATCCCGGATCTGCTGTTCCAGTTCGGCAAGCTGTTTCTTCTTGGGCGACTTGGCCTTCTTCAGTTCCTTCCACTGCTCGCGGGCTCGGTTGGCCGCCTGGGTCTTGGCGCGCGCCTGCTGTTTGAACGGCTCGGCCTCCGCGGCGGCTTGCTGCTTGCGCTTCACCATGTCGACCGTCCAGCTTCGGTCGCTGTCCTTGCGGTGCGGCAGCAGCTTGAAGAACTCGTCGAAGCGGTCCAGGGTGAACGGGCTGCGTTTGCCGACTTTCACGTCGGACAGATCGTAGTACCAGATCTGTCGCGTCGGCTGTCCCTTGTGGAAGAACAGCAGGTTCGTCTTGACACCTGCGCCGGCCGCCGAGAAGACACCGCCGGGCAGGCTGACGATGCAGTACAGGTCGCATTCGTCCAGCAGCTTTCGTTTCGTTTGGACAAAGGCCGTTTCGTTGGTCCGGAACAACACGCCTTCGTCCAGGACGATGCCGCAACGGCCGGTGGGCGCAAGGCTGTCGATCACATGCTGCAGGAACAAGACCTGGGTCGCGCCGGTCTTGAAGGCGAACCGCGTTTGGGCCTCTTTGCCTTCCTTGCCGCCGAACGGCGGATTGGTCATCACGACGTCGAACTGAGCGGGCGCGGTGTGGAACAATTCGTCGCAGACCGCGTCGTTGGTCAGCGTGTTGCCGTGCCACAGGTTCGGCTGGTCGATGCCGTGCAGGACCAGATTGGCCAGGGCGATCGGGTAGATCAGGTTTTCCTTCTCGCGGCCGTAGAACGTGTGGTGCTTCAATTGGTCCAGTTCGTCCGGCGAGCGGATCTTCTCGTTGTTCCGCCCGGCCATGAATTCGTAGGACTGAGCCAGGAACCCGCCCGTGCCGCAGCCCGGATCGTAGACCGTTTCGCCGATTCGGGGAGCCACCACCCGGACCGCCGCGCGGATGATTTCGCGGGGCGTGAAGAACTGGCCGCCGTCGTTTCCCTTTTCGCCCATCTTCAGCAGCAGGCCCTCGTAGACCTGGGACAGCGTGAAGACGTGCGTGTCGTCGATCGTGTCGGCCGACAGGTTGTGGACCTTGTCGCAAACGTCGCACAGGTTCTTCTGGGTATCGATCCGCACCCGCTCGACACCCGACATGACTTCGGAAATCACTTTCTGCCGCGGCGTGGCGCGGGGCTTGTGCTCCAGGTTTCGCAGATGGGGCAGCAGTTTCTGGTTGACGAATTCCATCAGCTTGCCCTGCGTGACCATCCGTTCCCGCAGCTCGCTGTTCGGCGCCGCCCAGTCCTGCCAGCGGTAGGGCGATTCCAGGGACGGGGTGAAGTCGATCCCCAGCGCTTCGGCCTCTTCGAATTCCAGCGTTTCCCGTTCGTCCAGGATGCGCAGGAATAGGATCCAGGTCAGTTCCGGCACGTACTGCATCGCGCCCGCGCAATTGGATCGCCGCATGATGTCACAGATTGCCTTGACCGCGGCGTTCACCGATTGCTGGGAAGCCAGGGATTTGCTTTCTTTTTTGGGCCGTGGTTGAGTTTTGGCCATGGTGGTCAGATCTCCGTTGCGTGATCAGGTCCGGGCGATACGAAGGTTAATCCCATTTGTACCGCCCTTTCAGGGCTTGATGGTGTTGATGGGGATGCGACCCAGGGCGACGGCAGCGCTCGCGAGGCTCGCGTTGCCTTGCCCTGGGCTATTTTGTTGGGCCCCTTCGGGGCGGTCGGTGGTGGGATCGTCCGCGATGTTGTTGTTGGTGTTGTCGGCGCGGTTGTCCGGTCCTTCGCCCCGAAGGGGCAGCCACATGATAGCCCAGGGCAGAGCGCAGCGCCGCCCTGGGTTGCGGGTCGATCGATGTCGAAGCCATGAAAGGGCGACACAGAGGACGCCGCGGTCGCCCGCCGGCGCGGCGATGGTTCAGCGGTTTGGAGTTGGAGCCGTTGGTGATCGCGCATTGCGAGTCCGTTCAAAGTTCACCCCGGAATGCCGCACGGAGCAAGGCCGCGGGCATGCGGTCGATGGATCGCAATTGCTCGCGCGATGCTCGCTCAAGATTGCCGACTAGCTGCTGTTTCACTTCCAGTCCCTCGACAATGGAACGCTGCTCGCCCAATTCAGGAAGGGGAATCGACAACGAACTTATTTGGCTGCGAGTAATCTTCTTCATGGAGTCGCTGGCTCCCCCTGCCTTTTCTCGCCAGAACCGCGTTACGTACAGATACGACAGGTACGTAGCCAGGAATCGTGGATCTATCCTGTGACCCGCCCAAATCCGAATTGTCAGGTCGGACGCGACTGCGCCCGCGGGTTCCCCTGGAAACATTGCGACACGCCCGACGAGTTCACTGGTGTTGCTGCGGGCGATCAGCACTTCATTGGGAGCCACACGGCATAACGCCGCGTCGTTGGACCACATGCGAGCCGCCTTGATTCCCAACGGATCAAACCCACGTTCCGTCAGGCATGCCGTGGTGATTGCCTGAACTTCCGCGTCCCCGGCAGTCGCGATCGACTTGGATGGCAGCAATTGGCAAAGGTCGCCAATTGTCCGGCGACCGACTTGGTCTAGATCGGTTGAATCGAACACCTCTCTCAGATAGGCGGCGGGGAGGGCTTGGGCGGCTTCGAGTTGGGCCTGGGCCGCGGCCCGCGCACGCTCCACCGCCGATAACTGCTCCTGCAAAATCCCCGCGATCCGCCGCTGCTCGGGGAAAGGGGGAGCGGCAATCAAGAAGTCCTCGATCAACTGCTTAGCGACCGCGCAGAAATAACTTGAACAAATTGTAGCAGGCACACTCCGTGTGCCGTTCGCGGTTTACGGGACACGGAGTGTGCCTACTACTTTGGAATTGCACAACTTATTCCTGCGCGGTCGCTTAGTCAATGCTTGGCGCGTGGCACCGGCCTTCGACGTCAATCGCGTTCATGTAGGTCTTCGCGGGTCCAGCCGCGTCCTCCGAGATGCAGCGGATAATCACGGACGCGGCGTTGGAAACGCTCCCAAGCCGCCTGACGCTGGTCTGGTTCCGAAACCGGTTCGACCGTGATTGTCACCCGCGTATTTGGAGGCAAAGATACGGGCTCATCGAGTTCCAGCATGCCATCGACCACCGTACCACCAATCCGCGCGATCATGTTCCTGCTCCATTCTTGCGACATGCCTGACGCCCACAGGCGGAGCAGACCGAAATTCTGCCTGCCGCGGATCGTTCCGACTCGGTTCATCAGATTAGCCAATTGTGCCGCCCATGATCGCCGTTGGGTAGCCCCCGCGGGCAATTCGCCGTTCTTCTGCAACGCTCGGCAGGAAGATGGGAACAAAACTCCGTCGGGGGGCAGCAAGCGTCTGCGAGTGCCGTGACTCCGATTGGAACCGGAAGGACTACCGTTGCCGTTTTCCTTCTGTTGAGGTTTGACGGTCGATCACTCAAGGAGCCGGCTTGTTCTTTGCCTTCTTGGCGGACGGCTTTCGCTGGGCATTCGGATCCTGCTTCGCCTGGCGGGCTGCGCCTTGGCGGCTGGGAGCGGTCAGTTCGGTCTCCAGGCCCTTGTCGCCCTGTTGGGCCATCCATTGGTCGAGTTGGCGGCGCAATCGCGTCTTGACCGAATCGTAGTCCGGATCGTCGGCCAGATTCTTCGTTTCGTGCGGATCGATCTCCAGGTCGTACAGTTCCTCGGCCGGTCGCTTGAACAGCCACTGGATGCGAGCGGCCAGCGCGGGGTCGGTCTTGGCATCCTCTTGCCATGACTCGATCGGTTGGCCTTTGTGAATGCCGCCGATCGCGTAAGTGTTTTCGGACGCGAGATTCAGGATCAGCTTGTAGCGTGCGTCGCGCACGGCTCGCATCGGGTAGGGCTCCTGATAACCGATGATGCCGACCGTTGTGTGCTGGGAGAATACGTACTCGCGCAAGCGGTCGGCTCTGCCGGTCAACACGTCGAGAAAGCTGCGGCCGTCGAAGCCCGTCTTGCCGTGGGCATCCGGGCAGCCGACATCGACCGCATTCGGGTCCAGTCCGGCCGCGGCGAGAAACGTCGGGACGACATCGACGTATTGCATCAAGGCGTCGCTGGTGCTTCCGGGCTTCACCTTGCCCGGCCAACGCACCAGAGTGGACACACGGATGCCGTTGTCGTAGACGCTCCATTTGCCACCGTACGGAAAACTGCTGCCCTGCTCGCTGACGAACATCACCAGCGTCTTGTCCGCCTGTCCGCTGTCCTCCAACAGTTTCATCAAGTTGCCCACCTGCGTGTCGAATTGCGTGATTTCGGCGTAGTAAGCGGCGAGCAGTTCGCGGGTCGTGCCGTTGTCGTGCAGGTAGGGAGGCACGGTCAACTTGGCCGGATCGTAGCGATCCCGCGGTCCGCGTGTCCAAGGGCCGTGCGGGTCGTTCGAGCAGTAGGCCAGCAGCCACGGCTGATCCTTGTCGCGGCCGATGAATGCTTCGGTCCGAGTCAGATCGTCCGCCCCCGGGATCGCCTCGTAGGGAAACGATGCCGGCGGACCGACGTGTGACTTGTTCTGCAGGGCCACCCGGTATCCGGCGTCCTTGAGCAGCGTGAAGACGCTCTTCGTCCCCTCGTAAACCCGCGTGTGGTTCGGAAACGCGCCGCTGCGGATCGGATAAAGCCCCGTGTACAGGGCGTGTCGCACCGGCGAGCAGGTCGTCGCGGGCGCGTACATGCCGCGCAGATGCATGCTCTCACGACAGAGTTGATCGAGGTTCGGGGTATGCACCTCGCGGTTCCCCTCGTAGCCCAAGTCGGACCACGTCAGGTCGTCGGCGATCATCAGCAGAAAATTCGGACGCTCGGCAGCCTCCGTTGCGCCGGGCGCGGCGCACAACAGACCGGCGAACATCAAGATCACGGGCATGTGGTACTTCATGGTTCTGGACTCCATCGATCTTCGTACTGTTACCGATCCCTGTGTTCAGCGGAGCACGGCGCGTTCCGCAGACTTGCTGCTCCGCAGCATAGCATCGAAACGCGCGGGCGCAAATCCAGTGTCCCGGG
Source organism: Pirellulaceae bacterium (assembly GCA_023382975.1). Lineage (GTDB taxonomy): Bacteria > Planctomycetota > Planctomycetia > Pirellulales > Pirellulaceae > SKKK01. The sequence goes on from JAHDXO010000014.1 coordinate 56,504, forward strand.
CTGTCACGGCGAGAGCTTCTGGAGTTCATGGGTTCTTTCTGCGGCAAAACACAACCTCCCATGCCGAGAATCATGCCACCTCTCGGGACTCGCCCGTGCCCATGGCGGCCGATGGCCTTCACGGTTGGCCGATTCGGCTCATGACCCCGGCGTCCGGCGGCCAGTTTCGACCGCATCACCGTGTGAACCATTCCCGGTTGTACGTCCGCCAAGTCATGCCACGACCCACGAGTATGTGGCACGGTGTGGAAGTCCGGATTTTCGCCTCTTGCCAAAGCGGAGGAATGGGAAAACTACCTCGACGGCTTCTTCGTCTTAGGGTTATCGGGAATCGTACGTTGCAGACCCCGCGGCTTGCCCGTTCGTTGGAGAGAAGGCTGACTCTGCCTTCTCGAGGGGAGATGATGGCCATGAGATCACGTTACGCCCCACTTACCCTGGTGGCTCTTGCATTCGCCGTCCGCCTTGGTCTCGCGGACGTCGATCTGGTTACGGTGCCCTCGCGCGAAGGCACGCAGTTGACGATCTATAACTCGGAAGACATCACCATGGTTCGGGAACACCGGCTTCTGACCGTGAAGCCTGGAATCAACCGGATTCAGTTCACTTGGGCGAACACACTGATCGATCCGACCAGCATCGACTTCCGGATTCTGGATCACCAGGAACAGGTGGATCTGATCGATACCACGTTTCCGGCGGGCCGCAACGATGCCCTGCAATGGAACATCCAAAGCCGGATGGCCGGGAAGATCCCCGTCGAGATCCGCTATTTCACCAGCGGGATCACGTGGTCGGCGTCTTACGAAGGGATCGCCAACCCGCAGGAAACGAAGCTCAGTCTGACCGGGTACGTGCGTGTCGAGAACCGATCCGGCGAATTGTATGACAACGCGCAGACTCGTCTGGTGGTCGGGACGATCAACTTGGTCGAGAAGATCGCCGACCTGGCGCAGCGGCCAGCACCGGAAGCGAAATACGCCGAGGCGGAAGATGAGGTTCGGGAACGCATGCGGCGAAACCTGAGCGAGAGGGCGGAAGAGTTCGATCGCCTGGCACGCGACAGCGGCCTGCACAAAGGACTGGCGGTCGACAAGGCGAAAGATGTCCAGAAGCAGGGGCTGTCCGAGTATTTCCTCTTCACGATCGAGGGCCGCGAGGAGATCAAGGACCGAGAGCCGAAGCGATTGGTGGCGATGCAAGCCGTCGATGTGCCTCTGGAGTGCCTGTACAAGCTGACTGACCGCGCTGGCGGTGAGCAGTTCACCAAGTACTACCGGTTCCGCAATGTCAAACTGCTGGACGAAAACGGCAAAGAGAAAGAGCTCTCGGCAATGGCCAACCTGGGCGTATCGCCGCTACCCGACGGCACGGTTCGCTTGTTCTCGCGATACGACAATCAGGATCTGGCTTATGTCGGGGCAACGCAGACGAAGTACGTGCCGATTGGCGATCGCGTCGAAGTCAACGTTGGTGTCGATGGCGACGTCACCATGGCGAGACGTCTGAAGGATCAGCGGATCGCGAATGTTGTGGCTCGGCAGTATGAACGCCGTCTGGATGATCAATTCATCCAGCACTTCGATCTGTTGGACTTCGACGAGACGTTGACGTACGAGGAAGAAATCACTTCGGGCAAGTCGACCGAGATCAAGATCGAAGTCGAGCGGCACTTTGACGCGAATGTCGTGATCTGGTCCGAAGCAACTCCGCCGGCCGACTGGGACTCCAGTGAACCGGGGGCCTACGTCGACCTGCATCAGGTCCCCGGTCGCGTCGAACGCGTCGATCAGAATCATGTGAAGTATTTCCTTGACCTGTCGCCTGGCGAAAAGCAAACCGTAACGTACGAGGTGACCTACAAACGTCGCAAGATCGGACCGGAGTTGAATGTCGAAAGAATCCGCCGACCGCTTTGAGAGGAGACATCCCATGCGCGTGCTCATGAAGTGCTCTGTGGTCCTTGCGTTGCTGCTGCTTCCTGGAGGTTATGCCATCGCCGACGTCGATTTGGTGACGATACCCCGACGAGAAGGCACGCAACTGACGATCTACAACTCGGAAGATCTCACGATGGTCCGGGAACATCGTCTGCTGACCGTCAAGCAGGGAATCAACCGCATCCAGTTCAGTTGGGCCAATACGTTGATCGATCCGACCAGCATCGAGTTTCGAATTCTCGATCATCAGGACCAAGTCGATTTGATCGACACGACGTTCCCAGCCGGACGTAACGACGCCCTGCAGTGGAACATCCGGAGCGACATGGCCGGGAAGATCCCGGTCGAGATCCGCTACTTCACAAGCGGCATCACATGGCGGGCCACGTACGTCGGGATCGCCAACCAGGACGAGACGCGGTTGCAGTTGACCGGTTACGTGCGCGTCGAAAACGGCTCGGGCGAACTGTACGACAATGCTCAGACCCGATTGGTCGTCGGGACGATCAATCTGGTGGAGAAGATCGCCGATCTCGCTCAACGACCGGCGCCGGGCGATGAATGTCACCCGGTACCCACAGACACACCAGCCCGTGAGATGCCGCAGGTCAGCAGCGAGGCCCTGCTGGGAGCCATCGCGGATGCGGAGTCGGCACCGGAAGCACCGAAACAGGTGATCAAGCAGGGCTTGTCCGAGTACTTCCTGTTCACGATCGACGGGCGCGAGGACATCAAGGAGGGCGAACCCAAACGCCTGGTGTCCCTCAAGGCGGCCGACGTGCCGCTGGAGTGCCTCTACAAGCTGACCGACCGCGACGGCGGCACGCGTTTCACGAAATTCTATCGGTTCAAGAACGCCAAACTATGCAACGACGATGGTTCCGAGAAGAACCTGTCGGACATGGAAAACCTGGGCGTGTCGCCCTTGCCGGATGGCATGGTGCAGTTGTTCTCCGAATACGCGAACCAGGATCTGGCGTACGTCGGAGGCACGGCGACGAAGTATGTCCCGATCGACGATCGCGTCGAAGTGAACGTGGGCCCGGACAACAATATCACCATCATCCGGCGCGAGAAGGACCGACAAATCGCCAACGTCGTCGCTCGCCAATACCAACGCCGCGTCGATGATCAGTTCGTTCTGTACTACGACCTGATCGATTACGACGAGACGGTTTTCTACGAAGAAGAGATCGTCTCCGGAAAAACGGTCGACGTGAACGTGGAACTCGAACGGCATTTCGACGCCAACGTAGTCCTGTGGGCCGACGACGCGGCGCCGGCGGATTGGAATTCCCAGGAACCGGGAGCCTATGTCGACTTGCACGAAATCCCCGGGCGCAAAGAGTCCGTGGATCAGAACCATGTCAAGTATTTCCTGAAGCTGAAGCCTGGGGAAAAGCAACTGGTGAAATACTCGGTGACCTACAAGCGGCGGAAGGTCGAACCGGAACTGAATCAAGAACGTCGCCGCGAGCCGCTGTGATTGCGAACCGAAACAACGAAAAGAAAACACGTCCACACTGGAAAGGGTTCTTGCGATGAAAGCCAAATACGCCGCTCTGATTTGTAATGCCTTGATCCTGGCAACGACCGCGCAGGCCAGGATCAAGCTGACGACGCTCCCCGAGCGGGAGACGGTGCGGATCGATATCCAAAACGGCCGCTTCACGCTGGTCGAGGAGGAGCGAACCGTGAATCTCCAGGCGGGTCGCAACCAGGTCGATTTCTCCTGGGCAAATATCAACATCGACAAGGACTCGATCGTCTTCCGCATCATCAAGGCGGATGGCGAAGTAAACGTCCTGAATACGAACTACCCGCCGGACGAGAACGCCCTGTACTGGACGGTCAGCGCGCAGAATGCCGGGCCGGCCGTCATCCGCATCTCGTACTTGATCGGCAATATGGCAGCGGAGCCCAGCTACCAGGGAACGGTCGAGAACGACGAGAAGAAACTGCTGCTGCAGGTCTATATGACCGTCACGAATACCTCGGGCGAGAGCTTCGGCGAATGCACGGTCCAACCGGGGGTCGGCAAGACGACGGTTCGCTATTTCAACGATGGCGAACGGAAGCGGATGCTGGCCGCCAAGTTCGCCGAGGCGCCGGTCGAGAAGCGATACGTGTTCGACGCACAGATCGATCAAGAGCGGACTCGCATGTACTACCGGCTGACGAACGACAAGAACAATCAACTGGGCGAATTCCCCTTGCCGTACGGCAAAGTGCGGTTGTTCATCAAGGAACCGGCCGCTGGCGGTGACGAAGTCCGCAGCCAAGCGTTCCTGGGCGAAGACTGGGCCCAGTACACGCCGCTGTTCGCCCCGCTGGACCTGTACGTCGGCGTGGCTCAAGACGTGAAAGTCGAGAGGTTCACGATGCAGCCGGAAGAAGGGCCCCAGAAGGTCCATGATGTTCTTACTTGCCCGCGTTACACGTTGGATGGAAAGAAGGGGGTCACCGAGCCGCGATTCCGCAACGAACGGACTCGTTTCCGCTACCGACTGCAGAACTTCAAGACCGAAAACGGCGAGCCGGTCACCGTACCGTTGACCATCAAGGAACACGTGGACGGCGAGTGGATCATCGAGAAGATCGTCCTGAAGGAACTCGAAGGCGAACGCAACGCGCAAGTCGAGAAGGAGATCCCTCACCAGGATCTGTTCAACGTCAAGCGAATCGATGTCAACCAAGTCGAATTCGAAATGAAACTGCTCCCCACGACCGTGGACAAGAAGTACGATCTGTACGTCACCGTCCTGAGAAAGAACCGAAGGTATTGAGATCGGTGCGGAATCCGCATGCGCGACCGCCGCCGCGGAAGGTCCGGCTTGACATCCCGTAGCCGTTGTCCGGTCGCCCCGAAGCAGAACCACGGGGCATCGACCATCGGTGCTCATCGAGTCGTTCGTGAAACCAGTTCCCCGCCCCGGCCGGAGGTTCACGTTCATCTCACGGTGCGACGACGACATCGGTCCCTGCCGCAACGAACCCGGTCGGCCGGACGATTTCCAGCCGTACTCGGAGCGGAATCTCTGACGAGGCGAGCGCGATGTTTGTGTGTGCGCCGTGCCGATCGCCGGGGCGAAGCGTGGGCAGCGGTACGGTACGTGTGCCGAGCGTTGTGCCTGCGGAGTCCAAGACCCGGCAGCAGAGCCGGTAATCGCGGAGCGGATAGGCGGGGAAGTCCTTGCGGGCTGTTACATCGCAGGAAATCAGCACACTGCCGGTTGCTCGGTCCACGCGGACGGTGCCGGCTTCGATCGTCGCAGGGGAGAATTCGGCGGCAAGCAGCCCGTAAGCGGGCTTCGGTTCCCGCTGCGCGGTCACCGCCCCGTAGTGCCGATAGCCGTCGGACGCGGTTCCAGGGTAACGGCTACGATAGTCATTGTACGTCCACACAGAAGCCCCAACCACGTAGGGCCGAGCGCGGAAGACCTCCAGCATGTCGCGGAAGTAAGAGGCGTACTCCGCGTCGCTCAGATTCACGTGCCCGGCGGCGGCAAACTCGCTGACCATCACCGGTTTGTCCGGCCAAAGGGCATGTATCCGGTCGAGTCGTTCCGCGTAATCCCGGTAGAGATTCACGCACACGAGGTCCGCGTAGCAGGACGCCTCGTCTTCCGGCCTGACGATCTTGGGCAATCCCGCTCGGTGACTGGCGAAGGTCAGCAGTCGGCTGTTGTCGATTCCTCTGACCCATTCCACCATGTCCCTCGTCCACCGCAGTCCCGCCGACGTTTCCGAGGGATACTCGTTGCCCACGCTCCAGCCGATCACGGAAGGATGATTCCAGTCCCGTTCGATCATCTCCCGCATCTGCGCCTGGAACTTGCTGCGGATCTCTGCCGATTCGAGTTGGGCTTCGGTCAACTGCCAGTTCACCCCCTCCTCGATGATCAACAGCCCATGTTGATCGGCCCAGTCCAGCAAGAGCGGCGAGACGGGATAGTGGCTGATGCGGGAGAGTTCCATGTTCGCCCGCTTCATTTGGCTGAGATCGCGATCGATGACTTCTGGAGGATCCGACGAGCCGTACTCGGGGTGATCCGCGTGGCGGTTGCCGCCTCCCATGCGGATCGGCACGCCGTTCAGCAGTAACCGGCCGTCGCGCGCTTCGATCCGGCGGATCCCGAACGCTACCGGCTCGGCTTCATCCGCCGCAGGTTCATCTGTGCCACCTGTCCAGAGCAGCGTGTGCAATCGGTAGAGCCCTGGATGGTCGGGATCCCACAGGCTTACATGCTCGCGCAAAAGCCGGACACGTGTTTCCACGGAGCGAACCGCGCGCGGTGGAACGACCGTGCTGGCCATCAACTCAGGATACTGCTGCCAGGATAGGTTCCCCTCTTGCTTGCCAGGCAAGGTAAGGGCCAGACCGATCCGAATGGTCGTTGGCTGATCTGAGGCGTTCGCCACCTGGACGGTCGTCTCGATCGTTGCCGTGCCATCTTCGAGGTGCGGGGTGGTGACCACCCGCTGGTTGACGACATGCACTGGGTCGGACAGAACCAAATTGACGGGCCGCACGATTCCGCCATACTCGAACCAGGGATAGACCTGCTCCTGCGGTAGCTTGCCGATGCGGGCGCCGGGCAGGGTGGTCGTGTCCCAGGAATTGTCGACCTCCAACGCCAACGAATTCTCGCCCGACCAATGAATCACGTCGGTCACATCGAACTGAAACGCGGTATACCCTCCCTCATGCTCGCCTACAGACTGCCCGTTCAGCCATACTCTGGCGCGGTAGAATACCCCGCCGAAAACCAGCCTCGCATGCCGTTTGACAGAGCCGGGCGGCAGCGAGAACGTCCGCCGATACCAGGCAGTGCCCGTGAAAGGAAAACGAGGATCCACGTTCCAGCAATGCGGAACGACGACCTCGGGCCAATTCTGCACCTTGCACCCGGGCTGATGCCAGCCGTTTTGCTGACCGCACTCCACTGGGTCGATGGCAAATCGCCAGGGCCCGTTCAGGTCCACGCGATCTCTTGCGAAACCGGCGACTGCAGTAGCCGATAGAAAGAGAATGGCTGCCAGTCCTGCATGACGGGGAAGTGTGTTCATTCCAGGGGCCCGAAAAAGGTGCCGACTTAGTGGAGGCACGCAATTGGGATGATACCAAACGGCCGTCTCGCATGCCATTTGGCCTTGAGAAGCGAGTGCCATTTCGGCAAGCTCGCGTGAAGTCGCGGCGGGGGTTGGGATAGACTGGCGGTCGATTTTGTCCTGGGGGTGGAGGACGACCGATGAGCGCGATGACGAAGGGACGAGCCGCGGTTCGGCTGCGCCCGGCGAAGCGGGAATTTGAACGCTGGCGGCGGGCGTGTTGCGAGTCTGGACGCATTCCTACGAAATTGTGGCTGCTGGCTGGGGAGGTGGCCGAGGCACTTGGCGTCGAGGAGGCGGCTCGCCAATTGCAGGTTCCCGCCGAGCGACTGCGGCAATGGGGCGAATAGCTGGGGCTGGACAGCGGTCCGCCGAAGTCGGTCGCGACGGACTTCGGCGAGCTGTCGCCGCTGCCCTGAGGGCCGCCCGGCGAATAGCGATTCACGAAGGATTCAAAGCCATGTTCACGGCTGGCGGAAGACGAAGAACTAGGCGAGTTCAGGCCACTTCCGTCGTGACGCGAATTGGCGCGGCGATTCCCTGACCGGATAATCAACGGGAAGGGATTGATCCGGTCGAACATGAATGACACGTCGCTAAGTTTACTCGCCCGCCTACGGGGCTCGCCCGAATCCGAAGCTTGGAATCGGCTCGTCGACCTGTATGCGCCGTTAATCAGAGCCTGGCTGCGGAAATACGACGTCCAAGACAGCGATGCTGACGATCTGGTGCAAGAGGTGTTGCTGGCCGTATCGAAGGATCTCAACAAGTTCGAGCACGGTGGGCAGCCCGGCGTTTTTCGCGGGTGGCTCAAGGCGATACTTGTCAATCGGCTACGCAAGTTCTGGCGGGCGCGGGATCGTCGTCCTCAGGCTCGCGGCGACTCGGATCTCGACGCCCGACTGGCGCAACTGGACGACCCGGCCAGCGAACTGAGCCAGATCTGGAATCGGCAGCACGACCAGTACGTGCTGCGACAACTGCTGGCCCTCGCCGAACCGCATTTTGCTGCCAAAACGTGGAAGGCATTCTGCCGGGTGGCGTTGGACGGGGCTCCGCCGGATGTTGTCGCCGAAGAAATGGGAATTTCTCGGAATGCCGTGATCATCGCTAAGTGTCGTGTTCTCAGCATGTTACGTCAGCAGTCCGAGGGGCTGATCGAATCTTCTTCCGGTTTTTTCGCGAACCGCTGAAATCATTGACGGCGATCGGGTCTTGGTAGTTGGCGGCCCATCATTCGTTTCCCTCCGGCCGGGTGATGAGCGTCCGCATAGAATCGACAGGGTGACCAGAAACCATTTTCACAGGCTTTTCCCATGCCCGAACAAACGACGCACCCAAGCCAGGCAGCATTGGCTGCCTACAACCTGGGTCAACTACCGCCCGAGGAAGCCGCCGCCATCGAGAATCACATCGCCGAGTGCGAGCGTTGCTGTGAGACCACCTATCTTGTTCGCCGTATTGAGCACGTGCTCAAGTCTGACGGCATCTACGCCGAATGGACAACGACATACAACCCAACGATCGACGTTGAAATCACGGACAAGATACTCGAATTTGATCAGCCGTCTCTGCCAGGCGCCGATGACAATGTTGACGTTTCCGGCCAGACCAGAGCGGAGGACCAACAATCCCGGCATATCGAAAGTGTCTCGAGATGAAACATCGCTCAAGAAGACGTACGCCCCGAAGATTCAACGGATGCCGGGGCACGAGTTCCGTCGCCGCTCATGCCGAGCAGTTCGCTGACGCGGGAATTGTCGTACTGGTCATTGCTGGCGTGCTTTTCGTCGCAGAGTACATCAGGTGTCAGAAGGATTCATGAGACGCAGATGATTCGTTGGATCAATATCATTCTCGTTCTGGCGGCGTTGTACGGCGCGTACCTTGCCGTGAGCGAGGAACAACTTCGTCGAGAATTGTCCGTACAGCACCGAACCTTGGCTGCCGAAACCGGCTACCTCGACATCACGGATCCCGACAAGGTCCACGTCGTGGCGCTGCCATCGGAAGATCCGCTGCACTTTCGATGGCGGATATACTTGCCGGCCAATTACGAAGCGATGTGGCAAACAAACAACTGGGGAGAGGACGGTAACACGTCAACCGGTCCCGCCGAGAACTTCATCGCTCAAGTCCGTTTTCGAGAGAATGAATCTGGTTACGTGATGGTTTTTCGTGACATGAAAATCGGAGGCGTAGGCTCGGTGGGCGGCCCCGAGTTGCAGACGTTGCTGTCCGGAAAATGGGATCAAATCGAGCGCGTGCAGCTTGGTGCGAATGGACCGGTCGTGGTTGAACCTGATGAGGTGGCGACGCTGTTGCAATTGCGGATGCCGGAGTCGATGGCCAGCGAGGCTGAATCGGTGCTCCCAGAGGCCTGGGGTCGCAACTACGTTCCTGTGGTGTACGAAGTGCGATTTGGAACGAAGGAGGCGTGGGAGGCCGCAGGCGATGCTACGTCAATCTCCGGAGCGCGGGGCCGATGAATCAGCGTAACATGGATTTCCGGATTGATGTGGACGCGGTCGCGGACTCTGCCGCCAAGAAAGGGAAGTGGCGCCGATTTCGGCCGCGTTGGGATCTGCTGACGCTGATGCTCCTGGCGGCGGCGGTCTGTACGTGGACTCTGTATTATCGCTTGTGTCACGACAATGCGCGCCTGCACGTCGGGATTCAAACGATGAAGGATCAGTCTCGAAAACTCCGTATCGAGCATCCGGATCGCCTGGCGGTGGTGCGATTACCGGAGAGTTGGTACGACGAAACAAAATGGGACGTCGCGCTTCCGAGCGAGGAAGCGGTGGCTGCCGGGGGCGCCCGCTACAAACTGTGCTTGGCTACGCGGGAAATCGACTTACCGAAAAAAGGATTCCCGCCGGCCGCGGGATTCGTCCTGCCGCCCGGGCGACACCAAATCGAGCTCAAAACGGTACGCAAACGGACAGGATGGAACATCGTCGCTTTGCTTGATGATCAGGCCGTGATTGACATCCGCGAGCCCGCTGATTGGGATCCCGGCCATGGCGGAGCCGGTAGTGGTGCGTCGTGGGAGCGCCCCTATCAACCTGGCAGCGTTACTCAGGCAGTCCCGCTGTACCACGAAGTGTTTACGATGGACACGGACCGCAGTCCTTCGGAAGGGCCTTCCAATGGTGTGCTGTTGTGGTTGCAGCCGCTGATGGATATCGACCAATGAAATGCTCCCGACTCATCGCTGTGGTTGTCCTGCTCGCTGCCAGCGCCGTTTTGCTGTGGGCTGTGTTACCTTCACCACCGCGATTAACAATTCAGATCCATGGTTCTCCCGCTGCGAACATCACGGTGACGGACTACCAGGCCATGTTACCTCGCAAGACGGATTCGACCGGCAGCATCACCATCGAGGGCGATCCAGAAAAACAACACGGAGTTCTCGTTCCGATGCAAGGTGGTACCCATCGACAGGTCCCTTTTCCAGTCAAGGGACACGCGACCGTAGATTTGCGCAAGCGATATGTCCGACGGACGACGGTGTACTATGATTACGGTGTCGTGCGGAGTGAAGAGACGACGGAACAATTCGATCTGACTGACGAAGAGGTTGCGGCAATCGAGGCCGGAGAGACCACCACAGAACAAGTGCAGCAGGCCATTCGTGACGAGGCAGGGCCATGAAATTCAGCGTCGACAATTCGAAAGCCCGGGGCCTGAGGCATGTCCTGTTCGGCGCGCTGCTGGGTATGCTGGCAACCACGCTGGGCGCCCCCGTGGCCCATGGCGAGAAGCCTACTCGGGAAGAGGTCGTCGCTTATGTGGACGAGTGCATCAGCGCGCGCAGGAAGATGGATCTGATGGGACGATTCGGCACGGACTACTCTGGGCTCCACCTCCATGGCGTGGACTTTCGAGCAGCCAGCGTCACCGCTCGCGGGGAATTCAGGCCCGACCTGCAGACGATTCTTCGCGATGCGAATTTCAGAAACTGCAATCTTCAGGGGGCCAACTTCCGAGGGGCGATCCTCGACGGCGCCGACTTCACCGGAGCCGACCTGACAGACGCCAATTTCGAATTCGCCAGTTTGCGCAAGGTGACTCTGCGAAACGCCAACCTGACGGGAACCCGATTTTTCTACAGCAATCTCGCAGAGGCGAAACTCCCTGGCCTCGATCTCTCGCGCAGCGATGTCACGGGGGCGAGTTTTCCGGGCGCGGACCTCTCGGGCTGCAGGCTAGCGGGCACCACGTTTCACTTCACATGGGAGGTCAACTGGCAAGAGGCGGATTTGAGTAACGCCGACCTGCGTGGCCTGACGTTCCGCCATTCGAACTTCCGAGACGCCAACCTGCGTTCGGCGGACCTGTCGGGTTGTGACCTCAAGTACTCCGATTTCTCGGGCGCCAATCTGCAGGACGCCAATCTCACCAATGCCCAAGTTGGGGCGGCCGTGCTTGACAACGTGCGAGGGACCAGCGACGCCGAGATGCTAAGACTCACCAACGCCGCTTGGCGATTCGAGCAGAAATTGAGAGTCGTCGCCTTCCTCGATTCGTTCGCTTTCCCGATGCTACTGATACTGTTTACCCCGGCGATCTTGATCGTAGCGCGACGGCGATGGAGGCGTACGCCGCCTGATGCTCCCGCCAGGTTTCAGTTTCGTCTGTCGTCCCTGCTGCTGCTTACCACCGTGATTGCCAGTTTCGTCGGCGTCGCTGTGTTGTCCCCGACGGGCGCCTACTCGTACGCGATGTTTGGCGCGTTCTACATGATGATTGCCGAAGTCGTCCGCGGGCGCGCCAGCCGAAGACTATCCGTCGGCTTGCTGGCCGCCGCACTGGTTTATGTGCTGTTGAATTGGGCCCTGTACTTCATTGTAGGCCTGGTAGATGCACTCGCTTTCTTTGATCCGCCATTCATGATCGGTGTGATCTTTGTCGGTCCCCTGTTGGCGATTGGCGGCGCCATCGCGGCCGCGATCATTGCAGGGCGGGACAAGCTGCGTGTTCTCGCGCCATCCCTGGTTGGATTTGGCGTTTGGATGATCGGAGTCGGTTTGGCCAATGTCTGGCTAATTGGCGAGATTTCGGGGAGCGTGTGAGCGCGATGAAAGCTGCAAAATGACATCCCAATCAGGAAGAATGAAAGGGGTTGACGCTTGCTCGGAAGTGACTCTATGAACTCGAATTGTCAAGTCATTTGGTCAGACGACTTCGACTCGAGCCGATGCCGAATTCCGGCGAACATCGGCACACCGACGCTGATTCCAGGCTGTCTGGGAATCGCATTCGCGACGCTCCTTGGAAGCTGGCCGTTTCTGTTGTCGGCATTTTTCTACTTCGGTATGCGGGATGCCGTCAGAATGCATGACGAGTTCGATTGGTTTGTCCTGAGTCCTTTGCTATTCCTAGGCATCTTTCTCTTTCCGATCGCTGCCTTCGTGTTCTACAGGAGCATCCTGCTTCTGCGCGGTCGCACGGAGATCGTTCTCGATGCTGAGAATTTGCGCGTGATTAGGAAGGCTGGTCAGCTTTGGTCGACCCGTGGCTGCAAGTTGTCCCAACTTGGCGGGTTTCGCAGGGAGGATCCGGCAGGAGAAAGATATGGACTCGCCGGTGGCCTTTCGAACCTGGTCGCCGTCAAGAAGAACGGTCGCACCTTTCGTCTGCTTCGCATGGTCCCCGACGGGATCAACAAGCAACTGATCGGGGAGCTATCCGCGAGGATCGAACGGCTCACGGGCCGAGCAGACTTGACGGGCGCCGACAGGATCCTGGCCGAGGACCTTGACGCCGAGGTCATTTTGGATGATTCCTTGGCGATTGGGCCAAGACAGGGCAAGCCGATCGGAAGCAACCTCGCCATCGAACAGCGAGACAATGAACTCACCATCCACATGCATCCGCTCGGTTTCCAGAAGTCGGAGAGCTTTCGCGTCCTAGTGACCGTCATGGTCTTGCTCGCGGTCCACTTTTTCCTCACCGTAACCCTGGTTCCCATGCAGAAGACACGAGAGGAAACCATGACACTGCAACGCGATATCTCGGTGGTCGCCATTCTCGTTGCGGCCGGCGTATCGCCCGCAGCAGATCCAATCCGACCTCGGATCGACGGTGTTTTTTCGGCAAGCTCGCGTGAAGTCGGGGCGGATGTTGGGATAGACTGACGGTCGATTCTCGACTGGCGGGTGGAGGACGACCGATGAGCGCGATGACGAAGGGACGAGCCGCGGTTCGGCTGCGCGCGGCGCGTCATGCGATTCTAAAACTCGACGACCATCGTCGCTGGTTCCGCTTGCGGCGTCCTGTTCTGGAACACCCGCACCTGTTCCCCGTGTTGGACGGAAACGGTGTGGTTTGCGTCGTCGTACGCCGGTACGCGATAACGCTGGCCTTGGATCCGGACCGCCAGCACCAGCTCGCCGGTCCGTTCGTTGGTTACCGTGACGACCGGATCCGTTCCACCGCGGACTTGCAGGTCGGCCAGGTAACCGATGGGTTGGCGCGCGTAGTTGTCGAATTGTCGAATCGTCTTGGGCCAACCCAAATACTGTTTCGCGTCGGCTTGCGACGGATCGGCGAAACGAGGCCAGCATTCCATGGTGATCGTCCGCTGCGACTTGTTCATGCGCACGATGCCGTAACCGGGCATGCCGTCGTGCAACAAAGCCGGCTGCTGTCCCATGGAACGGCCGGGGTTGGTGGCCGCGTAGACGGTCACCGGATGCTTGAATCCGTCGCGATGCGTTCCGGTGTAATCCTCGGGTTCGGGCCACGAATACTCTCCCGGCTGCTTCGGTGCCCAGGCGCGCGGATAGAAATTAGCGACCGACGGCACACAGAACGACCAGATGGCGTCGCCGTGTTCTTCGATGCCGTGATGCACGATCGTCGCCAGATGCTGGTCGCCCGCCAGATGAAACACAAAGCCCTTTCTCAGACGATCCATGGCGCGGTTGCGACCGCTCTGCGGCCAGCCGTTCGAGTCCAGATCGGCGATCAATCGCTGCATTCCGCCGCCGTGATGCGTCGCCATGTTGGCGAAGATCGTCTGGGAAACCGCGATCTTCATCTTCTGATCTCGCCAGTCGCGAACAAAGGCGTCGAGGAACGCCAGTTGTTCATCGCCCAGCAGTTTCAAGCCGGGCAGGTCCAACCTGGCCACCTCGAACTCGGGATCGTTGAAATGGTCGGGCCGTCCGCTGCCCGAGGGCGGCATGTCAGGACGGTTGCAGCCCGATTTGAACTTGCGGTCCTCCAACACGGCGATTCCGATTTCACCCCACGTGAAATCGGTGTAGTAGGCGGTAATGCCTTGCTCCAGCGGCTGCGTCCAGTACGGGTCGGGCAGATGCGATGTCTGGGTCCGTTCGACCATCTGCACGAAATCTGCCGGATGCACGTAACCGCCGTCGTGGTCCCGACCCGGGCTCTTCCGCCCGCCCTGGCCCCAGAGGTTGCCTTGATAGACATCGTGATCGTCGGGAATGCAAATCGTGGGAATCCGTCTCGTCAATTCTCGATAGGACCAGCACCAGAGATACCATTTGTAAAGATAGTCCAGTTTGATGTTCTCCGGATTGGCATCCGCGAACGTCGGGCTACCACCTTCGTAGACTTGGTCGCCCGAGAAGAAAAGAACGTCCGGCCGATGGAACGCCACGGCATCCACGACTACCTGGTGCGGAAACCAGATGTTGGTCGCGAAATCGTATCCGTCGCTCTCGAAGCCTCGCCCGACCATGTGGTTGCCCGTGAACCCGGCGAAAACCACTTCCTCCTGGTCGACGGGATTGGCGGTGGTCCAGCAGTGATATTCGGTCGTGGGATTGTCCACAGGATAGATCACGCGCAGATGAGCCGCCTGAGAATCGTCCCACGAATCGACGCGGAATGGCACGGTCCAACCCGGAACGACGATCTCGCGCACATCGATGGTCATCCACGTTCCGTCGCCGGTCTGCCGCTGGAGCCCAACCTGGCAGGGCGCGGTGTCGCTGATCGGGAACATCTGCGCGGTCAGCTTTAGCGTCTTGTCGCTAATCGTATACATCGTCGACAGAATCGGCCCCACCGCCCGCTCCGGATGTTCCTTCAGCAGTTCTCCGCTCAACTCCAGATCCCGAAACCAGAATTGGCCGGTGGTCGATTTCCCGGTCGTGCTGCCCGGGTGCGCGCCCAGCGCGATCCCTCCCGCGATCCGGTCCTGGGGAATTCGCAGCACGGTCTCGATCGTCCGCGGTCCCTGGCTCAAACGAACGTCAAAAACGGCGTCTTGATCGGCAAACTCCCGCAGCGACAGCTTCAGCGTCGCGTCCTCCAAATCGCCGAAGGACTCCTGCGGTTCGGCGGCTTGCGATGGCTGGGCTCGCTGCGAGTCGAGGGCGAAAATCTCGGCAACCGTCGCACTGGGGCGATCGTTGAACGCCGAGGTC
This sequence comes from Pirellulaceae bacterium, assembly GCA_023382975.1. Classification (GTDB taxonomy): domain Bacteria; phylum Planctomycetota; class Planctomycetia; order Pirellulales; family Pirellulaceae; genus SKKK01. Next base: position 71,967 of record JAHDXO010000014.1, read on the forward strand.
GCCGCCAGTTTCAGATATCGGGCCCGGGTGCGAGCAAAGGCGACTCGCTGCAAATTCTGGTTATCCTGGAACTGGCCAGTGGCCACCGGTTCGCCCCACTGGTCGCGTTCGGTTGCCAGGAAGATCTGATACTCTTTGATCCGCCCAGCGGCTTGGCCCTGCCGCGGCAACATGGCGAAGCCGTCGATCGATTCCACCTGTCCCATGTCGATCACGATCTGGTGAGGGTACGGATCCTTGACCGTGAGCCATTGCGTGTGCCAGATCGTATTCGGGTTGCCGTCTAGCACTGCCTGGGAGGTGTTCCCACCCTCGTCACTATCGACCGAAACCACCTTCCAGTTGCCGCGAGGCAACGCCTCGGGCGGCGCGAACGCCCGGTTCTGTGCAATCGGATTTGCCAGATCGTAGGCGACCAGCCGTCCTGCTGTATTCAGCCCCACGAAGTAACCCGCTCCCGGCCCGGCGGCGCCGTGAATCAACGCTCGGCTGCGGTAGTCACCCCCCTGTCCGATCCCCAGCAGAATACCGGCCGCTGCCTCGGGGCTGACCGCTTGCCGATCTTCGTTGATCAACCCGAGTCGCAACTGAATCTCGAGCGAACCGGAGTTGCCCGCGAGGACTTCGTGGGTCAGCAGCGTCAGCGTTCGATGCCGCAGCCGCGGAGCGGAAGCGATGCACTCGATGCGTTCTGCGGACACCTGCCAATCGTGAAGGCGGTTGGCCCAGAACTCGGGTCCGATCCAAACCCGGTCCCCCTCCGCCAAATCCAACTGGTATCGTTCCGCCAAGAGCACCGAACTGGACAGCAAACCGAGCAACAGTGCCAGGAGGCAGCGAGCGATCGACTCGCGCGCCACCACGCCGCAGATCGCGCGATACAACAGGTGCTTTTTGTAGAACGTCATGAACGATCTCCTTCTGATCTGGAAGACGTGTCGGGCGGAATCGCCTCTTTCTCGAAGTCGGTTTCGTTGACCCAGCCGGCGTGGACCTTTTCGCCCCGCATGAACTTCTCGTAGAAGCCATTGCCGCTGGTCGGTGGATACTCGTCGAAAACGTGGCCGCGGCCGACCATCCGCGGATCACCCTGCGATTTCAGCGTGCTTTCCATCCGCTGGCGCAGTTCCGTCACGCGGGCCGCGTACGATGGATCGCTGGCCAGATTGCAGGCGCAATCGGGATCGGCGGTCAGATCGTAAAGCTCCTCGGCGGGGCGCAGGCCGAAATTCAGTTGCCAGAACTTGTCGGCTCGATCCTTGCGGCCAAGCTCCAGAATCAGGGTCTTCGTGGGGCTGCCGTCCGTGTCCAGGTAGCCGGTCTCGGGATTGCCCGCCGGCCACCGCGTCGGTTCGTAGTTCCGCAGATAGAGATCGCTGGCGGTGACGATCCCGCGGATCGGATATCCCCAGTCGTGCGGCCGGCCGACGTCGGTGCGTTCCTTGCCGATTAGCACGTGGTCGCGCTGCGGGACGACGCGGCCGGCTTGGTCGCTCTCCAGGATCGGACGCCAGCTCTTGCCGGTGATGGGCTGCATTCCGCAGTTCTCGGCGTCGATTCCGGCCAGGTCCAGGATCGTCGGCGCGATGTCGGTGAAGTCGACGAAGTCGTCGATCACGCGGCCGTGCGCATTCACTCCGCCCGGCCAGCGGAGCGCCAGCGGCACATGGTTGGAATCGCGGTAGGCGTAGCCCTTCACCCGCGGGAACGGCATGCCGTGATCGCTGGTGACGATGATCAGCGTCCCGTCCAGCAAACCGCGGTCTTCGAGTTCGGCCATCATGCGGGCCAGATGGTTGTCCACGTGCTCGACCTCAAAGGCGTAATCCAGCATATCGTGACGCACGGTTTCGTGATCGGGCCAGTACGCGGGCACGCGGTCGACGTCGTCGAGTTTCTTTCCGCCTTTGTTGACACCAGCTTGGAATTCGTAGCCGCGATGAGGTTCGGTCGCGCCGTACCAGAAACACCAGGGTGCATCCTTCGGCGCAGCATCCAGGAACTCGGCGAAGTTGGCGGCGTAGTCGTTGTTCGAAATCGCCCGGGCGGGCGGCGCGGCTGTGTGCCGGTTAAACGGCATGCCGGTGATTCGACGCGGCTTGCCGTCGGCGTCGTTGGCGATTCCCGGTCCCCAGCCTTTGCCGGTGATGCCCACATGCCAACCGCGTTCCATCAGCACCTCGGGCCAGCTCTTGAGTTTCGCAGGAAAATACGCCAAGTGATTGCCCGCCTGCTCGTTCTGCCACAAGTGCCGGCCGGTCAGCACGATGGCGCGGGAGGGGGCACACTTGGCCATCGGCGTATAGGCGTTCCGGAACAGCACTCCTTCGCGCGCAACGCGGTCGAAGGCGGGAGTTTTCACCCACGGCGTGCCGTACACGCCCGCGTGGACGCCCCAGTCGTCGGCGATGGCGAACAGGATGTTGGGACGAACCGAATCCGCCTCGCCGGCCCATGCCACGAGGCCACCGGACATTGTGGCTCGGCCGCCAAGCAGGACGAAGAACAGAAAAAGGGTTTGGACGCGATTCATGATGGTTTCCCCGTTGGCCTTTCTTTCCCCGAGCCGGCCGACAGCCGACGCAATTTCCCTCCGATTATTCATCAGCGTTCCCAGGCAGGTCAAGCAGGCCGCGCGCCCGGCGGGCCGGGACGGAGGAGCTTGCGCAACTCAATTCTGCTTTCCAGGCTCGGTGTTCCACGTTACGATCGAATGGTCGGCCGTACTCAACCCTTTTGCAACACACCGAGGCAAACCCATGATCCGTCGCTCCCTTTCCGTTTCGTTGATCTCGATCTTTTTGCTGGTAATCGGTGCGTCGCTTGCCGGCGCGGCGGATGGTCCGCTGGTGAAACTGGCGGGGCTGGAGGTCACGGCCATTGGGAAGAGTTACCGCCCCGATGCGGCTCGAGTGGTCGTGCAGCAAGCGCACAGCAACAGTGGCGGGAACACCAGCGCCCGCAACGTCGGTGAAGACGACTTGGATTGGAAGGAATCCGGCTACTTCCAGCGAAATCGCGATTTGGGACAGGTGTTCACGGCCGAACGGGATTTCCGGCTGGCCGCGATCGTGCTGCGCACCGGTCCAGCCGAGGCGGCGGTACTCGCCGGCTCGCCCGGCGCCGCGGTGTTCGTCCAGTTCTTCGAAGTCCGCGGCGAACCGCGGATCCACGACAACGGCACACCGTCGGGCACTCCGGCCACGCACGGTTTCTCGACCAACCATCGTTGCGACGACTATCTGACGGGCGTCGAGTACCTGCCCTGGCGGCTGGTGACCGGAGGCAAGTTTCCCGATTTGCCTCCGACTCGCGATGTCCAAGGGCAACCGACGGGCAACAAGGACGGTTGTTTGGCGTACATGCGTTGGCGATTTGTCGGCGAGGCTCAGCCGGAATTGGTGAAAGGCAAACGCTACGCCTTTATGGTCGGCTTCCAGTCGCCGGGGCCCGGGCAGGGGTTCACGCTGGGCAATGCCAACGCAGCGGGCGTCGATGCGCCGCCGAGTCTGAACGATGCGCACGACCGCTACCACGGCGGCTGGGGACTGCGGCGCGAGGGAGATGGCACGGTGCCGCCCAGCATGATCCCCGGCCTTCAGCCGCCCGACGATGCTACAAAGATGTTGCAGCTCCGCCGCGAGTCGTTGTTCGCCGCCGACGACGCTCGCTTCCGCCTCTCGCCCACCACCGTCGGATTTCCCGACGTCGACACCTACCGCGACCTGGAGTTCTATTTGGAAACCGAATAACGGCTAGGCGCCCGCGGCCAGACGCCCGCGGCAAGTCGCAGATCGGCGGCGATTCGTCTGCGCGAGCCGTCCAGGAAGAATCGGGAAGACAAAAAGACTGATGACAAAAACACGGCTCGTTTGCTGGATCTTTTGTCATCAATTTTTTTGTCATCAATTCTCTAGTCTTTCTCAGCCATCGCGTTCGCGATCCACGGTTGATTTTCGCCTTGGCCGTCGCGATGATCAACCTTGCTGGATATTTCTGCCTGGGACAGCGCGGCATGGTTCTCCATTCACTCGATCCGGACACGAGCAAAGCGCTGGCGGACTACAGTCCGCGGCCGGTCGCCGGTTTTGCGCCCTCGCGGATCGTGCTGGCCAAAGGCGCCGTCAGTTCGGAATCCCGCCGGCAATTGGCCGAGAAGATCTGCAATGCGTATCCGCAGGCGGAAGTGGTGGAAGCGCTGGACACGGCCCACAATCGGATCCGGCTGAGGCAGACCGCCTCGCTGGGCCTGTACGACGAGGGCAGGCGGACGCTGGTGTTGGCCGAGCATCGGAGCGCGGTTCGCCAGAGTTCCGAGGACGGCAACAACTGTCCCAACTACTGGCACTTTTCACCCTACGGGTTCTGTCCGTATGCGTGTGCGTACTGCTATCTGGCGGGCACGCAGGGTGTGCGTTTTTCGCCTACGGTGAAGGTCTTCGTGAATTTGCCGGAGATCCTGGCCCAGGTGGATGCGGTCGCGCGGCGACTGGGCGAGCCGACAGCGTTTTATCTGGGCAAGCTGCAAGACGGCCTGGCCTTGGATCCGCTCACCGGCTATTCGCGAGCGATCGTACCGTTTTTCGCGCGGCATCCGCTGGCGCGTCTGACGCTGTTGACCAAAAGCGCCGATGTGGCCAATCTGCTGGCCAGCGAGCATCGCGGGCACTCGCATCTGTCCTGGACGCTGAACCCGCCGGTGGTGGGCGAGGCGTTTGAGCAGCATGCGCCACCGCTGGAAGATCGGCTGCGCGCGATCGAAGCGTGTGCGGCGGCCGGCTACCCGGTGCGTGCGGTTGTCATGCCGATCATCCCACTGCCCGACTGGGAAACGATCTACGGCGATTTCTTGGTCGAGCTGTTCGCGCGGGTGCGGCTCTCGCGCATCACACTCGGATCGATCTGTTCGTACCCGCAGGCCTTGCAGTTGACGGAGTGGAAGCTGGGCCGCGACAACCCGATTTCCACGCAACTCGAACCGCGGCGCCGCGCGGCCGGCGATGGCCGACGCCGTTTTCCGCGCGCGCTGCGCGAGCGCATCTACCGTCATCTGATCCGGGTGATTCGTGCCGCCGACGCCGACTTGGAGATTGGGCTCTGTCTGGAAGAAACCGACCTGACCGACACGCTGCGAACCGATATCGTTTCCGGCCGCTGCAATTGCGTGTTGTAGGGTCTCGGGCGGGAGACGCATGGGCGCCGTGCGTTTGCCTGTCGAGGCTGTCGCTTAGTATCGGCAAGTAAATAACTGACGCCAAATTTGTAGTCGTCACGCTCCGCCGTGACGACACGTCATCACGGCGGAGCGTGATGACTACATTGAAAATCCGACGGTAATTCATCTGCCGATGCTTACTGTGCGGGCGGTCCGCGGAAGGTCCGGCCGAGTTCGGCGGGTTCGGGCGAGACGAATCCGCTGACGACCTCGATCACTTGGCCGTCGCGCGAGACGCGGGCGGTGCTGGTGCCGCCTTCGTATGGGACCATTTGGCCCTGGTCGTCCTGGTGCAGGAATTGGATCAGGACGCGGTAGCCTCCGCGTGATCGTTCGACGGTGCATTCCGCGGGGCGCGGGCCGCCCGCCTGCTGCTCGATATGCTGACGGACAATGTCCGTCACCCACTGCTGCGTCTCCGCCGAGATCGGTGGCATGCGCACTTCGTTTCCCGGTCCCGGTGGCCGCCGGTGCGGCGAGTTGCCGTTGCGCGGATCCGCAGCGCTGCGCGGGCCGATGGTCAGGCCCTCGGGGCGGTTCTGCCAGTGAGCGAAATCGCGCGGGGCGACGGTCGGCGTTCCGTCCGCACCGGTGCGGGGCACTTCATCGCGGCGTCCGCGATACGGACGGCGGTGGAGCGCATCGCGGGTGAGATGTTCAAGGGCCGCGGGGTCGGGATCGTCCTCCTCGACAAACGCCTTGACCTGTTCGACTTCGTCGGGCGTCGGCGGCGGCGGGTCGATGCGGACCACGTGCTGGACCGTGACTTCCTGTTCGACGATCCGGCCCTCGGCGTCGGCCACCTGCTCGACCACGTCCTCGACGACCAATTGCCAGCGAGGCCCGAAGTGGTGTACCGCGTAGTACATGATCTTGGCCTGGGCTTCGTCCACACCGCCACAGCGGCAAGCCTCGTAAAACATGCGATGCACGGCTTCCCACGGCTGCCGCATCTCTTCGCACTCAATGTCGTGAACGACCGAGGCATTGCGGTACTTGCCGGAAAACGGACTGCCGATCACCGTCCAGAACAGTCGGGGGATCGAGGCTCCGTTGACCACCGTGCCCGCCGGCGCCGACCAGCGCCGCCCCTGCGCATCGACATAGGCGAAGTCCTCGCGCAGCGTCATGTTCCGCCCGTCGGCGTCCCACACGGCGACGACCTCGCCTTCGAAGCGGCCGAAGTCGGCAACCGGCTCGGACTGCTCCGAAACCGCCGCGGTCGATGGTCCGCAACCTGTGGCTATTGCTAGCATCAGAATCCATCCCAAGCCGATGAGCAACCGCATGACACCATCCTTGCAAGAGGACGCAGAGACGCCGTGCGCCGGAACTGATCCACGGTGGCGAGATTAGCACGAATCGGCAGAACGAGGCAAGCTCAACTTCATCGGGCGCGAGGCCCGTCGATTACCCATCCGGGGATTCACTCCGAATCCCCAGCGCCGCGCGCTTCCGACGTCGTACGAACCGCGTTGGCGGCAGGCTCGCCGTCTCGAAGACGCGACCGTCGTTGCCATCGAAACCCGTTTCGCTCACCCTGATTTGCCAGCCGACCTGCCACTCCAGCACCTCCGCGTCGCGAATCCGGTCGCCGGCCGGCTCTCGGTAGACCTCGGCTCGACGGTCGTGGCACCACTGAACCGCACGCACGGCCGCCTCTCGGGCTGTTGTGGCACCCAGAACCAGACGCAGTTTTCCTGTTTGAACGTAGTATTTGGCCATGTCGTGTACCTCCTGCCGGGAATCATCAGCGGCCGGGTGACACGGTTGGTCAACACAGCCAAGAAAAGGGCGAGAGATTTCGAATTGGCCAGAAAAATTTGCCTTTGACCGGACCAACCGTGTCATGGGCGACCGCGACAATGTATTTGTCAGCAAACGATCGCACGCAGGAGGCACTACCATGCGTCAACTACTTTTTCGAGCCATGCATCAATCGGACGACTTGGTTGTCGAATTCGATTACACGGACGCCAAGGGCGCTACCACGCACCGAGTCGTGAGCCCGATCCGTTTTCTGGGCCGGGACCGATTCCTGGGGCTGTGCCTGAGCCGAGAGGAGCCCAGGCAGTTCTACCTCGAACGCTGCCAGAACGTGCGGTTGTCCCAGGCGGCGGATTTCCTGATGCCGGTGGCGATGGCGGGTTGAAGATCGCTGCCCCGTTGGTTCACGACACGACCCCGCCGAACCGGCCGATGCATACGCAAACTCAGCGGGTCGGCGCAAGGATCATGAGGTGGCCGCCGTTGGGCTGCATATCGATCTCAATGACTGAGTTCGACGACACCGACGTGACGGCGCACGTGGCCTGGAGCTCGCCGGGAATATCGGTGAAGATACTGGCGCGGTAATTCGTGCCAGACTCCAAGAAGTCGAGCGGCAGCGAGTATGTCCGACGGCATCCGTCGGACATGCTGGCAACGAACCAGGTATCGCCGCGACGCCGAGCCACCGTGACATATTCGCCCAGCTCGGCCATGACCCGCTGCTCGTCAAACAGGCCTGGCAGCTTTTCGACGAATTCGATCTCCGGCCCGCCGACCCCGCCGGGGGACCACAGCCGCATGCCGCCGCGGATCGAGACGCGACCGGGATAGACGCCCAGCATGGCCGTCTGATGGCAGTGCGTCTTGACCGAGTCTCTCTTGTAGAACTCCGGCGTGTAGTCCAGCGGCCCCATCAGGCCGCGGGTGAAGGGAAGCATCACGTCGTGTCGACTCTTCATCTCCAGCGGAATGGAGTGTTCGGCCTCCTCGCCCGCCAAGCCTTCGATGTTGACGAGGTTGGGATACGTGCGCGAGAGCCCGCTGGGGAGATAGGCGTCGTGGATACAGAGGATCAATCGATGCGCTGCGGCCTTACTGACCATGGACGCAATGGTCCGCTCGTGCTGCTGCGAAGAACAAGGAACAAATCCCGGCTTGACTCCGGCCAGCCCCCATTTCTCGTACGTGGCGAAGACGTCCTCGATCGCGTGTTCGCCGCCGAACTCCTTGAGTACCTCGCCGCGCACATAAACGCAGATGCCGACCTTTGGATCGAGCCCATTGGCGTAGGCGGCCAGTTCCTGGATGTCCAGATCGACGAAATTCCCGCCCGAATCTGCCTTCGGGCGGAAGGGGACCCAGCCGACGGCCGGCGCGAACAGGTTGCCGCCGACGTTGCTGCGCCATTCCGGCTTGTCGTCCCAAAAGGTTGACTTGTTCTTCTCGAAGAAGTCGATCTCGTCGGGCGTCCACTTGGTTTCGGCGCCGCACCAGGAGTGGTCGATTTCCAGGTAGTCGATGCCGTGGGCCGAAGCGAAATCCGCCAGCGTCTTCAGTTCACTCGTGACCATCCTCGCGTTGCGCACTTGGCAAATCGCCTTGTTGCCGGGGCGTATCCAGGAGGTGTCTTCGATGGCACAGGGCGGGTTGAGGTTCTCGACAAGGTAGCGGTTCTCGTACAGCTTCGCGGCCGTGGCGCCGAGGATCAGCACCTCCCAGGACGTACTGAACGGCGACTGGCCAACAGCGTCGGAGTGCAACCGGCCGACAATCGTGTTCGGCGCGTCCTTCGCGTTATGCCAGAAGGTGACCGGGAAATCGGAGCGGTCGGCGTCGGTCAGCGCGGCGAAGCTTCCGTTTCCAAGGTCCACCGTCACCGCGCCTTCGCTGCGCGACATGGAATCGATCTTCACCGTGCCGTACTCGTAGTTGCGGCACTGGTAGATCGTGTGGTTGGCCGCAAAACGGTATTCCGTCAGTCGCTTCTTGAGTGCGAACTGGCCGAGGTTCGGCTGGGCGGGGAAGTGATAGCGCAGCCCAACCCCTTCGTCGTACGCCCGCACGATGACGTGGAACACGCGGCCTTGGCCGGCGCGTTCCTTCAGTTTCACCGTCAGTTCGTTGTAGCGGTCGGGGACCTCGCTCAGGTCGCCCCACACCGGTTTCCACGTCGAGTCGCCCGAGGCCGTTTCCGTCCCCAGCAGTTCATAGTCGCCGCTGAATCGGTCGGGCGCCGTCTCCACGCCCAGCAGCCCATCCTCGATGAAATGTCGGCCGAGAAACGACACAGCCCACCGCGGTTGGCCGTTGTTCAGGCCGATCTGAACCGCGACCTTGCCATCCGGCGAACGGACCGTCGGCACGGCACCGGCCACTGCCGAGGTCGAAAGTACGAACATGCCTGGCTTCATCGGCTTCTTGGGCGCGTACTCCGTCAGTCCCTCCACGACCAGGACCAGCCCCGGATCGGAGATGTCGCCTGGCGCGGCGGCCATCAGGCCGACGCGGTGGAGCACCTGGCCGGGGAGGGTCAATCGGCCGCCGTCGACGTTGACTTCGTCGGTGATGTCGACCGGCGTGTCGCCAGCCAAGTCCTGCGCGAGGATGCGTTTGCCGGCCAGATTGTTGGTGGAAACCAACGTCAAGCTGCGATACTTTCCGAAGATGCCTACCGGGCGATCGAGGTTGCCGACTTCCAGCACCACGTCGGCCAGCGGATAGGTCAACGTCCGACGGCCGTCCACCTCGAAATTGCGAGGAATCGTGGCCACGCCGACTTCGCCGTCCAGGTGCCGAGCAGCCAGTACGTAGGGCGGCTGGCCGCCGTCGTGCAGCGTCACCTTTGGCAACGGCAGGCCGCCGCGGGTGATCCGCGCAGGGGCCGGCTGGCTCTTGAAGTCGGTTAGCGTGCGGTTGTCGACCAGGTACTCGCCTCCTTTCGGCGTCGGCTGGGCGATCCGGTGCCAACGGACCGCTCGAACGACCTCGTCCATGCGGCGTTTGACGTCGCGAAAATCTGCCCGAAAGAACCCGTCGGGACTGCCGTTGGGCATGTTCCCGACCAGCGGATGGCGCATGACGCCGTAGGTCGTCGCCAAGGCGGCTCCGACGTACACCTCGTCTTCGCAGTTGATCAGACGGTGGTCGTCGGGGGCATCTTCCTCGAGGAAGGTGGCGATCCGGCGGATGGTTTCGGGAATCGAAACCAACACATTGACGTCATAGGTGCGATACACATCGCCCTGCTTGCCGAACTCGAGCCATACGTCGGGCGCCGCACGACGGGCCTCGGGCGTGACCTTGAACTTCCACAGCGGCTTGTCGGACCGACCGATGCCCCAGTCGACCTTCCAATTGCCGATGCCCGCTTGTTGGGACCACGCCAATCGCTCGCACCAGTAGGTATTGCTGTCGATCGGCAGCTCCTCCACGTTGGGACGCGAATTGCAGATCCACAGCCCCAAGTCGCGCCAGCCCTGGGCCTTGATGTCGCCGCTTAGTTGCCTCCATCCCTCCCCCGGACTTCCCTGCTGATAGGAAGGAAACCGATCCGGGTGAAGCTTCACGTTGCCACGCATCGGATGATTGTGCCCTCCGCCCAGCGGGAAATCGAAGGCATCGTCCAGCAGAAAAGTCAGATCCGCCCGAACCCTCGGATAGAACTCCAGCCAGTTCTGGTTCGGCCCTTTGCCGAACAGATTCGCCTCGATCATCTGATCGGCCTGGGCATTGGCGCTGGCGTAGCTGGCGCAGAAGCCTTGGACATTCCAAGTGCAGAAATAATCCGGCACGGTGCTCGCGGTGTCGGGAACCAGGCTACGCTCAGCGGCAAGCGTGGTCGCAGCCGCTACGAGAATCACTAATGTGGCAACCGTCGTCTTCTGCATAGCTTTCCTCCTCTTCACTCCGCAAGTGGACGAGCTCAAATGAAGCTCGATGTGTTGCATCCGCGCATCCTCAAGGCAATCGTCGGCGCGTTACTCCGGCGCTAGGCGATAGGAGCCACCAGCCTCGACGGGGAAGTCGATGATGCCGTTGACCTCTGCCGCCGCAAGCCGCTGGGTGGTGCTGTTGCTGATCACGGATACGCTTTTGTTGGGCCAGGGATTTGCAAGCGAAACATGTCCGTCAACCGTTGCCTCAATGGCGACTGGTAGAACCTCTGCATTGACCAGCCGCGCCGACACGAGAAGACCACCTTGGGCGCGCAGACGAGTGAACTCGGCGTCTTTGTCCATTGGCCAGGCGGGAAAGACGCGAATGACGTCGCCCACGCTCTGTAGGAGCAACTCGGCGATCAGGCGGGACACGCCGACCTGTTCGCTGATGTACGTGCCGTGGCCCTTCCAAAAGAACAATCCATTGGGCAACTCCTTGTGGTGTTGGGTGAAATCCACGGCCATGTTGGTCAGCGCCTCCTCGGTCATGCCAAGGCGGGCGCGGGCGATGTTGAGCGTTACCGGCGAGTTGGCGTGCGTTGTGATGCGGCCAACCAAGTCGATGCTGCGGCGGAACAACTCCTTTTCCTCGAAAGGCGAAAACCAGTGGACCTGACCGGCGGGGAACACCGCCATGACCAGTGACGCATGACGATCGTCGTCGGGCAGCTTGGCGCCACGATAGTAGGTCACGATCGTCTTGCCCTCCTGGCTTGGATCCGTCCACTGCGGATAGTCCGGCATCCGCTCCAGGATCGCGTCGATACGCCGGGCCAGAGCCTCGTCGGTCCTCATGATTCCCGCCGCTTCACGAGCGGCTCGGAGGCCGTAGGCGATAAAGGGAAGGTCGTAGGCCGTGTTGTCCTGCCCGAAGTAATGGTTCTCGGGTATGTAGCTCGGGCCGATTACGTACTTACCCGCCTCGTCCTTGGCGCACTTCTCGATGAACGAACAATAGAACAGGGCGATGTCGCGAAGCATGGGGTAGAGTTTCTCGCGGAGACGCGAGTTGTCTGGCCGGTACTGGTGCGACTCCCAGAGCGTGAAGGCGATATGGCCCTGCATGCCCAATGAGTAACCCCATGGAATGTAGGCGAGCTGGTGACGATTCTTCGACTTGCACTGCGCGGGATCCGGTTCGCACGGATGGAACACGTCGGAATGCACAAACGCCCCTTCACATCCGACGAACGCGTTCCGGGCGAACCACCGGGCCCGAGGCCAGTAGCTCTGCAAAACGTCGATTAACGGCTCCGATAGTTCCGGGTGGTTGATCGGTCCGGCGGCGCAATAGGTCTGCTGGATGTTGTAGTTGAACTTATAGGAATTGTGCCAACCGGCCAAGCCGTCAAAGCTGGCCTTCAGACCCACGCCCGTCGCGCCTTCGCGTGCGAAACAGCGGAAGTAGTAGACCATCCGATACCACCAGTTCTGAAGCCGCTGGTCGCTCAGGCGGACTCCACTTCGCGACCAGATTTCCATCCACGCCGCTTCGTGCTCGCCGATCAGATCCTCTTCCGGTCGCGAAAGGGTTTCCCGGACGAGCCGGATCGCTTGCTCCAGTGGGGCTGCGGCATCGCTGGAAGTTACCACGGCAACCGCTCGGCGCGGCCCGACGGCGGCAGTCGCCAAGTACACCTCCATGCCCCGGGCGTCCTCGTCGCCGGGGATGGTCTGGCACAACCAGTCGATCCCTTCCGGTGCCGTTCCCCGCGTGGCAGCCGGTAAGAACTCTTGCGGAATCCCGACGAGTTCTGCGGGCCGAGTGCTGGTGATGAAGAAGACATTGGCGTTGGCCAACGCGCGGACGGTTGTTCGGTCGGATGCAGTGGCCGTGACCACCGCCCTGGCCAGATCGAGTTCCGCCGTCCAACCGGTCGCCGAAGCTCCTGCCAGAAGCTTGACATCCGCACAGGGGACGGCGCACGGGTAAGGCTTGTTCCAACTTGGCGGGTTGCCGGGCCGCTCGCGGAAAAGCGTGTGGGTCGAGGGATCGACCTTGGGGATCTCCGGATCCTCGGACGTGTCGATGCGTCCATCCCAAACGTCGTTTTTTGAGACGCGGAGCATCAGGTCGTGGCCGATGGCATAGACGATGGCATTCGTCTCGCCATTGCCGACGACCAGTCCCTCGGATCGTATGTCGAGCGATACGTTCTTTCCCGACTTGCGAATGCATACTGCGGCTGCCTCCAAGGCCTCGGGATACGGAACTTCGGCCTGTCCGGGGTGGATGCGTGTCTCCAACGCCGCCGCTACGCATTGTCCGCCCGCCGTCGCGAGGCACAGCACGAAACCTAGAGTGCAAATGCAGCAAAGCGGCAGATCGCGCCGCTTCACGAAGCGTAATCGCCCTTCGCAGAGCTTCGCCACAGCGAAATTCACCAGCCCCGGGGTGTCCACAGATCTCATCGACCTAACTCTCCCGTGTAATATGCCCAGCGTTTCGTCTGGGTCTTCAATGACTGCTTCAAAACGGCCCATGGTTGACGCGATGCTCATTCCACGGTCACCTCGACCGCGCCTTGGGCGTGAACCACGCGAAGCATGAGGGTCTGCGCTGTTTCGTTCCAGACGCAGTCCGCGGCGGCGGCAGGTTCCACTCGCCAAGCTGGCTTGTCCTGGCAGCGCACCGTTAGCGTCATCGTTCGATCCGGATACTCTGCGTTGGTCTGGAGCCAAAGGCGACGGCCGCCGTTCTCGATCTTCCCCACCAGGTAGGCGTGCGGGCCGATCGCGCCGGAGATCGCCGCGAACCGGCCACGGTTGAGCGGGACGGAGAAGGCCTCGTCGGCATCTTGGTTCTCGTGCGTGTTCAGCACGGTAAGCGTGTCGCCGACCAACGTGACCAGGGCCCCACCATCGTACCGGTTCGGATACGCGGCATCAAACGTCTGCCGCACCGTCGTCACATCCTGAAGCGCCGAGACGGCGAGGTTTCGCACGTGGGGCGCGAGCGTCTCGTTTCCCTGGGGCAAGACCGGAACGTAGTAGTACCGGCCGGTGTTGGGAAAGAACTCCCATAGCTGCCCGTCGATGTTGCCCATCCGGCGAAAACCATACGTTCCGGCGTACAGCGGACCGTATTCGGCGTAGTAGGGCCATGCCTGGCCGTCGCCGGAGATCTGCTTGTCGTTGTAGACGGCCAGTTGCACGTTCTTCAGCACTTGCTCGCGGGTGGGGATCAGGTCGTGCTCGACGATGCCTCGGATCAGCGGCGCCACGAATCGCTGGAAGGTGTCGCTGGTCTTGCCGTCGGTGGTCCAGATGGCGGCCGGGAACCTAGCGTGGGGAAAGCGGGCGATCTCCTTGGGGTTCTCCATGAGCGTCTGCCCGTCAAGGCTGTAAACGCCGCAGCCACGGCCGATTCCCATCACGAACACCAGACTCCAGAAGTTGCAGGGCATCGTTCGCAGCACACCGCTCCGCTCGCCGAAGCACTCGCCAAGCTTGCCGAATCCAGCGTTCTGCCAGTAGAACCCGCCGTCTTCCCAAGCGCCATGCTGGTGCGTGATGCCGCCGAGCCACAGGCCCATCGCGGCGCTTTGGGAATAGAACTGGCGGCGGATGATGTTGTTCTTCTGCGTCAGGACCAGCCACGGACCGTACTGGCGCACGAACGCTCCCTGTTTGTCCATCAGATCCTGCCACTTGTCGTCGCGATACGTGCCGTCGGCCTCCTGATAGATCTTGCCGTACTTGGCGCAGATCGTGGTCATCCGTCGATGGTAGTCGGCGTCGCCGTTGTCTTCGCCGGGCCGGGGCTGGGCGTACAGGTTGCTCAGCGTCTCGCCCCCTTGGATGCCCGCGAAATTCGGCAGGTTCTGGCAAACCCACTCTAGATCGGCCAAGTTGACCCAGGTGGGCGGATGGCTGCGGATCAGGATCGCGTAGGGCAGCTTCTCCAGCCCCTGGACGAACCGGTCGATCGTCAGGCCCTTGGCCACGTAGCCTTCGGCGACGATGGCCAGGTAGGGGGCCAGATCCGCCGGCAGGTCCGGGCGGAAGTCGGTGAAGTCGGTGACTTTCGAGGCCTCGATCGTAAACAGCGGCCGCTTGGCCGTGATGGGACGTGCCACGGGCCGCGTCGAGCGGTCGGTATCGACAGTGAAGACGCAAGAGGGCGACCAAGACCCCAACACACCTCCCTTCACGCCGCGAACGCGCCAGTAATACTTGCCCGCCGCGGGAAGCTGCTCATCGGGCGGCAGGTACCACGGGAACGGATCGCTCGTCGAGACGCGAACCTCAACCGGCTCGCCGAAATCGGCCGCGGTCGACCATTGCAGATCGTAGTCCACCACCAGCGGCAGCGCACGCCAGCGAAACATCGTCGCGATGTCGGTAAAGGACGCTCCAGGCAGTGGCGAAAGCGGCTCGGGCGCCTCGGGCAGGGTCTCAACGATCGACAGTCCGCTGAGAGGTTCGCCGCGGGCAGACTTCGCCTCCAGGACGAACGAGACCTGATCGGTCCACCCCGTTGTCGCATTCAGATCAACCACGTGTTTCCCAATACGATCGGTGGACAACAGCGTTACGGCTGGCTTGTGGCGATCGAGTGGTCGGGCTTGAATCTCGAGCGGCGTTTCCGCCGAGACGCGACACTCAAAGTGCCGGTTGAAGTCCATCCGTAGCGCGGCTTGCAGCTTGCCGTCGTCATCGACCAAAAGATCCAGCGGCCCCCTCACCTCGCTCACCGTTTGCGCGACAGCCGGTCGTCCGCCGACGTACACCGCCACGGGCGACGACAGCGCGGGGCGCTTCCCTGCCTGGATCGTGCGCCACAGCTCCACCGTGTCGCGAAACACGCAGGTTCCCGCCTGCGATGCAAGGATGGCGATGCCGTTCTCCAACGTCCCGCGCGGTTCGACTCGGAACGGAAACTGCCCTTGCACCGGGTCGATGAAGTTGCATTGGAAGCCGTACCATCCGCAGCCCCAGATCATCGAGCCTTGGCCGACCTCGTTGGGCGTCGGCAGCACCGTCGACAGCCCCACTCCGCATCCCGTTTCCGGCGACTCCATGCTGATCCGGCAAAGCCCGCCGAGCCAGGCACAACGGGTTTCGCCCCCGTTCAGATCACCCAGCAGGGGCGACTTCTTCCGTTCGATCAACGGGTTGGGCATCAGTGACTGTCTTGCCCAATTCCCCCGGATGCCGTCGCCGCTACCGACGTAGGCGATCCATCGCGGTTGGTCTCCTTGGTTCTCCCATCGCACGCGGCAGACGAGCACCGGTAACCCAGGCAGAAGCTCGAACGTTTCCGTGACCTGCATTTCGGACGCCAGGCCATTCATGCGCCGCACGATTCGAAGGACCGGTCGGCCGTCCGGCTCCACCGATGCTTCGGCGGCGATCAGCGTTGCTTCGGCGTATCGCGCCAGCCCCAGATCCCTTGGGTCGCTGTTGAGTATCCGGCCGCGATCCTGGTCGTCGATCCAGAAATCGAGTTTGCCGTTGGTGATCAACCGCGTTTCTTCGCGGCTCTCGGCAGAGCCAGCGAATCCCAGATTCCAGCCTTGGTTGCCGAACTCAACGCGAAGGAGGCCGTTGCGTATCACGCCGGACGCGTTTTCTGTGCCGGCGTTGGCCTCCACCAAAGCGGATTCCTGCCAACGATCCGCCCTCTCCGCGACCAAGTCGAGTCGAGACGCGGGCGGGAGCGAAACATAGACCCGGATCAAGGACCGGCCCTCTTCCTCGCCGCGGAGCAGCGGCGCCGGCACGCCGCCGTCGGCAAGCCGCACCCGAATCGCACTTTCCGAACCAATTCCCAGGATCGCGCGGATCTCGGTTTCATCGAGCGTCACCGCGGTAGCATGCACCGGAAACCGCGAGTGGTTCACCACTGAGATCGGCAGCCCGGCGCGCTGCTCGACGGCCGAGGACGAGCGGCCTCCCAGGGCAAGCAGCAACGAAATCACCAAGGACGCCTTGAGCACGATTTTCACAGACTGTCTCCCGTCGAGCGCCAAGGATCGTGCGAGCGCTTCGGCACGCCGAGCTTTCGCACGTCATCATCGCTGAACTCGCGTTCGCAGACGGTCAGCTCATCCATCCGCCCGGTGAAGCAGCGGACGGGACCGATGGTCGTTTGCGTGCCGAAGGGCCGGAGCCCTGCGAGCGGATCAGGCAAGCCCCGCGAGCGTGCCGCCGCTGCAAAGTTCGGGCTTGCCGAAGGTCTCGATTTCGTGGCCAAGAGCGTGGGCAAAGGTCATCAGCAGCCGGTTGTGGGGCACGCGGTCGAACCGCATGGCGCGGCCCATGCGGAAGTTCAGGCCGTTGCCGACCAGCACGAACGGGATGTTGTCCAGGGTGTGCGAGTTGCCTTTGCCCAGTTCATTGGTCCAGACGATCGTGGTGTTGTCCAGCAAAGTGCCTTCTCCGCCCGGCTCCGGCGTCTCGTGCAACCGCTGAACCAGGTACGCCAACTGCTCGCAGTACCAGCGGTTGATCTTCGTCAGCTTTTCCTGAGCGGAAGTGTTGCTGTCCGGTTCGTGAGACAATTCGTGGTGGCTCTCCTGAATATCCAGCCAGCGCATCCGCGCTTGGCCGACCGAGTTGGTGAACTGCAGCGTGGCGACGCGGGCCATGTCGGAGCGCAGGCTGTTGACCAGCAGATCGATCTGCATGCGACTCAGTTTCGGCAGGTTGTCGTTGACGTTGCGAATGCCTGGTTCCAGGTCCGGCGCGACGGTTGCGGACGTTTCCGCGCGAGTCTCCCGCAACTGCTGTTCCATGTGGCGGACAAACGCCTCGTGCTCGTCCAACAGACGCTGATCGTCGGGGCTGATCACCGAGCGGATCTTCTGCAGATCCGCCTGAACGTCGTCCAAGACGCTGGCCAGGGTCTCCTGGTCCTGAACGCTGCCGTACAGCTTGGCGAACATCTGGTACGGGTCGTCGACCGGCGGGATCGGCTTGTTCGGTCCGGCATAAACCATGCGGGTCCAGGGATCGGCCCGGTTGGGAACGGTCAAGCCGAATTCGAGCGATCCGAAACGGGTGCGAGTCTCGGGGCGACTCTGGAAGAAATTCTTCAATTCCTGATCGATCGAAAGTCCGCTGGCCCAGCCCGCGGGAGTGTGCGAGCCGCCTTGGATGTTGCCGGGGAACAACTCGATGCCGGTCAGCAAGCAGCTCATCCCGCGCATGTGACTGTCGCCGTCCCCTCGCACGCGGTTGCAGACGCCATGCAGCGTCAGCACGCGATCCTTGAACGGCTCCAGCGGCTGAAGGCTCTCCTTCAACGTGAAGTTCTCCCCGACTTCGTCTGGCCAAAACGTCGGCGGCACCACGCCGTTGGGGCTGAACATGATGACCAACCGCTGCTTGCGAGTTCTTTCGTTGGCCAGCCCGAGACTCGGCAAATTCAAAACGAACGGCATGGCGGCCGCCGTCAGGCCCAAGTCACGAAGGAAGTCGCGCCGTGTGGTCTTTCCTGTCATCGCCCGTCCCCTTTGTCAGTGCTATTGCCTTGTTCAGTCAGCATTACCCTTGAGCGCGGTGGCTGCCAAAATCTGGACCATCAGCTTCTGGACATGAAAACCTGATTCCCCGAAGGCGTCGACCAACCCATCCAAGGTCGTTGAACTATAAGCACTGGCCGGTTGCTTGACCAGATGGTGAAAGAGTTGCTCGGTGAAGCTGCGTGCCACCTCGTCGCTGGTAGCCAGATACTCGGCCAATTGGCGAGCTCCGTTGAACTCGACCGTGTCCCCGCGGACCGGCTTGTACGAGCCCGAAGCGTCGATGGGTTTGCCTCGCTCGGTTTCCCGGTAGCGGCCCACGGCGTCGTAGTGTTCCAAGCTGAAACCCAGCGGATTGATCATGCTGTGACAGGCTTGGCAGGTCTCTTCCTTGGTCTGCATCGCGACTCGCTCGCGAGTGGTCAGGCCTGGATCGAGTCCCTCGTCGGCCGGCGCGACGGCGATCGGTGGCGGCTTGAGCGCACGGCCCAGCACGCCGCGCAGCAGAAAGACGCCGCGATGGATGGGCGAACTGGCCTTCACGTAGGCGAAGCCGAGCATCAGATACGGGTGCGTCAGCACGCCGGCTTGTTGCTGCGGGTCGCAAGCGATCTTCTGAAACTCGTCGTTGTTCTCGTCCGCCGCCAATCCGTAGAATCGAGCCAGCCGGTCATTGAGGAACAGATCGCTGGTCAGCAGCAATTGGCGGAAGTCCGATTCCGGACTCCAGACAACCGAGTCCAACAGCAAGTCCAGCGAGGTCATTGCGTCCGAGATAATCGACGGATCGAAATCCGGATAGAGTTCCGCGTCTTTCGAGACGTCCTGCGCGCGATGGACCTGCAGCCATTGGTGGAAAAAGTAACGCAGCTTCGACCGGCTGCGCGGATTGTCGAGCATCCGCTGGGCTTGCGCCGCGACTTGCTCGGGCGTTTTCAACTGGCCGTCCGCCGCGGCGCGTAGCAGCGTCTCGTCGGGCAGCGAATCCCACAGCCCGAAGGACAAACGCGACGCCACATCGTAGTCGTCCAATTTGCTGCGGCCCAACTCGGTGTACAGAAAGCGGGGCGACTTCAGAACCAACAGCACCACTTGCTTGACGGCGCCTTCCAGATCCTCGCGACCTTCGAAATGCACATCGACGAAGAATCGCTTCTGATCGTCGGTCAACGGCCGGCGGAACGCACGTTCCGCGAACCGGTAACAGAGTTCCTTGACACGTGCCTCGCGATCCGCGTCGTCGTCTTTGATCTTGGCCAGCGCCGCAAGATTCTCCACCACATAGTTCGCGATTTCGATCGAGGCGTGCGTCGAAGCCTCGTGCCAGGCTTGCGACACGGACGTGCCTCGTTCGTAGCCGATGCTGCTGTCGTCGGCCGGAAATTCGGTGTTGACGACCAGCGTGGCGGGTGCCCAGTTCGGCGACAGGTTCCTGGCTGGGATGACTTCCAGCGTCCGCCGAGGCGGCTGCCAGCACAGCGAGACCGAAGCGGCCTTTTCCTTGGACTTGGAGAAATCCAGGCGGATCGGATAGATCCGTCCGCCCAGCAGTCGGATCGTTCCGCGGTACTCGTTGTCGTCGCCCGACTTGACCCAGGCATCGATCAGCGCCCGCTCCATGTTGTTGACCCACAGCCGGGCGCCGTTTTCGGTCTTGACGACGAACTCGTAATCGCCCGTCTCCTCGGCGATCACCGAGCCTTGCCATTGGATCGAGAATTCCTCGTTGCCGATCTTCCCGGGTTCGGGGCTCTGGTCCTTGAAATCAAAGTCGACTCGCGGGTCGATCCGCTCGGTCACGCGCGAGTTGCCGCGGAAGCCGCGGGAATTGTAGTACTGGGCTTTCAGGCCGCGCTGCCCATCGGGTCGCGCCTCGCCCGTCAGCGGGACCAGCAGATCCGCAGCCGCATTCTGATACTGCCGCACCGTCATGCGCGACAACTCGATCCGCGGTGGTTTATTCCGCGCCCTCGCTTCCTCGGTGTAAAACGTGTCGTAGATGAATTCGGCGACCTGCTTGGCCGCATCGCCCGTACACTTTTCCGGATCGTCCTGCGGCATGGTGTCATGAACGATCTCGGTCAGGGCCGCCAACGTCCGGCCGCCGCTCAACGGCTCGTCGTAAACCCCGGCGACCCCTTCGCCGTTCGGCCCATGACACTCAACGCACTGAGTCTCGTAGATCTTCCGGCCAGCCGGATTGCCCAGCGCCGCCGACGGCGCGACCGCCAGCGAGACGATGAACGCGAGAAGCAGCATTGCAGTTGCCATATCAACCTCGTTGTCTACCGGTGGGATTGCGGACGGTCCAAGGCGGGATATTCTGAGTGTAGGCAAACGGGCGGAGTTCGTCCAGCCAACTGGTTCCGGTGCGAGCCAGCAAGGTATCCTGGCCGGATCGTCGAACGCGAAACTTCCGGCATTTCCCGAATCGGCACGGGACCGACACTCATCCCCCATCCACCCTTACGAGAGGACTCACCATGCGACTTGCCGCAATCTTTGCTTCCACCCTTCTGCTGGCCACGGCCTGGACGGTCGGCGCCGCGGCGACCGCGCGGGGCGCCGAGCGACCGAATTTCGTCTGGATTGTGACCGAGGACAACTCGGTCCACTACATGCGGATGTTCCACGAGACCGGCGCGCCGACTCCGAATCTGGCCGCGATGGCCAGTCAGGGGCTGATCTTCGACCGCGCGTTTTCCAACGCCCCGGTGTGTTCCGTGGCCCGCACCACGTTGGCCACCGGGCTGTACGCTCCGCGCGTGGGGACGCAATACCATCGCCGGATCAAACCCGCGCAACTGCCCGAGGGCTGGCGGATGTTTCCATTCTATCTGCGCGAGGCCGGTTACTATACGACCAACAATTCCAAGAAAGACTACAACTGCGAGGAGGGCAGCGGCGTCTGGGATGCTTCGACCAACCGAGCCACGTGGCGCGACCGGCCGAACCGCGAGACGCCGTTTTTCCACATGCAGTCGTTTCCTGTTTCGCACGAGAGTTCGCTGCACTTCACCGCGAAGCAGATCGATCCCGCCGCGCTGCGGACCGATCCTCGAACCGTGGCGCTCGCCCCGCAGCATCCGGACACGGAACTGTTCCGCTATACCTATGCCCGCTACCACGATCGCATGAAGGACGTCGACGATATCGTCGGCCGGATGCTGGCCCAGTTGGAAGAGGACGGTTTGTTGGAGGACACGTTCGTTTTCTACTTCGGCGACCACGGCGGTGTGCTGCCCGGCAGCAAAGGCTATTTGCACGAGGTCGGATTACACGTGCCGCTGGTGGTACGGGTTCCGGAGAACTGGAAGCATCTGGTTCCGCTGCCGCGCGGCAGCCGCGTCCAGGGTTTTGTCAGCTTCATCGATTTCGGCCCCACCGTGATTCACTTGGCGGGCGTGCCGTTGCCCGGACATTTCGACGGTCGACCGTTCCTGGGCCGGGGGATTACCGCGGAGGAACTCAATGCACGCGACGAGACGTTCGCGTACGCCGACCGTTTCGACGAGAAGTACGATCTGTGCCGCTCGCTTCGCAAAGGCCGTTACAAGTACCTGCGGAACTACCAGGCGTTCTATCCCGATGGACTGCAAAACAACTACCGCTACAACATGCTGGCGTACCAGCAATGGCGCGAACTGTATCGCAAAGGGCAGTTGAACGAGGTGCAGCGCCGGTTCTTCGAGAGCAAGCCGGTGGAATTGCTGTTCGACGTCGAAGCGGATCCGTACGAAGTCCGCAACCTGGCCGGCGATCCGGCCTACGCCGACGTGCTGCGCGATCTGCGGACGCGGTTGCAGGCCCGAGTCAAGGGCTTGCCCGATCTGAGCTTCTATCCCGAGAGCCATCTGGTCAAGCACGCGATGAACGATCCGGTGGCGTTCGGCAAGCAGCACGCCGACGAGATCGCTCAATTGGTCGACATCGCCGATCTGGCGCTGCTGCCGTTCGACGAAGCCGCCGCTGGGTTGGCTTCCGCGCTGCGATCCGACGATCCTTGGAAACGCTACTGGGCATCGATCGTTTGCAGTTGTTTCGGGGAGCGAGCGAAATCGTTGGCCGACGATGCGCGCCAGTTGCTCGACGATCCCGAACTGCTGGTCCGCGTCCGCGCGGCCGAGTTCCTGGGCATTCTGGGCGCCGCCGATCCTCGCCCCGCGCTGTACCAGGCGCTTGAAGCGACCGACTCGCCCGTCGAGGCGTTGCTGACGCTCAACACGGCCGTCTTCTTCCACGATCTTCCTGATCGCGATTACCGCATCGACCTGAACGGAATCAAGATGCGCGTGCAAAGCGGAGAAACCGACCGTCGAATCGAGTACCTGAAACGGTAGCGACCGGCGAGCAAATCCGTGTCGCGTTTTGCCGGCGAGCGGCAAGACGCACAAGCTATCGAACTTCAGGGGCCGAAGTGCCGTTGCGCTGGCCTGGTTCCCGAGTAGTATTCGGCCAGGCTTTGGATCAAGACCTTGCCCGAATCGAGATTCGCCTGCTTGGTATCCTGGGCGCCGCCGCCTTCGCACAGCACGTGCGTGATTCCGAATTGGTGCCCCGGGCCCGAACCCCAGGCTCCCCCACCACCCTCGCGCGCCGGTTTCGTCCCGGGCGGGGGCGGCCGCCAAGGATTGCTGCGTTTTGGTACCCGCCCCACGGAGATCTTCAGCGGCTTGACCAGCTTGTGATCGGGATCGTGACGAAGCAGGATCTCCGCCAACCGCGACGCCGGTCCGACAATCGCCTCGTCGGCGGGCGAAAGGGCGATGTCCGGATCGGCCACGCCCGGCCACGTGTGCATGCTCCACACCGTCGTCACGGGGCACGGGCCAGCCATCAAGGCTTCCAGATCCTGCTGGAACCGATATGGCTCGTGCCCTTGCGCCGGATTCGAGCCGCCCGCGGCGTAGCTGCGGTTCATGTCGATCCCCTGCGCATTGACGCGATACCAGCCGTGCGACGGCGCGTCGGGACTCATCATCGGCACGAAATGGCAGACGAATCGCTTCCGTGCGTCCGCACCGGAGTCCGACAGCAGCCAGTCGATCATTCCCGCCAATCGCCACTGCGAATTGTGCTCGCCCGGATGCTGGTTCGCGAAGTAGTGTACCCAGCGCTCGGCGGCCGGAATCGGGCTGTTCGGATCGGTGATCTCGAGGCGAACCAGATCGCGCCCGCCTAGCGACCGCCCCACGACGTGGACCTGCACTGCTGGGTGTTTCTTCCAGTGATCGGTCAGGGCGACGAGATCCTCGTAGGACATCGGCACTTGATGCCCGACGAATACCGTATCCTGCTCGAAAACCGGGAACGTTAGCGTTCCCGCGTTGCTGCCAGTGCGCTGCCAATGAATCGGCCGCCAGTCCCGACCGTCGTACGACCAGCAGTAGAAGTAGGCATGCACCAGGTACTGCTTGGCTCCGATCGACTGGACGTCGACGGTCAGACGGTTCCCTGTTGCGTGCCGCAGGATCTGGAACTGAGCCATATTGGGCCAGCCCGGGTGTTCGGGAGCATGGCCGACCGTGATCCGAAAATGGTTCGCGCCCAATTTCTCGATGCCGGCGCCGGCGCAGCCCAACGGGCCATCGAACCGAAAATCGTCGACTTCCAATTCCGCGGCCCCGCCTGACGGCGAAAGCAGAGCGCCAAGCACGCAGACCAAGGCACCGTACTGACCGGCGGAGAAGGCAGCTTTCATCCCTTTGCCCTTTCCTGATTCGAGCCGACATGAGCCGACATGGCGGGGGCGTCCATTGGACCAGACAGCCTGATTATGCGCCCCAGCACCGTCGGTGTCGAGCAGAAGGTCTCCGCGATCGGATCGAGGTCGGGAAAGCGTATGCGGGATGCAGGCGACTGGATGGTGCATTCGGCCTTTCCCAGTCCGGTGAAATCGACAACCTGGATGGTTTCGGTGCCGCCCTAGCAACGGCCGAGAAAGAAACTGTCGGGAGTCAATTGGCGCGGCTTATCCAGCTCGGTATCGTGGGGCAATGCCGAGCAAGATGCAATTGCGTCCCTAATCTTGGATGAACTGGTGGATGATCGCCGATGGGACGAGGCATTCGCGCGGTCGCGGGAACAGCTCGGCCGTTGCTAAGGGCCAGTGAGGAAAGAACATGTCGCCATCTTCCAACGCAGTTTGGGCCGGCTTCGCTTTGTGCTTTGCCGTGGACGTCGGCTTCGCTTGCGCCCAGGAGCCTGAATCTCCGCGGCGCGATGAAGTGGTTCGAGCCTTGAAACAGGCGGCTGAATATTATCGCAACCGGGTCGCCAGTCATGGAGGCTACGTCTACTACTACAGCACGGACTTGACCCAGCGGTTTGGCGAGGGCAAGGCGTCGGCCGATACGATCTTCGTCCAACCGCCGGGCACCCCGACCGTGGGAATGGCCTATCTCGATGCCTTCGATGCAACCGGCGATGCGTTTTACCTGGACGCAGCCCGCGAGACGGCGGAAGCGTTGGTCTACGGGCAGCTTCGGTCCGGAGGCTGGACGCAAGTCATTCATTTCGCCAAGCCCGCTGCAGGGCGGATCGGCAATTACCGCAAAGGCGCCGGCGGCAACTGGGATTTCTCCTCGCTGGACGACGACCAAACCCAAGCGGCTCTGAAATTCCTGATCAAGACCGACAAGGCGCTGGGCTTCCAACATGCGGAGATTCACGAGGCGGCGCTGTACGGGCTGGATGCTCTGCTCCAAGCCCAGTTTCCCAACGGAGCATTTCCCCAAGGATGGACCGCTCCGGTGCAGCCGAGGCCCGTGCGGGCGGCACGGTTCCCGGACTACGACTGGCGGACCGAGGGGAAGATCAAGAACTACTGGGACGAGTACACGCTGAACGATGGCTTGGCGGGAACCGTTGCCGAGGTTCTTATGGTGGCGCACCAGGTCTACGGAGACGAGAAGTACAAGGCCGCGCTGGCTCGACTCGGCGACTTCCTGATCCTGGCCCAGATGCCTGAGCCGCAGCCAGGTTGGTGCCAGCAATACAACGAAGCGATGGCGCCGATCTGGGCCCGGAAATTCGAGCCCCCGGCGATCGCCGGTTCGGAATCGCAGGACGTGATGGAGACGCTGATCAAGATCGCCCGGTACACGGGCGAGTCCAAGTATCTCGACCCGATTCCCGCCGCGCTGCGGTATCTCAACACGCGCTGCCTGCTTCCGGGCGGACAGCTTGCGCGCTACTACGAGTTGGGAACCAACAAGCCGCTCTACATGGATGGGGGCTATCGGCTCACCTACGACGACTCGACCGCCCCCAGCCACTACGGCTGGAAGCATCCTGCCCGGCTGGATGCGATTGCAGACGCTTACCGCGCCGCGAGAGACGGCAACGCTGTACCACCGGTCGCGGCGGCGCTGGACTTGAAAACCGAGGTTCGCCGGATCATCAGGGAACTCGACCAGGAACGACGCTGGGTCTCGACGTACGCGGGCGAACGACTGGTCGGCCAGCCGAAATTTCAACCCGGTTTTCGTTACCTCTCCAGCGAGGTCTTCAGCCGCAACGTGGAAACACTCGGCGCGTATCTTCGCTAGGAGGCCGGGCATTCTGCTTCTCACCATCCACGAACGCGGATTGTCCCTGTTTTCATCCACTGTGGAATCTTGCTGCGCAGAACGCGATTGACAAAGGAACGAATATGGGACGCTCGGATTCACTGTTGCTCATCTTCTTGCTGCTGGCGCACGCGACTTGGTTGTGCGCGGCGGAGTCGCCGGTTTCTTCGACGCAGGTGTTGATGCCGCGCGTCGAGGACTACACGCATCTGTGGTGGGCCGAGGGATTCCCCGGCCAGACGCCAGCGGCGCCTTGGCGGCGCGTCATTCAGACCGGCTACTACGCAATGGTGTTGGACACCCAGACGCTGCGGATCCCGCATCTTGGACCAGTGACCGGCGGCGTGGACTATCTGACGGCGGCGCGGGCGGACAACCGCGCTTGGCAGAGTCTACCACCGGCGGAACTGTCGCTGCACGTCTCCATCGGCGCTCGGACCTATCGCGCCACGGCGGGCGGAAAGTGGACTCAGTTCACCGGGCCGCGGCTGGTCGAATCCGGACGATTCCTCCAGCGTGCCGATGTCACGGACTTGGTATTTGCGGCCGACGATGGTAGGAACCTGAATGTCGAGGCACGGTTCGAGACGGTTGCGTGGCCGGATCGCTTGGCACTGATTCTGGCCGCCCGACCCGGCTTGCTGCCGATTCCGGCTGGCGAGACCTGTTTCGGACGTGTGGGCGGCGGTTTCGGACTGGACGGGACGAACCATCTGGAGATCCCGCACAGCCCCGATTTGGATCTGGAGCAGTTCACACTCGAACTATGGGCGTTTGTGCCGATCGATTGTGAAGGAGCAACGCGAGCCTCTCCTTGGCTGGTGTGCAAGAATCATCACGAACAAGCGGAAGGCAACTACGGCATCGTCATCCTGAACGGCCAGCCACAGGCTCGGTTGAATATCGGCGGCGGACGCGAGAACCAATTCTTCGTCACCGCGTCGCCACGCACGCCGCTGAAAACCGAGGCTTGGAATCATCTGGCGATCAGCTACGACGGGGATACGTTGCGGTTCTACGTAAACGGCGCACCGTCCGGCGAACGCCAGATCGGCCGCCGTCGCGTGCCGGGCCGCGATGGCTTGGCCTTCGGCCGCCGGCAGGACAACAGCGGTGACGGCTACCACTTCCGCGGCGCGGTGGATGAAATCCGTTTGTACGACCGTGCGTTGACACCGGTAGAAATCCACGAGCGATTCCGAGAACCAGAGGCCGCGAACTCCGGCTCGAAACCGGTGCGTGAGTGGAGATTTCGAGCCGATGGCACCGCCTCAGCCGTGCGGCCGAGCGAGCGTTGGGAGGATGCTGTCCTGGAAATCGGCCTGAACACGCCGAGCGGCGAGCTTCGCCAGCGGTGGAAACCAGCTCAGAACGAGTCGTGGAGCGGACGCGAATGGCGCGAAGTCTCTCTCGCGCTGGACGCGCATGCCTTCCCGTCCGATGTGTCCCCGAGCACGGTTTCCGTCCGGGCAGTCGAACTGCCTGACGGTGCTCCGCGGTCGGTCGACCACGATGCGGCGCGCGGCTGGCACCGCGTCAATCTGGACGACGTCGTGCCCGTCATCCCACCGGGCGACGGGCGCGAACGGCAGAACGATGCCGTCGAGCGAGTCCGGATCGTGCTCTCCAACCCGACCGACCGCGAACAGCCAGCGCGGTTGCTGTTCGAGAAAAACGGCAGCGGGATCAAACAGCGTATCGGCGCGCCGATCACGGGCATGTCCGCCCTCCTGCGCGACACGGATGGCAACCCGACGGGCATCCCGGTGCAGCTCAGCAAGAACTGGCACGGCCGGCCCGAGGGTGGCGTGTATGCCGGGACGTGGTTCCACGGCTTTTCGCTGATGCACCTGCCGCCGCGAGCCGAGGTTGAACTCGAACTGACGATTGTCTACGGTCATTGGGGCGGAGTCGCTGCTGCCTCGCACGCCCAACTCTGCTTGATCGGCTGGGGCAGCAACCAACTCTGGGACCAGAGCGCATTGGGCTCGTGGGGCGAGAGCATCTGCTACGAACCCGACCAGGCTCAGGCCCAGTGCGGCATCCTCGACGTGCGGCCCGTCATGGTGCGCGGCATGAACGGCGACCAACCCTGGCAATGGACCCACAATGTCGGCGGCGGCGATTGCTTCCGGTTGTTCGACTCCGGTGGCCAGCGGGTGCCTCCCGCACGGATGCGCACCGCCTATCAACGCTACGGCCCCTGCCTGACCGAAGTGACCTACGCCGGCCGCACCGGCGATGGCCTGGAGCATTCGGCCACCGTCAGCCTGGCCCGCACCGACGATCTTGTGCGCGGCGTGTATCGGCTGCGGCTCGACGTGACCCAAGCCACGGACTTCTCCCGCTTCGTCATTTTTCAGATCGGGGCCGACACGTACAGCTATACGAGCGAACGCAGGATGGCGATGGGCAATGAAACGGGGTTGCTGCGGGAGTGGGCTACGCAATGGGGCGGGGAGGTGTACCGCACGCAGTCCATCGAATGTACCGGCCGAGTGCCGTGGTTTTCCCTGCACGAGGCCGCTGCGCGCCGCGAACCGAGCGGGCATGGTGCCTGGGCGAATCGCGGGGTCGTGATACGCGACTGGACCGCTCGGCTCGGCGGCCAATCCGCGCCGCCCTTTATCGCGGAACGCGGTGTGCGGGCCCGCGGCGTCGATACGTCGACACTCGACGTCCTGCCGCCGCCCGGCCTGACGCGACTCGAACCGGGCGACTTCGTGGAAGCCACCATCGAGCATCTCGTCGTGCCGCAGTTCGCGGCAGATTATTACGGGCCGAACGAAGCCCTGCGCGCGGCTTTGGTCGAGGGCGAGAATACTTGGCGCATGATCTACCGCGAAGCCGTCGGGAACGACCGTCGCGTCGAGATGAAGACGGGCATTCTGGAGCGTCTGCATCCGGCCGTGACCATCCGCACGGTCAACGACTCTGTCGAGTACACAATCGACGGCGGGCTGGGCTTGGTGCCGGTTACGTTCAGCGGCCTCAGCGATTGTCGCGGCCACACGCTGGTCCTCGACGGCCAACCGGTGGATCAAGGTATCCACGGCAACGACTTCTGGCAGACCGACTACGATCCCGCGAGCCAGCGCTGGAGCCGGACCTACAACCTGCCCATCGCCGGCGACGGACCTCGCACGATCCAATTCCGGAGAGTCCCGTTTGAACCGTAGCGTTGCGTTTGGGATCAGGAACGAAGCCGCCCTTCGCCGTTCAGCAGAGGATCTCAAGCAAACGGCGGCGGGCCATTTGGCAGTATTCTTCGTTGCAGTCGATGCCGATGTAGTGGCGCCCTAGTTGCTTGGCCACGACGGCGGTGGTGCCGCTGCCGACGAAGGGATCGAGGACCAGGCCGCCGTCGGGCGAGGTGGCCAGCAGACAGGTCTCCACAAGCGAAGGCGGAAACACCGCGAAATGGGCGTCGCGGAACTTCGACAGCGGAATCGACCAGACGGTGCGCTTGTTGCGGCCTTTGGGATGAAACGCTTGGTCCCAGCGGCTGTCGTGCAGATTGCTGTTGCCTGCGTTCTTGCCTGCTTCGGGCGTTCCGTTGCGTTGAAAGAAATGGCGGCGGCCCCCCTTCATACGACTGTGCTCGGTAAACGTCACGTGCGGCTCGCGGATCGCGTCGGCATCGTAGTAGTATTCCAAGCTCTTGCTCAGGAAAAAGACGTACTCATGATCGGTCGTGGGACGGTTCTTGACCGCCGATGGCATCGCGTTGGGCTTGTGCCAGATCACGTCGCTGCGCAGGATCCAGCCTGAATCGTTCAATGCCAGAGCCACTCGCCAGGGCATCCCCAGCAATCGCCCGTCCAAGTACTTGTCCCCAAGAACAAGCCACAGGGATCCGCTTGGTTTCAGGATTCGGCGGCATTCCGCCAGCACCGCCACCATGCGGTCGATGTACTCGCGAGCCGTTTCCTCACGACCCACCTGCGTTTCGGATTGGTAGTCGCGCTGCAAGTAGTACGGGGGACTGGTGACGATCGTGTCCGCAAGGCAATCGGGCAATTCTTTCAGGCGTTGCTGGGCATCGCCGCAAAGGATTTGATCGAGATAAACACTGGTGTCTTTGAGCATGGGACGCCTTTCCCAAGGCAGGACGGCGGAACGCGGCGCGGTTGGCAATGCCAGAACAGGATAATCGACTGGTTCCGCGTGACAAGTCCAGAACCAATGTGGGGACCGGCGCCTGTCATCCCACGTGTCGGAGACCTTCTTGATCTCGCATGCCCCCAATCTGGAATTCCTGAAGTTGAAGAAACTTAGCCCGTCTTGAGGTGTTTTTCTAACAGCCGGTACACTATGGTGGTGACGCCCTGGTGCCTCCGTCCGAAGAACTTGCAAGTTCGAGAAAGCGTAACCTGTTGCTGAGCGAAGCTGCAGAACCCCAGAACACGACCTACGAGACAGTCGACCCCGATGTACGGCTGATGCTGCAGGTGCGCGATGGCAACGCGATGGCGTTCGAAGAGTTGGTGCTGCGTTACCAAGCCCGCCTGATCACCATTTTGGACAACTTGGTGCATAACCGGCATCGGGCCGAGGAATTGGCGCAGGAGGTTTTCCTGCGAGTTTTCCGGGCTCGCGCAAGTTACCGGCCGGATGCTCGGTTTGCCACTTGGCTGTTTACGATCGCCCACAATGTCGCCAGCAATGCGCTGCGCTCGGCGTCGCGTCAGCATGAAGTCAACATCGCACTCGACCAAAGCGGCGAAATGACGGCGAAGCCCATGGATTCGATCGCCGTGGCGCCGAGCGGCCTGATGCCGGCTCGGCAATTGGAGAAAGGCGAGTTGGCCGACATCGTTCGGCAGGCCGTCGATTCGCTCGGCGAACGCCAGCGGATGGCGGTGCTGTTGTCAAAATTCGAGCACATGAGCTATCAGGACATTGCGAAAACCATGGGTCTGAGCATTCAAGCAGTCAAATCGCTGCTCTCGCGTGCAAGGGAGAACCTGCGTGAAATACTGGAACCCTACGTTCAGGAGGGCATTCGGCCATGAGCGACGAAAGCCATGCTCAAGGTCAAATCACCATGGTCGGTGAATTGGTGGCCTACCTTGACGGCGAATTGGACACCGAATCGAACCGGCGGATCGAGCGGCGGCTGTCGCAGGACGCAGTGTACCGGCAGCAACTGCGCGTGCTGCAGCAGTCGTGGGATCTGCTGGATCATCTGCCGCGCGCGGACGTGGACGAAGCGTTCACCGAAAGCACGATTGCGATGGTGGCCTTGCGGGCGTCGGACGAAGAGAGGCGGACCGAGACCCAAACGGTCCGCAAACGCCGACTCCTGTTGGCCTCGTCGACCGCCTGCGCCGCCCTGGCGTTCTTGGCGGCTTTTGCGGCAACGCGGTGGTGGTCCGACGGGCCCAACCGGCAGTTGCTGCAAGATTTGCCGTTGATCGAAAACATTGACGAGTATCGCTATGCGGAGAGCATCGAGTTCCTCCGCATGCTGGAGCGCGAGGGACTGTTCGCCGAAGGAGGCATCGACGATGATCTCTAAGCCAGCGTTCGGCACGATCGGCGACTGCTGCGGTGTGCGTTGCCTTGCCCCCGTTTGCTTTCTCCTGGCGGTGTGGCTGTCGTCCGGCAACCTGCGGGCCAGTGACGACCCCGTGGAGTTGGCCCGACAGCGTCTGAGCGCCATGTCCTCGGCCGAAAAGCAAGAATTGGAGGGAAAGCGGGCGCGGTTCTACGGTTTACCGGAGAGCGAGCAGCAGCGAGTGCGTCAGGTACACGAAGATCTGTCGGAGGCCGAGGACCAGGACAGGCTGAAGCAGATCATGCACCGCTATTCCAAGTGGCTGCGAAGCCTGCCGTCGGGTCAGCGAGCCGAGTTGGTCAGTCTTCCGCCGGAATCGCGTCTGGCTCGAATCAAGACGCTGCTGCGCGAGCAGGAGGAAGGGCGGATGCGCTGGTACGTGATGCGCGAACTGACCGCAAACGACTTGGCGCTGATTGTCCGCTGGATGGAAGATTACGTGGCCGCCCACGAATCGGAGATCTTGGAGCGTCTGCCTCACCTCAAAGAGCGTTGGGATTCGATCGAACCCGAAAAACGCCGCTCGGTCCTGGTCTTCTCCGCCGCAACCATGGGACCAGCACGCGAGTTTCTGCGTCCCGGCGAAAAGGACATCCAGAGCCTGAAAAAGCACCTGTCGGCGACCGCCCAGCAGGAATTCAACAAAGCCGAAGGCGAAGGCCGTCTGGCCGAACTGGCTGAGCGTTGGCTGCGTGCGGCGATGTTCAGCCGCCGCGCGGCGCCGGAGGTTCCGCGCGAAGCACTCCAGAAATTCTACGCTGAACTCGACGCGCGAACTCGCGAGTACCTGGAAAACCTGTCGGCGGAACGGATGGAACAAGAGCTCATCCGACTCTACCACTATTCGCAGTTCCGCAAGTTGTTCGATTCGGAGCGATCGCCATTTCCGCGCCCTGGCGAAGGCATGCGCGGCTGGCCAAGAGGCGGCGGCAGACCTCCTGGTGGAGACCGCTCCCCAGGACCACCGACGGGCGGACGCTCCGGACAGCCCCACTTCGGGCCTCCGGCTCTTGGACCCAACGGCAACTCACCGGAGCGCCCCCCGCACGACCAGGACAACGGGTAGCATCCGATCTCGAGCACCAGTCCGCCGCTCGCGAAAACCAGCGGTTCGTCAGGTTCGCGTTCGTTCGTACCGGTCTTGGAGAAAGGCGAATACGCGGCGCGGGCTGATGACGCCGACCACACGCTCGTGGACATCCAGCACGGGAACGTGGCGATAACCGGCCACAGCGATCGCGCTGAGCGCCGTTCCCGCTGGATCGGTTTCGTAGACCACGATGGGGTTGGATGTCATCACCTCGCGGACGGGCAACGACCGAACCTCGTGATACCGCACCGCGACGCGCTCCAGGGCGTCCCGCTCGGTGAAGACGCCGACCAACTTTCCTTTCTCCACGACCAGCAGACTGGCGACCTTTAGACCGGCCAGCGCCTGCAAGGCACCGTAGACCGTCTTGTCCGGCGAAATCTCCGCGTAAGGCTTGCTCTGAATCGCCGCGACGGTCTCCTCTGCCAGCGCCTGCTCCAACACATCCGCGTAAACGGCCGGCTCATAGTTGCTGAGCGGGTCTTCGAATTCGCCCAAATGGTGTCGGACCTCGACCATGGCTAAGCTCCTTCGCGTGTTTCGGTTCCTGGTTTACCACCTACCCGCTGGACCATCACTTGCTGGGGAAAATGATCGGCAACATACTCCGACAGACCTTTTTGGCCTGTCAGGGCGATGACTCGTCCGTCCGCATCG
Source organism: Pirellulaceae bacterium (assembly GCA_023382975.1). Classification (GTDB taxonomy): domain Bacteria; phylum Planctomycetota; class Planctomycetia; order Pirellulales; family Pirellulaceae; genus SKKK01. The sequence goes on from JAHDXO010000014.1 coordinate 105,237, forward strand.
GTCACACACAGGAAGCGCGCCCCTTGCTCCTGGATCGCTTGGACCACCTTGGTCAGCGAGTCATCTTCGCGGACGCAAAACCAATCCGCTTCCAGATGGTCCGCGACACGCATCTCCGCCAAGTCCTTGGGCGGCTGCAGCAACAGGTCAATCACCGTTCGTTCGGAAAAGACTCCCAACGGCCTGTCTTGATCATCGACGACGATGGCGCACCCCAACTGCTTCTCGTGCATCAGTTGGATCGCGGCACTGACCGAAGTGTCGGCGGCGATCTTGATCGCTTCGCGCAGCGGCAAGTCGCGGACGCATTCACGCTGGATGTTTTCAATCAGCCCCATTCGAGTTGCCTTTCACCGCTAAATCTCCAGGTATTCTTCCAACGCTTCCTGCATCACCGCCGGATCCGGATTGACGCCGGTCCAGATCTTGAATCCGATGACGCCTTGGTTCACCAGCATACCCAACCCGTCCAGCGTTTTGCATCCGCGGCTTTCGGCGTCGCGCAGCCATTGCGTGCGGGGCGGGTTGAAAACGACATCCGCGACAACCATCTCTGGGGAAAGGCTGTCGATGTTGACCGGCACGTGGGCTTCCGGGTCGGCCAACCCGATGGACGTTGCGTTGATCACGATCTTGGTTCCAGGCTCGACCGAATAGTCTCCGCTCAGGTGGACCAGCCGGGAAGGGACTTTGACTCGTTCGTTCAACAGGTCCACGAGCGCCTGCCCCCGTTCGGCCGTGCGGTTTACCACCACGATCTCTTCCGCGCCGGACAAGCCCAATTCGACCGCGATGGCGCGGGCGGCTCCGCCAGCCCCGAGGATCGCGACTCTGCTGCCTGCGGGATCTGCAAGGCTTCGCAGGGATTGAACAAATCCCTTGCCGTCGGTGTTTTCCCCGATCAACCGCTGGCCAACTCGGTTCACGCAATTGACGGCCCCCATCAGTTCCGCCGCTTCGCTCAATTCGTCAAGATAGCCGATGACAGCCACTTTGTGGGGGACCGTGAAGTTTCCGCCACGGAATCCCATGGCCCGCAAGCCCAGGACGGCGTTGGCCAAATGTTCGGGAGGCACTTCGAGGGTGAGGTATCGCCAGTCCAGACCGGCCGCCGCAAAAGCGCGTTCCATCATGAACTGCGTCGGGTTGCCGGCGACGGGTTGACCCATGCAGCAGACGATTTCTTGAATGGGCGAGTCGGGCACGAACCGTCTCCTCAGACAACGATGGCAACTGGATCACGGAGAACGCTCCGCCATTTTGAAATCAAACGGTGACCGTTGCAATGCAGGAGGCATTCTTCACGTGTGTTTTCCGTGTCTTTTTTGCCGTCTTGGGATAACCGGCTCAGAAAATCTGACGTTCTGGCAGAAAACTACTTGCGGAAAGCTATGGTGGATTTGAAAATAAAAGAGTGGGATGGTACTCGCTGGTGTTTTCCGGCTGTGCTATGATCCTTTACACGTTTCTCTTTCTTGCTCGAACATCTGAGCTCACGATTTCATGTCGACGAAGCTTGCCACCGCGTTTTTGGATCGGGTCCAGAGAAGTGGCCTGGTTTCCGAAGACCGACTTCCGCAGTTGCGGCAGGAGTTGGAGGATCGGGGTGTCGATCTGGCCAATCCCGGCTCCATCGCCGACGCGTTGGTCGACATGGGCGTTCTCAGCCGGTGGCAGGCCGACAAAGTGCTCGAGGGCAAGCACAAAGGGTTCTTCCTCGGTTCCTACCGCTTGCTGCGGCCCTTGGGCCGAGGCGGGATGGGTGCCGTCTTTCTCGCTCAACACGAAATGATGCGGCGCCAGTGTGCGATCAAAGTCCTGCCGCATTCTCAAATCAAAGAAGGTTCATCGGTTCTCAAGCGGTTCTATGTCGAAGCACAAGCCGTGGCCTCGCTGGACCACCAGAACATCGTTCGTGCCTACGACGTGAACATGGAAGCCAAGGACGGCAAAGACATCCATTACTTGGTGATGGAGTTCGTCGAGGGGCGCGATCTCCAGACGCTCGTTCAGGAAGAAGGCGTGCTGGACTACGTCAAAGCGGCGGAGTATCTGCGCCAGACCGCCAACGGCTTGGCGCACGCCCACGGGAACGGACTGATCCACCGCGACATCAAACCGGCCAATCTGTTGGTCGACAAGAAGGGCGTGGTGAAGATCCTGGATCTGGGATTGGCGCGGTTCTTTGACGACAGCGAACAAGCTTCGCTGACCACGGCCCACAACGAAACCGTGCTGGGAACCGCCGACTATCTGTCCCCCGAACAGGCGTTGAACAGCCACACGGTCGACCACCGAACCGACATCTACAGCCTTGGTTGCACTGCGTATTTCATGCTGGCCGGCCATCCCCCGTTTCCGGAGGGAACCGTGGCGCAGCGTTTGGTAGCGCATCAAGTCAAAACACCTCAGCCGATCAAGGAAAAGCGTCGCGACGTGCCAAGCGATCTGGTGGCGATCATCGACAAGATGATGGCCAAGCGGCCGGAGGAACGTTTCCAGACGGCCGAAGAGCTTTCCGCCGTCCTAGCTCGCTGGTTGTTCGAACATGGCGGAGACGAATGGAAACGCCAGCACTCGGAGATCGCGGGAGACAAGGCGTTGATGTCGCTGTTGTCCAGTCGCGAGCCCACCCGCACCATCCGGTCATCGATGAGCGAAACCGAGTTGGAACTCGAATTGGCGCCGTTGGAAGACGACCACGACGACATGGCTCCCTCCGCGAGTCGTTCCGGATCCAACTTGAACCTGGCTGGATCGGGCATCCGCAAGGCGGCGGGCGAGTCTTCCGCATCCCGGCGCCGCGCGCCGGCCAAGAACGACAGCATCGACGAGCTGATGCCCTTGACCGACGACGAGGCACCGGCCACGCCCGCACCGAAGTCGGGCGCACCCGTCGCGCCGGTATCGCTGGCCAAAGCGTTGAGCGATGAATCGACGCTCCCTTCGCTGGACGATGAACTGAGCGCAGGGATCGAACCCCTGCCGGATTTGCAGCAGGTCGATCTGGCGTCCCTGGACACCAGCGACCTACTCGGCGGCTTGGACGAACACGACTTGGCAGGTGTTGGCCCGGCCGATGATCCGCTGGGTGCGATGGACAGCGATCTGCGGCAAGTGACGTTGGCCGGCGGCGGGTCGTCGTCCTCCAGAAGCCATCGCCGGGTCGAACCCGTTGCGGAGAAAGCGGTTGCTGCCCCGACAGCCGTCGTTGGTTTACCCATCTTGATCGGCGGAGCGGCCGGGTTGGTGCTGGTGCTGATCATTCTGGCACTCGTGAATATGTCGACCAAACCGGAGCCTGCGAAGTTCGATCCGGGGCAGGTGAGACAGCCCGATCCCGCCGTTGCAGCGCCGGACGGCGCAGGAACTCAAGACACGCAGTCTGCCGATCCAGTGCGGGTTCCCGACGAAGGCGGCACAATCTCACCGCCCCGTAAGGATCCCGTTCAGGAACCACCCGTCGAAGTGGCCGTCGCGCCGCCCGAGTCGCAGCCGCCGACCCGCGAGCCGAGCCAGGATGTCGTACCGCCGGTTAAGCCGAAACCGGAGCCCGCGAAACCGGTGGAAGAACCGGTTGCCGTTCCCCCTCAGCCCGAGCCGAAACCAGAGCCGACGCCCACCGTAACGCCCAAGCCGGAGCCCGCAAAACCGGCGGACAAACCAGAGGTTCCGAAGCCCGAACCGCCCGTGCCGACGCTCACGCCGCAGCAGAGGTTCGCTGCCATCGAAGGGTTCCGAGTGGAATTGAAACCACCGGGAGACGGCAGGAAACCGACCGGAAAGATGGCCCCGCAACTTGCGAAGTTGCTGAGTAGTGTCACGATGGCAGTAGGCCGGGAGGTGGAGGAGACCGCCAAACACTGCAACGTGACCTTCGACCCCGGCCAGAAGCCAGTGCTGATTCTTCAACCGGACATGCAGGCCGCTGCGCCCAACATTGTTCTGACGTTGCGGGCCGTGTTGACGGTGGAAGACGAGTCGGGCCAAACCGTCACGCTTTGGCAAAACGAGGGCGAGCTGGCGTCCTTCTTGCCGACTGCCAATTCTACGGTCGTGCTTGGCAATGCTCGCACCTCGATCGGAAGATTCTTCCGCGATTTCCGCGACAAGTACGATGAAGCCGTCGCGGCTCATTCTGCCCCGTGACGCGGCATGCTCAAGTCTCCCGCAGCGATTCTTGGATGCCCCGGTGCATTTCGTACCAGAAAGTCCAGGCGGCGTCCGTCTTGTCCCGGTCGAATTCGGCGATCCAGTGGTCCAACTCCGAACGCTGGACGCCGTCCACGTCCCGCTTGCGTCGCAGGAATGTGTGGACGTAGTCGATGCAGCGCTCCGAACCCCAGTACAGCGACGAATTCCGGCTGTGAATCCGACTGGCCGTCATCGCCGTCTGCTCGACGAACTGCGGTCCCAGTCCGAACAACGAATTCAGGATCGGCGGCAGCATCTCCTCGGCCCAGCCGCGGTGGAAACGGCAGAAGCCCGCGTTGTCCAACATCAATTCGTTCTTCATCAACGCGACGCTGATCCGCCCGAGGTCGCGCGGCGGCAGAAAGTCGTTGCCGTAGTACTGATAGTACTTGCCCATGATCGCCATCGGCGCCAGCACGCCCGGCGTCCAGTACTGGTTGGGCACCATCCAACCGCGCCGCGCGAACGACGTGAACACAAAGGGCGCCATGATCTCGGCACCGCGGTCGCGTGCCAAGCGACGCGCCAAACGCCGCGCGCCGTCGCGCAGATCGAGGATCCCGCGGCGGTGGATTATGGCGTCCAACAACTGGTCGCCGATGGCCGCATTGTGCTCCGAATCCGCGACGGCGTCGAAGCCTTCGGCCTGAAACATCGGCCGGTCGCGGACGGCCAACTCCTCGGGTGTCAGCAATCCGGTGTCCAGGCAGTCCATCAGCCAAGCGATGACGCCGCCGCTGCTGATCGCATCGAAACCGTACGTGTCCGACTTGCGGTTCAGACGTTCCGCGGCGCGCTGATCGAACACGCCGGACAGCGGTCCCATCGTCTGGTACGGCTCGTAGTCCTTCTTGTACTCGTCGCGCAGCTTCTTGCAGACCGCCGCACAAGGCTCGCCGCAGTTGGCCTGTTGTTTGGTTTCGATCGTTTCCTCGTTGAATTGCCGCAGGTAGTGGTTGACGATCAACCGATCGTGAACCGCCAGACGCTGCTCTTCGCTGTCGTAGATGCTGCGGTAATTGAAATACAGCAGCCGCCCTCCGATCGTCGCGTAATTCACGCCGAACGTTCCGCCGGTCTGGAACCGCGGATCGAAACGGTATTTTGTCGTCGCTTCGAAGTCGACGGTCTTGAGACGCTTGTTGTATTTGTCCGCGAACCACTCGTCCGCGACCTTTCGGTCGCGGAAATCGTCGTCGACGAAGGTTCCGCCGAACATCACCGCTGCCAGGTTATGCTGCTGCAGCAGTTTCGAACCAAAACCGCCACGGCCCGCCCATGTATCGACGTGTGTCAACCGTCCTTGGGAAACGGGCGCCGAAGCGATGGCCCCGAAATCCGTTGCCGCCGCTGCCGGCCCGACGGCCAGCACGCGAGGATCGGATTCATAGCGGCCACCGAAACAGTCCAGCGCGTGGGCCATCATGGAATAGACGCCGCCGGGCGCTTCGTCCCAAATGCGACGCGGATCGACCGGGATCACTTCGACCTCGACCTGTTCGCCTCCGTTGCGGTTCAGGTACAGCAGCGACGGCGACGCGGCGCGGCCGACAATCGACAACAGATTCACTCCCAAGTTGTCGAAGACCAGGGCTGCCCCGCCCATCGTCGAAACGTAGAACCCGCCCCAGCAAGGCGAAAACCCGCTGATGACCAGACGGTTCGAGCCTGGCAGAATCGACCCGGCCAGCAGCCCGCCGCCGATATTCAAAGCGTTGTGCCGACCCGCCAGATGCAGGCCGAGATCCACCGGCCCGAAAAACGGTTCGCCAGCGGCGTAGTAGTCAATTCGGTAAAACGCACTGCTGGCGTCGACCGTCAAAACGCGCAATCGGGAATCCATCGCATCCATCCTTCCGGAAAAGTCACACCATGCACATCGGCAGCTGGCAATCCACCTTGTGCGTCCCCAATCCATAAGAGATCGGCTCCCCCGGCGACAAGGCCATTCAAGAGAAGCATCATTTTTCCGGGAAAACTCCGCGATGGCAACTAGTGCCGGTTCCCGTTCCCACGCTTGGCGCGGCGGACACGCGAACGGAACTTCACTCGATGCCTGGCTGCCAGGGCTCGTCGCGACCGGCCGGTGGAGACGCGCCTGTCGCTCCGTCCACCGCAATATCCGGCGAGGCGCGGATGGCCTGTAGCAGGGGTTCGCCGGTGATTGGGACCGGACCGGTGAGCAGCTCGGGAACACTGACGGTCTTGAGCAGCGAGTCGTAGAACACCGGATCGCGTTGCGGAACCAGGAACGGCTTGTGAACGCTGCCGGTTTCGTCGACATAGCTCAGGTAGCACCGCGTGAACTCTCCGTCCCGACGCTTGCTGCTGAACGCGATCCAGCGACTGTTGCTCGACCAGCTATGCCACGATTCGGAATGGTCGCTGTTGATCTCCAGCCGCCGGTAATTCCCGCGCTTCAAGTCCATCAGATACAGATCGCTGCTTGGCTGGAACACGGGAAAGCAGCCGTAGCGACACATGCAGAACAGCAGGAATCGTCCGTCCGGCGAGATGCGAGGCAACAGGATGCTGAGTCCGGTCTCCTTCGAAGCGAGCACCGTTTCGGGCTCGCCCCATTGGTCCGTGCCGATGTCGTAGGGGATCCGCATCAGGTCGTATCGAACTTCCGCATAACGGGGCGGCGGAATCGTCTTCTGGTCCGTCCACAGCATCGGGGCGCTGCAGAAGTACAAATAGCGTCCATCCGGGGTCCAAGCGGGATAGGTCTCCAGTCGTGCTTTGTCCGCAGCCCCCGGAATCAGCCGCGTGTCGCCTCGTTCGACATGGTAACACGCCAGCGCGGAGTCCAGGTCGATCACGTCCCGGACCTCGGTGCCGGCCTCGTGGAAGAACTGCCAGACGCGGTTGAGCGAATAGACGGCCATCCGGCCGCTGGGATGCCAAGCCGTATAGCCGAACCGCGCACCGATCTTCTTCACCTCGCCGTCGCTGGCCAGCAGCGTCGCAGCGCCGAACCGCGGGCTGCGAGTCCCGATCAACATCCGACCAGGATCGTTGCCGACAAAGCTGTGGCAATTGACGCAGCCAGCGCCGAACGACATGCCGTCAAGTACCACCGATTCGCGATACGTTGTCAGGTCGCGCTGATGAACGGCGATTTCTCGCCATTTGTGATGCACGGGTTCGAGCATCCGGTACACGAGGTAAGCGTCGATTTCGTGATCCGCCACGTGAACGACGATCGGTTGATACCGCTTCCATTGCCGGTCCCGCTCGACCCACGTCTCCAGCGTCAGGTCTCGACCGCGGTTTGCCTGCAACAGACCTCGCCAGCGCTTCGCGGGAATCACTACCTGGGGTACGCGCGACGCGATCGCAATCGGCTCGCCCGCTGCGCCAACGAGGCGGACGAAGAAACGCTGCCCGGGCTCACCGATCGAAAAATTCAACGGGGCGACGTTCGGCGGAATGGTGATCCCCGCGCAGTCCGGGCTGATCCGAGGCGGACGGTCGACGGTCGGCGCATGGTCTGGCGGCAGCCGGCCGGCGCGGTACGTCACCAACGTAGCGCCGACCGCGACGAGAAGGGCTGCGATCGCGATCAATGCCACCAATCTACTCGCCATGCGAATTCCACCCCGAGACGCCGAACCAGCAGTAGAAGAAATAAGAATCGCTCAGACCGGCTTCGAACGCCCTCTGCTTGGCTTCCTCCCGATCGGAACTCCGGCCAAGAATGTTGAAGAACGCCGCGGCACGCGCCTGCGTCTCGCGGTCGAACCGATACTCGTTCAATGGAAACGGCGTGTTCGTCTGGCTCGCATGCACGAAGACCGCCTCCTGAAAGTGCCGAGGAATTTCCGAATATCCGAAGCGTTCGAGCTGGGAAAGGGCTTCCACAACTTGGCCGGGACGGACGGTTCGCAGGTAATGAACCATCAGAAACTCGAAGGCCATCCGGTTGTCCGGGTTCTGGTCGAGGAGCGCCCGCAGGGATTCTTCGCAATTGCCAACGAGCGCGGCCGACACACGGTCCTCGCTCAGTCTGCACCGGCGGAGCCGCCGCACCCGCGGGTCGCTCTCCAGACGGGGATCGAATTCGAGCCGCTGGAGCAGGTCCGTTGCAACGCGGCGATGGAGCGGCTTCTTGCCCAGTGCGTTCAGAAACACTTTGGCCGCTTCCGGTTGATCTTTCACGATGTGGATCATCGCCAAATGCTCCAGCACCGCGGGCAGATCGCCGGTTCCCGCCAATGCTTCGTAAGCGCACTTCTCCGCCCGGTTGACCAATCCGAGTTCCAGGTTGAAGCGGCTCTCTTGCAGATAGGCGTGGACGTCCCGCTCCGCCTGCGGAACAAGGTAGGGATCCCTGCCCGCAGCCTGGGGGTAGGAAAACACCGTGTCGCCCAATCGTCCCGCGTGGTACAGGGCCATCAACACGTTTCGCTGATTGCGGTCGTAGGCCACATTTTGCGGCCTGCTGTCCGCCGTCCTCAGTGCGTCGTGCCATCGCTCGCGCTGGCAATAGAAATCGAGCAACAAGGCAAACCTGGTATCCGCGTGCAGCGTCGACCAGGCGATCGCGCCCGCAGCCAGGCAGATCCCAGCCAGTTTGACGCTCCATCTCGATTCGCCTCGCCGCAAGAACCGGACCAGTCTCTCGCCGCGCGACGGATTCGCGGCGATCACCGCGAGCTTTGCTCGACACGATCTCCAGCACGTCACTGCCAGTGGCCTCAATACGGCACCGGTCAGCACCACCGGAAAATACAGATGAAGCACCAGCGCGTACAGCCAGTCACCCTCCGCCAACCCCTCCGCCGACAGAAGCAGACCCGTGTAGACTTCGCGCCCAGGCAGCCGAAACAGAAGGACTCCGAGCAGGCCCGGGACCAGCAGCGCGGACACCAGAGCCACCACAGCCCGTCCTGCATGACCGTTGATCGGCCATTCGTAGACCGAGGCCAAGATCGGAAACCAGAGCCCCTTCGGGCCGGCGACGATGTAGGCCGCTCCGCTTAGCACCAGCAGCAAAACGACGCGAGTGACGGCGTTGCGCGGCGCCAGTCGCTGATAAATCAAGAACAACGCCAGAGCCACCAGCAAGGACAGGATGGTCGTCAACGGTTGATCGTACTTGCCGTGCATCGCGAGCAACAGAACGGGCGGCCCATACCGGAGCACCATCCCCCGCGTCTGGCCCGTGATCTGCTGGAGCGCATCCACGACCGCACTGGTACACCACGCCAGGCAGGTCACGATGGCGGCACCCAGCCAACCGACGCCATAGAACGTCGAGAGGAAGCGGGCGAGATACTCTACCAGCCCACCCGGCCGCGAGACGCATTCGCGGAACATCGCCCAGCCGGTCGTGAAGGCAAGAGCGTAGTAGGGTGTGAAAATGCCGATGGCATGATGAATCAAACGCGTGTCCAAGACCAGCCAGACGTACAGATAGTACAGCAGGAAGAATACTCCTGTCTCGACCCGCTGCCGCCCAAGCGGAGCGAGTACCAACTTCGACGCGGAGTCATGTCTGGACGCGTTCACGAGTTCGATCGACGTGCTTTGGCAGGATTTTGCGGCCGGGCTTCTCGGCGGCCCGGGACCGCCGACGTGACGGGCAGTATGGCGCGCGTGCGCGGGCCACGTCAAGCGAAAGTTACCGGGTGGATCGGCACCGCTGTCCGTATTCCGGAACCGTCCGGATACCCCGCCACGCTGGCGATAAGACGGACCGCCGCGTTCGCCGGATCAAGATCCAGTTTTTTCCCGAAAAGGTCGCCTTCCGCGTCTTGACCCTGCAATCACCCGGATGTTATAAGCACTTACGGATGCTTTCATCGGATTTCATTCGCTTTGACTGAAACGAATTCGAGCTGAACATGGTGCGGGTTACCCTGCGAGTTCTTGACGGCGCGGATCGCGGCCGAATTTTCGAAAGCCTTGACACGCCGGTTACGATCGGACGCGAAGAGGGCAATATCATTCAACTGAATGACGAACGGGTCAGCCGTTTCCACGTCAAGATCCAGTCCGACGGCGACCGGTTGGTGCTGACCGATTTGGAGAGCACCAATGGCACGCGGGTCAACGGCGAAGACGTGCGCCTGCGGGTTCTGAAGTTCGGCGATCTGATCCAGTTGGGTCGCACGCTGGTTCTGATCGGATCGCGCGAACAGATCGAAGAACGGCTGAGTCATTTGCCTCCTCAAGAGTCGAAGGGCTGGTTCCGGTTCCGCAAGAATCGGACGATCGAAGAATCTCAGTCCGATTCCGGGAATCCGTGGACCGGCACGGAGAACTTGCAGGATTTCCTGTTCAACCACGAACCGCCGGAACTGCCGGATGATTTGACGGCTACGCAGGCAGCTCAATTGGCCGAACTGATTGACTACATGCGACTGCGACTCCGCGGTCTGGTCGCCACGGTCAAAGAAGACAAGACGGGAAACGTGACGCTGAACGCTGCCGAATGGCAGAAACTGGTCGATTTGAATTCTCGGCTGGCCGAGATGGTGCGGCAGATCGGCGAGCCCGATTCGACCGGCTAGTATCCGGTTCCCCGGACAGTCCAGAATCACGTGGATGGATGCGGGAAGCGGATTGGTCGCTTGCCACCAGTCGAATCGAAGAATCCCGCCAAGAACGAGTTTTTCCGATTTCTAGTACACCACTTACGAGGAGACAGCCATGAATCGAGCACACCGAATTCTGTCGGCTGGGATCGCCGGAGCGATCCTGATGGTCGCCGCGAATGCGGCATTGCAATGGGCGGATGCCGCCGAGCCCGCGAAGGTCACCAAGAAGCAAAGCGCGAAGCTGCTGAAGGACGCTCAAGCCGTTTTCGCAAAGTTGCCCGAGAAGATGCCCGGCAGCGAGAACGATACGCCCGCTCGGATCGCTCTGGGCGAAAAACTGTATTTCGAGAAGGCCATTTCGATCAACAAAACTCAATCCTGCAACGACTGCCATCGCGTGGACAACAAACTGGGCGGCGTCGACAACCTGCCCACCTCGCCGGGTGCAGAAGGAAAACGGGGCGACCGAAATTCCCCCACGACGTTGAATGCCGGATTGCACGTGGCTCAGTTCTGGGACGGCCGCGCCGCGGACTTGGTCGAACAGGCCAAGGGGCCGGTCCTGAACCCGATCGAAATGGGCATGCCCAGCGAAGCGATTGTGTTGGCCCGTTTGAAGGAAGCCGATTACACGCCTTTGTTCGAGAAAGCGTTTCCCGACAGCCAGCAGCCGTTGACGTACGACAACTACGCCGAGGCGGTGGCGGCCTTCGAGCGGACACTCATCACGCGCGACCGCTTCGACGACTTCCTGGGTGGGGACCAGCAAGCGCTGAACGCCCGCGAAAAACAGGGGCTGGCGCTCTTCATGGAAATCGGCTGCACCGAATGCCACCAAGGCGCGCTGCTGGGAGGCACGGAGTTCCGAAAGGCGGGCGAAGTCGAACCGTACGCCAATACCAAGGATTTGGGACGCTTCGCGGTGACGAAGAAGGAGGAAGACAAATTTGTTTTCAAAGTCCCGTCCTTGCGCAACATCCAGATCACTCGCCCGTACTTCCATGACGGGAAAGTCAAGACGCTGCCGGAAGCCGTCAAGTTGATGGGCAAGCTGCAGTTGGGCACGGATTTGGATGACGAGCAAACAGCTTTGATCGTCGCCTTCCTCCGCACCCTGACCGACAAAGACCGCGTCCCGATGCCCAAGGCCAAGCCTAAGGCCGGCTAATCCCTGCGTCAATTCTCCAGAAACAGGCATCCGCGACGCGCGGGTGCCTGTTCTGTTTTCTTGGTTCACACATCGCCGGAGTGCCGACGCCCACGATTTCGTGCCGAAGACAACACGGCCTCGAATCATCGTGCTGCCGGAATCTTCCGGTGACGGGCAGCGGTTTCCCGCGGCATTGCGTGTATACTGAGGGGCAAGTCCTCTTGCCGGGCAGCGCGCAAGAGGGCAGTGTAACCGATCGTTGTTGGGCTGCGAGCCTTTGACCGAGCAGCCAGGAATCCCCATTTGACACGTTAGGAGAAGAAACATGTCGGAGTCTGCGAACAGTCGAGATATGTCCCGAAGAGATTTCGTGCGGAGCAGCGCGGCGATCGGCGCGAGCGTGGCGGGTCTTGCCTTGACCCGGTCTGTCCACGCGGCGGGCAGCGACGTGATTCGGATCGGCGTGGTCGGCTGCGGCGGACGTGGCACGGGTGCCGCGGCCAATGCGATGGATGCCGACCCGAGTGTGCGGCTGGTCGCCATGTCGGACTTGTTCGCCGACCGCGTGCGCGGGCGGCGGAATGCCTTGAAGGCCCAGAAGGCCGAGCAGGTGCTGGTCGACGATGATCACTGCTTCGACGGCATGGACGGGTACAAGCACGTGATCGACGCGGTGGACGTGGTGTTGATCGCCTGTGCGGCCAAATTCCATCCGATGTATCTGAAGGCCGGGATCGAGGCCGGAAAGCACGTGTTCGTGGAGAAGCCGCACGCCATCGACCCGCTGGGGATCAAGGTGGTGAACGAGGCGACGGAGTTGGCCAAGCGGAAGAATCTCGGCATCCTGAGCGGGCTGCAAAGCCGGTTCCATCCGGCGATCCGCGAGACGATCCAGCGAGTCCAGGACGGCCAGATCGGAACCATCACCTCGATCGAAGAGAACTTCATCCGCGGACCGTACGGCGCCACGACTCGTCCGGAAGGCGTGCGCGAGCTGGAGGTTCAGTACGGCAATCAGTACCGTTTCTCGTGGCTGTGCGGCGACGACGTGACTCAATCGCTGGTCCACAACCTGGACCGTGCGACCTGGGCCATGCTGGAAACGCCGCCCGTCAAGTGCCACGGGCTCGGCGGACGCTCGTCATCCCAGAATCTGCTGGGCGACGTGTTCGATCACCACTCGGTGGTCTATCACTATGCCAGCGGAGCCAGGCTGTACGCTTTCTGCCGCACGACCATCGGTTGCTACAACGAGAATTCCAGCATGATCGTCGGAACCAAGGGGACCGCGTTTCCGCTGGCGGGCCGGATCACGGGCGAGAACGCCTGGTCGTTCTCCGGCGAGTCGGACAATCCGTACGTCGTCGAGCACCGCGACTTCCTCAAGTCGATCCGGGACGGCCAGCCGCTGAACTGCGGCGAGTACATGGCTCGCAGCACCTTGGTCGGCATCATGGGACAACTGTCCTGCTACAGCGGGCGCGAACTGACCTGGGAACGCGTGAGCCAATCCGACTACTGCTTGCCGCCCAAGCCCGAGGAATGCACCTGGGATATGGACCCGCCCACCGTGCCCGACGAAGACGGCGTCTATCCGATCTGCGCCATTCCCGGCGTGAGCACCAATGTGTAGCGATCGTCTTCCTTGGCTCGTTTCCCTTCATCCGGCGCGAACGGATTGACAGGCTGAGCGAAGGCGGGTTTTTTGCCTTGCAGCGATGGTTGCAAGGCAGGCGGTGATGCAGATGGCAAGAGTGGGCGAAGCAGCTCCTGAGTTTGCGCTGGCGTGCGTCGATGCCAGGGACGGTGCGCGCTGGGCGATCCGGCGGGACGAGAGCGCGGGCCGTTGGCTGGCCTTGGTGTTCTATCCGCGGGACTTCTCGTTTGTTTGCCCGACCGAGTTGACGTCGTTCAGCGCTCGCTGGAGGGATTTCGCCGAGCGCAAGTGCGACCTGCTGGGCATCAGCGTCGATCCGGTTGAACTGCATCGGGAGTGGCTGCGGACGCCGCCTTCCGAAGGCGGGCTCGGACCCTTGCAGTTCCCGCTGGCGTCCGACCCGGACGGCGCGACGGCCCGCGCCTACGGAGTCTGGGTCGAAGCCAAGCAGGTGTCGGCACGAGGCTTGTTCCTGATCGATCCCGACGGCATTCTGCAATATGCGGTGGTCCACAATCTGAACGTGGGTCGCACTCCGGACGAGGTGCTGCGCGTCTTGGATGCACTTCAGACCGGTGGCCTGTGTCCCGCAAGTTGGACGTCGGCCGACGGCACGATCGATCCCGAGCGCGCGTTGCAACCGGGACGCATCCTGGGACATTACCGCATTCGGCAGAAACTTGGCAGCGGGACATTCGGAACAGTGTTCGCCGCTTGGGACTTGCGGCTGGAACGCATGGTGGCGTTGAAAGTTCTCAAACGCCATGTGTTCGAATCTCGCGACGCGGTGCTCGCCGAGGCCCGCACGGCGGCCAAGGTGAACGTGCCCAACGTCTGTACGATCTATGCCGTCGAGGAAGAAGACGGTCTCCCACTGATCGCCATGGAATACCTGGAGGGCCGAACGTTGTCGCACGTGATGGCCGAGCCCCTTTCGCGCGATGCCGTGCGGACGATCGCGATGCAAATCGCCTCAGGGCTGGTTGCCGCTCACGCTCAACAGGTGGTGCATGGCGATCTGAAGCCGGCGAACGTGATGGTCGGCAGCGATGGGGTCGCGAAGATCCTCGATTTCGGATTGGTCGGGCCTCCGCAGGCGTCCCGCGAGGTATCGCCGGAATCAAATCGGGACGGGCCTTCGGCGACTCCGCGCGGCGATCCGACGAATTTCGCGCAGGCTGACCAGACGTTGGCCTACGAAGGCCTCGGTTCCGCCGAGGCGGCCGCGAAGACGGAACAACCGCCGCGCGTCCATGTTCCGGAACCGCTCCCGTTTCCGGTGGCGGGGCGAATCCGTGGAACCCCGGCTTACATGTCGCCCGAGCAGGCGGCGGGGCATCGCCCGACTCCGGCGAGCGACGTGTTCGCCTTCGGCCTAATGTGGTTCGAGATGTTGACTGGCCGAAAGGCGCACCCCGAGATGTCGCTGGGCCGTCTGCTGGCTCGTCTGCGCACCGAGGAGTTGGCACCGAGCCTGATCGCCGAGGTCGAGCCGACGGCCCGCGATCTGCTGGCCGCGATGCTGGCCCGCGACGCGGCCAGGCGTCCGGAGATGAGCGAAGTGCTGCAATGGCTGGCGGCGGAGACTCCGCGGATGTCCCGCGAGACGGTCGATGGCAAACTGGATGAAAGCCTGAACTGAACGGGATGAACACGGCAACCGTTTTCCAAGGGAGAGTCGATCGATGAACGCAGCGCCGCCTGAAACGCTGAGCCTGACAAGCCCGTCCCCGCATGTTTCGCGCCGCGGGTTTTTGTCTCAAGCTGCCGCGCTGGGCGCGCTAGCGATATCCGGCTTGCCGGATTCTGCCGCGCAGGAGATTCCCGAATCGAGGCCCGTGCCGTACGACGTGTTCGTCTACGGCTCGACGCCCGGCGGGTGCGCGGCGGCGATCGAGGCGGCGCGGCGCGGGTGCAAAGTGGCGCTCGTGTGTCCCAAGATGCATCCAGGCGGCATGGCTGCCAGCGGGCTGTCCACCACCGACGCGGTGCGGCGCGAGTTGTTCGGCGGGCTGGTCGCGGAATTCATCGCCGGAGTCCGCGACGAATACCGGCGCCGACTGGGCGAGAGTTCGCCCCAGTGGAAGTTCGTCCACGACGGCTGGTATTACGAACCGTCGGTCGCCGAAGCCGTGTTCGACCGCCTGCTGGACGCCGAGTCGGAGCGGCTCGATTTCTTCCGCGGCCATCACTTGCTCGAAGCCACGGTCCAGGGGGACCGCGTGGTCGAAGTGCTTGTGGAAACTCGGCAAGGCAAACGCGAACGGATGGTTGCAGGAACCTACATCGACGGCACGTACGAAGGCGATCTTGCCGCGGCGGCCAAGGTGCCGTACCGAGTCGGGCGCGAGGGCCGCGACGAGTATGGCGAACCGTTGGCGGGCATCCACTATATGAATTGGCGGACCGGACAGCAGATCATGACGGCGGACAGCGGCGAACCGTCGCCGGCCATCCAGGCGTTCTGCGCGCGGAGCATCTTCACCACCGACCCGGAAAAACTCGTACCGTTCGAGAAGCCGGCGTCCTACGATCAGCACCTGCCCGATCTGCTGCCGCTGCTGGACGATTTCGCTTCGGGCCGTGTCAAGTCCATTGGCCTCGGTACGCCGCTGCCCGGCAGGAAGTTCCAGGCGAACGGCAACATCGAGGCGTTGACCAGCTTGAATTGTCCCGGCGTTAGTTGGACATGGCCCGAGGCGCGACGACACCACCGCGAACGGCTCGAGCGGTTTCACATCGAGCATGCGGCCAGCTATGCGTGGTTCCTGCAGAACGAGCCGCGAGTGCCGGAGAACATCCGCGCCGTGTGGCGCCAAGCCGGTCTGCATCGGGACGAGTTCGCCGACAACGGACACTGGCCCTGGCAGATCTACGTGCGGCAGGGCCGGCGGATCGAGGGTCGCGAGATCGTCACGCAGCGAAACTTCACGGTCAATCCCCAGTCCGGACGCACGCCGCAAGTCGAGCACCCGATCGCCATCGGCGAGCACTCGTTCGACGTCCACCCGTGCCACGACCGGCGGTTCACCGTCGAGGGATTTATGGAAGGCGTGCTCTGGTATCCGAAAAAGGCCGACGGCCCCGCGCAGCCCGGCCAAGTGCCCTACGGCGCCATGCTGCCAAGGCAAGTGAACAATCTGCTGGTGCCCGTCGCCCTGTCCTGCACGCACATCGCGATGAGCGTGCTGCGGATGGAGCCGCTGTGGATGACCACCGGTCAGACCGCCGGGTTGGCCGCCGTCGTCGCTCGCGACACCCACACCGACGCCGCCCTGATCGATCCCGCCCCCCTGCCTGAAATGCTCGGTGTTCGAGTCGATCCGTACGGGTGAGCCGAGTGGCATCGCCCGAGAGTCCGTCCTGCTCTCACCGCCGTACTTGGCTCGTTGCTGAGCCACGGGGTTGACGGCGGATTGCGAAACGAGGCTTCGGGGTCGTCGGTCTGGCGTCGCGGCGACGGGCGCGTTACGATGGCCGATTATGAACACCAAATCCTGCTTGATCGTACTGCCGTTCCTACTGTTTGCCGTCCAACGTTCCGCGTTGGCTAGCGACGAGCGGCCGAATTTCCTGATCATCCTGGCGGACGATTGTACGTATAACGATCTGCCTGGGTACGGTGGCCAAAATGCGAGGACGCCGCATCTCGACTCGCTGGCCCGGGAGGGTCTGACGTTCGACCGCTGCTACGTGAGCATGGCGATGTGCCAGCCGTGCCGAGCCGAGTTGTACACCGGGCAGTATCCGCTGCGCAACGGATGCGCATGGAACCACAGCGCGAGCCGGCCCGGCACGCGCAGTCTGCCGCAGCATCTGGGATCGCTGGGATATCGCGTCGGTCTGGCGGGCAAAGTGCATGTGTTGCCCCCGGAGGCGTTTCCCTTCGAGGTGGTCGCGGGATTCGACGGCAACTGCGTACGGAACCCGACGCAGTCGCATCGGCTGGACGAGGTGCGCGAGTTCATCGCGCGCCGGCAGGACCAGCCGTTCTGTCTGGTGATTTCGTTGGTCGAGCCGCATGTGCCTTGGGTCATGGGCGATGCTTCGCAGTACCCGCCGCGGCAGTTGAAGCTGCCGCCGAACATTGCGGACACGCCGCGAACCCGGCAGGATTTCGCGAGATACCTGGCCGAGATCACCTACATGGACGGTCAAGTTGGCGAGATTCTCGCCGCACTGGCCGACGCGCAGGCCGCGGACAAGACGCTCGTTCTCTTCAGCAGCGAGCAGGGCTCGCAATTCCCGGGCTGCAAGTGGACGAACTGGGACACGGGATTGCACACAGCGCTGATCGCTCGCTGGCCCGGCAAGGTTCCCGCGGGCCAACGCACCACGGCGCTGGTCCAGTACGCGGATCTCGCCCCCACGCTGATCGACTTGGCCGGCGGTAATGCGTCCGAACCGGGGTTCGCTTTCGACGGCACCAGCTTGGCCGGCGTGCTCCGCGGCCAGCGGACGGAGCACCGCCGCTTTGCTTACGGCGCTCACAACAACATCCCGGAAGGTCCGGCCTTCCCGATCCGCACGGTCACCGATGGCCAGTGGCGCTACATCCGCAACTTGACGCCGTCCGAACTGTACATCGAGAAGCACCTGATGGGCATCCAAGGCAGCGGCGAGTTGAACAACCCGTACTGGCACACTTGGATCGGTACCGCTTGGGACAATCCCGACACCTATCGCTTGGTGAAGCGTTACATGACGCGACCGGCCGAGGAGTTGTACCACACGGCCGCCGACCCCTACGAGATGGCCAACCTGGCCGACGATCCGGATTGCGCGACGACCAAGGCCCGTTTGTCCGCGGTACTCGACCGCTGGCTCGCTGAACAAAACGACCCCGGCATCCCGCAGGACACGCACGAAGTCCACCGAGCCGCGAAGCAGGGTGAACACAGGTACTTCCCGAAAGCGGACTGAATCTTGCGGGAACGTACGGCACTGGCCGCCGAACGGGTTTCCCGTAGAATAGCGTTGCTTCGAAGCGGTTCGGATGGTCGCTGGTCGGCAGGCCCTGACCGGGGTTTGTCGGCGGGAGGAAAGTCCGGGCTCCGCAGGACAGGGTGGTCGGTAACGCCGACCGGCCGCGAGGCCAGGGAAAGTGCCACAGAGAACAGACCGCCGATGGCCCGTCGCAGCCGCAAGGCACGTCGGGATCAGGCAAGGGTGAAACGGTGCGGTAAGAGCGCACCAGCAGCCGGGGCGACCCGGCTGGCTCGGTAAACCCCACCCGGAGCAAGACCAAACAGGGAGCAATCCGCCTCGGCGGATGCGAACCGGTCCGGTTCGCCATCGACTCCCGGGTAGGTCGCTCGAGACGCCGGGCAACCGTCGTCCTAGATAAATGACCATCGGCTCGCCTCGGCGAGCGTACAGAACCCGGCTTACAGATCCGCTTCGAAGCGTTTTTCTTCGCGCTGGAGTCCAAGCTTCAGCATGTTGGTTCGGTTGCTTCAGCGCGGGCACGCTGAAGCGTACACTCCAACGCGGTTACTCCAACCAAGCGGCTCTCGGCATTTCTCCTGGGAGTGCCGGGAATGGGACCGATCTACCGGCAACCGCTTTCGACCACGGTCGCGATACCGGCGGCCGACTGCAATGGGGTTCCGGCGCGATGGTGCGGCGTGCGGACGTACGCCAATCCCAGCGGCGATCCCAAGCGTGGCGACCAGACCGCCGACGTCACTTGGCCCACTGATTGGCCCTCGTGCTGCAAGGACTCGCCCGCGGCCGGCAGCACATCGCTTTGCCAGCGAACCGCAACGAGCAAGCGATTGACGTGTCCGAGCGCATCGAGCCGAGCCACGGTCTCCTGGCCCAAATAGCAGCCTTTGGTGAAACTGATCGCCGCCGCGTCGCGATTGACCTCTTGCGGCAGATTCGCGTCGCTGATGTCCTGGCCGAACTGGGGCAAGCCGGCTTCGATCCGGACGATTTCCAACGCTTCGCGGCTGCAACGCTCGGCGCCTCGCGACGTCAACTGGGCGGTGCGTTGGTTCAGAACCTCGCGAGGCATGACGATCTGGTATCCGGGACTGCCGGACCAGGGCCCGCGAAGCACCAAGAGCCAATCGTGGCCGAGCATGCGTTCCGGCAGATCCGCTGCCAGCCATTGGTCAAGATGCTGGCCTGCCTCCGCGCCGGCGACGAACAGTTCGCCCCATTCCTGCGTCCGGTCGTGCAACTGCACATCCTCGCGGATCAGATAGCGGTCCAAATGATTGAGGATCGTCTCGGCTTGCCCAGGCACCGTGTCCAGCACCAGCGAGTCGGCGCCGCAGATCACGAAAACGTGTCCGAGAATTCGGCCCTTGAGATTTGTCAGGAAGGCTTCGCAGCCGTGTCCTGGTTCCAGCTTTCGAAGGTCGTTCGTGCAGAAGGCGTTCAGGAAACTCGCGCGGTCGCGGCCCGTCAACTCGATGCGGGTCCGGTCGCTGACGTCGACCAGTCCCCAAGTCTGCGTAAGGGCGCGGTATTCGGAAGCCAATGAGTCGGAAAATGCGCGGGGCGTCATGATGCCTCAATCTCCGGACGCGTTCAATTCCAGCATGGAACGGTGCGCGTCGCCCAGCAGGATGCAGGACTCGTACTGGCGACTCAGGCGGGCGATCTGCTCGGGACCGGACACGTATCCGATCCCCAGTTCTTCGACCGTGTCCTCGGCCAAGCCGCTTAGCAGGAACACCTCGACGCGCGAGCGGGCATCCAACAGCAGCAGGGCGGCCAGTGCGTCGTGCGACCGGTCTCGGAGGATCTCCCGCCGCGCGACTTGGTCGTCCGGTTCGCTGGCCAGACGCTGCAGCGCCGGACCGGGCCCGCAACGCAGGTCCGTGCAGAGAACGATGGCCCCGTGATCCGCGATCACGGGCAGCGCGGCGTGAAGCGCCCGGCCGAAATTCTCCCATGTCTGTACTTCGGACGCACCTTCGATGGTCGCGACCACCAGTTGCGGACTCCGCGTCAGCCGATGGAGCCAAGCCGCTTCGCACAGGCTGCGCCCTTGCTCGGCAACCGTCTCCGCTTCGCCTGCCAGCACGTGAAGCAGCGTGTCACCCAATCCTGGTACGACCTGCACCATCAGGTGAATCCCCAGCAGCCAAGCCGCCTCGTCCGCTTCCGACCCGTGCCGTTTCTGCTGGACACTCGACTGGGCCGAGCCGGCAGAGCGGAATCGCTGTTGCGTTGCGGTATCGGAAAAAGCCGGGAACAAACTGCCGTGGACGCCCAGGTAACCCAGCGACGAGCCCGGTCGCAGGCAACCGACCGGCAGCACCAAGTCGGCGTCGAACAGCAAACGGTTGAAATAGATCGGCTTGTTTTCCTTGGACGCTGCCAAGTACGCCAAGTCCTTGGATTCGTGCGGGTCGTGGCGGACGGTCTTCACCGCGGATGCCAACTGCGGGCTCAGCAAGCGGTTGGCTTCGCGCGACGAAGCGCTGTCCGACAACAGGATCGTCACATCCTCGGGCAGCACGTTGCCCTCGACCAGCGAATGCACGATACCGGCCACGACAGCGGCTTGTTGAGGAACATCGTGCTCGACCGCGACGACCACCTGATCACCGGGCACCGTGGCGCGGCGCAACGCGGGAAAGCCCAAAGGAGCGTCCAGCGCGGCACTGACCGCCGCCACCGGATCGTCGATGGGTCGGGCGATCGTCCGGCTGAAATCGCCCATCAATGAATGGGGATCGACATCGATCTCCAACCGCGTCCCGGCCCCGTAGCAGAGTGATGATGGCATGGCGTCACGCAACTCCGCAGTCCAAACCGGCCAGCCAGTCTTCCGCTTGGCAGAAATCGTCGAGCAGCACATCGGGTTGCTGCGCTGCGAGACTTTCTCGGTCGTGCCACCCGGTCGCGACGGCGACGGCCCGAGCGCCGATGTGTCGAGCACAGGCGATGTCGCGCGGCGTATCGCCGATCACCCAGACGCGATCCAGTCTCAGTTGGCCGTTCAATCGCTGCCGCGCCGCGGCCAAAGCCGACTCGGCCGCGACGTTCCGTTCGACGTGCTGGTGCCCGTACCCGCCAAAACCAAAATGGTGATCGATGCCGAAATGCCCCAGTTTGATTCTTGCTCCCTCCGGCGTGTTGCCCGTCAGCAGCCCGACCGACATGCGCGGGTGGCTCGACAAGGACTCGAGCAGCGGGACGACGCCCGGCAGCACGTGCCCGTTCCCTAGCGACAGTTGCTCGACCAAGTGGCGCAAGTACAAGGGATGAAACCTCTGCCAGTTTTCGGGTGAATCATCCAACCGATGGGCCAGGAACAAATCGCGAGCGATTCCCCGGTCGGTTCGGCCGCAGGTATCGATCACCGCCGGCGCCTCGCAACCGAATCCTTCCAAGAACGCCAGACGCAACGCCGTCAAACCCGAACCGCGGGTGTTGATCAACGTTCCGTCGATATCGAACAACATGACGTGCATCGAAATCCTGATTGGCTGAGCCGAGAGTAAAGGCGAAGATCCAAGACCCGACACAGTCTAGCGAATTCGGCCCCTCGCGGGTAGTGACGGTTTTGGCTTCTGGCCGGCTCCAATGCTTGTAAGACTTGACTGTGCAACATCTTACGAGAAAACACTCAGTTAATGCCCCCTTATGAGTAAGGATAGCGGTAACTCACCAGTCGACGGGGTCGCAAGTGGCTCAAGTTTCGGAGCTCGCTCCCCGTGAACCTCGTGGATCGAGTAAAATGACGTCGGCATTCTTGCAGGATCTGTGAGCTGGTAGACCGCTGGCGGAACCGATTGCTTCTTGACTGCTGCTTAAGGCATGTTGCAGTGTGGATCATCTGGAACGACGAACCAGGAGAGAATGTCGACCACATTGCTGAACACGGCCTGCTGCCGGAAGATATCGAGTACGTCGTGGCGAACTTCGACGAGGAAGCTACAAGCGAGTCTTCGGGCCGTCCCTGTGTGTTCGGGTACACCGAAGATGGTCGCTACATCATCGTCATATACGATCAAGTTGACGAAGACACCATCTATCCCGTAACAGGCTATGACGTGCCGGAACCCTAACAGGATTTTCTTCGATGTCCGACAAATTCACCCGTGTCCGTCGCCGACTGACGGTCGCTCAGAAAGAACAATACGACGAGATTCGCCGCCAGGCGAAAGAGGATTTTCCGCCGCTGGAACCTGCCCGCGCGCCATCGGAAAAAGGGCAGATTGCACTGGCCATTCGTAATGCACGCAAGTTGCATGGTTTCACGTTTGAACAACTTGCGCAGCGATCCGGCGTCGGCGATGCGAATACGGTTCGCGATATTGAATATGGTGCCGACGCAAAGCTGTCGGACGTCGCCGCCCTCGCTCATGCGCTCGGCTTGCGACTCGAGTTGGTGGCGGATGTCTCTGGCTGACATGTCTTCCGCTTCTTGGATGTAGTCGCCCGTTTTCAACGGAAGATGCTGTTGTGGATTCGCGGAGGAGGATATTGTCAATGACGGCTCTTGACCGCCCCGGACCGTACGGGGTGATTTTTGATATGGATGGTGTGTTGGTCGATTCGTACCGCGCCCATTTCGAGAGTTGGCTGATGCTGTGCCGCGAGCAGGGTCTGCAGATGACCGAGGCGGATTTCGTCGCCACGTTCGGCCGGACCAGCCGCGAAGTGATCCGGCACCTGTGGAGCGACCGCGCGTTCGACGATTCTGCGATCGCGGCGCTGGACGACCGCAAAGAGGCATTGTTCCGGGAACTGTTGCGGCACGATTTCCCGGCGATGGCCGGCGCGGTCGCCCTGATCGATGGTCTGCATGACGCCGGATTTCGACTGGCGATTGGTTCGTCGGCACCGCGGGAGAACGTCGAGGTCGTGCTCGAACAACTGGCGCGCCGCGACGCATTCCGGGCCGCCGTGACAGGCGACGACGTGACCCGCGGCAAGCCGGATCCGCAGGTGTTTCTGCTGGGTGCCGAGCGGCTCGGATTGCCGCCGACCCGATGCCTGGTAATCGAGGATGCACCGCTGGGAGTCACCGCGGCCCGCGCCGCCGGGATGCGGTGCGTGGGTGTCGCCAGCACCGGCCGAAGCGTGGAATCGCTGGCCGAGGCGGATCTGATCGTCCGCCGCTTGGATCAGTTGGATGCGGCAGTGATCGAGCGATTGATGGACAATCGGAACGCGGAACTCACCCGCGTACTCTAGTCGGTGCTGGTCAGCCAGCGGTAGGTCCACAGCGGATTGCCGCAGACGGGACAGGACTCGCCGTTCACGTATACCGCTCCGTGGCAGCGATGACAACCGTCGATCGCCGGCAACCAGGCGATCTGCTGGTTGCGCACTGCGTCGGCTCGCACACGGTCGCCGAACGCTAACGCGGTGGCCAAATGAATGGTCGTGGGAAACAACACGGACAGCACCAACGGCGATCTGCCCGACTCCGGCAGGACTCGCAGCAGTTGATTCATGAACGCCTTGCGCCGCGCGTCGGGCGATTTGGTCTGGTAGCTGGCCAACTGCCGGACGGTTTCCGCCGTTCGGCGCCGCGGGCCGAGCCGAAGCTCCGCCAGCCATTCCAGGTACCATTCATCCTGGGCGACCGGGTAGCCGAACTCCCGGGCCGCCCACGCGGATTCGACGACCTGATAGACTTCGATCGCGCCTTGCGTCTCCTCGCACGTCTTGTCTTCCGACAACGGCTCGTACAACGAATCTCGCCCTACCTGCGTTTCCACATCGAAGTGAATCCGCGCGTAGAAACGATCAACCAGCAGCGAGAGCCCCGCCTCAAGGCTCTGGACGATCCGTTCGGCATCAGCGGTGGGATCGCGAAGTTTGAGTTGGTTGGCGGAATCCGCCTGCCGGTCTGTCAACGCTTGAGTCATGGGCGCTTCCTCCCCGTGGACGTTCAGTTGCCGCCCCAGGCATTGGCGTAATCGATCGCATGGGGCGGAATCCCCTCGCCATTTCCCTGCAGATAGTGCTCGAACCACCGCATCATCCGCAGATTATAATCCAGCCGCGCGGCGGCGCGGCGGTTGCCATGCCCTTCGCCGGGATACAACACCAATCGCACCGGCGCCTGGTCCAGTGTCTTCAGATGCCGATGAATCTCACGCGACTGCGAAACGTCGACACGCGGATCGTCTCTGCCGTGCAGGATCAGCAGCGGCGTGCGATGCCGCTCGACATACCGGATCGGACTGCGGTCCAGGAAATAGTCCCAATCTTCCCACAGTCGTTTGCGGTGGTGGACCAGATACATCTCTTCGGGAATGTCCGTGGTGCCGATCTTCGAGAGATTGTCGCTGATGCCCACAAACATCACGCTGGCCGCGAAGCGGTCGGAGTAGTACGTCGCGCACCAAGCCGACGCGTAGCCGCCGTACGAACCACCGGTGACGCCGACCTTCTTGGCCTCGACCAGACCGGTCGCGATCAGATGATCCACTCCGTCCACCAAGTCGTCGAACTCCCTGCCGGCCGCGTCCTTTTGGCCGAGTTTGCTGAACTCGACGCCCCGCCCCGTGCTGCCGCGGTAGTTGGGGTAGAACACGGCGAAACCTCGCGCCGCCCCGACTTGGCCTGCCGAGTGGTATTGCGTCACCCAGCCATTGCTCACATGCGCCTCGGGACCGCCGTGGACGGTCATGATCAAGGGATAGCGCTGGCCCGGTTGATAGTTCAGCGGATAGACCAGCACGCCCTCCAGCTCCAGTCCGTCGCGGGCGTTCCAGCGGACGACCTCCTGCTGGGCGAATCGCAGTCCGGCGAGCCAATCGTTGCTGACGGTCAAGCGACGCGCGGCATCGTCGCCAACGCTCCAAGCAAACACCTCGCCCGGATGCTGCGACGTGTTGCCGACCAGTGCCACGGATCGCGCGTCGTCGCTCAGCGTCAACTGGGAAAAAACGGCGGCGCTGGACCAGGCCATCGCCAGGCGTTTGGCTTCCAAGTCGACTTCGCCCACCGTCGTCAGCGTGCCTTCGTCGGCCACCCACATCAACGTGCGATCGTCTTTCCACGCGAACGAATTGATATGCGTCTCGTCATGCGGCAACAAGTCTCGCAGACTGCCGTCGCCAGGAAACGCGGCGACCATCAGTCGCCCGTCAGCGGGATCGTGAATGTCCGCGCCCGAGATCATGGCCAAGTGGCGGCCGTCGGGACTCCACGCGATCGCGCCCAATTTGCCGGGATTCTGAATGCGCTGCAGCACTCGGCCGGTGTCGGCGTCGACCACACTCACCCGCTTGAACATGTAGCTGTCATCCACCAGCGGCGTCGGCGCAAGTGCGACGGCCAGGTGCGGACCTGCGGGACTCCAGGCCACGTCGAACGCCGAGCCCTCCAAGGGCAGCGCTCGCGGGGTGCCGGAACCGTCCGCCGCGGCAATCCAAACCTTGGTCGGACGCCAATCCTCTTCGAAAATCTCCTGGTTGAACCCCTTGTCGCGATACGTTTGCTGTTCTTTCGGCAACGGCTCGACCGCCCGGAATGCCAGTTGGCGTCCATCGTTGCGGAATGCCACCTGCTGGATGTCCGAGCCGAATTGCAGTTGTCGAACCGCCTCGCCGCCATCGATCGGGATCGTGTACAGCGAGGTAGACGTGTCGTCGCCGCGCCGAGCCAGGAAGGCCAATCGCTGGCCGTCGGGAGTCCACTGAACGCCCGAAACGGCGACCTTCCCGGTGATGAAAGGCCGGGAACGACCGTTGCGGTCCGCCACATGCAGTTCCACCCAGGCCGTGCCGTTCTCGTCGTTGAGCGGGTCGCGGGGGACGATCCGCGTATACGCAATATGCTGGGCGTCCGGCGAAATCGCCGCGGAGGCGACGAACCGCAGGCGGCTCACATCCTGCGGCGTGAACAGTTTGTCGCCGCCTTCGGCGGAGCGAGACACGGCCCCCACCAGCGGTGGAAAGAGGAAGGCAAGAATTGCCGCGGCGGTGAGGCGGCCGAGGGGCATTCGCTTCGAAAAGGTAGTGATCATGATGTCAAACTCCGAAAACAGCGGTCGTTCCACATACGCTTGCTCTTCGGCAAGTATACTTGCCGATTCGCTCGGGACCACCGTTCCGTCGAAACATTGCTACCTGCCGAGCGAGCGGCACCAACTTATTGCCCCCCATCCGCCTCCAGATGCTTGATCAGCGTTTGGATGTTGCCGGCTTCTTCCTCCTGCCAACGTTGCCGCTTTTGGAGAAAGTGCAGATAACGCGGCAGTACTTCGGGATTCATCGCTTCGGTGTAGTCGCCCGCGTAGGGCACGAGCAGATCGATCCACAGTGCGAGCTTGTCCATGTCTTCCCGGTCGAGTGTTATGCCAAAGTGTTCGCCGCTTGCCAGCATGGCAATGATCGGGCTTTGTGACGCGCCAGCCGCATAAGGTGGCTGGACCGTCGGCGCCGATTGCGGGTTGACCCAGTTGGCTACCCGGCGATGGGCCAACGCTTGATACGAGTCGCTCCACAGACGCTCGGATTGTTTGTCGAGTGTCTGCCGGCCGCGCAAGCTGAACGCTGGCACAATCGCGTCCTGGGCGGCGCGTTCCCAAGGACCGCGCGGCGCCCCGGGATGGTGCAAATACGCGGGCGGCTGGTCCTGGTGGTGGCAGACGACGCAGTGGCGGTCCAGGATGGGCTGGATCTCTTGAATGAAGCTGAAACCGCGCGGAGGTCCGTAGAATTCGTCGAGCGGTTGCGGGATGCTCGCGGCAGCCAGCGCCGGGCCGGTGACGGGCGGGCCGGAGTTCTTGTGGTCGTGACAGCCAACGCACGACTGGACTTCGCCCGGCAGCACGGTAGTCCAACTGCGCATCGTTTGCACCGCGTGGCCGCGCGAGTCGACGGCTTGGAAGTAGATGGGCGTGCCCGCCGGCACCTCGAACGACGCTGAGCCATCGGCCTGGACGGGCACCGTGCCCAAGATACGTTTCACGTCCCATGCGCCTTGGATCGAGATCGGCGTGCTGATCAGCGCTCCGCCGGCCGGGCCTCCATTGCGGTTCTCGCCCACGCCAGCGGCGCGGAAATCGAGGGCGATGACCCGCAGCGCGGCGATCGTGCCTCGCGCCACACCGGGAAGCCCCAGCCCTTGGTAGACGTCCTGCATCAGAACGGTGCCGGTCG
Organism: Pirellulaceae bacterium; assembly: GCA_023382975.1. Lineage (GTDB taxonomy): Bacteria > Planctomycetota > Planctomycetia > Pirellulales > Pirellulaceae > SKKK01. The sequence goes on from JAHDXO010000014.1 coordinate 132,873, forward strand.
ACTTGCGGTAATCGACCACGCGGGGTCGCGGCGCCGGACGCGGGCGGTCCCGCGCGGGGATCGGCTGATTGCAGTGGATGGCCGGATCGCTGGCCAGCAGTTCCCGCTGTCCGTCTTCGTTGATGTAGTAGATGCCGAATTGGCCTTGGCCGCCCGGTTGGAAGCTGACCAGGAATTCCCGCTCGCCGAGCGGGTAGGGATACATGAACTGATCGCCCAGTTGCCCGTAGCGGTCGATCCGCTCTGCCGGGGTGTCTCGCCGCGGCGCGATCAGTTGAGTGCCAAGATTCTCCTCGCGGCCCCTGGCCGGATCGATGATGCCGAGCCAACCCTTTTGCGTCGTATGATGCCCCGTGAAGATCGCTACGTACCTGCCGCTGCCGGGAATGGACCTGGCGTGGATCAGGGTGGTGGGGAAGAACGAGTTATTTCCGTACAACGCCCGTTGGCCGGTTCCATCCGGATTCATTTGGAACAGTCCCTGCGGATAGATCTGTCCGCGGTCGTTGTAATCCCAACGCGTGTAGATCACTCGACCGTCGCAGGTGACCGTGGGAAAGTTGGTATGCACTTGGTCGAAGCCGACTTGACGCACGAACCGGCCGTCGGCGTCGCACAGGAACAGATTGCTCACTTCGGTCCACCAGCAGTCGACCGTTTGCACGCTGCGCGTCGAATTGAACAAGATGTTGCCGTCGGGCAGATAGGCGCCTTCGTAGTCTGCGTAACCGAGACCGTCGGTCAACTGGCGGCAGTCGCCCGTGTCAGCGTTCCATTCATGCAAGTGGTAGTCGTCCTTGTCGAGCGACTTCTTCCAGGCGAACAGAATCCGGTGGCCGTCATACGAGACGTCCGGGTCGCGGATGACGCCGCCGGAATCCTCGATCAGATGGTGGACCGTGGCGAACAGCCCATCGAGTTCCATCATGCAGAGCGAGCTGCCGGGTCGGAAATGGCGTTCGCGCTGCGCGTCCGACTGGCCCTCGGTGTAGGCGTAGTGCGAGCCGCCCATCAAGAAGTGCTTGGCAAAGATGACGCGCCGCAGCATGTCCCTGTGCGGTGCGAGGCGTGCCGCGCGCCGCAGCACAGCGGCGTCCAGATACGCTTCGGCCGATTGCCGGTCGGTGACCGTTCGGCCACGGGCGGCGGTGGGGTCGGCGGAGGATGGGGCAAGGGTCCGGTCCGCTGCAAAGTCCTGGTCGATCCAGTCCGCGATGGCCTCGAGCACCAAGCGATCGTCGCCGTGTTGGCTTGCCAGTTGCCGGGCAACGCTCGCGGCGGCTGGTGCGTCGTCCGCCAACGCGGCGACCATCGCACCGTACCAAGGCCGTTCGGCAAAATATCGCGTTGTCGCTGGCGCCGGCCACGCAAATACACGCGTTTCGTTTCCACCGACCTGGGCAATCGGTCCTTGAATCAGGACAACCATCGCGCACAAGAACAACGGACCAGTGGCGAGAAAACGGCAGAGCATGTGACACTCCTCGATGGCGGGTAGCGAGTCCGGTAACGCGGCGGCGCGCTGGCGGGGCCTTTTCTTTGCGGCTTCGCGGCGATTGTAACTCGTCACGACACCGGCTGCCACCGGGAGCATGGGCGAGTGAAAAGGACGGCGTGACGGGTGGCCGGGGCCGTCTTGCAGTCGTCCTCGTCAATCGGCCCAACGTTCCCGCGACACGAGCCATCGGTCCCCGCTACGCTGAAGTTGGTAGATCCATGTCCGGTCCGCACCGCGTGGATTGGGGCCGACAACTGTCAGCGTCGCGTGGTTATCCCGGACGAAGCCGCTGGCCAGTCGCGGCTCCGTGGGCCGCGATTCCTGCCACGTCGGAAAATCGACGCTGGCAAAGTGCCCTCCCAATTCGGGAGTCGACAGCTCGCGCAGCTTCGTCGGGTCCGCTACGAACACCGCGGACAGATACTCGCGGCAGACCGCAAACGCCGCGTGCGATTCATCGATCGACTCGCCGCTGTCCGCTGTGACACGGTCGTCCTGGGCCCCGGCCTTGCGCAAGAGTTCAGCACATTCCTCGCAACGCCCCTCGGCATCCATCAGAGCCGTCGTGTGATAATTGGTGTTCCTGGCGTCGAGATTCGCGTGGGCCTCGATCAGCACCTTCACCAACTCGGGGTTTCGGTTCCGCACCGCTTGCATCAAGGGCGTGGTGCCGTCCGAATCGGTCGCGTTGACGTCCGCACCGCGTTCGATCAGCAAGCGGGCGATCGCCGGGTCGCGAACGGTAAACAGCAACGGGACATCGCCCGTGCTGCGCCGCGCATTCAGATCGGCGCCCCGTTTGCAGAGCTTGTCGATCGTTTGGATGTCTCCCTCGTTCACCGCCTTTTCGATCTGTTGACGCCACGCGTGTTGAGCGTCATCGCTGCGGCGGTAAATCTCCGGCGCTGCCCATGCCCCCGCGTTGACGATCACCAGCGTAAGAAGGCCGCCGAACAGATAACTCCTCCTCGTGCTGGCCAACTTGTGGGCGACGGATTCCACGTCCTCCAGATAGATTTTGACGAGCTGCGTGCCTCCGCTGACGATCCCTTGCAGGACCTCGTCGTACCGGCCGACGATCACAACCGACTGTCCCGGCTCGATCCTCTTCTCCGCGAGCTGGGGCCGATAGCCACTTCCGCCGCGCCGAGGCGCCACGGGTTCGTCAACATCATCTTCGTCTTCGAGGTCATCGTCCTCGTCCGCAGCTTCGTGATCCCACTCGTCCTCGTCGTCGGCTGCGTCCCCGGAATAACTCGGCACAACGGTTGCCGGATCGTCCGTTTTGGCTGGCACCGGTGGTGCCGGTCCATCCGCCGCGAGCCAGTCGCAATCGCGCACCCCAATCATCCGCCAGTCTTTCTTCAGCGACTCGTCGTTGCCGGTCAGCGCGGCGAACATGTTCCGCGCGCCGCGGACGACGCCCAGACCGGTGGTATCTTCCCAGGCAGTGGATTGCACGTACTGCCGGGCCCGCGCGATGTCGTCCGGTTTTGTGAGGTTGTTCTCCGCGATCGGATCGAGATCGGGAAATCCGATCAACCGCAGCCGGGACGCCGTGGACTGGATGACGCACTCGCATTTCCCAATTCCGGTGAAATCGACGACCTTGATGGTTTCGGTGCCGCCTTTGCTTCTCCTCCGCGTCTCGTAGCGATACACGGTGTATTCGTACAGCACGCTGGGCTTGCCCGACAATGGGGCCGTCCGGGCCGGGCCGACGGGCTCGAGCGTTCCGGCCACAGCGGTTCGCTTACCGTCGCGTCTGGACATGTCGATCAGCGCATCGCCCAGCACCCAACCGTCGCGCCACGCATAGAAGGAGTTGCACAGCGCACCGACGCCAAACGTGGCGATCAGCCCCACGGCAAACGAGGCAATCCACAGCCCCTTTCCCTCGAACGTCTGACCAAACCAGACGTAATAGCCGTACGAGATCAAGGCGTAAATGAGCAGACTGAAAAAACAGCCGAGTTTCATGAGAGCAGTGTCCCTGTGGTACGACGACCAATCATGGCGGAAGAGATGAATGTAAAGTACGATACATCATGCACCGAACTTTGGGCAAGTATCCGCATCCATGATGCGACGCGTTCCGATTCCGTCTAGTATCCAGTTATATGGACCGAAATAATGCGTAGTTGTCCGGGGCAGCGCCCAATCGGCCTTGACAAGCACAGACTCAACACGCTAGGACAGATCCCTTTTGCCGGACCGGTTCCTTGAGACAAGAGAAGAATTGGGACAGGCTTCCTCGCGACCCGCGATTTTTCTCGGCTTTCTACGTGTTCCGCGCGGAGCCAGTCCTATTTTCCCTCCCATGCGATGTTTCCGCCTGTTGATCGAAGGAGTCGAGGTATGGTCGTTTCTTTCCGCTGTCTGGGTGCATTGCTGGCGTTATGCTTGATGGCCGGCTGTGGTCCGACCGACCGGGAACGCGAATCCTCAACACCGGACGTTCCCAGGGCTCCGATGGACCTCGAAGCAGAGGACGGGATGCCGGCGGAAACGCCGGCATCGGCTGTGGCGGACGGCGACGCGAGTTCGACGGGTGCGGCTGAAAAGGAAGGTGCGCCAGGAGTCGCTGAAGATCCGGACCAGGTTCCGGCCCCTGAAGAAGCCGCGTTGGACGGTTTACCCCCCGACGCACAATGGCAAACATGGAGCCAGTCGCTGACCGGGGGGACGCCCGACGCACGCCGGTCGGCGGCCGACGCGATCACTCGGACGTTGACTCCGTTTTCGCCCGATCAGGTTGCGGGACTACTGAAGCACGAATCGTCCGGCGTCCGGCGCTGTGCGGCCTTCTATCTGCTGGAACGCTTTGATCCCAACGACTCGAAGTCGGCCGCCGCGATGGCCGGTGCATTGTCAGACGACGACGCGACCGTGCGGCACATCGCACTGTCCGCGGTTCGGCGTCTGCCGGCGGCCAAGCTGGTATTGGTGGTTCCGCAATTGACCGCGATCCTGAAATCGCCGCAAGAGGACGCAACCAACCGGGCATCCATCGTGCGTTTGCTCGGCGGTTTGGAACGGCAGGCTGAGTCCGCCCTCCCGTTGTTGGTCGAGATCTTGCAGACGGACCCCGACGCATCGGTCCGTTCGGCTGCGGCCGTCGCGATTCCTCGCATGGCGGACCCCGCGCAGGCAGCGGATTGGCTGCGTCAGGCGTTGGCCAAGGAATCCGATCCGACAGTTCAAACCGTGTTGGTCGTACGACTGGGAAGGATCGGATCGCCGGCCGCCGCGGCGGTGGAGGTGTTGGCTGGAACCTTGAGCACGAGCGACCAGGAACTGCAGCGTCGAGTGATCGATGCCCTGATCGCCATCGGCGAACCCTCCGTTCCTCAGTTGATCGAGCTGTTGAAGTCGCCAAACGTTCAATTTCGCCGCTTGGCGGTATTCGCCTTGGGGCGTCTGGGAACGGTGGCAGCGAGTGCCGCCGAGCCGCTGAAAGCCTGCCTGAACGACGAGGATGCGGAGGTACGGCAACTCGCCGAGATCGCGCTGCTGCGGGTTCAGTCCAGCCGGTGACCGAGGCATCTTTCGATGGCGCCGCACGAACCAAGTCCTTCGATCGATCCGTCCAACGGCGCCGACTCGCCAGCAGCACCGCCGCGTTGGTGGCTGCGGCGGTTGCTCAATCGCTTGGAGATTGATCGAGCGGTTTTTTTTGCCTTGCTCCTAAGAATCTGGCAGTTGCTGGCCGGTCTGGTCAGCGTCGTCCTGATCTCGTTGTTCTTCACGCGCGAGGTGCAGGGATACTACTACACCTTTTCCGGTCTGGTGGCGCTGCAGTCCTTTTTCGAATTGGGTTTGCACATCGTCATCATCAGTTCGGCCAGCCACGAGTGGTCGCGTCTGCGGCTGGACGACCGGGGGGCGATCGTGGGTGACGCGGTCGCGCGGGCAAGACTGATCGGACTGGGGCGTTGGATCGCCGGCTGGTATGCCGTGGTCGCCGTGCTTTTCACGGGCGTCGTGGCCGTGGCCGGGGTCGTGTTCTTCTCGGTGCGGCCCGCGGCCGATGTGGAGTGGCTGCTGCCGTGGATTCTGCTGGTGCTTTGCAGCGGCATGCTGCTGGGGACGCTGCCGTTGAGCGCGCTGCTCGAAGGCTGCAATCAAGTCGCCGCGGTCAACCGGTTCCGGCTGGTCCAGGCGATTGTGGCCAACATCGTCGTCTGGACCGCGATGGCCCTGGGTTGGGGGCTGTGGGCGGCGGCTGCCACCGCGGCGGCTCGTCTGCTGTGCGACGTCTACCTGATCGGCGTCCGCTACCGACACTTCTTCCGCAGCTTCTTGCAGCGATCCGAGGAAGCAGGCATCCGTTGGCGAGTGGACATTTGGCCCATGCAGTGGCGGATCGCCCTGGTCGGTGTATTCAGCTATTTCGAGTTCTCTCTCTACGCGCCCGTCATGTTCTACTACCACGGTCCGGTGCTGGCCGGGCAGATGGGAATGACCTGGACGCTGTTGATGGCCGTTCAAGCAGCAGCCCTTTCGTGGGTCCAGTCGAGGGCGCCGCGGTTCGGCATGCTGATCGCGCAACGGGATTTTCGGGAACTGGATCGGATCTTCTTTCGCCTGACGGCGATTTCGTGGGCGGCCCTGGTCGCTGCTGCGGTGCTCGCGTGGAGTCTAATCTGGGGAATGTATGCCCTGGATTTTCGATTGGCGTCGCGGCTGTTACCACCTTGGCCTGCGGGCGTCTTCTTCCTGGCGATCGTCCTCTACCACGTGCCGCGGTGTCAGGAGATCTATCTGCGCGCACACAAACGCGAACCGACGTTGGTCGCCAACATCCTATCCTGTTCGCTGATCGGTCTGCTTGTGTGGCTCCTCGGTGCCCGCTACGGCGCCGAGGGCGCCGCGTGGGGCTACTTGGCCGTCGTCGCCCTGTTCAATCTGCCCGTAAAGACATGGCTCTGGCTCCGCTGCCGCCACCAATGGCACCGCTGATGCGGGCCTCGGGTACCGACTGCGAACGCCGAGGCAGTCATTCGTCCTGACACCGGCTACTGGACGAGCATCTTCTCTTGTCCTATACTCTCACTCTTCCACTTCCTTACTCTTAATAGTTGAGACCCACCATGCCACGAAAACCGAAGACCACCGACGCCAATCCTGTGGAAGCCGCACCCGCATCCGCCCCCGCCGGCATGACCAAGACCGCAGCGATCCGAGCGGCCCTGAAGGCCCACCCCGGGAAGCAGCCCAAGGAGATCGCCGAGTTGCTGCAGGCCGATGGCTGGGACGTAAAGGCCCAGCGGGTCAGCATCGTGAAGTCCGCCATGAAGGCGAAAAAGAAGGCCCGCGCCGCCGCTGCAGCACCGAAAGCCGCGTCCGCCGCGCCTGTCGCGCCCGCCGATGCGATCTCGTTGGATTCGCTCAAGAAGGCGAAGGAATTGGCCTCGCAGTTGGGCGGCATCGACGAAGCCAAGGCAGCGCTGGCCGCGCTGGCAGAACTGGTGGACTGAGAACCGACTCGGCTAGCCCGTTTTCCGGATCGTTGGACCTTTGCCCGGAAGCGACTTTCCACCCAGCTTTTGGGCAGCCGGGATCACGGGACCGCCAACTTGAATTCACCCAGTAGAAGGCTGCTGCCGCGGGTGTCGCGGCTCGGCTGCAACTCGACCTTCAGCAGCCGGCGCGTCACATCGAAATGGCCGTCGCTGCCGCGGAGTTGGTCGAACGGAATCACAAGTTCCTGCCACCGGTCGCCGACAGAAAACACGGCCCGGTACGCTGCCTTGTCCGAGTGGTAGGCTTTCACCTCCAACTTGCAGGGCTTCTCCGCACGCAGCGAGATTTTGAAGGCCGTGTAGCCTTGGCAATCGAGTCCGCCGAAGTACAGTCCCGCACCGACGTAGGCGATTTCGCCTTGGTGACGATACGCGATCTTGCGCGCCGGTCGGCCATTGTCCTCGACGGCTTCGCTGCGATACTCGCTCGCATCGTTCCGGTAATCGTATGATTCCGCACGTTGGCCCAGATCGTAGACGGTCCGTTCCGAGTCGGAAGGCAGCTTCTTGCTGTCGACCGGGCGCTGCGGTGCCGTCTTGATCCGCGCCGCGGCATCGGCGTACGAGGGCTTCGCATCCGCGGGTTTTTGCCGGTCGCCTGCGTAGTAGCCGAGGACTTCCATCTGCGGGCGGTCCCGACCGTCTCTCGGCTCGACCGACAGCGGATACTTGCCCCACCAGCCGCCCGCGGCCCAGTACGTGCCGCCGATCTCCTCGGCCTTCATGGCGGCTAGAAAGTGGTCGAGCACTTCGAGCCAACGCGGGTCGTCGTCCGGCACGCCGAACTCGCCGATGAATCCCTGCACGTTGTGCTCCTTGAGCCACTCGGCAAACGGCCGCAGCCGCTCGACGCCGATCCGCGGATGCGCGCCGCTGTCGTCGTAGGTCTGCTTGTACGTGCCCGAATGGTCGCGGTCGAAGTATTGATGCGCTTCGTAGACGAGCTTGCCGGCCGGATCGTTCAGCAGCAGGTTGGCGTTGATCTTCTTCCACGAGTGCGCGCCGCTCCAACCATCGCCGCAAACGAAGATCGCATGGCGGCGATTGACCTTGCGGATCGCGTCGATGGCCGCCTGGGCCGCGGCGGTCCAACGTCCGCCGGTGTCGTGCGGTTCGTTCATCAAGCCGAGTCCGCACACCGCCGCCTCGTCGCTGTAGTGGGCGGCCAGCCGCTGCCAGAAGTCAGCAAACGCCTCGTTCGGCACCTCGGGCGTCCCGATGACTTGACCGTCGTATCGCGCGTAGTTGTGGACATCCAACAGAATCTTCAGATCCCGCTCGGCGGCCAGTTTCACGGCCGCGTCAAGCCGCCGCAATTCGGCCTCGTCCAACGGTCCCATCAAATTCGGCTGGACCCGTTCCCAACGCAGCGGCAAGCGGACGACGGTCAGCCCCTTGGCTTGGCAGTAGTCGAATTGCCGAGGCCCGGGATAAGCGTAATCCCGGTCGTACACGCCGGGCACCTTGCCGAATTCGCCACCGGCCAGATTCACTCCCACCAGCGCCGCTTCCGGCGTCCCGCCCGCCGGTTCGCCCCCGACACCTGCGCCGCCTGGCAGCATTACGGGCGTCAGCACTAGCAGCCATCTCAAAAACTTCATGTCCACCACGCTCCCGATTCGAATGATTGCCGTTCAACGATCCCATTCCAAATCATACTGGCTGCACGCCGTGTTGTCTGCTTGGAACGCGTGTGGGTGTGCTACGCGGCTGCGGACTGACAAGGGATGGCTGAAGAAGGTTGGCAAGTCGACATCAAACGGTTTTCGTCGATGGCCGCCGTGGTGAACTGGAAACGTGAACCGCCACGTCGCGAAGGCCGCCTACCACAATGGTAGGGCAACCGCTATCTTGGCATCGGTTCGCACGATATGGGAGACGGAAGATGAGCGGTGGAGACGTGGCGTTGCGGGGATTCTTGGTTCAGACGTTGATCGCGCTGCTGGAGGCGCTGAGGGACGATCCGCCTTGGACCCACGTGACCCTGGAACCGGATGTTGACTCGGAGAAAGTCGACATCCTCTGGGCCTACCGGGACGGGACGAAGAAAGCGGTCCAGGTAAAATCGTCAAAGAATCCGTTCAGCAAGACCGACGTCGAGCGGTGGGCCGGCGAGCTGCAGAAGAGCAAGGCTGCCGACGGGTACGAACTGTGCTTGGTTGGCCCCGCCCCGCCGGCCATCGCGAATCTTGGCCGAGTCGGCGAGGTTGAGGTCCCCACGCCAAAGAACTTGGATCTTCCTGGATTCAAGAGCGACGCCGCTCACCGGTTGCACAGTCTGCTTCCGAAGCTGGGCTTGCCAACCCGTACCGCCGAGCAACTGGACGATCTGGTGGCGTTGCTGATCGAGAACCTGGCGAGCGGATCGGTGGATCGCCAGTCGCTTTCCCGCGAGGGACTGGCCGAACTGCTCCGCCGTTGGCTCTCGCACAGCGGCACTGGCGTGCGCATCGTCCGCGTGTTCGTCGCCTGTCCCAAGGACGCCCAGGACGAGCGCACGGTGCTGGAGCAGGTTGTCGCTTCGATCAACAGCATCGAGGGCGATGCACATCAGGTCCGCCTGGAGCTGCGCTCGGCCGAGTTTCAGCCGCCGCAACCGGGCGCCGCCGGACGGCCCGTCGCCGCGGATACGCCCGCCGACGGCGACCTCTTCTTGGGCATCGTCTCGGCAGCCTTCGACGAGCGCGGAACCGAAAACATGTTCCGCCAGGCTTGGGACCGCTGGCAGCCGATGGGCTCGCCGTGGGTCAAGTTCTATTTCGACGACGATCCGCGCGTCCCCCGCACCAAGCGCGCAGCATACGACACGGTCTGCGACTTGCGCGACCAGCTCGAACCGCGGGGCGTCGTCGGCGGCTACACGGGCGTCCGCGACGGCGAAGAGAGCTTCCAGAATCAGGTCTCCGAGCATCTGCGCCGAACGCTGCACATGTTGGAGCCCCCGAAGGCTGGTACCGGCCCGCGGTCCGATCCCACCAAGTACCTGCGAGACGTGCTGGACAAATCCGCTTGGATCGACATCCGCGGTTTGCAGGTCGGCACCGGACGGGCGAACCGCTTCCCCATCGAGGACCTGTACATTTCGCTGACCACTACCGGCGCCGTGACGCGGGGGCCGGAAGATGCGCCCGGCGCCGGGACGCAGGAGCGGCGCGGCGTTCACGGCCCGGACGGTCTTGCGGGCGAGGAACCGCGGGAGGTCCCGCTGCAAACGGCGCTGCGTAGCGATCGGCTGGTGGTGGTGGGCCAACCAGGGTCAGGCAAGACCACGTTCCTGCGCCGCATCGCATTCGCCCTGTGCCAAACCCGGCTGGGCGACGTGGCGGACGCGGCCGACCAGCGGCTGGGAATCCGCGACCGCACCTTCCCGGTGTATGTGCGGATCAACGAACTGGCCGAGCACGTCAAACGTTCGGCGCACGCGGCCGACGCGCCGCGCGGCGAGGACGCGGCGGCCTGGCTGCCCCATTACCTGGCGGCGGCCAGCGCCGCCGCGTCCTGGGGCCTGGACGCGCGGTTCTTCCAGCAACAGCTTGCCGACGGCGTCTGCACCGTGCTGCTGGATGGGTTGGACGAAGCGCCCGATCGGCTGGTGCGCGAGCAGATGTCGCGGCTGATCGGCAACGTGACCACCGCCTACCGGGACTGCCGCTACGTCGTGACCAGCCGCCCGGTCTCGTACACGGGCGCGACCGTCTTGGCCGCCTTTGACGAAGCCCGCATCGACCCGCTGTCCGACGCGGCGGTCGAAACGTTCCTCACTCGCTGGTGCGGCGCCGTGTACCGGGAGAGCGTCGCGGCGGCCACGGCGCATTGCGACGAACTGCTGGCGGCCGTCCGCGGCCGGCCGCCGATCCGGCGCATGGCCCGCAATCCGGTGATGCTGACCGCGTTGGCCGTGGTCCACTGGAACGAGCGGCGTCTGCCGGAACAGCGAGCCGATCTGTACGACTCGATCATCACCTGGCTGTCGCGTTCGCGCGAGCAGCGCGCCGGGCGAGAGACGGCGGATCGCACCATCGTGCTGCTGCAGGAATTGGCCCTGGCCATGCAGGACGATCCGGAGGGCCGCCAGACGCAGGTGTCCAAGCGTTGGGGGGCCGAACGGATCGCGGCCGAATTGGCCGGCGCGCCCGTGACGAAGGACACGATCGCCGCGGCCGAACGATTTCTGGACGAAGAGGAAGTGGACAGCGGGATCATCGTCGGCCGGGGCAGCGAGTTGGCGTATTGGCACCTGACCTTCCAGGAATTCCTGGCGGCCAAGGCCATCGCCAGCCGCTTGGATGACCAGCAACGTCAGATTCTGCTGGCGGATCGGAACAAGGTCTACACCCCCGATTGGCGCGAGGTCGTGTTGCTGTACGCCGGGGCGTTGCACCAGCAGGGCAAGGCCAAGGTGGCGGGTTTTCTTGGCGGGCTGCTGGACGGGCTGGGCCCATCGCCATCGTTGGCGGACCAGGCGCGGTGTGCCGGCTTGATCGGCAGCATCCTGCAGGACTTGACGCCGCTGAAGTATGAATTTGCCGACCCCCGCTATCACGGTCTGCTGGATGCGGTGACCGCCATCTTCGATCCGCAGCGCTCGCAGGCGGTGCCGTTGGCCGAGCGGATCGCCGCCGCCGACGCGCTAGGCGGGGCGGGCGACGCGCGGCTGGACCTGCGGCGCGAGGACTACTGGGTCGCGATCCCGGCCGGCAAGTTCCTGATGGGCGCCCAGTCGGATGATCCCAAAGCGGCGAACTACGATCCCGAGTCCACCGACACGGACCAGTGGCGGGAAACGCCGCACGAGGTTTATTTGGACGCCTATTGCATTGCTCGCTATCCGGTCACGGTCGGCCAGTACGGGCAGTTCGTGGAGGACGAGGGCTACCAGGACGAACGTTGGTGGACGGCCGGCGGCTTCGGCGAGTACTCCGAGCCGGACGAATGGGAGCGTCAGGTGGCGTATCCGTCGCGGCCGGTGGTCCGCGTCAGTTGGTGGGAAGCGAAGGCGTTTTGCGCTTGGGCGGGTTTCCGTTTGGCCACGGAAGCCGAATGGGAGCGTGCGGCACGGGGGCCGGAGGGACGAAAATACCCGTGGGGTGACGACCCCATCGACGAGCAGCGGGCGAACTACGCAAAAGCCATTGGGCAGCCGAACATCGGCCATCCGACGCCTGTGGGCATCTATCCGCTGGGCAGCACGGCGGAGGGGATATGCGATCTGGCGGGCAATGCGTGGGAGTGGTGTGAGGACGGATTCGCCGAGTATACTGTCGAGTCTGTGGCGAACCCGCACGGCAATCCGGAGGGCTCGGACCGGGTTCTCCGGGGCGGCTGTTGGGCGGGCGGCGCCGAGTACTGCCGGGCGGCGTACCGTAACGGGGGCGTTCCGTCGAACCGGTACGTGAACCTGGGCTTCCGCCTCGCGAGGACAGTTCCCACACCTTCCCGGTAGGGTTCCTTCGGCGGTAGCCGCTGACGTAGCGAAGGCTGACGGGACGGAAAAGGCGGTAGCCCCGTCCCGTCATGCCGTAGCGGACGATCTGTGTTTGGTCTCTCTGAGCCGTGCGGATCTGGTTTGCTTTCGGCGAGGTTGCGATCTTGACATCGGGGAATTGACTTGCCTACATTGCAGGAGTCCAGAGCGTCCACGACTGTTCGAGGGAGAAGGGGTCGGGAGTCGTTTTCGGGCAACCCGCTTTCCATGTAGTTTGGGGTCCCCCGAAAACGACTCCCCACCCCCGTTTGTGGCGGCGCGGCCGCACCAAGGGGGGAACGAACGAATGCCGACGAAGGTGAAAGAAGCCGTGATCGACATGATCCAGCGAATGCCGGATGACGCCAGCGTGGCAGATATTATGGCCGAACTCTACATTCGCAAGAAGGTTGACGAGGGACTCCGGCAGTTGGACAGTGGGCAAGTATTGGAGCACGAAGCGGTACAGCAACGGATGCAACGATGGCTCAGTTGAGATGGTCTTTGCAGGCCGCACAAGATCTTGAAGATATCTGCGATTTCCTCGCACAGGATTCTCCGCAGTTTGCTTGTGTTTTCGCCCAGCGTGCGATGACGATCATTGAGTCGATCCCGGATCAGCCCCGACTGGGCAGCATCGTGCCTGAGTACAATCGATCTGAACTCCGCGAACGCCTCTTGTACAACTATCGCATCATCTATCGGGTTCAGGGCGAGATCGTCCAAATCGTCACCATTACCCACGGCGCCCGCCTGCTCGCGTCCGATCTGCTTTCCGAGGACGGTTGACTGGCAGAGCTTCAAAGAATCGATCACCGGATTCCCTTTGATACTTCCCGTCACCCGTCGCCCCGGACGGGTTTTTTCATCGGCTGGAATCGACAAAGCCTTGGTGCTGCTGGTATGGGATCAGCGGCATTCCATGGGTTGCCGCGGATGCGCGCCGATGGCCGCCTGAGCTGCGGCGGGCCAACGCCCGCCGGTTCGCCCCCGACACCTGCGCCGCCCAGCAGGATGACGGGCGCAAAACCTATTAGCCATCTCAAGAACTTCATTCCCGTCACACTCCCGATTCGAATGATTGCCGTTCAACGATCCTACGCCAAATGATACCGGCTGAACGCCGTGTTGTCTGCTTGGAACGCGTGTGGGACCATCAAGATGATTGCGACGGGGGCGAGGCCGGACGAATTGGGCAACTTCATGGTCGTGGGGCACAGGCTGGCAGCCTGTGCTACGGGGTTGCGGGTTGACACGGGGGGCTGAAATGGGTTGGCGCGTCAACATCAAGCGGTTCCGTCGATGGCACGAGTGGAGCACACTCCTGCTGCTGTTCGGGATCGCGCTGGCGTACCAAGCGCTGGTCACACATTTGCTCGACGTATTCTTGCGCGAGGCTTTGGACGATTTGATCTTCCCCGGCCATTCCATCTATTTGAATACCACGCTCGGGAGCATGTTGGTTGCGCCGCTGGTCTTGACGATGTGGGCGTTGCTGGGTTTTGAGCGGTTGGCAACGCAATTGCTCTGGACGTTCCTACTCTGCTTGTTGGCGTGGGCGATTCTCTTCGGCTTGGATTCGCACAGCAAGATTGGAACGGTCGCACTCTTCGTCCCGTTCATGGTTCCCTGGTTATGCCTCCGCTGCTGCCTGCGTTGGCGCTGCACCGCGTCGAGTGGGCCGTCGGGCAGCGAAATGCGCCGCGGGCGCCCGCGGCAATTCAGCTTGGCGGATGTACTTTCTGCGATCACCGCCATCGGATTTCTGTTGGCCATTTCCCGGTCGGAAGTTTCCGACATCTGGTGGTCGCTGGAGCAACTTCGGGTTGTACTACTCGAGATGATCAAGGCGGCATGGTTTCTCGCACCTGGCTACTGCCTCGCCTGGGCTGTGCTGGCTGACGGATGGGCGCGGCGGCTCGGATTTGCTGCTTGCATCCTGACGGGCATCGTTCTTTCCGGCGGATTTCTACTTCTTGTCTGCCGCAATGCCGAGGACTGCAGCGCAGTCTTGTTCTACTTTCTTGCCCCTTTCTATGCGTCGGTGATGGCCGGTCTGACCTTGGCCTTCTTTTCGCTGCGTCTGATCGGCGTCCGGTTGGTGCGACTCCCGCCCCCTTCCGACTAGCAACACCAATCGTCAGCAATACCAACCGTCAAGATCCTGCCTAAGCGTTACGCGGTCAGCACCTCGACCGACAACACCTGTTTGACCTCGTGGTCGTCCTGAACCAACGCATCCAGTTTGTCCAAGGTGCGTGCATGATAGTATCGCTCGCCGCACTCCTGACAGACTTCCGCTTCGACGTTTTCGATGAGATATAGTTTCCCGTGACACCAATGTTGTTTGCGCACTCGGCGCACCGCCGTTTCACCGTCACAAAGTTCGCATTTCACCGCACTATTCCTTCGCATAAACCGTGATGATAATCAGATTCCCCGTCTCGCGGAACCGGCATACGACATGCATCCACCGTCCGTCCAAGCCCGGACCTGCGATCCGATACCGTGTACCGCGTGGATCGCGGGTCAACCGCTTGTCGATCCAACCATGCAAGATTGCATTTTCCAAATCAGGTCTCTCGAACGCATCCTCCGCCATTTCTTCTTCGGCGTGCGACGAGAGGAAATAGTCGCGGTCGCGGATACGTTGGCGGATTCTTTCGATGACGGACACCGACGCCTCCCACAACCTACTTCTCTTCCGGTTTCTCGCTCGAGCGATGAAGCATGCATTTTCAGCCAATGGCTCCCAACATCATTCCTCCGTCACGGCAGCGGGACGACCACGGGGGGCGTGTCGGCTTCGGCGGGGGCGAGGCCGTTGCGCTGCCAGGCGTCGGGACGGTCGTTGCCGACTTTCACGGTGTACGATCCGGCGGCGTAGACCGGCGGGCGGAAGCGGTTGCCCTGGATGCGGCGCGTGTACAGAATGTCGCCGTTGGACTCGTCGATCACTTGCACGACCGGATCGTCCGCGCCTTGGATCACCAACTCGGGAAGATAGCCGTGGACTTGGCGTCCGTCGTTGTCTTCGACCCGGAACGTCACCGGCCAACCGGGGTACTGGGCCTTGTCGCCCTCGGCCAGATCGGTGTAACGGGGCCAGCATTCGAAGGTGATCTGCTGCGACTTCTTGTTGAAGCGGATCAGCCCGTACCCATCGCCCAGTTCCGCCTCCGGGTTTCGCTGCTCGGCGGCCATCGTCTTGATGTCGGCGAACGTCGGATTGGCGTAGGCGATCATCGTGATGCGGTTGTACAAGCCATCCAGGAAATCGCCGGTCCACGCCAGCGGACTGCCGGGAATCGGGTGTGCACCCGGTTGACCGTCTTCGGGCTCCCACCAGCGGCCGTAGTAGCTGTTGATGATCGCCGGATTGGTGAACCCGTACGGACCGTCGCGAAATGCCTCGATGCCGTGCTGGACGACGACGGCCAGGTGCTGGTCGCCGCACAGGTGGCAGGCCAAGGCGCGGCGCAGTTCGCGCAGCGCATTGTTGCGGCCGGTCTGCGGCCAGCCGTTGCAGTCCAGATCGGCCAGCAGCCGGTTGGCTTTGGACCCGTGCATGTGTACGGCGCCGCAGAACGCGGTCTGCGAGAGAGCCGCCTTGATCCGCGCGCCGGTCCAGTCCTGGCCCCAATCGCGCAGGAAGGCCATCTGCCGTTCGCCCAGCAATTGCAGTCCGGGTAGATCGATCGCCTTGGGGTCGTAGCCGGGTTCGCGAATATGGTCCGGACGCGGTCCCATTTGCGGGATTTTGCCCTTGGGACCGGATTTGAATTTCCGGTCTTCGAGGATGGCAAAGTCGACTTCGCCGACGCGCAGCCGCGTGAAATAGACGGTGATGCCCTGCTCGATCCGGCGCGGGTCGGCCGGGTCGGGCAGATGCCACGTCTGGCAGCGGTCGACCATGCGGATGTACTCAGGAGGGTAGAAGTAGCCGCCCGAATCGCCGGCGGTCGAATCGGCGACGATGCCTCCCTCGCCCCACACGTTGCCTTGACCGATATCGTGGTCGTCCGGGATCGTCACGACCGGGCGGTCCTTGATGACCTCGCGGAATTGGTGGCCCCACAGCAGCCAGGCGGCCGTATGCTCGGCGTGGTCGTAGCTCTGGTCGCCGGCGAAGAACAGCAGATCGGGGTCTTGTTCCTTCAACTTGGAAACAATCGCGTCGCGGTCGCCCCGGTCGCGGTTCGAGTTGCAGGACAGCGATCCGATGATGATCGTGTCTTTGTCCACCGGGTCGCGACGGATCAGGCCCTCGAAGACCGCGTCGCGGCCGTGGCGGACCCGGTAGGGGACGCTTTGGGACGAATCCCAGGGGGTGATGCGGAAATGGGCCGACCAGCCGGGGTAGATCACTGGGGCACGGGCCACCTCGCGCCACTGGCCATCGGTCATCAGTTCCAGCCGGACTTCGCGCGGCTCGTCGGGCTGCAGCGGATACAACTGAGCCGACATCTTCAGCACGCCGCGATCGTGGGTGTACAGTGCAAACCCGACGACCTGATCGCGCGGTACGCGGACGAACTCGGCCAGGAATCCTTTGGCCGGCCGCGTCCAGATATCTTCCCGCGCCGCCAAGTCCAAGGTCTCGCCGCGCGGGCCGGGGAAGGGAGATTCCGCGGCGTCAGCGGTAAGCACTTCGACCACGCAAAGAAGCAGGATGAATCCGCTTGCAAGTGTCCAACGTTTGTCCATCATGATGCTCTCCTGCGGTTTGGATCAGGTTGTTACGTCGTCGGAGCGTCCAGCTTGCTCCGCAAATGCTCGATGGCTTTCTTCAGCGGCGGATCGAAGAACGTGCCGGAGTCGTCTTCGCTTTCGTCGCCGTTCGTTCCATTCGTTCCATTCGTTCCATTCGTTCGCTCCGGTCGGAATCCGTCACGGCGGCGGCGGTCGCGGCGCACGCGGTCGGCTTCGTCGGCCGTCAAGGCGACCTCGAAACCTTCGTCGGGCCGGACACCCCAATCTTCGTCCTCCGTGGCGTCGGACAGGCGATGGATGTTCTTGCCGCTGGGACGCCAGTAGCTGGCCGTCGTCAGTTTCAGCGCCGCGCGGCCGCCTTCCAGCGAGATCACGTTCTGCACCGTGCCCTTGCCCCAAGTCCGCGAGCCGATCACCGTCGCGCGGTCGTAATCTTGCAAGCACGCGGCCACAATTTCGCTGGCGCTGGCGGAATAGCCGTTTACCAGCACGACCATCGGCACGTCCCGAGGCAGCAACATCGATTTATTCGCCGAAAACTCGCGGAACGTCTTACCATCGCGGCCTCGCGTGCTGACGATCGGCCCCTCGTCGATGAACAGGTCACAGGTGCCGACGGCCGAACTCAGCAGTCCTCCTGCATTGTCGCGCAGGTCCAGAATCAGCGCTTGGACGTCGTGCTTGCGGATGGCCTCGGTCAATTCCTCGACCGAACGCTCGCCGAAGTTGATCAACCTCACGTACAGAATCCGCGGTTCTTCTTCGAGCGGAAACAGCCACACGCCGTCGGGACGGCGACGGTCGCCGAGCACCGATTCGAGCGGAATGACGGCTCGTTTGATCACCACCTCCTCGGGCTTTTCGGCTCCGGCGTGTAAGATGTTCAGTCGCACGGACTCGCCGGCTCGTCCCCGCATCAGCTTGACCGCGCGCTGCAGCGACATGCCTTCGGTGTCTTCGTCGTCGATCGACAAGATCGTATCGCCGGCCTTGAGTCCCGCGCGGAAGGCCGGCGTGTCGACCAGCGGAGTCATGACCGTCAACCGGTTCGTCTCCGGGTTGATTTCGACCATGATGCCGATGCCGCCGAACTCTTGATTCAAGCCTTCTTCAAACTGCTCGTAGTCCTCGGGACCGATATAGTCGGAATATTGGTCCAGCGCTTCGACCATCCCGCGAATTGAATTCTCGTACAGTTCGCGGTAGCTGACCTCTTCCAGATAGTTGCTGGTTACGACGTTCATGGCCTGCGCCAAGGTCGTCGAGTACCGGTTCCGGTCGGCGCGGGAATAGCAGGCCAGCGAGATGATGGAGGCTAAGAACAGAACGGTCAGATTTCTAAGCGGCATAAACCAACATCCTGGGATTCAGCGGACCAGCGGAAAACGCTTATCCGCCATCTTACCAACCGAGCCGCACAGGCGGAATGCAGCCTGATGGAAAGGGGACGGCTCGCTGCGGAGAAGTCCCCCTTTCCCATCCGACCAGCCGGAGTCCGCGGAGTGCTAATCGCACAGTACGGAGAAGCCTTCCATGTCGGCTCGTGGCCGTTCCTTGAGCAACTGGTGGATCGAATCGAAGGTCCGCAGGATGCGCTGGTAGTCGGCGTCGTCCTTGGACGAGAACACCGGCCGCCCGCATTGTTCCGTACCTCCCGCGGCGCGCGCCAACGGCGCCAGCAAGAAACTGTTGTCCTCGGGGTTCATCACCCGCGTGTAGAAGTCGCGCGGGAGCCCCTCGCTGTGACATTCGACGCAGCGGCGCGAGGCGACTTCGGCCAGTGTGGAATCCAGGTCCGCGGGCATCATCCGACGACTGCCGAGTTGAGCCTTGTGATTCGACGACGAAGTGCCGTAGTACGGAATGTTCAGGTCCATCCACAGGTACACGCGACGCCGGTCCGCGTCGGGCACATCGACACGCGGCCTGCCGTTTTCGTCGGGATGCCCGGTGCGGATTATCTCCGCCAACTTGCTCGCCGGACTGCCCCAGCGGCGCGGAGCGATGTCCAACGTATTGTGCCCGGCTCCGTTGATGGTCCAGATCCACTCCACGTAGGGACTCATCCCGCGCACCGAATCGAACTCGGGCCCCGAGGGACTGCCGTGTTTGATCCAGTCCGTTTGGCCCTGCGTTCCCGTCCGGCACAGGATGTCGTAGGAAACGTTGAAGAAATCGGTCATGTCGCCGCTCAGATCCACATCGCCCGCCTGCTCGCGCGCGTTGTGGCATTCGACGCAGTGTCGGTCAAAGACGCCCTGGACGACTTCACGATAACTAAAGCCCTTGACGCCCCACGCGGGCGGTTGCAGCGACTGGACCAGCCCGGGCATGGCCTGCGGCCGACCTCGCGCCACGGCATAGTTCCGGTCAGCATGGCAACCAACGCACCCCTGCACCTCGCCCGGCATCAGATGGGTGAACGAACGCATCCGCTGCAAGGCTCGGCCTTCGCCGTCGAGCGCCAGGAAGTAGATTGGAACTTCCGACGGGACTTCGAAGGCGGCGCTGCCGTCCTCGGCAACGTCGGCAAAGCCCCAGACTTTCTTGGCTGCGTAGGTCGCCCCGCAGGAAACCAGCGGGAACTGGAATCCGAACACCGCGATGTTCCTCATTCCCTGTCCGTCGGGCCGCACGTTGTTCTGCGGCGTGTGCGTGCTCTTCTCGACCTCCTGGACCACCGCGATCTGTTTGATCTCGCCGCGTTTCACGTCGGGTTCCAGCCCGTGGTACACGTCCTGCATGTAGACGGTTGCCCACGAGCCCGAGACGCTGCCGTCGGAGGGCAGTTCCACGCCCCGGTCGACGAACTTGCCCGTCACCACCGGCGGCGGGTCCACCGCGCGGACGGGCATCGGGCTGTAGAACCCCATGCCGTCTTCCGGATGCAGCAGCGAAACCGCGTTGCCGTCGAAGTCGCGCAGTTGGATCGTGCCACCCTTGGAAACCAGGAAGCGATGGTCGCTGATCGCGATCGGCTTCTCGTACTGGCCGCGGATGCCGCAATCGAGCATCCCGTTGCCCCAGGGCCCGCCGCCCAGTCGATGCGCGTAGATGTCGATCTCCGGCGTGAGGTTCCGCACCGACTCGCGCGCGTTGCCGCCGTGCGACGGATCGATCGCCACAATGCCGCCGCGGCACGAGCCGTTGTGGTTCGTCGCCGTGGCAACCACTTGGCTCGTGCCAGGGATGGGCTGCGCGTCCATGAACGTGCCCGGCGAGATCACTCGGTTGCCGTAGTAGCCTGCCAAGCCGGTACCGTCGGGATTGATCGTCCACAGGCTCTGGATCGGGCACGCGGCCCGGTCGACGTATTCCCAACGCGTGTAGATGATCCGGCCGTCGTCGAGCACGGACGGCGTGAAATCCATCAGGTAGTTGGACGACAGCCGCTTCTGTTTCGAGCCGTCGCTCTCCATGCGGTACAGGACCGGCGAGGTGACTACGTAGCAGTAGGCGTAGGCCGGCTTGCGGTCCGAGATGAACGCGATGCCGCCGTCCGGCAGCCAGCAGGGATCCAGATTGTTGTAGTCGTCGTGCGTCAGTTGCGTCAGCCCGCTGCCATCGATGTTGATCTTGAACAGATGGTAGTTGTGCGGTTCGTCCGGGTAGCGCGAGATGTCTTCGATATGCGCCACCGGATTCGACGCTACATGCCCGCCGCGGCGCCACGCGAAGACGATTTGGGTGGCATCGTACGACAGATCGGCCGTGGTGATCATGCCTTCGCCCGCATCGAAAATCTGCGTCAACTCGCCGCCGTCCTCCGAGGGCGTGAAGCGGTACAAGCCCCCGCCTGGCCGAAAGCCTTCGACGTGATAGACGTACACGTGCGAGATGTCCAGCGGCTTGCGTTTCACCAGCAGCATGTCCCGGAATCCCAACCGGCCGTCCAGCGCCTCCCTCCGCAGTTCGCGGGCCGCGGGCGTCTTCTCTTCCGGCGGGATCCGCAGTTCAGCCAGTTGCTTCTCCGTCAACGCCTGGTCGTAAACGGCGATTCCGGAGGCGCCCGGGTTGGGCGAATTGGGATGCGACGACAGAAATTCGATGCGGATTCTCCGCACCGACTGTTTCGGGAAGTTGATCTGCTGAGGCCCGCGGCGATGTTCCAGCGTGCCTGTCGCGACGGGCGTGGCCGCGTCGTCCAGAAACACCTGATAATCTTTGAAACATTCCAGCAGCGGACTGGTGACCCGGGCGTAGTAGACGATCTGAGTCGCCTCGACCGGCTGCGCCCACTGGAGCGTGAACTGTCCCTGCTGCGTTCCGCGCACTGCCCAGTCGGCGGCCCCTTGAAACTCGGAGGGAATGTTCCCGCTGACCGCGTTCTCCGGCCGGTACTGCTCGCTGAACTGGCTGCTCGCCGACACCTTGGCCCGCGGGGCCAAATTCTCGGGCAGATCGTCTGCACGCGTCGCACCGTGAAGGAACGCGGCACACACGACCGCCAACACCGCCCCTCGCCAACGTCGTCGAAGACACCTCATCGCATGCTCCCCAGATCAAGAGATCAAACTTCCGGAACCCGCCAATTTCAGATCGTCCCTGCCGAGCTAACTCGACAAGGCGATGAACATGCATGATCGCCACAGGAATCCGAATAAAGCGACCCGGATCCTTGGTTGTCAACCTAGCAGGAATTCGGTGCGATTACAAACCTGATCTCGAACGTGCGGCTCGGCTTGGGCTTGACGAGTTGATGGTCCGGCCTTGTCACGGATTCTCGCCTTGGAAGCCTTTCAGCCAACCTTCCAGGGTCTCGCGCAACGGCAGACTGGCCGTTTCGCCCATCAGTTCGGCCTTGTCCGCCTTGATCAGGGCCATGGCCAGCGCGCGGTGCCGGGTCCAGTCGTCCAGCCCGAAACCTCGTATGTCGACGTAGGTGTCTGCAAATCCGGCCGTAACTTTGGGGACGACTTTTAGACCGTCTTGCGTATTGATCACATGGTAGGACATCGCTCCGTAGACCAATGCCCCGCCAATCACCACCCCCCAAACGAATGCCCCAAGCCGTCCCATGTATGCAACTCCTTCTCTTGTCGCAACTTGCGCACACTTCAAACTGTAACGCGAAGTTCTCGTCGCTGACAAGACGAGATCCCGACCGTTCGCCAACGTGCGTGGCTTTCCGGTGTACAATGCGGCAGCATCCAAGTACCGAATCGAAAGCACGAACTCCGCGGCAGAATTCGACGACGAATGGCCGAAACCTAAGAATAGATCCAGCGAAGTCGACGCGATTTCGAAGCATTGTATCGCGCGGCCCCGCACCGAAGTGCTCGGGGTGGTTTCGCGGTGAGGAGCGACAGCGGTGAAGCAACCAACGACAAAACGCATCGGATTGGCCCGCGATTTTGTGAAGACCTGTAAGAAGCGAAAGCGGAGCGTCAAGATCGCCGATTCGATGGGGAACGAACTCACGGGCGGCGGATTGCTGACGCGTTCGCTGATACTGCGGAGATTGCTGACGCGCCGCGTTTTGGCGGAAGATGAATCCTTCGTCGGGCTGTTGCTGCCGCCAACGGTGGCCGCCGTCGTGGCCAACATGGCGATCGCCCTCGACCGGCGCAAGGCGGTGAATCTGAACTATACCGCGTCGTCGGAGACCTTGAATCAGTGCATCGCCATGGCCGGAATACGACATGTGCTGACCAGCCGAACGGTGATGGAGAAGCTTGACCTGGAATTGGATGCCGAGTTGGTGTACCTGGAGGATTTCCGGAGTCGAGTCACCTGGCGTGACAAGTTGAGCGCCGCTCTGGCGGCTTATTTGGTTCCGGCTCGTTGGCTGTCATTCGCCTTGGGGCTGAACCGCGTCCAGCCCGACGACCTGGTCACCCTGATTTTCACCTCGGGATCGACCGGCACACCGAAAGGTGTCATGTTGACCGAGGCGAACATCGGCTCGAACGTCGAGGCGATCGAACAGGTCATCCACTTGCAGCGCGACGACGTGCTGCTGGGGATCTTGCCCTTCTTTCATTCCTTCGGCTACACCGTGACGCTGTGGGCCGTGATGACGATCGACATTCAAGGCGCGTACCACTTCAATCCGCTGGACGGTCGCCAAGTCGGCAAGCTGTGCAAGAAGCAGGGCGTGACCGTGCTGCTGGCCACTCCGACTTTTCTCCGCACCTACCTGCGGCGGTGCGACCGCGAGGATTTCGAATCCGTCGACACGGTCGTCGTCGGCGCGGAACGGTTGCCGCCCGAATTGTCGGATGCCTTCGAGCAGCAGTTCGGCATCCGGCCCGTCGAAGGTTACGGGACCACCGAATGTTCGCCGCTGGTCTCGGTCAACATCCCATCCAGCCGCTCGCTGGGCAAGCAGGCGATCGATGCCAAGGAAGGCACCGTGGGTCTCCCCGTGCCGGGAGTCGCCGCCAAGGTGACCGACTTGGATACCGGGGAAGACTTGGGGACCGGCCGGCCGGGAATGCTGTGGATCAAGGGTCCGAACGTGATGAAGGGCTACTTCCATCGCGAGGATCTGACGGCCGATGCGATCCGGGACGGCTGGTATCGAACCGGGGATGTGGCCGTGATCGACGAGGACGGGTTCATCCGGATCACCGGTCGCGAGAGCCGCTTCTCGAAGATCGGCGGCGAGATGGTGCCCCACATCCAGATCGAAGAAGTGCTGGCGCAAATCATCCAGGCCGACGAGGAAGAAGGGCCCAAAGCCGCGGTGACGTCCGTTCCGGATTCGCGAAAAGGGGAACGGCTGGTGGTCATCCACACCGAATTAGACAAAACGCCCGAGGAGCTTTGCGCGGGGTTGGTCCGTGCCGGTCTGCCCAATCTGTTCATCCCGTCGCAAGACAGCTTTCATCAAGTCGAGCAATTGCCGATGCTGGGCTCGGGAAAGCTGGACTTGAAGGGCATCAAGCAGATCGCACTGGAACGGTTCGGCGGCCCGAAGTGATGGCGGCCTAAAAGTTGCTTTTCCGCGGGCCAAGGTGTATTCTGCAAGAAATGACCCAACGGGCGGCTAAACGCCAGCAGGCGTTTGACTTGAGCGACGCGTCGATGGCAACGATCGTCTTCGAACTCCCGATTCTGAAAGGAGAGAGTCATGCCCGTGCAAAAACTGAAGGAATTTCTGGACAGCCAGAAGGTCAAGTATGTAACCATCTACCACTCGCCAGCCTTCACCGCCCAGGAGATTGCGGCTTCGGCCCATGTGCCGGGCAAGGAATTGGCCAAGACGGTGATGGTCAAGATTGATGGTCGGATGGCGATGGTCGTGCTGCCGGCATCGTTCCGGATCGACATGGAGATGCTGCGGCAGGCAACCGGAGCAGCCAACGTGGAATTGGCCGGCGAAAAAGAGTTCAAGGACATGTTTCCCGCGTGTGAAGTCGGCGCGATGCCGCCGTTCGGCAATCTCTACGGCATGGACGTCTACGTATCCGAAACGCTCAGCAAGGACGAGGAGATCGCCTTCAACGCCGGCTCGCATACCGAACTGGTCCGTCTGGCCTATGCCGATTTCGCTCGCCTGGTCAATCCGACAGTCGTCCAATTGGCGACTAGCGACACATGACCACGAGTACCCTGGACCGAGTGACAAAGGACGCTTGAGGAACGACATGGACGGCCAAGCGGCAGCCGATTCCTCGACCTGGATCGAGGCTCGTCTCCGCTGCGCCGTTCCATCCGTTGGTGTCCCGGCACAAGCGAAGGCACGCGCCGTCGCCGGAAACGGCAAGCGTCCAAGCCGCGGAAGACGCTCGTCAAGATTTCTGCAACGTTTCAGTCAAAACTCGTATTGGGCGGATTCGCTTTCATCCCTTCGCTCGCCGCCTTCTGACGGGTTACAATGCATGCCAACTCGAAGGCGACGCATTCGCCTTTGGCTTGCCGTTGGACGAGGATGCGCATCGTGCGGGCATCCTACGGACTGAGACGCTGACCGCTGGGGCGGTTCGCCATGCGGACCAGCCTCCTTCAACCAGGAGCGACTTACCACCATGAGATCTCTTGTTGCTTTGACCGTATTGTTTCTTGGGGGCTTGGTCGCGCCGAGCGTTGCTGCTCCGGCGCAGCGGCCGAACATCCTGTTCATCTTCTGCGACGACCATACGACGCAAGCCATCAGCGCGTACGGCGAAGCTCGCAGGTTGATCGAGACGCCCAATATCGACCGGATCGCCAAGCAGGGCATGCTCTTCCGCCGCTGTTTGGTTCCCAACTCGATCTGCGGGCCAGTGCGGGCGACGATCCTGACCGGCAAGTACAGCCATCTGAACGGATTCTACAACAACGAGACAACGCCCTTCGACGGTTCCCAACAGACATTTCCCAAACTGCTGCAGCAGGCGGGCTACCAGACCGCGCTGATCGGCAAATGGCACTTGGAGAGCGATCCGACGGGCTTCGACCATTGGCACATCCTGCCCGGCCAGGGCATCTACTACAACCCGCCGATGATTCTGAACGGGCAGCGGGTGAAGCACGAGGGTTACACGACCGATCTGATCACCGACTTTTCCATCGACTGGCTGAAGCAGCGCGATAAGACTAGGCCGTTCATGCTGATGAGCCAGCACAAGGCGCCGCACCGCGAATGGGCGCCGGCCTTGCGGCATTTGGGCTGGGACAACGACCGAGTGTATCCCGAGCCCGAAACGCTGTTCGACGATTACGGCAACAACCGCGGCTTGGCTTGGCGCGACCAGGACATGACGCTGGAGAAGGCGTTCACCGACCGCGACGCCAAACTGGTCGCGCCGCCTTACCTGACGGCCGAACAACGGGCCGCCTGGGACGCATACTACGAGCCGCGCAATGAGGCGTTCCGGCAGGCCAATCCGCAAGGCAAGGAGCTGGTCCGCTGGCGCTACCAGCGCTACATGCACGACTATTTGGGCACGATCAAATCGGTCGATGAAAGCGTGGGTCGGTTGCTGCAATTCCTGGACGACGAGGGACTGGCGGAGAACACGGTCGTCGTGTACGCCAGCGACCAGGGGTTTTTCCTCGGTGAACACGGCTGGTTCGACAAACGCTGGATTTTGGAGGAATCGCTCCGCACGCCGCTGATCGTCCGCTGGCCGGGCATCACGCAACCGGGCTCGGTCAACGGCAACATCGTTTCCGTGCTCGATTTCGCCCAGACGTTTCTGGATGTCGCCGGCCAACCGCAACCCGACGACATGCAGGGACGCAGCTTGGTCCCTCTGCTGAAAGGTCAGACGCCCGCCGAT
Source organism: Pirellulaceae bacterium (assembly GCA_023382975.1). Classification (GTDB taxonomy): domain Bacteria; phylum Planctomycetota; class Planctomycetia; order Pirellulales; family Pirellulaceae; genus SKKK01. The sequence goes on from JAHDXO010000014.1 coordinate 159,282, forward strand.
TGGCGCACCAGTTTCTATTACCATTACTACGAGTATCCGGTCTGGCACAAGGTCCGGCCGCACTACGGCGTGGTCACGGACCGCTACAAGCTGGTCCACTACTACAAGCCCGACGTGGACGATTGGGAACTGTACGATTTGCAGGCCGACCCGCTTGAGACCAGGAACTCCATTGCCGACTCGGCGTACGCCGACGTCGTGCCGGAACTGAAGGCGGAAGTCGTCCGCTTGCGCCGCGAACTGAAGGTGCCGGACGAAGCTCCGCGGCACGCGTACGGCAAGTACCCGTTCGATGGCCCGGGCACCCCTCCCGCTCCACAACCAACGCCGTCCCACGACGTGCGCGTGATGAGTTTCAATATCCGCTACGGAACCGCGCGGGACGGCGAGAACCATTGGGAGAACCGGAAAGAGTTCGTGGTCGAGACCATCCAGGCGTTTGCCCCCGATCTGTTGGGCACCCAGGAGACCGAAGGATTCCAGCGAGATTATCTGGCTCAGAAGCTGCCGGGCTACGATGTTCTGGGAGTCGGCCGCAACGACGGTCTGGAAAGCGGCGAGATGATGGCGTTGTACTACAAACGGGATCGTTTCGAGAAGCTGGCCGGTGGCCACTTCTGGCTCAGCGAAACGCCGGACCAGACGGGCAGCAAGAGTTGGGACAGTTCGCTGCCGCGCATGGTCACCTGGGTGCGTCTGCAAGATCGGCACAGGGCCGATGCGCCGCCGATCCTGTTCCTGAATACGCACTTCGACCACCTCGGTGCGCAGGCACGGCTCGAATCCTCGCGGCTGATCCGTCGCCAGATCGCCGCTTTGGGCGAAGGCAGCTCGGTGATTGTCACGGGTGACTTCAATGCCGGCGAGGGCAGCGATCCGTACCGCGCTCTGTTCGCGCGGATCGACGATCAGCCATCGCCGCTGGTCGACGCCTTTCGCGTCCTGCATCCCGAACCGAAGGCCGGCGAGGGCACGTTCAGCGGCTTCAAGGCCGACGCGACGGACGGCGCCAGGATCGATTGGATCGGCGTTTCCAGGGATTGGCAGATCGTGCAGGCAGGCATCGATCGAACCGCCCGCGACGGACGCACGCCCTCCGACCATTTTCCCGTCACCGCAGTGCTGCGCGGCTCGGCGGCGGGAGGACGGTGAGAGACATGAGAACCGACAAGCAGCTTTTCCGCTTTTTCCTTCCACGAAAACGGAGTCGCCGATGGTTTCCCGCCGTTCTTTCCGCGAACACCACGCCCGCGGTGATCGCCGTCAATTCCTGAAAGCCGCGACTGGCGCGGCTGTTGCCGTGGCCCTGCCGCGGATCGTGCCGTGCTCGGTGTTCGGTGCCTCGGCGCCGAGCAACCGGATCAACGTGGGACTGATCGGCTGCGGGCACCAGAGCCAGCGAATCGTCCCTTCGTTCCTGGTCCACGACGACATGCAGATGCTGGCCGTCTGCGATGTGAATCGCCGCGGCGATGGATACTATCATCCCGATCAAGTGCTCGGGCGGGAGACGGCTCGCGAATGGGTCGACCAGCATTACGCGCAGAAGACGCCCAGCGGGTCCTTCAAGGGCTGTGCGGCGTACGCGGATTTCCGCGAACTGCTGGACCGGCCGGACGTCGACGCGGTGGCGATCGTCGTCCCCGACCACTGGCACGCCTTGATCGCGATTGCTGCGATGCAGGCGGGCAAGGATGTGTATTGCGAGAAACCGCTGGCGCTGACAATCTACGAAGGCCGGGAGATGGTCAAGGCGGCTCGGAAATGCCAGCGGGTGTTTCAGACGGGCGCTCAGTTCCGCTCGAGCCCGGCGGTGCGCCGAGCGTGCGAGTTGGTCCGCAACGGGCGCCTCGGCGAAATCCGCCGCGTCTACTCGTGGGTCGATCCGAACAGCTTCGAGAGCCCCGGCCTCGGTTGGCAGCCTCAGCCGGTGCCCGACGGTTTCGACTACGAATTCTGGCTCGGCCCGGCCCCGGCGGCGCCGTTCCACCGCGAGCGTTGCTTTTTTCGCTGGCGCTACATCCTGGACTACTCGAACGGCCAGACCGCGAACTTCGGCGCTCACAGCAACGACATCGTCCAGTGGGCGTTGGGCACCGAACATACGACGCCGGTCGAATTCGAGGACAACGGGTCCGAATTCCTGCCCGCGGGCAGCCTGTTCACCGCGGCGTCGCGCACGGCGTTTCGCGCCCGCTATGCCAACGGGATCGAACTGCTGTGCGAGACGCGAAGCAGTTCCGGCGCGAAGTTCGAAGGGACCGACGGACGGCTCGAAATCACGCTCGGCGGGCGTTTGGCCACATTTCCCGAGAACCTGAAGGATTCGGTGATCGGTCCCGACGAAGTCCATCTGCCTGTCAGCAATCCGGCTCACACGACCCACGTCCGCAACGATGTGGATGCAGACCATGTCCGCAACTTCCTGGACGCTGTCAAGAGCCGCCAGGATCCGATCGAGCCCGTGGAATCCGGCCATCGTACGGCCAGCCTGTGCATCCTGGGCAATCTGGCTCAAATCCTGAAACGCAAGTTCGCCTGGGATCCGGCGGCCGAACGAAGCGACGACGAGGAAGTCAACCGCCTGCTCCGCCGGGACATGCGAGCACCGTGGAAATTATGATCGGTACCGAAAGCGAACGACGCGGTGTCCTGGACGGCGTTCGCCTTGCCCTCAGGGAAAGAAGCCGTTTCCCAAGTCCGGCTCTCCACCCGGTCTCCGGTCCAGCTTCGGGCGCCAGGAATAACGCCGATTCGGCGGCCGCGGCTAACGACGCGTCCAGGCAAGGCGAAGCAATCTCCATGAGATCTTGGATTCCGGCGGATTCAAGGAGAATCGTCGGATGTGCCGCGATCATCGGGCGGCCGCACTGCGGCTCGCGCGGTGGTCGTGATGGCAGGTCGAGGCGGTTGCGGCATGGCGTGGCCCAGGAAGAACCCCGTGTGCGGCGGTTGGTTGTAGCCGACGTTCTGCCACGCCACGCTCAGCCGGTACTGCGGGTCGTGCATCAAGGTGGGCAGGCGGTGTTCCGTGGGGATTGAGGTCGTGTGGATTCGCAGCCGCTGGTTGTCCAGCGTCCGGAAGACGACTTCCTCTCGCCAATCGCCGAACAGGTCGGCCGTGAGGGCGGGCGTGGCCTTCGTGCCGTTGTTGGACGCACAGCCGTCGGCGGTGAATAGGGCATTCAGGCGAGCGTTGTTCCAGTCCCACTTCGAAATCGTGGTGCGGTCCAGGATTTCGCGAAGCAGATCGCCGTCCCACCAGATGGCGAAGTTGGCCGACCGCGGTGCCGGGCCGATCAACTCGCCCCGGCACGTGCGCAGACCGCTCGGACCGCCCCACATCTCCGCCCCAGCGTAGCGCGGGTCGATGTCGGCAGCCAGTGCGCGCCCGGCATCGGCACCATCGCCCAAGCGCCAGATGGTCTGTCCCGTCTTGGCATCAAACGCCGCCACGGCTGGTGTCGTCGCATCGTAGCGGCTGCCCTCGTTCTCGTGGATGCCGAAGACGACGGGATTGGGGTGTGTCGGGTCGAACCGCGAGACATGTAGCGCATCGCCGTGCCGGAAGCCCGTCGTGAACAGGCCGCGGCCATCGTCATCGACGACCATCGCGTGGTAGATGATCTCGTCGCGCCCGTCACCGTCCACGTCGGCAACGCTGACGGAGTGACCGCCCATGCCAGCGTAGTCGGCGTTCGGCTTGCCGTCCCTGCCGGTGCCCGGCGCGGCCGTGTCGAAGACCCAGCGAGAGGTCAGCTTGCCATCGCGCCAGTCCCAGGCCGCTAGGACGCTGCGGCCGTAGACGCCACGGCACATGACGACACTGGGCCGCTGTCCGTCCAGGTAGGCAACGCAAGCCAGAAAACGATCCACGCGATTCCCGGAGCGGTCATTTCCCGCGTTGCCGCCGATCCCGCCCCAGCCGCCGATGTCCCCGCGAGTTGGGATGTACTCCACGGTGGCCAGGGCAGCGCCCGTACGCCCGTCGAAGACGGACAAGTACTCGGGCCCCCGGAGGATCTTGCCGTCTCGGCCGACGTGATCTGCCGCCTCGTCTCCGATGACAACGCCAGTGCCATCGACCGTACCGTCCGCTGTCTTGCAGGCGACTTCCGCGATGCCGTCGCCGTCCAGGTCGTAGACCAGAAACTGCGTGTAATGAGCGCCCTCGCGGATGTTGCGGCCAAGGTGGATCGACCACAGTTGCGTGCCGTCGAGTTTGTAGGCATGCAGGATCGGTGGATCGGTGAAACCGTCCTGCGAGTTGTCGCGCCCCCGGCCGGTCATGTGAACGACCAACTCGTATTGGCCGTCGCCGTCGAGGTCGCCGACCGAGGTATCACCGGGCGAGTAGCCCTCCGGTGTTTTCAACGGAATCTCCAGATACTGCCGGGCCGGTGCATCGGCGGAAAGAGCGTAGGGCTCTGACGCTGCCTGTTCCCGGCCCTCGATCACCGGCCTGACGAAGTAGGCGTTCGGCGAGGTCCGATCGACGCCTTGGTCGACGAAGTTCGTGGACGCCGTGATCGGCTGCGCGTTCAATCGAATGGGCGCACGGTTGTCGGTCGAACGATAGAGGTTGAAAGCGATTCCGTCCGGATCGGTGCCCAGCATCCGCCAGCCGACATAAGCATCTCCCGCCTCCCGCGGAACGGCGATGACGCCGCGCGTGAGGTGCTCCATCTGACGTTCCGCTCCCGCCGCGCAAGTCCCTGCCAAGATGACTGCCGCCAGCACAGTTCGAAAAAGCCAGGCCGTCATTTGTCACAGTCTCCAGAGAACCCTCAACCACCCAGCGGCCGGCGATTTGTGATGCCGCGGCCGAGAGGGACTTGGAAATCGGCCGCCGAACCGGACTTGGCCGGATGGAAACAAGCACATCATCCACCAAATGCTCGGCGAGCGAAACCCGGCGTGATACGATGGATGCACCAAACACACATCGAGGAGACGGAACATGCGGAAGACAGCGAAATGGATGGGTTGGTGGGCAGCAACGGTCCTCTGCGCGGCGTTTGCTGCCGCGGACGACAGCGCGGTGCCGGGCCGGGACCGACTCGAAGGCACCGAGTGGCTCGACTGGCAAGGCGATCTGGCTCGCCGGATGGTCGACGGCATCGACCGTTTCCTGCTGAAGCAACTCGAGGAATCGATCGAACAACGCAGCAGTCTTTGGGACCGGAATTCGCCCGAACGATTCGCCGAATCGTTAGCCGCCAATCGCCAGCGGCTGGCGCATATTCTCGGGGTGCGAGACGAACGGCGCACGTTCGACGCTTTGGAGCTCGTGGCAACGACGGCTCAACCGGCGCTGGTCGGGACCGGAAGCGGATTCAAGATCTACGCGGTTCGCTGGCCCGTGATCCGCAACATTCACGGCGAAGGGCTGTGGCTGGTTCCGGACGATCCGAACGGGGCGACGATCATTGCGTTGCCCGATGCGGACCAGACGCCCGAGATGATTGCCGGACTGGCGCCCGGAGTTGCCTTCGAATCCCAGTTTGCCCGAAGGTTGGCCGAGAACGGTTGCCGTGTGCTGGTGCCGGTGTTGATCAATCGCGAGCTGCAATCTCGCAACGGTCGAGCGGTTCTGACCAACCGCGAGTATTTGTATCGCTCCGCATTCGAACTGGGACGCCATCTGATCGGTTACGAATTGCAGAAGGTTCTGGCGGCTGTCGATTGGCTCGCTCGGCCGTCGGGCGACCGCGCTCCGGCGATCGGCGTGTTCGGCTACGGCGAAGGCGGCATGTTGGCGCTCTACGCCGGAGCCCTCGATCCGCGGATCGAGGCGATTGGCGTCAGCGGCCACTTCGGATCGCGGCAAACGATCTGGCAGCATCCGCTCGACCGAAACGTGTTCGGACTGTTGGAGCGGTTTGGCGATGCCGAACTGGCCGCGATGTTCGCGCCGCGCGGATTGATCGTCGAAGTCTGCCGTGGGCCGGAGATCGAACTGCCGGGCCAAGGCGGAGCACCCGCGGTTCTGAAGTCGCCCGATCCAGCCGAGGTGCGGGCCGAATTGGCCCGCGCACAGAATCTTGGTGCGACGTCGATAGATCGGATCGTTGTCGGCGACGGTCGTGGCGAATGCGGGTCCGACGCGGCTTTGGCGAAATTGATCAACCGCTTGGGGATCCAGGGACCAGTGCGCACCGCGGGAGATCCCCCGCAAGCCCTTTGCCCGGATTTCGCAACGGACACCCGACAACAGCGACAGATCGCCGAGATCGACGCCGATAGCCAATGGCTGCTTGTGGAGAGTCCCTACGTACGGCAGGAGTTCATGAAGCGGCTGGATACCAGCTCGATGGAAGCGTTCCAGCGGTCGCAGCAGTGGTATCGCGATTTCTTTCGCGACGAGGTGATCGGCTGCTTCGATCTGCAACGACTACCGCCCGCGGCCCGATCCAGGAAGAGCTACGACACCGAGAAGTGGACCGGCTACGAAGTGGTGCTGGACGTGTTTCCCGAGGTCTTCGCCTACGGAATCTTGATCGTCCCGAAGGATCTGCGCGCCGGAGAGCGACGGCCCGTGGTGGTCTGCCAGCACGGATTGGAAGGCCGGCCGCAGGACATCGTTCAAGGCGACCACCGCGCCTACCACGATTTTGCCGCCAAGTTGGCCGAACGGGGCTTCGTCACCTTCTCGCCGCAGAACCTGTACCTGTTCGGGGACGATTTCCGCACGCTGCAGCGCAAGGCGAATCCTATGAAGAAGACGCTGTTTTCGATCATGGCGCCGCAGCACCAGCAGATCGTCGATTGGCTGGGCGGGTTGCCGTTCGTGGATGCCGGGCGGATCGGGTTTTACGGCTTGTCGTACGGCGGCAAAAGTGCGATGCGGTTGCCGGTCCTGGTTCCGGGATACTGCCTTTCCATCTGCTCGGCCGATTTCAACGACTGGGTCTGGAAGAACGCCTCGACGCGCGCTCCGCACAGCTATGTCTGGACGGGCGAGTACGAGATCTTCGAGTTCGATCTGGGCAGCACGTTCAACTATGCCGAGATGGCGGCGTTGATCGCCCCGCGGCCGTTCATGGTCGAGCGAGGTCACTTTGACGGTGTCGCACCGGACGAACGCGTCGCCTACGAGTTCGCCAAGGTACGTCATCTTTACAACGCGCGGCTGAGCATCGGCGACCGAGCGGAAATTGAATGGTTCGCCGGGCCTCACACGATCCACGGACAGGGCACCTTCGATTTTCTGCACCGGCACCTGAATTGGCCGCGGCGCGAGAGCGAGTGAGGAGGTTGGGCGCGGCGGAGATTCCGGGCTACGGCTTGGAAGCGTGGTCGTACAGCGCCGTGTATTCGGCCGCGGCCTTTTCCCAGGTGAATTGGACTGCCTGGTCGTACAGCCTCGCGAGCATCCGTCCGTAATCCGATGGACGGTTGCGGTAGACGTCGATCGCCTCCCGCAATGCCGAGGTTAGGCCATTGACCAGCGATGCGTACAGCCCGCTATGCATGCGCGACGCCGGGTTCGGCGCGTCCAGAATCTGCCGCCACTGCTCACCCTGCTCGACCGCCGAACTCGGGTACGCATGGCCGAACAGGAATCCGGTGGCCCGCTGCGGTTGCCGATCATGGTCGATCACCTGCTGGACCAATCCACCCGTGGCGGCTGCCACGACCGGTGTGCCCGAAAGATAAGGCTCGGTCGCCGCGCCGAACGGTTCGTGCAGCGACGGCATCACGCAGTAGGTCGCGCCGGCCATCAATTGCATGTACGGGTCCACTCGCCCCGTGTAGACGACGACGTCGCCGGGCCGCGAACAGGCAACGTCCCGCCAATCGTCCAGGAACGTCCGGACATCGGGTGGCACGATCGGACAGATCACGAACTTGGCCGTGCCGTGAGGCACGCGGCGAATCGCCTGGGCCATCAGATCGAATCCTTTTTGTGCCGGGTCCATGCGGCCGAACATCATGAAGACGGGGATGTCGTCGGGCAGTCGCGTCAAATCCCAACGGTCCTCGTAGCGCAGAAAACCCAATCGCTGCGGCGGACGAAAGCTGGTGAGCGCCTGCAGCATCTTCCGTCGTTTGGATCGTTTTTCCGACAAGACGGCTTCGACCTCACCCTGCATGGCCTGGGCGACCGACGAATCGGAGAAGGGGCGACGCGGCGCCATGAACAGGCCGTTATCGATTCCGACCAAACCTTGCCGCCGAAACACCTCCTGAAGATGATCCGCGAAATACACGGCCAGCAGGGGGTTGGCCACTAGGTCGCGGGCGTACTGGCGGCTGACGGTCGACACGGGCGCGTCCATCAGCGGCATCATGCACTCGTACACGGTGGCCCGCCGTCCCGAGGCTGCTCCTGGTGTGTCCGTTGAAATACGCGCCCATTGGGCATCGTCGGTACGCGAGGTAATGGCGGCCAAGTCTTCGCGGGTCACAGCACAGTCGTATGGGTTGTGGGAAGTCAAGACGACGGCTGCCGACCTCAAACGGCCGTCCAACACGGCTTGCTTCACGGTCAGGACGGTCGCTGCCAACTGCCAGTCTTGAACATGCACGACCACATCCTCGGTCAGTGCGATGCCGCTCATTCCTAAGATGTATGGGATCGCCGCGGAGGCGAACATTCCGTTGCGCAAGAGTTCTTCGTTGGTTTGGTTGTAAGGACTGTTCCCGGCGGACGTGAAAAAACCTTCCGCCTGGAAGAGAATCCAAGCAATGCCGTCACTTCGATAACGATAAACGGTGGTGGTGACGCTGCTGCTGCCAAAAGGAACATGAATTGTTCCCACCAGATCGCCGGGTGTTTCGGGAGATTGGTTCAGTCGAGCGTGGAATGGGCTGAGCACCACGACGCAAGGATTGCGTTTGGCCAAGTCTGGGGGAAGGTGCTTCGCGACGGCGAAAATTCCGCCGCCACGGGCGAAGTGGTTTTCGTAGACCAAGTACACAATCGTGCGTCGGGTGGCGGAGACGGCGCAACGGGAACCCTCCAGTCGCTGGATCTCGTCGTCATTGAAAAGCTGTCGCAGTGCCCAGCGGTCTCGCGCTTGATTCTCCAGGGATTGCTGAAAATGGGGGTCGACGTTCATCGGGTCAGCCTTTTCGCTGCCAGGCACCAGCCGCGCGCCGGATCGTCCATCGAGCAGCGGCGTTTGCGGCTTGAAAGCCGCTGATTATAGCCGGATTTCGCTACCGTTCGACTGAGCCAGTTGACTTTTGATAAGAAAGTTGCCACGATCGAAGCATGTTTGTTCTGCTCTTCCATCACGAAACAGGCAACTGCCTGGATCATCTTGTCCAACAACGACGACGGGCGCCGGGGTTCACGCTCGTCGAACTGCTGGTGGTGATCGGGATCATCGGGGTATTGGTGGCGTTGCTGCTGCCCGCGGTCCAGGCTGCTCGCGAATCCGCACGGCGGACGCAGTGCGCCAATCATTTGAAGCAGATTGGACTGGCCGCACACAATTTCCATGCCAGCAACGACCGCTTGCCGCCGGGGTATCTCGGTCCTTGGCCACCGGTCGACACACCTCCTTTCAGCGACCAGTTCTTGGGCGTCATCCCCTACTTGCTACCCTATCTGGAAGCTCAGTCCGTCTACGAGCGAATCGAATTGGACATGCATGTCGAACGGCGGGTGGCCGGCGGATGGTGGGCGAACGGGCCAACTTGGGCGATCGCCCAGGCGCGTATCAAGCTGCTCCACTGTCCCTCGGACGATCCGTACTCTTCGCAAGTTGGGACGTTCGTCGGGTTGCACACGTTTTACGATCCTTCGGCCGGCGTGGTCTGGCTGAACGGATTGTACATTCCCAGTGGTGGAGGCGGTGAGGCTTTGGGCCGAACCAACTACGTCGGTTGTGCAGGCGGCATGGGAGCGCCGAATCAGAGCTACTGGGACCGCTTCCGGGGCCCGCTGACCAATCGTTCCAGGGTTCGGCTGACCGATATTACCGACGGAACCAGCAACACGTTGATGTTTGGCGAAGCGTTGGGCGGGGTCTACAACGGACAGAGGCTGTATTCGCACAGTTGGATGGGCAGTGGTACGTTGCCTCTGGCTTGGGGTTTGCAGGACCGCGAGTACAACCGCTTCAGCAGTTGGCATCCCGGCATTGTTCACTTCTGTTTGGCCGACGGTTCGATTCGAGCGGTCGCCAAAGAAATTCCCGACCAGGCCATAATCAATCTGGGAGGAATCGAAGACCGCGAGGTTCCCAATCGGGCGTGGCTTCCCTGACGAAGCAACCGGGCACAGATTCGCCAGTCCGAATTTCAAACCGTGGAGACCACAATGAGAAAGCTGCTGGCCCTGCTCTGCGTTTTGCTGGCAATCGCCACGGCGTCGGCTGGTTGCGATTCCGGAAGTTCGGTCGAGATTCCCGATCAGCCTGTACCGCCTCCGCAGGTCGATCCCGTGAAAGCGGGATCGTCCGTCCCGCCTGCCGCACCGAACCAAGGACGTACGCCTTGATAGCTTGCGAGGAGCCCATGGTCCATGTAACCGTCTCGAGTGCTGGAGTGGAGCTTTCCCCTGGAAGCGAGGCGATTCTGCGCCCTCACTCCTGGGCCGACTACGAAGAACTTCTCGAATGCCGCGGTGACAACGCGGCCGTCAAAGTCCGCTACGACGCCCGCACGCAGGAAATTCGCATGATGTCACCGCTGCCCATGCATGGCAACTTTTCCGACACGCTTTCCAATCTAGTTCAGGCGCTGTTGCGGCATACGGGACGCGATTGGCAGGGTTTCGATCCGATTACTTTGAAGCGATTCGGCGAGGCCGGTCTTGAGCCGGACAAATGCTTTTACATCGAGCACCGCGAGGCGATTCTGGGCAAAGAGCAGATCGACCTCCGCAGCGATCCACCACCGGACTTGGCCATCGAGGTCGACGCCACTTCCTCGACCCGTGCCGAGGATTACGAACCGCTGGGCATTCCCGAGTTGTGGATCTACCGGGAGGGTTCGTTGGACATCTATCTATTCGACGGTCGGCACTACCGCGAAGTCTCGGAGAGCCCCACTTTTCCAGGGCTTCCCGTCCGCCGATGGGTTCCCGAATACTTGCGTCGCGCGTGGCAGGCCGGATCCAGCGTGGCGTTGCGGGAATTCGAGAGCGTTCTGCGCGATCAACCGCCTGCCGAGTGACCGGCGCGAATGCCGAAACGCAATTCGATCGGATGCCGTCTACCCGAGGTCCACAAAGGTTCAGAGTCCGAGAAGGGCAAAGACCTGCGCAGCGGCGATGCCGCCAAGAATCGGCGCTGCGACGGGCACCCAGACGTAGGCCCAGTCCGAGTCTCGCTTGCCGGGAATCGGCAGAACGGCGTGTGCCAAACGTGGCCCCAGGTCGCGAGCCGGGTTGATCGCATAACCGGTGGGGCCGCCGAGCGAGATGCCGATCGACAACACCAGCAGTCCGATCAGCAGCGGGCCGAAGTACGTGCCGACCGCCGCCGTCCAGGCCTCGTCCGCCGCCTCGGCGCCCAGCGCGATGCGCCCGATGGCAAGCACGCCGAAAACGAGCACGAAGGTGCCAATGAATTCGGTGATGAACGCGGGTCCGAAGCGACGGATCGCGGGACTGGTGCAGAAGCACGCGAGAATCCCGTCGCGGTCGGTTGTCTCGCTCCAATGAGCGAGAAACGCCAAGTAAACCAGCACCGCCCCGAAAAAGCCGCCGCCGATCTGCGCAGCGATGTAGCCCGGAACCAACAGCCAATCAAAGGTCCCGGTCGACGCGAGAGCGACTGTGACGGCCGGATTGAGGTGCGCTCCGGAAATCCTGCCCACGGTGTAGACGGCCAGCGCCACGCCGAGCGCCCAGCCGACGGTCACCACGATCCATCCGGCCTGGTGCGACTTGGTCCGGGCCAGGACGACGTTCGCTACCACCCCGTTGCCAAGAAGAACGAGCATGGAAGTGCCGACGAATTCCGCGAGATAGACGTTCATGGAGGTTCCCAGGGCAAGAGGAACGAAGATGCTTGTCAGCCGGTGCTTGGGTCCAGATCGAAACACGCGGATTATAGCCGGATCCCATGCCTGCACCAACCGATGGCAGCGACCTGCGTCGGACAAGGGCGACGCTATCCCCCGCCGATTGCCGAGAACAGATCGATCCGCTGGCCGCTCCGCAACGCATCGTCCAAACCGGCAGCCCGATGATCGACAAAAACAATCCGCGTTTGTTCGGCAGGAATGCCCAACTGGTCGATCACGGTGCGGATGGTCGCGCCGTCGGGCAGGTCGACTTCGACCGTGGCCTGCCCCCCGGTATACTCCCGCAGATTGGCATAAACGCTGACGGTGACGGTGAGCATTATGCCGCTCCTGGGTCGGGGCAACTGGGAACGGACCCTGAGCGGACCCGGCTTTCGTAGACATCGTACAGGGAGAACCAAGTTTCACGCAGATTGCCTCGGCACTGCTGGAATGCTCGCGCCACGTCGTCGGCGTGGATCGGCGCCGAATCCGCTGACTCCAACAAGCGCCGAGCCAGGGCCTGAGCCAATTCCAGGCTCGTCGCCACTTCCCACAACACGGGCAAGTCCGTGCGGCGGTGAGTCGTCACGAGCAATCCGGAACGTCTTTGCCGGCAACTCCTCCGCAATCGCCGGCGGGCCAGCCAACCCAGTTGCTCGTAGCCGTCGACCACCACCAGCGTCTCTTCGTCCCACGGGGTTCGTTCGGCACGGTCGACCGGCGGACGGTCCCCGGCGTGCAATTCGATCAAGCAGACCGTTCGCCCGGCAGCCTGCAGTTGGGGCAACAACGCGCGCAACAACGTCGTCTTGCCGCATCCGTGCGGACCGAGAACCTGCCCCCACCACCCATTACCCCGCAACCGCGCGATCAGATCGGCGGACGTCATTCCCGCCGGAAAAAGATAGGGCAGAACGCCCGGTCGTACGTTTCGCGTCGAAAAGGGATTCCCGGACAGATGCGAGTTCACGGCCAATTCGCTCATCCCGACGACTCTCCCTCAACTGCGGGCGCGACGCGGCAACAACTGGAACAGCCGGTCCGCGCAGACATCTTTGCCGTGGCGCTGGAACACGCGGACGCGCACGCACCAGTGAATCTTGACGATCGTTCCGTGATACGTCAGCGGACTGGGCGGCAGCCGGCACTCCAGCCGGTGCAATTGACGGAGATCCCCGTCGACCGCGTCACTGGGCCGCGACCGTTCGAAATAGTGAACCCCCAGATCCTCGTCTCCCTTGCCCTCCGTGAACCACATCACCGAAGCTTCCACCGCCTGAATCTCCGCCGGCTCGATCGCATCGATCTGGTATTCGCACTCGAACAAATCGCCCGGATGAAAGATCCCGTTAAGACGGTAGATCTTGAGCGAGATCAGCGGTTCGATCAGTGTCTTCGTGGCCGTCATAGCGCGGATAAACGATAATCGGGAAGCAGCGTTCGAAGGGCGGCCAAGCATCGGCCTCGCCATGAATCACAAGTTTCCAGTTTATCGCATTGTGCTCCGATTGGAACGAGTGCATCGCGTCCGCGGGAATCTCCAGCCGTAGCTCGTGCTCGAACGCCTTTCCGGGCTCGATGCGGAAGTCCGTCTGGCGATAGATTTGACGGTCGAAAACCCGCTTGTGCTCGATGCGGATGTCCGTGCCCTGTCGGTAAGTCGCCGCCTCCTCGCAAACCAGATTCACCGCCAACGCTTTCATCGCCAAGCGACCGCTCTGTGACAGGTAGACCAGGTACCCACGACCGGGCTGCAACGGATGGTCGGAAATCTCGACGTTGGTAGGGCCGATTCCGGCGTGCAGCAACCATTGCCGGACGAAATCGTAGACCGACCAGCCGCCGACCACCAGGAACGGAATCGTGAAGATGGTCAGAAACCACTCCGGGTCGTTCCGCAAAAACCCGCTCACCGCGACGACCACCAAAATGGCAGCACTGACATTCCAGACGACGCAGAACACCGTGGCGAACATCAATCTCCAGGCCGGTGACTGGACGACAGGCAGCCGATACCGCTGCTTGATTCCCGGACTGTTCGTCAGATTCGCATCGCTGGGAATGCTCGGCAGTCGCAAACGCTGAGCGGTCGGGTCGGCCGTCAAGTCCAAGGATGCCGCCCGTTTGGCAATAGCTGAACGCCTTTCCGGGGAAGTTCCGGCGTGAAGCCAAGTCCACAGCACTCCGCCACCGCCCAAGAGCATGAACGAACTGAGCACCAGCACCATCACCCAGAAACCGAATCCTGGCCGAAAGGGTTGCAGAGCCGGGATGGCCTGCGAGGCCAGCAGGGCCATCAGCGAGACGCCACCCAGAACAAACAGCGTCGCGGAAAACAGAATCTCGCCCAACGTGCCAACCAGCTTAGAACCGGTCCGCCGCGTGCCCCGCTTCTTCTCCCAAACCCTCAACCAGCGAGCCAAGCGAATCGTCTCCGCGCAACAGACTCCGAACCTCGGCCGACACGCGCTTGAGTATGGTGGCCTGTTCCCTGGTCAGCAATCCCCGCGATGCGGAAATCGTCGGCTCGCTTTGGGGATTCGGCTGAAACGATGGAATCCGAAGTTTCAACACTTGGACAACATGCCTGCCGCGGCCGCTCTCGACAATTTCACGGCGAAGTCCCGAATCGTCCGGAATCGTTCAGCTCGCCTTCGTCTTGGTGGCTGGCGTCGCGTCTTCGTCCACATCGTGGAAGATTCGGATGGTCGACCGCGCGGGGGCCCGCCGCTCTCGCACAATCCCTCGTTTGACGCTCTGGAGGAATTCGAAATAGGCAGTTGCCGGCCCCGTCGAAAACTGTGTCTTCAGTTGTTGAAGCACTTCATTCCAACTCAATCCGCTGCGGTAGATCACCCGGTAAGCGGCCTTGAGATCCAGGATATCGCGTTCCGAGAACCCGGCGCGGCGCAAGCCGACCCGGTTCAGACCAACCACGTGATTGCTGATTCCATCGACGGTAACAAACGGTGGCACATCCTGACTGAGATGGGATTGGCCTCCGACCATGGCCAATTGACCGATGCGGCAGAATTGATGCACGCCCGCGGCGCCCGACATGTAAGCCCGGTCCTCGATCGTCACATGGCCGGCCACCATCACGTTGTTCGCCAGAATCACGTTACTGCCGACATGGCAGTCGTGGGCAATGTGCGCATTGACCATGATCAAGTTGTTGTCCCCCACGGTGGTACAGTCGGTTGCTCCCAGGCCACAGTGGATGGTCACGTTCTCGCGGATCATGTTTCCGCTGCCCACCAGCAGGCGTCCGGTCTGCTCTCCGGCTCGCAGATGCTGCGGTTTGCCGCCGAGCACTGCTCCCTCGGAAATCTGGTTGTTTGTACCCAAATGCGTCGATTGCTTGACGACAACCCGGCTCGCCAACTGACACCCGGACTCGATCACCACGTCCCCTTCGATGATACAAAACGGACCGACGGTGACGTCCGAAGCGATCTCAGCACGAGGATCAACCACAGCAGTCGGATGAATGTTCGACACGTTGTTTCCTTCTTTCCCAGATCCTGGATTCTGGAGCAAGCTGCGCACCTTAACCTGGAACAGAGATCGGCAAGAATGATTACAGCGGTTGAGACGATTTTGGTGATCCGCAGAAGGCTTTGATTCCCCCGCGAACGTGTGATCACGGGACTGGCTCCGAGCCGAGGCCGCGAAAGCACGGCAGATCGGCTGCTCGCGAGGTGCTTGGTCCGATTTTTTCACAACCTCTGCGAGAAAAACCGAAAGCGTGCTACACTGTGCCGACAGGAATCAGGGGACTCTTGTACAAGAAAAGCAACATTTCGTTCAATACCAATCCGGGAGATTAGGCTGATGGCTGACAGCGTACACGACCTGTACAACCTAGGTGAGAAGCTCAAGGACCAGGGCAAGTATCCCGAGGCGATCGAGAAATTCGAGCAAGCGGTTGCAGCGGACGAGACGTTCGCACTGGCCCATTTCGCGCTGGCCGTGGCTTGCGGGAAACTCGGGCAGCACGAGAAGGCCGTCACGCATGCGGAACGAGCCTGCCAACTGGAACCGGGCGATCCCTTCTCGTACACCGCGCTGAGCGTGACCTACCAGCGGGCTTTTGCCGGAACCCAGGACCGTCGCTATATTCACATGGCCGAGGATGCCATGGCCCGGGCGCATGCACTGCAAGCAGGCATGTAAATGGACTCGTTGACGTCCGGCGGGCGCGGATGGTAACCTTGCGTCTCGTTCCCGCCCCGATTTTCACACCGCCTGGGTGCGGGCCGCCGGATCGAATTCCACCATCAGGAGAATGAACGTGAGCGCTAGTGAACGCAAGAGAGAATTGAGACGACGTCGGCACCGCCGCGTCAAGATGGGCCACATCAAGCGACGCGCCGCCAAAGCCAACGTGTCGGAAAAATCCCATTTGGCTTCGAAAATCCGCAATCTGACCCCGGGTGCCGAAGAGATCATCGCGCGGCTGAACCTGGAAGAACGCTGACCGCCTTACGTCCACAGGTTGCGGTCGAGCATTCGGTAATTGACGGCTTCCTGGATGTGGGACGGCTGGATGACGGCGGCCCCGTCCAGGTCGGCGATCGTGCGCGATACGCGCAATACCTTGTCATGCGCCCGCGCGGACAGGCCCAGTTCGTTGACGCTGGACCGAAGGATCTCCATGCAGTCTTCGTCCAAGCGGCAATACTTGCGGATTTCGCGGGTGGTCATCTGCGCGTTGTAGCGAGTTCGAGTGCCTTCGAAACGCTCCCGCTGGACAGCGCGGGCCGCGAGCACCTGGTCGCGCATGGCTTGGCTGCTGGTTCCGGGCGGCGCCGTGGACAATTCCTTGAACGCCACGGCGGGAACCTCGATGTGCAAATCGATCCGGTCCAGCAGCGGTCCGCTGATTTTGCCCATGTACCGCTCGATCTGAGGCGGCGTGCAGTGGCAGTCGCGCCGAGGATCGTTCCGGTATCCGCAAGGGCAGGGGTTCAACGCCGCGATCAGCATGAATTCGGCAGGAAACGTCGTGCTGTTCAGCGCCCGCGAGATCGTCACGACGCCGTCCTCCAGCGGCTGCCGCAGCACCTCCAGCGTGCGCCGGTTGAATTCGGGCAACTCGTCGAGGAACAGCACTCCGTTGTGGCTCAGACTGATCTCGCCCGGCGTCGGCGTGCTGCCGCCGCCCACCAATCCCGCGTCGCTGATCGTGTGATGCGGCGACCGAAAGGGCCGAATGGCCATCAGTGGCTGCCCCGGCTTCAGCCGCCCCAAAGCGCTGTAGATGCGAGTCGTCTCGATCGATTCCATCGCGCCCAACGTAGGCAGGATGGTCGGCACCCGTTTGGCCAACATGGTCTTGCCCGAACCCGGCGGGCCGACCATCAACAGGTTGTGGCGGCCGGCGGCGGCGATGACGATCGCCCGTTTGGCCATCTCCTGGCCGCGGACGTCGGCGAAGTCGTCGTCGTACTTCGAGTAGGTCTGGAATAGCTCCTCCAGCCGCGACGGCGTGGGCTCGATTTCGAGCGCCCCGCTGAAGAACCCCACGGCCTGCGCCAGACTGGCCACCGGGATCACTTCGATGTCTTCCACTACGGCCGCTTCGGCCGCGCTCTCGGCCGGCACCACGATTCCGCGCAAGCCCTTCTGGCTGGCCGCCATCATGGCCATCGACAGCGCGCCCTTGACCGGCCGCGTCAGCCCTTCCAGCGACAGTTCGCCCACCACCGCGTAGCGCCCGAACAGTTCCGATTCCAGTTGCCCGCTGCCGGCCAGCATCCCCAGCGTGATCGGCAGATCGAACGAGGCCGCTTGCTTCGGCAACTCGGCCGGCGCCAGATTGATCACGATCCGGTCTTGCGGGCGCATGAAGCCCGAATTGACGATCGCCCGCTCGACCCGGTGCGTACTCTCCTTGACCGCCGCCTCGGGCAACCCAACCAACACCGTTTTCGGCAGCGCGCCGGGCGACACATCCACCTCGACCTCGACCGGCAACGCATCGATCCCCAACAGCGAAAACGTCTGCAATTTGGCAAGCATAGGTTCCCCTTCGACCGCCATTGTGCTGGCGGGCTAACGCCCCCGCAAGCAGGCATCCCGGAAAAGTGTCCACCCGCAGCGACGTCTTGGCGCCCTTCGCGTCTTTCCGGTGCAAGACCAGGCTCGACGCGGGCAACCCGCAAGAAACGATCTGCCCGAATCGCTGAGGCCGGTCTCTGACCGAGCCACGCGAGCAACCGAAGGTTTCCAATATCGGGCGAGACCTTCGGTCGGTCGCTTCGGCGCGTTGCGAAGACCTTCGTCGGGAATTCTTGCGAACCTTTCTTGGCGGGGCGTCGTCTCATTTGTCGGTGGCGGATGTGGTCCGCTGATGATTTTGAACGGGAGCAGTCAGCAATGTCCTACTTACGGTCGAGTCTCAAACACGAACAGCGCATTGATGCGTGTTTTGCCGGCGGGCCGGTCAATACGCTCCCCGCGCGCTGCTTGCGCTTGTGACACTCGGCCCCGCCAACAGAGCGAGCTTTACCAAAGCCCGGTGTCCACAAGACGCCGGGCTTTTTTCGTTGATGGGCTGGTAGCTGAGACGGTCTAGCACCGGTCTGAAGAGCCGGAGACGAGGATTCGAGCGCCTCCCAGCCCACTGGGATCACGGTATGCACGGTCTACGACAGAACGTGG
Source organism: Pirellulaceae bacterium (assembly GCA_023382975.1). Taxonomy (GTDB): domain Bacteria; phylum Planctomycetota; class Planctomycetia; order Pirellulales; family Pirellulaceae; genus SKKK01. Next base: position 177,915 of record JAHDXO010000014.1, read on the forward strand.
CGAAGCCGAATGGCAGCCTGATCTTTCACTTTGTCTTTCACCTAATCCGACCGCCCACGCGGCAGTACAAGGAGATCAGGTGAAAGACCTGGACTTCAGGTGAACAAGGTAGTCGAGGGCTGGTTGTCCAGACACGGCTGATAACCGCGTTGTGCCGGGTTCGATTCGGGCACCGATCGGCATGGATGCCGGATTGGTCGCTACCACTGACGAGCAAACCAGACAGGAGCACAGACGATGTTGCGGCGACACCGCTTGAAACGCATACGCCCGATCG
>JAHDXO010000015.1 GCA_023382975.1 Pirellulaceae bacterium
CGCAGGAAACAAGTTACCACTTTAGCGGAACGGCGCGAGCCGTCCGGTGCCGAAATACCGGACGGCACGCGCCCTACCGCCACTTGCAAATCCGGTAGGTTTTTTCCCGCGGGCTGCCTTAACGCACCAAGTACACCGCGGGGTCGTCGATCACCCACGGGGTCGACCAAGTTCTGCCGTCGTCGCCGTTGCAGACATTGAAAAAGAATGTCTTGAACGTCACCGCTCGCCGGCCGTAGGGAAACTCGGACGCCAATCGGTCGGACGCGGTCAGTTCCTCAACTCCCGGCTTGGCAAAGTAGTGTACCATCCCGTCGGGCGTTACGGACAGGCCCATCGTCCACCAACCGGTCGTCGTGATCTGCGCGGATGGGTAGTCGTTGCCATTGCGGTCGGCGCGAAGCCGCAGGCGCGCGTAGTCGTGCTCGCCGCCCGCTGCCTTGCTCTCGAACTCGATGAACATACCAGGCCAATACGTCTCCAGCGCCGGGCGCCCACCCGCTGATGCCATGCCCCGCTGGGACGGGACGAGGAAGGTTTCGAGCGCCACGCGAAACCCGAAATGCGGGCCGGTACGCTGCTCCCATTGACGGACGGGAGGCAGGAACACTCGAACCACCACGTTCGGCCCGCGGGACACCGGAATGGCTCCACCCAGCCGATAGTGGACGTCGGCGATCAGATCGTCCTGGCCCAACTGCTGGCTGGGCCGGCCTGGGATCCCTGTCTGCAACGACTGTAGGAGGAGCGAGCCCCGACTTCCAGGCAGTCCGCCGGCCGGCGTTTCAACTCGCCTCACGATGTCCGGATGTCCTCGCTTGACGCTCTCGTACCAGCGTCCGTTTGCGGATTCACCCGTCGGAGACCGTTCCTGCGAATCGATGTCCCGTGAACTCTTCGGCGGATTGAAGCGATATTCCCAGGACTCGTCCTCGAAATCGTCGCCGACCTGCGTCAGCTTCTGCCCCGTGCCCGGAACAATCGGTTCCGCCAGGGCTTCTGCGAGAAGCAGAGGAACCAGTAGACAAACGGTCAGCAAACGTCGGCAACATGGGTGAAGGCTCATCATCCGGGATGAGCCTCTCAAGCAGCCCGGCGTGAATAGCCCGCAGGCTTGTCGGACAACCCGGAGCCAGGCAGGATGCGAAGAACCGTCCCGTCCGATCCGTGAACCTTGATCTCGTCCTCTTCGATGAACCACACTGCCTGCAAATCACCGCATCGAAAACGCCGTCCACAGTACAGATCGTTTCGGATAAGTATGTGTTCGCTGATCGGTTCCCCGTTCAAAGATCCCAGTTCGGCAAATGTCCTGCGGACCAACCGGCGGATCCCGTCCAAAGTGCTCGCGTGCGGCATAATAGGGGCTCGTTCCTGTCGGGTGCGACGATCCGTCGAGAACTACTTCTCATTAAGATCGGCCGAAATATCCCCTGCCATTCGGGGAACCCGATCGAACCGCACAGCTTTCCTATCTTCGGGAAACGCAACCCAATTGCCCGGTTTTAAACGCCCAGCCCATTGAGCTGATATCTACCTCTTGACGGGACGGTCGAAGATCGCGATGCCGACGACGGTCGCGACGATCCCAGATAGCAGCCAGAGGTTGTGCGCTTCCTGGAACAGCAGAATGCCCGCGGCAGCGCCCAAGGCCACTTGCGAGGCGTTCAGCACGTTGGCATGGACCAGCGTCGTCAACTGCAGCCCTTTGATGATCAGCGCGAATCCGACCAGATTGAAGACGCCGGACGCGATCATCCAGGCCAACGTCTGGGGCTCGGTGGCCAACATGCCTTCGCTCCCCAATCGCAGCGCGCTGACGATGCCCAACGACACGACACCGACCCCGGTTACGATGACAACCGTCACGGCGACGGGAACCTTCGACTTCGCTGTGTGGCGAATCGCGGCGCCGAGTCCCGCGAAGACGGCTCCCGCCAAACATGCGGCACCAAGCCCGAGCAAAGCAACTAGCGCGCTTCCGGGGACGGGCAGCGACTCGGCCGAAGTGCCTGCACTGGCCGCCCCGATGCTCAGCAACGTGACGGCGGCGATCACCAAGAAAATCGCCGCGATCGAACGAGAGGTCAGCAGTTCGCGGAACAAGGCCATGCCGATCAATCCGCTGGCCGTCAGGTTCACACCAAACACCAGCGGCATGCTGACCGCCAGTCCCACCACCCCGAACGCCCACTGCATGGCTAGATTTCCGGCCAACTGCACCATCAGTCCGGCCAACACAAGAACGACCAGCGCGGACCAGGGGATCCGAAACCGCTCACCGCACGCGAATCTCCACAACAACCACGGCCCGACGACCACCACCGAGACGATCTCTTTGACGCAAATTACCCAGGCCTCGTCGATTTGCTGCCCGGCCAATTGGCGCAGACACACATTGGCTGCGGTGTAGCTTATCGCGGACAGCAGACAGCAGACCGTCCCGAGCAGGGCCGGTTCGATCCGCAGCAGGTAGGCCATCGATGGTTGGGTAGCGGTATTCACGGCCGTCATTGTACACGAGATCCGGCCATTGGGAGAAGGTGGTCCAGAACGAGAGCGAAACGCGGGCAGGCGTTTCGTCGAGAGTCGCTAAGCGGTGACAGGGACGGCCGATCTACTGGTCGGCGAACACTTCTCGTAGAAATTCCGCCGCCGGTTCCCACCCCGCCGCGGCCGACGCAAAATCGGCTTGCATGTGGCGGATCGGAACTTCTCCTTGGGCTCGCGACGGCACATCCACGTGGCGGTTCAGCGGGAACTGGGCACTGTCGCCCAACGCCAGACGCGACTCGACCTCGGGCGACAACAGAAAATCGACTAGTTGCCGCGCCTCCTCGCCATTCGCGCTGCCTTTGATCAAGGCCAGCGTGTTGGGGATGAACAAGGCGCCCATCTGCCCCTCGCCCTGGTCTGGATAGACGATCTGCACCGGCATGCCTTTGTCCCGTTCGATGATGGCATCGTCCGTGTCGGTCCAGCCAATCGCAACTTGTCCCGACGAGACCGCCAAAGCGACCTGCTTGTTTCCGGCCAGAATCTGAGCGTTGGCGCGAAGCTTCTGAAAGAAATCGCGAGCCTGATCGTCGCCCCACGTATGGAACAGCACAGCGGCGTGCGTGGCCGTCATGCCGAACAGCGGCTTGGCAACGCCCACCCGGCCCTGCCACTGCGGATCGATCAAGTCGAGAATCGAATCCGGCCGCTGGTCTTCGGGAACGAGGTCCGTATTGACCAGCAGAACGCGGATCCGCGCTGCAAGACCGTGCCAAGCCCCTTCGGGCGAGCGAAAAGTCTCGGGAAAATCAGCCGCCCGCGGGGATTCGTATTGGTCCAACAGTCCCAGTCGTTCGAGCCGCAGCGTGTGCAGGATCTCGTTGTTCCAGAAAAGATCGCAGCGTGGCCGATTGCTCTCCTGGATGATCGCATTGACCAAACCGACCGTCTTCGTCGATTCGACGTCGTACTTGGCCAGAACCCGAATGCCCGTCCGCTGTTCGAAGTCCTGCAGAATCGGTTCGGAAAACTCGCGGTCCAGCGCTGTGTAGACCACGACCTGCCGATCCGGCGCAGACCAACAGCCGGCCAGGACCGGCAGCCAGAACAAGTTCATCCAACGACACCGGTGTTTTGAGCGTTTGATCATCGCCGCAGAATAACGCACGCGGCAAACCCGGTCCACCCCTGGAGAAATTCGGACGACTCAGCCTTCTTCAGGGAGGTTCTCCAGATCGATCATGCCCTGCGACCGAGCCCGCTTGATCGCTATACCGCCGCCCGTCACTTCCGCTGCAGCATCAACGACCAGGACGGTCGGCGCTGGGCGCCGTCGGGGCCGGTTTGAATTTCGGACTCCTTGAGCCAGACGAAATCGAACGACGCGGAGAAATCGTCGCGCATCGTCTGTTCGATGACTCCGGGCGGTCCAGCCCGGTTCAGCGACACAATCAGCGCCCGTGTACCGGGTCGCGAAAGGCCACGCATCGATTCGACGAATCCGGCGGCGTCGGCGTACCGCACATTGTGGTAACACCCGCGGTCGAAGACCAAATCGAACGTGCCCAAGTCCGGCAGATTCAGCACGTCCGCCAGCAGCCAACGCACGCGAACACCGGCCTTGCGCGCCTTGGCATCGGCGATTCCCAATGCCGTCGGGGCCACATCGATCGCCGTGACGTCAAATCCCTGACTTGCCAGATAGATGGCGTTCGTGCCCGACCCGCAACCCAGTTCGACGACCCGGCACGGCTTGATGTGACCCTCGACGACCGCACGCTTCAAGTCCTCGGCAATCAGCCCTGTGTCCCAGCCCGGGCGCTGCTGCCCGCGGTACGCGCGGTCCCAGCGCTCGATCAACTGCTGTCCCTGCTGGCCATGCGGCAAGATCCCGGCCGGCAACGCGCGTCGCGAGATCGACGCTCCACTGCCTTCTTCTGCGCTCGCGATCCACCCCGGCTCGACGTAGTCGCGCGGCAACTCGACGACCAGTCCGCGATCACCCGTGCGAACGGTCAGTTTCCAGTCTGCCCCGTCCGTCGGCGATTCGAACGAAACCGACTCGGATGCTCCGCTCGCTTCGCCCACCACGAACAGGCAGACGGTTCGTGTCAGATTGGCAGAGGACTCTGCCGTCTCGGCCTCCGCCGCGCTGGTCTGGGCGGCGGGCGTGCCCCGGAGGTCGCCGACCGGATCGTTGGTCTCCTGCCAGCGCAGTTGGTCGAGTCCCGCCGGCACGCCTTGGCTCTCCGGCGCGACGACGATCGGTTCCGCCGTCCAGCCGACTCGCCGGATCGTCCCGCGCGGTCCGGGCTTGCCCCACAGGTCATCCACGACCAGCAACCGGGGCTTGATCAGCAATACCCGGCGGAACCGCAGCGGGGAATCGCCCGCGCCCGCCGCGCCGCGCTCGCCGAATGCGTAAGCGAAAACGGCATTCTCCTCGTAGGCAATCAGCCGCTCGAACCCCAGCAGTTCCGGCTTGGGCGTTGCCTCATCGAACCGAGCCAAACGCTCTTGCCAGGCGCGGAGATCCTCCGCGCGCAACCGCTCGCCATGCGGCGGCTCGCCGGCGACGGCCAGCGACGATGCAAGGCAAGCGATACCGACGACTCGAACCAACCAACGGACAGAACTGGAAGACATGGTGTTTTCTCCTGAGTTAATCGCCATCGATTTCCGACGACGTAGCGGAAGTCGTGAGACTTCCGGGTTCCGAATTCTCACGAATCCGGCTACGCTGTCCGAATTCTCACGAATCCGGCTACGGAAGCCGTCGGACTTCCGCTGCGTCAAGCGATTTCCGGAACGCGGAACGGTTCGCGGTAGTCGCGGGTGAGCAACTGGTTCGCTTGCTCGTTGTCTACAAAGCGTTCGGTTTGCGGGTCCATCCGCAGCACGGCGCCCATCGTGGCGGGCGTCGTCGCCAGGTCGACTTGGTTGGCCCGCAGATGCTCGACCATCCGCTGCCAGGCATCCGTCGCATCGCGGTCCGCGCGGATGCGTGCGGCGATTTCGTCGCCCGTCGCCGTCTTGCCCAATCGATACGAGATATTGCCCGTGTGGCAAAGGGCACTGGACAGATGGCCTTCGAGGATGTCGGCGTGCAGATCCTCGCGCCGGCGGCTACGCACCGCGCGGATGAAATTCGCGAAATGGTCTTCCGTGCCGGACCAGGCCATGATCTCTTTCCCGTCGCGGTCATAAGCCTTGGCGCCGGTCGCCGCATAGCCGGGGATGAACAGCCGTCCGCCTTCGCAGTGGACATGGACCCCGACGTTGCTGCCCAGGAACTGGTCCATGTTGCGGGAATCGGTCTTGTCGGGCAGTCCGCGGACTTCGAAGATCAGCGGCGCGTCCGGGTAGTCGTGAAACACGATTTGCGTGTTTGCCGTCTGGCCGTCGTCGACGTAGCCGAACCGACCGCCGACGCTCCAGACGCGAGGCGACAAGTGGTCGACGCCCAGGCTCCAGCGAGCCAAGTCCATCTGGTGAATGCCCTGATTGCCCAAGTCGCCGTTGCCCGTCGCCCAAACCCAGTGCCAATCGTAGTGCAGGTTCTTGCGCATCAGCGGATCGAGCGGCGCGGGTCCGCACCACAGATCGTAATCGATGCCCGACGGAATGGGCTGCGGACCGGCGACGAGACCGATGCTGTCGCGCCGCTTGTAGCAGATGCCGCGAGCGGCCAGGATCTTTCCCAATTGGCCTGAGCGGACCCAGGCGATGGCCTGGGCGACTCCCTCACGCGACGAGCGGCTCTGCGTGCCCGTCTGGACAATCCGGTCGTAACGCCGCGCGGCATTCACCGCTTGGCGCCCCTCCCAGACGTTGTGCGACACCGGCTTCTCGACGTACACATCCTTCCCGGCTTGGCAGCCCCAGACGGCGATCAGCGAGTGCCAGTGGTTGGGCGTGGCCGTGGCGACCACGTCCAGATCTTTGTTGTCCAGCAGCTTGCGGGCGTCCGTGTACGTCGCGATCGGCTGCCCTTGGCTTCGAAACCGCTCGGCCACCGTGTCCAGCACGTTCGCGTCGCAATCGCAGATCGCCGCGACGCGGACGCCCGGCACTGCGCCGAAGCCCTTGATGTGATCGGCGCCGCGTCCTCGGATCCCGATCACGCCCACGCGGATCTCCTCATTGGCACCCAAGACGCGCCGTCCACTCGATAGGGAAAGCCCCACGGCGGCGGCACCAGCGACGGAAGCTTTCAAGAAACTGCGTCGATCAACTCTTCGTGTCATCTCAGTATCCTCGTATAAAAACATGTAGCCGAATTCGTGAGAATTCGGATGGAAACCGCGAAATCCGAAGTCTCACGACTTCGGCTACAACGCTACCGGCTGCGCTGCACCGCCTGCCAGCCGTCATTCAACTGCTGCATCAAACGCTCGACCACTTCGGCTTGGTCGGCCGCGCCCGCCACGTTTTCGTTCTCCGCCGGATCGGTCGTGTGGTCGTATAACTCCAACGCCTCGACTTTGCCCGTCTTGCGATCCTTCCAAGCCGTCAAGCGGTAGCGATCGGTGCGCATCGAGTAGCCCGTCACCGAGCCGCGCGGGTACTGGCTGAACGCGGCCGGCTTCCACGGCCGCTGCGGATCGTCCAGCAGCGGCGCTGCGCTGGTGCCCTCAAGATGAGCCGGTTTTTCCAGGCCGGCCAAGTCGCATAGCGTCGGGTAGATATCGACAAACTCGACCAACGCCCGCGTCTTGCCACCCGGCGCCTTTTGGCCCGGCGCCCGAATGATCAGCGGCGCGTTGGCGTCGTTTTCGAAGTTCGTGTGCTTGCACCACGAGTTGTGCTCGCCCAGCTTCCAGCCGTGATCGCCCCACAGAACGACGATCGTGTTGTCGGCCAGACCCAGCCGGTCGAGTTCGTCGAGCAGTTTCCCGACGTTGGCATCGGTGAAGCTGACGCAGGCGTAGTAGCCGTGCTTCAACTGCCGCGCCTGATCGTCGGTCAAGTCGCCCTTGGCGGGAATGCCGTCGTAGGCTCGCATCTCGCCCCAAGTGGTCAGCGAGTACGGCGTCACGTTTTTCGGCGGGAACGGATTCTCAGCCAACTTGATCTGCTGCGGATCGTACAGATCCCAGAAGCGTTTCGGAGCATTGAACGGCAGATGCGGCTTGACAAATCCGACCGCCAGGAAAAACGGCTCTTTGCGGTCCTTCAATTCGCGCAGCGCTCGCACACCGAGTTCCGCGATCGCGCCGTCCGTGTAGGCGTTGTCCGGCACATCCGCCATCTCGGTGGCCGTGCCGCGGGCCGCCCGGCTGAGCGCTTGACCCTTCAGCCCGCGCTCCAGTGCCTCGGCACGGCGGCGGGACATGATCTGGCGGTTCTCCTCGGTCACGTAGCCCGCGCCGCCGGCGGGTCGTCGAGCCGGTTCGCTCCAGGTCGGCGGATCGTCGTAGCCCCCGTGGTAGATCTTGCCCATGCTGACGCAGTAGTAGCCGTTCTGCTTGAAGTGCTGACCCAGCGTCACGACGTCCGGGACATGCGTGCGGAAGTGCGTCACCAAATCGTAGACCTTCGTCGAATCGGGCCGTAATCCGGTCATCAAACTGGTCCGCGACGGCGAACAGACGGCTTGCTGGCAATACGCCCGCAGGAAGACGGTGCCGTCCTTCGCCAGGCGGTCGATGTGCGGGCTGCGGATGTGCTCGGCCCCGTAGCAGCCCAGTTCGGTGCGCAGGTCATCCACGGGAATGAACAACACGTTCGGCCGCTGCTCGGCCGCTCCCGCCGGAGCGACAAACAACCAACCTATCAACGCCAAGATATACGAGACACGTTTCATGATCGGTCATCTCCTTCTTGAGTCTTGCGGCGTGGGGTTCGCGCACCGTGCGCATGGTGGTGGGTTCCGGACACGGTGCAATCGCGTTATTGTCTCGCGGGCAGAGCCGCGTGGGAAGAGGTGGCGATGCGAAGGTGCATCGCAGAGTCGCGGATTCGGTCTCGTGCCGATAGAATGGCGGGGACAAGAAAAAGGGGAAGGGGGAGGAAGCAGACACAGGCTGACAGCCTGTGCTAAGGAGACGGAAGCTGGTACAGGCTGGCAGCCTGTGCTACGGTGGGGGGAGCGGTGGAGCAATGGACGATCGTTGGGTTCGTAACGTGGTGATGATCGCCGCGGTGATCGGCGGATTTCTCGGCGTGAATGTGTTGACACCGATGATGTGGAGCCCCCGTTTCCAGTGGCTTTGGGCGATCACGGCGGGCATCTGCATCGGCCAACTGAATCTGATCGCGACTTGGGCTGCCCTGGCGCCGGGGAATTTCATCGTGCGGTTGCCTTGGTCGCTGCTGCTGGCCGCCTTGATGTGGTACGCCCTGGTCGTTGGCAATCGGATCGATAGCAGGTACTTCGATCGAAGCAACGCCATTCTTCTAGGATTGATCCTGCTGTTCGGCCTGCTGGTCGCGTTGATCCCTCTTGGGATCGCCGCTCGCGTGTTCCGTTGGCGGTTGCTCGCGCGGACCAACAGCAAGGAAGCCGCGGCAGGTATCTCGGCCAGGATGCAATTCAATCTTCGGCACCTGCTGCTGAGCATGTTCCTGCTGTCGCTGGCCATGGCGCCGGCTCGACTGGTGCTGCCCGAAGTCGGAGGTTTGGCGATCGCATTCCACACGACGGAGTTGTTTGTCGTCCTCGTCGGCATGGCGGTCTGTAACGTGGTGGTGACGATCCCGTGCATCTGGGGTGCGTTCGCGCCGCGGAATATGCTGCCCACGCTGGCGTTTGGCTGGCTGGCCTATTGCACCGTGCTGACGGGCGTCGAGATCGGTTTCTTCATGGCGATTGGAGATCCCAGTAATCTTGCGGAAGTCTACTTCGCGTTTTGTTTGATGAATCTCATGCAATGCGCAACCGTGTTCGGAGTCCTGCTGATCCTTCGAGCCCTTGGATTCCGGCTGGTTCGAACGGTTCCGAAGGTCACGGCGGAGCAATTGTAGGTTCGCGACGTGGAAGCGGCGTTCTGGCGACGTTACGCCAGGTAGGCGTCGTCAGCCGCTTGTTGGTAGGTCCGTTCGAGATCGACCGGGACGGAGAGGTGGACGTTCAGCGGCAAGGGCATGGTCGGCAACGGCTGGCCCGCCGTCAGTGCCCTGCGCCAGATCGCCAACATCCGGCCACCTTCGGGCGCTGGCTCACCGACCCGGTACGCCACCGCACACGGTGACGCACAAGCTGGTTGAACGATGCGCAGTTCGTCCGCCAGGGCATCTGCGAAGGAAAACGTCCGCGGCCTCGGATGCACGTCGACCAACAAGAGATGCGCGCCCTCGTGAAGGTAAGTCAGATAGCGGGCCAAGTAGATCGCGCGGGCAGCGGGCCGATCTTTGTTGCGCGGCGAAACCAGTTCCACAGCCGCGACCAAACGCCCGTGCGCTGTAACGAATACGGCAGTTTGGGGATCGATGGCGAGCGTCGCAATCTCCTCGTCCGGCTCGATGGGTTCGCGGCGGTGGTCGTCCAACGCTTCCCGCACGCGATCCGGCGGAGGTTCCGGTCGCCAGGGACGCACGGCGATATCCGGCCGCCCGGCGGTGGCGCCAATGGCCAGGGCGGGCACCGAGCCGATGTAGGCTCGGTATTCGTCCGGAAGCTGCGGCTTGATGGCGCGCAGCAATTCCACGATCCACACGTCATGGACGCCCTCCCAGCCTGACAACTCCGACCAGTCGTGCAGTGGCATGGTCCACTCGCCTTTCTCACGCTGGGCCTGCGATGCTACCCCGCGACTTCAGCCATCGGGATACCGAGCGCGGCGGCCACGCCTTGGCCGTAGGCCGGGTCGGCTTTCGCGCAGTGGCCGATGTGGCGGATCTTGATTTCCCGCGGTGCGTCGCCCATGGCTCGCGCGGTGTTCTCGAACAGCACCTGCTGCTGGGCGGGGCTCATCATGCGGAACAGCGCGCCGGGCTGCGAGTAGTAATCGTCGTCGTCCTGGCGATGGTCCCAATGGTCGGCGGCGCCTTCCAGAGCCAGCGGCGGTTCGCGGAACTCGGGTTGTTGCTGCCATTGGCCGTAGCTGTTCGGCTCGTAGCCCAGTGTTCCGCCGAAGTTGCCATCCACCCGCATTGCACCGTCGCGATGATAGTTGTGCATCGGACAGCGCGCCTGGTTCACGGGGATCAGATGATGGTTGACGCCCAGCCGGTAGCGTTGGGCGTCGCCGTACGAAAACAGTCGCCCTTGCAGCATCTTGTCCGGCGAGAAGCCGATGCCGGGCACGACGTTGGCCGGGTTGAACGCCGCCTGCTCGACCTCGGCGAAGTAGTTCTCGGGGTTCCGGTTCACCTCGAGCACGCCGACATCGATCAACGGATAATCCTTGTGCGACCAGACCTTGGTCAAGTCGAACGGGTTGAAGGGACAAGCCGCCGCGTCGGCTTCGGACATCAATTGAATTTTCATGTCCCATTTGGGAAATTCGCCGCGCTCGATGCTGTCGAACAGGTCGCGTTGATGGCTCTCGCGGTCCTTGCCGACCAGCGTCTCGGCCTGCTCGTCCGACAGGTTCTTGATGCCCTGCTGGGTCTTCAGATGGAATTTGACCCACATCCGTTCGTTCTGGGCGTTGATCAAGCTGAACGTGTGGCTGCCGTACCCGTTCATGTGCCGGTACGAGTAGGGAATGCCGCGGTCGCTCATCGTGATCGTGATCTGGTGCAGGGCTTCGGGTAGCGAAGTCCAGAAATCCCAGTTGTTCCGAGCGCTGCGGAGATTGGTCTTCGGGTCGCGTTTCACGGCGTGATTCAGATCGGGGAACTTCAGCGGATCGCGGAGGAAGAAGACGGGCGTGTTGTTGCCCACCAGATCCCAATTGCCTTCCTCGGTGTAGAACTTGATGGCGAACCCGCGGATGTCGCGTTCGGCATCGGCCGCGCCGCGTTCGCCGGCCACGGTCGAGAAGCGGACGAACAACTCGGTCTGCTTGCCGACGGCGGAGAAGATCTTGGCCTTGGTGTACCGGGTGATGTCGTGCGTCACGGTGAACGTGCCGTAGGCGCCCGAGCCCTTGGCATGCATCCGCCGTTCGGGAATCACTTCGCGGTCGAAGTGCGCCAGTTTTTCCAGAAACCACACGTCCTGCAACAACATCGGTCCGCGCGGCCCCGCGGTCATGGCATTCTGGTTGTCCGGGACGGGAGCGCCAGCATTGGTGGTCAGTTTGTTCGAGTCGGTCATGGGGTCTCCTTTCACCTAGGTTGGGGTCTGTGGTTCTTCTTCGCGGCCCAGCGTCAGCAGCAGTTCAAAGGTGAAAATGCCCGAGTTGTGTCCGTCGTTGAATTCGATGTTGTAGGCGTAGTTGCCCACCGGCTTCATCGTCTGGATTCGCACCGGTTGGGCTTCCTCGGCGGACAGCACGGGCAGCAGGGTCGCAGGTCGCTTCTCCTCGGCCGCGCGGCGTTCGCGGCATGTGGCGCACGGGCATTCGGCCCGCAATTCGGACACTCGGTAACGTCGCCGTTGCCCGTCGCTCCATTCAATCATCAGCTCGGCATCGCCCGATCGCTGCAACTGGGTAGGGTATACGTTCATGGTTCCTGGCGGTCCTCGCGCTCGAAAAACATCATGTGCTGCCAAGGAAGCCGATCGAATTCCCTGACCAGCTTGAATCCGTTCGGCGTGAACTCCTTCATGATCTGCCGTTTGCTCATCTTGTGCAACGGTTTGATCGGCACGTTCGGGTCTTCCGCACGGTACTCCGTCAACACGATCACGCCACCCGGCGCCAGCGATTGGCGCATGGCGGCCAACATGTGCTCGGGATGCGAGAACTCGTGGTAGACATCGACCATCAGGATCAGGTCGAGCTTGCCCGCGGGCAGCTTCGGGTCGTGCAACTGGCCCAGGATCGGTTCGATGTTCTCCAGTCCCGCCTCGGCCGCCCGTTCCTTGAGCATTTCCAGCATCTGGGGCTGAACGTCCACGGCCAACACTCGCCCCTCCGGTCCGACCATCTTGCCCAACTGGATCGAATAGAATCCGTTGCCGCAGCCCATGTCGCAGACCGTCATGCCGGCTTTGACGCCCAGGTTGGCCAGCAACAGCGAGCAGCGTTCCTCCTGTTCGCGATTGTCGCGCGTCAGCCAAGGCGCTCCGCGGTAGTGCATCGTCTGCGCAATCTCGCGGCCCTTGTAGTGCGTCAGCGCCGGCGGAATCGTCTCGGCGGTCGCGGTATCCCGTTGCTGAGCGGCGAGCGGCTGAGCGGCGAGCAAACCGAGCCAAGCCAACGCCAGCAGCACAAACCAAGAATGCCGTCTCATCGTGATGTACCTCGAAGGTCAGGAGTGGAATTCACGTTTCCGCAGGGCATTCTAGATGCGGTTGAGGCGGAACTCACCCCCTGTTTGCCCGAACCTCTCAGAAACTGTCGAGCAGTTTGCGGAAGTACTCGGGCAGACCGAGTACGTCGGCGCCCAGGCAGAAGGCGGTGTGCCCTTCGGCCTCCAGTTCCGCTCGGGAGACATACAGCCCGGCAGCCATGGCGAATTTTCCGTTCGCTTTCGCGGCGGCGGCGACGCGGCGGCGGCCGGCGACCACCACCGGGTCGTTCAATTGGCCCGCCTTGCCGATCAGGTGGCTGAAGTCTCCCGGCCCGAACATCAGGCCGTCAAAGCCAGCGACGGCGGCGATCTGCTCGGTCTGCTCCAACGCTTCCGGCGACTCGATCTGAAAGATCAGCAGCCGCTCGGTGTTGCTGTGATGCAGATACTCGGTCAACGGAACCTGGCAGAACCGGGCATCGACATTCCCGCTGTCCAACGCCCGGCGGCCGAGCGGGTGAAATCGCGTCATCTGCACGATGCGTCGAGCCTCTTCCGCACTGGCCACGTGAGGTACGATCAAGCCCGTCGCGTCCGCTTCGAGCGGCCTGACGTAATCGCTGTAACTGCCTTTGGCAACCCGGACCAGCGTGTCCATATCGTACAGCCGGGCCGCCCGAATCTGGCTCTCCAGATTCAGCCAGTCGTTCGGCACGTGTTCGTTGCAGATCCAGATCGCGTCGAAGCCGGCCAGTCCGGCCAGTTCGACGATCCGCGGATCGCTCAGGTTGGTCTTGATCAACGCGGCCGATTGGCCGGCGCGAAGTTTCTTCAACAAGCGGCTGGGGCGAGTGTTCATGCGGTTTGACTCTAGCAGGCTGGTTCGGACACCGGGAAATTGTTAGACTCTACGGTTGTATGCGGACCAGGCACTGCGAGTCAATCGGGCGAGCCGGCCGGTTGGTTCGCGTTTCATCGCCGCCGAGTTCGTCGGAATTCGGACCTTTTCGTTTTGGACCGCATGCTCGGGCATTTGACCACAGGAAAAAGATAACCATGATCCGATTCGAGCACTTTGCACTGAACCTGGATGACCCGCACGCAATTGCCGATTGGTACGTCGCAAATTTCGACTGCCGCATCCTGTCCAAGATGGAGGGCGCGCCGTTCACGGTCTTCCTGGGTGACGGCCAGGGACGAGTGTTCTGGGAGATCTACCACAACGCCAAGGCGCCGCTGTCGGCGGTCCGCGATACGCATCCGGCCGCCTATCATCTGGCCTTCTACGTCGACGATCTGGACGCGGTGCGCGACAAGGTGGTGGCTGCGGGGGGAACGTTCCTCGAGGAAGTGAACACTCCCAGCGGCTCGCGATTGGTCATGATGCGAGATCCCTGGGGCATCGCAGTACAGGTGTGCCAGCGCATTCCGCCGTTCTTGACGGAGTAGAACCTCCGTGGCCGATGGATGGTCAGGTTCCGTTCGCTCCGTGGCTCAGTACCGTCGGCTTAGGAAGGCGAAACCTGAATAGCGGACCTGCGAATGCGACACTCGCCGCGCTGCAATCGGGAGAGTGCCGATGAACGCCTTCGAACAGGACAACCCGACTTCGCCGCCGCTGGACAACCAGGGGGTAGCCAGCGTCTTGGAAGAAATCGCCGATCTGCTGGAAAGTCAGGGCGCCAATCCGTTCCGCGTGCGAGCCTACCGGCAAGGCGCCAAGACGATCCGGACCTGCGAACGTCCGGTCGAATCGATTCTCGCTGAGGAAGGTACGGACGGACTGATGCAATTACCGGGCATCGGGCGTTCGCTAGCTCATTCGGCCGAGCAACTGGTTCGCCACGGGAACTTGTCGATGCTGGGTCGGCTGCGCGGCGACCAAGTGCCGGAGCAATTGCTGTCTTCGATCGCCGATATCGGCCCGAAGCTGGCCCAACGGATTCACGATTCCCTGGGCATCGAGACACTAGCCGACTTGGCAGTCGCCGAACGCGACGGGCGGTTGGCCAAGGTGCCGGGGATGGGCGAGAAGCGGTTGCGGGCGGTCCGCGAGTCGTTGGCCGGCAGGTTCCGCACGTTGCCGAGCAGCCGGATCGAACCGACGGTCCAACGGCACGAGCCCGATCGGTCGGTGCCGGTCGAGGAGCTGCTGGACGTCGACGAGCAATATCGGCGGTTGGCCCGGCAAGGCCGATTGCCGAGGATTGCGCCGAAGCAGTTCAATCCGACGCGAGAAGCTTGGTTGCCCATTCTGCACACCGAGCGAGGCGACCGGCACTACACCGCGTTGTATTCGAACACGGTGCGGGCGCACGAGGCCGGCACGACGCATGACTGGGTGGTCATCTACCGCGACGACGACCACGGTGGACCCTGGACGGTGATCACCGCCGGCTATGGGCCGCTGCGAGGACAGCGGGTCGTACGCGGCCGCGAGGACGAATGCCGTTCGCTGCCAACCGCCAGCAGTCTGGCTTGCGGAGATGAACCACCCCTACCCCCTCACGGCCAACATCAATTGCGTTTGGACTTTGGCGAGTAGCGCCGCGCTACGGGTAGCCCAGGACCGCTTCGGCCAGCAATCGGTCGCCATCCACGACGACGGCGGTGAGGGAATCCGCAGGCCGCGTGCTGAGCCACTCGAGAAACGTGTCGATCAGACCTGGAGTTTTGGCACGTACTTGGAATTCAAGTCCATCCGAAAACGGGTCACTTTTCATCCCCAGGTATTGGCGGGATGTCAGGAACTCGATCGAGAATCCCGTCGACTTTGTTCCAATCGACTCGGGCCGCACGCGACGCGATGCTCTCGCGCGTTCGCCACGCGGAAACCTGAGCAGCCAGCGCTACGGACACGATTTGATCGACCGTCGCGTTCTGCTTCTCCGCCAATTCCTGGACTTCCCGCAATAGCAATTCGGGAACCTGAGCTTGTAAGGTTTTCATCATCACTCTCGCAGTTTCGCAAGAAATTCGCGTGGACTCAACACTTCGACGCCCAAAGTACTTGCCGGTTGCAGGTCGCGCACATTATGAGTCACGACGCGGCGAGTACCAGACTCGACGGCAAGCTGGACCAGGGGCTCATCGTCCGGATCGGCCAATATCGGCTGCCAGTCCGGTGCCAGTGGCCAGCGTTCCCCCCTTGCACAAATAGCATTCAATAGCTGGTCCACGTCATCCGGACTCAATCCCAGCGAAGCAGCGTCTCGCTTGAGGATCTCTTCATACTCGAACAACAGATGATTGCTCAACACCGCAGTCCACTGCCCCGAGCGTAATCGACGCAGAACCTCGAAGGAAGCACCCTGACGGGAACGCAATGCCGCAACCAGGACATTGGTGTCCATCACGGCTTTCATGCTGAATTCTCCTCCAGATCCGGCTTCCGGTTACGCTTCACATGCTGCTACGATGCGCGCACCACGCATGCATTTTCCGGACGAAAACTCTACGCTGGCGCCGCGGCGGGTTGGTAGACTAGTCGGCGGTATTCGGGATACCACATGCCTCGGTCGACCAGGTCTTCGATTTCTTCGTCGGGGATCAGTCGTCCGAGGTTGGCATCGCGCGCTTCGCGGATCAGATTGCAGGCGATCTGGCGGCTGACCTGGCGCAACTGGTCCTGTTCCGGGTAGATCGCTCCGCTGGCCAATCGATCCTCGCTGACGAACTGGGCCAAGGTGCGCGCCGCGGACAGGAACATGGCGTCCGTCACTTCCCGGACTTCGGACAGGATGCACCCCAGACCGACGCCGGGAAAGATGAACACGTTGTTGCCTTGGCCGATCACTTGCGTGCGGCCGTTGTACGTCACCGGACTGAAGGGACTGCCCGTCGCCACGATGGCGCGTCCGTCCGACCATTGGATCGCCTCCTCGGGCGTGCATTCGGCTTTGGACGTGGGATTGCTGAACGGCATGATGATCGGCCGCTCGACGTGCTTGGCCATCTCGCGGACCATCGGTTCGGTGAAGAGGCCCGCTTGGGCGCTCGTGCCGAACAACACCGTCGGCTTGACGGCCCGGATCACCTGGACGAGGTCCGCGGCCGATTCGTCGTTCAAGCCGTAGGCGGCCAGCGACCGGCTGTCGAGCGCGAATTCGATCTTGTGAGGATCCGTGATCTCGCGGCCGGTATGCACGACGCCCCGACTGTCGGCAAAGATCTGGCTGTTGGTGACCGATGCCGCATCGATGCCGTCTTCGAGCATGGCCGACCTCATCAACCGTCCGATTCCGACGCCCGCCGCGCCCGAGCCGACGTACAAAATCCGCTGTTCGGCCAACGGGACCTTCGTGATCCTCAGGGCGGACAGAATTCCGGCGACGGCAACCGCCGCGGTTCCTTGGATATCGTCATTGAAGCAAGTGATGCGGCGACGGTAGCGGTCCAGAATCGCAAACGCGATGTTTTTGTGGAAGTCCTCCCACTGGACCAGCGCGTTGGGAAATACGGCCCGCACACCTTCCACGAACTTCTCGACGAACTGGTCGTACGCCGAGCCGCGCAAGCGGCGGTGGCGGTATCCGATGTAGAACGGGTCGTTCAGCAGTTCGCCGTTGTTGGTGCCCACGTCCAGACTGATCGGCAAACATTGCGACGGATGGATCCCGGCCCCGCCGCAATACAAGGCGATCTTGCCGATCGGGATGCCGATCCCGCCGGCGCCCTGATCGCCCAGGCCGAGGATGCGTTCGTTGTCGGTCACGACGATCAGTCGCACGTCCTTCTGCGGCGCGTTTCGCAGCAGTTCGGGAATCCGACCGATGTCGTCCGGCGTGATCCACAGCCCTCGGGGGCGACGGAAGATGTGGCTGAACTCCTGGCACGCCTTGCCCACGGTCGGCGTGTAGACGATCGGCATCAACTCCGTCAGATTCTCGACGAGCACCCGGTAGAACAGTGTTTCGTTGCGGTCCTGGAGAGCGACCAGGCCGATGAATTTCTCCAGGTCGGTGCTCTTGGCGCGGATGTGTTCGAGCGCGACCTCGACCTGCTGTTCAATGGTCAAGGCATGAGGCGGAACCAACCCCCGCAGCCCCAGTTGGGCGCGTTCCTCGGGAGTGAATGCCGAGTCTTTGTTCAAGAGCGGATCGTGCAACAGCGCCGGACCGTGCTTGTGGACAATCTGCTGCGGCAATTCGTGCTGGCTACCGTTCGAGTCGGTCATCGAAACATCCCTGCAAAGTGGTTCGGGCGGGCATTCGTGTTGAAGGGTACGCGGCTGACTGCTGCCGGGTACAAACGGCTTGATTCTACCGAAAACGCCTTGGTTGGGAAGGGATTAACGGAGGCGAAAAACCGGATTCGGACTCGATCGTCTCAACGGCCGACAGGGTTTTCGATCCATTGCTGGTAGCAGTTGTTGCACAGGAAAACAGTCAAGCGGCGGAAGACCTGGTTCATGGCTTCCTGCGCCGATAGGTTTTGCATTTGGGCCACCAATCGGGCGAGCTCTTCACGATGGTCGCGAGCCAAATCCTCGGCGGTGAACTCCGGCGGCGACGGGTCGGCGACGGCTTCGATCCTGACCACGTACAGGTCTCCCCGCCCGGGATGCAACTGCCTCATGCAGCGGTCGCAGAACAGTGGCGCGTCGGGCGGGGACAGGTCCGAAGGCATGGCCGTGTTACTCCACCGGATCGAACTGCAGGACATCCAAGCCGAACATGTAGCTCTTCACTGCCCGCGGGTTTGTTCCAACGATCTCGATGGTCAGCACACGGTCGCCCGCCTGCACGTCGTGCTGGCCCAAGTCGATCGCACCGGTCGGGACGACCTCGGGATTGTACAGATCGATCGGCTCGCCCAGCTTCCGACCGTCCAGCGAGAGTTGAACGATGCCGTAGTCCCGTGCCTTGGTCAACAGGGCACGGACCTGATAGCGGCCGGTCGTTTCGACGGGAATCCGCAGTTGCAGCTTGTCGCCCGGCTGGGCCTGAGTCCACCACAACTGATTGCCGTTCTGCCATTTGTGCGGCGGCCAGTTGGTCATCGATTGGATTTGAACGCGCCCCGCGACCGGCTCGATCACTTCATAGCTGCCGTAACGCACCGGCGGACGCACGTAGTAGCCGTGTCGCTGCTCGACCGGGACAGGACCAAGCGAATCGGTTCCGTCGGCCGACAGATACCAGTAGGCGGTCGCCGCGTACAACGTCGGGTAGTCGTTCGGGAAGTACTTTTCCAGAGAAGCGTCGAAGGACTGCTGGAACGGAACGTTGTCCGCGATCTGGAAACGATTGACCGATTGGTGCCCGGAGTTGTTCTCGGTCATCGTCTGGTTGTGGAAGGGACGATGGAACAGCGCGGGATGGCACCAGGCATAGCCGAAGTAGTCCTCGGTGCCGGTGCCGAACGTCGACGGAAACCGCTCGCCGTCGACGAAGAACTTCTCGTCGCCTTCGCCCCACCAGTAGTGGCCGTTGCACCACTTCACCTCTTCGCATTGGCCGCCTCGCGGGTTCCAAGCATGCAGCATCATCCCGCAGAACCGCCCGCGGCCCTGGGCTTCCAGAACCGTCCAATCCGGCCATCGGTCTTCGGGAACCGAGGTCAAGTCGCGATGCCACTTGGCGTGGAAACGAGCCAGCTTCTCCACGGGCACGGTCAACGGGGCGGTCGTGATCTCCGCGCTGACCGTTCGCGGCGTTTCGTCCTCGTTGACCAACTCGACCACGGCGCTGCTGGCAAACGGCATGTACCAATACGAATAGAAGCCGTCCTCGGTCATTCCCAACGGCAGGGAACGGTACAGATTGACGCCCGGCGCCGTGCCGAAGAAATCGCCCAGCGGGCACCAGACGGCCGGCCGTTTGCTGTCATCCCAAGTGATACGCAAGGCCAAGCGACGGAGCGCGGCCATCTGGTCCTCGCGGTCCTTGAAGTCCATGCGGATCTTCAGCGCCGTGATCGCCGCCGGTCCGTCGAGCTTCGCGACAGTCCAGGAAGTTCCGGCAGGGATGTCCACCGCCTTGTGCCGATGCGTTTCCTGCCCCTCGCGCGATTCCCGTGGATCGGTGCCCAGGCGGCGCGCGAAAATGTCGTCGATCCGCTTCAGCGCGGCGACCGATTCGGGCGAAGTGGCGTCGGACAGCGCGGGCAACTTGGTATCGGATGGATACGTGGCGTAAGTGATCTGGTAGTAGCGGCCCCAGCCCGGCTGGGCCAGGATGCGGCACGAATTCTGATACGGAATCGGGAAATACAGGTTCCAGCCCTTCGAGGCCTCGTAGCCCAACGTGGCATAGTCGAACGGTGGATGAGCCGCGTCGAAGTAGTGTGCGAACGGCATGTCGACCGCCGTCTGACCATCGATCTCGATTCGCACATGTCCCTGCTCGGGTCGAGCCGACCAGATCCGCCAGATCACCCCGGGCCCGTCCATCTCGGCGATCACCTCCGACTGGCCCTCGCGGCGGATCAGACCGGTGCCGTCGCCATTGGCATGCCACTTGACGTACTTGCCCGTCGGTTCGTCGAATTGCGATGCGCGGTCGTAACTGGACCACATCGCCCCGCGCTCGCCGGCCTGTGGCAAGTGGGCGAGCCGTTCCAGGTCAACCATGCGATGCACCAAGTCGGCAAACGACAATTCGTCGGCGGTCGCAGCACGTCGACCGACAAGCAGGCACAGCAAGCACACTAGGCACAACCAAGGCATTGCACATCGTTTCATCACCAGTCCTCCTTTCGCATCAGCTTGTGCGATGGCCGCGGACTTGTCAAATTGGGTTTCATGTCGAAAACTGCGAAAAACTTGAAATGGCTGATCGCCACTTGCGGCGGGTTCGGCTATTCGCCCATCTTGCCAGGCACGATGGGTGCGTTGTGGGGGATTGCCATCTACGTGCCGATCGCGGTGTTTCTGGCCGAGCCGTGGCAATCCGTCGCGATCGCCGCCGCGCTGCTGGTTTCGTGCGGCGTGACGCTAGCGTTGAGCGATTGGGCCGAAGCGTTTTTCGGCGAAGAGGATTCGGGCAAGTTCGTCACCGACGAGGTCGTCGGGTTCCTCGCCGTGGTCCTGCTGTTCCGGTTGCCGAGTTCTTGGTTGACCGTCTTGTGGGCATTTCCCCTGATCCGCGCGATTGACATCATCAAGGTGCCGCCCGCCCGCCGACTGGAGCACCTTCCGGGCGGCTGGGGCGTCATCGCCGACGATCTGCTAGCAGCCCTCTACACGGCAGCACTCCTGCACGCCCTGCAATGGTTCCAGCCGACTTGGTTCGTCATGTAGGAAATGTGAAGCAACTTGGCGAGCGGTGCGGCGTAAGCCCACCGGTGAAATTGTTCACGTGGTCAGCGTCTTCCGAATGTCTTTCGGCAACAGCATCAGGGCCGTGCTGAACAGAGACTCGTTCGAGGGGCCGCCGCGAGGTATTGAATGGGTTCCAACGAGCATTGGATGCCAGCAAACCGCCTCGCCATCTCAGTCGCAGCCCATCCGTTGGTTCAGCCGTGAAAGGTCGAGCCCACTGCCCACTGCCCACTGACAACCGCCCACCTGCTATCACTGCTGTCTCCGTCTTCATTCTTTGGCAAATTTTGCCGGTTGCGCAGAAATTCGCAAGTTTGCGGATCAGGCGGACGATATCAACCCTGCTGATTGCTCTGCCTGGGAGTTCGCCAATGGCGACATGCCCGTCGGCGGCAACTGGCGGTAAAAGGGGGGGCCCTTTTCCAACATTCCGGATGGACCTGATTCCGGGATGCGGACCGATTCCGCTTGGAGGTTTTGATTTCCCCCTTTCGACCGCTTGCGTCGACGGGCACGAGCCACGCAACTCTGTAGGAATGAGCCATTCGATGAGTCGGCAACTCCAATCGTACGTCACCTTGCTGTTGATCGGGATGACCGCCTTCACGGGCTGCCACCCGACGCAACCTTTCTACTTCCACTCGGACGGCGACCTGTCGCACTACCTGGACCGCGCGACGGAGGTCGAGTATCCCGACGTCCATACGGCCAGTCTGCCGGACGCGACGAGTTCCCATGCGCCGTTGACGATCACCAATCCCGAATTCAACGAGATCTGGGATCTGACG
The DNA here is from genome assembly GCA_023382975.1 of Pirellulaceae bacterium. Classification (GTDB taxonomy): domain Bacteria; phylum Planctomycetota; class Planctomycetia; order Pirellulales; family Pirellulaceae; genus SKKK01. The sequence goes on from JAHDXO010000015.1 coordinate 21,835, forward strand.
TTGGAGGAAGCCATCTCGATCGCGTTGCACAACAGCAAAGTGATCCGAAACCTGGGCGGCGTGACGCCGTTCGGGTTTGCCGATGCTTTGGTAGGTCGGACCAGCGGCTCGCCGACGGTCTACGATCCGGCGATTCAGGAGACGGCGCCCAGCGGTACGGCCACGGGCGCTGCGCCGGTGAACCGCGTCACCGCGAACCAGGCGGGCGGCGTCGAGTCGGCCCTGGCCGATTTCGATGCATTGTTCCGTGTGACCGGGTCGCAGGGCGGGGCGCTGCTCAACCGCTCGGATCGGGCGCTCAACCGGTTCATCCAGATCCCCGTTCCGGGCCAGACCCCGTTTCCGGATTTCACGGACCGGTACGACGGCGGACTGCGAACCGATTTGGTCAAGAAGTCTGCGACCGGTGCCCGGTTCTCGGTAGCCAACCAGACGGACTACGCCCGCTGGAACGGTCCTTGGGCGAATCCTGGGGACGCAGGTCAGAAGTTGCCGAGCACCTGGACCACGTCGTTCGAAGTGCGTTGGGATCAGCCCTTGTTGCGAGGACGGGGGACGATGATCAACCGCATTCCGATCATCCTGGCCCGCATCAACACGGACATCAGCTTGGCCAGCTTCGAATCCTCGGTGCGGAATATGGTCTTGGACGTCGAGAACACCTACTGGGACTTGCACCGTGCCTACCGCGACTTGGAGACGGCCAAGATCGGCCGCGATGCGTCTCAGGTGACCTGGAAACAGGCCTACGAGAAGGAACTGCAGGGTACGCTGGGCAAGCAGGAAGAGGCACAGGCCCGCGAGCAGTATTTCAACTTCCGGGCTCGAGTCGAACAGAGCTTGCAGCAGTTGTACGACCGCGAGGCCCAAATCCGCTGGTTGATGGGCATCGCCGCGTCGGACGGCCGGCTGATCCGACCGGTCGACGAGCCGACCATGGCCCGCGTCGACTTTGAATGGAATGCGGTTCGCGTCGAGACGCTGCTCCGCAGCCCGGAACTGCGTCAGAAGAAATGGTTGATCAAGCAGCGGGAGCTGGAACTGGTCAGCGCCAAGAATCAACTGTTGCCGCAGTTGGACGTTGGGGCCTTGTATCGGTGGACGGGTACGGGCGACCACCTGTTCGGCTCCGCTGACGAGAAATTCCAGGGAGCGGGAAACGACGGAGAGGGCTCGACCGCCATGTCGGAACTCGCGTCGGGCCAGTGGCAAGAGGCGGCCTTGTTCTTCAACTTTGCCATGCCCGTCGGGTTCCGCAGCGCCCTGGCCGGTGTCCGGAACGCTCAACTTCAGTTGGCTCGCGAGAAGGCCCAACTTGAAGACACGGAATTGAACGCCATTCATCTGCTGAACACGGCCGTCCGCCGATTGGACGCGAACTACGTGCTGGCTCAGACGCACTTCAACCGCTGGTCGGCGGCCGAGGTGGATGTGGACGCGGCCCAGGCCAAGTACGAGATCGGGGCCCGCGACGGCACGCTGGATCTGGTGCTGGAAGCTCAGCGACGCCGGTCTCAGGCTCAGTTCGACTACTACAACTCGCTGATCGAATACAACAAGGCGATCGCCGAGGTGCATTTCCGCAAGGGTTCGCTGCTGGAGTACAACAACATCGAACTGGCCGAAGGGCCCTGGCCGCAGAAGGCGTACTGGGATGCTCTGGGCCGAGCCCGCGAACGCGACGCCAGCTACTACTTGGACTACGGCCACACCCGCCCGGGCGTGGTCAGCCAGGGACCGGCTCCCGGGTCGGTGCAGGGCATGCCGATCGAAGGCTGGATGGGACCGGAAGTGGTGCCCACGCCCCAGCCCACACCGGCAGGCAGCAAACCGTCTCTGCCCGCCCCGGAATGGGACGGAACGCCCGGCCAACTACCGTCGCCCGAAGCGATGGGCCCGGTAACGCGGGTCCAGGACGCGGCACCGGCGAACTCGACCGCCCAACGCAAATCGCCGGTGATCCAGACCGCTGCCGAGATCGACAATCCCTTGCGGAAGTCGTTCGCTTGGGGCTCGCTGGGTCTCGACGGCGGAGCAGTGAACGGTTCGCCGGTCCAACCGGCGGTCCACACCGCCGAAATCACCGACGGCAAGTGATTTGCGGCAAGGGGACAAGCTGCCAACCGTCGGTGCCGGAGTGGAGATCGCGTTCGACGAACTCCCAGACCACGACGGTCTTGCCGGCAAGCAGCGCGGGGCGGCGGGCCAGTTCTTGACGTACCAGCGTGGCCCCTCCCCCGTCGTTGATGACCGACATCAGCGGCTGGTGTAGCTCGCGAGCGACGTGAGCCACGAACCCGGCGCTGCCGGGCTCGTCCTGCTGGTAGATCCGCAAGAAACTGTCGCCGATCACAAGCACCTCGGCTGCCGAATCGTCCCGGTACGGCGTTTCGTCCTCCAGCCGCACGACCTGCCGACAGTTGCAGGTCTCCGGCTGCCATGCGTGCGGCAGCCGCGGCAATTGCAGCATCTGCAGCAGGTCGCCGACACGCTGCACCGGAGCGGCCCGCTGCTCGTAGTCCACCGGACCAAGCTCGATCCATCCCAAGTCCAGCAGTCGTCGCGCAACGGCCTCGGCGGCCAACTGCACACCCTCGGGCGACCAGTGGGTGTCCTGCGCCAGATAGTAGCGCGCATCGCTGGGATCGGTTTGCGATTGTTTGGCTCGGCGGTAGACTTCGAACAGGTCCAGGAACTCGACGCCCGCCGCGTCCAACCGCCGCAACACCTCGGCGGTGCGGTCGCCGACCGCGACTTGGCGGCCGGCCGCACGCGCGGACACCAACTCGGGATAGATGCTCTCCTTGTTCGGGACCGGCACGACCAGCAACCGGACTCCGCGCTGCGCCAATTGATCCCGGAAGGACACGATCGCAGGCAGGGGATCGGCGAGGCTTGCCGACGGATCGTCGGCTGCGCCGCGGGCGGCCTGCTGGATGCCGGGTCGGTAGAAGAGCCAGCCCTCGCGCCCTACGAGCGACTTGTCCCCAGCGTCCGCCAACCACTGAAACCGAGCGAATTGAGCCGGCGGGCGCAACCATCCGATCACCAGGCTGGCCTGCTCCAAGTCGGTTTCGAAACTGCGCAAGTTGGCCGCCGTCGGCATCTGCCGAAAGACCCGGAGTGACTCCGGCCACTCGCCGCGCCGCAATTCGGCGATCGTTTGAATGGTCCCCGCGCTGAAGATCACGGCCGCGAACGCGACCGTCGTAAAGATAGCAGCCGAATGGTTCACGGTTCGCAAGGCGGCACTCCTCCAGCGTGGCAGAAGCTCGTGGCTTCAAAACTGAAAATACAGAAACGGACTGAACGACTGCGTAAACATCATCAGCAGCGACAGGCCGAAAACCGGCAGCACGATGGCCACTTTGGGCCAAGTGATGTTCCGGGTCCAGCAGTGGCCCTGAACGGGCGCGAACACCAACAGCCAACACGTCGCCATGACCGCAAATGCCGTGGGCGTGTACAGTTCAGCGGCCACCAGAAACCCGCATTCAACGCCCGTGGCGCTGCCTGCCATAGCGCTCAAGTAGCCGACGGCCGCCGGCACGTCCACCGAGCGGAACAAGACCCACGAGAACAACACCAACACAAAGGTCGTGCCCACACGCACGGGCCGCGGGAGAAACCGGTAGATCGGGCTCTTTCCCGCCGCCCGTTCCAGCGCGAGCAGCACGCCGTGGTAGAGTCCCCAGGCCACGTAGGTCCAGGCCGCGCCGTGCCACAGGCCGCCCAGCAACATCACGATCAGCAGATTCACGTACGTGCGGGTCGGCCCGCGGCGATTGCCGCCCAAGGGCACGTACAGATAGTCGCGCAAGAAGCTGCTGAGCGATACGTGCCAGCGCCGCCAGAAGTCCGTGATGCTGTCGGACTGGTAAGGCGCATCGAAGTTCTTGGGAAACTCGAAGCCGATCATGCGTCCCAGTCCGACGGCCATGTCGGAATAGCCGCAGAAATCGAAGTAGATCTGCATCGCGTAAGCGACCGCGCCGAACCAGGCATCGCCCGCCGTCAAGGAAGCGGCGCCGAACGCGGCATCGGCCACGCCGCCCATCGGATCAGCCAAGAGCACTTTCTTCCCCAGCCCCAGGATGAAAAGGGCGGCGCCCGAGGCGAATTTGTCCCAGGTATGGCTGCGGTCGACAAGCTGCTCACTGACCGTGTGGTAACGGACAATCGGGCCAGCGATCAATTGCGGGTACAAGGCGATGTAGGCGGCAAAGTCGATCAGCGATCGGGCCGGCGGAGCAGTGCCGCGGTACACGTCGATGCTGTAACTGAGGGCCTGAAACGTGTAGAAGGAAATCCCCACGGGAAGCACGATCCGGATGACGCCCAGGGCATCCGCTCCCCACCAGACCAGCACCCAGTTCAAGTTCGTCTGGAAGAACATCAGGTACTTGAAAACCCCGAGCGATCCCAAGCTGAACACCACGGCGACGGTGACGGCCTGGAATCGCTGACGGGCACTGGCCGACGGGCGACTCATCCGCCACGCGCAACCGTAATTGACCAGCGTGATGGTCATCATCAGCAGGATGAACCAGGGATTCCACCAGCCGTAGAAGACGTAACTGGCCACCAGCAAGACGGCGTTGCGGATCCACGAGACGCTCGCCGGCGACACTCCGGCCAATGCCGCGATCCAAGCCAGGCCGAAGTACACGGCCAGCATCAGCGGCAGGAAGTAATAGATAAAGAGATAGGTGCTGAAGACCATCGTTCAATCGCGCACCAGGTTGGTCCACACGGCCCAGTAGATCGGTCCGGTGTGCTGGCCGAAATACTTGTCTACGATCCCGCCCATGTAGTGATCTTCGACCGATGCCTCCAAGGCCAACCGCTGCACTTGGCCGCCGCCAAACGTCCGTAGATCGCCGCCGATGCCGGGGACGCGCTGGTCCGCGGCTTCAGCGCGCGGCTTGAACGGATTGTAATGAGCCACGTAGATCGCCGATTCCGTCACTTGGCCCCGGTGGACTTCGAGAACCTGGTACTTCAGCACGATCGCGTAGTTGTACAGATCCCGCTTGAAGATCGCGCCCTCCGGGACCTCGACCAGCCGTGCGGTCACCTCCAGCGAACCCAGGGTCGCGGCAGGAGAATCCTCGGGAGTCGCCATCGGCGGTGCGCTCGCTGGCTTCTGGCAGCCCGCGACAAACAACACGAGGACGAGGCACTCGCCCAGTGTCCGTGCCGCAGCCCTCGACGCACGGCACGCTTCCTCAGCAGCAATGATGTGCATAGCAGTCCTTCCAAAATCCGTCTTCCCGTTTCTATGTCGGCCCTTGATCTTTCCCTTAATCTTTCACCTAATCTCTTCTCGGACGATGTGTGCAGATCAAGGTGAAAGATTAGGGCGAAAGATTAAGGTGGGGCCTCCGCGCGGACCTCGCGGCCGGTCCAATGCGGTTCCCAGCCGGGGCCGAGATCGAGTCGCGGCCCCTGCGGTGCATCGGGAACACGTTTCCGCAACGTTTCGCCCGCGTCGCCGCGCATGGGGACGTCACTGCGACGGATGATCGCCATCGTCGTTCCCGCATGATCCACCTTGCCCAAGTCTTCAACGCTCCGGGTGAAGAGCAGATATCGGCCGTCCGGCGACGCGCACGCGCCGTAGATGTGCCGATCTTCCTCGGCGTACAGCAGCCGCGTCTTGCGGCCGTCAGGGTCCGCCATCCACAACTCCGCGCGGCCGCTCTGTTGCGGAATAATGCCTCGCGCGTACACGACGTGTTGTGAATCGGGCAGCCAATCTGGCGTGCAGTTGTAGCGATCCGATTCGCTCATGACCTGAATCTTGCCGTCGTCGGCGCTCAGCCGTCCGATGTTCCAGAACGGTCCCAGGCCGTTTGCCGTGCCGACGAACGCCCGGCCGTCCGGCGACCAGATCAACTGGCCCACCATGCCCTGGCGAGGAACCTGGCGCACGATCCTCCGACTGGCCAGATCCACGATCTGAATCCCTTTCGACGTCAGGCACGCCACATGTTTTCCATCTGGGCCCCAGGATGCCCAAGGGAACTCGCGGCCATAGGCCACGGGATTCCGCCCGTCCGAGTCCGCTACGATCAGCTCGAACGTGCCGTAGGTGTTGTTGTCCACGGCTTCGGTCTTGGGCATCCGGTAGTACAGCAGTCGCTGACCGTCGGGCGCGAAGCGGGCTCCCGTTTCGTTGAATTCGGGGGTACTCGTCAAGGGCTGGCGGTCCGTGCCGTCGGGCCGCATGAGGAACAGATCCCAGTCGCCCTGTTCGGTTTTGGCGCTGAACACCAGCCAGCCCAAGTTGTGAAGTTCAGCGGCGAGCCGGGACGCGTCGTTTCCGATTGCAGGCGTCGCCTGAGTCGATACCAGGATCGTCCGTGATTCATTGCGGCGCGAGCCTGACCGCACGGGCTTGCCGGCCGGCAACTCGCTGGACGTCCAACACGGCTCCCAGCCCCTGGGCAACGTCAGCGCGGGGCCGTCGCCGGCCCGGGGATGCAGCTTGCGCAACTCCCGGCTGGCTCCGCCGATCAGCGGCGCGTCGCGCATCCGCATCAGCCCCATCGGCGCGCCGGCTTGGCTCGGATCGCCGTCTTCCTGCATGTTGCCCGTGAACAACACATACTTGCCGTCCGGAGAGACGTGCCCGCCGTACACGTGCCGTCCGTCCTCGGCGTACAGCAGTCGGCGGGATTGCCCCTCCGCATCGGCCATCCAAAGCTGGGTCCAGCCGTAGCCGCTGTTCGCCGCCTGCCCCGGTGGCCGCCAGGAAAAGACCACGTGCTTCGAATCCGGAAACCAATCCGGCGTGCAGCAGTCGACGCGGTTCACGGCGTTGACCGCACCGGTTTCCGCGTCCATGCAGGCGACGCTCCAACCGGCGCCAAACGAATTGGCCACCCCGCTCAGCCACCGCCCGTCAGGCGACCAAGTCAATTGCTGGAAGAATCCCTTTCGCTCCGATCTGCGCACGACCTGTTTGGTGGCCACGTCGATGAAGGTGATGCCCTTGATCGACAGACACGCGAGCTGTTTGCCATCGGGGCTCCAACTGGCCCAAGGGTATTCGCCCTCAGCGCCGAACACCTGTGGTTGAGTTCCGTCGCCGTTGGCCAGCACCAATTCGCCTTGCGTCCCGTGATGATTGTTGTCGATCGTTTCCGTGCGGGGCATACGGCGATAGAGCAGACGCCGTCCGTCGCGCGAGAACTGCGGTGAGAACTCGTTGTGCCCCGGCGTCCCGGTCAAGTTCCGAATCTGCGATCCGTCGGGCCGGCACACGAAGATGTCCCAGTCTCCCTTGTCCGACCGTGCGCAATAGGCGATCCAACCCAAGGCACGCACTTCGTCGGCCAGGGCACGGTCGGCCGACGCGGCCTGCGGAACCGCATCCGCCGCACCGACGGCCAGCGCTAGGATACTCATCCAGATTGCTGTCATGTTGCTGATCCTGGGCTTTTAAGCCGGGAGTGTCATTTTGTAGTTGGACACCGCCACTTTTGGCAGCAGCAGAGATCCAAGAGACTCGTGGTTAAGCAAGTACGCCACCGCCGACCTTGTGTCGGTGGAGCGGTGATCAGGCACTACGACTTTGACGGCGGTCATCCGATTTCCCGCGGGATGACGCAGTCTTACGATCAGCTCTCTGGGGCGCGAACGCTGCGGCGCGTCCAGGTTGACCCGGATCGTGCCGCTTTCCGCGCGGCTGTCGACGGTCATGCTCAGCGGTCCAAAGTACGTCGGCGCCCGGTCGATTTCCATCTGCCTTCCACTATCTACGTACATAGCAGAACAGGCTGAAACATTACAGCAAATCTCTGGACCGCGACAGCATCCCTCGCCCGAAATCCACCCCGCGCACATTTACGGGCTTCGGATCGCCTTGCCGCCGCCCTGGCCGAGCGGCTCCACGTGGTTGTAGACCGCATCGGCCGAGGAATGCTGTATACTGCCTTCATGCGCATCCCCCACACGCAACTGTCAGCCGTCGCGCTGCGAGCCGTCGTCGACGAGTTCGTCACCCGCGACGGCACGGACCATTCGTCCGTCGACGAGCGAATCGAAACGGTCTTGCGGCAACTCGACGCTGGCCGGGTCGAACTGCATTTCGATGTCCAAGCCCAGACCTGTCATATCGTGCCGGTGAAAGGGAATTCGCCGGAACGTGGGACGGAGTAGCGGCGTCAGCCGCCAAACCAGACGTGTGTCGCCCGGCAGCAGGCTGATACGGCAGCGGCTAATCCCCCAGGCGATCCTCTTTGGTTCCGGACTGCCATCGGTCGCCCCGAAGCGTTCAACGGAAAAGCACCTTCGAGCGTCGACCACGCGCACCTATACGATCCGGAGCATTTGGCGCCCCGTGGCTGCAGCCAGACTTGGGCTTGGGCCATGCTCATCAAGCGGCTGTACGAGATCGACCCGCTGGCCTGTTTTGAGTGCGGCGGTCAGATGAAGGTCGTCGCGTTCCTCGAGTCGCGGGCACGAGAGCGCAGTGATTGTCGAGGGACGTGATCGAGAAGATCGTGCGGCACTGTGGGCTGTGGTGTCCCGCCTCGGCTCGGGCCCCGCCGGCCAAGAACCTTCGCTTCCACGCCCCGGACAGCGACTGGGACAGCGACTCGGCCTTCCTAGCGTCCCGGGAGTTGGCGTTCGTGGACGAAGCCACCGTTTGGTCCACCTTCTGATTTTCTCCCCGACGCCGATCGGCCCGTGGACGATGACCGCGGAGCTGGGAATTCACCCCTGTTTTGCCGCCGAAACGTCGTCAATCTGCCCAACCCGCTCCAAGAAACTCCCACAAACGGCCGAGCGGGTTGGCGGGGTCAGGGCGGCGGCGGCCGCCCTGACCCTACCAGCCCCCTTGACTCACCACGTTTCCCTGCCTAGCTTCGGTCCTGTGGCAGAGAAGCAATCTCCTTTCAGTTTGTCTTTGCGACTGATGGCTGCTTCTTGACCCGAATCACGCCTCTGGCCAACAGCGCCGCGATGTCTCCGTGTCTTGTATCCTTGCTCACGGTTTACCTCCGTTCCGATTGTCTTGGGCGTCGCCAAAACCCAGCTTTTTGGAGACGTCGGACACAAAGAGGGGTTTCTCGAGAACGAAATCGAGCCGCTCGGGTAAAGAGTCCCCGAAGTTGTCCAAAACAGGTTCATCCGTGCTGGCAGCTCGCTCTGAATCGCCATCCAGGTCACAATCTACAGCCACACAGCGGTGGATGCCCCAAAGCAAGATTTCGGCGATCGATCGAAAGCGGACCGACGCCGGATCGCTCGGCAGATCGCCGTCAGCGGGAAGAGAGTCGAGAGAATAAACGTCGATGGTTCTGCCTCCAAGAAAGAGCCTGTGAGGGAACCGAAGTGGACTCCCTCCCGGATCTATCTGTGCAAAACAGCCTGCGCGCGACTCATTACCCGCTGCCAAAATTCACGTGTTTGGCGTTTCATCGTGAGGCAGACGGCGAATTTTGTCCCACCAAATTCGTGTGACAAAACGTCTTGGTTCGCTTCGGCAAGCGGGCAGAGTCGGAAAAAACACTCAGAACGAGTTATTTTGGGCTAGCCAAGGAAGGATCATGCTCATTCAGGAGAAGCCGATTCAGCGGAAATCTGCGAGAATATTCTCGCCTCGCGCAAGATTTCGATTCCCGATTCAGTCTTGCTGTTAGGAGCGAATCGAGCCCTTCACCCGACGAACTCATGAAACGGACTCACGAACCAACCCGAGCCAGCCTTATTCTGCGGCTTCAAGACGCAGAAGATATGGCTGCATGGGACGAGTTCGCGACGATTTATGGTCCCGTCGTCTTTACCGTCGCCACGAGCCGCGGCTTTCAAGCAGCAGACGCTGAAAACCTGGTTCAAGAGGTATTCATGGCGGTTGCCAGCTCGATCTCCAACTGGCTGCAACGGGATGACCGCGGCAGTTTCCGTGCTTGGCTTCTGCGAATCGCTCGAAATGCCGCTGTTGACATGATCACGCAGAAAGCCACTCGCTCATTGGGACACGATGGTAGCGAGGCCCATGTTCACTTGGCGAATTTGCCCGCGTCCTCTGAGCTCTCCAGTGCTCTGGATCTGGAGTACGAGCGAATGGTCTTTCAATGGGCCTCGGAGCGAGTGCGCGAGTCAGTAGCGGAGCACACTTGGCGGGCATTCTGGCTGACTAGCATCGAAGCATTTTCCGTCGAAGAAGCTGCGGCCCAGCTCAACACTCGCCCCGGCAATATCTATTTCGCTCGCAGTCGCGTCATGGCACGAATCAAGGAACTTGTCCAGCAGTATCAGGACCAACGATGAACAAGAATCAAGTGCCTTGTGATGATGCGGCGTTAGAGGACATGCTCCGGAGCGACCAGTCGTCGGAGCCAAGCGAGGAACTACTCGCTCATGTCGAAAACTGCACACGCTGCCAAGAGCGGATCAGCGAAATGGCGGGACCGACGGCGATGTGGCACGGTGTGAAAGCAGCGATCTCGGAACCAGCCGGCTCGGATCAGCAACGCCGATTTTCGCCTGCGACGCTGGATCAGTCAGCCATCCACTGGACAGAGTCGATGGCCAAGCAGTTGCTTTCACCGCCGACGCATCCGGAAATGCTCGGGCGACTGGGGCGATACGAAGTCGAACGGTTGATCGGTTCGGGAGGCATGGGGGTCGTGTTCAAGGCCTTCGACACAGAACTGAATCGACCTGTCGCGATCAAACTGTTGGCGCCTTATCTAGCCAGCAGCGGACCAGCTCGGAAACGATTCGCACGTGAAGCACGCGCGGCCGCTGCGGTTGTTCATCAACACGTGGTGCCGATTCACAATGTCGAGACGGAGCGTGAATCACCGTTTATTGTCATGCAATATGTCTCCGGCGAATCGTTGCAAGCCCGGATTGATCGTAATGGGCCACTACAATTGTGCGAGATTCTGCGCATCGGCATGCAAGTCGCCGATGGCTTATCAGCCGCGCACCAGCAAGGACTGGTGCATCGTGACATCAAACCATCGAACATCTTGCTGGAAGAAGATGTCGACCGCGCGTTGATCACCGATTTTGGACTCGCCCGCGCAGCCGACGATGCCAGCCTGACTCGCACTGGTTTCCATCCCGGCACACCGCAGTACATGTCGCCCGAACAGGTATCCGGTCAGGGCGTTGATGCGCGTAGCGACTTGTTCAGCCTGGGAAGCACTCTTTACACAATGTGCACCGGACGTCCGCCATTTCGAGCTGAATCCTCCTACGCTGTGATGAAGAGAATCAGCGACGAAGTTGCGACGCCGATTCGTGAACTAAACCCCGAGATTCCAGAGTGGTTGATCCTGATCATCCAGAAATTGATGGCCAAAGAGAAGACCGAGCGCTTCAATTCCGCAGGTGAAGTTCGTGAACTGCTCGAAGCGTGCTTAAGCCACGTACAACAGCCAGCAATCTTCACGTTACCACCGCAGTTATCAACAAAAAAACACTTCGCATTACGAAAACACTTGTTTCCCAACGCTTACCTACTATCTGTAGGATTACTAACAATGCTCAGTCTATTGACGGCCATTGCTGTGGGGACTTTTCTCCAACCCAGCCCTTCGGAACCTCTCTCGCAGTTTGATGCAACAAGAGCGGAAGTACTGGGACACGGTTACTCGCGACAGGGTGACTTCATCTATTTTGATAAGCAGCGTATCGATCAGGCCGGGAAAACAGACTTCGATAGGTTTGCCAAGTCCGCAGGTCTTGAGCTGAGTCAATGTGCGGATGTCGATGCGGCGAGCTTCAAAGCGTTAAGCGAAGAGTACACCAAGGACAAGAACAACGTCTATTACAAATGGATCAGCCCTGGCCGTTATTGGGTCGTTGCGCTCCCTTTGGCCGACGTTACAACCTTCGAGGTCATCGGCTTCAATCTTGCTAAGGACGTTAGGCATGTTTGGTGGTACGGTGAGCCTCTCCAGGGAGTTGATCCGAAGACCGTAGAACTTGTAAAGGAGGGATCTGTTTGGAAAGATGCCAAGAGCGTTTGGTATGAGAGAACAGAGATTCCCGGTGCCGATGCAAAAACGTTTCGACATCTCGATCAAGCGTTCTACAGGGACGCAAATCGAGTCTATTGGTCGACAACTCCCCTGGAAGGTGCCGATCTCGATACGTTTCGAACTTTTGGTGATGACAGTCCGTATGGCGCAGATCGAAACAGCGTTTGGCGTGGCGATACAAAGCTCACCGGATATGATGCGGCAACGTTCCAGGCAATTCACCAGTCAGTCTACAAAGACAAGAACGGTGTCTACGCGGGCGGTCATTTGATTGACAACGCTGATCCCAAATCTTTTCGCCAAGTAGCGGCTCTGGATACATTCTACTCAGCCCTGCTAGCGGATGAGCAACATTACTACGTATTTCTGCCGCTTTACGGTGACGTCTATCGGGTCGCTTCGACGGCCGATTCGCTGAATGTCGAACGCTCGATCTGGCAGCCTGGAATTAAGCAAAAAGATCCCGTTGCTATCGCGACTGCAGAACTCGGAGAGGCCGGTTGGAAAAGTCTGAATATCGGGGCAGACCCAGCGATCGACTCGACGCAGTTGCAGGATCGAGAAACGTACTTATTGAATATCTACACGGCCCAGTTCACCAAGGCCTGGGAGATTATTCGCGAAAAGAAAATGGAAAGGAATTTGGTGGCACAGGCGACACCCAAAGCACCACAGGGCGTGCAAGAAGATCAGACTGAAGAAAGAAAACCAGCAAGCGATGGTTGGCGGTCGGATATTGTTGCTTTCGACACCTACCTCGGCGAACTCGTTGGTAAGTCGCGAGTCCCCGATGAGACATCGCTGGAGAAGCGAGTCACGGTCGTACCCGGGGGCGGAGAGACGGATTCGGAAGTCGTGCCAGTCACGCGTGGTACCGGTGGATATGTCGACATGGCGCCTGCCGAAGATACCGTCCAGTTTCAAGTGAACAAAGCGATAAAGGGGCAAAAGGTAAAATGGGAATTTGAATTGGCACGTGACGCGGCTAAGTCCTTTAATGGTGTCGCCCGATTGATCCCGAAATCGGTCGGCAAAGAGAATGCAAACCCGTTTCTCGCAGCACTTATCATTGACACAACTGACGAACTCGACTACAAGGCTGGAGACGTCGTGAAGCTCGAGGCCACGATTGGCGATGCGTCTCGAAATAAAGGACTCGGCGGGCTTCTATCACCCTCCGGCCCCGTCGCGGTTTACCATCTGGATTCAACGCCCCATCCAATTTTCTGGTTGGGACTTGAGCACGTCAAAATTTCAGGTCCGACTCGGAAGACGACGGCTCGGCTTCAGCCTGCTCCGGAAGTTACCGCTTTCGCGAAAGACTTGCTTCGGGCTTGCATGCTTTACGACGAGAAGACGCTCAACATACTATATGCTTCCGAGGTGATATTGCTCCCAGGAAATCGTTTATTCTATTTTGGGCTCGAAGTCCCGGGCAAAATGACCGAGTACGGGGTTCCGGTTGAGCGTGATGAAATGCTCGTGGCTCTCAAAAAGCAGGCAGCAAAAGATCCCATCCCGTCTTTTATTGTCGGCACTGTCGTCAACTCGTTTCGCATCGAGCAGTTGGATGTCGCGGTTGGCGACTATGCCACGGAACCGAATCAACCAAGCGAATCCCTGTACCGATTATTGCGTTTCAAGATCAACGAGAATGACGTCCTGCTAAGGCTCTCAGTCCCAGGTGCATTTCGATTCGTACAACTGCGCAAAACGGACGAACAATGGAAGGTCATCGCCGAGTACTAAGCTTTGATTCTAGACTTGTCGCGGAATTGCCTCTATCGAGAAGAAAGGGAAACTTGGGTGGTGAAAGAAGACAATAATCCTTATGCAATGAAATCGCCGTCACCGGCACTGCCGTTGAACGACACCCCTGTCACCTTTCCACGACGAGCGCTTTTGGGTTCGCTCTTAGTCATGCTTCCGTGGCCAATGCTTGGCATTGCTGCGTGCGTCGGCTTGTCCCTATTTGAGGAATCGAGCGAGGCAATATTCATGTTTGGAAGTGTCACCATGATCTTTCTCTTCCCGCTTGCATTCGTTGTAAGCTCAGAGTGGATTTACGGCGTACTGATTGCAATTGTTTGGTTATTCGTGCTTTTCTTGCCTCTTTGTCTCGGAAGGAGATCCCTTCACCCCAGATTCCATGTAGAGCTAGTGTTAGTCTGCCAATCGCTTTTCTCTGCGATCCAGGCTGGGCTTGGGTTCTTAGTGATTCTGGGAAAGCAATGTTAAGAGCCTATTCCAAAAGGGGTGTGATTTGACGCGAGCTTGGTTGCGTACTAAATCGGATGAAGAGCCGTGATTGCGATGCCAGCGGCTTCTTCCATTTGTGTGGTTTCGGCAACGGTGCAAAATCTTGGATTTTCGCAGGCGAGCGGTGATGGGCTTGTGGGCGGCGGGCGACGATCGTGTGGGACTTGCGGGGGCGGGGTGGAAGGCTGACATCGGGCGGAGCAAGCCGGCATTCGGGCGAGGTTTGGCACGGGCTCGCGGCGGCGCGGCGCAACGCGTGCGCATGGGCGGGCGGACTGCGCAGGTCGCGGGCGGGGCGCAGAGGCCCGCGGGCGACCCTTCGGTGGCGGACATCGAATTCCCGTTTCGCCGCCCGCAGCCGATCCGCCGCCCGTCCCTTCGACTTCGCCTCCATCGGTCGCCCTCTTTTTCCAAAGCAGAATCGACCGACAGTCTAACCTGACCCCCAACCAACCTTCACGCACGCTTGCCGAAAAGACACAACTTCCAGCAGGCTAGCAGTGGGTTTCGGTCGGGAAGAGTAAAACGTCCACTTTTCATTTGGGCAACAATTCGGCGACGGTCTGCAGGATGATGTCTTCGGCTTCGGGGGCCAGTCGGGTGGGGCGGCCGTAGAAAATCATGGATTGGTCGGCTTCGTAGCCGCCTTCGCGAAGGATGCGTTTGGAGGCGATGTAGCAGGGCACGTCGTTGGCATAAGCCGTGATCCAGAGCCGGTCGGCGCCGTGCCGCTGGTTCAACATCGTCGCGTAATCGACGACCACCTCGCCTGGCAGAAACACCATCGACAACGCATCGCCGAATTTCCAGGCCGCGATCGGATACGGCAGCGCGGCCGGGACCGGTTCGCCCCGCTCGATCAAGTTCAGGAAGTAGCGGCCGTGAAGCCCGCGCGATCCGCCGGCCCGTGCCGCTTCCTCCCAGGCCGCACGGCTGGGCAGTTCGCCGAACGGCAACTCGACCTGCTTCCGCCGGCAATCGATCTGCGGCGGCAGCGGGCGCAGCGGGCCGGCCAACAGTCGCTTGACTTCGTCCGCCAGCGCCCGGCCGTGTTGTTCGGCGTACTCCAGTCGCCCGCGAGGCTCGGGGTTGGCGTCGGCGCCGCAGCCGATCGAGACCAGCGCGGTGGCCGACGGAAAATCGGCCTCGATGCACTCCTGGGCGTAACCCGACCAGTCGCCGCACACCTGATTGAAATCGCCGCCCAGCGTGGTGCAGTGGCAAGCGTAGTTGGCCCACACGGCGACGGGCTTCTCGTCGGCCGATCGCGCTACCAGCAGCGGCAGCCGGTGGTCGACCGGCCCGTCGGCCTGGACGCCAAAACCTGTCCAGCGTTCGTCTTTCATAACGCGGCGATTGGCGGCGAAACCGACTTCACCCTGTGTCCAAGATAGGTGTGCCGGCGCGCGGCGAGCCAGCGCTTTCGCGACCGCTTCGACCATCCAGTCGGTTAACTGCCGCGTGTAACGTTCGCGGGCCTCCTGTTCGTCGGCGGGCAGCTCATCCTGCGCCAGAAACGGGGCGAAGCCAATCAACCAGGGCGCGGTGTGCGAGTGCGACGAACAGACAACCAGCCGCTCGCGACGCAGTCCCAACTGCTGCAGCCGCGGCCAAGCCCGATCGACCAACGCCGCGGGAACGCCGCAGTTGTCGACGGTCAACAGCACGGCCGGTCCCTCGCCGCCGTCGCCGCCGATCGCCAGCGCCTTGGCCCAGATCCGCTGCGCGACCGATTCGAAGGGCGTGCGGCGGGAGCTGTAGCCGCTCAACCGCACGGCGTAATCCGGCGTGATGTCCACGCGGGCCGCGCCGACCGGAATGGTCGGCTCGCCGGCCGATACCAAACCGGAAAGGCAGACAACCAACAGCAAGCCAATGGATCGGAACGAAGTTGCCATGATGTTTCTCCCTACTTCGACTCTCTTGTTTCGGCGAGCGGTGAGGCGTCAGCCCACCGGTTCTTCCTTCGGCGAGCGGTGGGTGTTAGCCCACCGGTTCTCACTCTGGCCCACCGGTTCCCTCGCTGCTGGCAGGTGAATGCTGCGGAAAACCGGAGGGCTCACGCCCACCGCTCGCCGGATTCCGAGGCGATTTTTCCGAAATTTCACGCGAAGTACGCAATGGCGTTCCGGAAGATTTGCAGGCCGTCTCCGTGCTCGCAGGCCGGGCGGCGAGTCCACTGGGGATGGTGCGTCGCGTCGATGTTCCGTTCCGGGTGCGGCATCAGTCCGAACACGCGTCCGGTCTCGTCGCAGATTCCGGCGACGTCGGCCTGCGAGCCGTTCGGGTTTTCGGGATAGCCGATCTGTCCGCCGATCCGGTGCCCGTCGTACCGCAGGCACAACTGCTGGCGGCTCTCCAACCCGGTCAGTGTGTCCGCATCGCGCGCGACGAACTTGCCCTCGGCGTGTGCCACAGGCAACTCCAAGCGGTCGATTCCGCGCAGGAAGACGCAGCTTTCGCCCTCGGTCTGCAGCCGGACCCAGCGGTCTTCGTACTTGCCGGAATCGTTCCACATCAGGGTGGCCGGCGGGCCCGCGTCGACGTCGGCCAACAACAGGCCCGACTTGATCAACACCTGGAAGCCGTTGCAAATGCCCAGGACCAATTTGCCGGCCGCCTTGAACTCGGTCAGCGTCTCGTTCAGGTGGTGGCGAATCACGTTGGCAAAGATCTTGCCGGCCGCGATGTCGTCGCCAAAGCTGAAACCGCCCGGAATGCACAGGATCTGAAACTCGGCGGGCATCTGCGGGTTTTCCAGCAACCGGTTGACGTGCGCGACTTCGGCGCGCCCGCCGGCCCGCTCAAACGCAAACGCAGTCTCTTGATCGCAGTTGGTGCCCGGAGCGCGAAGAACCAGAACGCGGGGTGTAGCCATCGGAATCCATCGTGAGTCAAAGGTTACGTTACCAACGAAGCGGCTTCTGCCAGGCTTCCTTCAAGACCGGGACGTCGGCCGCGACGACAACTCGCTGCTCGCCGTCCGCGGTGGACAGGATCGCCAATTCGGCCTCGGCCGTCACCTGTCCGATCAGCGCATGCGGCACGCCGCTCAAACGCTGTTCGAATTCCTGCTGGCGGTTCGGAGCGACTTCGCACAGGAATCGGGAATTCGATTCGGCGAACAGCAGGATCGACTCCAGCGACGGCGTATCGCCGGGGCGGACGCCGTGCGGCACCGCATCCAGCGAAACCCGCGCCCCCCAACCGCCCGCGAAAGCCATCTCGGCCAAGGCGACAGCCAACCCGCCCTCGCTCAGATCGTGACAAGCTCGCACCGCCCCGGCGCGGATCGCCGCATGCATCCCGGCAAACGTCCGTCGCGCCAAGTCCGGATCGACCGCCGGCGCCTGCCCGCCCGTCAAGCCATGGACCAACGCATAGTGCGATCCGCCCAACTCGTTGTGCGTCAAGCCGATCAAGTAGATCAGGTTGCCCGGCTCCTTCAGGTCCATCGTGACACAGTGCCGCACGTCGTCCACTTGGCCCATGGCACTGATCAGCAGCGAGGGCGGAATCGAAATCGTCTGACGGCGACCGTCGGCGTCTTCGTAACTGAACTCGTTGTTCAAGCTGTCCTTGCCGCTGATGAACGGCGTGCCTAGCGCGACCGCCAGATCGCGGCAGGCCAGCGCGGCGCGGACCAGCGAACCGAGCGTCTCCGGACGATCCGTGTATCCCCAGCAGAAATTGTCCAGAATCGCGATCCGCTGCGGGTCGGCACCGACGGCGACACAGTTCCGCACGGCCTCGTCGATCGCGCTGGCGGCCATCCGATACGGGTCGAGGTCGCCGTACCGAGGGTTCATGCCACAGGCGATCACCAGCCCGCGGTTGGACGAGATCACCGGCCGCAAGACCGCAGCGTCGCCCGGGCCGTCGTTGGCCGCGCCCACCAGCGGCTTGATCGCGCTGCCACCCTGGACCTCGTGATCGTACTGGCGGATCACCCATTCCTTGCTGGCCACGTTCAGCGAACCGAGGATCTTCTTCACGGTCGCCGAGTGGTCCTGCTCATCATCCACGACCACCTCGCCCCGTAGCGGAATTCGTGAGAATTCAGACGAATCGTCCTCGCCCGCCCGAGCCAACGGCTGGACGGGCAGCGGCTGGTACACCGCCTCGCGCACCACGGGCGGGCGTCCGCCGTGCAGGAACTCCATCGTCAATTGGCCCACGGTCGTGCCGTCGTATTTCAACTCCAGGCGTCCCGTCGGCTCGAACCGGCCGATGATCGTCGCCTCGACGCCCTCCGAGCGGCACAGCGCGGCGAACTCTTCCCAGTGCTGCGGCGAGACCGACAGCACCATTCGTTCCTGGGCCTCGGAAATCCAGATCTCGGTGTACGTCAGCCCCTCGTACTTGAGCGGCGCGCGTTCGAGCCACACCTCGGCGCCGATCTCTTCGCCCATCTCGCCGACGGCGCTCGAGAATCCGCCGGCGCCGCAATCGGTCACGGCGTTGTACAAACCCCGCTCGCGCGCCTGCAGCAGCACGTCCAGCACCATCTTTTCGGTGATGGCGTTGCCGATCTGCACGGCGCCGCCCGAGACGGTTTCGCTCTCGCTGGTCAGTTCCGCCGAACTGAACGTCGCGCCGTGAATCCCATCGCGGCCCGTCCGGCCGCCGATCGCCACGATCCAATCGCCCGCGCGCGGCTGCTTGTGGGATTGGTCCACCGGCAGCAAGCCGACGTTGCCGCAGTAGACCAGCGGGTTGCCCAGGTAGCGAGGATCGAAGTACAGCGCCCCGTTCACCGTCGGGATGCCCATCCGGTTGCCGTAGTCCCGCACGCCGGACACGACGCCCTTCATCACGCGCCGCGGGTGGAGCACGCCGGGTGGCAGCGACTGGCTCGGCGTGTCCGGCGGGGCGAAGCAAAACACGTCCGTGTTGCACACGGGCTTGGCCCCCATGCCGGTTCCCATCGGATCGCGGATCACCCCGCCGATGCCCGTGTTCGCACCGCCGTATGGCTCCAGCGCCGACGGATGGTTGTGCGTCTCGACTTTGAATACGACATTGTACTGATCGTCGAAGCGGACCACCCCGGCGTTGTCCTTGAACACGCTGACGCACCAGTCGTCCGCGCCCCAGCGGCGGCGGATCTCTTGCGTCGCAGCGAAAATCGTTTCTTTCAGCATGTTCTCGAAACGCTGCTCGCCGTTCTCGTCCCGGTAGGCGATGCGCCCGGCCAGCGTCTTGTGGCTGCAATGTTCGCTCCACGTCTGAGCCAGCGACTCCAATTCGATGTCGGTCGGATCCCGCCCCAGGTCGCGGTAGTACTGCTGGATCGTCTGCATCTCGACCAGCGTCAGGTACAACTGGCCCTCGCGGCTCAGTCGCCACAGCGAGTCGTCGTCCAGCTCGCGGATCGGCACCGTTACCAATTGGAAAACGTACGGCGAGCCGACGTGCAGTTCCGTCAGCTCGAGCGGCCCGAGCATGATCTGCTCGATCGAGTCGTTCGCCAGGATCTTCGAGCCGAACAACGCGACTTCGGCCGAATCGAGTCCACCAACCCAATATTTTCGTAGCGTGCGAATCGCATCGACCTGCAACCCGAAATCCGCGATCGCCTGCTCGGCGCTCTGGGCCACCGGGTCCATCACGCCGGGCTTTCGCAGCACGTGGATCAGCAGCGGCTGGCCATCGAATGCTTCGGGCGATTGGTTTAGCAGCGAGTCGCCGATCGGAGCCACGACCGTCCGTTCCACCACGCTGTCCGAGAACAGTTCGGCGGCCAGCCGTTCGACCTGCTCGCGCTCCAGATCGCCCTGCAGCAGATATCCGTGAGCGGCCCGGATCGTCAGGTTGGCGGGCAGGCCCAGATCGCCCGCATCGGCCGCGATCCGCCGCCCCTCGGCGTCCGGCATCCCTTCGGCCGGATGAATGTCGATTTCCCAAAGCGTCACGATGGTGCTTTCCAAAGTGGGTCGCGGGCGCCGAACGCGACTCAAGTATCCTGCAACGTCGAACCCAATCCAGTTCCGACCGGCGCTCGGAACGCAGTCTTTCTTCCCAAACTGGCAGCCAGCGCACCGCACGAACCAACACGCCAGCGACCGCAGATTCTACGCGACATCACCCACCACGCCAAGAAGCCGCCTCGACGAAACTTGAACATCCAACGGCCAGATCGAGTTTCCTCGCATAAGGCAGTACGTTACTGGCAATACAACGTATTTCTGACCGGCGAAGTCGATTCAGATACTCGGGGCGTTCCGTCGGGTTTTGCCTTCGGCTCGCCCTGCCCGTGTGGGAGAACAACACCAGACACCTGCCGGTTGCCGACTGCGATGTCCACGTGTCAAGGACGGCCTTGTTTCATCTCAAGGAGAGTCGGAGCTTCCCGGAACGGGGTCGGGTGTTCCGAGTGGAACGCTCGTCCGGCATCGGCTTATTCGTTCTGCGGTCAATCGCAGGCCCGTGATCAGCCCGCGATCCTGCACTGCCTGGATGGAGTACTCCGAACACGTCGGCACATAGCGGCAGCGTATGTATCCGTTGAGATGTGGACTGCATACGGTTTGGTAAACCCGCACGAGCCGAATATAAACAACTGCCCCGACCTGATTCGAGGGACTGCGCCACGTATCGACGACCGCGGCGCCGATCAACACGAGCAGGATGCCGAGCCAAATTTGTGGTTGCTTCAGGGATTGCCGCAATGAGGACAGCGGGCGCTCGCCTGAAGCCGCTTGTTGCCGCATGTTGGACATTGCAGCAAATTCCCTTGGGGACGGGAGAACAGGTAGATCAACAAACCAAACAGGCTCGCAAACATGACCAGAAGCATCCACAGAACGGCGCTGTCCATTCCACGGGCTTTGGCGTCACGAGCCACCCAGACAAGCAAGGCGATGTCTAGAGCGACAATTGCGATCAGGCAAACGACGGCGAATCCCAAACATCCCCCGCATCCCCCGCAGCCGGCCACGATCTGCGCACACGCTTCTTCCTCGCTCATTTCTTGCGGGGAGGCACTCGGTCTTGGCGGGGTTCGTCTTTGTCGAGATACGTCGAAGTCTTCGCTCTGCCACATCGCAAACACGACGAAAAGCAGGGCCACGGCCACGATGATTAGAATCCCACTGATCAGGGCGATCATCGCCATTTGCGAAGAAGCGGCCTTGGTGCCACTCGCTGCTGGACGTCTGCTTGATTCGGAGGAAACCGTAATGCCTGAAAATGCGCTTTCGGCGAACAGCCCTTTCACGCTCGAGGCTTCCATCCAATTGGGCATCCCCTCTGTCCAGACGGGGTCGTTGTATTGCAGCTCGCCCCGCATTACCAACTGCTTGAGATCTGCGAAGGACACCGGACCGACTTCGCGCCCGGCGCTGGCATAGTACCAGGCTGTGTTATCTTGCGGAACGGAGTCGGTCGCCGGAGCGTTCGGCGCGGCCGCAGTGACTTGCGGTTGATCGGGCGCAGCCAACTCGTAGCCGCCCTCTTCCGCGTTGGCTTCGACCGGTTGCTTGCGGATCTTGACCGCTTTGGCCTCGGGTAGCAGTTCGGGATGGTTCGCGGCCGGTTCCCAATTCACGCCGTCGACCGACACGTGATGGGCGCGGCCGAATTGGCCGCGGCGCGCCATTTCCTTCAGTCTCTCGGCCGAGAAGGGGCCGCGAACCGTTCCGCGGCTGCGGATGAAGTATTGCTTGCTCAAACTGGTTTTCTCCCTCGTTTGCTCGTGATTTCGCGTTACGGTACACGGACAAACACTGGACGGCCTTCGACCTGGGTGCCGGACAGCGTGATCGTCGCGCGACCGCCTGCCAATTGGCCGACTTTGGTGATACTAGGCTTTTCGCCGGCGGTTCCGTGGATGACCAGCAACTCTCCACTGGCATCGGCAAGGGCAGCGGGCACTGGACAGGTCCATTTCTGTGTTTCGTCCCGCAGCAGGCAACCGCCCCAACGATAACGCTCCCAGGGTTGACGCGCCAGCATTTCTTTCCAGGCTTGTTGGGCCCGCAGACTGGCGTTTTCAAGCGGTGCCATGCTGTCCAGCAGGCGCTGAGCCGCATCCCGCGCCCGAGTCGCATTGGCGTTTTCGGGATCGACCCAACTGACCGCTAGATCCAATCTTCCGTCTTGCCTAGCCTTCTGGATCAGAGCCCTCCAAGGGCCAAATCCCTGCTCGACCGCGTAGCTGCCCCCGCAGGCGGTCGCGAGAATCCGATCAAGCAGTTCGATCTTCAAAATCGGCTCCATCAGTGGATCGGTGTACAACTTCTGGATGATCTTGAAGAAGGTTGACTCCCAATTGGTGTCGTCCATTTGTGCCACTTGGTCCACCAGCAGATCAAAGAACCGCTGCTGTGGTGATGTCCAGTCGAACGCGGTTTCCCGCGGCGGATTCGCCACTTCGGTGCGTGGGATTTCGATTTGTCGAGTCTCTGCGACTTGGTTGTCGACCAAGTGGGCCAGTTTGATGCTGCGCGAGGAGGCCTTCGGGGCCTCTCCCATGAAGTAGTAGCGAATTTGCGGCCCGCTGGCTGGCTTGCGCAACACCATCAAAAAATCTTTGACCGCGGGGACGCTCAGATCGGGAATCAAGGTCGCCTCGAGACGATCGCCGTTGCTTTTGATTCTCGCTTGCACGGGCGTCAGGAACTCGACAACCTTATCGACGGAAGCTTCCGCGGGGAAGCCGGGGTGTTGCTGTTTTAGGGCCTTGGCCTCGTCGATCAGTTCCTTCGCCCGGGTTGCGCTGATTCCGGTTAGCTGCAATGCGGACCAGCGCTGGCTCAACTGGTCCCACGCCTCGGTTCCGTCCCAGCAACCCGATTCGTTTTCCAGAACCTGCTTGAAATCGGCGGCTCGCGACGTTTGCGGAAACCGATCGATATAAGCCTGCAGGCTGCGCGTATATTTAGCACGGTCGCCCACCGCCTCGCTGACGCGAGCCAGCAACTGGGCTTCGGATTGTCTGGCAATTCCGGTCTCGTAGTCTTTCTTGAGACGGCCCAATCTCGATGCGATCTGGTCCCGGTGAACGGATTCCACCTGAGGCCGTTTTCCGAGCGTTTCGCCTTCGCGCAGCAGTAGCTCGATCGCGTCCATATCGTTGCGGTCCAGTTGCTCGAAACGCTGATCCCAAGCGCGGAACTCGGCGAGCCAAGTGTCGTTGATTTCCGTTTGCAGTGTACGCTTCCTGGCCTCCACCTCGCCGCGGATCACCTCCAGTTCCTTTTTCTCTGCGTCCCGCACATGGGGCGGCGCCTTGTCCGCCAGTTCATCGGCCGTGCGGAGTTTGCGCCAGGCTTCCGAATATCCAGCCACGGTCTGCCCGTCGTCGCGGGCATCCTTCAACAATTGCTCGAACCGGTCGCGCCGTGCTTGTTCCGCTTGCGTCGCCGTCTCCAACGCCTTGACCTGGTCTTGAATCTCCGGGGTCTTCAGCAGCCAAGGGGCGCTCCGTTCCAGTTCGTCGGCATAGTCGCTGGCTTCCGACAGTCTCCGGGCCTCGACCAACTGAGCTAGGTTCTTCTGATGTCCCGCCAGATGTCTGCCTTGCATGTGAGCATAGATCGCCCAAGCGGTTACGCCGGCGACTAATAAGACCGACATAACGATCGAGGTCAACACGAACGCCGTTCTGCGGCGCGAAGCTGTGTCGAATCGAGCGAACCTCTCTTGCAGGCGTTGTTCCAACGCCTCGGTCAGCCCCGGTTCGAAACGCAGCACGGCATGCGCCAATCGTTCCAGTTCTTGCCGCGATGCCCCCTCGTCTAACGCAGACTCCAGATCGGCCAGCGCGGATTCGTAATCCACTTGCTCCTGCTCCTGCCGATCCTGCTCTGCCAGCCAATCCAACGCGGGCGTGACCAGTTCCAGCAGAGGATCGTCATCCCGCGCGATCCCGACGGCAGCATAGATCTTCCATTGATCGCGGAACTTTCTGGCCTGCTGAACGTCGTAGTTCGCGTAAGCTTCGGTCAAGCTTTTTTCCACGGCTTCCAGTTGCCGCCGAGCCTGCTTGCCGCGAAGCTGCCGATGCGCGTCGGCGATCCGCTTGGTAACGGCGCCCGGCGGAGGCACGAGCCACGGCTCGGAGCGGATCTCCTGCTCCAATTGGGCGATCGCCGCCAGATCGTTGCGCGTTACCGCTCCGTCGGTCTCGCTGGCTAACTGGCCGTGTCGAACTCGTTCCCACGTGCGCACGTCCTCCAACCAGATCGGATTGCCCGCGTCCTGCCGGGCGATCTGCCGCAGCACTTTCAGCCGCGATCCCAAGGGCGCCCGGGCCAGCGCCAGCAGGCGGTGCTGACGCAGAATGTCGCCCAGTTCCGAGTTCGTCGTGTAGGCATCGTTCAGATCCGTCGCGACGTCCGAGCGAAGCGCGGGCGGGCCGGCAAGTCCGAACTGGCGAACGTATTCACCCCACTGAGCGGCCTCGGGAAAATCCAGCAGCGCGACGGCGTCCAGCAGATTGGGCTCGCGGTCGCACTCCTGAATCGCCTCGGCGCGAAACCCTTTGTGCAGCAGCTTGTCACAAGCGGCCAGTCGCTCGTTTACTTCCGTGACCGCATCGGCATAGCGGGCATCCACATCCCGCAGAGCGTCGTCCGCGGGATCGACATCGGCCGTCAAAATGGTCAGGATGTCTTCGACAATCTGCTCGTACGGTGACATGATCGCGGCTCCAGACGTTCTCGTTCGCAGGGTCAAAAACCTTCGGTGACGACTAGATCGAATTCCCGGTCATCCACCTTGACGTACAGCCGATAGTCCAAGCGGGTTTGGTTGTGCAGGTCCGTCTTGAACTGCTTCATCGCATCATGCCAAGCTCGCACTTCCTCGATGACACTCGCGATCTTGTTGTACGTCTTCGCGATGTCCAGAGTGTCCGGATTGTCAAGCCCATGGTTCTGATAGGCAGACGCCACACCGGGATGGGCCTGGCTCAGTTTGTTCGCCTCGATGATCCATTCCTGATATCTTGTCTCCTGAACTTTATCCAAGCCTCTTTTGGATTTCTCTTTTCGAAACATGGCGATCTGGTCCTCCAACTCCGCGTATCTTCCCACGACGACTTCCCGCGTTTTTTGGTCCAGCTCGAGCCACTTCTTCAGGTCTCTGAACTTGAATTGGCTCTGCATGACGACCTTGAGATCATTGAAACGCTCCTCCACTTCTTTGCGGTGCTTGTCGATGGCGTTATCACTCAGCTCAAGTTCTGCTCGGTTCGCCTTCCAATCATGGCTCTTCCAGTACTCCTTCCTGCCGATCCGTTCGCTCGACGAAAGCACCACAGCCGTTCCGAAGAGTTTGGCTTCGATCCATAGTCCTTCCCGCTGGTCGTGAAACAAGCTCAGTTCAACGTTGACTTTAGCATCTGAAACATTGGCATAATACTGCGGTGCGGGCACCAAAAAGGTTGCCTTGGGCTGCCTTAGTGTTGCCCTACCGGTAAATTCAGCGCCCTTGATGCCGCGGAACTTGAAATCTAGCTCCAGATCGTCGTCGGGCCGCAACGCAAACTCGCCGCCCTGGACCAAAGTGATTCGAACGCCGGGCTCGACTTTCAATTGAGCCGAAGGGATCGTTTTCGACGGCAGTTCGAGCGCACAAGTTACGACTTCGCCCCCGGCGGTAAGCTTCAACGAACAGAAGGCCAAACGGAGCGGCGGTCGGTCGGTTTCCCAATTGAATCGCAGCACGCCGTCTTGCAGCTCGAACGTGGCGATTTTGGTCGTCCGCGCATCGCCGATGCCGCTTGTCGGTCGAAGGTCCGTGGTGACTTCCCAACGCCGCATCCCGTTTTCGTCGACGTGGCTGATCGTGTTCGTCTGTCCGCTGCGCGGCTCGAATTCCTTGCCGACCAGTTTCAGTTCGACGTCTTGGCTGCTCTTAACGCTCAGCTTGGCGAGTTCCCGTTTCTCCGTGTTCAACCGCGGCTTGGCGAACGAGCCGGCACCTTCCAGCACCAAGGGCGGCAGTTGCAGCCGCTTGTGAAGTTTCTCAATTTCCAAGAATGGATTCGGCTTGGGCGGCGTTGGCGTTGGAAACTGATCTGCGGGCCATGTCTTCGGAGACCGCTCGGCTTTGTCGACGAGTGGATGTGCCCTGGCCGGCGTGGTCGCCACGTCCTCCGGCAGAATCTCTGGCCTCCGCGATTCGATCGGCTGAGGCTCCCGTGGTCGAAGGCTGGATGGTTGGCTGGGATTGACGTCCGCCGTCTGGACTGGCGGCACGTTGCGAGTCGTTGGCCGGAAGATCCTTACGGCAAGAAAAACCAGACAGAACAAGATTACCAATCCAGACGCCACGGAAACCAACACGAGCACCTGGGGACCGGGCAGTTTCTGCAGCAGCCACGTCGCCGCTGTCGACGGTTCGACCGGACGGGGAAGCGGCGGGCGCACCGGTGGCCCCTTCCGCGCCGGTTGTCTTGGTTCGTTCATACGGTCTTCCGCATTCATGCTCGATCGCCCTTACGTTCGACGATTCATCCTGATCCAGGAGAAGTCAATCCTTGGCCTTCGGGGACGCGTTTGAAAATCCCTCTGTCTCCACCAGGGTGATTTCCCGGTCATCCACCTTGACGTACAGTCGATAGTCCAAGCGGGCTTGGTTGTGCAGGTCCGTCTTGAACTGCTTCATTGCACCATGCCAGGCTCGCACTTCCTCGATGACAGGCGCGAACTTGTTGTACGTTTTCGCAATGTCGCGAGTGTCCGGATTGTCAAGCCCATGGTTCTGATAGGCTTTCGGCACATCGGGATGCTTCTTGCTCAGTTCGTTCAAATCGCGAATGTATCCGTGATATCGGTCTCTCTGAGCATCAGTTAGCCCTTTTTTGGTTTCGTCTTTTCGAAACATCTCAATGTCGTCGTCCAATCGTGCGTATTGCCCCACGGCAATTTCCCGCGTCGTTGCGGGTAAAGCGAGCCAGTTCTTCAGGTCTTTGAACTTGAATTGGCTCTGCATGATGAGCTTTACCTGTGAAAACAGATACTCGGCGTCTTCCAAGTGCTTCTTGAGGACGTCGTTGTCGCTCAGCTCAAGTGTTGTTGGTCCCCTATTCCAGTTGTGGCTCTTCCAATAAACATCCTTGGATCGTTCGCTCGGCGACAGCAACGGCGCCATTCCGAAGAGTTTGCCTTCGATCCATAGCCCTTCTCGCTGATCCTGAACCAGACTCAGCTCAAGTTCGACTTTGGCATTCGAGACACTGTGCGGTACGGGCACCGAAAAAGTCGCCTTGGGCACTTTCGTCGTGGATTTACCGGTGAATCCGTCGCCCTTGATGCCGCGGAACTTGAGATCAAGCACCAGATCGTCATCGGGCCGCAACGCAAACTCGCCGCCCTGGGCCAAACTGATCCGAGCGCCGGGCTCGAGTTTCAATTGGGCGGAAGGAGCCGTTTTCGGCGGCAGTTCGAACGTACAAGTTACGTCTTGGCCATCGGCTGCGAGTTTTAAGGAACAGAAGGCCAACCGAAGCGGCAGCCGGTCGGTTTTCCAGTCTTCCCAGTTGAACCGCAGCACGCCGTCTTGCAGCTCGAACGTGGCGATCTTGGTCGTCTGCGCATCGCCGATGCCGCTTGCCGGTCGAAGGTCCGTAGTGACTTCCCAACGCCGCATCCCGTTTTCGTCGACGTGTGTGATCGTGTTCGTCTGGCCGATGCGCGGCTCAAACTCCTTGCCGACCAGTTCCAGTTGCACGTCTTGGCTGCTCTTAACGTTCAGCTTGGCGAGTTCCCGTTTCTCCGTGTTGAGCCGCGGTTTGGCGAACGAGCCGGTGCCTTCCATTACTGTTAACGGCGGCAGTTGCAGCCGGTTCTGAAGTTTCTTTATTTCCAAGAACGGATTCGGCTTGGGCGGCGGGGCAGGTTTCTCCTTTTCTGCCGGCCGTGGTTCGTCTGGCGAATCGGATTCGCCGACCGGCGGCGCGGCTTCGAAGCTGTCCTCGGGCTCTTCCTCGGGCGGATCGTTGTTCTGCTTAGCCGCCTCGGGATCGTCCGGTTGCAGCGGCGGCGAGTCCGGCGGCTTGACATCCGTGTCTACGACTTGCACCGCCGGCACCTCGAAGCGGTTGCTCAACAACACGGCGATCACGACGATTCCCAGAAAGGCGAGCAACAATCCACAGGCAACCGCGGGCAGCAGCCAACGATTGCGCCGCGCGGGCTGCTCGGGAGGCAGCCAAGCGGGCGGCGCGCTGGGACGCCGCACGAAGGACGGGGTAGGCGGAGCCAGTGCCAAATCGTCAGGTTCTTCGGGGATTTCGACGCGCGACGGCGCAGTGGCGACGGGGCGCGGTGCATCCGGCGTCGTTCGCGTCAGCGGGGCGGCGCCGCGAACGGGTTCTCGATAGGAGACGACACCCGTCCGCGCCGCCTTGATCAGTTCGCCCCCCTGGGCTTGGCCCAGCTGATTGCAGAGATCGATGACAGACGCTCGCACGTCGCGCCGCAACGCAGTCGCCTCGGGAGTCCCGTCCAGCAGGAAACGCCATTGGCAGTCAACCCCGGCCGGCGCCTTCGTAAAGTAGGTGCTGAACGTCACCTCCCAGCGCCGCTCGGGGGGCAGCAGGCCGAGCGACTCGACCACCAGGTCCAAGACGGCGGTACCGGCCGGAAAGATCACCGACATCACTCCGCCTTTGCGGAGTGCGGATTCGGCGAGCACGCCGCCCCATCCCGCATCGCCGGTCAATTGTTTCCAACACCGGCAGATCTGTGCCGGTCGATCGACAAAGGTCGGCTGGCGGCCGACCGGCAACGTGCGGACGTGGCCGTCCCACTGCTGGACAAAGAAATTCTTGTCGGCCATCACCCACGCCGGACCGCCGGGCGCGTCGACGGTTTCGGCGGGTTCCAAGGCCACGTGATGCGCCAGTTTGTTGCTGCGCTGGGTATAGTCCAAACCGGCGTCCGCAACGCGGGACAGGATGTGGAATTTTCGGCCGCCTACCGTGGTGTGGTAGTGGGTGTAATTGACCGGGTTCTGGCCGGCCTGAGAGTCGTGGGCCATGAACGCATGGCGATATCCGCTGAACGATTCCAAACGCTCCGCCAGATTCTTGGCCAAGCCGGTCGTGCTGACCACCGTACAGAAGCCACGACTGCCCGGCTTCAGCCCTTGGGGAGCGGAGGTGTAGAGAATCTCATGGCTCATGTGCCGGTCTCCCTCATCTTGAGCAGCACAGGCGACTCCGTTTCGTCTTCATGAACGGCCGCGGCGGAACGCGATCCGCGACGCGAAGTGCCGACTCGGACCAATCCCTTCGTGCAGCGGTTGAGCGCGAACAACAGCGGGACTTCCGACCAGATGGGCTGGATGTGCCGCGGTCGAATGCCCAGCATACCGCTGGTACCGATGATCTCTGGCGCGCAGCCCAAGGCGCTGACCGGGATGTAGATCACTTCGTTGGAGAAACCTTCGGCCGCAGCGACCAGTTCGCGAGCATGCTGGTTCAAGATTTCCCGGACAGTGTCCGAAACCGACTTCAGGACGTTGCTGTCCAAGGCGGACATGGTCTTTCCAGCCCGCCGGACGATTTGATTCAGGTCCAGCTTCAGGTTCGGCGCGAGGGCGCGCCAGGCGTCGAATTTGGTGACGATGACCACCAGCGGTTGCCGCAGTTTGTCGCTGGAGGAAGCGCCGCTGTGCGCCCGGATGCGGTTGGCGGCTTCCAGCAGGACCTGATCCTGACGATGGCTCCAACCATGGTCGCCCATCTGCGGATCGTTGCTGTGATCCTTGCAGCGCGCACGGAACTTGGGGTGCTGGGTCGGATCGAACAGAAAGAACAGAACCTCCGACAACGCAAGGTGCTTCGACGGGCTGTTGGGCGTCTCGCCGCCCGGCAGGAAATGCTCGCCCGCGTTGTCGTACAGACAGAGCGCGCGGGCCAACAACCGCCGCTTGTCGTAGTCGATGTGGCCGTCCAGCGGTTGTAGCGAAAACACGAAGGGCCGAGGATACCACACCCGCCGCTCGCCGTAGGCCACCGACTGGTACAACTGTCCCTCCAGCTCGGTCTTCGGCAGATAAACCAACTGGTCGTCCTTCGGGTTCAGGAACAACCGCTCTTCGTACTCGCTGAGCACCTGATTGTTCAGTGGATCGGCGTCTGTGAAACTGACGGCGAACTGGTCCCGCAATGTTTGCCGCAACTGCCATGTCATGGACGACAGAAAGTACGATTTGCCGGATCCGGGAGCGCCCAGGATCGACAGGAACAGCGGCTGCATCTCCAACAGCGACCAAGCAATGGAAAGATGGCAGTGGGGACAGGCCAAGCCGGTACAAAGCTCGCCGCGCACATCGATCGCCTTGCCGTCGGCGGAGAACCGCGAGGGCAGAAACCGGATTTGCTCGTCCTGGCCCAGCAGCGGATCGCCCCGCAAATCCGAATGGGCCGCGATCCAAAGCAGTTCGTGCGGCGGGAATTCGGTCCAGCAATGCGGGCAAATCATCTGGGAACGCAAGGAAACTCCAAGGTTTTGTCCACGGGCTGTCATCTTGGTGCTCCTCGGTTCGAGTACTCACTGCCTATAAAACAGCAACCAGACTATCAGGCACAGGGCCATCAAGATACACACGGATGCCAGCGCGGCCGCCGACCCGGCAAACCACCACATCCATTGACTGCGCGGCTCCGCCGGACGACGAGCTGCAGTCGGGACGGACCTCGAAGGCAACGGAGGTCGCCCAGGTTTCGGTCGGATGCTTTGCCCCGCTCGAGCCAGCGGTTGCTGCGATGCGCCGCTTGGATGTGGCGAGCCGATCGCCGCACTCGGAGTGGTCGGCGGACCCCGCCGTCGGGCTTTTCCCGACGCCGCCTTTGCCTTCGTCTCGGGACGCACGTGCGCCCCCGGAGACTGCGACGGATTCCGTCCCGTCCCGACCGGTCGAGTGCTTGGGAACGCTGCGTTACGAAAGCTGTGGGGCTGCGCCGGCACGACTGCCCCCCTGCTCGATTTGCAGCCTTGGAGAAATTCGTCGATGGGCGGCACATCGCGCAGATCTCGGCTTGGCAATTCGAACAGATCGTGTGCCAAATCGCGCACTTGCTCGTCGGGCGACTTCGCCAGATCGCGATACAACGGCGAGGATGCTGGTTCGCGAAAGTCATCTTCTCGAAAAAGTATCCGATCGTAGCCAATCTTGTCGACGTAGACACGCCAAAGTCCCGGCGATGCAGCCAGCGCACGCAGTGCCACATAGATTACAATCGCCGAGAAATTGTCCAGACCGGAAAATAAGCAAGTGTCCCCGTTCCGGCCAGGATGCTGATAAGGCGGCAGACCTGTCTCCAGATTCCGCCTCCCAATCAGGGAAGGAACGCCCATGCAATCGTAATCGACCAGCTTGAAGTGCCCTTCGGGAGAGACCATCACGTTGCCATGCTGCAGATCCCCATGCACGACGCCGTGATCCGCCAATTCCCGTACCAGATTCAGCCAGTCGCCCGCCGCCATCGACAAGGCCCTAACGCAACCCTCGCGACAGTTGAAACCCAGCCATTCAAAGAGGGTGTCACCGGGCACCCAGTCCATCGTCAGCAGAGGATACAGTTTGCCGTCTCCAGCGGAGCGAATCCCTTGCTGGTCATACTTGAACCGGACCATGCTCGACATTGAGCGATCCTGCAGATACTCGCTGATCGTGCGATAATGTTCCAGTCGCTCGTCCTGCCGTCGATTGAACACCCGGATCGCGAATTCTTTGCCGTCTGGTCTAAACCCGCGATAAACGGTCGCGAAATTGCCACTTCGAGCTTTGGGCTGGCCCAGGTGATTCATCTCCACAGTGCATTGCTTCAACTCTGGATCGGAAAACCCAACCTGGGGGTTCTTCAGCATGCTGGCGAAATGTGAAAGCAGCGGCCATGCCATGGGCGTGAAGTGCAAAAAACGGAGAGAACAAGCGAGACAATAACGTTGACGGCCGCCCATCCCCTTTCTGTTCGCAGCCGATTTCAGGAAAGTCGCGGACGGGAGACCCCTCAGAATAGTCGTCAGCGGAAATGAGTCAATAGTTAATCAAGGCGGGCTGCAAGTACCTCTCGTGGGACTCACGCTACACGAACAAGTGTGAATCACGGCTGTGTCGCCAGTTGGTTATCTCAGCGTTCGCGCGGAAATCGCGATTGCTTCTTCTCGGCTACTGGCTTCGACCCAATCTCCGGCGTCGTTGGCATACCACTTCCCCTGGTACATAAAATACCGCGTATACCCATTCAACTCCGCGTATTCACGAACAGCGCTCAATTCGGCGGGGATCGCTAGCTCTTGTTTTGGTAGAACCTGGTTGGTGGCGGACCTAACCTGCATCCACATCTGTACCGATTCATTGCCAACGCTGAGCGACTGGAAGCCGAGTGTGAGCACGGGCTCCGTCACCGATGGCGGCACCTTGGCGGGTGCCTCGACTTGCTCGCCGATCTGCCGAAATGTCGTGGTTGGTGCAAGCTGCGGCGTACGTTGATGGATTGCCGCCGATCCGGACACAGTGACTAGCTCGCCGATGGCAGGCGGCGAACCAGCCCCCAGCAGAGCAGGTGAAATCGATCGAGGATACTCGACCCCAGCCAGTCGATGGACTGGCGAAACGAACAACGTCTGCGAATCTTGCGCATCGGTCGCTACCGTATCGGCGATTTTCAATTGAATGGTGACCTCGCGGTTGGCGATGCGGCGTCCCACTTGATCGACAAAGCTTGCCATTTCTTGGTCCCCGATCCGTTGCTTTCGCCACCGATGGGCCAGTTGCCGCCAGTCGGCAGCCACTTCCGCCAGCGCACCGAGGGATTGAGCGTCTTCTACGTTCCAGGTGCGAGCTACCGGAAGAAGCCAGCGTTCGGAAACTCTGCTTTCGATTCTGAAGTTGACGGCCAGTCGATCGGCATGCTGTTCCAGCCATCTCAACGCCGTGTTACACCGGTCCCGTCGCTGTTGCAGATCGCCCAATCTCTTTTGCAGGGTTGGTGCCCTTCCTTGAGCTGCGTTGAACTCCTTGTTCAGACCATGCAGGTTCGCTGTCCATTGTGCCCTTTCGGCATTGTTCCCGGCGGTGCGCAGCCGGCTTTGCGCCTCCCGGATTCGTAATGGCAAAGTCCTGAGCTGTCCTTGCGTGGTCTGTAAATCGCGTTCGGTGTCCGATATGTGCTTCAGCAGCGTTGGCGTCCAGTCGCGAATTGCTTCATTGGAAAAGCAGATGTCGACGCCTCGTCCGATCTCCAGACGCGGACGCAGGAACAACGTCTTGAAGTGTCCGTCGCGCCCGCGCCGCAATTCAATGGTGGCACCGGGGAAACTTGACAGCGTGGCGACTACAGCCCCTCCGGGCTGTGGAATCTCGTTCCGATCCACTTGCACATCGTAAGCGCCGGTTATTGTCAAACTGACGATCGAATAATCGTCGATGCCGGGCAGCGCATCGGTCAGATCCACTCGCTGGTCTTCGTTCGCTTTGAGCGTCGCCAAGTCGAGTGGGATGGGCGGCAGGATCAAAGGCTTGGGCTGGACGTTCTCTTGGAGCCACGCGATATCTTCATTCCAAAGCCGGAACACAGAGATGCTGATGTGCGAACCGTCCGCGGCCTTCTTCAGAAGGACTTCGCCTCCGCAAAACTCCAGCAATGACGCCGGCAAGGTGTGCTGCCCAGTCTTGTCGCGCCATGTACGGATCTCAGCCCCATTTCCAATGCATACTGGGAAAAGCAACGCGACGAACGAAAAGAGAACACCTCGTGACATGATCAAGCCTCCCAGATAGCGCTAAGGGGTGAAGCATAGCGTCTTGGCGACGCGGAAGCCGAAGTATTCGAACTTGATGTCCGGGGCATAGTGGGAGCGGTGGGCACATCGCAAGTGGGGTGGATGGCCGTTTCGCCACGAGCCGCCGCGCATCACGCGGAACTCGCCGGTTTCCGGACCAAGCGGATTGACCTCGGGAGACACTGTGTAATAGTCCGCAGCCCACCAGTCCGCGCACCACTCCGCCACGCTGCCGTGGAAGTCGTGCAAGCCAAAGCCGTTGGCTAGTTTCTGGCCCACGCGATTCAATCCAACGGCGTTTGCCTTGTACCAGGCATGGGCATCCAGTTGCGTATTGTCAAAAAAGGAATAAATGCTCTCGTTGCCGGCTCGACAGGCGTACTCCCATTCGGCCTCGGTCGGCAGCCGGTAGCCATTGCCATCGATGGCGGCAACATTTGAATCCTCGATGGCATAGCAGGGTTGGAGTCCTTCCATTTCGCTAAGTTTGTTGCAGAAAGCCACGGCATCAAGCCACGATACGCAGTTGACGGGGTGTCGGGTTGTGAATTCGCCGATGCCCTGCGGTTGTCCTTGGCCCGGCTTGGCGGAGTAGCTGCTCGGATTGATGCCCATGACTTGCGTGTATTCTCCTTGAGTCACTTCGCAGGCACCAAGGTAGAAGGGGCGGGTGAGCCCCACGCGGTGTCGCGGTCCTTCATCTTCCTTGTACGTTTCTTCACGGTCGTGACTTCCCATCATAAACTCGCCCGGCGGGATGAGGCGAAGTCTCATTCCGACACTGTTCGAAATTTCTGCTTCGATGCCCAAATGCCCAGCCCAAGCTTGTTGAAAGGCTTCGGCTTGCTCGGCGTCGAACGGGGCTCTGGCGGGTAGCGGGGATTCTCCTGATGCTGAAAGCGGGGCGCGCATGGATCCGCCCGTGTCGGTTGCATTACGGATCAGCCGTGCCGTGCCGAGAACCAAGGTGAGCCCGACCGTTGCACTCAGCAGGAGCAGGCGTCGGCGAAAGGAGAAGGCTGACCGGGGCCAAACACGGGTCGGCTGCAATGAGCGTCCATCGGCTGCGTTTTCCGCAGCATTCTCCTTTCTGGTCGACGAACTCGATAGCGCGTCCTTCGTCTTAGGCAGCCGCGCGTCCCGGCACATGAACGGTTGCATGGACTCGGCGCTCTGCAGAAGGGCCGCCAAGTCAGTTCCGACGCAGAAAGGTGCGAGAGCGGCGGCAACCTCCGCAGGGGTCGGATAACGCTCGTCCGCGTTTCGGGCCATCATGCGGTCGACGACTTCCGGTAATCCGTCGGGCAAATCGCTGCGCCGCTGGGCGATGGACCGAGGTGTTTCCGTTACCAGTGCCATCATCCTGCGCCTTGGATTGTCCCACCGCTGCCCTGAGAAGGGCGTTTGTCCACAAAGCAGCTTGTAAAGCGTCGCGCCCAGCGAGTAAATGTCGGCGCGGATGTCCACATGGTGGCTGTCCTGGATCTGCTCCGGCGCCATGTAGTCGACCGTGCCCATGACTTGGCCTGTGCTCGTCAGTTCCCGCGGTTCTGACGAATGCGGCGCATCGAGCAGGGCCAGTCCCAGATCCAGGATTTTCACCTGTGGAGGCCCGTCCTCGCTTCGGGCAAGCATCAGATTGGAGGGCTTGAGATCCCGGTGGACCATCCCCTTGGAATGCGCGTATTGCAGACCCAGGGCCGCCTGACGGATCAACTCGCACGCATCGCCCGGCGTCAACGGCCCGATGTGGCGGAGCAGTCGAGCCAGATCCATCCCCTCGACGTATTCCATCACGAGGAAATGCCTGCCATCGGACACGCCGGCGTCGGTCGCCCGCACGATGTTAGGATGTTCCGCCTTCGCCACCGCTTTCATTTCCCGATCGAAGCGGGCTACAGCCTGTTCCTCCTGGAGCTTGTCGAGCGGCAGCACTTTCACGGCAAAAATTTTTTCCAGCCGGGTGTGCAGCGCTTTGTAGACGGTGCCCATGCCGCCTTGGCCCAACACGGAAAGTAATCGGTACTGACCAAGTGTTCCGAGATCGTCGGCCGAGACCGTTTGCAGCATCGGTGGACGAGCCGACAACTGGATGCTCTCTACCCAGCCCAATGCGCGACAAAGGGCGGGCTCATCTTGGAACGGATCGACGGGCGGAGGCTGGCGGAGTTTCCGTGCCAACTCGTCGAGTTCCGCCTTTCGTTGCTTCACGTTTGGGTCGGTCAAAACACCGCTTCGGGGCGTACCTGCGGATTCGGCCTCGTCCAGTTCGGCCAATGCTTCCAATAATGAGACCGTTCGGTCACCTTGTCCAACGTTAACGCGGTCGGCCACGGTATCGCCTTTCTTAATTCACGATGGTCGGCTCAGGACAAGCAGTCGCGTCGTCGGTCCACCCCTCTGTCTATTACAATCCTCCAGCGTCACACGTCTTTTTGCCAAGCTTGCCGCAGAAGCCGCAAGCCCTCTCCAAAACGGGGCGTACATCTGTTTATCGCTCGTCAAGCAACTCGCGCAGGCGGTTCAGCACACGGTACTTGGCTTGCCGTACGGCGCCGTCGGACATTCCGAGATCTTGCGCGATTTCGCTGGTGGGTTGTTTCGCAAGCGTTGCCCGCCAAAAAGCTTGCCAAGTTCGCTGCTCGAACTCTCCGCGGACAAGCTCCAACGCGCGGTGAACGATGCTCAGATCATCGCCAATCTGCCGGGAACTGGATGAATCATCCGGGGCATCAGGAAACTGCTGCAATTGCCGCTGAGCATCGCTGCCGCCAACTGCTTCAGGGAATGAGACACGTCGATTGCAGAAACGCCGGATTTCGTTACGTGTGATTGTCCACAGCCAACCACGAAAGCTGTCGTTCGGCGCCCCATGATGGAAACGACCGATCCCATTGAAAACAGCGCGTAACACCTCCTGGAGTACGTCGGCGGCATCGCAGTCCTGCAAACCTGCTTGGCGAGCCCAGCGGTAGACGAGCGGGCCGTAAAGCTTTGCCAACTGCTGCCAAGCCGCCGAGTCGCCAGCCTTCACAAGTCGAATCAGGCTCGGAGAAGTTGGACCGGTTTCCGTGCGGACATCGGAATCGAACATGTCAGCCTCCCGATACTGAGGACACACCAGTCAAACGAGAGCAAGCCATCCGTATAACGGAAACCTGCAGCCCTATTTTAGCTGAAACCTGCACCCCTGCAAGGCATTAACAGTTTGAACTGCGGAAATCCGAACATTCCGCCGGCGACTCCACTTCGCGACAGTGCCTGCGATGGCTCTGGCGGTGACCTCGAAGCTGGTTTCTTTCTTGCAGAATCCCGATCGACAGTATCGCCGTGAAAGCGTTAATGACTGCGATACCTGCAAGACCGGACGTCACTAGCTGCCCAGTGCGTCGCGGGTTTGTTTGCCGGTTTGTAGGAGGTGTTCTAGTTGGTTCGCGTCTTGGGCGGCGAGGGCTTCGCGGGCGGCGGTCAGGATGGTGGCGAAGTGATCGAGTGTTTGCAGGACGTGGTCGCGGTTCTGCAGCAGGATCTGTTGCCAAAGGTCGGCATCGCCAGCGGCGACGCGGGTGGTGTCGCTCCAGCCAGTGCCGGCCAAGGCGAGGTGCTGGCGCGGCGTGGCAGCGGCCAGCGCCGAGGCGATCAAGTGCGGGGTGTGGCCGACCGCGGCGACGGCGGCGTCGTGAGCGTCCGGAGCCATGCGGACGACTCGCGAGCCCAGCGACTGCCAGAACGCTTCGATCCGCAACACCAGTTCCTTCGGCGAGTTCTCGCGGGGCGTGACGACCGTCACGCGGTCGACGAACAGGTCGTCACGAATGAAAGATGTCGGCGCGGGCGAGCGGAAATCGCTCAAATTCAAACGGCGTTACACGGGAGCGAATGGCATCGGCAGGCTGGCCTGCCATCAACTCGCGTGACGCATTGCGATCACATCAATCCCGGACGCACAGTTTGGGCCTGCATCCAGCCATCTCGTCGAAGCCAGCATCGACTGGGATGCAATCGAGCGCGAGGAGAAACTCGACAAAGGCGCAGAGTCGGGGGCGGTCCGAGTGGAGGAGATTCGCCGTCCGGCCCGCGCCACCCGCGGAACGACCATCTGGTTGGAACGGATCCGACGACATTGGACGCCCGGAGAAGTCAGGCCGATCGACGACAGCGACACGCCTCGATGATCTCGTCCCAAGGATTTCAAGGTCGTCAAGTCGTACTTCCGGATTGATCCTGCCACCGGTATGGGCGACAATCGGGTTTGGTTTGTGAAAGAACGGAAATACCACGTGGAGGACGAGCCGATGAGGGCTTTGCGATGGTCTGCGGTCGTTTGTGCTGTGCTGGGTCTGGTCTGGGCAGCGTCGGGAGCGATCGCCGAGCAATCGGCGGAGGTCCCGGCCAAGCCGGAGAACTTGGCTCGCAAAGCCATCGCGAGGGCTTCGACGGCCCACAGCGATCAGTATCTGGCCCAGTTCGTTTGCGACGGTCACGTGCCTGCACCGGGCAGCGGGGACGATGTTGGCAAAGCGTGGGCCGCGCGGGGGAACGATCATCCGCAGGGGGCCCTGTTGTCGCTCGAGTGGCCCGAACCGGTCACGATCGCCGAGGTGGTGTACTACGGCCGGACAGCCTTTGCTGCCAGCGAGAATTGGAAAGATTTCGAGATTTCTCTGGACGACGACTCCGCCGTGCTCCACCGAGGCGCCCTGGTTGGCGGCCATGGCCCACAGCGGATCACTCTGTCCACCGCTGTCAAGGCAAGGAAGCTGACGCTCCGGTTCACCAGTTGCTGGGGCGGCCCGAATCCCGGCGCTTCGGAGATCGAAGTCTACGCGACGCCTCCGGCCGAAGCGGCCTTGGGCGCGTTCATTCCTGCCAGCAGGCTGCGGATGGACGGCAGCGGCCCCCCACCGCCCCCGACCATCCAGGAGACGCCCGAACTGGCGCGGCAGGTGAACGCCGGGCAATTGGGCTTCACCAAACTGGTCGTTGTTCAAAGGCACCATATCCACGCGTCGCACGTGTACACCTACCACTGCGAAGGGCAACGCGACGGGGGAGGCTTGTTCATCTATGACGTCACCGACGCCAGCTTGACTCGGCTGGTCGATTCGTCCGCCGGCCAAATCCAGGCTTGCGATCTTTCCTACGACGGGCGGACGATCGTCTTCGGCTGGCGCCGAGGGAACGAGCCTTACCAGGTCTACTCGATCAACGTGGACGGCACGGACCTGCAGCAGCTCACCCAGTCGCACGACGGACACAACTACGATCCGGCATGGTTGCCCGACGGCCGTATCGTCTTTCTCTCGTCGCGGATCTCGCAAGCAGCTTACTGCTTCTTCACACCGGTCGGCATCCTGTGGACCATGCATGCCGACGGTTCGGATCAGCGTCAGATTTCGGCGAACTACTTGAACGATTTCACGCCCGCGGTGATGAACGATGGACGCATCATTTACGGGCGTTGGGAGTATGTGGACCGCCCGGCCATACCGATCCAGAGTCTGTGGACGATCAACCCCGACGGCACCATGCTGCAAGGGTTCTTTGGCAACCGCGTACTGGATCCGGCGACGTTCATCGAGCCCCAGCCGATCCCCGGCTCGCGTGCGGTGCTGTGTACGCTGACCGGCCACAACGGATCCTGCCGGGGCGCGATCGGGATGATCGATCCCGACCTTGGCAACAACGCCCAGGAGGGTATCCGCAACATCACGCCCGAGATCCGGCTGCGCGGGATCGGTCACAGCACGAACGGCCCGCGAGGCCCTTACCAGACTCCCTACCCGTTGGATTCGCGTTATTACCTAG
Source organism: Pirellulaceae bacterium (assembly GCA_023382975.1). Taxonomy (GTDB): domain Bacteria; phylum Planctomycetota; class Planctomycetia; order Pirellulales; family Pirellulaceae; genus SKKK01. The sequence goes on from JAHDXO010000015.1 coordinate 61,655, forward strand.
TCTCGTATGACGGGACGCTCCTGGTTCGCGACTATGAGATCACTCAACAAGCGACGGTACTCGAGCCGGATGACACCATGGGGTTCTACAACCCCAGGCCGGTGCGCAGCCGCGTTCGCCCGCCGATCCGCAACAGCGATCTGAGCGGTTCCGGCAACGGTGGCCACATGGCGACGGTCTACCTGCAGGATGTCTACAACGGGTTGGAGCCGCATGTCCAGCGCGGCGAGGTCAAGCAGATCGCGGTCGTCCAAGAAGTGACGCGGGCGCTGATCACCAGTCCCGGCATCCATCGACCGCTGTACGATTTCCAACGCATGCTGGTTTCCTGCGGAGCGACCTATGTGCCGAAGCAAGTGTTGGGCTTTGCCGACGTGACCGACGACGGCGCCGCCTCGTTCCGCGTGCCGCCCATGCAACCGCTGTACTTCATCGCCCTGGACGCCCAAGGGCGAGCCGTCCAACGCATGAGAAGCTTCACGCACCTGATGCCGGGCGAGGTCCAGGGGTGTATCGGATGCCACGAGTCGCGTCAAGACGGCCCGCGCCCCGTCTTGCCGACCTCTTTGGCTCGTCCACCGCAGGATCTGGTTCCGCCCGAGTGGGGCGTACGCGGTTTCTGTTATGCGACGCTCGTCCAGCCGATCCTCGACAAGCACTGCGTCGGTTGCCACAACCCCCGCCAATCCGACCTATTGGACTTGTCCGGAGACCGCACCGACTGTTTCAATGTGTCCTATGAAACGCTGGCCGACGTGGGTCAGGGGCGGACCGGCAGCCCGTACGTCAACTGGATTCCCACCTACAACGGCCACGAATGGAACATCCAAGAGATCGCGCCGAAGAAGTGGGGTTCGCATCCCAGCAGGCTGGCCGATCTGATCCTGGCCGGACATCCGGATCGGGACGGAAAGCCACGCGTCGATCTGAGGGAGGCGGAACGGCGCAGGATTCTGATGTGGATCGATCTGAACGTGCCCTACTACGGTACGGCCGATACGGCACACCCCGACTTGCCGGGCTGCCGGCAGATCTATCCTGCCGAGTTGACCGCGGTGATGAACGACGTCTTCGAGCGGCGCTGCATCGGCTGTCATGAATCTCAGCGGGAAACGATGGCGAAGAACTGGACGCCAAGAACGGCGCGTTGGCGCGGTGATGCGCTGGGAGTGCGGATCGAGCGACCCGAGCTGAATGCCTTCCTGCTGGCTCCCTTGGCCGAAGACGCCGGCGGGACCGGACGATGCAGCGCTGCCGTCTTCGCTTCCACCAGCGATGCCGATTACCAAAGCGTTCTCGATACGTTCCTGCCCGTTCACGCATTGATCCGCAAGACGCCCCGCATGGACATGCCCGGCGCCGTGCCGCACCCGATCTGCTTTGACTGCCGCCGCGCTGACGACGCCGAATTGGAATCGGCCATGAAATAAATGGTAGGCCCCGCTCGGTTCGCGGGACCTTGGACGATGCACTTCCGCCGTGATCGGCGAGTGCGTCGAACCAATAGTGCGAAACGACTCCCGTTCCCTCTTTCCCCTGCCGGTCAGCCATTGGCCGTTTTGGTTCGATCGAACGAGGGGACGGGCAGTTGCTGGCCGTCGTTCAGGGCCGACTGGTGGGCGACGATGCCGGGGACGTTCATCGCCAACGCTTCGTAGAGATCGATCTCGGGCTCTCGGTCCTCCAACAGGGCGTTGACGAATTCGGCCGAGATGAAGACGGCCGAGCCGCCGTGTCCGGATGGATGCCGCATCGGCTCCGGCAACATGTCGCTCTGCCAGTATTGCGGAACGGCCGCGGCTTCGGCGCTGCGTCCGCGGATGTTGATCACGTTGCCGTGGACGCCGTCGACCGCCATGTAGAACGTCGCTTCGTCTCCGAACCATTGTGCCCGCTCACCATGAGCCCGGCAGCGGCGGAATTCATTCATCCGGGCCATGTGCCCGCGGTCGGTCAGCATCAGCGAACTCTGGCTCCAGAACGGATTGCCGTACGCGTTGTCGGTGACGTAGGGGTGCTCGCGGAGTTCGGCACTGTTGCCGCGCCAGCCCACGCACGAGACCTTCACCACCCGCTCTCCGGTCACTCCGGTCAGGAAGCCGACCGAATGGGTCGGGTACAGCATCGGCGGATAGCCGAATCGCCAGGACCGCGTCCCGTCGGGATTGTGGGGCAGCCCGGTCTTGGTGGCCAGCAGTTCTTCGATTCGCTTCAAGTCGCCGCGGTCGTGGTAGTATTCGCCTTCGGTGTAGAACAGTTCGCCGAACACACCCTTCCGGTACAGGTTCCGCGCGAAGATGCACTCCTGCCGATACCAACTGGATTCGGCCAGCATGTAGCGCAGGCCGGTTCGCTCCTTGAGTTCCTTCAAGATGGCCGCCTCGTCCAGACTCACGCAGGCCGGTACGGCGGAAACAACGTGCCAGCCGCGGTCCATGCACATCTTGACGTGCCTGGCATGATCGGTCGCACCGGAGAAGACCGCGACGGCGTCGACGTCCTTGGCCTGCTGGATCATCTGTTCCAGCGAATCGTACACCGCGTCGCAGCGATAATGGCTCTTCAGCCGTTCGCGCCGCTGCGGGTAGAGGTCGGTCACGGCGGTGACCGTGCAATTGGGATGCTCGTGCCAATGGAACGAGGCGCCGAAGCCGCCGCCCACAACGCCCAGGCGGATGGTCTTGCCGGTCTCCTGCGGGTAGGCGCGGCCCGCGCGGGTCAGCAGGTCGCCGCCGGCGATCAGGGCCGCCGCGGCACCGGACACCTCGATGAATGAACGTCGCGACAAACGGGATGTATCGGGCTCGTGATGGGGCATGAAGGATCTCCCTGTCAGTCTGCGAGGAAGGAATGGCTGCCAGGTCGGTTTCCCAGGGCGTCGCGGGTTTGTTTGCCGGTTTGTAGGAGGTGTTCGAGTTGGTTGGCGTCTTGGGCGGCGAGGGCTTCGCGGGCGGCGGCTAGGATGGCGGCGAAGTGATCGAGTGCTTGCAGGACGTGGTCGCGGTTCTGCAGCAGGATCTGTTGCCAGAGGTCGGCATCGCCAGCGGCGACGCGGGTGGTGTCGCTCCAGCCAGCGCCGGCCAGGGCCAAGTGCTGGCGGGGGGTGGCAGCGGCCAGCGCCGAGGCGACCAAGTGCGGTGTGTGGCTGACCGCGGCGACGGCAGCGTCGTGAGCGTCTGGAGCCATGCGGACGACGCGCGAGCCCAGCGACTGCCAGAACGCTTCGACCCGCAGCACAAGTTCCTCCGGCGAGTCCTCGCGGGGCGTGACCACCGTGACTCGGTCGACGAACAGGTCGTCGCGGCCGTATTGCGCGCCGCTCTTTTCGCTGCCCGCCATCGGATGGCTGCCGACGAAACGGGCCACAAGCTCCGGCGGTTCGGCCAGTTCGCGGCAGATGACCTCCTTGGTGCTGCCCGCGTCGGTGATCAGAGCGCGCGCGGGACTTGCCGCGGCGGCTTCCCTGACGTGCGAGACAATATGGCCCACCGGAGTGCAGACGACGATCAACTGGGCATCCGCCACGCCGTCGGCCAGCTCGGTGGAGATCTGCGTCACCGCGCCCATGTCGAGGGCCGTCTGCAATCGCTGCGCATTGCGGCCGATGCCGACGATCCGTTCGGCCAGTCCGCGTCGGCGCAGTGCCAGCCCGATCGACGCGCCGATCAATCCGACTCCGACAATGGCGACCGTGTCCCAGTCCTTCATCGCTCCCGGGCTCCGCTCTCTGCGTACGCGCGATGCGCGGCCTCGTAGACTTCCTGCAACGGCACTTGATTCGCGGCCGCCACGGCGCGGCAGGATTCGTACTCGGGCGAGAACCGCTCGCGGTCGCCGATACGAGCCAGTTTGCCATCGATCGCTCCCCACGGCGTGTCGACCGCTGCGGCGCGCCGCGGCAGCTTGTGGCGGCCCACGGGCCAGCGACGGACGCCCAGGGTCGTGGTCTCGCGGAAGAGGATTTGCTCGAGCGGCCCGGTGTGTTCGGCTTGGCAGATGACGCTGAGCATCACGGCCGGACGGTTTTTCTTCATCTGGATCGCCGTGGTGTAAACGTCCAACGCGCCGGCCTCCAGCAGCAACTGCATCGTATGGCCGATCACTTCGCCGCTCAAGTCGTCCAAATTGGTTTCGAGCATCCAGATCTGGTCGGATTCGATCGCCGGATCGTCCTGGCCGACCAGCAGACGGACGAGATTCGCTTGGCTTTCAAAGTCTCGGCTGCCAGCACCGTAGCCGATCCGGTCGATGCGCATCGGCGGCAGTGGGCCGAAGGCGTCGGCCAGCGTGGTCACGATCGCCGCCCCGGTCGGCGTGGTCAGCTCGGTCTCGATCGTCGACGGGGCCAAGGGCACGCCTTGCAGCAATTCGGCGGTGGCCGGCGCCGGGACGCTGACCAGGCCGTGCGCGATTCTGATCGTGCCGGACCCGGTGGGGATCGGCGAGCAATGGATGCGGTCGGCGCCCAGCAGGTCGACGCCGATGGCGCTGCCGACAATGTCGGCGATCGAGTCGACCGCCCCGACCTCGTGAAAGTGGACCTTCTGCACCGTGGTGCCGTGGACTTTCGCCTCGGCCTCGGCCAACCGCTGGAAGATCCGCGTTGCCAAGTCCTTCTGGCGCTCGGTCAGATGGCTGCCGTCGATCATCTTCGTGATGTGGTGCAGATGGCGGTGAGCGTGCTCGGGCTCGTGCTCGACATCCACCTTGGTGGCGCGAAAGCCTCGTCGTTTCACCTCGTGCGCCACCAACCGGCAATTGGCCAACCCCAGCGAAGCGATTCCGGCCTGGATCGCATCCAACTCGACTCCCGCATCGACCAACGCGCCCAACATCATGTCGCCGCTGATGCCGCTGAAGCAATCCAGATAGACGGTCTTCATTCTGCGCGACCTTTCGTTCGAGATTCGGTTGACGGACTTGCATGGCCCGGATACGGTCGCATGGACCGCGATCCAGGTCGAATCTTGTTCGGTGCTAAGTCTATCGGCTCGCCGGTGCTTTCGCTAGTTAGCCTTCCGGAGTCCCTGGTTCTTGACTGGGTCCGTGCTCACGGTCTCGGTGCGGCGCGTGCTATCGCGCCGCATCTGCCGAAGCCCCGCTTGGATGAGTCGGGTACACCGGTCGTCCCGCGTTTGACCGACGCGGTGCTGAGCGAATTCGACGACGACCAAGTGCTAGCAAGGTTCCGCGAAGGTAGCCGAACGGAATGTTGGACTGGTGATGCTTCAGAGCGATTCCGGCGACAGGCCGAAGACGCGCGGTGTTTCCTCGGCAATTCCAACCGCCGGATTCGTCAATGGGCCAAACAAGAAGTTGCCTACCGCGAGCAGATGGCCGTGCTTGAAGAACAGGAAGAGGCCGAACCATGGCTGCGCTGACTCGGATACGGTCAGGCTCTCCAGTTTGATGCCGGATCACTGCCTATGCACTCGTTCGAATTTGTCGTGCACATTGGCAAGTCGCGTCTGCTGGGGTTTGCCGGCGAAGACCAAGGGCAAACGTCGACGGGCGGTGCTGATTGAAGGCCACGGATGGCGTGGGAAGACCGCGGATCTCGGTTGTCACTGGGCGTGGGGCGTGGTATGTACCGTCGCTCGCCGACGGGGGCGGCGGCGGAGGGCGACGACGCAGAATTCCTGTCGGTTGAAGGCCAGTTGGCGGGCCTTGACCAGCGGGTAGCCCCAGTTGCGGATGCGGTCGAGGTACTCAGGGATCTGATCGGCCAGATGCCACTGGATCAGCTTCAGCGTCAACAAGATGCCCTGCACGTTGACTTGCCGGTGGGTGACGATGTGCTCGACCGTGTCCAGCGTGTGCTTCGGCGCGACGTTCGAATCGGCCATCAGCCACTTGACGTGCCGGAATTCGCGGCGTTTCAGATCGGCGCCGCGCGCCTTGATGTGGGTGAAGTTTGGATGCTCCAGCACGGTCGGAGCCATATCGGCCGGATCGATGCCGGTGACGATCAGGCCGCGGTCGAGCAGCGCCTGACACGATCCGCCGGGCGAACTGCCGAGCTCCACGCAATGGTCACCCGCGGCAACCGGCAGGCGCGACCACAGTAGAGCTTCAGTGATCTTCAAATAGGCCCGTGAGACCGCATCGTCCGGCATGTCGATCTTCGGCGTTCCGCCGGGCCAGCGCGACGGCATGGCAGCCGCCTGATGTTCGCCGATCCACCATTCGTTGGGCTCGACCATAACGCAATCGAGAATCCGCTGTCCGGGCCGAGCCACCAGATTGACAGGGAACACTCGGGACGGCGATTCCGCGACTGGAATTGCGGTCGGGGGAAGGGCGTCGTGCGCCGGCGTTCTGCAATCGGCTTCGTCTTCGGCATCCCCGCCCGTTCCGTTCCTGGCAGGCCGGCGAGCGGCGATGATCCGTCCCACCGCGGACGCCAGCGGCGAGATGCCCGGCTCGAAGCTGTGATCGCCGGGCATCGCAGGATCGCGCTGCCAAACGTGGAGATGATCGAAGTGTCGTTCGCCGGCGATCTGCCACACGCGATCGGCCAAAGCTTCGGCATGCTCTCCGGCGACTTTGCCCAACGAGAAACCGCACGTCCGAGCGAACACGGAAGCCAAATCGACGTCACGGTTCAAGCCGTGCCCTGGCGGCAGCTTGAACGTCACGAACCCAGGGCGTGAAAAGGCCAGCCGGATTTCGGGCCAGCGGCGCGACAATTCGTCTTTCAGCGCGGACTCCGCGCCGACTTGGCAAACCACGAAAAGAAATTCGCCGTCGCTCATCGTGATCCGGCCAATGGTACGTGACTTGGACGCCAATCTACCAAATGCATTTCCACACTGCGTCGGCCACGATAATCGTTGATGACCGGCCTGAAGGCGATATCAAGATCTCCGTCCACCTGCGAGATCTCGTCGGCAGCTTCACCCAGTCCGAAGGCCACCGCTCTCAGGCTAACCCCGTACTGCTTGAGCTTCAGTGAAAGATGACGCTCGCCGTTGCCGATTCGCCGCGGCGGCTCGGACAGACTGACACCCGTCGCGCATAACACGGGTCGCGGATTGCCCTCGCCAAACGGCGCCAGTTGCTCGATCTCCTGCATCGTCCGCAGCGTCAACTGGCTGAACGGCGCTTCCGCATCGATCGAGATCTCGGCGACTCGGTCGCGAGCCGAAATCTCGCTGGCAGCGTACTCGCAGAATTCTGCCCGGAACGCTTCCAGCCGGGAACGATCCAGCTTCAACCCGGCCGCCTGCTGGTGGCCGCCGTACGAGATCAGCGTACCGCCGCACGCCGACAACGCGCGATGAAGATTCAAACCCGCCGCCGAACGGCAGGATCCGATGCCCGGTTTCACGCCGGCGTTGTCCCAGGAGATAACAATGACCGGCCGGTTGTACTTTTCGGCCAAGCGACCGGCGACGATCCCAATCACGCCCGGATGCCAGCCGACGCCGTCCAAAACCAGAGCCGGATCGTTTTCCGGATCGAATTGCTCTTTGGCCTGCTTGCTCGCTGCCTGGAGTACACCGCGTTCCAGGCTGTCGCGACTTTGATTCAATTGATGGATGTACTCGGCCAAGCTGGAGGCGCGCTCGGGAGAGTCGGTCGTGATCAACTCGACGCCCAATTGAGCCTGCCCCAGCCGACCGGCGGCATTCAACCTGGGTCCCAGGACAAACGCCACGTCCTCGCCGCCCAACTCCGGCTTCTGATCCAAACCGGTCACCCGCATCAGCGCGGCCAACCCGGGAACGGGCCGGTCGCGGAGACTAAGCAAGCCGTGACGGACCAGGATTCGGTTCTCGTCCACCAACGGCACAACGTCCGCAACCGTGCCGATCGCCGCCAGACCAACCGCAGCCAACAGGAATTCGCGCATTGCCGGACTGACCCGCTTGGCCTGACTGGCCCGCTGGCAAAGTGCCCAAGCCAACTTGAATGCTACTCCAGCGCCGCAGAGTCCCGCGAACGGATAATCGCTGCCCGGCAACTGCGGATGCACCAAGCCGGCCGCTTCAGGCAATTGGTCGCCCATCTGATGGTGATCGGTCACGATCAGTTCCAAGCCTGCCTCGCGAGCGGTCACCGCCTGGGCCACGCTGGCAATCCCGCAGTCGACGGAAATCACCAGCGACGCGCCCCGCTGAGCCAGTTGGCGCAGCGCGTCGTCGTGCAAGCCGTAGCCTTCCTCCAGGCGATTGGGTACATAGTAGCCCGCGTCCGCCCCGAGCAACTTCAAGCAGCGATACAGCAAGCCGGTTCCCGTGATCCCGTCTGCGTCGTAATCGCCGTACACAACGATCCGACGTTGCTGAGCGACCGCCTGGTGGATGAGGTCAGCGGCCTGGGACAGTCCCGGAAGTTCTTCCGGGTCGCGAAGCCCCGTAAGCTTGGCGTCCAGAAAGGCCCTCGCTTCGCTTGGTTGCGTCACGCCCCGGCAAACAAGCAACTGAGCCACTACCGGCGAAAGACCAGCCTGCCGCTCGAGCAGTTGGATTCGGCCTGCGTCGTGCGGGTGGATGCGCCAGTGTTTGCCCATCCTAGGTTGACTCCGAACCGCGAACGAATACACCTAGCGGGTAACGCGACGAGAGGACGCCCCTCGCTGTTAGGTTCCGATCAGAGTGGCACACGGTTGCCCCGGACGCGACCGATCGTCCCACGCCTCCGGGGACCGACGGTGCGATTCCCCCGCTTCTGGATTGTCGTGGGCATTATTTCTTTTTCTCGACGTGGACCGTATGCCGCCGCAAACGCGGACTGTACTTCTTCAGCTTCAGTTTTTCGCCGCCAGGTTTGCGGCGCAGGCTGTAGTTGTAATCCCCCGTCTCTTCACAGACCAGGAAAACCACTTCGGCTTTCTTCTTCGACTTGGCCATCGGATTTCACACTCCACGACGCTATCTTTGTTGGTTGCTGGAATCGCTGCAATCGGCCAAGTATAGCGAAATTCCAGCTCAACGCCACCGTGGTCCGCAGGAAAACGGTTGGCAAGGCGTGAACCCAGACGGTCTGTCGCCCTGGAGTCCATCACCCCCGAGTTGGCCAGATTTCGCAAAAAACCACACTGAGAGACAGAAGGGCTCCCTTAAATGAACGATTTTCTTGTCGGTGAAGCGTAGCGATTTTGAACGAACGAGCAGGAACGGCCAACGAAGCCAATGCCGTCGCTCCGATGCGCCCGCTGGAATAAGTCGCCTTGGCTTGGTCGAATAGCAGCGCGCCGCATAATCTTGATTTCTAGACTGTATCGGCTAAGTTAGCTGGTTAGAGGCGGCGGATTCTTCGTTCGATGACCGTTTTTTGAGAACAGAACCATGAGCGCGGAACAGAAACAACAGGCGATGGAAGCTACTGCGGCCGAGGCCGAGTTGGAAGAGCACGACGAGGAACTGGAGGGCGAGGAGGAATACGCGGCTGGTGGCCACCGTTTCTTGCTTTTCACCGCCATGCCCGGTTGGTTGGTCAGCATGGTCGTTCATGCGGTGGGTTTGCTGATCCTGGCGATTTTGACGATCCCGGATCAGGTCGACCGCGTCAAGAACATCATCACGGCGGCGCCGCCGATGGAAAACGTCGAGGAGATCGAGGAGTTTGAAGAGGAATTGCTGAAGCCGTTGGATGTCGACGTGAATACGGATTTCCTGGCCGAGGCTGTGCCGATGCAGATGATTTCCAGCATGGTGCCCGAGGACGTGACTCAGGTCGCCATGTCCAACGACATCGATGCCGCGGCCATTGCGGTGGATCTGGTCGATTTTAGCGCGGAAACCGCTCCGAAGAGCGACTTGTACAAGACCATCGGCAGCTTCAGTGGTTCGGGCCTCGAGGGGCGAGGCGCGGCGGCTCGCGGGCAGATGGTCGCGAAGTACGGGGGCAATGAAGCGAGTGAGGCAGCCGTAGCGGCAGCCTTGAAGTGGATCGCTGCGGTGCAGGTCGATGACGGAGGTTGGAACTTCGACCATCGCATGGGGTCTCCGAATCCGGCTCGCATGTCGGACCACCCGGGCAATTTGAACGAAGCTCGAAACGGGGCCACGGCCATGGCCTTGCTGCCTTTCTTGGGCGCCGGCCAGACGCATGTCGAGGGCACTTACCGCAACAACGTCAAGGGCGGCTTGGCATTCCTGATGAACAAGATGAAACGCGATGGCGGATTGAACGAGGGCGGTGGCAGCATGTACTCGCACGGCTTGGCGGCCATCTGCCTGAGCGAAGCCTTTGGGATGACCAAGGACCGCGCTCTGCAGGCGCCGGCCCAAGCTTCGTTGAATTTCATTGCGTACGCCCAGGATCCGATCGGCGGCGGTTGGCGGTATCAGCCTCGGCAGCCGGGCGACACGTCTGTTGTCGGTTGGATGTTGATGGCGATGAAGAGCGGCCACATGGCCTATCTGCAGGTGAATCCCAACACGATTCGAGGCGCGATCAAGTTCCTGGATTCCGTCCAGATGAACAGCGGGGCGTACTACGGCTACACGTCGCCTGCCCAACGGCCCTCGACTACGTCGATCGGATTGTTGTGCCGGATGTACTTGGGTTGGAACCAGGACAACCAGGCGCTGGCGGACGGCGTCAAGTACTTGGCGGCGCAGGGGCCTTCGAAGACCGACATGTACTACAATTACTACGCCACTCAAGTGATGCGGCAGTACGAGGGCGAGCACTGGGACAACTGGAACAAGCAGATGCGCGATTTCCTGGTGAATTCTCAAGTCAAGGATGGACCGGCCAAGGGCAGTTGGTACTTCCCGGGAGGTCACGGCGCCGAACGCGGCGGCCGCTTGTACAACACCTCGCTGGCAACCATGATTCTGGAAGTCTACTACCGGCACCTGCCGATCTACCAGAAGCAGGCTACGACCGAGGAATTCCCTCTGTAGTTGCCATGACTTTCGAAGTCGAGCAGAAGTTTTCCGTCGCCGACATCGCTGTCCTCGAACAGCGTCTGGTGGAGTCCGGAATCAAATGGGGGGAAATCCTGTCGCAGGCCGACAGGTACTTCGCGCATCCGTGCCGGGATTTTGCCGAAACGGACGAAGCGCTGCGCATCCGGCAGGTGGGCTCACAGAACTGCATCACGTTCAAGGGCCCCAAGATCGATGCGGCCACCAAGACGCGGCGCGAGATCGAGTTGCCGATTCAAGACGGTCAGGCCGCCGCGGATGACTGGGAGCAATTGCTGATGGCGCTCGGATTCGCGCCCGTCGCCCGCGTCGACAAGAGCCGCCGGTGCGGCACGCTGGTGTGGCAGCAAGCCGAGGTTGAAATCGCGCTGGACGACGTCACTGGAGTCGGGCAGTTCATCGAACTGGAATTGGTTGCCGACGAGCGGACCTTGGCGGCGGCCTGCCAACGCATTCTATCGCTCGCCACTCACCTGGGCTTGTCAGGCGCCGAACGCAGAAGCTACCTGGAAATGCTCTTGGAACGTCAATCACCATCCAACGAACCATCCCATCGGCAAGGAGGAACGGCATGAACATGCTGCACCTGATCTTGGCGGAAATCCATTTCCGTTTCATCAATTTCTTTCTCTGCCTGCTGGTAGTCGCCTTGTCCGCCGCCCTGTTCATCAGCGGCCCGACGTTGATCTCGGGGTACGCCGTGGATACGGGGCGGCACCTGGAGGCGTTGCGGTCCGAGGCCGAAAAACTCGAAGCCGAAGCAGAAAAGCTGCAGGCCGAAACTGCGGCGATGAAACAAGAAACCGAGTCGCTGCTGGCCGAGATGGACAAGGAGACGATCCGGATCATGCGCGACTTGGGCGTGAATCTGCGGATCGTCCACAAAGACACGAACATGGCGGATCTGTACACGAATTTCGTCGCCGTGGATTTTCCCGAGGAGTACGTTCACAAGCTGGCCGAGTCGGAGCAGATCGAAACGATCGTCCATGTGGTCGCAACGTTGCAGCACCGAGTGAAATGGAACAACCGCACCGTCCTGCTGGTGGGAACGCTGCCGTTGTTGACGCACTCGCAGAAAGACGAGGCCAAACCGCACATGATCAAGAATGTCGAAAAAGGCACCGTTCTGGTAGGTCACGAATTAGGGTTTGGGTTGAACGCCGGCGATTCGATCGAAATCGAGGGCGTCACCCTGAAGATCGCTCGGATCATGCCTGAGTACGGTGCTTTGCAGGATGTTCAGTTGGTCACACATCTGGAGGACGCCCAGCAGATCTTGGGCAAGCCCGGAATGATCAACCAGATTATGGCACTGAACTGCAAGTGCAAAGTCAATCGGATCTCTGTCATCCGCAAAGAACTGGAAAGCGTATTGCCGGAAACCAAGGTGACCGAGCATTTGACCCAGGCGGAAGCGCGTGAAAAGCAGCGGGATTTGGTCGAGGCAACTCGCACGGCCGAATTGGCGCGAGTCGAGGCGAACTGGAAACGTGTCCAGGAAAATCGGGATCGCCAGTTGGCCAGCAACCAGCGTCAGGCGCACAACCGCCAACGCCAGAAAGAAACGCTGGCTCAACTGGTCGCAGTGACGACGCCTGTCGTGGTTTTGGTTTCGGCGCTGTTCGTCGCGTTGATGACTTGGCTGAACGTTCGGGAACGCCGCGCCGAAATCGGCGTGCTGCGCGCTCTAGGCAAAGGCGCTGGGAGTATCGCGTCCCTGTTTCTGGGCAAAGCGCTCTTGATGGGGCTCCTGGGCGGCGCCGCCGGGTGCGCCGCTGGCTACTTTCTGACTCCGGTCGTCGGCAGCCGCACGATGGAGATTACGGCTGACCTGTTCCAGGCTCAGGCTCTGCTGCTGGCCGCCACCCTGATCGGCGCACCGCTGGTGACCATGATGGCCAGCTACCTGCCGACCCTGTCCGCAGTCGCTCAGGATCCTGCGATCGTGCTGATGGACAATTGATCGAGAGCCGAGATCACTGCTTCGTGATTTCGATGTTGAACGTGTTCTTGCCGGCCTTGACGTCGAACGTCAACTCGGACTGAACGTTGTAGCGAGCGGGAATCTGGACGGGAGCGCCCTCGCCATCGGTCTCGGCTGCCGTCACACTCACGGTGTGAGAACCCAGCACTGCTCCATTGCCACCGCCGCCGTAGAATAGCTGGTACGAACCGTCCGCTTTGGTGTACCCCAGCGAAGTGCCTCCGGCGTCGCCTACCGGATTGAAACGAACCTCAAGTCCCCCGACAGGCTGTCCATCAACGGTCACGATGCCCGTCACCTCGCCCAGCGAGACGGAATCTCCGCCGCAACCAGCCAAAACCAACAACATCGAACCGACGAGGATGAACGACGCAACCTTAGCGATGCGATTCATGAATTACTCCTTCCAAAAATGGTAGTTCGTGACGGTCTTACCTCTCCTCACTCATGCCCCGTGTTATGGGAGGAGCGATTGGTCCCGTCATCATGGGCCGATTTTTTCCACTAGCAAATCCCGCGGCGGGTCCCGACGTCAATCGGCATCCGGATTTCCGCACAGTCAACGGTGCTAGTATGCCCGATGCAACGCAGTTTGACAATCGCCGCGCGCACAACTTGGAAATCGTTCGGACCGCCCCTGCTGATCATGCGGCGGCGTTGTTGAAGACTCGGGCCAGAGTGCGGCGCAGCGAGCGCGCCCTAAGCGGCTTGGACAAATGGGCATCCATTCCAGCCTGGATGCATTCCGTCGCGTTGTCGTTCGTCGTCACGGCGACGATCGGCACTCGGGCTCCCTGCCCTTGCTCCGCTGCGCGAATGCGACGAGTGGCGGCTAGACCATCGAGCCCAGGCATATCGATATCCATCAGAATGGCGTCGAAACGCCGACCTTCCAGCGCGTAGAGTGCCTCCTGCCCGTTGCTGACGACCGTCACCGAATAGCCGTGACGTTCGAGCAGACCCATCGCCAGCCGCTGGTTGATCGGGCTGTCCTCGGCAACCAGAATATGACGTCGGTTCTCGGATCGTTCCATCGCTTCGGCCATCAATAAGCCCGTCGTTTCGGGGTGAGGTGTTCGGCAGGTAATGGGGAGGGATCTATTGGAGGGTGCTCACGGGCTCGGAGTGTATCGCCCGTGTACTGTACTTGGAAGATCAGTTTCTTGAAGGTCTGGTTCGCGAATTCCTCGTGAAGAATGGCGTACGGGCTGTCAACGCTGGCGACCGAGAACGAAGTACAGGAGCTTGCCTTCAAGTCTTCAAGTCGTTTGTGGCCCGTTGTTTATGGCCGTTGCTGGGATTCGAGTCTTGTCACAGCCAGGCTGTGCCTTGCCACGATCCATCGGGTTAACGATAATTGCCGATGGAGCCGATTTGTCTTTTCGACGGAACTTCCACCAAGCCACGGGAGACTCACGACCGATGAGCGGCCAAAGAGTCGAACTCGAAGTTGTCGTCCGTCCCTCCGATCAGGAGGTCGGTTCGAAGGAGACGCGCGGCCGATTCTGGCTGTCGGCGGGCAAGGCGGTCGTAATCGGTCGCTCGTTGCAGGACGCAGATCTGCCAATTAACGACGACCCAAGTTTATCCAAACGCCACTTCTCGGTTGCCTTTGACGGTCAGCGTTGCCGTCTGGTGGACTTGGCCAGCAAGAACGGCACGATCGTCAACGGGAACCGAGTCGGATCGGTCGATCTGCACCATGGCGACGTGGTGTGCGCAGGTCAGACCGTCTTTCGGGTCAACGTGGTCAAGGACGCGATCGAACCGACCGACGAAAAGAAGGAAGAGACCACGATTTTGAGTGCCGAGCGTTGTGAACCTTCGCCCGCCTCGCCGGTCGAATCGCAGTCGGCCGAAGTTCCCCCTGCATCAGCCGAGGTTCCCCCTGTACCGGCCGAGTCGCTCGAAGACGACGGGCCGTATCTGTTTCTGACATTGACGGTGATCGAAACCCCGTCCGTTTCTTCCGACGATCTTCGGGCGAGTCGCATGATGGCCTGGATTCGCGCCGGCCAGACTGTGATCGTCGGGCGCGCACCGTGGGAATCAGACTGGACGTTCCGCGGAGATGACCGGATGTCCGGCAAACATTTTTCCGTAACGTGCGACGGTCGCAAGTGTTACGTCAGCGACCTGGACAGTGCCAACGGAACGTTGCTGAACCGTGTCGCCATTACGCACGCCGAACTGTGCGAGGGGGATCGCATCCTGGCGGGCCAGACGGAATTTGCCGCGCAGATCATGGGTCGCGAGTAGCACGCCCGACTGCGTGCTATATTTGGCAATGCCCGGAAGGACGATCGGCCAAGATCTTCGCAACCCTGCCGAAGGCGGACGATCCTCGCAACCTGCAGAATCCACCGCGCCGGAACAAAACGTCGCGCCGAAGCAAGCCCATGACGACGATCGACGAAACTCAGTCCGCCGAGTCCGACGGCGCGATCCCCCCTCCACCGGCCCCGGTCCGATGGTGGTATCTATCGCTGCTCCAGGCGGTGCTCGTGACGGCATGGAGCGTTTTTTTCTACTGGCTGAACCGGCTGCCCTTGCAAGCAACGGACTTCTGGGGTCACGTTGCGTACGGACGCTGGATTCACGCCCAGCGGGTGCTGCCCGACGCCGATCCGTTCGCGCCGTTGCTGGCTGCGAATCCGCTGTTGGACGGAGCGTGGTTGAGTCAGGTAGTCTTCGCCCAGGCGGCAGCCCGGGGGGGTGATGAGGCGCTGTCGCTGTTGTTCGCCACCGTGGTTCTGGCCAGTTGCTTGATCCTGGCGAGGGTCTTCTACTTGTCAAGCCGAAGTCTGTTCGTTGCGCATCTGGGCGTGGCGGTGGTATGCCTGCTGGGATGGGATCGCATCGCGACGGCGCGTCCCGAACTGTTCGGGATGCTCTGCTTTTCGGTACTGCTTTGGCTGCTGACAGGTGACCGCGACGAAGGCCAAGCACAAACACCGGGCGACGCGGCGACGCCGCGGATCCGCTGGGAACAGTGGGTCGGCATTCCGGTCCTGATGATGCTGTGGGCCAATCTGCACGAATCGTTTGTCTGCGGGCTCTTTATTTTGGCGTGCTGGTTCGGAGGTCGTCTGATCGACGTGGCCTGTCGCGGATGCAGCTTGCGGGCGATCCTTTTCGATCGGATGCTGCGTCGCCGATTGTGGCTCCTCGAACTCGGGCTGGTTGCGACCTGCCTGAATCCCTACGGCGTTCGACTCTTGCTGTACGTGTTCTGGTTTGCCGATCCGGCGCAGCGGCAGCAGTTGATCGATTGGGAGCCCATCG
Source organism: Pirellulaceae bacterium (assembly GCA_023382975.1). GTDB lineage: Bacteria > Planctomycetota > Planctomycetia > Pirellulales > Pirellulaceae > SKKK01. The sequence goes on from JAHDXO010000015.1 coordinate 77,810, forward strand.
AACTATGGGGGGCCGGCGGTCGGGAACTGCTGATCTCGTTGTTGGTCGCCCTGTTCGTGTTTCGGCGCAGTCGCCGGAGAATTCCCGCCGCGGACGGCTTGCTGCTGGTTGTTTTCAGCTTCGCGCTCTCGGGCGGCCTGCGCATGGCGTGGTGGTACGCCGCTGTCTTTGCCGTCGTCGTGACTCCCCATGTGGCTGACCTCTGGCAGCAGTGGAGTGCCAAACTGACTGGCTGGATGCAAACCCGATCCGTACCTGTCCCGTCCTTTCCGGGCCTTTCCCGCCTTGGCCTTCCGGCCGGGCGCACATGGAGCTATTCCGCGGTCGCCCTGCTGCTGGTATGGATTCTGTTCGCCGTTTCGCCTGCCGGATCAACGTTTGTCAACGGCAGCCCGCGTCCGCCCGAGCAGCTTTACGGTGCGACAACACCCTGGCGACTGACGCAGTACCTGAACGACGATCCACCGCAGGGCCCGGTCTTCAATCCGGACGAATGGGGCGACTGGTTGACGTGGAAGGGGCCGCCGGGGATGTGGGTTTTCATGACTGCGAACATGCACTTGGCTTCGTCGGACGTCTGGATCGATTACCGGATTGTCCGCGAGAACCGCACGGGCTGGAGCAACGTTCTGGACCGGTACGGCGTCCGCACGATGGTGGTCGACAATCGCCGGCAGCGGACGATGCGCGGCTATCTGGCGGAATCTCCCGATTGGAAGATCGTCTACGAGGATGAAGCCGGAACGGTGTTTCGTCGAATGGAGCGCCGGCCCGGACGGAGGAACGGCGGATGAGCACGGAACGAACGTTGCGAGGCGACCGCGGCCGGCTGTTCTTTGGGATTGCCCAGCCGCTGGTCTTGGCTGGGTTGGTCTGGATGGCTGCGACCGCCGCAAGCGATTTTGGGCGTCCGTGGCAAATGCCTCCGCTGCGCGAAGAGCCGCTCTCGGTGCGGCCGCTGTACGACTTCGACGACGTCATTTCCGACGAACAACTGCGGCGATTCCTGTTGCGGTTGCGACCTCGCCTGGAAGGCAATCGGACCCTGTTGCCGAACGTGGATCATGCCTTGCGATTGTGGGGGGCGGACGCGGAGTTTGGCGACCCGCAATTCGCCTCGTCCGAGCAACTGCGCGGCTTGCTGACCGACCATCGCCGGTTTGCCGCATTGTACGGCGCCCAGCAACCTCCGCTACTGATCCACGAAGGCGACGGCATCCGGTTTCGGCTTCAAGAGGGCTTGGCGACCTGCTCGCACCCGGATCACACGTCGGCGTGTCTGGCCGAAGTGGGCACCGGACTGTCGTTTCCGATCGTCGGGCCCGAATCCACCACGACGTTCCGCGCCGCGGTGGAACAGGCGATGCGGGATCTGCGGCTGAAACAGGTCGAGTACGAATGGTCGGTCAAGATGTGCGCCATGTTCCTGCCGCCGACCCGTCAGTGGCAGACCAGCGATGGCCAACAGATGTCGTTCGATCGTCTGGCCGACCGCATGATGTGGGAATTGCTGCCGCGCGGAGTCTGCTGGGCGAACCATCGGCTGTACGGCTTGGCGGCCCTGTTGCAGATCGACCAGCAGGTTCCGATCCTGTCGCCGGTGACTCGCCAGCGGGTGTACCTGTTCCTGCTGGACGCGACGGATCGTCTGGTGCTCTCGCAGCACGCCGACGGCTTCTGGAACGACCACTGGTCGTTTGCCAAGCCGGAGACGGCCGAGCCGACCGAACGCGACGGCGATCAACTGGGGGACCGGATCTTAGTGACGGGACACACGTTGGAATGGTGGGCGATCGCTCCGGAGGAACTTCATCCCCCGCGCCGCGTGATCGTCTCGGCGGCCCAGTGGCTGGTCCGGACCGTGGACGCCATGTCCGACGACCAGGTGCAACAAAGCTACGCCTTTCTCTCCCACGCCGGCCGAGCCTTGGCCGAATGGCGCAGCCGCGCCCCCTACGACGTGATCCGGGAAGGCGGGCTGTAGCCGGATTTGCGCGAGTTCGAAATTCTCTTCGTCCACTCAGCGCGGTCTACGAAAGCGGCGAAACGCGATGGTTACCGATTGGTTGACCGAATCAAAGCTCGTAGAATGAACGCCCGTGGCGGAGCGTCACGGACACACTGGCGATGCGCCGTGCATTGCGATTCATCCGGGCAAATTGCGAGGAGTCGGTCATGGGTGTCGATCTTGACGGACGTTTTCCGCGGCGGGCGTTTTTGGGCGGGGCGGCGGCGGCCGGTTTGGCGACGGTAACTCGGCGGGTGCGAGCCGCAGCACCGGGCGGCTCGCTGCAAGCGGGCGAGGGCGTCGTGGACATCACTCCGCCGCTGGGTATCGAATTGGGCGGCTTCCACCGCGCGCCGGGCAACGAGCGGCGGGTGCGCAGCATCCGCCAGCCGACGTCCACAAGGGCCTTGGTGCTGAGGCACCAGGACGTGTCGGCGGCCATCGTGTCGGTCGAAGTGGCGGCGATCGGACGCGAGATGGCACGCAGGATTCAGCGGTCGGCGTCCGAACAAACGGGCATCCCCGCGGAGAACATTCGTCTGTGCGCGACCCATACCCACTCGATGCCCGCATTCTGCTTCCTTCGCCAATGGGGTGCGATTCCGGTCGAGTACATGGCCGCGGTCGAAGAAAAGATCGTGCAAGCGATCAAACTGGCTCAACAAGATCTCGGCCCGGTTGAATTGCGGGTCGGCGCGAGCCGAGCCAGCGGCGCCAATCACAACCGCACTACCAAGGATTTCAAGACCGACGAATCGTTCGATGCCGCCAGCACGGAAGATGACCGCTGGCTGGACACGATGGTTCACGTCTTGCACTTCCAGCGACCGGGACCGCGACGAGACCTGCTCTGGTATCACTTCTCCGCCCATCCGGTTTGCCATGCCGACGAGGCAGCGGGACCGGATTGGACGGGAACGGTGGCCGAACGATTGCTCGCCAGCCACCAGTTGCAGGCGTCGTTCCTGCAAGGCCACGCGGGCGACGTCAACCCCGGCGACGGAGATCCGTGGCGCGGCGATATCGACAAGACCACGCGCGGCGTGTACGACGCGGTCTGCCGGGCGTTGGACCAGACGCAGCCGATTCGGGAGGACGCACTGCGAATCCAGACCGCACCGTTCCAGGTTCCGTACGATCTGCCGCGTTTTCAAGCCTGGTTGTCTGCTTATCGCGACGATCCATCGAAGTGTGACCGCGGACCCTGGGTGGATGCGGGCTTTGCCGCCGATTGGTTCCAGGCTAACCGCGACCGCAACCTGCAGACGACGCATTTGCCGATCACTCTGGCGTCGATGCGCATCGGCGAGGTGGGATTGCTGTTCCATCCCGCCGAACTATACAGCTACTACGGTTTGGCGATCCGCCGCGGCAGCCCCTTCGACCATACATTGGTTATTGGCTACACGGACGACATCATCGGCTACGTCACCGATCCGCGCGCCTACGAGGCAGGCGAGTACGCGGCGATCACCGTCCCCAAGATCCTGGATCTTCCTCCGTTCACTCCGGATGCCGCGGCCGGAATGACCACCGCTGCAATCGCCCTCTTGCAGGGCTTGGGCGGTCGAGCCGGGGCGTCCTAAATTGGCAACCGAATTCGTGAGAACTCGGACTCGTACCGCAAGCGAGGAGCATTTCGATTTCTCTCGCTCGCGTTTCGGGCTACCCTTCCCAACTCGCGAGGCTATCGAGTGACTAAGTACTTGGGAATTGAGATTGGCGGAACCAAACTGCAACTGGGCGTAGGGACCGGCGGCGCCGAGTTGCTCGAGGTGCATCGGCTGGACATCGATCCGGAGGGCCGAGCCGTCGGCATCCTGCGCCAGATCGAACAAGCGGCGACCGATTTGGTATCCCGGCACCGAGTCGCGGGCGTTGGCATCGGCTTTGGCGGCCCCGTCGATTCGGTTTCGGGACGGGTGATCAAGAGCCATCAGATCGATGGCTGGGAAGATCTCGAATTGGCCCGCTGGTGCGGTCGAGTTCTGGACGTGCCGGCGGTGTTGGGCAACGACTGCGATACAGCCGCGTTGGCCGAGGCCCGTTACGGTGCCGGTCGGGGCTGCCGCTCGGTGTTTTACGTCACGGCGGGAACGGGAGTCGGCGGTGGCTACGTGGTCGACGGGCAGGTGCAAGGAGCAGGGCGTCCGGCGGTCGCGGAGATCGGGCATCTGCGTCCAGGCCTGCTGGCCGACCGGTCCGACATGACCGTCGAGTCCCTGGCAAGCGGCTGGGGAATCGCCGCAGCGGCCAAGGTGCGGATCCAAGGCGATGTCACGCTGCCCTTGGCGCGGAGCCCGGAAACGGCGATGATCGATGGCGTTCGCCCCGGCGGACGGATCGATCGACCGGACATCGAGCACGAATTCCGGCGCGACCTGTTGAACCGTTGCGACGGCGACCTCGACCGATTGACAGCCAAGGCGGTGGCTCAGGCGGCCAGCGACGGCAACCAGTTGGCCTTGGACGTCATCGGTCACGCCACCGAGGTGCTCGGCTGGGCGATTGCTCAAACGATCACGCTCTTGGCGCCCGAGGTGGTCGTCGTCGGCGGCGGGGTCTCGTTGATGGGGGACAGCCTGTTCTTTGGGCCGTTGCGCGACGCGGTGTCCAAATACGTCTTTCCCCCGTTGGCGGACGCGTACGAGATCGTCCCGGCGGCATTGGGCGAGTTGGTGGTGGTGCATGGGGCCATCGCGCTGGCGGCCGGGTTGGCGACGGGGTCACGAAACGTTTCGAGCGACATTCGGGGGACATGACATGCAGCGACGCAGATTCCTTCAGGCGACGGCGGCCGCGGCCTTGCTGGGCACAGCGGCTCGGGCGAACCGCGCAGCGGAAGCCAACGATCGGATCGGAGTATGCGTGATGGGCCTGCGCGGCCGGGGCGGCGGACTGCTGAACGAGTTCGCGTCGTTGCCGGATGTCGAGGTGCGTTACGTCTGCGACGTCGATGCCAACGTGCTGGACAGCCGGGCGAAGCAAATCGAGGAGCGGACGGGCCATCGGCCGCGTGCGATCGGGGATTACCGCGCCGCGCTGGACGATCCCGCCGTCGCCGCCTTGGTGGTCGGTACGCCCGACCACTGGCACGCGCTGCCGGCGATCCACGCTTGTCAGGCAGGCAAGGACGTGTACGTCGAGAAGCCGGACGGCCACAACATTTTGGAAGGCCGAACGATGGTGGCCGCGGCCCAGAAATACGGCCGAGTGGTACAGTTGGGCACGCAGGCCCGCAGCGGCCGACTGCATCAAGCGGCCATGCAATACTTGGCCGAAGGCCGGATCGGCAAAGTCCGCTTCGCGAAAGCTTGGGAGAGTTCCCGGCAGGGTGCGGTGGGCCAGGTGCCGGACGGCGAGCCGCCGGCGGGAGTCGACTACGACCGCTGGCTGGGACCGGCCCCGAAGCGGCCGTTCAACCCGCGTCGCTTTCACGGGTCGTGGCGTTGGTTCTTCGATTACGGAACGGGCGACCTGGGCAACGATGGAGTCCATCGGCTGGATGTGGCCCGCTGGGCCTTGGAGACAGCGATCGCGGCGCAAAACGAGGAGAAGATCGGCCTGCCTCGATCGGTTTCGGCGCACGGCGGCAAGTACTACTTCGATGACGCGCAGGAGTGGCCCGACACCCTGATGGTCACCTACGATTATCCTGGCTATTTGCTGACCTACGAGATGCGCATCTGGTCGCCGTATCCGTTGCACGAGGAAGCCGAAGGTTGCGCGGTCTGCGGCGACGAAGGACTGGTCGTCATCGGCAACAGCCGCTGGCGCGCCTTCGACCGGAAGGGCGTCCAGGTAACCGAAGGCACCGGCGGCGACGACACGGCCGCGCACGTCCGAAACTTCTTGGATTGCATGCGCAGCCGCGGCGTGCCTAACGCCGACCTGCGAACCGTCGGGCATCCGTCCAGTCTGCTCTGCCATTTGGGCAACGCGGCTTGGCGAGCTGGAACGACGCTGCATTTCGATCCGACGACGTATCGCTTTGCCGAAGAGGACGCCGATCGTTGGTTGACTCGCGAACGCTACCGCGAGCCTTGGACCCTGCCGTCGATCGATGCCTTGTAGATGGCCGGCAGCACCCTGGAGAGAAGGAGCCTTCTGCGGTGAACACAACGGACCGAAAGCCGCCCGACCGACCGTTCGAACTGGACGATTTCCAGAACTTGCCTGTGGATCGGGGCTTGTCGCTGGATGAATTGACCAGAGCCTACGCCGATCTGCTGGGCCGCGGCGAAGACCCGTACGGCGAATTGCCGAGTGACGAACCCGTGGTCGAACTGGACGACGAAGCCGCGGACGAGACGCCTGACGAGGGCGAGGAACCCGTCGCCGCGGCCGCGGAAGCTCCGGAGGCCGTTGAGATCACGCCGCGGAGCATCCTGGAAGCCATGCTGTTCGTCGGCCATCCGGACAACAAGCCGCTGACCAGCGAGCGAGTCGCTTCGCTGATGCGCGGCGTCCGGCCCCAGGAGATCGACGAGTTGGTCATCGAATTGAACGAGGACTACGAGCGCCAGGGCTGTCCCTACTGCGTCGAGTCCGTCGGCGCCGGTTACCGCATGGCCTTGCGCGAGGAGTTTGGCTCGTTGCGCAACAACTTCTACGGCAAGGTCAAGGCGGCCAAGCTCTCTCAGGCGGCGGTCGACGTCTTGGCCATCGTCGCCTACAAACAACCGATGACGCGGGAGCAAGTCGACCAACTGCGCGGCAAGCCCAGCGGCGGCCTGCTCAGCCAACTAGTGCGCCGCGAATTGCTGCGGATCGAGCGGACGGAGACCAAGCCGCGTCTGACGCATTTCTATACGACCGCTCGCTTCCTGCAGTTGTTTGGAATGGAAAGCCTCGAAGATCTGCCGAACAGTCCGGATTGACCCTTATGTCACCCACCGTGAATCGCATCGCCGAGAACGTCGCCCGTGTCCGCGAAGCCATCCGTAACGCGGCGGCTCGCAGCCATCGCCGGCCCGAGGACATCCATTTGATTGCCGTCAGCAAGTACGTCGGCATCGAGGCGATCGAATCGCTGGTCGAAGCCGGCTGCCACGATCTGGGCGAGAGCCGTCCGCAGGAGCTGTGGCAGAAGGCCGAGCAATTGGCCGAGCGGCCGGTGCGCTGGCACATGATCGGCCACCTGCAACGCAACAAGGCGCGTCGAACGCTGCCGTGGATCGACCTGTTGCATTCCGGCGACAGCGTCAGGCTGTTGGAGGCGGTCGACGAAATCGCCGTAGCGACGCACCGTATTTGCGACGTGCTGATCGAAGTCAACGTGTCGGGCGACGCCTCGAAACACGGCTTTCAGGCCGAGCAGGTTCCCAGCGTGCTCGCCCGCGCCCCGGACTGGCCCGGACTGCGGATCCGAGGTTTGATGGCCATGGCGGCGTGGGGCACGCAGCCCGAGGAAGCTCGCCGTGATTTCGCCGCGCTGCGGGAACTGCGTGACCGACTGCTTGCCTCTGCGCCTTCGGAAGTCGTCCTGGAGCATCTGTCGATGGGGATGAGCGGTGATTTCGAAGTCGCGATCGAAGAAGGCGCGACGATGGTTCGCGTCGGATCGGCGCTGTTCGAGGGGACTGAGTCTTGATCGAACTGCAACCGCACGCGGAGGGCATCATCCTGCCGGTCCGGGCCCAGCCGGGAGCTCGCCGCGACGAAGTGCGAGGCGAACAGAACCAGGCGTTGAAACTGGCGGTGACGCAGGTGGCCGAAAAAGGCAAGGCGAACCGGGCGATTGTGGAACTCTTGTGCAAAACGCTGGGATTGCGAAAATCTCAGGTCGAATTGGTCAGCGGCGCCATTTCGGCGGAGAAACGTTTTTTGATCCGCCAAGTGACCGAACAGGAACTGCGCGAGAAACTGGCGGCGGTGGTTTGAACTCGGAATTCTCGCATCATCAGATGCACGTACGCGGGCAAATGAACGTCACGGAGACAGAAGACAATGTCCACGATTTCAGACGACGACGCTCAGTTCCTGGCGGACAAACGCGTCGTGTTCGTTGGCAAACTGGGCGGCGTGACGAAACGCGAAGCGCAGCAGTTGGTTCGCCAGTCCGGTGGGATCGCCGTCGAGAAACTGACCAGCGACGTCGACTTGGTCGTCGTGGGCGCGGACGAATTACCCCTTCTGAATCAAGACGAATTCCTGGACCAGGACACGCGCCGGGCAGCCGCGGAAGGCCGCCTGGAGATCATCAGCGAAACCGTGCTGTGGCAGCGTCTGGGGCTGGTCGAGAACGAGCAGAACGTGCGGCGGCTGTACACGCCGGCCATGCTGGCGGAACTCTTGGGCGTATCGGTCGCCACGATCCGGCGCTGGCACCGCCGCGGATTGATCGTGCCGGCGCGCGAAGTGCGCCGATTGCCCTACTTCGATTTCCAGGAAGTTGCGACTGCGCGGCGACTGGCGCAACTGCTGGCCGCCGGCGCTTCCCCGGCCGCGATCGAACGGCAGTTGGCGGAACTGTCGCGCTATGTCCCCGAGGTGGAACGGCCGTTGGCCCAGTTGTCGGTGATCGTCGAAGGCAGGCGACTGCTGTTGCGGCAAGGCGAAGGTCTGATCGAACCGGGCGGACAATTGCGGTTCGACTTCGAGGCGCTCGAGCAAAACGACAGGGAGGACGGCATCGTCCGGCGGCCCACGGTCTCGCTCGAAGAATACCTGGCGGAAAGCGTCGAGCCGCCGTCGGCGGACGAACTGCTGGCCTTCGCGGCCGAGTTGGAGGACGCGGGCCATTTGGATCAGGCAGCCGAGATGATTCGCGTCGTTCTGTCCGCGATCGGGCCCGTGCCGGATCTCTGTTTTCAACTGGCCGAGTTGCTGTACCGGCTGGGCGATCTGCCGGCCGCGCGGGAACGGTACTACATGGCGATCGAATTGGACGAGAATTTTGTGGAGGCCCGCGCCAACCTGGGCTGCGTCCTGGCGGAATCGGGACAGCACGAACTGGCCGTCGCCGCCTTCGAAGGCGCGTTGCGTTATCACGGCGACTACCCGGACGTCCACTACCATCTGGCCCGCACGTTGGACGACATCGGAAACCGCGACGACGCCGACCGGCACTGGGAACGTTTCCTGGAATTGGCGCCGAACAGCCCTTGGGCCGATGAAGCGCGGCTGCGGTTGCAGCGGACCCACTTGACCGAGACCTTGCGATGAAACACACCACGAACCACGATCGGGACTTCTTCGTCTGTCCGAACTGCGGCGCGGATGTTCCGGAGGACGCCGACTTCTGCCGGGCCTGTGGCGCCAGCGCCGACTCCGGCTGGGAGGACGCCGAATGGGCCGAGGGCGAGGAGGACGAAGACGACTTCGACTATGACGACTACCTGCGCCGCGAATTCCCCGAGCACGCCGAGCCCGACACCCGGCCGCAACCTGGACGGGCCCTGACCGTCGCGATCGTCCTGCTGCTGTGCCTGGCCTTTGTCTTGATGACCGTCATGGGATTCTGACAGCGAATCCTCCCAACGATTGACGACAGGGTTCCGGCATGACGGCGATTCTGGGGATTTCGGCTTTCTATCACGACGCGGCGGCGGCGCTGGTGGTCGACGGTCAGATTGTCGCCGCGGCCCAGGAGGAGCGTTTCACGCGGAAGAAGCACGATCCCGGTTTTCCGCGTCACGCGATCGAGTACTGTTTGCGGCAAGGCGGCATCGAAGCCGAACAACTCGACTACGTGGGCTTCTACGACAAGCCGTTCCTGAAGTTCGAACGGTTGCTGGAGACCTATCTGGCCTTTGCCCCGGCGGGATTCCGGTCGTTTCTGAACGCGATCCCGGTTTGGCTGAAGCAGAAGCTGCATCTGCGCGGCGAACTGAACCGCGGATTGCGGAATGCCTACCGAAAACGTTACGTGTTTGCCGAGCACCATGAATCGCACGCAGCCAGCGCGTTTTTCCCCTCGCCGTTCGACGAAGCCGCGATTCTGACGGTCGACGGGGTGGGCGAGTGGGCGACGGCCAGCTACGGGGCCGGACGCGGCAACCGGATCGAGCTGACCCATGAAATGCACTTTCCGCATTCCCCGGGGCTGCTGTATTCGGCGTTCACATATTTCTGCGGCTTCCGCGTAAATTCCGGCGAGTACAAACTGATGGGCTTGGCGCCGTACGGCCAACCGCGGTACGTCGACTTGATCCTGGATCGGCTGATCGATCTGAAGCCGGACGGCTCGTTTCGCCTGGACATGGCGTATTTCAACTACTGCCAGGGCCTGACCATGACCTCCCGGCGGTTCGATCGCTTGTTCGGCGGCCCGCCGCGCCGGCCCGAATCGCCCTTGACCCAGCGCGAGATGGATCTGGCCGCGTCGATCCAGGCGGTGACGGAAGAGATCCTGCTGCGGATGGCCCGGCACGTACACGCCGAGACGGGACTGGATCGGTTGTGCCTGGCTGGCGGCGTCGCCCTGAACTGCGTGGCCAACGGCAGGATCTTGCGCGAAGGTCCGTTTCGGGAGCTCTGGATTCAACCAGCCGCGGGCGATGCGGGTGGGGCGTTGGGCGTGGCGCTGTTCATCTGGCATCAACTGCTGAACAAGCCGCGGGAAGACCGGCCGGAGGATCATCAATCGGGTTCGTGCCTGGGGCCGAGGTTCTCCGATGCCGAGATCCGCGTCTTCCTCGATACGGTCGGTGCCCGCTACCGGTGGTTCGAGCACGACGACGAATTGTGCGAGCACGTCGCGGGACTGATCGCCGCGGAGAAAGTCGTCGGTTGGTTGCAGGGACGCATGGAGTTCGGACCGCGGGCGCTCGGCGCCCGCAGCATCCTGGGCGATGCCCGCAGCCGCGAGATGCAAACGGTGATGAACCGGAAGATCAAGTTCCGCGAGTCGTTCCGGCCGTTCGCTCCGTCGGTGCTCGAAGAACGGGGCGCCGACTGGTTCGAGTTGCGTCCGAATGAACGCAGCCCGTATATGCTGCTGGTCGCCCCGGTGCAGCAGGCCCGGCGACTGGCGCTGAGCGACGAGGATCTGTCCCGTTGTGGAATCGACAAACGGAAGGCGAGCCGCTCGGAAGTGCCCGCCGTCACGCACGTCGACTGCTCGGCCAGAGTCCAAACGGTCGATGCCAGCCGCCACGGCCGCTTCTATCGGCTGCTGAGGCACTTCGAACAGCAGACGGGGACGCCGGTGATCATCAACATCAGCTTCAACGTGCGCGGCGAACCGATTGTTTGCACGCCGGAGCAAGCGTATCGCTGCTTCATGGCCACGAACATGGATGTGCTGGTGCTAGAGCGTTTCGTGTTGCGAAAAGAGGAGCAGCCAGCAGCCATAGACCACGACGTCGACCAGTACCTGGCCCAATTCCAGTTGGACTGAGTCCAAGCAATGGCCCGCGGGCGCCGAACGCGGGGCAGCGGCTCGGCGCGGGGCTCCGAACCGCGTCGAAACTGCTGATCGAAGGTCTCCAGCAACCGGGGTGACCTGCGGTCGATGCGTGTAGCTCGGTCAGAGACCGTCCGCAGCGTCTCCGGTGTCTCGGTCGGGAAAGCGGCCACATCGCGAATGCCGGGCCGATTGATGGCACGCAGGAAAAAGGCTAGATTGGCCCCGGCTCGCATTGCCGTCCCAATTCTCCAGAGGAGACCGGCCAGCCCCGCTGCCGCACGAACCTATGACACTACGATTGTTCCTTTGGTCGCTCACGGCCGCCCTGGCTGGCTTTCTGTTCGGTTTCGACACCGTCGTTATCTCGGGCGCCGAGCAGACGATTCAGACGCTGTGGTCGTTGAGTCCGGTGGTTCACGGGCTGGCCATGAGCATGGCGCTCTGGGGCACCGTGCTGGGTTCGCTCGTCGGCGCGTGGCCGACCGACCAACTGGGCCGAAGGACGACGCTGCTGGGGATTGGCATTCTGTATTTCGTCTCCGCGGTCTGGTCCGGCCTGGCCACGGACGTCATCTCGTTCATGATCGCGCGATTCATCGGAGGTCTGGGCGTCGGGATCTCGACGGTGGCCTCGCCGCTGTTCATCTCCGAGATCGCGCCGGCCCGCTACCGGGGGCGTTTGGCCGGCATGTTCCAGTTCAACATTGTCTTCGGCATTCTGATCGCGTTTGTTTCGAATTCGCTCCTCGGCGGACTTGGCGAGCACGCTTGGCGTTGGATGCTGGGCGTCGAAGCCGTGCCCGCGCTGATCTACAGCTTGATGTGTTTCGGTTTGCCCGAGAGTCCTCGTTGGTTGATCGGACGCAAGGAAGACTGGGGCGGCGGGGTCGCGGTGCTTCGCTTGATCCATCCGGAAGCCTCGGAGGCCGAGATCGAGGCGAAAGCGAATGAGATCGCGGCGGTGTCTCACGAGTCGGCCAGTGTCGGCGGTTTCTGGTGCGCACGCCTGAAGACACCGATTCTGCTGGCCTTTCTGATCGCGTTCTTCAATCAATTGTCGGGCATCAACGCGGTGCTGTATTTCGCACCCCGCATCTTCGAACTGACCGGATTGGAGGAGAAAGCGGCCTTGCTGCAATCGGTCGGCATCGGAGTGACCAACCTGATCTTCACTTTCGTGGGGTTGTGGTTGATCGACCGACTGGGACGCAGAACGCTGCTCTACATCGGCTCGGTCGGCTACATCGTGTCGCTGGGCTGTTGTGCATGGGCGTTCTTCACGGAGACCTATGCGATCGTTCCCGCCTGCATCTTCGCGTTCATCGCGGCCCATGCCGTGGGTCAGGGCGCGGTCATCTGGGTCTTCATTGCGGAGATCTTCCCGAACCGGCATCGGGCACAAGGCCAATCGCTGGGCAGTTTCACGCACTGGATTTTCGCCGCGCTGCTGACGCTGTTCTTCCCTTCGATGGTCACCGCACTGGCGCCCGGCTACGTGTTTCTCTTTTTCTGCTTGATGATGGTGCTGCAACTTGTTTGGGTGAAGATCATGGTGCCCGAGACCAAGGGGCGTCCGCTGGAAGAAATCGAACACCAGTTCGATGCGATCCCAAGGTAGCTGAGCTCGCGGGAATTCGCATCCGACCGACAACGATCGGGCCTATCGCGAATTCGGCCGCAGGTTTCTGCCGACGCTTCGGCCCGAAGTCGGCCCGCCTATTCCGCGCCGGTTGTCAGCGCGCGGTGGACGAAGACGCGGGTGGCGCCCTGGGCGGCACCGTCGGGACTCTCGATCCAGGCGCGGACGTAGCAGGGTCCGCGTGTTTCCGGCGGCAGATCGATATTCACGGCAAACGCTTCGCCGTTGGCCGCGAAGGCTTGGCGAACCCAGACGGAATCGTTGGCTTGTTGGTAATCCTCGTCCAGGGAACGCAAGAACTGCTCGCTTTCCTCGAAGTAACGGCGGGTGGGGATATCGGTCTTCAGCCGGTCCCGGCGGCTGACGACTTCGACCACTCCGCGGCCCGTCATGTTGCTGTGGCCCGAGACGGTCAATGTTTCGCCGGCGGTGATATTCTCCGGTGCGCCCAAATCGATTTCGGCGGGGCGACGGATCCGCAACAACGGATCGCCCAACAGATTGAACAGGGCCAGATGTTCGTGACGCTCGTCCGCCAACCGATCGGGCAGCGGGCTGACCGCGGCGGCCAGGGCATCGAGCAACTGGCGGTTGGAGTCTTCCGGCTGGACGTGGACCATGGCCTGCTTCGCGCGGAGAAAGGCTTCTCCCAACGTCGTGGCTTTCGCCCGAAAGACCTGGTCCATCAAGGCGTTGCTCATCACGGCCATGGCGTAGGGCATGGTAACTCGCGAACCACCGATCACCGCGACCGGGCCGCGAGGCTGGCGCAACATGAACTCCGCCAAACAGTCTTGCGGCAGATCGAACGCCCCGGTGTAGCAGGCCAACATCAGCGCGATCGGCAATCCCCGTTGGGCATTCATGCCGGCGACGTCGGGCAGCGTGAGGATCGGGTAGGAAGCTGCCGGAGTGCGGACGGCATCCAATTGGCGTCGGTGTCCGTGGCCGATGTAGACCCAGAACAGGCACCCTTCGTTCATCCTCGCCAAGGCCACGTCGCGGAACCGTCGTGGGTCGGGACAGTAGGGACTCTGCCAACTGGCGTAGGTCATCGTCGTTTCGTAGTCGTCGGGAATCCCGTCGGTCAGGAATTTCCTGGTGGCAAGTTCCAGGATCGAATCCGCCAGGGGGCTGAACCCACCAACTCCGGCCACCAGATTGATCTTCCGGTGCCAAGGACCGTGGTCCGTCGAATTCTCGTAGTCGAGGATCTTCTGGACCACGACTCTCAACTCGTCGGCGCTGCGCACGGACAGGCGGCCTACGGCGAGTTCCGAAATCGAATCGCCATCCATGTCTCCGTAGGGATTGTCGGTAGCGATTTCCGGTTCCGAGCCCCAACGTACATTGACTCTGGCAGGCACATAGTGGGTCGGCGTCAAGTTCCGACGTCCGTCTCGATCCGAGCCTACATCGGGCGCTGCATCTCCGACGAGCACCACGTAACGCAGTTGGCCGGATCGAGCGAAGCGACGAATATCGTCGCGGAGTTCGGCGGCCGAACGGTCGCTGTTAAGAAAGACAGGTCGATACCCTTGCGCCACTCGGTGCGCGACCCAGGGCGAAAGCGCTTCGCGAAAATCCTCCGGGCAGACCACCGCGATATCGGGCAAACTGCTGGAACGTGGGACAGGCTCCGCGCCGGCACCTATCGGATCATGCGACCAACCACGGTCGGTTTCGGCGCCTGTTCCGTCTTCCGGAGTGGCAGTACAGAGAATCAGCGCCAGCAAGAAGGATTGCATCGTCGGCCTCCATGGCGGCGTGTTGTACTACGCAAAGACGGCCAGGAGCAAGAGAAGAATCAACCAGAGTCCGAACAGCACTGCCGACACTGCTAGCAACCAGGGCTGCGGCGGGCGGGGGCGGGCCGGAACGAAGCGCGGTTGCGCTTCGGACGCCGAAGCTTGTGGGCGCGGGGCAGAGGGTGCCACCGCATGGTGCTGACGACTCTTGCGAGTGGAATTGGACATTCGGGTATCGGGTTTGCCGCCTGTTTACTTGCCGCCCGTCTTGATCTGAAAGTCGCGGACGAAAGCCGTTTCGAAATCGTAGGCGTCGTCGAAATCCTCGCGCCGATCCGTCTTCGACTTCTTCATCTCGTTGATCGCGATCAGGTTGTAGACAATCTCGCCGAAGTCGCCCGTCGAATGAATCCCCCAACTGTTCAAAACCAATTTGGCCATCAGGCCGAACTGATCGACCGCGAATTGTCGAATCGCTTCGCACAGTTGCTGCCCCGTCACGTGGGCCTCCGGCGGCGAGTCCTCGTCCGGTTTCGACGGCAACGGGCGTCCCATGCGCAGCTCGCGGTGGGCGTAGTCCAGCGCCTCACGCACAAACTGGTACGCTTCCAGCTTGTAACGCGGGTCTTTCTTCAACAGCTTGATAATCGGTGGAATGGAAGGAGCCATAGTGCCCTGGAATCGACTCAGTCTTTTGGTTTCCCTTTGTTGGCCTTGCGGATGACGGACACGACCTCCCCGGCCCCGATTTGCAGCCTCCGATTGTCTTCCATCTGAACCAGCAACTGTTGAGCCAGAACCTCGTGGCCCAGCACGCGGGCCCGGCCTTGCTGGGTCACGATCTCGGAATTGATCGGCGGCAATTCACGCTGCAAATCCAGGTAGGTGTCGTACTCGTACCGCAAGCAACACTTCAGCCGCCCGCATCGGCCGGAGATCTTGGTGGGATCCAGCGTGGCCTTCTGCAACTTGGCCATTTTCATCGAAACGGGCGGCATCTCGATCAGATGCGAATTGCAGCACACCGTTTTGCCGCAGTCGCCGTAATCGGCCAGCAATTTGGCTTCGTCGCGCACGCCGATTTGGCGCATCTCGATTCGCGTCTGGAACTCGGTGGCCAATCTCCGCACCAGTTCCCGAAAATCGATGCGGCCCTCGGCCAGATAGTAGACGATGATCCGTTCGCCGCCGAACAGATGTTCGACGTCCACCAATTGCATGTCGAGAGACAACTCCTGGACATGGCGATGGCAGGTGCGAAATTCTTCGCGCGCATTGGCTTGGATGTGGGCCAATTCGTTGGCATCCTGACCGGACATCTCCCGCAGGATCTGGCCCGCCGTGGACGCCGACTGGTTTTGGTTCTCGGCCCCGTCACCGGACTTGGGCTCTGAAGGTGCCGCGCAAAGCACTTCCCCCACTTCCAGCCCACGGCCGGTGCGTATGATCACCTTGGCGCCGCGGGAAAAGATCGAATCGCTGCGAGCGGACATCGCTCCCAGCAATCGCATGGAACCGTAGCGGACGATGTAATCTGACATAAGGCGGAGGCCGCAATCGAAGGCGCGCTCGACGTGTCAAAAGGCTGGGCAGTCCCTGAATTGCCCGCATCGCGAAGGCCCCGAAACGGGGACTGGCTCCGAAGCATGAACGCTTGATGCCTGCCCAGTTCCCGGCGCCACCGAGCCTAGTATATCCCCGGCAGACGCCATCACGCAATGGTGGCCCGGAAATCCACCGAACGGGCCGTCAGTACTTAGTAGGCGCTGCCCGGCTGCCGCTTGCGGAAGCCGCCGCCGTCTGCGCCTTCGTCCGGAGTGAGCGCCCCGCCGCCGCGCTGCATCGGCACGACCCTGGCGTCGTCAAAGTAGCCCATGCGATCCATCAGCGTTTCGAGCGTGATGGTTTCGATGCCCAGTCGCGTCGCCTCGCCGATCATTTCCGAGTAGCCCTTGGTCAGCTTCTCGTTGGACTTGTCGGTGGGTGGCGTGCCGCGGACCAAGTATTTCGTCGAAGACGTCATCTTGCCCTCGATCGTACCGTCTTCCTTCAACTCGCAGTCGATCACGCCGTTGTTGATGTTGATGATGCTCTTCACCTTTTCCTGATCGCTGCGCCCGTCCCGGTTGATATCCAGCAACCCGGCCAGGGCGAAGTGCGTCTGCTGTCCCTTGCGGAACGAAGGCGAGTAGATCTTGTCGTCCTGCAAAATCGGATTGGACAACGAGTCTTCCAGAATGCGGGCCTCGGCCAGATGCGGCTCTAGAATCCGTGTGACCTCGATGCGGCCCTTGATCGGCGCCGTGGTCACGCCCGACTGGTCCTTGTCGTAGACGCTGAACGTCATCTGACGCTGCAAGCCATCGGCCGAGCCAAGGTTGATCCAAACGGTCCGCGACCCCTGGTTCACCCAGGTAATCTGCCCGTCCGCCGTTTCGTAAGTGGTCTCTTTTTGCTTTGCCAACTGCTCGCGGGCGGCATCCAGCAAGACCCGAACTTGATCGCGTTCCTTGGTCAGGGCTTCAATTCTCTGAGCCGCCTCGCTGGAGACCGCTGCCAACTGCTGATCCTTGAGCGGCAACTGGGCAGCCAATACATCCTTCGCCTGCACCACCCGGGTGCGGTCGTCGTTGAACTTGGCCCGTTCCTGCTGGAGTTCGGCACGGACGCTCGCCAATTCGGTCTCGGCTTTCACCGCCCGCGCGGCTTCCGCCTGCCTGACCTGTTCGCGTTCCTTGACCAGTTCGTCCTGACGCTGATCGGCATCGGCCAATTTGGAGTTCTTTTCGTTGACAATGGCCACGAGATGCGAGGGCAGCGTGCGGTAATTCAATGCTTGGCCCGCGAAACCGACGCCGTACAACTTCATCTCCTGGTCGAAGTTCTTCAGGGTCGCGTCCATGTCCTCGCGGTCGGTGCCGGCCAACGCTTGCAACATGCTGGTCAACTGGTCCTGCGCCTTGGTTTCGTAGCCGAGCACGTGGCGGTAGATCTGGTTCTTGAAATCCGCCGTGTTGTACATGTCCGTGGCCCGCTTGGCTTCGGCCCGGGCCGCGTCCGCCAACTGGATCTTCTCCTCGGCTTTGCGGAAGTACAAATAGGTCGTGACGGCGAGAACCACCGTGATCATTACGAAAAGAATCAATGCGACTTGCAGACCTTGGCTTTCACGAGCTGCCATGATCGGTACTCCTTGGAATTACACCACGGCCGAGTGGAACGGAACATCGAAGCCTGCGACCCTCTGCCGTCTGCCTGACAAGCCGGCACACAGAGGATTTTCGGATCGCGCCCGACGGTGTCATGATCGAGCTTGGCTGTCGCTGGATCTATTCGCCGCCCACGATGCGGGTTATTCCTCTTTGGCGAGCTTTTTCCCTCTCGGCGTCCGGCAGGTCGCGAAGTGGCGGGCACAGACCTAAGTCGAGTTTAGGCCAGAGATTAGCGCGTGTCAATTTTTTCACCGTCTTGCGGATAAAATACCGGTACGCCATGCTTTCCAGCCTGAGCGATCCGTTCGGGGCGATAACCATCCGGGACGTGCACTTTGCAAAAAGTCTCAGAACCCCACGAAGACCATAAAAACACTTACTTTGACGGAATTTTCGGCATGTTGCCTAGAAGCCCTACTCGCGCTGTAAGAATCGGTACCGTCACGATCGGGGACAACCACCCTGTGGCCGTTCAAAGCATGACGGCGACCAAGACGCGGGACATCGATGCGACCGTGGCACAGGTCCAGGCGTTGGCTGAGGCCGGAGCCGATGTCGTGCGGATCGCGGTCGACAGCATGAGCGACGCTCAGTCGCTGCGGGAAATACGTCGCCAAACGACGGCGAACTTGTCGGTCGACCTTCAAGAGAACTACCGTCTGGCCGAAGTCGTCGCGCCGCACGTCGACAAGATTCGCTACAATCCGGGCCACCTGTACCATCACGAGCGTCAGCGGAGTTGGCAGGACAAGGTACGTTACTTGGCCGATGTCGCACGCGACAACGACTGTGCCATCCGAGTGGGCGTGAACTGCGGCAGCGTCGATCCCGAGAAGCGGAGCCTGTACCCGCCCGAAGACTCGATCTCGCCGATGCTGGAAAGCGCCCTCGAACATTGCCAATGGTTGGACTCCATCGGTTTCACCCGTTATTGCGTGTCCCTCAAGGATTCGGACCCGGCCAATGTGGTCGAAGTCAACCAGCGTTTCGCCCAGCGGCGTCCCGACGTCCCGCTGCATTTGGGAGTCACCGAGGCCGGACTTCCCCCCGACGGAATCGTCAAGACACGCGTCGCGTTCGAGCAACTGATCAGCTGCGGCATCGGCGATACGATTCGAGTATCGTTGACCGTTCCCAACGCCCGAAAGCCCGAGGAGATCGAAGCCGGACGCCAAATCCTGGCCGACATCGCAGCGGGCCGGGTTCGGTCGGTGGTGCGTTTTCAGCCCGAGGGGTTGAACATCATCTCGTGCCCCAGTTGTTCGCGCGTCGAGAACGAGGCGTTTGTCGAGTTGGCTCAACAAGTCAAGGCGATGACCGCCTACGCCAAAGACCACGCGTTGACCATCGCCGTGATGGGCTGCCGCGTGAACGGCCCCGGCGAAACCGACGACGCCGATTTGGGGCTGTGGTGCGGTCCGAATCACGTGAACCTGAAACGCCGCAGTGAACCGCTGGGCGCATTCCGCTACGACGAGATCCTGCCACGTCTGAAGCAAGAACTGGACGCCCTGATCGCCAGTCGCGACTCGGGCCAGTGAGGGCTGAGCAAAGAACGGGGACAGCGCTGCTGTGATCCTGCTGATCGACAACTACGATAGTTTCGTCCACAATCTGGCCCGTTACCTCGTGCGGTTGGGTCAGCAGACGAATGTCGTGCGCAACGATGCCGTCTCGTTGGACGACGTGCGGCGTCTGCGGCCCGCGGCGATCGTGTTGTCGCCCGGCCCTTGTACGCCCGCCGAGGCCGGAATCTCGCTGGAATTGGTGCGACGGATGCATGCGGAGATTCCGATCCTGGGCGTCTGTCTGGGGCATCAGGCCATCGCCGCGGCCTTCGGCGGGCGAGTGGTTCGCGGCGAGCCGATGCACGGCAGGACCAGCGAGGTGTTTCACGACGGCCGCGGTGTCTTCGCCCATCTGCCCCAGCCCATCACCGCGTGCCGCTATCACTCGCTGGTGGTCGAGGAAGCCAGCTTGCCCGACTGCCTGGAAATCTCCGCCCGCACGGCCGATGGAACCGTGATGGCTTTGCGTCATCGACAATACCTGACCGTCGGCGTCCAGTTTCACCCGGAGTCGATTCTCACCGACTGCGGCTACCCGCTGCTGGCCGAATTCCTGCGACTGTCCGGTCTGCCGCTTCCCGACCCTTTGCCCGGACTCGACGAAGAGCGGTCGATCGTGGAAACGTCGCGCTAAAGTGCGTCGCGGGCGCCGAACGCGACTCGACAGGAAGCGAAGGAGGTCGGCAGTCGTTGGCACGGAATTCAGCGACGAGGATCTGGACTAGCTATCGGGCACGAAACGCCCGCGGCGACTGCATCTGCACCAACCGTTTCTCACGTCCGACGGCCTACGGTGGCCGGAGCAGTCTACGCAACTGGACGAACTCGTGCTGGTCTTGGACCGGAACCATTTCGGGGGCCGACCCTCGAACCAGCAACGCCTGCAGCACGCGCTGCCCTCGTGCCGCGTCCAGTTCCTGGACCCCGGCGCCCGCACCTTCTGGGACTCCGCCGCCGCGGCGCTCCACGGGCGTTGATCACTGGTCATCCATCGGCTGTGCGACGGCAGCGCTAGCGCCGCAGGGCACAAGTCTTGTCTTCACCCGAGCAGTGGTGAATCGGAATCGTTGATCTTGGGAAACGGCCGGTTGGTTGCTGATGCTCTTATGCCGGGTAGAATAGCAGTTGAGGGCATTTGATTGGTCGAAGGTAAACCACAGATGATGATCCGGAACGGATCCTTTGCCGATCTCAAGGTGTCTGCGAATCCTTCGAACTTAATCCAATGCTTGGGCTGGGATACGCCGCAAGACAGGGGTAATCAGCTTCAAGATGCACACGACCGGGACGACTCTCCTTCGTGGAGCGGTCCACGGCTAGATAATAGGGAGAAACGAATGCACTGGGATGAACGCATCGAGGTAAACCCAAGCGTGTTGGTTGGCAAGCCGGTCATCAAGGGAACCCGTATTGCGGTGGAGTTTGTGGTCGATCTGCTGGCACGTGGCTGGACTACCGACCAGATCTTGGCCGAATACGATCACCTGAGAGCGCAGGATATTCAGGCTTGTTTGGCGTATGCCAGCGAGGTTCTCAAATCGGAACGTGTGTACGTCACAATCTCGTAGGTGGTATTGCGATGCGGATTATCGTCAACGAGAACGTCACAGGCACCGTAATTGGTGAACTGCGACAGCGCGGTCATGACGTCGTTTCGGTCAAAGAGTCCATGCGTGGTGCCGATGACGCATCGATTCTACACCGTGCGGAAACAGACAACAGACTGGTTGTAACGCACGATAAGGATTTCGGCGAACTGGCGTTCCGGCACCGCTTGCCAGCCTCGTGTGGAATTGTTCTGTTTCGTCTATCGGGGGAAGACCCGTTATCGGATAACCAACGCGTGGTCGATGTTCTCGACAGCCGGACGGACTGGGCCGGGCACTTCTCGGTGGTTACGGACGACCGCATTCGCATGCGGCTCCTCCCAGACAGCGGGGCATCGCACTAGAGTCTGACGGTGTGTTCCTGCTCGGAGCCAGTCCCATTTTTTCACAGCCTCTCAGCGTGAGACCACCGTCATCTACGACGCCAGCAGCCGCTGCACGCGGGCGACGTTTACGGCCCGCGGCGGGACGCCCTGCTCGACGGCGGTGGCAGCCGCGGCACCGGCCGCCGCGCCGATCGCCATCGCGATGCACTGGACGCGGTACGAAGCGTGCGCGTCGTGGCTGCCGCTGATGCAACGGCCGGCGATGAGCAACCCGTCGATGTTGCGCGGGACAAGGCAACCGTACGGAATGTCGTACGGCTTTACGGCGGCCGCGGTACCTTGGGTGCCGTCTCCTTCGGCTTGCCCGGATCCGGCGGGATTGTGAATATCAATCGGAAAGCGAGCGTCGCGCACCACGGCGTCTGGCCACTTCCGGCCGCTGATGCAATCGTCGCGAGTCAGATAGGCCGTGCCTAGAATCCGCCGCGTCTCCCGCACGCCGACCACGGCCGGCATCGCGGCGATGTAGGCTTTTTCGTAACCGGGCGCGTGGCGCCGCACGAATTCGAGCACCTGATAGGCCTGTCGGCGACCTTCCATTTCTGCACGGGTCAGGTCCTGGACGTTCGTGCCGTCGACCTGGTTGATCTGAGTAGCGTTCACCACGGATTCCCCTGGCCGGTTCGCCCGGTACAAACGAACGACACCAATAGTCGGCGCCAATTCGCCCGCTTCCATGCCTCGCTCGACGATCTGCTCCCACGTGCCAGCGGGCAGCTTGATCTTCCGGGCCTCCTGCTCGCTGCCGCAATACAAGGCGCCTTCCCCGGCAACCCCGGCCAGACGGTACATGATGGACATCGGCTGCATCAGTCCGTCACCGGGCCGGCCCTGTTCGAACGCCGCACCGGCCGCGCAAGCCAGATCGCCGTCCCCCGTGGCATCCACAACGACCTGGGCGTCGACCTGAATCATCCCTTGCTTGGTCAGCAGCCTGGCACCCGCGACCGCGCCGCCGTCCATCATCACCTGGGCGGCCCAACTATGCAGCCACAGCGACGCGCCCGCTTCGTCCACGATCGACGCGTACTGCAGGTCGAGCCGCTCGTTGTCGAAGCGGCGTCCGCCGATGCGGTGCAGCACCTCGTCGACAAAGGGACTCGTCACGCTTCCCATCAGCGGTCCGACCATCGCCTGAACGGCCATGCCACCCAGGCGTCCGTACCGCTCGACCAGCAACACCTTACGGCCTTGCCGCGCGGCCACCGTCGCCGCGGCCATGCCTGCGGGCCCGCCGCCGCAGACGAGTACCTCGGTCTTGTGGACCGCCTCGGAGCGTCGGCTGTCGTCCTCACCCGATTCCGCCGCCGAGGCCGCGATCAGACCGGATGCTCCCAGGCCAGCGGCGCTCCACCCTGCGGTGGAAAGAAAACGGCGCCGCGAAATATCCGTGTGGCTCATGGTCAACCTTCTTCGATTACTTCCATCTTCATCAGGTCCGCCAAATGCCGGGCGCTGCGAATGTGGTCGCCGTAAAACACGACGCGATGCAGCAGGGTCATCATGTCACCTTCGAGCACGCCGCCGCCCCAGTTGCGGACCATCTTTGCCGCGTCGGCTACCTCGGTCACAATCTGCGTTCGGCACGCCCGCACCGACTTGTCCGGCACCTCGCGAATCGTGCCGGTCGAGATCAATAGCTTGTCGAGATTGACCAGCTTGGTGCGAGTGATCTTCTGGCCCAGCCGGTACTGGATCTCCGGCACGATGCCGCCGCCGATTTCGGAATGGCTGCGCAGCAGGTAGGGAGCCGCCGGGCCGTCCGGACCGTCCATCTTCAGCGGCCCGACGCAATGCGCGGTCCAGACAGCGTTCTTCGCCGTGTCGAAGGTGGCATTGCCTTGAAATCCTGGCAATCCGAACATGTGCTGGAACAGCATCATCGTCCAGAGCGAATCCATGTCGCCCTCGCACGATGCCGGAATGCCCGCGTCTCGCAAACGTGTGAAGCCCAGGCAGGGGAATCCTCGCTTCAGCCATCCCATGCACGTCCCCACGGCCAGACCGTTCGCTTTCTCTTCCTCCATCAACTGCTGCAGTGCGATGCTCACGCGAGCCGCCTGCCACACGTCCTCCTCCGTCGGCTCGATCGTCTTGCTCGCGCCCTCGCTCCACGCTTTAGCCTCGGCCTTCGCCTTCTCAGGATCGACGGCCTCCAGCAACTGGTCGTAGCGTTCCTGCGGCACAATCACCACCTCGGTCCCGAAACGTTTCGCGATCTCTTCCGGCGAACAGGCCGGCGCAGTGCCCCGCAGCGGAAGAAACACCAAGATGCGGCTGTGCTTCATCAGCGGCACGACGCGCAAGACCCGCGCCGCATGTTCCAGTTCGGCATAGTCGCTGCTGGTGAACAGCGTGACGGGCTTGCCTTCCTGACGCCAACGGAACGGATACATCCAGTCGTGCCCGCTGGCCGGGGCGGAATAGACAGCCAGCGGCCGACCGCTCTCCAGGATCGGACCGGAAACCCGCAGCAGTCCGCCGATGCTGAGATTGACGGCCAGAACCGGCGCGTCGTCGCCCGCCTGTTTCAGCAGCGCATCGGCCTCCTCGGGCGTCGCTGCTTGCCCGACCACGAATTCGACATTTCCCAGCTTCTTCTCGACGTCCTGCAAGGCCTTGGTCATCGCCGCGATCTCTTCTTCGCAAACGCCCCACGACCGATCCGACGGCACCGGCCGCCCGGCGAAGATGGCAGCGATGCGAACTTTGGACGGCAGTGCGGCGGCTGGAGCAACCGCCGAAGCTGACGCCATTCGCACCGGGCCGGCCGCCAACATCATGCCGCCCAGTGCCGTTGTACCGAGGAACTCCCGACGCGTGCAGTTTTCACACATAGCTACGGCCCTCAATGGAAAGGAGTCAACCGAACAATCGCGCCCGTGCGCTCAGCAAGGAACCACATCAGCAGTTCTGTAGATACGATTCTCCGGAATCCGGCGACGGCTGTCAATCAAACGTTCCGCTGACAGCCTCCGACACCGCAGATCGCTTCCCCGAAGGTGGACATTGTCGCACGGATTTCGTGGAGCAGCCGCAACGACAACCAGACTGCCATGTCCAGACGTCGCAGTCTTGCGGCAATTGCTCGTTTCATTTTTCCCAAACGTCACAAGGGATTCTTGTGCTCCGCGCGACGTCTGCACCGCAACCCATTTCCATTCGGTGATGCTTGCAATTCTGGTGGTGACGACTATCTTAAAGAAGGTTGTTTTGCGGGCGTTCAATCAAGATTGCCGGACAGTTCGAACGAATCGCAAGATCGGGCGTCGCAGTCCCGCTGGCCTTCTCCTGCGTGTCTTCTTTATGTTCTCATCGGGACAGATCCAATCGGGACAAGGAGCCAACATGGCCTTCGCATCTGGTTTCGAGTACGACGTCTTCGTCAGCTACGCGCAGGTGGATGACCTCACGGATGAGGGCAGAGGATGGGTCAGCACGTTGGTGGACAAACTAAAGAACCGTCTTGCGGCGCTGCTGGGGCGGCGAGACAGCGTGTCCCTCTTCATCGATCGCCAGTTGACCCGCCACAAAGACCTCTCGCCGGAGATCATCACGAGTATCGAAAACTCGGCCACGTTGCTGGCGGTGCTTTCGCCGGGCTACTTGATTTCCGACTGGTGCCGGCAAGAACGCAAGGCGTTTGTGAAGACGGCTCGCGAGCGAGGTGTCAAAGATCTTCCGCTGTTCATCGTGGAACGAGATCGCGTCGAATTGGATGATCGCCCTGAAGAATTCGGGGACAAGCTGGGCTATCGATTCTGGATCACCGACGAGGATGGCATACCGCGGATTCTGGGAGATCCCAAGCCGATGCCCGACGACAAGGAATATTACAAGACGCTGGACCGGTTGGCGCGGGAACTAGAGAAGCAACTGCGGCAATCGGGCAAATCGCCGGGCGAAGAGATCAGCCAGCAAGATTCGGAGGATACCTCCAGTACAGTGACGGTTTATGTCGCGGACGTGACCGACGACCTGGACACCGAGTGGAACGACGTGAAGACTGCGCTGGAGCAACAGCAGAAACTGCGGGTGCTGCCACAGATTGCTTATCCTCGCGATCCGGAGGCATTCGAACAAGCCGTCTCGGCGGATTTGGAGCAAGCGGACTTGTGCGTTCAGTTGTTGAGCACGGTGATCGGCCGGAAGCTCGGCAAGTCGGGCCACACGACCGTTTCATATCAGGCGTGCCGGGCCAAGGAGTTGGGCAAGAAGATACTGCAATGGCGTCACCCAAGTTTGAAATACTCGGACGTCGAAAGCAAGGTAGCGGATGAACGACACCAAGAACTGCTTCTCTCGGCCCAGGCCTGCAATCTATCGGAGTTCATTGCCGAAATCCTGACGCAGGCGAAGAAAAAGAAACCGGCTTCGTCGCCTCCTCTGGGGCCGGGGGGCGCGTTTGTCTTTGTGGACGTTTACGAGGATGACGATCCGTTGGCCGAGGAGTTGTGCGACTACCTAGCCGAGCGCGGCTACGACGTCGTCAAGCCGATCAAGGGCACGAAGGCCGACGAATTCCGCAAAGCGTTCGAGGCGAACTTCCTGGACTGCGACGCGGTAGCCGTCGTGTACGGCGCGGCCCAGGGCGGTTGGGTCCAAAACCAACTGGTGGCGGCCCGAAAGCTGACCTACAAGCGCGACAAGCCTCTCTATGCCATGGCGCTCTACGAAGGTCCACCGAAACCCAAGCCGTCGCTGGGACTGCGTTTGCATAACTTGCAGGTGATCCGCTGTTTCGACGGACTTGATCCGGACGAAATACGACCGTTTTTGGAAACGATCGAGCAGGGGATTCGGGCATCCCGTGATTCGCATCCGGCCTCGGCGTCGTCTTCTACGAGACTCGAGTGTGCGACGACGTAACGGACGATCGTCTGCACTAGCGTGAAGGAGATGCGGCACTTCGAATCGGCAGGCGCTGCCGCAACGTGCTCCGGCGGCGCATCCGGTCAGCGCGCTCGCCGCGAGCATTCCAGCAAAGGCATTCTTCATCAGGCGGTTTGACCCATGACCACTTCTTTCGAAGAACTGACTCTCACGACCTACCCCTATCCCGGACTGCGGCCGTTTCAACGGAAGGAGTCGGATATTTTCTTCGGCCGAGAGGAGCAGGTCGATCAGATTCTCAACAAGCTTGAGCGCAGCCGGTTCGTCGCCGTCATCGGTCCTTCGGGATGCGGCAAATCGTCGCTGGTGCGAGCGGGCGTCATCCCTGCTCTGGAGGGCGGATTCTTGTCGTCGGCCGGATTTCGTTGGCGCACGGCAACGATCAGGCCTGGCCGGACCCCCTTGCGGAGCCTAGCGAAGGAGCTGTTAGCCTGCGGGTTGTTCGAAGCGGCATCGGAGGATCCGGAAGAAGACGCTTCGTTCCTCGAGGCGACGTTGGGACGCGGCCCGCTTGGATTGATCGATGCTCTGCACGACTCCAATCTTGAGGAACGAGAGAACCTGCTCCTGCTTGTCGACCAGTTCGAGGAACTGTTTCGCTTCGAGCGACTCCGCGAACCGGGCGAGGCGCGCGCGTTTGTGGATTTGCTGCTGGCCACAACGCGGCAGCCCAACATTGGCGCTTATGTAATCATCACCATGCGGTCCGATTTTCTCGGGCAGTGCCCGATCTTTGCCGGTCTGCCCGAAGCGATGAACGACAGTCAATTCCTGACGCCTCGGCTCAGCCGGGATCAAACACGGGCGGCGATCGAAGGCCCATTGGCCATGTTCAACGCCAGCATCGACGATCTGGTCGTGAACCGGATTGTCAATCAGATGGGCAGCAACCCGGACCACTTGCCGCTCATGCAACATCTCCTGATGCAGATGTGGAAGTTGGTCCGCCCCGCCGAGGGTGATGTACCGCCGGATGCGCTTCCGGCTGTCCGGCTGACCATGGACCATTACGACGCCGCGGGCAAGTTGCAGAATGCTCTGGAAAAGCACGTCCAGCGCGTCTATGACGATTTGGGCGAACGGCAACCGATTGCGGAATCTGTTTTTCGCTGCCTCACGGAGATCACGCCGGACGACAAGAAGGTCCGCCGTCCCGCAACCCTGCGAGAAATCTGCGAAACCGGGCGAATCACCCCCGCGGAGGCCATCGAGGTCATCGAGCAGTTCCGCCTCGAAGGCCGATCCTTTCTCGCTCCTCCACCGCCGGAGCCGTTGTCGCAGGAGTCCACGGTCGATATCTCGCACGAGAAGTTGATCAGCCAGTGGAAGCTATTAGAAGAATGGACGACGGACCAAGACCGCTCGCGAAAAATCGCCGCCAAGGTCCGAGAGGCCGCCAAGCTCTGGCAGCAACAACAAAAACGTCGCGAAGCGGTCTTGAAGGGATTGGGTCTGGAAGAAGCCCTGGATTGGTCGAAAAAGCATGCGGCCGAGCTCGATCCGATTATACGGGAGTTTCTGGAAGCGAGTCAGCGGGAACGCGAGTCGGAGATTCGCCGCGACGAGGCCCTCAAGTACACCAAGGAACTCGAGAGCAAGAGCGCAAGCTTGGCGGAGGCCAACAAGAAGCTGGGAGACACGAACGCCAAACTTGCCAAGGCTCACCGGCGACTACTGTCCTCGTTCCGTTGGATTATGGGGCTGGCAGGACTCGCGTTCATTCTTTGCTTGGTCGTCTTGGTGCTCTGGCGGCAGGCTGAATCGGGACGTCGCGAGGTCGTGGAACAGAAGGATACCGTTGATCGGCAGAACGATGATCTGCGGAAGAAGGGCGATGAATTGCAGCAGGAGCGAGATCAGGCCCAAATCACGTCCAGCATGGAACAACAACAACGGTTTCTTGCGCTGGCCGATGATTACGCCGGACAGGACAGGACGCGAGTCGAACGCGAACTGCCTTCCCGACGACTGCTGCTGGTATCGCAAGCCATGAAGCAGTTCTTGGAGACCCAATACACGATGCCGCAGGCCGATTCCGATTCCGGCCTGCAAAGCGTGAAGACGATGGTCGAGGGGGCTTTCCGGGACGCGATAGCGGTCTTCTGCCAGCGCGGAATCGAGACCGTCGCCTGTCCCACGCACCATGCCGGAATCCTTGCTCTGGAACGTAGTCGCGACGGTCAGTGGCTGGCCACCGGCAGCGCCGACAAGACGGCCAGGATCTGGAGTGCGCCCGCGTCGCCCGGCGCTGATCCCCAGCTCGAACGCGAGATCCCGCACGAATTCGAGGTGACGGCTCTGGCCCTGGATACGAGCCGGAATCCGCGATTCGCCACCGGAACCAGTACGGGGCAGGTGCGATTGTGGCGGGATTGGAGGAAGGCCGACGACGACGGAGAAGTTTTGGACGGCCATCGATCGGGCATCGTGGACATGGAATTCGGACGCAGCGGGGAGGATGTGGCGAACCCCGGCGCTGCCCGTTGGTTGGTTACCAGCGATGACAACGGGCGAGTCTGGCTGTGGGACTTGGATCAGCGTCCGGCCGTCGGGCGCGAACTGAAGGGCCACGAAGGCAGGGTAAGCGACGTGGCCATCAGCGGAGACAATCATTGGCTGGCCACGGCCAGTTGGGATGGAACCGCCCGCGTCTGGGATCTGCTGGCCGAATATCCCGAAAAGTCCTCCGCAGTTTCAGCAAAACATCGCGACTGGGTCAACGATGTCGCTTTCAGTCCGGACATGCGTTGGCTGGCGACGGCAAGCGACGACCGTTCATTTTGTCTGTTTGACTTGTCGACCGCCGAGGGGAGTCTGGAGAATATACAGAAGTGTCTGGAACAACCCCGAACGCGCGGCGAGGCGACGTCCGGCGTGCTGAGCTTGGTGTTCGATCCGGACGGTCGCTTCCTCGTTCTCGGCGCGTCGGATGGAACGGTGCATATTCGCAAGATGGACGCCCCCGAGGCGGATTTTCAGCAGTTCTCTGCCGACAGGCCGGTTCGGCGTGTGGAGTTTGGTCGGGGCAAGAACCGGGCTTGGATGGCGTATATTCAGGACGGCGATCAGCGGGTATATGTCCGCGCGGTCACGTCCGATGGTGTGGGCGCCGACGTGACCTCGCTCTGCGGGCACGAGGGCGAGGTTCGAAATCTGCGTTTCTTGCCGACCGATGCAACGTCGGGAACCGAGGCAGTCTTGGCCAGCAGTGACGATCAGGGGATTTGCCGGTTGTGGTATCTGGGTGGCGAAAACTCGCTGATTTCCCAGGAACTCGTTAGCTCCGGTTCGCCCGAGATCTTCCACGCGAGTTTCTCAACGGACGCGCACCGTCTGACGTTCGTCGCCAATGTTCCTCAGACAGAAAGTCGCTGGCAGGTGGACTCGAAGCTCCAGGTCTGGTCGATTCCGCCGGACACTGAGCCCAGTCGGTTGAATTGGACCGTGCCGTTCGACGTGCGTTACAGCACCCTGGAGGTCAGTCCGGACGGCCGGTGGTGCGTCGTGGCCCGCAACACGGAAGAAGTCTGGCTTCACGATGCGCAACGCGAGGAACCACGAGCCGTACGAGTGGGACTTCCTTCCGCTGGCAACGTCGGTGGCAGGGTCTCATCGGAGGTCAGGCTTCGTTTCAGCCCGGACAGCAGGTGGCTCGCTTGCACAAGCGGCTCGCGAATCTTCATCTGGGCTTTACCCTCAACAGATTTGTCGAAACCAGGCTGGTCCTGGGACGTAGCCGAATCAAGAGACGTGGAGCTGCTGCACTTCGATGCCGACGGCCACCGACTGATCTACTCCGATTCCAGCGGACGTACCTGGACCCGAGCTCTGCTGCCGGACGCAGAAGCAAAAGAACTGCGGCTCGCCACCAGAAGTCGAACCCTGGCCATCGGGGCAGGGAAATCGGCGATAGGGATGTCCCTTGTGGCTGCCAGCTTCGAGGATGGCCGCGTGTCGATCTGGCAGGCGGACAAACTCTTCGATGCGTCCCGCCCCTCCGTGAAATCCAGTGGCGAGAACTCGATACAGCCGGGGCACCCGTCGCGCGGCGCGAAGGGCGGCGAGTCGCTAACGCTGGGCGATGCAATCACCCAATTCCAGGCGGAAATGCGGACTCGCATCACGTCGCTCGCGTTCAGCGCCGGGGGCAAGTGGCTTGTCGGCCGATCGTGGGACGGACGTACCTATCTCTGGAACGTCGCGGGCGATGGGACGGCTCGGCCGGAGCCCGTCACGATCGCCGCCAAAGAGCTAATGACAGCGTTCGGCGTATCTCCGGATGATCAGTACCTGGTATCGGGGCATAACTCGGGGACGATCTTGGTTTGGAGACTGACTGACGCGGCCGGCGAATTGCGGCGGCCGCAACGGCGCCTTATCGCCCATGAACGCCCCGTCCTGGCTATTGGTTTCATGGATGACGCGACATTCGCGACCGTCGCGGAGGACGGGTCCGCGCGTTCTTGGTCGGTCTCTGCCGACGAGGAATTCAATCTGGACCAGGCAGGCCGGCTTGTCGGCCGCAATCCCACCCGCGAAGAATGGCTGGAAATGATGCGCACGGAGAATTATCCACGTCTTGCTCCCTCGCTGCCCATCCACCACGACGTGTTGAGTTGGGCCGGCGAGCCGGCTCGCCAGGAACAGGAGGATCCGGAGGGTCTGAAAGCCAGTCAGGCCAGATTCGAACGCCTGGGCTATTCGGAAAATGAAGCGCGCGTCGAAGCTCTCGCGATCGCCAATCTGTCCCGCGGGCACCGCGCTGTGGAGCAAGGCGATCTCGATCAGGCCCGGAAGTTCTTCGAAGCCGCTCGGCACTCGAAGACGGTCGGTATGACCAATCCCCTTCGCGCCGCGGAGGCAGCCAAGCGAGAGTACGACCGTGCCCGAGGTGAAGAACTGCTGCGGGAGGCGGTGGTCCTTGCCGAGCGAGGCGAAATCCAAGAGTCTCTTGAGACAGCTAAAGAGGCGCACCGGCTGGGGGCGGACCTCGATATTCCCGCCGGCAAGGAAGTAGAGTTTTTCGGCGCGGCCGCGCTGGCCCTGCAATCCCGCCATCTCGTTCGTCAAGGGCAGGTCGAGGAAGCGCTGCGATTGCAGCAGGAGCTGACGGCAAAGTTCCCGGACATGGTAGAACGATGGTCGGCGGGATTCGAGTTCCGCGAGCAGGCCGCGAGGTACGCCGAACAAGGACGCCAACTCTGGCAGGAAGGCGATCCGGCCGGTGCGGAGAAGGCTTTCTTCACGGCCCGACAACTCGATCCCGCTTTCAATGCCGATTCAATCAAAGCCGAATTGCTGCTGGAAGAGGCTCGACGATTGGCCGAAAGCGACAAGATCGACGAGTCGGTGGAATGCCTGAAGCAAGCGAGGGAACTTGGCGCATCGCTGCCCTTCGCGGAGGGCGAAGAACGGAACTGGGCTGCTGCCGCCGCCATTGCTGCTGCCGGGCTGAAGCTGATTGATCAGGACCGTTTGTCCGAAGCGGCGAAGATGGAGGCATCCCTGAAGAACGACTACCCGCAACTGGCCGATCAGTTCTCGCTTGAGTTCGTCTTGTCGAATGGGATTGGACGCGTCATCGAGGAAGGAAAACGGCTTTCTCGGGAAGGGAACCTGGAGCAGGCGCAGGCAAAGTTCTCAGCCGTGCAAGGCCTGCCCGAATTCGACGCACGCTTGAGCGGCGAGTTGCGCAACGTGGAGAACGAGATCCAACAACGAATCGCCAATCGACTCGCCACCGGCGAGTCTTGGAATAACGAAGACTCCGACTGGATTCGCGATCTGGTGAGAGCATTCCGGCTGTGGGGTTCGGACTTGAACATCGACGCGGACGCCTACGCAGATCAATCGCAAGTGCGGTGGTATCTGCGTGCCGGCCGGCAACTCATCGAACAGGGCGTCGCATTGGCCGAGTCCCCCACGCTGGAATCCACCAACCCAGACCCTGCCGATGCACCGACGCAAACCCCGGATGATGTCGAGGCCGGATCGACGAGTCCATTGTGGTTTGACCAAGCGAAATCGCACTTCCAACGAGCCAAGCAGTTGGATGTCTCGTTGCCCTTGGAACCGGCGAAGTACACGGATCTCCTGATCGGACGAGCGATGTTGGATCGCGCCCGTGCGCTAACCGGAGTGGCTTCGGCCGACGAGGCTCAAAGTTGGTTTGACGAAGGTCAACGTCGGTTGCTGGCGTCCCAGGCCGAGGATCCGTTCGGGCGACTGGCTTTCAACCCACGAGCGGAAGCCTTGCGATCGTCGATCATGCCCCAACGAATCGAATTCGACACTGAGTTTTCGACCTTGCTTGGAGGACTTGCCGATGATCTGCGGACCAACCAGCTATCCCCGGCAGACGCGCTGTTGCTCTTGAGTGAGATCGGGCGAGTGCAAGCCGCGAATCCAGCGTTCAATTTCCCTGCTCGGGTGTTCAATGGGGAGGCCTGGTATCGCTGCCTGCTCGATCCGCAGCATGCCGACCAGCACCTGCCGCTCGCCAGAGCCGCCGTCGAATTGGCACCGGAACACTGGTCGTATCGAGACACACTCGGTGTGGCACTTGCGTTGACCGGCGATATCGATAAGGCCATCGAAGAATTCCGGTCGTTCGTCGCCTGGTCCCCTGCCGTGGATCAGCGGCGGGAGCGACAGGGCTGGATCGACCAACTGCAGCGCATGTCGGAAATCCAGGACATCGACGAACGAAAACGCGAAGTGCGTCAGCACGTCTTCACGGATGATGTGCTGACGCATCTGATCGGTCAGTAGCGGCGGGAGTGATGAGACGGTCACTCGTCGCGCAGCAAGTCCGATCAGGCCCTGTTCCAGACGGCGGCGATCTCCGCGGCGATGTCGGCCAACGCCTTTTCGGGATCGGTGTCCCAGAGAGTGTCGTCTGCTCGCGTTCCGATGGTCGCCGTTGTGCTGCTCGTACGCAGCCGCGAGGGCGATTCTTCGTCGTCGTATCGCGAGAAGACGCGATCGACGGCCGGGTAGATGTTCTCGGCAGACCGCGTCCGGGTTCCCGCAGGAACTGTCCTGCTTGTTTCGTTCGACGACCGTGCGAAAGTGCCTGTCGAGTCCTGCCGATCCGTCGCCCAAGCGTTTTGAAGATCCGCGCCCCATTCGCCTTCGCCGCCCGGCGACGACACGGCACCGTTCAGGTAGTTAACTACCTGCAACACGTCGCCGGCGGTGAGCCATCCGTCGCCATTGGCGTCCCAGAACGGCGGCATGCTCTGGCCGTCCACGGGCAACATGGGCAGTTGGCGAGGGCCGTTCGCATTGATCTCGTTGATCAGCGTCAGCGCGTCCAGGGCGGTGACGCCGGATTCGTTGGTCACGTCGGAATGGAGCACAGGATTCTGCCAAGGCCGGTTGCTCCACGACGGGGCGCCTCGTTCCACGAAAATCCCGTTGGCCGCCAAGTCGTCGTCGCCCCGCACGCCGTCGACCGCCCGCAGTTCGATGCGGTTGGCGAAGATCCGGGCGCCGCTGAGTCCATCGGACAAGTGCGGCATCAAGTGATCCGTTGGATTCTGCGGCGTAACGCCGAAACGATAGTAGGTGTTCGCAGTGGCGCCGGACTCGAACAGCCAAGTCAACGTCGCCGAACCGCCTGGCGACAAGCCGACCAGCTCGAACTCGAAGAATCCGTGCGGGAACGTCACGCCGGACGGCGGCGCCGCGCCGGCGGGAATGCCGACCGAACTGACGTTCCGCAATTCCAGTCCCGCGGGCGCCACCAGCGTGACGAATTGCTGGCTGACGATGCTGCGCACCGACGCGACGCGTGATTGGCTTCGGTCGGGAATCCCGTCCGCGTTGCCGTCGCCCAAATTCGGCGCCGCGTCTTCCTGTAAATCCGGAATGCCGTCGCCGTCGGAGTCGATCGCACTGACGGCGACCGCCGCCGTGCCAAAGACGATGTGGCTGGCCGGGATGGCACCGTCGATGTCGAACAAGGTGACTTCGCTGGCCGGCAGATTGTCTGTCGGGTCCGACTGGAAGACAAAGCTACCGCCCTGAGTCGCGGTGAATGGGATGCGGAACAGCAGTCGCTCCGTCCCGTCGCCGCCGTCCATCGAATGGACTCCGCCCACTTCGTCCAGCAGGCCGGGAACCTGTCGGTTGCCAGTGCGGACGAACGGGAAGTCACTGCCGAATTCGAAATCGCCCGCAGGCGTCAGTCCGGTCGCGTTGTAGAAAACGTCGACGTAAGCCGAAAAGACGCCGGTGTCGCCGGACCGCAGATCGCTGACGTACACGTTCAAATAGAACATCTCGCCCAACGCAAACTGATCCGCCGCGGCACCTGCCAAGTCCGTCGTCTCCAGACGAAATTGCACGACGGGATCTTCGCCTAGATCGGGCACCGGCTGCGGCAGATTCAAGAGCGGCTCCGACAGCCACAGGGAACCTCGCTGCTGCAGATCCTGCTGGACCAACCCGGCATCAAATTCCGACACGACCCCGTCGCCGTTCACGTCCAGGAAAGGCGGCGCGGTTTCGGGCGGAGCAGGCGGGTTGGGCAGGATTCGCGAACCGCCCGTCCGCCGCAGGTCATTTACGACCATCAGAACGTCGCGCGGCGAAAGCCAATCGTCGCCGCTGATGTCGGTCGGGTGCGCGGGATTCTGCCAGCCGAACAAGACATCCAAGTGGACGGTGGCCGGTTCCGATTGCAGCAAGCCATCGCTGGCCACGTAGGTGAACTGATCCGCACCGCCGAAACCGGCGTTTGGCGTGTAAGTGAACGATCCGTCGGGATTCAGAGTCAGGCTGCCGTGCAGCGGTCCTTGTTGTAGGATCGCCACCATCGACTGGCCGTCCAGCTCCACATCGTTCGCCAGGACGCCCTGCGCCGCGGACACCGTCAACGTGCCGTCCCGCAGCACGCTGTAGCGATCGTCCACGGCGATCGGCGGATCGTCGACTCCGAGCACCGTGACGGTGACCGTGGCGACATTCGAATCGAAGAAGCCGTCGTTGGCCCGATACGTAAACCGATCCGTCCCGAAATAGTTCGGATTCGGCGTGTAGAGGAACGATCCGTTCAGGTTCAGCGCGACGGTGCCGTGCTGCGGCCCGCTGACCAGCAGCGCCCGCAGCAGGTCGCCTTCGTCATCGATGTCATTGACCAACACGCCGGTCGCGGCAGGCACCTGCAACGCTTCGTCTTCCCAAGTCCAGTAGGTGTCGTTGACCGCGACGGGCGGCCCGCTGATCTGGAGCGAAGTGCCCACGAAAGCGATGTTCTCCAGCGGGATCGGACCGTCGATGCCGAACAGCAGGATATCGCTGGCCGGCGACTGGTCCGCCGCCTCGCCCGTGAACTGGGCAACGCCGCGAGTTTCGGCGCGGAAGGGGATTCGCAACAGTCGGTGCTCGGCGCCGCCCGGCAGCGACGCGATTCGGCCGCCGCCGGCTTCGTTGACCACCCCGAGCGTCGATGTGGTGCCAGAGACGAACCGGGAGAAATCGGCGCCGGAGACCAGCGATCCGTTGACCGCGGCCAGCGAGGGATCGTAGTGTACATCCAGGTACGCCGCGAAGACGCCCAGGGGCGACAGACGCAGATCTTGCACCCAGACATCCACGAAGAACGTCTCGCCTGCCGGAATGGACGTCAGGACCGCGCCGTTTGCGTCGCTGGTCTGCAGGCGGATCTGAACGTAGGCCCCAGGCCCCAGTGCGGCCGGCCCCTGCGGGAACATCAAGTTCGGCGGCGGCACCGGACGCGAGCCGCCGGCGTCGATCGTGTTGGCCACCAAGTTCAAATCGGCCGATGTCACGCTGCCGTCTCCGTTCGGATCGATGAACGGCGGCGGAAAATTCGGCTGCGGAACCGGCCCGGCTCCACGCACGGCCAGATAGTTGGCGATCTGCAGCGCGTCGATGGGCGACAAGTAGGCGTCGCCGTTCACGTCGGCCGAGAACGACGGGTTGGTCGCCGGCAGCAGCACGTCGATGCCCACCGCTGCGATGTTGGAATCCGCCTGGCCGTCGTTCGCTTTGTACGTGAAGGTGTCCAGACCGAAGAACAGGAGATTGGGCGTGTAAACGAACGAGCCGTCCGGGCGCAGATTCAGCGTTCCGCCCGTGGGAGGATCGACCAAAATCGCCGTCAGCGGATCGCCTTCGACGTCGAAATCGTTGGCCAACACCCCTTGCGACACGACGACGTTCAAGGCCTGCGTCGTGTAGACCTGGTAGATCTCTCCCGCCGCGACCGGCGGATCGTTGACCGGAATGACCTTGACGGTCCTTTGCTGCGTCGCCGTATCGGTGCCGCCGTCGCCGTCGACCACGGTCAACCTCAGTTGCCGATCTGTTGCCGACGGGTTTTCGGACGTGTTGCGGTACGTCACCGCCCGAGCCAACGCCTGGACGGCCGCCAAGGTCGCCTGTGGCGTCGTGAACTGGACCGTCAGGTTGAAGCCCTGAAGCCCCAGCGTCCCGATCGGCTGGCCGCCCGTGCCGCTGTCGTACAGCACCGTACCGCCGACCACCTGGATTCCCCCCACCGACATGACGCTCAGCACATCGTTCGACGACCATCCGCTGAACAGCGAAACCGTCAACGACCCGCCCTCGAAGTCCGGCGAATCCTGGTCGGTCACGACGACCTGCGAAAACACGGCCAGCGGCGGATCGTTCTCGACGTAGTCCAACGGACCGGTCGGCCCGCTCAACACCGGCGGATCGTTCACTTCGCGCACCGTCAGCGACGCCGTATCGGTGGCCGAACTGAATGGAGTCGCCCCGCCGGTCGCCGTCGCGTCGACCACCTGGCCGGGACTGCCCGCCGAACGGTCCCAAGCACGGTACGTGACCGTCGGTATTTCCGGAGTTGTCTGATCCGGCGTATAGCGGAGTTGTCCGCCCGCGGGAATCAGCACAGCCGCCGCGTCGCTGACCGCCGGAAGATTGACGAACGTCGTGCCGTTCAGCGAGTAAGCCCATTGCCCCAGTCCCGTGGCGCCTGTGATCGCCACGCCCAGGTTGGTGTCGGAGTGGTCGACATCGCTGATGTTGACCATGAACTGCCCCAGCGCCGCGACGATCGGCGTCTGAACATCGGTAATCCCCAGATGCGGCGCGGACGGTGCCAGGAACGGAGCGTCGTTGACGTCCCGGACCAACAGCCGGGCCGTGTCGGTCGCAGCGCTGTAGGCCGTGGTGCCGCCGTTGCGGCTGACGTCGATGGTCGCGCCTGGCGCCGCCCCGTCGGTCGTGTCCCAAGCCCGGTAAGTGATCGTCGCTGTTTCCCCGTTCAGCCCGTTGGGGATGTAGCGCAAGTATCCGTCGGCATTCAAAATCAATGCCGCCTCGTCGCTTACGGCCGGCAAGGCGCTGAAAAAGAAACCGTCCAACGAATACTGCCAGAATCCGTTGCCGACCGCTCCGACGACGGCAATTCCGCCGAACACCGCGCCGGCGTCCGGATCGCTCACTCCCACGACAAACGAGTTGACCACGGCTTCGAACGGAGTCTCCTCGTCGGTCGTACCCAGGAAAGGCGAACTCGGCAACAACAGCGGCGCATCGTTCAGATCGACCATCGTCAACGTCAGCGTATCCACCGCCTCGCTGTACGCTTCGTAGACCTCGACGTTCGGCGGATTGTCGTCCGTGCAGAGTCCCGTATCCGGGTCGATCGGTCCGGGGACGGCGCAGACATAGCGGATGGTGGAGAACTTCGTTCCCGCGCCGCCGGCGGTGCTGTCCCACGAACGATAGCTCTCGTCCCACGCGCGATAGGTAATCGACGCGGTTCCGCCCGTGCCACCGTCGGGCGTGAAACGCAGGTAGCCGCGTTGCGGCAACAGCAGGGCGCTCTCCGTGCTGACCACTCCGACATTGGCGAAAAACACGCCGTCCAGCGAGAACGTCCAAGACCCCTGCCCGGCGACGCCAACCACCGCGATCCCGCCGAGCGGGTCGTTGGGGTCTGCGTCCGAGATCCTGGTGGTTCCCACCGGGCCGTTGATGATGGCCGTCAGCGGGAACGTGTACGGATCGTCCTCGTCGGAATCGTCCGTCGGACCGGCCGGAACCAGCACGGGCGGGTCGTTGACCGGTGCAATCTGGACACTAACGGTGGCGCTGCGCTGATTGCCAGCGGCGTCTTGGACCACATAGGTGAACGTATCCCGTCCGTAGAAGTCCGGGTTGGGTGTGTAAGTAAACGAGCCGTCCGGCAGGAACGTTCCGTCCGGGTTGAACGTACCGTCCGGCTCCAGGTCGAGCGTTCCGTGCGACGGCAGGGTGTAACTGCTGACCGTCAACGGGCCGCTGACCGTCGCCACTGGCGCCATGACCCAGGCGGCGAACTTCATGTTGCTGCTGGCGTCCGGCGCCTGCAGAATCGTGGGGTTGCCGAAGAAGCCCGTCGTGAACAGCAAGACGTCGCCGTCGCCGGAAACGTTCGTGTTGCTGACGTTGATATTGGCGACCAGCAGGTCTCTTCCGTTCTCGTACAAGTCGATATCGCTGAAGTCCGCCTCAGCGCCGATCCCCGTGTTGTACATCCGCAGAATGTTCCCCGCGGGGCCCAGGTGGTAGACGCGGGGATCCTGGGCACGGACGGCGTAGATCTGGCCGTTTTGGTCGACCGTGATCGCCCGTGTGTCCCACATGTTCGTTGGCAACTGGATCTGCCGGACCAACAGCATCGACTGAGGTTGATACACGCGGATATATTGGCCGGCTGGCGGACCTCCGGGGCCCAAGGCGTACAGCAATCCGTCGAGTCCCACGGCCAGGTCGATGAAATCGCCATCGTCGAAAAATCGAGCAGCCGTCCCCTGTTCGATGTCGAACCGCAAGATCCCCGCCTGGTTGGGCGAGGTGTCGCCGGCGACCTGCTGATCGGTGGCAAAGACGAAATTCCGCCAAGCGGCCAGTCCGCCGAATGTGACGTTCCGCGATACATTCCAAGCGTCGAATACCTGGTGCGACAAGTCGCCGGTGACCGGATCGTACTGGGTGAGCCGCGGTTGGTCCGTCCCGTTGAAAATCTGGACCTTGCCCAAACGGTCAAGCACCAGATCGCGGGCTTCCGGGAAATTCCCGACGGAAAAATTCGGCAGTGGCACCGAACGTACCAGTTGGCCCGAGCGCGTGTACTCCTGCAACAACGCCTTGCCGCCCACCCCCACGGGAGAATGAGTCACCAGGATGTTGCCCGGCGTGATCCCGTCGAAGATGTCAGGCCGTCCGTCGTTGGTAAGTACCCCGCGAGGCAGAACGGTGACCGGAGTGTCCTCTGACCCAAAATAGTTGTCGTCGACCGCGAAGAAGTTGGCAAGTCCGTCAACTCGCACCTGGACCGTCGCCGTGTCGGTCAGATCGTCCGGCGCCGCCAGAGCGTTGCTGACGGTGTACGTGAACGTTTCGACGCCAACAAAGCCCGGTGCCGGAGTGTAGAGCAGACGCGTGCCGTCGACGACCGCCAGCGTTCCGCCGTGGCTCGTCGGCCCCGTTCCAACAATGACGATCGCTCCCGCCCCGTTCAACGCGTCGTTCGCGCGGACGTCCAGTTCGTTGTCGACGCTCTCCTGGTCGACCTCGAAGGCGTCCCAATTCGCTCGGAGCGGCCCGCGCGACAGTCCGACGAAGGCCGCGAAGTTCTGGCCGTCTGAGGGCCTGGTCATGAACCTCACCAGACTGGTGAAACCGCGATCGGTCAGCAGGACGTGGCCATCCCGGGCCGCGATCAGCAGCCGGCCATCGATGTCGATGTCGACATCGCCCAACATGCCCACCGGCCCAGGTTCGAGATACGCGCGCTTCACGACGCCGAAGCGATCGTAGTGATGAATCTTCGGATGGACAGCGAAAATATCACCGTTGGCATCCACGGCAATCGCCCGGTGGCTGGCGGGCAGCGTGACCGTGCCCAGCAATTGCATGGTGACCGGATGATAGCGCCGAACGACGGTGCCGATGGACGAAGTCTCCGCCGGTCCAAGCACGTACAGCAAGCCGTCCATGCCGATGGTCACGTCGATGATGCCGCCAACGGACGCATGGAACCGCTCGACGGTCCCCTCCGCTGTGTTGTACCGAACGATGCCCTGCTGCGCCGATGTGTCGAACTGCGTCTTGGTGTCCGTCGCGAACACGAAGTCCCCGTAGGCGGCCAAACCGCCGAAAGTCGGCTGATCCGCCGTGTTCCATCCGGGAACCTGAAGATGATCGGTGAACCCGACCGGCTGCAGCGTCGTAGGCAGCAGATGTGGATCGAAGCGAGTCAAACGCGGCTCGAACGTGCCGTTGTACAAGTACACATCGCCCCCACCGTCCACGACCACGTCCCGCGGCCCGCTGGGTTCGAAAACGGGGACTTCGTACTCGCGGACCAATTGGCCCAGCGGAGTGTACTCGTACAGCATGGCCGGTCCGTTCGTCAGCGGCGAATTGCTGACCAGGATGTTTCCCCGCGTAAACACGCCGTGATCGACGTCTTCGCCCCCAGGCGGCAGATCGCTGACCGGCGACTGGACGAACGTCGCAAAGCTGGTGAAGTTGATGCCCGCATTGCCCAGGATGCTGAACGAACTGACGCTGCTGAAATTCCGGTCGATCAGATCCACCCGGATGTTGCTGGACAGCGCCAACGTGCCGTCGCGGCTGATGACGATATCGTCGCCGCTGGCCAGGAAAGTCGATTTCACGAACTGACCCGCCGAATCGAAATGCTTCAAGCCGGCATCCGTGACCGCGTACAGTTGGCCCGCTTCATCGACGGCGATCGAATTCAGCCGCTCGTTGATGTTCAACGTCCGCACCGCCTGCATCGACGTCGGGTCGTGGACTTGGACCGTCGTGTTGCTCGTGGTCGCATTCAGCGTGTACAGCAATCCGTCCAGGCCGACTGTGACGTCCGTCGGCAAGGAAAATCCGCCCGAGAACCGCTCGTAGCTGAGATCGTCCACGTTGAAACGGATCAGCCCGTTGGCCGTTCCCCGGTCATCGACGTGCTCGTTGACAAACAAGAAATTACCGAACGCCGCGACGTCGCCCCACGCATCGACCGTTTTGCCCAGATCCCAGATCGGATCGGCGAGCGTCGTGAATGCTTCGGTGGCGTATTGCCGCGCCACGAAATCGTCGAAACGGCTGACCGCATCGTCCGCCCCCAGTCCCAGCCGGCCATCAAGCAGGGAATCGGCGAACAAGTGAGACAACTTCGTCTGCCCGTCGACACTCAGCGTTGCCCGGTTCCCGTCCTCGATCAGCACTTCCAGACGGTAGTCGCGGGACGCTGCGATCGACTCGATCATCGCCGCATCCGTGATCCACCCCGCCGCCGTACGGCGACCGATGAACCACAGATTGGCATCCGATGATCCGCCCGCGTATTTGAAATCGGTCGGACCTCGGTAATCGAACACCAGGAAAGTCTTCGAGAAAAATCCCGGCGTGCCCGGATCGACGTTGACCGTCGCCTGCAACTGAATCTGGGCCGGAAGCGGATCCGAGACCGTCAACGTGCTGATTCCGGTCAGCATCGATCCCGGCGCCGCGACGTAGCGGCCCGATTGGACGCTCCAAACGCCGCTCTGCACTTCGAAACGATCGGCGATCCCGTCGGCAAAGTCCTCGCTGACATTCAACGTCTCGTCCGCCGACCGTGGCGGGTCAAACGTCATCAACCGAACGTCCTCGTAGCCGTTGACAATCTGCACCCGACCGCGACTGTCCAACACCAAGTCCCGCGCGATCACCGGACTGGTCCCTTCCGAACCGGGAATGACCACGGCCTGGACCAACTGCCCGTCGGGCGTGTATTCCAGCAGCAGATCCGATTCGGAGAAACTGGCGCGGGAGATCAGCAGGTTTCCTGGCTGGAACGGCGTAAATTCCCGGAGCTGCGCAAAGTCGTAGCCGGCGATGGTCTGTGTCGCCAACAGCACCGGCACAGTCCAGCGGCCCGTCCCCGTGGGAAAAGTCGATTGCCATCCATCTTGAGGATCTAGAGCCACCCGATGGTATCCTGTCGGCACGTCGAGCAACCGATAGATCCCGTCCGCGTCGGTCAGGCTGAAGACCTCGCCATCGTCGTAGCGGTTGTTGTTGTTCTGGTCGATGTAGACTCGTCGGTTTTCCAGGCCGGGTTCGTCGACGGCAATGATCCCGTCGCCGTTGAGATCCCAGACGACTTGGCCCGTGATCGTGGCGAGTACTCGTCGGTTCTCCAGCGTTTCGAACAGCAACTGCCGCTTTCGAGGGGATTTCGCGCGATCTCGTCGCCGGGGCGTCGAATCTTGACGGGAAGACAGCTTTCCTCGAGACGCAGAGCGTGGCATCGGTGCGGTACCTTGTTGCGGTTTGACCCGCGGCATCGGCGAACTCCTACCCACCGCTCCGTGGCTGCTCCGCCTCGAACCGCGCAGTCTCTTTCAAATTTAAGCTAACAGTATCTTATTTCAGCCTAACACGGGCGTCAAAATGTTGGTCGAGGAACTGAAGATACAACGATCCTGCGCGTTCTGAGGACGTTGCCAATTAGTTCGGACGATTCCAGCGGCACCAGAGTTCCCCAGGCCACAACGATGGCCACCATATCGAGCGGTATGACGTGGTATGCAGAGACGAAGATCGATTGACGGTGCCGATGCTGACCGCCAACAATACGATGCGGTCGAGACATGGAGCGACGGTGCCGTCACATCGCCAACGCAAATAAGCTCGGGCACATCCGCCGTGTGAACGGGATGCTCGGGTTGGGCAATCCTGCGCTGACAACCCCCCTTGAGCTACTCGGCGAGGAGACATTCGATGGACAGCTATAGTGAAGTTCGGCGAGTCCGACAGCAGATGTCGGAAGCCGCTGAGCACGATATCCGAAAACTGATCGCAACCATCAACGAGCGCCGTGAAACAGTCGCATCTCGGATCATCGATCCTGGGACAAAGGCAGAAGTAACGGATGGCCCGGAGCGGCAGTTACGGTCCTCGACCGTGGTTGCATGATCGGCCGCGTTCAATGCGAAAGGCAACTGCCGTATTCTTTCGGCCAGGATGCATGAAGTGGAGGCGCGGGGTGGGTTGGACTGTCGGTCGATCTTGCTTTGGATCGAGAAGACGATCGATGCAACCGGCGGCAAAGGGGGCGGTCGGGTAGCGACTGCTGCGGGCGAAGCGACAGCTTGACTTCTGGGTCGGCGGGGTTGACGCGGGGCGGGACGCTTTCCGACGGAATGGTGGGTGCTGGCGGGCCTTGCTGTCCACAATTCGCTTAGTTCCGTCAGCTTCTCAGCGGGACACGCTCTGGCTGGAATTGGAATGTGGAGTCGTGGGATCCAGAATTCCCACGTCGCAGGATCGATTCCGAGGCGAATTCACGATTGCTAAGACCGTTGG
Source organism: Pirellulaceae bacterium (assembly GCA_023382975.1). Taxonomy (GTDB): domain Bacteria; phylum Planctomycetota; class Planctomycetia; order Pirellulales; family Pirellulaceae; genus SKKK01. Next base: position 121,599 of record JAHDXO010000015.1, read on the forward strand.
AACGATCGATGGCGACGTGGTCCGCTTGGATCACCCGCTGGACTTGCCAAATGCCAGCCGGGTCGAACTGACGATCACGCCACTCGATGCTTCGTGCGGCCGATGGGACGACGAGGTCATGGAGAATCTGGAACCGCTTTGCGATCAACAGCCGATAGGTTCCAACGGAACTCGTGTTGCGCGGGACGACCTTCATGAACGCCGTTGATGCCAACGTTCTGCTCCACGCCATTGACGACGACGAACCTGCAAGGCACAGGCGGGCTCGATACTTCCTGCGGCAGCTTGGGCGCTCCGTCTCCGCTGAGCTTGCTCGGTGGGACGACGATTCTGCACTACGAGGAATCTCGAAAAGCTCCGCCCCCGCCGAGCTTGCTCGGTCGAGCGCATGATTCGGTTCCTTGGGGCGCGCAGCACCAATCATTCCTTCCACCGAGCAAGCTCGGTGGGGGGCGGAAAACGTGGGGAACTGCCGGCTAACGCAAAATCACCGCACCACCGAGCAAGCTCGGCGGGGGCGAAGTCTGACGAATGCGCAAGGTCAAGGGCCGACCCTGTAGCGATCACTGGCGTGGTGGCTTGAATCCTGCTGGTTGTGGTGTCAAGACGCGCTGTTGCGTGGAGCGGATTCTGCCGTTTTCCCTCACCGCCGCCTGATTCCGGTCGTTGCGTGACTGAACCTTGGTCGTGTATACATGTCGCATCATGATGCCACTCACCACAAGCTGCGTCGAACGTGACCGATCATCGAGTCGAGTCGGCCGGTTTGCACGTCGACTCGCCCGCCAGTTGCTTGCTGTGATCGGCGGTGCCGTCCTCTTGGCGCCGCCATTTGGTTACCTCGGCTCGACGGCCGATCGGGCGATGCTCGGCATCGACGCGGTGGGAAGCCGCACGATCATCGGGACCGCTGCGGGTGCCATGATTGGCGCCGTCCTTGGGTGCGGGCTCTTGAACGGCTTCGTCGGTTCCTTGGTCCTCTGGATCGTCGGGTTCGCCGTGTTCTTCGCGATGGTTGGTCCCGGATGCGATGCGGATCCTGTGTCGTCCACTCTGGTGGGCGCGGCACTCGGCCTATTTCTTGGGCTTACCAAGTGGCGCGGGCTCGCGATCCTGATGGCCATGCTGTTGGCGATAAACATCGCTGGGCTCGTCGGACTCGGACTTGCAACGGTTCTCGGGATCTACGCGGTCTTTCGACTCCTTCGTTCTCAATAGGCGTCGGTCGAAAGCGGAGGCCGAACTCTAGAAGTGGGCAAACGTGTCTTCATCGAAAACGCCCAGCAATCGGCGAGCCAGCGAATGCGCGGGACGGGCGGATAGGGCTCGCCCTTCGCCGAGCGCCCACCGCCGCCGATGAGACATGCACTGCCCGCCTGGAAAGAACCCAAGATTGCGCACCGTTGCCGAGACCACATCGCACTGCCTTCACGGATCTTCTCCGCACCCGGTTGATTCGCTGGCGGGCTTCAGCGTTTGCTACTTCCGCCGCAGCCGCATGGGCTTCGAGTCGTGGTAGGTCAGCAGCAGCGCTCCGCGGGCCGCGTACTTGTGGAACATCCGAGCGATTAGCGGCTCGTCGTTCGGCCAGGGGTACGTGAAGATGATGTCGAAGTCGCGGACTTCCAGTCCCAGGTCGTCGTACGTTCGATCGGCCTGGGTGTTCAGCGACAGTCCGCCGTCCTGGTTGGTGAAGGCCCGGTCGAGCATCCGGTCGGCGCCCCGCGGAACGAAACTGCCGTGAGCCAGGACGACGGGGATGTCGAAATCGGCGGCCAACTGCAGGGACGCGTCGAACAATTCCCGGTCGATCTCGATGCCGTACGCGTCGAACCGCAGCATCGCGGCCAACGCCGCCACGACTCCCAAGCCGCTGCCCCATTCACAGAACGAGTTCCCGCACGCCAGATGATTGTCGCGAATGAATCGCAACGCCTGATAGACGGCCACGAAGTCGCTGGGAACAAATCCGCTGAACAATCCGGGCAACCGCTCAGTATGCACGCTCACGCGCCGCCCGGCCTCCTCCAAGAATTCCGCCACCTCGGCCGGCACCTCGGTCGAACCCACACGCAAAGGAATCTCCGTCAACCGCATCGCAACCGCCCGTTTTCCGTTACAAAGATTGCCAAATGGGAATTCATCAATCCGCAGCACCCGCGCCGCGGGACACAATATACGACACCATCACGAGAGGCTCTGTAACCCGCGGCATTGACCGGCACACAATCAGCGACCTTCGGTTGGCGCGGCTTCGGAAGAATCGGATGGCCAAGTTGTCGACGGGAGTGGATTCCACGCCCTTGCCCACTCGTCGATTCTGTCCGCAATGGCGGTCACGTCCAGTGAAAACGCTGCGGCTGCTTCATCTTGGAATGGATGCTCAACTAGCTTCTTGCCGTGAATCCGAAGCTTCGCTTCGGTTACCTCAAACTCCCCGCAGACATTGACCAGTGCCACGGCATCTTTCAGGAACGACTCGACGTTCGGCGGAGTTCCGGCCGGCGTTTCGGGACTGGCTGGGGCCGACGGATCGGCTTCTTGTTCTTCGATGTCGAGCGTGCGCATAATCCGGCTTGAAAAACTGATATGCTCCTGGATGAAGCGAATTTGTGCGGGGCTCAATCCGAGTTCCTTCGATCGCGCCGAGAGTTCCTTTCCGACACGCCGCACCGCCGGACCGAGTTCGCGCATACGTTGAACCAAAGGTTGAACTGATCGTGCCTGCGCTTCGATTGCTCGCACCAAATCTCCAGGGTCCAAATCGAGTTGCCGTACCGGCAGCGGCTGCGTGCGTTTCGACCAGAATTGCGGCTGCTGCCGACCATCCGAGTTCTGACGGACGTAATCCGCAAGCTCTGACAGGGTGACAACGCCGTCAGAGTCTGCATCGGCCGCTCCACGAAGCCCGCGGACCAGAATTGTCGTGAAAGATCCACCGTCGCCAGTATCAATGCCCTTTTGATCGGCCGCGCATGAAGTCAGCACATGGAGATTTGCTGACTTCTTCCCGTCGGATGTTTCCGCTTCAAGCGACACTGCAGCGCCCGAATGGGCACAGTCAAGAAGGACGAGCACTTGGCAAGGCATGGTGCTGAAGAGTTCGCGAAGTTCTTCCCATGGAACCGCCCGATCATGAAGAAGAAGGGCCAGTTGCTGCTTCTCGTTTGATCCTAAGATCTGACCGCCGTGCCCTGAGAAATGGAAGACGAAAAGGTCGTCGGGACGTAAAATGCTGTCATGCGGCAGGCGACGAATTATGGAAAAGACACGATCGTGGCTACACGCTTGATCAAGAAGTACCTCCTGCCAACCGGAGCCATCGAGCAATACGCTTCGCATGTTTCTCACGTCAGTTGGCGGTCCGGCGAGCGGTGAAGCCCGCCAACCGGAACTTGGTGATGGAGCGGCGACACCGCAAAGCAACGCGTAGGTTTTGCTCTCGGATGTCCATGCCACTTCATCGAGTTGGTGATCACCGAACCGTAGGCGAGCAACAATGTCAAAATCCGGGCGCTCACTGGATACCGGCACTCCATCCCAGGTGAAGCGTTTCCGGTGAAATCCCTTCGCAGAATCCGTATCGATCGACTCGTCATCTACCACTGCGACGTCGAAATCGAGCGTCTTGCCGTTGAACAAAACGTCGACCTGCAAATGTCTCCAGACAGAGGGAAGCTCCGATGTTAGCTCCAGTGTGAAGTCGACGGTTCGGGTCCCATCGTTATCGTGGACGACTACATCTTGGATTTGGATGCGAGCAAGACCGTTCCTGGCTTCGTCCCATGCGTCAAGAACTGTGGGAGCGACGACAAAAGGGGACCTCGACAGCAGATTGTGGCAATCTGCAAGCAGTTTTGCGACGTCGGATGCGTCTTCACTTCCCTTATGTGCCGCCAGCGCCATGGCGAGGAAGGCACTTGCCGGAAGCCGCACCGCCTCGTTCTCGTGCTGGCAGAGCGGTTTGAGGGTTTTGATCGCATCTTCGGTTTTCGTCATGCGGTACTGGGCGATCCCTCGCGTCACTTCAAAGTGCGGATCGGGCTTCTGACTGCCCGCCTCTGCCAACTGGTTGACTTTTGTCAATGCCCATTCATAGGTTTTTGCGGGAAGTCCGGGACGTGAAAGGAGTTGACGCAGTTGGTTGTGCAAACGGGAAGTTGGATCGGCTCCAGAGACGGCCGTCCGGTTGCGGAGCAACCGAATCGCCCATTGCTTCTCCGACAACGAGAGTTGTGCGTCGTTCCGAATCGCTCGCTCTGTGTCCTCGAATCGCAGGTGGCTCAGAAGCTGCTCATCCGCTGTTTGACATGCCTGTTCGAAGCCCTCGCGGTCGAGATCGTGGACCGATTCCCATGTGTTCAGGACTCCGTTTGAATGCAGCGACGCAACTAGCGTACCGTCGGCCGAAGCGGCGAGGGCAATCACCTCGGCAAAACCGTCGGTCCCTTCGCGAGGTGGAATCGTCAGCACATCTACGCCGGTCTTGCCGTTCCACAGTTTCAGCATGGATCCATCGCTGCCGAGGACACGAAGCGGGCGCTGGCCTACGTCGGGTTTCGCCGGAGTTTTGGCTGAACCTTTGGCGAAGGCGACGGCAGGAAATGGCTGCAATACTACGAGGCCAGCCGGCAGGGACGTCATTCGTCGAAAGTAGAAGGACTTTTCCTTGGCTTCCACAATCGTCGTTCCGTCCTGAACCTCCCAAGGCACCAGATTCCAGGCATCTTCCCCATCGCGCAAGGTGGTGAAAAAACAGTCGCCCGCGGGAGCAAAGGCGATGCTCTCCACCGAAAACGGCACAGCGACACTATGCAAAGCACGGCATCGGAATGCATCAAAGAGGTACAAGGTATCAGCGGCCTGGAGATCTCCCTGATTCGACGCCGAAGACCTGCGCGTCACCGCGAGCAGAGTCTTTCCTTCGGCATCGAAAGCCAGAAAGCTAGGAATCTCATTCTCCGGTAGCGGAAGATCATCTTTCTTGCCGTCTGCCTGCGACCATAGAACGACCTTGCCCGGCACTCCAACCGCTAGGTTACTGGGACACATTGCCGGTGCAACGGCGAGGCAGATCGGCGCCGCATCGAGGTGAAACAGAGGGCCGAATTCTGCCTCGTCGCCGGTCCCATTTGCGATGCCCAGCGTTGCGACGCCTGTCGCACTCGCGATTACCAACTGCGATCCATCCCCCCAGAATCGCACGCGCGGAACGGTTCCTGCAGCATTCGGCGGCAGAGACACGTCCGTCAACTTGCGGCCAGTCAGTGTGTCCCAGCATTGAATCCTTTCGTCGCGGAAAACGATGGTCCTCGAACCATCCGCGGAAATATCCAGTTGTGGTTCGCTCCAGTCGCGGAAAACGACGATCCTCGAACCATCCGCGGAAATGTCCAGTTGTGCTTCGCTCCAAGCCACTCTGCCATCGTCCGATCCTTCCAACGAGTCGACTACGATTCCACATGGAAATTGCCGAGTGGGATGCCATACCTGGATCTTGCCGTCAAGTCCGGTGGTCACAAGGTGGTCGCTATCGCCGGCAGTGAGAAGATCCAGATGCCGTTGACGCCATTTGGGAATCATTCCCAGGAGCCGGTCTCTATTGGAAGGCGGGTTTTGAATGCCGTTATCGAAATCGGCCAGATCACGAATGTCAAAGCACGCGATGACACCCTTGTCACCCATGCTGAAGAGTACTTCGCCACGCCGGTCAAAGGCAATCCGGTGGTGATCATTCGTAGGCGGAAGCGTTTGCAGTTCCACTGGTACACCGAGAGGCAAGCCGTACGAGGAGCTCGTCTGCGTCTGGGATGCCCGTCCCGGAAACGGCACGGGCAGACCCTTGATCTGCCCATGACTCAAAGCCACTCCCAACCAACGTCCCGACGGGTGGAACACCAAGTCGCGAACTTGTCCACCGATTGGAACTCGGGGCTGTGAAATCGGCACAGCACTTGTGTCCCAAAGAACAACGGCATCGCCGTCCGCGACAGCTAGCCACGTTCGGTCAGGGCTCACGGAAAACGCATTGATGTCCGGGCCTTCACGCTGCGACACCGGGTTCCCTGTGGCAACGTCGTAGAATCCCAGCCCTTTGTTTTTGTGTGCCACGGCAATCAGCTTGTCGCTGCGACAAAAGGCGATCCGCTGGATCGGTCCAGGGCAGGACAGTCTGCGGTCCACCTCGGTGAAGTTGCGATTCCAAAGGAACAACTTGCCGCTGGCATCGCCGCTGGCCAGTTCTCCGTTCCGGGCAAACGTCAGCGTGGTTACGGCAACTGTGTGCTTGCCAGGCAAAGTATGTTCCCATTCCAGCTTACCGTCGGTGAACCTCCAGATTTTGATGGTCGGTCGGCGATCTTCCTCGCGAGCGCCTTTCGACGGAGTTGGCATGCTCGGTCGGGGATTGTCCGCACGGGTTTCTTTCGACTTGGATTCGTAACCGGCGGTGGCGATCCGCTCCCCATCCTCGTTGATTGCCACCGCCGTGATTCCTCCCTCATGGGTATACTGGTCCACCAGGGGTTTGAATGACGCCCCCCAACCAGCCTGGACGAAATTCCATTCCCAGCCCAGGTACTTCGATTCGACTGCGCCGCGTTCCGAGGTGACCATCGACTTGGCGGCCTCGGCATCATAAGTCAGCCGGAGCGTGTCATACGCTCGGCCAACCCGATCGACGCTCAGGCGTTCTTCATTGACAGCCGTCTGCTCTTCTGCCGTCGTTCTCGCGTTTTGGGCGGCGCGTTCAGCGTTCCAAGCCCACAGAAAAAAAACGACCGCAACGGCAGCAACGCCTGCCGCTGCCCAAAATGCATGCTTGAATCGCCGTTGCGAGGCTGCCAAACGGTTCGCGGCTTCCGCCTGCTGTTCCGCTCGGACTCGCTGTTCTTCGGCAACCTGTCTTGCCAAGTGTAATTCGCGCCCACGCCGCTCGGCCTCCTGCCGCTTCTCTTCGACATCCGCCGTCTCGCTTTCCCTCAGAAACGTTCGCGTCAGGTCGAACGCTCCCGGTTCGTACCGTTCCGCCCACGCAGCGTTGGGCTGCCGTTCCTTCCACCAGCGGGCCAAAAAAGCCAATTCGGGATCTTTGAGCAAGCCGCCCGAACCGTCCCGCTTCAGATAGGCCGAACTCGCCAGGCGGCGATAGAGACGGGCGCTGTTTTCCTCGGCCTTCAACCATTCGGCCAATTCGTGCCACTGACGAATTAACGCCTCGTGGCTGATGTCGATTTTGGTCTCGGGTGCCAACTCGCGGTTCGACGGAGGCATCAAAAAACACCGATCACTGCGTCGGAACGCCTCGACCACGGAGGTCACTTCGGCTATCGAATAACCCGATTCTTCGGCCAGTTGTTGGATGGTCGCGGGACGACGGATATCCTGCCCGTCGGCTCCGCGTGTGCAGAGACCTCGGAAGACGCCTTCGACGAGCGTCTCCTGCCCGAGCAGTCGGAATTCCTGCAGGGCTTCATCTGCGTGTCGCGACAACGCACTCTTCAGGCCGCCCACCAAGTCGTAGTCTTCCAGGCGAAGTTCCGTTGCATTTCCAGGACGGAGTTCACGTGATTTCTGCCACGTGCGAAACAAGGCGTGTTGAACGATCGGCAACTCATCACGGTTGGTGCCGACGTCGTTCAGTATCCGCTGGACCAGGCCCGGAGCAACCGAACCGCTGAACGGAGGCTGCTGCAAAGGGCGTTCGATGGCTTCCGCCAGTTGGGTCAGCGTGAATCGCGGCGTGAGATACTGACTCTGGTTGATGGCCTGGGGCAGTCCCTCGAAGACATCGCAGTCACCGAGAAAGTCGGTGCGCATGGTGAGCATGACATAAACCGGACGCCGCGACTGCTTCGCGGTCTGTAGCAACATTTGCACAAACGCGGCTGCATCGTCGCGTTGCCGAGTCGCCGTGTGTCCGGCCGTCCCGTCTTGCGTCCGGAACCGGAATAGTTCCTCGAATTGGTCCACCAACAGCAACACGTTGGTCCGCTCGGGCAGGGCTGCATCCCGCAGCGTCTCGACAAATCCAAACGGACTGCTTCGCAAGACCACTTCGGTCAGGGCAACTTCGCCGTCGTGAAATCGATGCACGGGGGCATCGGGCCACAGCCGGCGCTGCGTGGCATCGGCTAGGTTGTGGTACGGCGCGTCGCCGGGGCGCAGAATGACAAAACGCCAATCATCAGATCGAGCGGTGAGCAACTTACCGCTTTCCAACGCCGGAACTAAGCCCGCCAGCACCAGCGACGATTTTCCGCCTCCGCTGGGCCCCACGACGGCAAGAAAGCGGCGGTTCTCCAGCACGGTCAGCATGTCCGCGACTGGCTCGTCACGTCCGAAGAATATGCGCGATTCGTGAGGCTGAAAGGGACGCAATCCCGGATAGGGCGCCTGAATCGGTTTCGTGAACAACGGCGAAGCGATACGGGTCATGCAGACACCTCGGAACGATGGATGCGAGTCTGAAGCTGGGCCACGAATTCCTGCAGGCATTGCTGCTTGCGCGGCTCGATCACGAGCAGACCATCGACCCAGCACGACAGTGAGTCCTCTTCGTCTTCGGGGGCCCGCCATAAGGCACAGGCCCAGCGGCGTCCGAAGTCAGTAGTCAAAAAGCTCCGCAATTCCTGCAACCGAGCCAACATCCAGGTGCCCGGACAGGTCCGGTAGACCACTAGCAATCCGTGGGCGGCATACTTCTTGGCAAAATCTTCCAGCGATGTGAATTCCTTGTCCGGGACGCGCAGCGCATCGCACGAGAGCTGTCGGAGCGTTTGGCCGATCTCTTCGGCAAAGGCCTTGTCGTTCCGATCCGCCCGCAGGACGACCAAGGGCTTCGGACCTTCCAAGCCCGCCGCACGCTCTTGCTGCCGCAGGTTGTGAAACCGACTCTCGACCTCGGTGCGGACGAGTCCGCGAAACCGCTGCGGATCGCAGTCCCAAATGCCTACCTGGGTGACAAAATCGCGATGATCGGCATCGAGCTTCTGAAGATCAATTTCCTTCCCGTCTTTGTCGAACTTGTTGAACCATCGCAGCGACGGGAGACCCGCCGCCTGGGCCTGAAGGTATTGCCATCGGTCCCAGCTCTGCACGTCGTCATCGTCGTGCGGGTCAAACTTGCGTCCCAGCAATTGGACGAAAACCAGCGATCGCCGTAATCCCGTGACAAACGTGCTCTCGTAGTTGTCCAGTTCGTAGAAGCGATCGCCGGGCCGAACGACTTCCCATTGAAAGGCCCGCAGGTAGGACGTGAGCTGATCGGCATGGTCTCCGAGTCCCGGCGCTGGTTCGGCCAGAAAGACAGTCGGCCTGGATGATAGCTGCGGGGAGAATTCGGCTTCCGCCACGGATGGAACGTCTGCGGGTTGCGTTTTGAGTTCCTCCAGTTTCGCCCCGATTTCCATGCGGAGGATATTCATTTTCGTTCTGAAGGCGTCGCTTTCAGGTTCAAGGGCGTCTACATACTTGTCTTCGGGCGATTTGGCGAAGAATTCGTAGCCGAGCTTCTCCCCGACGAACTTCTGGAACTCGGCCGGACTAACGTCGTCGTACCGGACGGGGAAGATACGCCCGGTGAGTCCTCGGTCAGCATTCGCAGCCTGGAATTCAAGGCACTCCTTCTGGCACCACGGTCGTGTAACGTAACTTCGCGAGACTACGGCAACGAGAACCGCCGTGCTTCGGATACTGCGGGTGATTTCCGGCGTAAGGTCGTCATTTCCCTGCAATGAGTCGGTGTCTCGAAAGAAGACGGCTCCAGGCGGCACGCGCTCCTTCAGACGGGCTTCAAGCTGTTGACGGAACTTGGTTATCCAGCCTGCATGATTGTTGGCCTGCGAGTAACTGATGAACACGTCAGAGTCGAAGCCGGGAACGTACGGTTCCATAGTTCTGCCCTTGTGGATCGCGATCAAGCGGACCGTTTGTCACTCTTGCCCATCAGCACCGTCGTCGTGTTGTTCATAACTCGTCGAGCTACAGCGTCCTACCGTGAATCGAGCCGTATGCCCTCGAAGATGTCCGTTTGATGAGCACGGTAATGAATGAAGTCGCTGGTACAGACGGTGAACACGATTCCAACGACTCAATTGAAGTTACCATGACTACATACTAGAGGCAACTGTGTTAGCAGCCCTTGCATCGGGAGATCGGTGCCTTCATCTCGATTTTCGGCAGGTTCCTCATTGGACTGCGAATCGAAGCGTGACTCGTCTCGTCGTTCGCCAAGAATCAGCTCGACACCAGCATGAACGGTCTTGATTGTCGAAATCTCCGAAAATCCAGGGACGAAAGTGATTGATATTAAAGTCAATGATATTGACGTGCAAAGCAATACCTGTTAGATTGCCGGAAGTTCAAGGGAGCATGGGCATGGCGAAGACGAGGCGGACGGGGATCGAGTGCCAGCGTGTGGAGTTGGGCGGAATCCGTTATGTGATTGTGCGCGAAGCGGTGTTCGACGGACTTTGCCAGCAGGCGGGCGTCGAGCAGGTTCAGGATTCGTCGTCCGAAGCCGCCGGAGCGGATTTCGCGGCGGATCCGACGTCGCTGGCCACCAAGCTGATCCGTCGTCGACAGGCGGCCGGATTGTCCCAGGCCGAACTGGCTCGTCGCGCCGCCATCCGTCCGGAGACGCTCAATCGGATCGAACGCGGCCGGACGACGCCGGACTTCGCGACCGTCCGCAAGCTCGTTCTCGCCATGGACGCGGCCGAGTTGGAGGGAACGGACCTTTAGAGTCGCGTTCGGCGCCCGCGACCCACTCTGGTTGCGGCCGTGCCGCGTAGGGCTTTTCCCCGTTTTTCAACCTCAAGGAGACGGATCATGTCAACGAACATTCAGACCGCGCGGCGGATCATTCCGCAACGCGCCGAGGTCTTGCGAGACGTTCAAGAGATCGTGGCGGAACACCTCGGCATGCAGATGGAGCGGGTCCGGGAAAGCGACGCACTGATCGAGGATCTGGGCTGCGACAGTCTGGACATCGTGGAGATTTCGATGGAGCTGGAAGAGCACTTCGACATCTCGATCCCCGATGAGTTTGACGAGCAGATGCGAACCATCGGCCATGTGACCGATGGCGTGCTGCGGTTGGTCCAGGCTTCCCGGTCGCCGTAGCGCTGGACCGCACGATTCAGACCCGGTCCAGGCGGGCAAACAGGTCGACGTTGTCCAGGAACTGGACGGCCGAGCCGTGCAGCGTGCGGACGGCTGCGTCGGGATCTTCGAAGCGGAACACGAGCACGGCTTGGCCGCTGGCCTTGGTCGTGAAGGCGTACATGTATTCGACGTTCAGCCCGGCTTGCGAGACCGGGTCGAGCACGTCGACCAGGCCGCCGGGACGATCGTCGACCTGGACGGCCAGCACCTCGGTGACAGAAACCCGGAAGCCGGCCGCTTCGAGCGTCTGCTTGGCCTGTTGCCAGTCGCGCACGATCAAGCGAAGGATGCCGTAGTTCTCGGTTTCCGCCAGGGCGAGCGTGACCAGATTGATCCCGGCCTCGGCCAAGCAGCGGCAGGGAGCGATCAGATGTCCCGGGCGGTTCTCGACGAAGACGGACAGTTGGTGGATTTTCATGGTGCGTGTGTCCCTGCCGTGACGATTCGCTGCGCTTTGCCTTCGCTGCGGGCGATCGAGCGAGGTTCGACCAACCGCACGTCGACGTGGACGCCGATGCCCTGGCGAATTGCCCGCGTCAGCCGGTCCTGCAGCGATTGCAGCACGCTGATGCGGTCGCTGAACATCTCGGGCCCGACTTCGATCTGGACTTCGGCGTGCTCCTGCCCGTCCCGCTGGCTCAGCACGATCTGGTAATGGGGCAGCGTTTCCTTGACTTCCAATAATGCCGCTTCGATCTGCGACGGGTACACATTCACCCCGCGGACGATGAACAGGTCGTCGCTACGGTGCGAGACGCGGCGGATGCGGCGGAGCGTCCGGCCGCAGGGGCAAGGCTCGGTGCAGATCGCCGTCACATCGCCGGTGCGATAACGCAGCATCGGCATCGCTTCCTTGCAGAGCGTTGTCAGCACCAGTTCTCCTACCTGGCCGTCGGGCAGCCGCTGACCCGATGCCGGATCGATGATCTCCGGGTAGAACAGGTCCTCCAGAACGTGCAGGCCGCTGTGCGCCGGACATTCCGCGGCAACCCCCGGTCCGACGATCTCGGCTAGGCCGTAGATGTCGAAGGCTTCGATCGCCGCCGCCTGTTCGATACGGCCGCGCAGCCCCTCCGACCACGGCTCGGCGCCGAACACGCCGATTCGCAGTCGCAGCCCGCGCAGATCGATTCCCATCTCGTCCGCCCGGTCGGCCAGATGCAGGAAGAAACTCGGTGTACAGCACAGCACCGTCGATCCGAAATCGCGGGCCACGACGATCTGCCGTTCGGTGTTGCCGCCGGAAACAGGAATGACCGTGGCGCGCAGTGCCGCGGCGCCATCGTGAAACCCGAGACCACCGGTGAACAGTCCGTACCCGTAAGCATTCTGAATCACGTCCGACGGTCGTACCCCGAACATCACCAGGCACCGGATCATCGCGGCGGTCCAGACTGCCAAGTCGGCTGCTGTGTAGGGGACCAGAACCTGTCTTCCCGTGGTGCCGCTGGAAGCATGCAACCGCGCGACTTGGTCGAGCGGCACCGCAAACATCCCTTGGGGATACGCCGCGCGAAGATCGTCTTTGGTCACAAATGGGATGCGGACCAGATCCTCCGGCGTTTGGATCTGGTCGGACCTTACGCCCGCGACGGCGAAACGCTGGCGATACAAGTCCACTCGTTCGCACGCCAGCCGCACCGTCGCGCGCAGTCGCTCGTCCTGACGCTCGCGAAGCTTCTGGACGGGCAAGAAGTCGTCCGCCGCAGCCGGATGCTGCGATACGGTCGAGCCTACTGCAACCGATGCATCCGTCATGATTTGCCCCCGTTCGCTACTCCATTCACTCGTAGCCGAAATCGTGAGAATTCGGACGGCTCTGCCTGATTCCGAATTCTCACGAATTCGGCCACCAGGGAAGACACCCCCGCAAGACCCGAATATCCGGTTTGGCTTGCCAACCATCCTAACCGGATTGAACTGGCCCTGTAAATCGGCCGATAAACGTGGTGTTTCCCTCGTTTCTGAAAGGACTCCGATGGCCGATATCGTCCGCCTGGAAGATCTCAAGACGGAAGAGATCACCGAATTGCTCGCCGCCAACGGCCGTCGCCTTGCCGAAGACCAAGCCGCGGTCATCCACCACAGCGCCAGCCAGATCTGCGACCTGAAACGCGCGTTCGATTTGCTGCAGTCGCTGCAAAAACTGGACAAGGCCGCCTGACCCCGCCCCGTTGCGGTCGTTGCCATCGGCCCCCGCAGGGCTTATCCTGAACGAAGTGCTCTTCGCATTCTTGCATACGTTCAAGGATAACCGATCCTCGGGGGGTGTCATTGTGACTTGGCTGATCTCGTTGGTCCTGGTCGCCTTAGGAGCGGAGCAGGCCGAATTGCCGGAGTCGCCGCCGGTTACTCAGGAGTCCATCGCCCAAGCGGTGGAACTACTTGGAGCTCCGCAGTTTTCGGTTCGCCGCCAAGCTTCGCGATTCTTGTGGCAGCAGGGTCTGCTCGCCGAGCCGACGCTGCGCCGCGCGGCCCAGGAACCCGACCGCGAGGTCCGATTGCGCGCCCAGTTGATCCTGGACGATTTCCGCTACGGCATTCTGCCCGACGTGCCGGAAGAGGTCAATTTGCTGATCCGGCAGTTCCGCGACGGCGATACGAACCAGCGGTTTGCGTCGTTGCAGGCGTTGGCCGACCGCGACGACTTCGAGCGGCTTCAGCGTTTGATCCGGCTGGAGCCCGACGCCAACATCCGCCGCACGCTGTTGGTGTACCTGATGCGCAGCTCCCGGGCGGTCGAGTATTTTCTGGAACTCGAGCGGCTCGACGAGCTGATCGCCGCGGTCGGCGCCGATCAGGATGCGGCTTGGCGTCAGACGACGCTGGCTCAAATGTTGTTTTCGGAGAGCATGATCCGGCGTTTGGCCGAGCAGGAAAATCTGCAAGTGCTGGTCAAGGTCGTCCAGCGCGAGCCCGCGGCCGACGTCCGCCGCGAAATGCTGTCGCGGTTGTTCGAAAACGCCGCGGCCGTTGCGTCGCTGGTCGAGCAGGACCAGTTGGACTTGGCGTTGAAGTTGGTCGAGTTGGAGCCGCAGCGCCGCACGCGCAGCCAGTGGATCGTCCAGATGGTTGCCATGCCGCAGGCCATGAAGCAGTTGGTCGAGAAGGACCGCCTGGAGGCGTTCCTGGCGTTCGCCCGCGAGAATGCCGAGGCGGATCAGCAGGCGACGATCCTGCAACGCGCCGTCCAGCACGCGGACGTCGTTCAGGCCATCATCAAGAAAAGCGGTGTCGACGGGCTGATCGGATTGTCGGCGGTGGAGAACGACCCGGCGGCGCGCGGGAAACTGTTGGCGTCCATCGTCGCTTCGGGAGGGGTGCGGCAAGCGTTGAACGAGGCCGGGCAGCGCGACCTGATCTTGCAGCTAGCTGCCAAGCAAGAGCCCGCCGCGATGCGCAACGAGTACATGAAGGGCATCCTCGCGTCGGGCTATGGTTACTCGCTGTTCCAGCAACCGGACAGCCGCAAGGCGTTGTGGGAGCTGATCAAAGTGGAATCGCCGGAAGCGGACTTGGCGCTGAAGGACTGGCGCGGCGAGGCGATTTACCGGCTGATGACCATGTCCAGCGGCGACGAGATTTTCCGCGACGAAGCGGAGTTGAAGTGGCTATTCGGCTTTCTGGACGATCAGGTGACGGACGAGCAGCGGTTGCGGCTGTTGCAGCGCGTGCTGGTCGATTACCGTCTGCAGCGAGTGATCAACGGCGTGCAGCATTTCGAGCCGCTGTTGGCCCTCGTCCAGCGGACTCCGGACAACGATCGCGGCGGACTGCTGGGCCGCTTGATCACCTTGACGACCGTCGAACGGTTGGCGGCCGCGGACCAGATCGGCCGCGTGGTAGCGTTGGCTCGCGAGGAAACATCGGCCGTGGCGCGCGCGGCCTACTTGGAGAACCTGTTCCGCAACCAATCCGCGATGGCGTCCCTGATCGCCGCTGAGCGCTACGACGATCTGTGGCAACTGCTGGTCGAGGAGCAGGATGCCGTGCGCCATGCCTCGCTGCGCGGCGATTTCTACAGCACCAGCGCCGTGGTGACTCGGCTGCAAGAAAAAGACCAGTTGGACACGCTGATCGAATTCGCTCGAGCGCAGACGCTGCCCGAAGCCCGGCGTCAGTATCTGGTGCGATTGTACCGGAACCTTCAGGCGATGACGCTGTTGATCGACCGCAAGCACTACGAAACCCTGTACGGCATGGCCCGCGACGAAGCCGACGACGACGAACGGGCGACGCTGCTGAGCGCGTTTTACGTCAACCCGCGAGTTCTGCAGCAACTGGCCGCCGACAAGCAGATCGACCAAGTGATCGGATTCGCCGAGCAGCATTTGAGCGGCAACTCGCTGCGCACCTTCCTGCAGCAGATCTGCCAGCACGACACCACGATCGCGGCCATCGTCGCCGAGGGCCAGTTGGACAAGACGATCGAATTGATCCGGCAGCAGAAAGAGGAATACTACCAGTCCTACTTGATGCGGTTGGTGCTGACCTCGCCGCGAGTCGTCGAACACTATGGTTCCTCCGGCAGATTGAAGGATCTGTTCGCGACGATTTCGCAGATCTCGGTCAACACGCGGTATCAGGTTTGGGAAGGACTGCTGCAACGCGCGGAGAACGTTGCCGTGGTGGTCAAGCAGGGCGGATTGGACGACCTGATGGCGCAGATCGGGCAATTGCCCCAAGCTCAGCAGCGCGGCCAGTTGCTCGGGCGTCTGATGTCGCACCAGCCGGCGATCGAGCACTGGATCGCGGACAAGGGGGTGGCGCACGTGTTCGAGTTGGTCCGGGGGCAGGACGACGCGCAAGCCCGCCAGAATCTGCTGCGAATGCTGTTCTCCAGCGAGGCGGCGATCGGCGCGTTGCTCAAGGCCGGCGCCTTCGACGAACTGTACGAGCTGGTTTCGCGCGAGGACGACCAGCAGCGCGGCCAATTGCTGGCTCAACTGCTGACCAACGGCAAGATGGTCGAGCATCTGATCGCCGCCAAACGCGTGGACCGCTTGGTGCAGGTCGCCGGGCAGCAAAGCGACGTCGAGATCCGACGCCAGGTGCTGACCCAAATCCTGGCCAGTCCGGCAGCCGTCGCTGCGCTGATCGAGGCCGATTGTTTCAACCAATTGCTGAAGCTGTGCCGGCTGGACAGCGACGCCAGCGCGCGCCGTCAACTGCTGGTCAATCTGCTCGAATCGCGTCCGGCTGTCGATCGTTTGGCGGAAACCGGGGAATTGGAACCCGTGATCCGCGAAATCCTGGGCGAAGCGGAAGAGGAAACCCGCCGCGCGTTGCTGCAATCGCTGCTCGGCCGCCCCGAGACCCTGTCGGTGCTGATCGACCGCGGCCTGTTCGGCGAATTGCTGAAGATCGTCGATGCCGAGACCGATCCCGAGCAGCGGCGGCAACTGCTGTTGCCCTTGCTGAGCAACGCCGATGCCGTCCGGCAATTGGCTCGACTCGGCCGTATTGCCGAAGTGATCCAGTTGGTGACGGACGAGATCCAGGCCTCGGGCAATGTGCATGTGCTGTACACGGTGTTCAACAACCCGGCCGTACTCCAGACGCTGATCGCAGGTGGTGGCTTGGACAACCTGCTCGGCTGGGCGGATCGCGAGGAATTCCGCGGCTACCGGGCGCAAGTGGTGACCGGGATCCTGAACAGCCGCGCGGCGGTTGCCTACTTGGTCGAAAACGGACAGATGGACCGACTCCGTAACTGGCTGGAAGCCAACGGAGATCCCAACGTGCGGCGTCAAGCGGTTCAACGCTTGGTCTTCGACGAAACAGGGCAAGCCTTGCTGGCCCAGCGCGAAGTCGCCGAGTGGTTGGTCGCCATCCTGCAACTCGAATCCGACGCGAACGTCCGGCAATCCAACGCCAACGCCCTGCTGACACGATCGCAGGTCCGCCAGCATCTGGTGACGCACGGTCACACCGACTTTCTGCGACAGGCCGCGACCTGGCTGCCCGACGAAAACCAGAGGGCGCAGTTGCTGAGCGACTTGGTCTGCACGCCGTCCGGTTTGGCGGCGTATCACCTGAAACGCGGCGAAGTCGAGCAGGCCGAACGCCTGTTGGTCGAGCAGGCCGGCGACGATCTGGGCCGGTTGCGGTTGGCCGCTTTCTGGTGGACCAGCGGGCAGATCGACGAGCACATCCATACAGTTCGGCAGCGCTGGGAACAAACGAAGGTTGCGGAAGACGCTCGGTTGTTGGTGTATCTGTACCGCGCAAACGGCGATTTGGACGCCGCGTACCGCATCGCGCAGGGTGTCGGCGATCCGGGACTCGAGAAAGCCTTGTTAGTCGAGATGCGGCGCTGGGCGGACGCAGCCGCTTTGCAGCAATCGCATCCGTGCCCGCTGCCCATTCCGTGGACCGATGCCAGGCCCGTGCCGGCCTCGCACCAGCAGATCGAGCAGCAGGGGCTGGTGGCCGCTTACCAGCGATTGGCCGGCGATCTGGCCGCCTTCGACAAGACGGTGGAGCAAGTTGTGCAGACCGCCGCCGCTCAACCCGACGACAACACTCTGCAATGGTTGTGCGTCGAGGCGTTGCTGCTGAACGGCCGCGTCGACCAGGGACTGAAACATCTGGCCGGGTACGACCCCGGACGAGCCTTCGATCTGATGTCGCTGCGCCACCAGTATGGCGACGCGCTGCGGCTGCTGGGTTGGGAGGACGGCAGGCCGTTGGATGCGGACTGGATCGCATCGCTGCCCACTCGCAACCAGGAAGCGTCGCAGCAAGTGTTCGAGCGGCTGGACGCGGCGCTCAGAATCGTTCGGCTGCTGCACTCGCTGGGCCGCCGGGAAGAAGCGTCCGCCGCATTCGGGCTGCTGGAAGAATACAGCCGCAAGCAAGCCGACGACAACAGCTCGGGCTCGCCGCGAAGACTGTGCCTCGAACGGCTGAGCCAGACGCTGCTGGCCTGGGACCAGCGGGAGCACGCGTGGGAATTGGCAGCCGAGACGGTTCTTCATGAGAACTCGCTTCCGCTGATCGCAGCACGACTTTACGGCCTGCGAGGCAACGATGCTCGCCTTTGGTGGAGCGTGTCGCGGCGAGAGCATCCCAACGACCCCGTGGCCCGCACGTTCGCTCGCGTGCATGCGGCCATGAATCCGTCGGCCGGGGAAGATCCGGCCGATTTCGAAGCACAAGTTGAGCAGGCAATTCGCTGGATTGAAATTGGCGAGACGTTCAACCGCGATGCCTCGTACGCGAACGTCGCGCGCGCCTGCATCGCGCGGGATCTTCTGGACCGCGCCGACGAAGTCTTGCAGGCTGCCGACCCGCAGCGGATCGAAATCGTGGCCGTCCAGGCCGATCTAAGTTGGCGCCGCGACCAGTGGGACGACGCGGCGGAACGGTTCGAGCGGCTGTGGCAGGCCGACAACGACCGGCTGGGTGACCTGGCGCTGTCGGCCGAAGCCCTGCGCCGGGCCGGTCGCCAGGCGGAAGCCGAACAGCGGCTGCAACTGGTACACCGGTTGGCGATCGACAGTCGCGCGCGGTTGCGAATTGCCAAGGGCCTGCTGGAGCGTGGATTGAAAGACCAAGCGGCCGAACAGTGCCGCGCGATCCTGCGCACGGCACCGCCCGAGCATCTGGAGTGGAGCGAAGCCGCGCGGTTGCTGGGCGAGCATTTGATGGCCACCGACCCGGATGCCGCCGCCGGTTGGTTCGAGCTCTCCGTGCTGGACGACTTGCGCACGTATTTCTACTTGCTGAACGTCACCACGTACTTGCGGACGCCGGCGTTGATCGATCGACTGCGGGCCGCGGCGGCCATCGAGGCCGGGGATTTTGAAACCGCGGCACGGCAGGCGCGGGCAGCGCTGGCCGCCGTGCCGGCCGAGATCGACATCAGCGAGGAATTGGTTCCACGGTTGGAAGCCGCCGGCCAGCGCAAGATCGCGGACGAGCTGTTCGACGAACAGTTCCGGATGCACGTTCAGTGGTGCGCCGACTGGCCCGATTCGGCCTTGTTGAACAACAATCTGGCATGGCTCGCCGCACGCTGCGGCCGGCGCTCGGACGATGCCCTGCGGCACGCCCAACGGGCAGTCGAACAGGAACCCAACGCCGCTCATCTGGACACGCTGGCCGAGGTTTACTTCCGCCGAGGCGACCGCGAGCGAGCCATCGAATACTCGCAGCGAGCCGTCGCTCTGGAGCCTCGCAACCAGAGCCTCGCCAGCCAACTGGAGCGGTTCCGCACTGCCCCTTGAAGTTCCCGTCGCTGTACTGCTAAACTCGGGGAATTTTACACAGGCCGACAAGACCGACCCACACGGAGTGAGGCGACACTCCGAGACCAGAATAGGGCGTCTCGGACAGACGCCGCCACGTGGAACACGTCTTGTTGAAACCTGGAGACGACAACCCCACCTTTAACGCCCATTGAGGCCAGAACAGGGAAGCCGTGCCACGCCGAAACGACATCCACAAGATCCTGCTGATCGGGTCCGGCCCGATCGTGATCGGTCAAGCCTGCGAATTCGACTACTCCGGCACCCAGGCATGCAAAGCGCTGCGCGAGGAGGGCTACGAGGTCGTGCTGGTCAATTCCAATCCGGCAACGATCATGACCGATCCCGCCACCGCTCACCGCACCTATATCGAACCGCTGACATGGCAGATCGTGGAGAAGATCATCGAGCGCGAGCGGCCTGACTCGCTGCTGCCCACGCTGGGCGGCCAGACGGGGCTGAACTTGGCGATGGACCTGGACCGGCACGGAGTGCTGGAGAAGTACGGCGTCAAAATGATCGGGGCCAACGCGGCCGTGATCGCCAAGGCGGAAGAACGGGAGCAGTTCAAGCAGGCCATGAACGCGATCGGCCTGGAATGCTGCACCAGCGAGATCGTCCACACGATCGACGAAGCGCGTTCCGCCGTCCAGCGGATCGGTTTGCCGTGCGTTGTGCGACCCAGCTTTACGCTTGGTGGGTCCGGATCGGCCATCGCCTACAACCGCGGCGAATTCGACGTGCTCGTCCAGCGGGGCTTGGACCAGTCGCCGATCCACGAGGTGCTGATCGAAGAGTCGGTGCTGGGCTGGAAAGAGTACGAGATGGAGGTGATGCGCGACCTGGACGACAACGTCGTGATCATCTGCGCGATCGAGAACCTGGATCCCATGGGCGTCCACACGGGCGATTCGATCACGGTGGCCCCGGCCCAGACGCTGACCGACAAGGAATACCAGCGGATGCGCGACGCCAGTCTGGCCGTGATCCGCGAGATCGGTGTCGAGACAGGTGGCTCGAACATCCAGTTCGCGATTCATCCCGAGACAGGCCGGATGGTCGTGATCGAGATGAACCCGCGTGTCAGCCGATCGAGCGCGTTGGCGTCCAAGGCCACCGGTTTTCCCATCGCCAAGATCGCGGCCAAGCTGGCGGTCGGATACCGGCTGCATGAACTGGCCAACGACATCACGCGCAAGACCAAGGCGTGTTTCGAGCCGACGATCGACTACGTAGTCACGAAGATTCCGCGGTTCGCCTTCGAGAAGTTCCCGGAAGCCGACGAGACGCTGACGACGCAGATGAAGAGCGTCGGCGAGACCATGGCGATCGGGCGAACGTTCAAGGAATCGCTGCAAAAGGCTCTGCGCGGTCTGGAGGTCGGCAGCTTCGGACTGGGCTGCGACGGCAAAGACCTGTGGGGAACTCCGCAGCAACCGTCGCTGGAGGAAATCCGCGCGAAACTGGCGACGCCCAATTATCAGCGCATCTGGTATCTGCGCTATGCGCTCAAGGCCGGAATGACGATCGACGAGATCTACCGGCTGTCCTGGGTCGACCCCTGGTTCCTGGACCAGATCGCCGAGATCATCGAGATGGAAGAGCGGTTGCGCGGCTACAGCGACGTGTCGCAAGTCGACGACGCCGCGTTGCGCGAAGCGAAGCGGTTCGGGTTCTCCGACCGGCAGTTGGCTACCCTGTGGCAAACAACCGACATGGCGATCCGCGAGTACCGCAAGTCGCGCGGGATCGTCGCCACGTTCAAGTCGGTGGATACCTGTGCGGCCGAGTTCGAAGCCTACACGCCCTACTACTACTCGACCTACGAGGACGAAGACGAAACGCCGCCCAAGCAGCCGGACAAGCGGCGGATCATGATCCTGGGCGGCGGCCCCAACCGGATCGGGCAAGGCATCGAGTTCGACTACTGCTGCTGCCACGCCAGTTTCGCACTCCGCGAGTTGGGCATCGAGTCGATCATGGTCAACTCGAATCCCGAAACGGTCAGCACGGACTACGACACCAGCGACTTGCTGTTCTTCGAGCCGCTCACGTCCGAGGACGTGTTGAACATCTTCGACCGAGTCCAGCCGGACGGAGTGATCGTCCAGTTCGGTGGCCAGACGCCGCTGAATCTGGCCCGTGCCCTGGACACCGCCGGTGTCCCGATCATCGGGACCAGCGTCGACACGATCGAAGCCGCCGAAGACCGCGAGAAGTTTGCGGCGCTGCTGCGCTCCGTCAATTTGAAACAACCGGCCAACGGCATCGCCCGGACGATGAACCAGGCGCTGGACGAAGTCGCCAAGATCAAGTTTCCCGCCCTGGTCCGCCCCAGCTTCGTGCTCGGCGGACGGGCGATGGAGATCTGCTACGACCAGACCCAGTTTGAACGGTACGTGGCCGAAGCCTTTGTCGCCGCGCAGGGCCAGCCGGTGCTGATCGACCGGTTCTTGGAGGACGCCACCGAGGTGGACGTCGATGCCATCAGCGACGGCCAGGACGTGTGCGTGATGGGCATCATGGAACACATCGAGGAAGCGGGCGTCCACTCGGGCGATTCCGCGTGCTCCATCCCGCCCTACAATCTGCCGATGTCCGTCATCCAGGAGATCCGCGACGCAACCCATGCGATGGCCCGGAAGCTGAACGTGATCGGCTTGATGAACGTCCAGTTTGCGGTCAAGCGGGAAAGCGACGGAATGAACGTCTACGTGCTGGAGGTCAACCCGCGGGCCAGCCGCACCGTGCCCTTCGTCGCCAAGGCGACCGGCGTCCCGGTGGCCAAGCTGGCCGCCAAGGTGATGGTGGGCGTCAAGCTGGCCGATCTGGGCGTGGACCGCGAGCCCATCCCCCGGCACGTTTCGATCAAGGAAAGCGTCTTTCCGTTCCGCAAATTTGTCGGCGTCGACATCGTGCTGGGGCCCGAGATGCGAAGCACGGGCGAAGTGATGGGCATCAGCGAGCGGTTCTCGATCGCCTTTGCCAAGAGCCAGATCGCTGCCGGCATCGCGTTGCCACCCGAGCATCAGACCCTGTTCGTCAGCGTCGCCGAGCGGCACAAGGAACCGTTCGTGGAACTGGCCAGGCGGCTGGTCGCCCTGGACTTCAACCTGATTGCCACCGACGGCACCGCGCGTCGCTTGGAAGCAGCCGGAATTCCAGTCGAACGGGTCAAGAAGATCGGCGAGGGCCATCCCAACTTGATCGACTACATGATCGACGACAAGATCGGACTGGTGATGAACACGCCCAGCGGCAAGGGCGCCCGAACCGACGAAGGCCGCATCCGCGCCGCCGCGGTCCAACACGGTGTCTCCTGCATCACCACCCTCCAGGCCGCCGAAGCCGTCGTGCGGGCGATGGAAGCCCTGCGCCACGAAGAACTGACCGTCGAAGCCCTGCAAGACCGTTTCCCCGGGGCGGCGCTGCCGCGACCGCAACGGTCCGAATGATCGCCGACGCGCAGCCGCCAGCGGAGGGAACATGCCTCGAACTGCTGAAGCATTCGTGCAAGCTGGAAGATCCGCATTGTCTTTCCTCGAAGTCAAGCACGGCTTTGTCCTTGTTGAAACGATTCTGCCTCCAGAAGCGGGCGCGAGTCCACCGTTCTACCAACTGACGTATCGCAAGATGGCGTCGCCCGCCGAGAATTTGTTCGTATGTCTGTCCACCGCACCCCATCGATTGGAACTCGATTTTGAGTTCGGGTGCGGATGGCCGCCGGAGTATGTCAACACGATCCATGTCTGCGAACTACTCGAAATCGAATCGCCCGGCTCGCCCGTGATGTTCGCAGCGGACATCTACGGCAGATTTGGTGACGTGGAAAGAATGACCGCACAATACTGCGAGATGGCCAACGTGCTCGACCGGTTCGGTCATCGCTTTTTCGCCAACGACCGGTCCCTTTGGGAAGCTGTTTGGCAACTTCGGCAACTGCGCATTCAGCAAGAATCGGACCAGGAGACGGCTCGGCTGGCAGAATCGGCGTTCAAACGCCACGAATGGCGAAAGGCGATCGAAATGTTGGAAAGTCTGGGTGACAAGCGAACGAAACTGCAGAACGCCCAACTGCAATATGCCCGGAAACAGGACGAACGCTCTGCGTGAGTTACAACGGAGTTGGCCGAATGGACACCAAACTTTCCCGATTGGCGCAGCAGGTCGAGTTCATCGTCGAGATCGACAAGCTGAAACAGGTCTACCGCCGCACCTGGCTGATCGATGCTTCGCGGCACGAGAACGATGCCGAACACTCGTGGCATCTGGGCGTGATGGCGGTTCTGCTGGTCGAACACGCGAGGTCGCCGCAACTCGATCTGATGCGCGTGCTGAAGATGGTGCTGATCCACGATTTGGTCGAGATCGACGCGGGTGACACCTTCGCCTACGACGACATCGCGGCGGTGGACAAGGCCGACCGCGAGCGGGCTGCCGCGGAACGCCTGTTCCATCTTCTGCCGTCCGATCAAGCCGCCGAGTTCCGCAGCGTCTGGGACGAATTCGAAGCACGGCAAACGCCCGAAGCCCAGTACGCCGCCGCCCTCGACCGCTTTCAGCCCATGCTGCACAACTACCGGACGCGGGGCAAAGCCTGGCAAGAACACGGGATCACGGCCGACCGGGTGCTGGCCCGCAATCAATCGATGGCCGAAGGCTCGCCCGCGCTGTGGCAATACGCCCAGCAGTTCGTGGCCGACGCCGTCGTCCAAGGCTATCTCGCTCCAGCCGCCGAGCCGTACGACGGTTCGCCGCCGGCTTGACCGCGTGGAGCGAGGTTCGTCGGGCGCAGGCGAAGTTCACCTGCGGAAGTTGGACAACGCGGCGATCTCGTCGGGTGACAGGGCGCGCGGGAAGACGGCGACTTCGTCCAATCGGCCTTCCCAGTTGTCGCGATGGTCGCCACGGCCGCCAAAGTACAGACAATTGAAACCGGGCGGGAATTCGGCCGCGGTTTCGGTCTCGATCTCAGGCTGAGGATTGCCGTTCAAATAGACGCGGACCTGCCGCCCGTCGCGGACGAAGACCACATGGTTCCATGTCCAGCGGTCGATTCCGGTGCGGCCTGCGACCGACGTGGCCCCCGTCGTTTCGTCGCCGTGCAGAAAGACCAACTTGCCGGGTTCGGCCGCGGTGCCCCCGACGCCAAGGTGATCGCCATGCGGGGCCAGGGCGTGGTCGCGTCCGCGGGAGAACATCCACCCGGCCGTCTCGCGGGCGTCCGCCGGCATCCCGTTCCAGCACCAAATCGACACGCTGTATGCATCGCCCAGATCGCCGATTCGCGTCTCCAGTCGTCCGCCCGCGAAATGCGCCGTGCGATTCGTTTCCCCGTCGTTGCAGAACAGGTCGGAACGAGGGCCTTCCAGAAAGAACACCACCCCGGGTTCGTAGATCGCGTCGCGGTTGTTTCCCGAACTGTCCACGGCTCGCGGCCCGGCGAATTCGTCCAACCGCCAATAGGCGGCGGGCCGGGCTTTCAGGATCGCTTGGCATGCCGCGCCACGGCTCTGTTGATACTCGCGGCGCGGGCGATTGGCCACCTTCTCCAGCAGCGCCAACGCGGCCTCGGCGATCTTCGGCTCGGCCTGGAATTCGAGGCCTGCCGAGCGGGCGGGCCACGTGTTGTAGCCGCCCAGAAGATGCTGTTCGGGCGGAGGGATGTACCCGTCGCCGCCGTTGGCCAGATCCAGGACCATCGTCTTGGGCAGCGGGCTCTGCAACTTGACTTTCAGCCCCGTCAGCGCGTACGTCTCGGTCGGGGTCGTCGCGATCGCCATGTCGCCGATGCGGATCGCCTGAACCACGACGGTGGTCGATTGCCACTGGTGCAGGTAGATCTGCTCGCGCGCGTAGATTTCGGTCGTGTCCTTGGGCAGCCGGTCGCCCATCGCCTCGACGATGCGCTGCGCCCATTCCAATCGCTGCTTGTCCGGCACCCGGTACTTCAAAGGCAGACGGGCTTCGGCCATGGCCAGATCGGCGGAGTCTTGGTAGACGATCGTTTCGTAGGCGCGGAACGCCAGATCCGCCAGTGCCTCCGCGTACTGGTCGATCGTCAACGATTCCTCGCGCGTCGGTTCGGCATTCTTGTAGTCCCGTCGCCAGATGTCGCCGCTGCAGCCGTGCGACATCGCGACGACCAGCGGCAACGGGTCGCTGTCCTGCGGCGCTGCGCAGCGCTGCGCGAACCGCTCGCAGAACAAGCCGAAATAGTCGGCGCTGATCGCTTGGTCGCCGAAATAGTGCATCGAGAAGTTGGCCAACACGGCCAAGGGGCGCCCCTCCTTGGTTTGGAAAGCGATCAACGACAGGTCGGGGTCTTCCGGTCCGGATTCGCCCGTCACATCGTCCCAGTTGCGTCCGGCATGCATGTTGGCGCGGACCGTCGGGTTGCCGAGCGGATCGTCGGCGACGCGGTCGGGACGGCGGATCCAGCGCCGCAGCGCGGTGAACGCTTCGGCGTTGGTGACGGCCCAACCGGCGCGAGCCGGCTGGAGGTTGGCTTCCGCGGACGCCAGCGCCTCGGCCAGTTTCTCCCGCAGGTACGGGACGTAGGCAGGGTCGGCGTCGGTCCCCAGACACGCCATGCTGGACGGCGCGGAATGCGAGTGCGTGGCGGCGATCAAGATCCGTTCCGGTCGGATCTTCGTCCGCTGGGACGCCAGTTCCTTCGCCTCGTCCAGCAGCGCACGCGGCATCATGCAACTGTCGACCACGACGATCCCCACCCGTTCGTTTCCATCGTCCGCCACGATGGCTCGCGCGTGGATCGGCGTTCGAATCTGATCCGCGGTGCGGCTGAGCATGCCGCCATTGATCAACACAGGCAACTGAACCGGCGTGGCATCGACCACCGCGGCGCCGACTCGCAGTTCCGCCCTGGCCTCGCCGACCGCCACCAGCATCACCAATACGATCCCACAGGTTTTCGGCAACCGTTTCATCTACGACTCCTTGTCGCTCTTGGCTAGGAAAAGCACCGGTGCGATTATAACAGTCCGTGACGTCAGGTGGTGTAGCGACGAGGCCGGATGGTCACGCGGAAAAGCGATCGGTAAAACAGACCAGGCGTCAGAGAGGAAGATTCGTGGATCTCCTCGCTGACGCCTGGTGGTCGCCAGTCCTCCGGGCCGGAGCAGCCCGGATCACGCTTGGTTCTACTCGCGTCTGCCTAGTCTTGCGGCGGGCGACGGTCCGTGAGCCATTCGGTATGGAACGTGCCGTCCATGTCGGTGCGCTGGTAGGTGTGAGCGCCGAAGTAGTCGCGTTGCGCTTGCAGCAGATTGGCCGGCAATCGCGCGCTGCGGTAGGCGTCGTAGTAGGCCAGGGCCGTGCTGAAGGCCGGCACCGGAATGCCCCGCTGCGTGGCCGTGATCACGACTCGCCGCCATGCTTCCTGGCCCTTGTGTACCGCGTCGGTGAAGTACGGGTGCAGCAGCAGGTTCTCCAGGTTGGCATCCGCGTCGAAGGCGGCCTTGATGTGGTCCAGGAACTGGGCGCGGATGATGCAACCGCCTCGCCACAGCATCGCACAGTCGCCATAGTTCAACGGCCAATCGTACTCCTTGGCCGCTTCCTGCAGTTGCACGAAACCCTGGGCGTAGCTGCAAATCTTCGAGGCGTACAGGGCTTGGCGAACATCCTCGATGAACTTCTTCCGGTCGCCGACATCGACCGGGGCGGCCGACGGGCCTTGCAGCACGCTGCTGGCCCGAACGCGAGCCTCCTTCTGGGCCGAGAGACAGCGCGCGTAGACGGCGGCGGTCACCAGGGTGCTCGGCACGCCCAGGTCCAAGGCCAATTGGCTCATCCACTTGCCGGTGCCTTTCGCACCCGCCACGTCCAGGATGCGGTCGACCAAGAAGCCATCGCTGTGCGGATCCTTGACGCTGAAGATGTCGCGCGTGATTTCGATCAGATAACTCTGCAATTCGCCGCGGTTCCATTCCGCGAACACGTCGTACAATTCCTCGTTGTCCAGTCCCAGCACGCCCTGCAAGACGGCGTAGGCCTCGCAGATCAACTGCATGTCGCCGTACTCGATGCCGTTGTGGACCATCTTGACGTAATGACCGGCGCCGCGCGGACCGACCCATTCGCAGCACGGAATGTCGTTGTTCGGGCCGACCTTGGCCGCGATCGCTTGAAAGATCGGCTTGACCAGGGGCCACGCCGCTTCGCTGCCGCCCGGCATCATGCTCGGCCCCTTCAGCGCGCCTTCCTCGCCGCCGGACACGCCCGTGCCGACAAACAGCAACCCCTTCGCCTCGACCGACTTTGTGCGGCGTTCGGTTTCGGAGAAATGCGTATTGCCGCCATCGATGATCACGTCGCCCGGCGACAGCAGCGGGATCAGTTGATCGATAAAGGCATCGACCGCGGCCCCGGCCTTGACCAGCATCATCACCTTGCGCGGCGGAGCCAACGCCTGGACCAGTTCCTCGATGCTGTGGCAGCCGACGAACTGCTTGCCGGCAGCCCGGCCCTGCATGAAGGCGTCCACTTTGTCGACCGTCCGATTGAATACCGCCACGCGATACCCGCGGCTCTCGACGTTCAACGCCAAATTCTCGCCCATGACCGCCAGACCGATCAGGCCGAAATCACAGGGTGTACTCATGTTCGTTGCTCCTTTTATTGGTAGTGAAATTGCGGTCCCAGGCGGGGACAGGGTATTCGTCGGTCAGCCGGACGTCCTGCGTTCCGTCCATTCGGTACGCCGTTGGCAATCGGGGTACAGGGCGGTCAAGAGCCGGAATTTTAGCGTCCACCCCGGCCTCGTTCAATCAGGCACCCCACCGTAGCACAGACTGCCAACCTGTGATCTCCGCACGGTTTTCCAACGCGCAAACACGACCGAGTCCGAATTCTCACGAATCCAGACACGGCCATGCATCGGCCCGCTCGCGGCGCCGAACGAAAGGGAAGGCAGGAACTGGAACCGGCACTACGTGAACCGATAGACGCCGGGCATTGGAACCGGCGGAATGGGATACGCCCCGAAGGAGTACTCGTCCGGCCCCAGCCGCGTTTCCGATTGAATCGCCGTGTCCCAGTCGATCGCTTGGCCGCTGTAGACCGCTTCGCGCCCCAGGATGCCGGTCATCGTGGCTTCGGCGATCGTTTGGGCCTCGTTCAGCGGCTTGCCGATGCGGATGCTGTCGATCAGGTTTTCGTGCGATTGTCGGTACGGACTGGGCTCCCGGTCGCGGAACCGCCAGCGTTCGCCGTTCTTGGGTTCGATGAAGTCCTTGCAGTTGCTTCTTCCCCCGGTGCCGACCACCGCTTCCTCGACCAAGTTCCGGCAGCCGTTGATCTGCCGCGCCTGGCTGAACATGCTGATCCCGCCGGGGTATTCGAATTCGACGGCAAAATGGTCGTAGATGTGCCCGTGCCTGTCTCCGGTTCGGACTTGGCGTCCCCCGACTCCCGAGACGGCGCGGACCGGGTGCGAGCCGAGCACCCAGTTCATGATGTCCAGGTTGTGGACGTGCTGTTCGACGTAGTGATCGCCGGACAGCCAAGTGAAATAGTTCCAGTTACGGAGCTGCCATTCCAGGTCGGACCAACCCTCCTGGCGATCGATCACCCAGATCTGGCCGCCGTTCCAGTAGCATTTTCCGTACACCAATTCGCCGATGGCGCCGTCGCGGATGCGCTGGATCGCCTCCTGGTAGCTTTTCATGTGGCGTCGCTGAGTTCCCGCGCCGATGCCCAGCGCTTTCTGCTGGGCCAGTTTGCCGGCCTCGATGACCATCCGCACGCCCGGCACATCGACCGCCACTGGCTTCTCGGCGAACACGTGCTTGCCGGCTTGGATCGCCGCCATCAACTGCACGGGCCGAAAATGGGGCGGCGAGGCCAGGATCACATAGTTGACTTCGGGTTCCGCCAGCACCTGCTTGTAGGCGTCGAAGCCGATGAAGCAACGCTCCTTGGGAATGTCCATGCCCAACCGCTGCAGATTCTGGCGGCAACGGTCCAGACGATCCTCGAAAATATCTGCCAGCGCGATGACTTTGATGTTCTTCTTCTCGATCGTTGCTCCCTCGGCCACGTCTTCGGTGTGGTAGCCCGATTGCGGATAGATCACCTTGGTGGCGGCTCCGACGGCGTCCAGGACGGCGCCCGTTCCGCGTCCGCCGCAGCCGATCAGCCCGATCTTGATTTCCAGTTCCGGCCCTTCGGCCGCATGAACGCGGGGGAACATGGTGGCCGCAGCGGCCAAACCCAGGGAGGTGTTCCTCAGAAATCCACGGCGCGAAACGCCGCTTGGGGACGAGGAGTTCAAGTTCTGCTCGATCATCATGCGCGTGACTCCATAAGAGAATAAATTGGGACGTAATGCAGCCCGCAGGAAACAAGTTACCACTTTAGCGGAACGGCGCGAGCCGTCCGGTGCCGAAAGACCGGAGGGCTCGCGCCCTACCGCTACTTGCTGCCACCGGATGGGCGGAATCGGATGAAAAAGCGGGCTGTCCTTTCTCACGATCCAGCGTCCATTTTGTGGGCAACCTCGTCCGTTGGCCAGCACAGCGCGCGAAAAAGCGTCGATCGAAACGCATCGGGCAATGCCGCACTCGAGGCCCGCACTGCCTGATTCTTCGCACGCCTTCGATCATAAGTCCATACAGCGAATTCGGGTATCGTCTTGATCGGCTGAGGAAGATTTTCCGTCTGTCCGTGTTTTTCGTGTCCGGTTGTGGGACGCAATCTCGATTCTCTCCCGTAGCGGTGTGAGAAAATCGAACAGGTACCCTCCCGACGAACGGTTATTCCGGAGACTGGATGAGCCCCGCTTCGAGCCAGTCAAGCTTGGCATTGGTGCCGCGCCCAAGATTCTCCACGCGAGTGCTTGAAAAACTGCAGATTTTCGAAGATACTTGTGCCTACCAAATCGAGAACCGTGCTTATGAATGTCTGGTCGTTGACCGGTTGACGGGCGCGTCCCAGGTCCGCCGATCCAACCCAGCTTCGCAGAGTGCTGGTTCCGGTTGCACTTCGACTTGGGGACGGATTCTCGAAGCGACAACCCCCGCACATGGCACCGGCGTCCGGACGAAATTCGCCAAGCCCCAAGAATCCAAGGTTCTATTCCCGGCGATGAACACCCCGCTCAAATTGCTGATCGTGGAAGATTCTCCGCTCGATGCTCAGATTCTGGTCCACCGGCTGGAGAGTTTCGGCTACGCACCCGCATGGGAACGCGTCGACGATCAGACGGGTTTGCGAGAAGCGTTGGACCGTCAGTCTTGGGATATCGTGCTGTGCGACTACGCCATGCCGCGGTACAACGGGTTGGACGCCTTGCAGACGATCCGAACGGTCTCCCCCGACTTGCCGGTGATCCTGGTCTCGGGGACGATCGGCGAGGACGTGGCCGTGGAAGCGATGCGGGCGGGAGCGTACGACTATCTGCTCAAAGACCGGTTAGCACGGCTGGGAGCCGCGGTCCAACGCAGCTTGGAGGAAGCCAAGCATCGAAGGGAGCGGCGGCGGTCGGAAGAGCGTCTGCGGTTGCTCTTCCACGCGATCGAACATAGTCCCGCGTCGATCGTCATCACCGATCCGTCCGGGCGGATCGAATACGCCAATCCGCGGTTCACGCAGGATTCCGGTTGGTCGCTCGAGGAAGTGCGCGGGCAGAATCCGCGCCTCTTGAAATCCGGCGCCATGTCCCCCGCCGAGTACACCCGCTTGTGGAAAACGATCCTCGCCGGCGGCGAATGGCGCGGCGAGTTTTGCAACAGGAAGAAGACGGGAGAGCTGATCTGGGAATCCGCCGCCGTTTCCCCAGTCCGCGACATTCGCGGACGGATCACGCACTTTGTCAAGGTAGCGGAAGACATCACGCACCGAAAGCAAACCGACGAAGCGTTTCGCAGGTTGGATGCGCAACTGCGCCGCGCGCAGAAAATGGAAGCGCTCGGCGAAATGGCCGGCGGCATCGCCCACGACTTCAACAGTTACCTGGGCGCGATTGTCACGAATCTGCAGTTGGCCCGCACCGGACTCGACCCCAATTCGCAGACGGGCGAATACCTTGACCGGGCCGCCAGCGCCAGCCGCCAAGCTGCGGGACTCGCCCGCCAGATGTTGTCCTTCAGCCGTCGCGACGAAAGTCAGCGCCGCCTTGTCCCGTTGGGCTCTGTCGTGCTCGAAACGCTGCGACTGCTCGAGGCATCGTTGCCGCCGGGCGTCGATTGCGCGATCGACATCCCCACGGCCGGCCGCGCCGTGCTGGCGGATGCGTCGCAAGTCCAGCAGGCGGTCGTGAATCTGTGGACCAACGCCTGCCACTCGTTCCAAGGGCGAAAGGGCCGCATTACCGTTTCCCTGGCGGATGTCGACTTGGACGCTTCCGAGATCGCCCAATATCCCGGACTGAGCGCCGGGCCGTACGTCCGTCTGACCGTCCGGGACGACGGTTGCGGGATGGACCCCGAGGTTCGGGAGCAGATCTTCGAACCCTTCTTCACGACGAAGCCCGAGGGACAGGGGACGGGACTGGGGTTGAGTGTCGTCCAGACCATCGTCACCAGCCATCGCGGCGCGGCGATGGTCGAAAGCTGGCCCGGGCAGGGCACTGCGATGCATCTGCTGTTTCCCGCGGAATCGGCGGGCTCGGCGACCATGTCGGCCGCAATGCCGCGACCCGACGTGCCGTTGCCTCTCGGAAGCGGCGAGTTGATCATGCTGGTGGACGATCACGCATTGATTCAGGACGCGATGCGCACCCTGCTCGAACAACTCGGATACCGCGTCCGCGTCTTCGCCAATCCGCTACAAGCCCTGAATTCGTTCCGGATGGAAACCGACGACTACGACTTGGTGCTGACCGATCTGTCCATGCGCGAGATGAACGGCGCCGAATTGGCGCGGGAGGTTCTTGCCATCCGTCCCACCGTTCCCGTCGTGGTCAGCAGCGGCTACGACTTGCCCGGTCTGTACCAGTGCGTCCGCGAATTGGGGATCCGCGAGGTACTGGCGAAGCCTGTCGAACGCGATCGCTTGGCCGTGGCGTTGGCACGCGCGTTGGGGCGAACCGACAGCAACGACGAGCCGGCTCAGGGTATTTGAGCGGAGTAACATCATGAGATTCAGCAACTTCCTTTCGCGGGATCCGGCTGCTGAGGCTTCCGTCGATTTCGATACGGCATGGGAGGAGTCATGAGGGCCTCCGGCAAGGACCGTCTGACGCCCTCGGCTGGCGCGATAGCCGTGATCGTCCTTGTCTGGACGGCGCTGGTCGCGGCATCGTTGCTGGCCGAGCTCTGTGGGGGGGTGAGCCGTCGCGTGGCCGCCGCCGGCGGCATCCTGGACGGCAGTTTCCCTCGCCCAGCAACCCGCGCGTTGGCACTCCCGCTGACGTGGTCGCACGCCTCCATGTGGCTGATGGGGTTGCTGGGCGTCGCTGTCGCGACGCGACTGATCCGCACCCGGTTCCAGGAACGGCTGGGAGTCGAAGACGCGCTCCGGCTAAACGAAACCCGTCTGCAGACGCTGCTGAGTCTTCATCAACAGTCCGGGGCGCCGGTGGACGAACTCAGCCAACTCGCTCTGGACGAATCCGTGCGGCTCACCGGGAGTCGAATGGGTTATCTGGCATTCCTTGACGAGGACGAACGCACCGTCACCATGCAGGTCTGGTCCGGCGACTCCATGCCGCGGGGCATGCAATGGGACGGCCCGCACACCGATCCCGTCACCTTGCCAGAACCCTGGCGCGAGGTGCTTTGTCAGCGCCGATCGGTGACGTGCAACGCCCCGGATCGCCAGCACAGCGGGACCCGGGTCGCGGCCGAAGCGTGCGTCGCGGTACACCGGCAGATGCATATCCCGGTTTTCGACGGCCGGCGGATCGTGATCCTGGCTGGCGTGGGCAGCAAGGAATCGGATTACGACCAGGCCGATCAGCAGCAGGTGACCCTGCTGATGTCGGAGCTGTGGCGAATCCTTCAACACCGTCAGGCCGAAGAAGCCCTGCGCCACAGCGAAGCGGTGCTCAGCAGCATCTTTCGCGCGGCTCCGGTCGGCATCGGCATCGTCAACCAGCGGGTGTTTCAATACGTCAACGACCGGGTCTGCGGCATGACTGGCTACGCACGCGAGGAGTTGCTGAACCGCAGCTCGCGACTGCTGTACGTGAGCGACGAGGAATTCGAACGGGTCGGAGTCGAGAAGTACGAGCAACTTGCCCGCTGCGGCTGCGGCACGATCGAGTCCCGCTGGCGGAGAAAGGACGGACAGGTGCTCGACGTCCTGATCTCGTCGTCGGCGCTCGATCCCGACGATCCCGCACGCGGCATTACGTTCACCGTGCTGGATATCACGCAACGCAAACAGGACGCGGACGAAATCCGCCGCCTGAACGATTCCTTGGAACGGCGCGTGCGGGAACGGACCGCCCAATGGGAAGCGGCCAATCACGAATTGGAGGCGTTCAGCTACTCGGTCTCGCACGATCTCCGCGCCCCGCTGCGGGCGATCCTGGGTTTTTCGAACATGCTGAGCGAACGATCAGGGGAAGATCTGGATGAACGGGGCCGGCATTGCGTCGAGGTGATCCGCAGCGAATCCGAACGGATGGGACGGTTGATCGAGTCGCTGCTGCGCTTCTCGCGGGCCGGAAAAACGGAATTGCAGCCGCTCACCATCGATATGACGGAACTGGTGCGCGAAGTGTACCAACGGTTGATCGAGCCGTTGGCGGACCGCAGCGTGGATTTCCACCTGCAACCGCTCCCCCCGGCTACCGCCGACCCGACGCTGATGCGGCAGGTCTGGACGAATCTGCTCGACAACGCCCTGAAGTACAGCCGCACCCGCGACACCATCCGGATCGAGATCGGCGCCGAGCACCGCGACGGCGAAACCGTCTATTTCATCCGCGACAACGGCGTCGGTTTCGATCCGAAGTACGCGGGCAAGCTGTATCAGGTCTTCCAGCGGTTGCACCTTCCGGAGGAATTCGAGGGCGACGGGATCGGTCTGGCGATCATCCAGCGGATCGTCCACCGACACAACGGACGCACCTGGGCCGAATCGACGCCCGGCCAAGGCGCCGCGTTCTTCTTCACGCTGAAGGCCGTTGGTTCGAACGCGGACGCTTGAGCCTCGTTCTGACAACGGCGGTCGGGTTAGCCCGGATGATTCACGAAGTGCTCCGCGGGGCCGTAGTACAGGTTGCCAGCCTGTATTTGGGGAACACAGGCAAGCTGCCTGTGCTACAACTCGCCCCCGTGAATAATCCGGGTTAGCCTCGCCGCTGCGGTGTCCGGCGCGAGAGATTCGGGAGTCGAAGACGGCCCGCGTCAAGACGGCGAATCTGCGTCTGCGGGAAGCTCGACATCCAGGCGGATCCCCGCAGGTTCCGTGTTTTCGACTCGCACCGATCCTCCCAACGCAGCCACAATCCGCTCCGCCACCGCCGGACCCAGTCCCAAATCTCCCCCTGGGGTGATCGAGTCGCGGATGGCCAGCACATCAAAGAACTGCGGCAGCATGTCGTGCGGGATGTGCCTCCCGGTGGCCTCGATCACGATGCGAACGTTCTTCTCCGCCGCGACTTGACTCCAACGCACCGACTCGCCCTCGACACAGAACTTGACTGCCGTCTCCAACAGCGAACGCATGGCCCGGACCAGCAGATGGTTCCGACCGTAGACTCGCCCGGAGCATTCGCCCTGGACGGGCAGACGGACGCCGCGAGCCAGAGCCAATGGTCGTGCTTGTTCCAGCGCCGCTTGCAGGATCGCGTTCAACGGGCAGGCCTCCCGCGAAATCGACTCCGCCGTCAACTCGATCTCGGTCAACAGCAGCGCATCCTCCAGCAGCGTGATGATGCGTCCGCGGGCCTGTTCGAACATGGTGCGCAACTGGAGCGCCATCGGTTGATCCCCGCACTCGCGGAACGCCAACTCGGCGATGCCGAGCACCCCGGACAACGGAGTGCGCAATTCGTGGGAAATGAGCCTCAGGAAGTCGCTCTTCGTCTTGTCCAGCACGGCCAACCGGGCGTTCGATTCGGCCAACTGACGGGTGCGCTGTTGGACCAGTTCTTCGAGCCGTTGGTTGTGCTCCTCCAGTTCCTGCTGCAGATGGCGGATCTGCAAATGGGTCCGCACCCGGGCTTCGACTTCCTCGATTTGGAACGGCTTGGTGACGTAGTCCACTCCACCGGCAGCGAAAGCGAGCACCTTGTCGGAGGTTTCGCTCAGCGCGCTCAGGAAAACGACCGGAATCTCCCGCAGCCGCGGATCGGCTTTCAACTGTCGACAGACTTCGAAACCGTCCATCTCGGGCATCTTGATGTCCAGCAGGATCAGGTCCGGTGGCAGGCTGCGCGCGGCCTGCACGGCGAGCCTGCCGTTGGGGACGGGCCGGACCTTGTAACCTCGCTCTTGCAGCAGACCGGTGAGCACCTGCAAGTTGGCAGGCGTATCATCGACAACCAGGATATCCGGTTTGGCCCGCCGAGAAGATCGTTTCAAACTCATCGCTCACCTCCATCGATCGTACGCATCAGCTTCTCGTATTCGTAGCGTTCCGCCAACTGTCGCAGTGCGGCGCCGCCTTCCGGGTCGTGGTTGCGTCCTTCGTCCAACAAACCCAGCAGTTGCTCCAGATCCGCATGGGCCACGGCCAATTCTATCCGGGTAAGAAGATCGGCGGGCCAGCGGCTCAGATCCAAGCAGGCGGCGACGGGATTCGAATCCGGTTCGGCGGGTTCCCCGGCGGCCGCTGTCGCGTCGTCATACACGAACTCGACGCCCAATAGTCTTCGGATCTGCTCCAGGAATTTCTCGCTCCGGAACGGCTTGCTCAAGTACACGTCCGCGCCGGCCGCCAAGGCCCGCTTGCGGCTCTCCTCGAATGCGCCGGCCGTCAGAACCACAATCCGCAGCGACTGGCCGCCGGGTCTCGCCCGGACTTGCCGCATCATCTCGAAACCGTCCATCCCGGGCATCTGCAGATCGAGTACCAGCAGATGCGGCTGCCACCGCTCGCACACCGCCAACGCGGCCGAACCATCGGCAGCCTCCTCGGTCTCGAATCCCAATTCGTCCAAGGTCTGGCGCAGCAGGGTGCGGCTGTCTTCATGGTCGTCGACGATCAAGATCCGTTGGGGCGGCTGACCATCCCGCAGGCCCCGCACGCGGCCCCGTCCAACCAGGAGTGGAAAGGCCGAAGCCTGCAACGGCTGCAGGCCGATCTCCAACCGGAAGACGATCCCTTGTCCCGGTCGGTCATGGACAGTAATGTCGCCATCCATCAGCCGAGCGAACTCGCGGCTGATCGCCAGCCCCAACCCGGTGCCGTTGCCCGTCTTCCTTCCGCTCTGCGTCTGCTCGAATTGCCGGAACAGCCGCTCCCTCTCCTCCGCGGCAATCCCCGGGCCGGTATCTTCGACCTCGGCCGTCAGACGCCAGTCTCCGCTTGCATCCGCCTGGCCGGCCACGCGCAGAACGACCTGCCCTTGCTCGGTGAACTTCACGGCGTTGGCCAGGAGATTGATCAGCACTTGCCGCAGCTTCTTTTCGTCCGCGATGACCTGCCGCGGAAGTCCGGGCTCACGCCGGACGAAGAATCTCAGTTCCTTTCCTTCGGCCCGCTCCCGAAACATCAACTCCACATCGTCCAACAACTGGTACAAGTCGCAGGGAACCGGATTCAGCGTGACTCGCCCCGCTTCGATGCGGGACATCTCCAGAATGTCGTTCAGCAATCCCAGCAGATGCTCGCCGTTGCGGTTGATCGCGCTCAGCCGCTGATGTTGCTCGGGGGTCAGGCTGGGGTCGCGCAGCAGCAATTGCGAAAATCCGAGAATCGCATTCATCGGCGTGCGGATCTCGTGGGACATGTTCGCCAGAAAAACACTCTTCGCTTGATTCGCCGCTTCCGCCGAGCGCCGTGCTTCTTCGGCGTGTTGCATCATCTGCAGCGCGACTTCCCGCGCTTCTTCCAGTTCGGCGGTGCGCAACCGTACCCGTTGCTCCAGTTCGGCGTTCAGTTTCCGCACAGCCGCTTCGGCCTGCTGGCGCGCCGCCCGCTCGTCCGCCGCGGCCAGGGCATTCTCGATGGCCGGGACCAAACGCTCCAATCGCTCCTTCAGGACGTAATCCGTGGCGCCCAGCCGCAGGCAATTCACCGCTTGTTCGCCATCCAGTGCGCCGGACAAGACCAGCACCGGGACCGTCGGATTTCGTTGAATCGCGACCTGAATCGCCTCCTCGCCGCTGTATCCCGGAATCCCGTAGTCGCACAGAACCAGGTCGAAGCTCTTCTGTTCGAGCGCCGCCTCAAAGGCCTCGCGGCTGGTGACCAACTCGATTTCGCAGGCCAACCCGACGGACCGCAGTCGATGCTCGATCAGTTGCGCGTCGAGCGAGCTGTCCTCCAGGTGCAGAATTCGAAGGCTGTGCTTCATGGCAGTTAAAACGTGAGTCCCGCAATCCGCTCGGCCATCAACCGCGCGCCCAGTTCCGAGTAAGCGACCGCGGCGGCGCAACTGGGCGCCGAATGCACCACGGGAACGCTCGTCTTCAGCGCGTGCAAATTCTGCTCGCCGCACGGCGGAATCACGCCGATCACGGGGCACTCCAACTGGCCGCGAGCATGGCCGACGGTAATCAACGTCCCGGCCGAAGGCTGATGGAGGATCAACAGCGCCCCCACCGAATCGGGCCGCAACCGTCCGCTGACGATGCTGGCGAACACCAATCGCGACAGGGCGATGCAGGTCGCTTCGAGTTCCAGCGTCAGCACCAGGAACTCGCAGGCGTTCAGCACATTCCGCGTCAGCGGCGTCATGGCGCCCGGAAGATCGACGATCACGAAATCGAACATCCCGCTCAGCACCTGCAACAGATGCTCGGCTTGGCGAGGCTCGATCCCGCGGCGGAAATCCAGCGTTGGCGGAGCGGCCAGCAGTTGAATCCCGCTGCGGTGCGGGCGCAGGTGCGGGCCAATCGTCGCCGCATTCAGTCCACCGCCGGCGGACTGGCTCAACACCGTGTCCAGGTTTCCTCCCGACATCAGTCCCAGTTGCGTCGCCGCCGTGCCGGGCGACTCGCGCAATTCGACCACGACCACCGAGCGCTGCGGCCCGGTCATCGCCAGGGCCGTGTTTACCGCCGCCGTCGTGACGCCCACCCCGCCTTTGATTCCGGCGAAGCCGATCACCCGCCCGCGCTTCGGTGCGGGAGTGGTTCCGTCCCCGGCGGCTGAGGCGGCCCGGTTGCGAAGTGCCGCGCGGACGCGGGTCCTCACGATCAACTCCGAAAACGGCTTGGAAATGTGATCGATGGCCCCTTCCTCCAGACTGGCCGCCACGTCCGCCTCGCCGGTCAGCGCCGTGACGATGATCACCGGAATACCGCATGTCCGTTCGTCGCTCTTGAGTTGCCGCAGCACCTGCATGCCGTCCAACTCGGGCATCATCACGTCCAGCAGAATCAGGTCCGGAATCTCGCGGGCCACGACCTCCAGCGCCTGCCGTCCGTCGCGTGCTTCCAGCAGCACATAGGCCTCGCCGCCCAGCGTATGGCGCAAGAGGGTGCGAATAATTTCGTCATCGTCAACAATCAGCACCTTGGGCAGGTCCACGGTTCAACCTCTCGCATTTCACCAAGCCCCTCCGTCCGGCATCCAGGTCCCAACCGCCACGAACGCAAACTCCGGAGAGCAGGAGCAAGAGGCCCCAGTATCCGCAAAGCCCAGTCGCAAGACAAGGCCCTGCGGGGCCTGCAATCCTGCGGCCGATCTCAAGTCGCGGAAGCCTTTCCCGGACCGGGCAACGGCATGCGAGGCGGGGCCGTGTCCCACATCAGGGCGATCTCTTCCGGCGTCAAGCCGTAGGCCGCGTTCACCAGATCGTTGATCTCGTATTCCAATTGCATCGCTTCGGCCGCCAAACGGCGCGCGGGCTCGATCGTCCGGGCGTACTCGTCCCGCAAGGCTTTGAGTCCCGCCGCCGTCAACGGCTTCTTCTTGCCCCGGATCTTCCGCACCTCGGCCACAAAACCGTCGCAGTCCAATCCGATCGGCGATTGGAGCTTCAACGTCGGTTTCTCGATTTCGTACTCGACGCGAAGCCAGTCGAGAATCGTGCGGCATGTCGTCTGCTTGTCCGCTGTGATATCAAGAGTTTGCCGAACTGCCGACTCGATCATACCGCGTATGCGTTCGCTAGGTTGAGCGATGGGCACGGATTCCATCAGGAAAGCAACGGGGCACAGCGCCTCATCCTTCATGTGGGGAAGATATCGCCAATTGTGCCACCATAGTAGCGCCGAGTTCAAGACGCCGAGCACGTATAGATCGTCCGTAGGAATAAAGAACGTCTTGTCGTTGCCGTACGTGCCCTTGGAGTCGATCGCATAGCATGAATGAAACTGAATCACTTGGTACAGCAACTTCGGCAAATCAAAATCATCCCAGTACTTGCATGAGCGCAATTCCCACCAATGGCGTCCCTTATGCTGTCGGCTTCGCAGCCTGGGTTCCGTAGCCTTCATGCGTGCGTAGATACTTGGATAGGTGGTACCAAAAACTGCTTCTGCGTCCTCCCCCGCGTTGGACCAGGACCACGTGAAATCAGCGCTCGATTTGAGAACGATCAGCCATAAGCCTGCCCAGTCGGCCGTCCATCGGTTGACGTCTTGTCCTCGCATGTAGGGCTTGATAACCGAATCGCATTGCGGATCAGCTGAAATGAGTATGTCTCTTGTTGCACGATCAATCACGAAAGCGTCATTGTAACCAGTTAGAATCCCGCAAGATGGCTTCGCCCGAACGAATTCAGCCAGCGGTGGGTGTTCACTTCTAAGCTTCGCCAACAACTCGCTCACCTCGGCTCCTTCCAACTGCCAAGCGTCGTGCCCCAACTGTTCGATCGGCAACTCTGTTCCTTGCTGTTCGATCTGCTGGCTGAGATCGTCGATGCGCAGTTGTTCGCGGGGGATGGCACACAAGCGGGCGGTGGTTGGCTTGGGGGTGTCGGTCGGTCGCCGCGCGACGACGATGGATGGGAACACGTCGGCGTCCTCGAAGATCTGCTTGGCGTGACCAAAATCCACGACCGATTCGATCCACGCCTCCTCGGCAAAGAACCGCCGCAAGGGTTCGCCGTAGCCTGCCTTCATCCATTTGTTGGTCACGACGAACGAGAGCAGTCCGCCCGGTTTCAACACTCGCAAACCAAGCTCGTAGAAGTACACGTACAAATCGGCCATGCCGTGGTACGCGCGATAGGCCGCTTGCAGGTACGGTTTGATCAGGCTCAGCAATTCCTGCCGCACGTACGGCGGGTTGCCCACGACAACGTCGAAGCCGCCTTGGCCAAAGACTTCGGGAAAGGCGTTTTGCCAATCGAAGGCTTTGGGATGGACTGCCGAATCGGCGACGACGCTGTTGCCGACCCGGATCGGGTGGTCCAGGCTGGCCAGCGGCTTGCCGCGTTGCGCGGTCTTGATCCACAGACTCAGCCGGCAGATTTCGATGGCCTCGTCGTTCAGATCGACGCCATACAAATTGTGCTCCAGAATGCGACGGTCCAGATCGAACAGCGAACGGTGTCCGCGCAGCTCTTGCAGACGGTCGTTGGACGCTTGATAGGCGGTGTGCAGTTGGTCGAACGCCTCGATCAGAAACGCGCCGCTGCCGCAGGCCGGATCCAACAGCCGGACGCTCGCCAGCTCGTCCTGCCATGCTTCCCAAAACCGGACCAGCGCCGCGCGCTGCGGGGCTTTCAGTTTTTCCAACTCGTAGACGCCGGGATCGACCAGCGCGGCGCGGGCCGTGCCCTTGGCCTCGCGCGCGTGCCGCTGCCGCAACTGCTCGAATCGGTCGCGCAACACGCC
Source organism: Pirellulaceae bacterium (assembly GCA_023382975.1). Classification (GTDB taxonomy): domain Bacteria; phylum Planctomycetota; class Planctomycetia; order Pirellulales; family Pirellulaceae; genus SKKK01. The sequence goes on from JAHDXO010000015.1 coordinate 162,886, forward strand.
GCCCAGCGCCTGTTCGATTATGTATCGCGTGATGAAGGCCGGCGTGTAGAACGCGCCTTCCTTCTTGCGCCGCGTCGTGTGCTTGTCGGCGCCCACCGGCTCGGTCAATCCGTCCAACTGGTTCCGCAGCCGCTCCAGATCGCTGATCGATTGCTCGAAGATATGGCCCAGGATGTCCACGTCGATCAGACTGGACCCCGACCCGGACGAGGCGGCTTGTGCGGCCGGGCGGTAGTCGTAGCTGCCCAGATCGCGGAAGTAGCCGCAGACGGCGTCGGCCACCTGCAGCCGGTCCAGCAGCGGGTCTTCGGCGAACAGCCCGCCGTTGTAGGCGTGGATGCCCAATCCGGCATTCCCCCCGTTTACGGCCGCGAACAGTCCGCGGAAATTCTCCCAGATCGGCCGCGGATGGTACGGATCGCGGTGCTCGTACGCTTTTTGGATCGTGTCGACCGGCAACAATCCGCGGTCCTCGCAGAAGGCGCAGAACAGCACCCGGTCCAGCAGCTTTTGTGTGGAACTCAGGACCTCGTGGCGCGAGACGTCGGGATTGTCCCGGCACAACCGCTCGAAAGCGTCCTGCCGCATCTCGGCGTAACGCAGGTAGAATTCCTTGGTCAAGTCGCGTCCGACCCGTTCCGATTCGCCCAGCAGCGTTGTCAGATGGCACGGCCCGGCAGTTGGCGCGACGCGCTCGGCACCCAGCAGAAAGACGAAGCGTTCCAGGTGCTTGTCGTCGTCCGCCATGCGTTCGACGTCGAAGCGTTCGTAGGTGTGCTGGTCGCAGCCCTTGTAGTACAACCGGATCTGGCGGATCGAGGTCACGATCACCCAGTCGCAGGGCAGATTGATCGCATACCGGTAGCCTTGGTCCACCGCCGACATGCGCCGTCCGCCGAAGGGACGGTCGAGCGGATCTTTGGGGCCCTTACCCTCCAAGGCCGCGACGTAGCGCGGCGTCCCGTTGAATTCCCCCAGCACCGCGTCAGCGAACTTGCCGTCGACCTGGACGTGATGTTCGCGGGACATCGTGTACCGGTCCGGGTTCTCGGCGGGACCGGTGTAGCCCAGAACACCATGGAAGTACACCGTCAGGAACTCGGGCAGCAGTTCCTGCTCCTTGAATTGATTGGCTCGGCCGGTGGACAGCAGACTGGCCCAATCGGCCAACTGCCGGCGCAGCGGCTCGATGCGCGACGGCAAGCTGAAGGCGGCCAGATGCATGCGCACGACGTCCGGACGGAACAACGGTTTGGCTTCGACGGGCAAAGCGGATTCCTTGCGTTGAAGGGAATGGAGCAAATCCCGGCCGTCCGAGCTATCGGATGGATGCCGGTATTCTACCGTCGCAGCAGCCTCTGCAATGCGTACAGCAATTCGGCTTGGCCGAACGGCTTGCGGAGCAGTACCGTGCTCTCGTCCTTCGGCACGCTGAACCCCTCCGTCACTCCGCTCATCGCCACCGCGGGGAATCGCTCATGGTTCGCATCACCTCGCTGTCGTGGCGGGTTTCCGAAGTTGGCCAGCATCCTCGCTTCCGTGGTCGCGTGCCTGCAACTCCGCGATCTTCGCGGCCAAGTCCGCCGAGGAAAACGGTTTCTGGATGAAATGCAAGCCGGCTTCGAGTACGCCGTGATGCGCGATGGCGTTGGCCGTGTATCCGGACATGAACAGGCACTTCAAGTTCGGACACCGGGACGAAAGCTGCTGTGCCAGATCGCGCCCGTTCATTTCGGGCATGACCACGTCGGTCAGCAGCAGATCGATCCGGCCCGAGTGGGACTGAGCCAGTCGGATGGCCTCGCTCGGCGACGACGCGGTCAGCACGGTGTGTCCCTGCCGCTGGAGCATCATCGCGGTCATCTTCAGTAGGGCCGGTTCGTCTTCGACCACCAAGGCCGAACTCCGAACGCCCCTGGGGGACTTGACTGTCTCGTCCCGATCGCCATGCGGCTCGGTGGCATCCCGTTGTGCGGGCAGAAAGATCCGCAGAGTCGTTCCTTGCCCCGGCTCGCTGTAGACGTTGATGAAGCCCCTGTTCTGTCGGACGACTCCGTACACCGTCGCCAGACCGAGACCACTGCCCTGGCCGAACGCCTTGGTGGTGAAAAACGGTTCGAAGATGTTGCCCAATGTCTGGCGGTCCATCCCGCATCCGTTGTCGCTGACGGCCAGTACGACGTAGTGGCCGGGAGTGCATCCGATGCGACTGGCGCAGTACGTTTCGTCGATCGCGACAACGCTGGTCTCAATCGTGATCCGGCCCGTGTTGGCGATGGCGTCCCGGGCGTTGACGCACAGATTGGCCAAGATCTGATCGACTTGCGAGGGATCCACTTTGACCTGCGGCAGGTCTTTGCCGGGCAGCCAAGCTAGTTCGATGTTCTCGCCGATCAGTCGCCGCAACATGCCCAGCGTCCCTGCGACCGACTGGTTCAAATCCAGCGGCCTGGGCGAGATGATCTGCTTGCGGGCGAAGGCCAGCAACTGGCGGGTGAGTTCCGCGGAACGTTCGGCCGCGGTGCGGATCTCGGACAGGTAGCCATGCAGCGACTGGGCCGGCTGGACGGCATCCAGCGCCAGTTCCGTGTAGCCCAGGATCACGCCCAGCATGTTGTTGAAATCGTGGGCCACACCGCCCGCCAACCGGCCGACGGATTCCATCTTTTGGGCGTGCATCAATTGGCCCTGCAGTTTCTCTCGCTCCGCCTCGATCCGCTTGCGTTCCGCGATCTCGGCCTGCAATTGAACCGTTTGAACCCGCAGCGACTGGGTCAGACGCTGGATGCGTGCCATCGCCGCGACGCGCGCCAGCAGTTCGCGATTCCCAATCGGCCGCACCACGTACCCGTCGGCGCCGGCTTCAAGGCCCGTCGATTGCTCGTCGCTGCTGGTATACGTTCCCGAGACCAGGGCGACGAAGCTGGCCGCCAGCGCGGGATCTTCCTTGATTCGTCGGCAGGCTTCCAGCCCGTCGAGCACCGGCATGTCGCGGTCCAGCAGGATCAAATCCGGTCGGTGTTCCCGCGCGGCGGCGACCGCTTGCTCGCCGTCTTCGGCAACGATAACGGTATAACCGGCCTGTTCCAAGAGCCTGGTGTTGCTGCGCCGGATCTCGGGATCGTCGTCAACCAATAAGATACGGGTCGGATCGTTCACGGTCTGCTCCCGGATTCATGGGCGGGCTGAACACCCAAGGGTTGGGCCAGTTGCTCGTCGCTGATCTTGACCAACACCGGGATATTGACGATCAGCCAATCGAAGAACGGTTCGACGGCTGCGAAGGTTTCGGAAGTCAACCGCTGGCGAGCGATTTCGACAAAGGTATCGAGATTCGCTGGCCAGTACGTGGTGTGGAATCCGTGCGCGCGGTATGCGCGGAAGACCCAGAGCGCCGTCTGCACCAACACCTCCGGCTCGTAGGCGTGGAACATCGCGCTCATAAACCGGCAGAAATTCCGACTATTGTCTTCCATCATCGGCCGGTTGTCCGCGCCGATCAGACGTTCCAGATCGGGCCGCGCTGCCATCCGCCGATTTAATTCCGAAGCCAGTTCGCCCGCCACCGACTCGAACTCGGCCGCCGCAAGCTCGGGAGGTTGGCAGAGCTTTCTCGCGCTGTCCATCAGGTATTGCTCGTTCATGGCACGTCCTCCTGAAATCGCGCCGGCAAGGCGACGAAAAATGTCGCACCCTGCCCGGTGTCGCTCTCGACCCAGATCCGGCCTCGGTGGGCTTCGACCACCAGCCGCGCGATCGCCAATCCCAACCCGACGCTGCGTTCGCCCGCCGTCTTGCGACTGCCCAACCGCGCAAACGGCTCGAATAATCCCCGCTGGTCCTGCGAAGCGATCCCGGGTCCTTGATCGCGGATCGAGAATACCCAACTCGCGCCATCCCGTAAAGCCCGCAACCAGACATGTTGGCCCGGCTGCGAATGCTCGATCGCGTTGCTCAACAGGTTGATCAACGTCTGCTGGATCTTGGACACGTCGGCGACAAGACGGCCCGGCGTCTCGATGTCGACCGATAAACCGATCTGCTTGCGTTCCGCCAGCAGCCGAATGATCGGCAGCACGCCGTTTAAGATTTCGTCCGGGCCGGCCGGTTCCGGCTCCAGCCGCAGTCGTCCCGATTCGATGATCGCCACGTCCAAGTAATTATCGATCATTCGCTTCATCCCGACCGCTGCTGCCAGGATGGTATCGAGAAAGCCCTGATGCTCGTCGGACAATCCCGCGGCCGCTTCGTCTCGCAGGAATTCGCCATACGCCAGAATCGCGCTCAGCGGTCTGCGCAAATCGTGCGACGCCATACCCAAAAAGCGAGTCTTCAACTCGTCCAATTCGAGCAGGTCCGCGTTTGCTTGCTGCAATCGACGCCCCAGATTGCTCAAGTCCCGGTTCAGCGCCAGTATTTCCCGTCCCAGATTGGTCTGCTCTTCAAAATCGTGACTTGCCAGGACAAGCGTTCCGTCCGGCAACGGGCAGAAGCGGACGAGCAGTGTCTCGGGCATCCCGTCAGGAGTCTGAAAATCCAGCCGATGGGTATTCGAGTGATCCGCTGCGAGCGAGGCCAGATCGATCGTACCATGGAAGTCCAGCAGACGCTCGGCCAACGGACGCCCTAGCAGGGCCGCGCCGAACACGCGCAACGCGAGCCCGTTGGCATCGCGAACGCAGTGCGCCGCATCCAACCGGAAGGCCAGGATTGGCGCTCGATCCCGAGCAAAATCACACAGTGCCTGGACGCTAAGGGAATCGTCAAACATCACCGACTCCACGTTCGATCCAGGTGTCCAGCTCATCCAGCGACAGCAGGCACCGTGCCTGGAGGATCTGTTCGATCCGCTCGCGGCCACCCCAGCGCAGCGCCTGGCCGCCGACCAGAATCGGGACCGTCGGAAACGCTGCGCGGATCGCGCGGGCAGTGCGCAGCATGGTGTCCAAACCAAACGTCACGGTCACGGACAGACCAACCGCATCCGGCCGCTTCTCCTCGACCAGTTTCAGTACGTCGTCCAGCGGTGCGTTCGCACCCAGGAAGTACCCGCGCCAACCATGTAGTTCAAACAGATCAGCGACCATCTTGCCGCCGATCTGGTGATATTCGTTGGCCACACAAGTCACGACAGCGCTACGTCCCACTCGCGGCCGAGCGAACAGCCGCGGATACGTCATCGTCAGCAGACTCTCCGTGATCGCCGTGGCCAGATGCTCGACAGCCACCGAAACGCGGCCGCGCTCCCACAATTCCCCGATCTCGTACAACGAACGCCGTACGCGTTGCTCGTAAAGCCATCGCAGCTCGATCCCCGCGTTGAGCCATTCAGCAAACATCGCGTGGCACACTTCGCGCTCGCCCGCCAGCAGCGCGTCGAAATAACGGCGGTATTGAACTTCGTCTGTCATGAGGTCACCGAGAGGTCTGCTGGGCTGCAGAGACACAAGACGCCGGAGTTTCGCTTCCCCACGGCGTTTGCTCACTGCGAACAACGCATCGGTCCTGCTCCGTTACCGAGCAAGGTTCGTTCCAGGGATCATTTTGGCACCGAACGTAGATCTTTCAACCTCTAAGGAGCGCCGATAAAGGCGTGTCAGGAGTCATTTGTGCGAATCACCAGGAGGGTCGGTTCCCCGCAGATGGCTCCTGACACGTTTCTATCGAACAATACCTAACGCGTTCGGCGGGCTGGCTGCATCCCTTCCTGGATTTTTCGTTACGCGCCTTGTGATTCGCTACGTGCCGTACTATCTTGGGGTGTTGGTTCTGGCCTGGGTTGTGGTCGCAGCGTCGCACGGTTTGGATTTTGCGCTGCCTCGTGGAGAGTCGAGCTCATGGACTCCGAGCCTCTTCCATCGGTGTTCGAACGCGTGTTCACGCATGCCCTGGACCTGCTTTGCGTGGCCGGTTTCGACGGGTATTTCAAGGTGCTGAATCCGGCCTGGACGAAGGCGCTGGGATGGACGACGGCCGAGTTGCTGGCGCGGCCGTGGCTGGATTTCGTCCATCCGGACGACCATCAGGCCACGCGGAACGCTACGCTGCACTTGCGTGACGGCAAATTGCTTTACCAGTTCGAGAACCGCTACTTCTGCAAGGATGGAACGGTCCGGTGGCTCTCTTGGGATTCATTTCCGTACCCGGACGACCAGGTCATCATCGCCGTCGCCCGTGACATCACCCAGCGGAAACAGCTCGAGGCCAAGATGGCCGAACAGTTGCGGGAACTCCAGCGGTGGCACGACGTCACGTTGGGCCGCGAGACGCGGGTGTTGGAGTTGAAACGCGAGGTGAACGAGTTGCTGACCCAAGCGGGCCTGCCTCCGAAATACCAGTCCGTACACGATGGACTCAAGCCTGATCCGTGAGATATGACGAAGAACACTGGGGAACAAGGCAGACTCGGTCCGTGGCCCGCCTCGCGGTATTGGCTGATTCCGGCGATTGCCATGCTGATCGCGGCAGGCGGGATCGGGCTGTGCGTCTGGTTCCAGCAGCAGACGTTGGTCCGGGACCAGGGCGAGTTGTTGAATCAGGCGCTGCGCATCGCGCGCAGTGTTCGGCACCAGGAGTTGAAAACCCTGGCCCTGGCCGACCGCTATCGGGAGACTCCGGAATACGAACGTCTGAGCAGCTATCTGGCCACGTATGCCAATGCGATGGGACTGGATCGCGCCGAGTGTCTGGTGGCGCGAGGCGGACAGTTCGTCCGGGTGCCCGAAAGTGCCGAGGAGTTGTCGGATCGGGTCGCGGCGGGCGAGTTGTTGGCCGAATTCCGCTCGGACGATCACGCCTCGCGTCGGTCTACCAGCGACCGGGCGAATGGTCGGCTGACCGCGGCGGCGCCGATCCGCGATCCGGGGAACGGCGACCTGCTCGGGGCGATCCGACTGGAGAGAGCCCTGGCGACACACCCGCCACCGAGCGGTGCGCAGCTCGGGCCCTGGCTGGGAACGTTCGTGCTGGTCGTCTTGCTGCTGGCCGTCTGGGGGCTGACGCTCCGCTGGGGAAATGCAATCAGCGGCGTGGTTTGGCGCCACGAGGCTGCACTGGCTTGTGCCGCGATCGGCCTGGCGGTGACCGTCGGTGCCGCTTGGCTGCTGGACGATGCGCAGCGCTGCGCTCGGTCGACCCGTTTTCGCGTTCTGGCCGAAACGCACGCCGCCGGCGTGGCGGATGAGTTTCGGCAAATCGCCCTGGAACTGGAGAGTCTCAGCCTGCTTTTCCAGGCCAGCGACCATGTGGATCACAGCGAGTTCCGAGCTTGCACCGAGCCGCTGGTCGGAAACTATGTCACCGCAGGCTGGGCGTGGATCGCCATGGTGCCGGCCGACTCGGCGGCCGATTTCGAACAGCAGATGCAGCGCGAGGGACTCGATGGCTGGACCATCTGGCAGCGGGATTCGCACGGCAACCGTGTTCCCGCGGAAGGACGTGACGTGTTGTTTCCTATCACTTATCTCGAACCGGCGACCGCGATCGGACGAGGGGTGGGGTTCGACGTAAGGTCCGATCCCGTCCGCCGGGCGGTGATCGAACAAGCACTGCGGACCGCGATGCCCACGGCCACGCCGCCAGTGTCGTTAGTCACGTTCGACGAGCCGACACAGGGAATCATCCTGTTCCAGCCGGCGGCGTCCAGGAAGCAGAGAGGCTTCGTGTCCACGACCTTGCGATTGGGACGAATCGTTCGGCCGTCACCGTCCATCATGAACGCGACCGGCGCCGGTTTGGCCGGGGGGCTGTTCCTGCTGCAAATGGACCAGCCTCCGCAATTTGTGGCATCCTCCGATCCGGACCATGCGGGCGGTCCGCAATGCTTGACCGCGGACAATTCGGAATTGCTCGTCAAGAGTCCCGTGTTTGCCTGGGGGCGCACCTTCTTGGTGGCCGTCCATCCACAGCCGGCGTGGCTGGCCGCCAATCCGTTGTGGGGAGGGTGGGCCATCGCTCTGACCGGGATCGTGCTCACCGGCCTTTCGACAGCATTGGTCGGAGCGTGGACCAATCGACGGGGCTTGTTGGAGCGGCAGGTTGAGTTGCGGACCGCCGAGTTGCAGGAAGCGCAGCGGATCGCCAGTCTGGGCCACTGGTGTTTGGATCTGCGAAGCGGCTGCAGCGAGTGGTCCAAGTCGCTGTTCGATATCGTCGAGGTCGATCCTGCGGACTTCCAGCTCTCCCGCGAACGAATCGTGCAGTTGGTCCATCCCGAGGACCGCGAGCGATTCGAACTGGCGTTTCAGGTGTCTGCGAGCCGGCGGACGCGGGTGGAATTGGAACACCGCATCGTCCTGAGGGACGGGCGGATCAAATGGCTATCCAACGTGGGACATACCGATTTCGATGCGGCAGGAAAGCCGCTACGTCAAGTCGGCACTGTCCAGGACATCACGGACCGAAAGAGTTCCGAAGTTCGCCGCGAGTTGGTGACTCGCGTCCTCACGCTGCTGAACGAAGAGCAGGAACTGGATGCCTTTGCCGCCGATCTCCTGAGCGAAATCCGGTCGATACTCGGCCTCGAAGCGATCGCGATCCGTATGCGCGACGGGGGCGAATTTCCGTACTTTCTGCAGTACGGATATCCGCCGAGATTCATCGAACAAGGGCGATCGCTGTGCCGGTCTGGCGAGTTCTGCGCGGGGACGCAGGACGATTCCCCGGAAGAAACTTCGAAATGCATCTGCGGCGATCTCTTGGGCGGACTCGGCGGGGTGAATCTTCCCAGCCACACGCCGCACGGCAGTTTTTGGAGCAACGGCCTGGACGAGTCGGCGGATCGCGATGGCACAACGCCGGACCCGGCGATTCCGCTGCCTCACTGTGCGTCCGAGGGCTATCGGTCGGTGGCGCTGGTCCCGTTGCGGTCCGGCGACGATGTGAAAGGCTTGCTGCAGGTTCATGACCGCCGCCCGGGGGCGCTGACCTTGGAGACCGTCGAATTCCTCGAAAATCTGGGGGACATGATCGGGATCGGACTGGCGCGCCGTGCCGCGCACGAACAGTTGCAGAAAAACCATGCCGAGACTCAGCGACTGCTCGCTCACGCCGAACAGATGCGGAAGATTCTGCTCGGACTGCTGGAGGACCAGAAGGCCGCGGATGAGGAACGCGCACTGCTTCAAGCCAAACTGGCGCAATCCCAGAAGATGGAGTCGATCGGGCGGTTGGCCGGCGGGATCGCCCATGATTTCAACAACATGTTGCAGGCCATCCTGGGATACACGGAGTTGGTTATTGACCAACTCGGTCCCGATCATCCGGTCCGCGCGGAACTGCTGGAGATCGAAAGAGCCGCACGCCGTTCGGCCGATCTCACTCGGCAACTGCTGGCATTCGCCCGAAAACAGGTCGTGACCCCCAAGGTCTTGGATCTGAACGAGACGATCTCGAGCATGATCAAGATCTTGCAGCGGCTGATTGGCGAGGACATCCGCTTGCTCTGGCAGCCGGGACGGGGCCTGTGGCCGATCAAGATTGATCCGTCACAGGTGGATCAAATTCTGGCTAATCTGGCCGTCAACGCCCGCGATGCCATCGCCCAGACAGGCACCTTGACCATCGCCACCGAGAACACACTGGCCACTCCAATGGACTGCCCAGACCAGCCCGATTTCGTCCTCGGGCCGTGCGTGCTGCTGACCGTTCGGGATTCGGGATGCGGCATGGATGAGGCGACCCGCGCGCATGCCTTTGAGCCGTTCTTCACGACCAAGAGCTTCGGCACCGGTACCGGCCTGGGACTGGCCACGGTTTTCGGAATCGTCGCGCAGAACCGCGGATGCATCCAGGTCGAGAGCCAACCCGGACAGGGGACAACGTTTCGCATCTACTTCCCTCGATCCTCCGCGGCGGCGGAATCCAGCCAAGCCACCGAACATTCGTTGCCTGCCCGGGGCCGAGAGACGATTTTGTTGGTCGAAGACGAAATCGCGATTCTGGAAATGGCGGCCAAGATGCTGGAAAGCCTGGGATATCGGGTGCTGCGCGCAGCGACTCCTGCCGAAGCGATCCGACTGGCCCAGCAGCACCGCGACGAAATCCAGCTCTTGGTGACCGATCTGATCATGCCCGGCATGGGCGGACGCGAGTTGTGCGCCATCCTGAAAGCCCAAACTCCCGATCTGAGGTACGTGTTCATCACGGGCTACTCGGGGGACCGGATTGAACGGGGCGACGACGCGGAGTTGGGAGCGCACCTGCTGGCCAAACCCTTTACTTGCGGTCAGTTGGCTCGTAAAGTACGCGAAACACTCGACAAGTAATGGGCCTGTCGTGCATGCATCCGTGCGTGGCGGCAAGTACTCGTGTGCCTGTTTGGACATTCGGATACAGGGTTTTGAATTTGTGTTGGATGTCGGACTTCAAATTTCGGATTCTCCCTTGCTTCGTTTGGCGGCGAAACGCAGCCGCATGAGGAATCAGCGATATGCATACGGAACCTGATCATGCAGTGTAGCCATGCGCGGAATTCACTTCACGTGGCAATCTGGATCACCGCGCTGCTGATGGTCGGTCCCGTATGCGAGGCTGACGAAAACGATGGTTTGTCGGCCGCAAGAACGGTGCTCCGATCGGCATCGGAAGTGGCATATCCTCCCTTCTGTTTCGTTGATGATCAGGGGCAATCTGTCGGTTTTTCCGTCGAGCTGATGCAGGCCGCGCTGGCGAACATGGGGCGGGACGTCACATTCCGCACGGGGGTTTGGAGCGAGGTGCAGGGCTGGCTGAAGAATGGCGAGGTGGACGCTTTGCCGTTGGTGGGCCGTACGCCCGAACGGGAATCGTTGTACGAATTCACGTTTCCCTATATGACGCTGCACGGGTCGATCGTGGTGCGCTCCGATACCGTCTCGATCCGCAGTTTTGCCGATCTGCGGGGCAAGCGGGTCGCGGTGATGAAGGGCGACAACATGGAGGAATTCCTGCGGCGCGAGGAACGGGAATTCGAGATCCGCACGACGGCCACGTTCGAGGACGCTTTGCGCGAGTTGGCCGCGGGCGGGCACGATGCGGTGGTGATCCAGCGGCTGGTGGCCCAACGTCTGATGCAAGAAATCGACCTGCCGAACCTGCGGGTTCTCCACCAGCCGATTCCCGAGTTCCGCCAGGATTTCTGCTTTGCGGTCAAGTCGGGAGACTGGGAGACACTGGGCTTGTTAAACGAAGGCTTGGCCCTGGCGATGGCGGACGGAACCTTCCGGCGTCTGCACTCGAAGTGGTTCGCGGCGTTGGAACTGCCCCGAAACCGGCGTATCATCGTCGGCGGTGACCACAATTACGCTCCCTACGAGTTTCTGGATGCAACGGGGCGTCCCGCCGGTTTCAATGTCGATTTGACGCGCGCCATCGCCGCCCGGATGGACCTGGACATCGAAATCCGCCTGGGGCCGTGGGCGGAAATCGTCGAGGGGCTGGAGAACGGCGAGATCGACGTGGTGCAGGGCATGTTCTACTCCGCGCCGCGCGATCGCAAGTTCGACTTCGGCCTGCCGCACTTGCTGAACCATTACGTGGTCGTCGTGCGCGAGCCACAGGGGCCTCCGCCGGGCAGTTGGGAGGAATTGGCCGGCAAACGCATCGTCGTCCAACGCGGGGACTTGATCCTGGATGCGTTGTCCGAACATGGGTTGAGCGACGGCATCGCCTTGGCCGAGTCGCAAGAAGATGCGCTGCGCGAACTGGCGGAAGGTCAACACGATTGTGCCCTGGTGGTCCGCGTCAGCGCTTTGCATTTGATCCGGGAACACGGCTGGCAGCAACTGCGGCTGGGCTCCCGTCCGTTGCATACCGCCGAATACTGCTATGCCGTCGCCGGCGGGCAGAACGCGCTGCTGACCCAGTTCAGCGAGGGCTTGGCGACGTTGCGGGAGAGCGGCGAATACCGGCGCATTCACGACCAATGGTTGGGAGTCTACGACGAACCGCCCGCCAGCATGTTGGCGGCACTCAAGACCCTGGCGTGGATCGCCGGTCCTGTAACGCTGCTGCTCATGGGGTTGTACACGTGGAACTGGATGCTCCGCCGCGAAGTGGCTCGGCGTACCGCCGCGCTGCGGCGCAGCGAGGAACAGTTCCGTTCGTTCGTGGAAGGAGCGCCGGATGCGATTTTCGTGCAGACGGACAATCGTTTCGTCTATCTGAATCCCGCCGCCTGTCGTCTGCTGTGTGCCGATTCACCCGAGCAACTCGTGGGGCAGCCGGTGTTGGAGCGGGTTCATCCCGACTTTCACGCGATGGTGCTCGCCCGCATTCACCAATTGACCGCAGAGAAGACGAGCGTTCCGAAGCACCAAGTGATTTGGCTTCGGCTGGACGGCAGCGAGGTGCCCGTCGAGGTCGCCGCGGTGCCGATCCACTTCCTGGGCCAGATGGGCTGCCTGGTGTTCGCTCATGATATCACGGTGCGGAAGCAGACCGAGGAGACATTGCGGGCGAGCCGGGAAAGCTACCGGGATCTGATCGAGAATCTGAACGAAGTCGTTTTCTCCTTGGAACTGGATGGCACGATCGAGTTCGTCAGCCCGGTGGTGCGGGAATTGTTCGGCGACGATCCGGAGGAGCTGATCGGGCAGCATTTCCTGCGCGACATTCACCCGGACGACGTGGGCGAGCTGGAAACCGTCCTCGCGGATACAATCGCGGGAAGCCGCCGTTCGGTCCACGAATTCCGCGTGTTCGATCGATCCGGCAGAATTCACTGGGTACGCTCTTCCGCTCGCGTCCGTTTGGCGAACGGCCAGCCGGACGGAGTGCAAGGCGTCTTGACCGATATCACGGAGCAGAAGCGGGCGGAAGAAGCCAACGAGCGATTGATCGCGGCGGTCGAGCAGTCGGGCGAGTCGATCGTCATCACCGATCCGGTCGGGACGATCCAGTACGTCAACGCGGCGTTCGTCGCGGTAGCGGGTTTCTCCCGCGAAGAAGCCATCGGACAGAACCCTCGGATCCTGAAGAGCGGCCAACACGACCAAGCGTTTTATCGCGACATGTGGAATACGGTCCTCGCAGGAAGCATCTGGCGGGGACGCATCGTCAACCGCCGAAAAGACGGTTCGCTTTACACCGTCGACGCAGCCATCTCGCCGGTGCGCGACCACCACGATCGGATCGTCCACTTGGTCGGGGTCAGCCAGGATATCACCGAGCAGATTCAACGCGAGGCCCTGCTGCAGCAGACGCAGAAGATGGATTCCATCGGCCGATTGGCTGGCGGGATTGCCCACGATTTCAACAATCTGTTGTCGGTGATCCTTGGCTATGCCGGACTGGCGTTGCAGGAAGCGACCGAAGGAGATCTCCTGTACGAGAGACTGGTGGAGATCCGCCACGCAGGCGAACGGGCCGCGGAACTGACCCGCCAACTGTTGGCGTTCGGCCGCCGCCAGGTCCTGCAGCCGGTCGCCTTCGATCTGAATGTCGTGCTGGCGGACATGGACAAGATGTTGCGTCGCATCGTGGGCGAAGACATCGATCTGCGTTTGGTGCTCGATCGCGATCTGGCAACCATCGTCGCCGATCCGGGACAGATCGAGCAGGTGATCATGAATCTGGTGATCAACGCCCGGGATGCGATGCCCAAGGGAGGGAAGCTGACCATCGAGACGGCGAACATCGAAGTCGACGCGGGTTTCGCCGCCAAACACATGGATTTGTCGGCCCGATCCTACGTCCGCTTGGCCGTGACCGACACGGGCTGCGGCATGGACGCCGCCACGGTGTCCAAAATCTTCGAGCCGTTTTTTACCACCAAGGAAAGCGGCGAAGGGACGGGATTGGGGCTGCCCACCGCGCACGGGATTGTCAAGCAAAGCGGCGGCGACATCCGGGTGTACACCGAATTGGGGAAGGGCACCACGTTCAAGGTCTATCTGCCTCGCACGAATCAATCGCCCGTGGATTTGCACGAAGTCAGGCCGGAAAAGGTCGTTCAAGCCCGGGGCGAACACGTGCTGGTCGTCGAGGACGAATTGGCACTGCGCAACCTGCTGGAGAATATGCTGACAGCCCACGGATACCGAGTGACCTTGGCAGCCGACGGCTTTCAGGCGTTGGCGCTGGTCGAGCAGCAGGATCTACGTCCCGATCTGGTGCTAACGGATGTGGTCATGCCGGGAATGAGTGGCAAAGTGTTGGCCGATCGGCTGCAATCGCAACAGCCGAACCTGAAGGTGCTGTTCATGTCCGGGTACACGGACAACGCCATCATCCACCACGGCGTGCTCGACCCGGGCATCCCGTTCATCCACAAGCCTTTCCGCCGGACGGAACTGATCGCCAAGATCACGGATCTGCTGACCGCCCGCCCGCCCAGCGACGCGATCACCAAGACGATTCTCATGCTCGACGACGACCCGGCCATCCGCGCGTTGACCGGCTGGGCCTGCGAGAACCGGGGACACCGATTCGTCGGCGTCAGCAACATCGCCGAGGCGCTGAGCGCATTATCCGCCGACCGCTTCGACCTGCTGCTGATCGACATGAATCTGTCGGGCGAAGACGGCGAAACCGCCTTGCGGGCCATCCGCGAAGCCGGGCACATCGTCCCTGTCATCATGATCTCGGGCGACGCCCATTCGGTCGATCTGGATCGACTCCGTGGTTGGGGCGCGATGGCCGCGATCGAGAAATCGCACGACGCAGTCCCGCTGCTTGAGCTGATCGAGCGGGTCGGAAACCCCGCCAGCGAGAGCGAAGGATCGGCAAAACAATAACTGTCGGCTCTCGCCTAGTGGTGCCCAACGCGAACGGGGTCGCGAGTCGTTTTCGGCCGACGACTCGCCATGTGGAAGAACCGTTTGCCGAAAACGACTCCCGACCCCTTCCGCCGCCTTCTGTTGAATGGCAAGCCGGAGGAGCCTGCTGAAATACTGGCAAGAACCGAGGTGGGGTAAGCTTCCAGCTTGC